>DATEHV010000017.1:0-169552 GCA_035279445.1 Candidatus Acidiferrales bacterium | reverse complement strand
AGCTAGCCGGCGAGCCACAAACTGCAATCTTTCGTCCATCACCGAACACTCCTTCCAAGGCATCACTTCCTCCCTTTAAGGGAGGAAGTGTCACCCATGTGTCCGGTACAATGTGTTACCTATGTCTCAGGCCGCTCATTGATAAATTCAGGAAATGTGAGAAGCAAAAAATCTAAGCCTCCAAAATTTCCGAACCAAACAACCAATGAGAACTTATCTTTAGGTAGTTTCCGGATGGCCTGTCACATGTCCGCAGTCCAAGACTCTGACAGGAATAACATTCGCTAATTTTCAAGTTTCTCGGCAGTAGTTGGCCTGTTCCTCGAAGCCCAGACGCTATTTAAGATCACGCCGACTGCTAGCACTGACAACACGAGCAGTCCCCCACGATCCAGTCTGGGAAACAATAACAGGGATGTTCCAACCGCCAGGACCGCCAGGAACTCTCCCATTGGCAAACGAAACCGCGGCGGTGGCACAGCCGGATTGCGACGCAGCACGGGCAGGGCTACGCAAACCGAACCGTAGTAAATCAGCCGGGACATGGCGGAGATGAACACGTTCCACTGAAAACTTCCAGCAATTGAAAATAGATAGAGCAAAGCTGCAAAGAGCATGATGGCAAGATGGGGAGTGCGATAACGTGGGTGTAGTCTGGCCATCGTTGGCGGCATGTCTCCATGCTGAGCCATGGCAAAGAGCATTCTCGGAAAGCCGAGAACGTTGGCACTCAAGTATCCATAGCAGGAAGCCAAGACTCCAATGCTAACGAGCGTTGCACCCCAGGGACCCACCATGACTTCCGCGGCTGCTGCCATCGGTCGGGTCGTGACGACCGATTGTGGCAGCACTGAGATCACGATCAGTTGTGTCATGGTGTAAACAAACGTACACGTGAGCAGTGCCGTCAACAATGCGAACGGATAGTCTCTGCGGGGGTCCTTGGCTTCCCCTCCCGGCATCAGAGCGGTCTCGTAACCCCCATAGGCAAACATTAACAACAAGATAGGATGCAGCCACCGCTTGGGTGGGCCGACGGGCGCCGAGATCACCAACGGATGACTCGCAAGGAAAAATAATCCCACAAGGATGAATAGACCTAACGTTAGGAGTTTGGCGACGGTGAACAGATTTGACTGCGCGCTTCCCCTTCGTACACCGACGTAATTCACGATTGCCAGAAAGCCGATTAGGAGTGCGAGGGTCAGGATTCTGGGAATTGCGGTCTGTATACGTGGCCAGAACTTGGCGAGATACTCGATCACAAGATTGGCATTGGCAGCACCGGCAGTGAGGCGCGCCAGCCAACCGAGCCAAGCAATCGTAATCCCGGTATCTTGTCCGAATGTAGTGCGCGCGTAAAGATAAACTCCGCCAGTTTGATCAAAACGGGAGGAGACCTCAGCAAAGCATGCCATTACGAGCGCTGTCGCAACGGCGGCAAACAACCAAGCAAACGGGCTCGCTGTGCCGACCAGACCGGATATGACAGATGGGAGTCCGAAGATACCGCTGGCGATAATGCAGTTGATGGTTAGCGCAGCCAAGCTCCAGCGGCCGATGGCACGCACAAGCGTGGGCTGGCCGGAAGTGGCCATCCCAGGTTTGTACCATAAGACTGGGGTTTTCCTTTTGTGTGTTGTGTCGTCTGCAACTCGGAAATAAACTGGCTCCTCCACGTGTCCAACTGTTCGAGGCACTGGTATCTGGGAGCCTTGAAAATAGTAGGCTCACCCCGTGCAACGAATCAGTTCACTGCGGAAAGGAATGCACAAAGTGTCTAAATTCGGTGCGTATCGGGCCCCCGCAACCAAAATTTCTGCGGATCGCGCAGCCATCCGAATTCGTGGTTTTCTACCTTGCTGACATTGAGAATTGCTGTTGGTTCCGACGAACGCATGTCGATGGTACATTAGCCTCTGAATTGTCAAGGATCGGGGAACAGACACTTGCGTTCTCGAAATCCACCTAAAAACCCAGTGCAAGTTGACGGCGTTAGTCTCATATCGTAGGCTCACCTGAACCATGGCGCACACTACCAGAAGACAATTCGTCCAGCAGACAACATTAGCCGCAGCGGTCCTTTACGGTTATCCGGTTGCGTCGCTTCTTGAAGACCGGCTAGCGTCTCACAGAGACGAGCAGAATACGGCTCCGGTTGACCGAGCCGCCATCCGAAAGCTTGCTTCCGAGGTTACCGGCCACGTCATCACACCGGAGGCGTCAGAATATGAGGCAGCGCGCCTGGTGTTCAACCGGGCATTCGATCGCCGCCCGGCGGTGATCGTGCGCTGCGCTGGCCCGTCCGATGTCGCGCGCGCCCTCGACTTCGGGCAAATACACAACTTACCACTGGCGGTTCGGGGCGGAGGCCACAGCCGGGTCGGCTACGGGATGTGCGATGGCGGCGTGGTGATCGACCTCTCAGCAATGAAACGAGTTGAAGTAGACGCTCGCAATCGCGTGGCCCGCGCGGAGGCAGGTGTGCTCGTTCGCGATCTGGACGAATCGTCGCAGCGCTTTGGGCTTGCGACAACCTTGGGCGGCTGCCCGACAGTAGGAATTGCCGGCCTGACGCTCGGAGGGGGAGAAGGTCGCTTGATGGAGAAGTACGGCGCCGCTTGTGACAACCTGCTATCGGTGCAAGTCGTGACCGTAGACGGGAGACGGGTGGAGGCCAGCCAGACGTCCAATGCAGATCTCTTTTGGGCGATTCGAGGGGGAGGCGGCAACTTTGGTGTGGTGACGGCGCTGGAGTATCAGCTTCATCCCGTAAGCGAGGTTGTCTCGGGAGCGCTGTTGTATCCGGCGGGACGCGTTCCGGAACTTCTGCAGGCCTTCGTCAAGTTTCTCTCGGCGGCTCCGGATGAAATGGACGCGTTTGCCCAGTTGTTGTCCTCCGAACGGGGGCCAAGACTCAAAATTGATATCTGCTATTGCGGCGATGCGCGAATGGGTAATGACCTGGTCAGGTCGCTGCGCGCGCTCGAACCGCAGGATGACAGCATCCGGGCCATGTCCTATCTCGAAGCTCAGTCAGCCGGTGGATTTCTTCAGGCACCAGTCGCGCACTTCCAAACGAATCTCATTCTTCGGGAACTCGGCGAGGCCGCGATTGCGGCGATCGCAACGGCGATTAACAATGCGCCGGCAACGTGCAAAGTAATCGTTGTGCCGTTGCGCGGGGCTGTTAGCCGCGTGGGTTTGAGTGATACGGCGTTTGCTCTGCGTCAGCCAGGTTATGAGCTCGACCTGACAGGCGTCTGGAGCGCTATCCCAGAGAAAGCTAGTGCGGTGCGGTGGGTTGAGGTTACGCGCGACAGTTTGCAACCTTTCGCGCATGGAGTGTATGCCAACCAACTGGGAGATACGAGTGACGAGCTCGTCCGGTCGGCATATGGTGCAAACTATGCTCGCCTCGTCGAGATTAAGAAGAAATACGACCCAAACAACGTGCTGCGGCTCAACCAAAATATCAAGCCGAATAGCGTCTAGGACAGTTGAGTAGATTTCGACGCGTGAGTCTGGGAACGAATGGTCCGGCATCGAGACGCCATTGGCGGCTTCCATTTATTGCGCTACTGTTCGGATCAGCCCGCAACCTCCGCCAACCTCGCAATCATCCGAATTCGAAGATTTTGCCCTGTGGAGATTCGAGACACCTGCGCTGCTTTCCGTGCTGGGCTGTGTTTCCTGTCAAAGATGTTGGACTCCGGCGACCGCTCTTCGAACCGGGGATGTCACTTGTCGAGAGCTCGGGAAGACGACACTGCGGGATTGATCACGTTGATTGGTGAACCGGATGCGTAGGCGAGGATTTGCTTGAAGATATCCGTAAATTGCAGTTCGAACTCATCCGCCGTCACATAGCCGATGTGCGGTGTCGCAACGACGTTCGGCAGCGCGAGCAGAGGATCGGTGGGATCGCGCAATGGCTCTTGGTCGAATACATCAATCGCAGCGAACCCCGGACGCCCTGCTCGTAGCGCAGAGACCAGCGCCCCTGTTTCAATCAATCCGGCGCGGCTGGTGTTGACAAAGAGGGCGGTGGATTTCATGCGCTCAAGGTCGGAGAGTTTAACGACGCCTCGGGTGGAGTCGGCGAGGCGCAGGTGAACTGTGACGACGTCGCTCGTCTCGAACAAGACGGCCTTGCTGGCGGCGAGTTTGTGTCCGGCCAGTCTGGCACGCTCCATAGACGCCGAACTCGACCAGACTTGCACATTCATGCCGAACGCACGAGCATATCCGGCGACAACTTCTCCGATTCTCCCGTACCCGAAGATTCCAATCGTCCTGCCGCGAAGCGTCTGGCCGACGCCCATCTGCCAGCCGCTCGCCTTCAGTGAGGCCGCCTGTTGTGGGATCTGGCGCGCGGCCGCAAGTATCAGAGCCCAGGTCAACTCAGCCGCTGCGTAGGACGGAGTGTCCGAGTGCATGTTGGAGCACACCATGACCCCTCTATTTGTGCATGCGGCGACATCAATATGGGGATACACGCTACGCTGACTGATGAGCTTGAGCTTCGGCAGCCGCTCGAGAAGCGCGGCCTCGATTCTTGTCCGCTCGCGTATGAGCACCAGTGCTTCGCTATCCCGGAGGCGAGCGGCGAGCGCATCGACGCTTTGAACGTGATCGGTCCAAATCGTTACGTCGTGCTCCGCCAACATCGCAAAACACGGGAGCGTTCGAATCGTGTCGAAGTAATCGTCGAGGATGGTTATTTTCACGCCCGGCGTCCCACTATCGAAAACGCTCGAGCATCGCTCGTCCGCGTGCGGTCAGAGTCACTGCCGCCCCGACCGCTACGAGATGGTCGTTGCAGGCGTCTTCCCAGATCGAGAGTCGCGGGCAGGAAGTGCGCCAGGCTTCCATTGTCTCGTCATAGGTTCGGGGTCGGTCGCCGAGCCACGCGAGCATCTGTATAGTGAGAGTGTGTGTTGTCGAGTCCATTTGGCGTCGCTCTCCCCTCCTTCCATCGCCTGCGAGGAAGGGACTCGTCAATCTTCTTCAATTTGGAATTCTCGTCAAGCGTAGCGACAGGCCAACCCCAACAAAGTGTTTGCAAGACTACTTCTAGTGAGAACTGCCCGGGGTTCCCGTCTGAGGTTGTTTTTTCAAAAAATCGGCAACGTCGGGCATTTGCGGCTGCTCGGAGGGCGGCCCGGCGCCCGAATGAATCTTGTCCATCGGAGGATGCGCGAACTGGCCGCCGCCGGGCTGATTGCGAACGACAATCCAGCCGCCCGCATGGCGCTCGAGGAAATAGGTCATCACCATGGAGGTGCCGCCCTGCTTGAGACGGAATTCGGCGTTGGCCTGAGCCTGGTCCGCATTGACGTTGACGTCGGTCAGATTCATGTCCATGGCGGCCATGTTGATGCCCTTATTCTCGTTGAGGTGTCGCTGAATCGCGCCCGCGATGGCATCCCGATCCGATTGAGCGGGCGCGCTCGCAGAATTTGCGATGGTGGATGCGCCGCTCGTGTTCGCCGGCGTACCGGGGCCACTGGCTGTCTTGCTACAACCTCCGGCGAACGAGATCAGGAGCAATGCGCCGCACGCGCTTGCGAATGTTGGTTTCATAAGAACGCCCTTTCCTGTTTCGTCGGTCGCACCATTTCCCACTTGGTGGTTCGAGTTCCTCACTGCCTCAAGGACATCTCCCTGCCCGCGTCGGCCATCGCGCTCTTGGATAGCATCGCCTGTTTCACTTCATTGCCTGCTTCCGACGTCAGATCGTGCATTCCGAGCCGGATGCCGATCTTCTTGAGGAATGCCGTGGGAGGCTCGCCGCCCGCGAAAATCCAAACGTAGTCGTTTGCAAGCTCCTGTCGCGCACCGGCGACTTCGATGACCACCGCATTTCGCTTGAACTCCACGGGCATCGAGTTGAAGAGCACCTTGAGCTTTCCCTTGCGGATTGATTCCGCGAGCCGTTGCGAATTTCTTTCTTTGATGCGGCTGAAACTTTCTTTTCGATAGGATAGCGTAACCTGATTGCCCGCCTGGTACGCAAGCCCCATGGCTGCCTCAACGGCGCTGTCGCCGCCCCCGACGACCAGAATCTTTTTATTCACGTAGTGGTCCGCTTCGATCAGCCGGTACATGACGTTCGGCAGGTCCTCTCCCTTGACTCCCAGCTTGCGCGGGCTGCCTGCCCGCCCCAATGAAAGAATGACGGCGAGCGCGCGGTGCTCGCCCTTTGTGGTTGTTACCACGAAGACTCCATCGTTCCCCTTCTTTATATCTTCCACCTTTTCGCCCTTGCGGAATTTGAAATCCACCCGTCCGAGCACCTTGTTCCAGAATTCGATGAGTTCTTCCTTGGATAGTTCCGTCTTTTTGAACTTCCCGTAGACCGGGAATTCGACAGGACTCGTCATCACGAGCTTCTGGCGGGGATACTTCGCCACCGTGCCCCCGATCTCGCCCTCGTCCACGGTGACATAGTTGAGTTTCTTTTCGATCGCGCGAAGCGACGCGCTGATTCCGGCAGGCCCGGCCCCGACAATCAGAACATCGAACACGCCGGAAGCGGAACGGCCGCTGCGGAGGGATGTGATTCGCCCAGCAATGGTGTCGATGCAGACGCGCCCCTGGGTGATCGCGTTCTTGATCAGCGCCAAACCGCCAAGCTCTCCGGCAATGAAGAGATTCTGGATGCTCGTTTCATGTTCGGGCGTCAGATGGGGCATGTCCGCGCTCATACTCGCGCTGGCCATCACCATCGTGATGGCCCCGACGGGACAAACCTCGGCGCAGAGACTGTGGCCGATGCACTTGTGACCGTTGACGATCGCCGCCTTGCCTCCCAGCATCGCCAGCACATCACCTTCCGGGCAGACGGACGTGCAGGCTGCGCAGCCGATACAGTGCGAGACGTCAATATGCGGATGCTGGGCCCGGGGCCCTTCGGAACGATACCGCCCTCGCTCCGCGGCTTCGCGCGCCTTCTCCTCCTTTTTCTTCATGTCCTTGAGGTAACGGCGCATGAAGAACAGCAGGACGACGGCGGCGATAATGAAGGCGACGAAGGTATCCACGTTGAGACCCGTCTCTTTGCGAATTCTCCTACAGATAGCCCAAAAGCATGGCCGTCGCGATATGCAGGATTGCCAGAACTACAAACGCGTAGCTGAATGGGCGATGGACGACATGCCACAATTGAAAAACCTGTTGGGTTCGTGTCAGGAAGACCATGCGCTTGGAGAGCTTCGCCTGTTGGCGGACCGTATGGACAACACGCTCGAGCTCATCGTTGCCGCTCGAACGCACGCCCCCGAAGGTCACAAGCTTTCCTCCAAAACGCAGGACGCGACGGCGGAGCGAAGCGACCCGGAAGGGACGCGCCAAATCCAGTGCGAGCATCCACCACAACGCGCCGATCGCCGACTTGTGTTTGATCATCTCCACGTCGGGAATATGGAACGCCGCGACGAGCTCACCCGCCGTGAACAGTTTCTGCGACGCCATTTTCTGGGTGAGGGCGATCTGCTCGTCCTGCAGCTCCTGCCAGCTATATTCTGCGGCGTTCAAATGACGCGGGATCTGCGCGTAGAGATAACGGCCTACGATGCCGCTCAACGCGACGGCGACCATGATCCAGAACGCCATGCCGGCGATTCCGCGGAACTTGAACGCGGCGTGGAAGGCGATCACGATGGGCGCCGTGACGCCCAAAACGATATGAAAATCCAGCCAGTGTTTGGTCTTGCCGACGCTGGCGAGCCACCCCCAGCGCTTGCGGAAGTAGTAGAGGTAAATCACCATGAACATTCCGACGCCGATCATGCCCAGCTTGATCCCGATCGCGCCGCTGGGGCGCAGGAGCGCGTGCTTCGACGAAAACGGCCGTTCGGCAGTGCTGAGCGTGTAGTAATCGAATCCGTAGGCTCCCACGGCAATCAGGAAAGCGACGGCAATGGCCCACGCACCCGCGAGCCGATTGCGGTGCCCTCGCTCGGGGTTCGGAGCCGGCGCTGCCAGAGCGCGAATCGAGGCGTTCGTCGTCATTGCGTTTCAACTCCCGGCATATTCATGGCCACGCGGAATTTCCTGTAGTCACTGAAGTGATGAACGTTTCGCCAGTGCTGGCGGGCGGTTTCCAGGTCGATCGTTGCAGAAACCGGAAGGAACTGGGGCGCCTTTTCATCCTGGAGCTGGATGGGCCCGTACGTCAGCGCGGCCCGGATCGTCTTTACGCCCGCGTCGGCAACACCCGTTTCATACTGCGCGTCGATCCGGTAGATGTCTCCGGAATCCGGATCGATCCACGCCGTTCCCGAGACCTCCAGCGGCCGGTCGGGTCCGATCATCTGGTAGAGGGCAGGCGTGGGCGTTCCCGGAAGATGCGCAAACTTGACGCGCACGAGCGATCTCCCCTGCAGTACATCGTTTCCGCCGAGCTCAAAGCGGAAACTCGATTCGTAGTAAGGGTGGAAGATCATGGCGAGAGTCGAGAAGCCGTAGGTGTTGAGCAGCGGCCGCGCCTCGACACGTCGCGGCTTTTTCTCCATCATGCGCTGTTCATCGACCTTGAGTTTCCCGTTCTCGAAACGCATTCGAATCATGGAGTCGTAAACCATCTCTTGTCCATAAGCGACTTTTTCGTTGTTTCTTAGCTTTTGCTGCAAGATATCCTCTTCGTAACGGAGATAGGAGAAATCGTCCGCGAAGCGCGCAACGGTGGCCTGAGCCTTCACAAGCGTCTGATGCAATTCGTCCGGGCCCTGAGCCCCGACGCCGCCTGCCGCGAGAAGGCACAGAAACGCCACGCGCCCCAGCAGGCTCGTCGTGGTCGCGAGACGCCAACGCTTGCCATGTGAATTGAATTTCATCTTCGGCCCCTAAAACCGCTTTCCCACCATAAATCGGAGTTGGTCATAATTCATCGTGCCGCCGCGCTGCCATGTGTAGCCTCCGTCAAAAAACAGAAGCCTCCCGACAGACCAATCGAGATCGGTATTGAGAAAATGCGTCCGGGTGGTCGTAGTGAGCGTCGAATTGAAATCCTGGAATCCGGCCTGGAATTGCCATTGGAACGATTCGTTCAGAGAGCGCGAAAGCGAAACGGCCTTGTAGTCGCCGCTCCCGAACGAACTGTCGAATTTCGAGTAGCGGAAGTCGGCGCGAACGCCTGTGCGCCAAATCTCGCCGAACGTGAGGCCGTACATTTTGTTCCACGAGCCTTTCGTGTCTCCGCTCGCCGAACTTTTTCCCAGATCGGTATAAACGCTGATCTTCTTCGGAAGATTCACACGCACGCCTCCGCTCAGCCCTTGAAAGAGATAGCGATCGAGCAGGCCGGTTCCAATCAGCGCGGGATCGAACGACGGAAAATCGCGGAAGTACGTGTCGTTGAGCTGCAACTCAATGTGGGGGTTCGGCACGTAGCGGAGCGTCAGATAGCTGCGATTCAGGCCGCCCGTGTTTTTCGTTGCCGGAGGGGGAGGCGTGCCGGTTGTGCCTGTCGGAGTGACGACCACGGTGTGGGGAATATCCACTTCTGTGGCGTCGTAGAGCGACCATTTCGTTTTGAAGGAGATCGAAGTCTCCATGAATCCGAACTGGCGGGTGGCGTGCCATTGGATCGCGCTGACCGCCAATCCAAATGTCGTCGAGTAGCGCGTGCCTTCGAACGATCCGCCCTGAACGTTGACAAACGTCCCGCCGAGCTTGCCCTGCGGGTTGTAGTCATAGGAAGCCGGGTCCGGAGTAGTGCCGCCAAAGATTCCCAGGATCGTGCGGTCCGTCATCTTGCGGCCAACGTACCCTCCGTCCATCGTATCGAGACTGGTGGCCCACGGCAGGTAGAGGCGCCCTCCGCCGGCGACCAGATGGGAATCGGGATTGTTGTATTCGAGATTCAGCGTGTAGGTGCGGTTGACCAGATCGCTGACCGTTACGGGCACGGCGCTGCCGGTTAAAGTCGTGAAACGGCCTCGCCAGTAGCCATTGAAATTCCAATAGCTCCCGGCGATGCGCGACATTTCAAAACGCGCCACAATGCCCGCTTCAGAACTCGTTGACGACGGTGTATTGCGACTGATCACCGAACTGTATTCGAATCCGATTCGTCCGCGCATGCGATTGATTTCCGGCGAGGGCGGCCTGGGTACGGAAGCGCGCACCTCCTCGACGACCGGGTCGTAGCCGGTTGTGAAGGTGATGATCTGTGGGTATTCCCTGCCGCCGACCAGCCGTTGGGCCTGTTGCTGCTCTTCGTCCTGCTGCGCTACCGCCGGCGCCAAACGCGCGGAATCGCCAACCTGGATCGGCTCAGTGGAGGAGACGATTTCGCACACCGCGGAAGCAGCGGCGACCGACGTCACCCGCAGGGAGGCGATCACGCTTGAGGAGGTCGGGGGCGCCGGTTTCGAAGCATCATCAACCGACGGCGCCACATCGCGCTGGACGATTAGCTGTTGCCCTTCCTTTAGACCTGCGGAGCTGCCTGCATCCAGATAGACGACGTCCTGTGCGATGTACTTGACGCGAAAGGTCGCTTTCTCAAGCGTTTCCTGCGCCTTCGCAAGAGCGGGCAACATCGCGACGGAGGGAAGAAGCAAAAAGAGAGCCAGAATTGCTTGCTTCATTATCCGCCCTTATGGCATTGGTAGCAGTTGATGCTGTTGTAGACGTAGCCCGAGATTCCCGAGTGACGTGGATTGGTCTGAGTCGCCGTATGGCAGTTCGTGCACTGAAAGACCGAATAGTCGTTCGGGTTCGTGTGGCAGGTGGAGCACACTCCGTTTGCATTACCGTGATTGACCGAGAACCACGTGTGATTGAAGGTGGCCCCTAACCAGCTGGTCGTATTGTGGCAGGTCGCGCAGGTGGTTGGGAAGCCCGCCGCCACATGGTTCGGATTCGTCGTTCCTGCATAGTCGGTCTTGTGGCAGGCGTAACAATCCGTCGGCGTTCCGGCAAACACGCCGCCGATGTGGCAGCTATTGCACGGCACGTTCACGTGGAAGCCGGTAAGCGGAAACGGCGTGTTGTTGTGGTTGAATGTCGCGTTCAGCCACGTCGCGGTCGTGTGGCAAACTGTGCAGTCTTGCGGGTAGCTCAGCGTGACGTGGTTGGGGACGCCGGCGATCGTGGCGGTGTTGTTGTAGTCTTTCAAATGGCAGCCGTAGCAGTTGGTAGGCAGCGTCCCCGCGTAATTGTCGGTGTGGCAAGTGGCGCAGGGTACGGTTGTGTGTGCGCCCGTCAGCGGGAACGAAGTGGTGTTGTGATTGAACGTCGCGTTCAACCAGGTCGTGGTGGTGTGGCAGAGCGTGCAGTCCTGCGGGAAATTGGCGGTCACGTGGTTGGGAACGCCTGTGATCGTCGCGGTGTTGTTGTAGTCCTTCAAATGGCAGCCGTAGCAGTTGGTCGGCAGCGTCCCCGCGTAGTTGTCGGTGTGGCAGGTAGTGCAAGCGACGCTCGTGTGCGCGCCGGTGAGCGGGAAGGAAGTCGCGCTGTGATTGAACGTCGCGTTTAACCACGTGGCGGTCGTGTGGCATTGCGTGCAATCCTGCGAGAAGCCCGCGTTTGCGTGGTTCGGAATGCCGGCCATCGTCGCGGTATTGTTGTAGTCCTTCACATGGCAGCCATAGCAGTTGGTCGGCAGCGTTCCCGCGTAATTGTCCGTATGGCACGTGCTGCAAAGCACGGTCGTATGCGCGCCCGTCAGGGGAAACGACGTCGTGCTGTGGTCAAACGTCGCGGGTTGCCAGGCCGTTGTGTTGTGGCAAACCTGGCACTGATGAGGCATACCTGTCTGGACGTGATTGGGGCTGGTGGTCGCGTTGAAGTCTTTGACGTGACAGCTGAAGCAGTCCGTCGGCGTATTCGCAAACTGGCCGTTGATGTGGCACAGATTGCAGGCCACGTTGATGTGCGCTCCAGTGAGCGGAAACACGGTCTTGCTGTGATCGAACGTGGCCGGAATCCACGCCGTGGTGTTGTGGCATCCCTGGCATTGCTGCGAGATTCCGGACTGCGCGTGATTCGGGTTCGTCGTCCCGTTAAAATCCTTCACATGGCAGCTGTAGCAATCGGTCGGCGTGTTGGCAAACTGGCCGCCGATGTGGCAGAGATTGCAGGCGACGCTCACGTGGGCGCCCGTAAGCGGGAATGCCGTCGTGTTGTGATCGAATGTGGCGGGGATCCAGGCCGAAGTGGTGTGGCAGGTCTGGCACTGCTGTGAGATGCCCGCCTGGGCGTGGGGTGGATTCGTCGTGGCGTTGAAATCCTTCGCGTGACACCCGAAGCAATTCGCCGGAGTGCCCTGGAACTGACCGCCGATGTGGCAGGCCGTGCACTCGAGAGTGGCGTGCGCTCCGGTGAGGGCGAAGCCAGTAAACTTTAGGTGGTCGAACTTGGCGTCGAACCAGGTGTCCGCGCCGTGGCAAGTCTCGCAGGTTGTCGGGAGACTGAGCGCCTTGTGGTCCGGATTCGCAGCGGCCTGGAAATCCGCGGTGTGGCAGGAAAGGCAATTGGTCTGCAGGCCGGTGAATTGTCCCACCGCCTCGCCTTTATGGCAGTCAACACATTCCAGAGTGGCATGCGCGCCGAAAAGCGGAAAGCGGTTCGTATGCTGTCTCACCTGGTCGGTCCGAATGTCCCAGCCTTTCACGGTGTGGCAGCGTTCGCAATCGGCTCCGAACTGAGCTCGGTGAATATCGGCGTGGCAATCCCCGCACCGCGTGCCGACATCGGTGAATACGAGATCGGCGTGACATTGCGTGCATTGGACTTTCACATGCATGCCGCGCAGCGGGTAACGCGTGTGATCGTGATTGAATTCCGGCACACCCCGGATCGGTTTCCAGCTGGAGCTCGTGTGGCAGTTCTCGCAAGGAATGTTGATCGCGCCGTGTGGATTCCTGCTGTAAGCCTGCCCGTTCTGGGCCTGGGCCGTCTTCGGTGAAATGGCCAGCAAGGCCAGCAGGAATGCCGCTCCGCCGAGTAGGGTCGTGTTCCGCACGGGACACCACACGCGCATGCACAGTCATTCGTTGGCTGGGCAACGAAATAGGAAGAGCCTATGACTTCAGATGCCCGCATGCAACTGTACCGGGGACCAGCTTTTGGCCAGTGCCACCGCTGAACCGCTGGCGCTAACTCCGAGTCCTGGATGTTCAGGGCGAACGTATCTCGAAGCCGGCCTTCTCTCGCCGAGGTTCTGCGAGCTACGCCTGTCGGGTCCTTAGGTGTCTAGGGATGCGATGCGGGGCTGCTCCCGGCTGGGTCGACCATTTCGTTCGCGCGCGAGGGGTTTTCAGCAGTTCGGGAACCGCCGCGTCTCGTTTTTTCTAAGTAGCTGAAACTTAGCTAGTTGTGGCAATCGACGCAGGCGCGCGGGGTAGGTTTGTACATCAGCACGGACGCTCCATCGACCACTCTGTATCCCTGGTGACAAGCCTTACAGGCCACGTTCTTGTGTGCGCCTTTCAGCGAAAAGTCCGTTTGAGTTTCGTGATTGAAAAGTGAAGGCGCCCAGTGATCCGCATTGTGGCAATTCTCACATTCCTGGACCTTTCCCGCTTTGACGAATTGACTGGCGTGCGGGTCTTTGTGGCAACTCGAGCACGCCGTAGGCGTCGAGCGGAAAGACGCCTCGGTGAGCTTGCCCTCCGACCCGGCCGGCTTGTGGCACTCTTCGCAATGAACCTTGACGTGCGCGCCGAGGAGCGGAAACTTTGTTTTCGAGTGATCGAAACTTGGAAGGTCGGTCCATGATTTAACCGTGTGGCAGGCTTCGCAACCCTTCGCGCTGCCGTCGGATTTTCGCTCGGCCATCCGATCGCGGAATTCACCGTTGTGCGGGTCCTTGTGGCAGCCGGTGCAGGTGAGATCCTGAAATCGGTAGTGCACGAGCTTCGCGGCGTATCCCGCCTTATCCACGGTGTGACACTCGTCGCAGGTGACCGCGAGGTGCGCCCCGATCAGCGGAAACTTACTCTTCTGATGCAGCGCGATCGTGAATGTTGAAGGCTGGAATCCGCCAACCGTGTGGCACGCCTCGCAGCGGCCATTGTACGGCGCCGCCGCAAACTGGTCCTGGTGCACGTCCTGGTGGCAATCCACGCATTTCGCAAAAGCAATGTTGTACCGGGTGGCGGTCCCCTCGGGAACATGGCATTTGTCGCACGAAACCTTGGCATGCTTGCCTTCGAGGGGATACGCGGAGGCGGCATGTTCCTTCACGCCGAATGACGACGGCTTCCATCCATCCACGGTGTGACACGCAGAGCACTCGCCCTGGTCTTTCCGTTTCGCAAATTGGCCGCTGTGAGGATCGGGTGTATGGCAATCCGAACACTTAGCAAACGCGACCGGCCGTTTGAAATTGCCTTCAGTGTGGCACTGCAAGCAATCCACCTCAGCATGCTTGCCGAGCAGGGGGTATTTTGTTTTGGAGTGGTCGAATTGCTGGCCTGCCGAGATTTTCTTCCAACCCGAAGTGTTGTGGCACGTTTCGCAGGATTGCGCGAACGCGCCGCGATGCGGATCGGTGTGGCAGTCGCTGCACTTCCCAAAGGGAATGCCGGTGAATCGCGGCTCGCCCCCGGGCGCGCCCGGTGTGTGGCACTTCTCGCATGCAACTTCGGCGTGAAGGCCGGTAAGCGGATACCGCGTCTTCGAGTGGTCGAACTTGGTTGCGGCCTTCCAGTCAACGTAGTTGTGACACTGCAGACAATTCTGCCCCAGCTGGCCCTTATGAACGTCCTCGTGGCAGGTTACGCAATCCTGCGAAACTCCAAGGAAGGATCGGTTCAGATCCTTCATCTTGACGAGGCTGCGATCCTGCGCGTGGATGTGCGCCGCAGTGTGACATTTTTCGCAGGCGAGGCCCGCGTGCTTGCCTTGCAGGGGATACCCGGTCTGGTTGTGATCGAAGCCCTTCAGCGAAGGTACCCAGTGGATGAGCGGGAAGTCTTCCCCATTGTGCTCGGAGTGGCACTTGGCGCAGTCGGACTTGTTTGCGAATTTCGAGTGCAAACCGCGGTTCTGCGCCAATTCCTGTGCGATCTCCGTATGACATTCGTCGCACTTCAGTACGGCGGAGCCTGCGCCCATTTTGTGGCAGTTCGAGCATTGCGTTGGACCGTTGAGCGATTCGTGAGCTTTGGAAAGCGGTCCCGGAGATATTTGCGCCTTGGACGGCAGCGCGCCGAGGAGCGCGAATGCCGCCACAATCGCAGAGGCCGCTATTCGAAAAAATCGAGGCGAGCCCGTGCTCTCCCGCCGAGATGTTTGAGGAGTCAAGCAGGCTGGCATCAGTCGTAATCGCTGATCGCCTATTGACCGCAAGTGTTGCCTCCGCGACGAATCGAGGACCCGCGGATATCCGCTCCCCGACTTCTTTGGACAAATGCGGCTGGGAGTTAAGAGCGTAGCACGGCGACTACTCCGCCGGACCAACGAGTGATCAGCGTGTTCCGTTCCCGGTAACACGAATCGCCGAGCGTCGCGGTTTAAACCGAGTTACATCGGGAATCCGCGCAAGAAAATCGCTCATCCTTGAGATGTTTGTCCATCAAGATGCGGTGAGCTGCCGAAAAACCGGCCTCGCCGCAAATAATGCGGCGCACTCGCGTCGAGAACGGGGCGGCATCGTATCGAATTCGACTGCTACACCGACTTCGCCAGCCACGATTTCATTCCGCGACCCGGCGGTCGGTGACAGATTCAACATCCGCGCGCGAGCGCGGCGGGTGAGCGATCAACCGCCGCGCTAGACTGGCGATTCCGGGCATCGCACGGCGAGAGATGCAATTCGCGGCTTGGATCATCCGACGGCGATGCAGGTGCGAGGCCACTTCCTTGAACACTCACGCTGAGACGGATTCCGTCGCGCGTCCTGCCACGAAGTGGATTTATGGTCCGTGGATTGATCTGCTGGTGGGATGCGGAGGATGGTCCGCTCCGCTTTTGGCGATCGCGCTGTGGATGGCTCCCTCTCATACGCTCGGCTGGACTGCGGCGTTTTATCTTCTCGCCCTGGCCTTCAACTACCCGCACTTCATGGCGACGGTCTATCGCGCTTATCACACGCGCGCGGATTTTGAAAAATACAAACTATTTACGCTCCACATCACGCTGCTAATGGTCCTGACCGGCGTGATATTGCATGCGTCCTACCGGCTGTTGCCCTTGGTTTTCACTCTCTACATCTGCTGGAGCCCCTGGCACTACACGGGTCAGAACTACGGACTATTGATGATGTTCGCGCGCCGGAGCGGCGAGGCGGTGACGCCCGGTGAACGGCGCTACCTTCGCGCCGCGTTTGTGGCTTCTTACCTGATGCTTCTCGCGAGTTTCGAAACCGGCGAGTCGGCCGACCCTCTGGTTCTTTCGCTCGGGCTTGCCGCGAAAGTTACGCTGCCGCTGCGCCTCGCGCTTGGGGCGGCATTTGGGGTTTTTGCATTTCTGGCTTTCCGCCGCCTGGTCCGCCGGTGTGGCATCCGGGCGATGGCGGCTCCCCTTACGCTGGCCGTCACGCAATTCCTCTGGTTTGTTTTGCCGACGCTGCTGGAGGTGAACGCCGCGTATCGCGTCCCGCAAACACGCTACAGCAGCGGAATTCTGGCGATCCTGCATTCGGCGCAATATCTTTGGATCACGAGCTATTACCAGCAGCGCGAGGCCCGCGCGGCGCGCCAGTCACGCTGGCGGATGACCGGATACTTTCTCACGCTGATCGCCGGAGGAATCGCGCTGTTCATTCCGGGCCCGTGGCTTGTGAGCCGAATCTTTCACTTCGACTTTACGACGAGTTTCCTGATTTTCACTGCCGTGGTGAACATCCACCATTTCATTCTCGACGGCGCACTCTGGAAACTCCGCGATTCGCGCATCGCTTCCCTGCTGATCGATCATACCGGCAGGGATCGGGCGAACGCGCAGGCGGGCGGTCCTATGGCCGGCTCCGCCCGCACGCCACGGCTCGCGACCCGCATTCTGACCGCGCCGGCGTTGCGCGCGACGCTCGGTGTACTGCTATTTCTATGGGGCGGAGCGGATCAGGTTCACTTTGGGCTCAGCATCGACGAAGGCAATCTCTCGGCGCTCTCCGGCGCCGCGCGCATGATTCCTTACGACAGCATGATCCAGGCGCGCATCGCCTCGGCGGAGACAAAGGCCGGTGAACGCGAAAAGGCGATCGCGGCGCTGACGCGCGCCGTAGCCATCAATCCCCACAACGCCGCTCTGCAACACGCCTGCGCTCGCGCCATGCTCGAGGACGGGCGTTACGCGGAGGCCTACAACCACTACGCGAAAATGCTGGTGCTGTTTCCGCGCGATCCCGACGCGCTTGTGAATTACGGGCTGCTGGCTGCGCGCCTGGGCCGTCCCGACGAGGCCATGGATTCTTGGCAGAAAGCCGTGGATGCGGACCCGGATCAGCCGAACCCTCACCTCTATCTCGCGGAGGCATTCGAACAGCGCGGAGAGCCGGCCGCTGCCGTCCGACACTGGGCCGCGTTTCTGCGCTTTGCGGCCGCGCATCCCGATGACCCCGCAGTGGGAACGGAACAAGAGATTTCCGCAACAATCCAATTGGCGGACGACGAGTCCCAGCTCAACCGGCCCGGCCCATCTCTGGCGGGGTACCGTTCCGCTATCGCGCTCGCACAGAGCGCGGGAAATGGCAAACTCGAGAGTCTCGCGCTCGCCCATCTCGCGGACCTTCAGGAAAGGACGGGAGACGCGAGGTCCGCCGCCGACTCGCATCAACGCGGGCTGGCCGTCGACGCACGAGCGGGCGATCCGCGCGGCGAGGCTTTCGACTGGTTCAACTACGGGCAGTTTCTTCGCCGGCGCGGGCTTCCTGTCGAGCTAGCCTACGCATGTTTCCTGCACGCCGAAAAACTGCTGGCGAGCGTGGGCGGCGCGGACCTTGAAACCGTCAAGACAGCGCGCCGCCAAGTGGAAGTTCAATTGGGCAAAAAAGCCGCGTCGTCGCAAAGGCATTTGCCCGCGCTGCTCGCGCGCGCGAGCGCGCTACCTTCCGACTCTTTCTGATCACATTCACCCGGAGCCAGTGGTAACATTTCCCGCCGCAAGTGCGGTGCTAGCGGAGATGCACGACCAGTGAGCCGCCACGATCGAACGGTCGCGCGCTGAAATCGCTGCCCACACGTCGCGCGCACCGGGAGGTTTCCCATTGAAGAAACTGGCGCTGCTACTCGCATTCGCGGCATGCCTTTCCGCACAAGAACTCGACCCCGGCAAACTGCTCAAACCCGGCGGGGACACGTGGCCAACCTACAACGGCGACTATTCCGGCCGGCGCTTCAGTTCGCTCTCACAGATCAACAACGACAACGTAAGTACGATGACACTTGCCTGGGCTTTCCAAACGCACGGACAAAACGGAATTTCCTCCACGCCGCTCGAGGTGAACGGAATCCTATATTTCACGCTCACAAACGACGTCTTCGCCATAGACGCGCGCACCGGCCGACAGATCTGGCACGTCAATCGCCCGGCTCAAGGCGGCCTGCCCGGAGCCGGCCATCGCGGCGTTGCGATGTACAAGGACCGGCTCTATTACGCCGCGCCCGACGCGGTGCTTTTGTGTCTCGACGCGCGCACCGGCAAGACGCTTTGGCAGGTCCAGATGGGCGACCCCGTTCTCAAGGCGTTCGGAAGCGCCCCGCCGCTGGTCGTGAAGGATCACATCATTACGGGAATCTCGGGTGACATCGCGGACCTGCCCGGCTGGCTCGAATCGCGCGATCCGATGACGGGAAAACTTCAGTGGCATTGGGATAGCGAACCTAAACCCGGAGAACCCGGCTGGGAGACGTGGCCGCACGATACGGACGTTATTACGCGAGGCGGCGGAATGACATGGCTAACCGGCACCTACGATCCCGAGCTCAATCTCGTTTACTGGGGAACCGGCAATCCGCACCCGGTGGAAGCGGGGGACGCGCGAAAGGGCGCGAACCTATTCACCTGCTCGATCGTGGCATTGGACGCCGATACCGGCAAGCTGGCGTGGTATTACCAGATTTCGCCACATGACACGCACGACTGGGATGCCATTCAGACTCCGATTTTGTTTGACGCGGAGTTTCACGGCAAACCGAGAAAGCTGCTTGCGCAGGCCAGCCGCAACGGAGTGTTCGTCGTGCTCGACCGGACCAACGGACAATCTCTCGTGACAGCGCCATATCTCGACATCGATTGGATGAACGGAGTGGACGATCGCGGTCAGCCAATCCCGAAGAGGGAGACCGAGCCGCAACTTGACGGTGCGCTGGCGCGGCCGGGCGCGGCCGGCGGGACGAACTGGGCTCCCCCAAGCTTTGATCCCGAGACAGGCCTCATCTACGCCAACGCCCGTGAGAGCATCGGGGTTTACTATGTAACGATGGAAGGGAAGAATGCGGAAGGATGGGGAGGCCGGGATTTCATCCTGCATTCAAAGTCGGTGTTGAAGGCCATCGATTATCAGACCGGCAAGGTTCGCTGGAGCCGCGACATGAGCGGCAGCCGCGGGGGATGGCCGGGCGTGCTGACCACAGCCGGGCACTTGCTTTTTACGGCGGACGACTCGGGAGGGCTGCTTGCCCTCGATCCCGCGACTGGCAAGACGCTGTGGCACGTCTACGGCGGAGGCGGGTCGACAACCGCGCCGATTACGTATGAGCTCGATGGCCGGCAGTACGTGGTGACGCCAGCGGATGGCGTGATGTACGCCTGGTCCCTGCCGGCGCAGTGAGCCGCTCCGAGCGGCCTGAGTTTAACGATAGATCGCGCTGCATCCCACACGACGTTTGTTATGATTATTCGCGCAGGTCGATATTCGCATCTAATACCAGGAGACAGAAATCAAATGATCTCGGCCAAGCAAGAAAAAGACTCTTCGGGGAGTGCAGCCTCCGCCATACTCCGGTGCGCGATATTCGGCGCCGCGATGGCGGGAGTTTTTGCATTCCTATATGCAAGCGGGGCGATTCGCGCGGCGCGCGCCGCAGGCCCGGACAAAACAACCGAGGACGGCGTTTTCACCACGGACCAGGCGGCCCGAGGCAGGGCGCAGTACAGCCAGAATTGCAGCACGTGCCACATGGACGACTTGAGCGGAAGCGGCCAGGCACTGCCTCTCGCGGGCGACGCTTTCATGGATATCTGGGAGGGACACAGCGTCGGCGAGCTTGTGGATCTGGTGCAATCAACCATGCCGCAAGACAAGCCTGGCAGCCTGACTCCCGATGCGTGCGTGGATGTAGTCACCTACCTGCTCCAATACAATCAGTTTCCTGCCGGGAAAGACGAGCTGAAAAACGATCCGGACACGCTGAAGAGCATAATCATCACGAAAAAGAACAAATCGCAGACGCAGTGAGAGATCTTCGGGATCACCAAGCCGCCAGTGTGTTTCTCTATTTGGCCGAAAACGCCAGCAACACGTTGCCCGGCATTCCCCCTCCGACGTTCGCATATCCCGATCCCACGTAGAGCATTCCGTTCACGACTGTGGGGCCCGGCCCGCCCATCGAGCCGCCTTTGGCGGAAACTCCGTTGACGGTCTTGAATTCCTGCGCGGTGTTGAATTGCCAGAGCACGCTGCCGTCCGCGGTTGAAAGCGCGCGCAAGATTCCGTCCCAGCCGCCGGTGAAGACGGCACCGGGTACTCCGGTGACGGCGGCGGATTGCCCGAAACGCAGACCTGCTTTGGTGCGGTCCTCGCCGTTGTTGGTGGACTGGCCCAGTTTGTCGAGAGACTCGAGCCGCACAATCCATGCGCGTTTGCCGGTAGCATGATGAATGGCGACGAAAGTTCCATCTTCGAGCGCAAGATAGATTTTCTGGGAGTCGGCCGAGCCCCCAAACGCGATCTGGCCGTTGTTGGGCGCGATTCTGTCGGAGACGCTCAATTTCCAGACCACCGCGCCATTGCGATCCGGATCGAGCGCGAAGACCGTGCCGCTCTTGGGCGTGGCGAGCAGAAGCCGATGCCCGCTGGGCATGTTCAGCAGAATCGGCGAGGAACCGAAATCAAAGTCCACGCCCAGGTGCTTCGGGCAGTTTTCCGTCGCGTCCGGCACGCAACCGACCATCCATGCATCGTTCGGAACGGCTTGAAACGACCAGAGGATATTGCCGGTCTCCAAGTCGAGCGCCACGATGGCGTCGGAGTTTTTCGCGGCGGGCTCCGTATAGGCGTCGCCTGTTCCCACGTAGAGTGCATGGCGCCGCGGGTCTATCGTCGGCGCGTTCCAGACGGCTGCGCCAGCGGGCGCCCAGCGCTGCACACCGTGCGAGTTTTTTGCCACGGGCTTCGGCCGCTCCGGGATGACATACGTCTTCCAAATCAAGCTGCCCGTATTTGCGTCGAGCGCAACCACGCTGCCTCGAAACGTACAGCAGGGATAGGATGGATTCGCGCTGAACACCTCTTCGGTGGCGGATACGGGAATGTAGACGCGTGATTGATAGAGTGCGGGCGCGCCCGTAATTCGCGCCGTGTAGTGGTCGGCGACCTTGGTTGACCATAGCTGATGCCCGGTCGCCGCGTCGACCGCGTAGGCGTTGGCGCGCATGTCGGCAAAGTAGACGGCGTATTTGGCCGAGCCGTTTCCCTTGACGGGACCTACGCTCGGCGAAGTTCTCACCCCGGACTTCGCGAGGAAGGACCAGTAGACGCATCCCGTGGCGGCGTCGAGCGAATAAACGTGCCCGTTGTCGCTCCCGACGTAGATGCGCCCGCCGACCACGGTCGGCTGCCCATAGGCCGTACTGCCGCCGGGAAATCCGAATGCCCACTTCAGCGTCAGCCCCGAAATCTGCTGCGCGCTGATCCCGGCGATTTTCGCGGAGGCAAATCGCGCGTTCGTGGCGTCAACGCTCCATCCGTTCCAGGAAGGGCCAATCTGGGGATTCCCGAGCGGCGAGTTGCTCGCGCAGCGGTTCGGCATGGATTGAGCGCCTGCGGAATCGGTCAGGTCGAGCGGCCTGCCGCCCAAATACTCCGCCACGAGTCGTTTTTGGTCGTCTGTGAGCGGTTGCGCCGGAACGCTCATGGACCCGGTGGTGACGGCCGCATAAACCGATTCGGGCGTCAGCTCCATGAGAGTCTTCAGATCGGGGGCGCGCTCCACAGCGCTGCCATTTGCGTGGCAGGAGGCGCAATGTTCGTCGAAAAGCGCCTCGCCAGGAGAAGTCGGCAGGGGCGGAGGAGCCTGCGCTCGCGCGGAACAAATGGCTGCGAAGAAGAGCGACGCGGAAAAGCCCAGCAACGCGCAGTGATCGAGCAGACGTCTCATCCGAAGTGCCTCCGTGGCATGGAGCTAGCGGTTTCCATGATATTTCTTTGAAAACGTAATTTCCTTGGAGGTGAGAAATTCGAGCAGGGCGGGAATCCCCTTCTGCGTCTGCTCGATTCCGCGGCGAATCGCGGGCACGATTTCGTCCGGATGCGTCACGCGTTCGCCGTAACCGCCCAGGGCGCGTGCCATCGCCGCGTAGTCCCCGGAAATATCGGTCGAGCGATATTTTTCGGTTGATACCGGCATGACGGGCAATTCCATCGCCATGCTGAAATTGTTGAGCAGGATGGAGAGAATGGGAATACGCTCGCGCACTGCGGTCTCGAAGTCCATCCCAGTAAAACCGATTGCCGCGTCGCCCCAGACATTGATGCAGAGTTTCTCCGGGCGCGCGAGTTTCGCGCCCATGGCGAGGCCCAGTCCATACCCGAGTTGCGTCGTCTTGCCCCAGCCGATGTAGGTGTGAGGCTGCTTAGTCACCCAGAAGGGAGCGAGCTGATCGCGCGGGCTGCCGGCATCGTGCGTGATGATCGTATTGGCGATGTCAACGGTGTGCTGCAAATCCCAAAGCACTCGATAGGGAGACAGGGGGACCTCGCGCGAAGTAAGTCTCGGCATCCATTCGTCGAGCCAGGTCGCGCGAACCGCCGCGATCTCCTGCGTGACAGAGAAGGGTCGCGGCGTCGCTGAAAACCCTTCGACCTCGATGCACAAAGCGTCGAGAGTCAATCGCGCGTCGCCGAGAAGCCCAATTTCCGCGCGCACATCTTTGTTCAAATGATTGGGATCGAGCGTCGCGTGGATGAACTTTTTTCCGGGCGGCATGGCGATGCCGAAGGTCGTCTCCGTAAAGCTGCAGCCGACGCCGAAGATCCAATCGGCCCGCTCCAGAAAGTGCGGGACCATCGGCGGAAAAGAATTGCCGCCCGCGCCGAGGGACAGCGGGTGATCCTCCGGGAAGGCGCTTTTACCTTGCAGGCTAGTGGCCACAGGCGCGCCGAGCAGTTCGGCGAGCCTCTGAAGAGCCGCCCAGGCGCGCGCGTAGTGAATTCCCTGCCCGGCGTAAATCACAGGGCTTTTCGCGCCTACCAGCGCCGCTGCGGCCCGGCGAACATCCGCACGATCGGGCCCATAGCGCGTCGAGATCACGGGCTCGTAGACGAGGGGTTCCGGGACCGGCTGCGCAAACAGGTCCATCGGGATTTCGATCAGCGCGGGGCCGCCGCGCCCGTTTCGAAGGCGCGAGAACGCGCGCCGAAAAACGCCGGGGATATCGGCCGGGGATGCGACGGCCTCCGCCGATTTTGTAATTGTGCGCATGCTGACGGCGGAGCTGAAATTCGGATCGACCTGCGCGAGCCGCCGCGCGTAGCCCATCGGCAGCACCAGAATCGGCACGGACTCGCTATAGGCCTGCGCGACGCCGCCGAAAGAGTTTTCAGAGCCGGGGCCGTGCTGCATGGCGAAGACGCCAATCTTGCGCCCCCCCGAAAGGCGCGACATGGCATCCGCCATGTGCAGCCCGACGCGCTCCTGCCGCACGATAATCGGCCGGATGCCCGCACACGCTGCGGATTCGAGAACGTGGTTCACCGGATAGCCAAAAATGATCTCCACGCCCTCGCGCTTCAAAATTTCCGCGATCGCCTCGCCCACCTTCATCGGCTTCTCCGCGAGAAACTGTATACTCGATTGGCTGCGCGCGCCCAGTCCCATCGTGCGATGAACAGCGCACCAAGTTGCCAACAAATGTGTGAGGATACCCGGTAGAATGGCGCGGGGAAAGCCAAATCCGCCGCCTGTCCGGTCCGAGGTGAATATGACTCGCCGCTTGCCGATGCCAAACATCAAGCCAGTCGCACTCGCCACGTTGCTGCTTCTCGCGGGAATCGTGCGCCCGCTCTCTGCCCAGTTGAGTAACTTGCAAGCCAGCGACGAGGCATGCCGCAACTTTGTGCAGTCATTTTACGACTGGTATGCGCCGAATTTGTTGGATGACTCGCCCTATGAGAGCGCGATTGATCGCGTCTTAGAAAGCGGACTCCTGAGCCCCGATCTTGCGCGCGAATTGAAAGAAGTGACGGACACCGAAGCGAAAAGCGGCGGCGACATATGGCTCGGCGTCGATCCGATCGTTCATAGCGAAGATCTGTGGGAGAAATTCGTAGCACGCAGCGTGACGCGCCAAGGCGACCACTATTTTGTCGAGATTCATGGGGTGTCGTCCGAAAAGAAAGACGACAGCGCCGACGTTGTCGCCGAACTGGTTTTTCAAACGGGACGATGGATCTTCGTCAATTTTCACTATCCCGGCTACCTCGAATCATCCGGCAACGAAAATCTGTTGAGTGTCCTCAGGAGACTTCGAAGGTCGATTTATGAGCCGGATTCGCCGCCGAAAGGCGCCAGGCAATGACACGCCCCGAGCGTAGAGTCGCGTCGCCGCGCGTGGTCAATATCGGCGACTTGCGGCGCCTGGCGGAAAGGCGTCTGCCGAGGGCTGTGTTTGATTACGTCGACGGTGGAGCGGAAGGCGAGGTGACACTGCGTGAGAATTGCAGCGCATTTGAAGATGTGACCTTTCGCCCGCGCAATGCCGTGGCGGTCGGCGCCTGCGACCTGCGCGCGCGAGTGCTCGGTGCCGATCTTGCGATGCCCCTGCTGCTTGCGCCCGTCGGCTTCAGCCGCCTTATCTATCCGCGGGGCGAGGTCGCCGCAGCCCGAGCCGCGGGAAAAGCGGGAATCGGTTTTGTGCTCACCACGATTTCGGGATCGCCCCTGGAGGAGGTGGCGGCGGCGACTTCCGGACCCCGCTGGTATCAGTTGTATCTAGTCGGCGGGCGTGAAGCCGCGGAGGCAGCCCTCGCGCGCGCCTGGACGGCCGGCTTCACCGTGCTCGCGATCACGATCGACACGGGGACGTTCGGCTTGCGCGAGCGCGACGTCCGCAACGGGGCCGGAGTACTGGCTGGCCAAGACAGGCTGGCCAAGATTCGATACCTGCCGCAATTGCTCGCGCATCCCGGATGGCTCGCGCGATACCTGCTCGACGGAGGTATGCTCGAGCTCCCCAATGTAATTGTGCAGGGCCGCGGGCCTCTGCCTCTCTCCGAAACGCAAGCCGGCCTGGCGCAATCGGTTGTCACCTGGAAAGATCTGCGCTGGATTCGAGAGGTATGGCGTGGGCCCGTGGTCGTAAAAGGAGTGCTGACAGGCGAAGACGCCCGGCGCGCAGTGGATGAGGGTGCGTCCGGCGTGGTCGTCTCCAACCATGGTGGACGCCAGCTCGACGGCGTTTCGGCTTCACTACGGGCGCTTCCGGAAATCGTGAGAGCCGTAGGTGGCCGGGCCGAGGTGCTGATGGACGGAGGCGTGCGGCGCGGCGGCGACATCGTGAAAGCGATCTGCCTGGGCGCGCGCGCCGTGCTCGCGGGTCGCGCCTACGCATGGGGCCTGGGCGCCGCCGGAGAAGCCGGCGCTTCCCGAGCTATCTCGATTCTGCGTGCCGATCTGAAACGCACACTGGCGTTGCTTGGCTGCGGCTCGATTTCCGAGCTGAATCGATCGTTTGTGGACGTCCCAAACACCTGGCCCGCGGATCGCCAGTAGAGCTAAAGCGGGGCCTGACTTATTGCGGCAGGAGCCTCTACTTTGAAAAGCTGTCCTCGACGGCAGAATTCATCATCTCGTAGTCCCGCCGGTAGTGGCGGTACGTCAAGGGAAGAATGACCATCATCGACACGCAAGCCAGCACGATGGTCAGAGACACCGACGGCCCCAGCCTGCTTTCGTTTTTGAACAAGTAATCGTTGAACATGCCGGGAAGCAGCGGGCCGAGACTTATCCCGCCGAGGTTGAGAATGAACATGAAGAAGGCGGAGACCAGCCCACGAACCTGATTGGGAAAGATCAACTGGATGGCGGCATAGGTGCTGCCGATCGGCATAGCCTGAAAAAAGAGTCCGGGTGCCATCAAAGCGAGCGAAGCGCGCGGATTCGGGAGCAGCATGGCGATTCCCAGAAACACGCAAGCCCCGACCGCGCTGAGCATCGCCACCCTCAGCGGCGCTTCATGAATGCTCTGCCGCTGCCAGCGGTCGCACAGCAAACCACCGACGTACATCCCCGAGCAACCGAAGATCAACAGTGTGATGCCCAGGGCCCGGCCCGCCTGGCCAGCCGTCCACCCGTGAATTCTCTGAAAAAACGCGGGCGTCCAGGAAAGAAACGCGTAACTTGCGAGCGATTGGAAGATCATCGCGATCGCCAGACCCGTGAAGGATTGCCAGCGCATGCGAACTTGAGCGAGTACTTCGCGCAGGCCGAGATCGGCGGCGCGCCCGTCGGCAGTGCGAAGCAGATTGCGCCGCAGGGGCTCCCGCACGGTATAGACGAGCAAAACCACCAAGAGTCCGGGAATGCCAACAAGGAGGAACGAGAGCCTCCACGTTGCCACTATGCCCAGAATCGGCAGGTGCAGCGCTGGCATCCGCACAACGGCGTCCACGACGGTCCCGCCCACGGCGAGGGCGACGCCGGACCCGATAAAAATTCCCATGGTGTACACGCTAATCGCGAGGCCCAATTGCTCCTTGGGAAAGTAATCCGAAATCAGCGAGAAAGCGGCGGGCGAGAGCGTGGCCTCTCCCACGCCGACGCCAATGCGCGCCAGGAAAAGCGTCCAGAAGCTCTTGGCCGCGCTGCACGCGGCGGTCATCAGGCTCCACAAGAAGATGCCTGCGGCGATAGGATTTCGCCGCCCGTAGGTGTCGACCACACGGCCGATGGGCAGTCCGGCAAGCGTGTAGAAAACCGCGAACGCGAGGCCCTGCAAAACTCCGATGCGCGTGTCGCTGATCGCCAGATCGTGCTTGATCGGACCCACAAGCAGACTGAGTATCTGGCGGTCCACAAAGGACAGCGTGTAGCACACCATGAGGACCAGGACCACGTACCAGGCATAGCGCGTCGAAATTTGTTGCGCGCCAGCAGGACGCGCTGGAAGTGAGGTTGTGTTCAAGGTGTTTGCCAGGGAGTGACCGAACTTATCGCTCATCGAGGCGGGACGGTCAAGCGGAATCCGAGGCGCCATAGAGCGCATGCGGCTCGACCATCTTGCCGGGGTTCATACGATTGTCCGGGTCGAGCGCATGTTTGATGGCGCGCATCACGTCGAGCCCCGCACCGTGTTCGATCGGAAGGTATTGCTGCCGGCCCGAACCGATGCCGTGTTCGCCGGTGCACGTGCCGCCCATTTTGAGGGCGCGAAGAATGATTTTCTCCTCCAGCTTTCGCGCCTCTGCAAGTTCGGCGGGGTTTTCTGGGTCGAGGATAAACGACATGTGAAAATTGCCGTCGCCCACATGTCCCACGATCGGGGCGGGAAACGACGCGGTGGACGTGTCCTGCTTCGATTCGACGATGCAGTCCGCGAGCCGCGAAATGGGAACGCAGATGTCGGTAGTGAACATCTTCCCGCCCCGACGAATGGCCAGATTTGCGAAATAGGCCTCGTGCCGCATTTTCCAGAGGGTCTCGCGCTCTTCCGGCGTGGTAAACCACTGGAATCCGCGCCCCTTGTGTGCTTCCGCGATTTTCCGCGCGGTCTCCGCCTGCTCGTTGACGCTCCGGTCGCTATCGCCGTGGAATTCGAAGAACAGAATGGGCGCAACGGGATAGTTCGTTTTCGAATAGCGATTGCACGCGTCGATCTGCGCTTCATCCATCAGCTCGATGCGCGCCACGGCCACACCGAGCTGGATGATTTCGATGGCGGTTTCGACGGCGTCCCTGATCGTCGGGAACGTGCAGTTCGCCGCGGCCACCGAATCAGGGAGGGAATGCAACCGCAGGGTGACCTCCGTGATGACGCCGAGCGTGCCTTCCGCGCCGACGAAAAGATGTGTGAGGTCGTAGCCGGCCGCCGACTTGCGCGCCCGAGAGCCGGTTTTGATCACGCGGCCATCGGCCAGCACCACGGTGAGACCCATCACATTCTCGCGCATCGTACCGTAACGCACCGCGGTGGTACCGGACGCGCGCGTGGAGGTCATCCCGCCGATCGTGGCGTCCGCGCCGGGATCGATGAAAAACGTGAATCCGGTGTTGTCGAGCGCTTTGTTGAGCTGCTTCCGCGAGACGCCCGCCTCGACCGTGGCTTGCAAATCGCCGGGGCTGATCAGCAGGACCTTGTTCATCTCGCGCATGTCGATCGTGATGCCACCGCGAGTCGCGTTCACTTGAGCTTCCATGGACGTGCCCGCGCCGAATGGAATCACGGGCACCTGATGTCTCGCGCTGATCTTGAGGATCGCGCTCACTTCCTCGGTGGAATGCGGAAAGCAGACGGCATCGGGCAGAGCCGGCGGATGATACGACTCGCCGTGACTGTGGTGCTCGCGAACCGCTTCCGCGGTGCTGACACGGCGATCCAGGAGAACTTGCAGCTCGCGGACTGCCTCTGCCATCCGTTCGTAGGGCGGTCGAGTCAGGCTTGCATGAACCACGATGGCGCATCCTTCAACGGTGGAATTCCGTGCAATCGCGCAAAAAAGTTCCACGCAATTATCCAGTTATGGGCGGACGGTAACATCGTAATACAGAACGGAACCGTTGGCCGCAAGTACGGGATCGATTCGCAGCACCTGGAAGGTGCGATCCTTCAAATCGTCCACCGTGCGGCCCAGAATATCGTGCGTTTGGCGTTCGAGCTCAGGAGTCGGCTTGGTCGCGCGCTTTTCGGGCGAGAGCGCAGCGGCGGCCAGCCGGTAGATGCGGGTCCCGCCAGAAGAATCGTTGGAGATCAGCTCGACGCTCGCGTTTGCGCCCGCCCCCGATTGCGGCCGATCGTGGAACCAGCGACCGGGCGTCGCCAGCACGAAAACGACGATGGCGATCACCAGGACGTCGTAGGGCCAGCTCCCGCGATCGTAGGACCAGAAGACGGTTCGGACAATCGCTTGCCAAAAGGAACGCATCTCAGGAGTGGACAGCTGAACCGTTCACGACCATGCCGTCGCGCATGTGCAAAACGCGATCTCCATAGGTCGCCGCGTCGGGATTGTGGGTGATCATTACGATCGTCTGGCCGAGATCCTTGTTGAGCTGGCGCAGCAGAGCGAGCACGGATTCGGAGCTTTTCGTATCCAGATTTCCGGTCGGTTCGTCGGCGAGGACGATTTTCGGTTCGCTGATGATGGCGCGCGCAAGCGCGACGCGCTGCTGCTCGCCGCCGGAAAGCTCGGCAGGCTTGTGATGCAGGCGCTCGCGCAGGCCTAGCAGGCTGGTGACCGCCTCGAAGCGGTGCGGATCGAATCCGTTTCCGTGAATGTGCTGCGCGAGAGCGATATTGTGATACGTATCGAGCGTCGGCAGGAGGTTGAAGCGCTGAAACACGAAGCCCACTTTGTGGCGCCGCAGTAGCGTCCGCGCGGCGTCGCTCATCTCCGTGAGGTCGTTTCCATCGAGTAGCACGTGTCCGCGGGTCGCCTGGGCAAGGCCCCCGATCACGTGCAGCAACGTCGATTTCCCGCAGCCCGAGGGCCCCATGATGGAAACGAATTCGCCCGGGAGAATCGAGATACTGACCCCGCGCAGCGCGGGCACGTCCACCTTGCCCGTGCGATAGACTTTCCACAGATTGTCAGTCTTGAGTATCGGCTCCAACGCCGGCCCCCGCGCGTGCGATCATCCCTGTAAGGATGGAGCTAGTCTAGTCGCGTTTTGAATTTCTGCATAGTGGACTCGCGGCAGGAAATTTGAGCCATGTGTTGTTGCGGGACTCCGGCGGAGGAACCCAGAAAACATCGGATACATCATTCGTACGCGAGCGCCTCAACCGGATCCTTGCGGCTGGCGAGCCATGCAGGATAGGAAGCGCCCAGCAAACCACCGAGGATGGCGATGAGGCCGGCGAGAACCACCCATTTCGGAGTGATCAAGATCGTCAGCGACGGAAAAACCCTGATAAAAATCGCACGCATCAGGAAGCTGAGACCGATCCCGCCCACGACGCCGGAGAGGCAGAGCAGCGTCGTCTCGCTGAGGACAATCTCGACGATGTAGCTCTTGGAAGCCCCCAGGGATTTCAGCACGCCGATCTCACGCGTACGCTCGATGATCGTGGTGTACATCGAGAGAAAGGTCACGAGAAACCCGATTGCCACGGCGATGCTGATCATGACGTTGATGAAAGGGCGAAGGCCGGGCAGATTCGACGACGTCATCAGCGAGATGTAGTCTTTCAGAGGCCGAATCTCGTAATGGGGCAAGAGGTCGCGGACTTCGTCCGCCGCGGCTCCTGCGTGGTCGGAGCGGTCGCACTTGATGAAGAAAACGGAGGCTTTGTCACGCGCGCCGGCCATTTCCTGCAGCGTGGACATCAGAACGAACAGCCGAGCGCCCTTGCCGTGCTCGACGATGCCGGCCACATGAAAATCACGCTCCAGGATGTGCAGGTTCTGCCCCACCCTAACTTTCTTGGCTCGCGCGTAGACGTCGTCCACCAGAATGTCGTTTGCGTCCTGCAGCTCCGTCCCAGAGTGCACTACAAACCCGCCAGAAACTGCGCGAAAGGTGTCCGGCTGGATACCGTAGACGATGTCCAGCCCGTTAACGGAATTGAACTGCACGAGCACGGGTGCAACGGCCTGGACATACTCAAGTTCCTGCAGTTTCCGGGCAATGCTGATGGGCATCGGCGCGCCGCTGAAAGCCATGAAGACGGAGGCCGAAGGGGGCTGGACCATGATGTCGGCGCCCACACCCTCGGTGCGCTTGGCCGATTCGAGGAGCAGACCGCTCGTCAGCCCTACCACAATGATAACGAGCGTCACTTCCACAGCGACGGCTATCACCGTGATGACGGTGCGAACGGGCCGGTGCAGCGCATTTTGAACGATCATGTGGCGGATCAAGGTCGCTGCTCCTGGGGCTTCGTCCCCTGCGATTCGTCACCCACGTTCACGAGTTCCGTTCCCGCGGGCTGGCGCAATACGAAGCGGTCCGCGGCAATCGCTTCGTTGAATGCAATTTTGGTGATCCCGATTTGAAGCTGGTAATCGTCGCCCGGTCGTTCCAAGGCGATCTGGCGGGGATATTTCTCGGTTCCAAAGGTGTCCCAGCCTGTATAGCGAATATCGGAGCCGAGCTTGCCGCCAGCCTCGTACGTTTCGATTCGGGTCACGCTCAGATGGGAGCGGTCAAACCAGATCTTCCGCGCGATTTCCCAGTCGGACGCAGCGGCCGAGCCCGTGCCGCTCGCCGGACGAGCCTCGGTGATCACGTAATAGTGCGACGCGCCTTCGCTCGCTTCCTCCAGCAGCACGAGGTCTTGTGCGGGGATCGGCCGCCAGAAAATCGCGCCGATCAGATGTTGCGGCCGAAGGTTTTCAATCGGCTTCGCCGAGGGACGCGCCATATTTGTAGGCCCGCTGATGAACTTGTTCTGCGACGGAACAAAAATGTGGAACATTTCGCCGTCGCTCTCCATGTCGAAAATATTCGTGCCCACCACGGGCGCTTGCCCGATCACGCGAATGCTTGCAGGCTTTTGCGCCAAGATGTATCCGCTGATCTCATGATACTGCTTGATGAGGCCGGTATAGGCGGAGCCGGCCGTAAGCGTCATCGTCACTCCGGCGTTCAGAGAAGTAATCGCCTCCGCCTGGCTATTGTAGCGCGCGATCAGATCCTGTTTCGTCGCAGTCAGAAGCGGCACTGGCGGCCCGGAGGGTCTTTTGGCTTTGCTCTGGGTCCCTGCGCAGCCCCAGTTGAGCGTGGCCGCGACCGCAATCGAAACCACGAGGAAGAGTTTCTCAAGCCTTCGTTTGCGCCGGGTCACAAGCACGAATTAAGGAATTTAGCAGCCGGTCTCGGGGGTGTCAACGAACGGAGCAGGCGAAGCGGGAAAATCGAGACAGTCGTGGCGGAGCTATCGCGACAATTTACCGCCTGCGGCCACCCATGCTGCAATGTCGGCGACGACGTGTTCGTCAACATGGCCCGGCTTTTCGTAGTCCTGCGGCTGCGACGGTCCCGCGACCGCGATAAATAGATGGTTCAGATCGGGGTAGAGCTTCAGTGTCACGTTTTGCTGACCGGCGGTCGCCGCCTTCCACTCATCAAAATTCATCGCCGGAGCTATTTGCGAATCCCGCCCGCCCTGCAGAATCAGGATCGGAATCTTCAGTGCTTTGGCCGCATCGATGGGGTGATAAGTACGCAGGTCGAGCCAATAAGAAGCCGGCATTCTGCTACCGAGAACCACGACGGTGTCGCCAATCTTGAGATCGGGGCTTTCAATCCATTTCGCAGAGGCTTCCACGGCGGCGATTTGCTTCCGGCCATCGTCCGTGGGCGCGCCGCTGGCCGAGACGACTTGACGCACCTGGTCCAGCAGAAGTTGCTCGATCGGTTGCGTATTGGCGGCGAGCATGACGATCCCAGCGATCCGCGAGTCTCCCGCCGCGATCCGCGGTGCAAGGTATCCGCCCAGGCTGTGCCCTAGCAGGAAAACGCGCTTGGATTCGACCTTCGCCTGCTTGGCGACGAGGGCGACGGCTGCCCGAGCGTCGCTCATGGTTTCTTCTTCGACGGTCAGTTTCGCGGGATCCGCGCTGCTCAGCGCGCCGTACTTCTCCGTGCGCTTCGTATAGCGGAAGACGGCTATGCCCCGGCTGGCGAGTCCCCAGGCAAGATCCTCGAAAGGCTTGTTTGGGCCGATCGTTTCATCCTGGTCCTCCGGACCCGAACCTTGAACCAGCACGACGGCCGCGAAGGAGCCGCCTTTCTTTGGCATCGTCAACGTTCCGGGCAGCTCGTACGTGCCGTTGACGAGCGTCAAAGGCTTTTCGGCAAAAGAGTCTGGTCGCGCGTAGCCCGGCGGGACCCACGGCGGCGGCGGCTCCTGGTGCGGGAAAAAGTGAAGCCCCGCGAGCTTGCCATCCGGCCCGATGACAATCTGCACGTCGACCAGCTTCTTTTCAAATTTGCATGCGAGCACGACGACGTCGAACGATTGAGATTTGCTCGCGGTCGCCGAAGAGACGGAGTCGAACGAGCCCGCCTGCTCAAGCAGGTTCCCCCAAGCCACAGCGAGCGCGCCTGCCGGAAGAGCCGCCGACATTCGGGTGTCGTACTGTGCCTCCACGTCGCCAAACTGCCCGGCCACGATCTGGCGGAGCACCTGCTTGGCGGCCTCTACCGGAAGAGAGTCGGTTTCCTGCGCAACGGCGGGCAGGACGGCCAGACAACACAGCAAACCCAGCGCGCAACTCTTCACCGCACCATCCTCTCGGCGAGCAGGGTCGCCGCTGCGGCCCCGCGAACGGTCCTTCTCATTGGACTGTGGTGCGGGGCGAAGTGGGCAGCGGGGATGCGTGGTGAGCGACGAGGAGCCACCGGCCCTCGCGCTGAACAAAGACGTTCGTGGCCTGCACGATCGCTTCGTCGAAGCCGTCGGCGAACGCCGTGGTGACCCGCGCGGTGCACGCGACCCAGCCGGCGCTGCCCTCGACTCGCACCCAGAGGCTGCTAAGCGCCACGCGGACGCGCTTGGTATTCTTGAAAATTCGCGCCCACCGCTCGCGAACCTCGTCCCAACCCAAGAGAAGCTCCCAGCCAGGCTGCACGCACTCGACGGCGTCATCATGCGCCCAGACCGCTTCCATCTCGGCGAGATTCAGCGATTCGAAAGCCGCGTAAAAGCGCTGATTCGCCGCGCGGACCGCTTCTTCGGGTGTTTGCTTTTCTCGGGGCGCTGGTGTGGGCATGGCAGCAAGAGAAAAGTTCGGAGGTCGCGTTCGAGTGGCCGTCGCTCCTCGGCACTTCCGTATCGTCTGTCCGGCATTATACCCGAGGCCGCTCGGCATCGCGGCGACATTTCGGAGCGATCACGGTGATCCGGTGGTCAGCGGGTCATCGAGCGAGGCGACCTCGCCGCGCTTGTCTGCACCGTGAACCTTTCCTTCCGCGTCGAGTAAGAATGAGCGCCTGCCTGTCTGGCCGTAGTTCTCCGGCATCGCGGCGAGCTCAAAGGCGGTATCGTTTCCCTGCGCGTCGGGGACAATCCGATACCGGAAACGGTAGCCGCCCGCGCTGCCGGCGGCGAGGTGTTCGTTCACCAGCGACGACTGTTCGGGCGAGATCTGACCCTTGGGCGCTGGGCCAAGTTGCGTGAGCGATTCAGGCAATTTGCCCCACGCACGGCGATAGGTCTGAATGGCGTCGGCGAGTCCGCGCAGAGTCTGGATCGCGGCGTCCTCGCGCGCGGCCAGATCGGTCTGGGCCCATTGCTTGGAGAGCTGAGGAATATCGAGAAGCACCAACCCGAGCGAGAGCAACCGCCACGCGCCGTTTTCGCGAACAAGACCGAAGTCGGTCGCCTGGCTATTGACCACGGTTACGGGAACGAAGGCCAGATTCTCGCGAATGCGGACGCCGCCGAAGCGAAATTCCGTCGTCCCCTCCGGGGCCTCGCACCGGAGGACCGTGTGATTCTGCGCGTCGGAGGAAACCAGAGGTTTTCCGGCCTGGTCTGCGAGCGAGAATCGCTTTAAGAGCGCTGCGCGTTGCACTGCCGGAAGACTCCGGAATGCCTGTGCATTGTCGGCGGTAAAGTAGTTCGCGAACTGCGATTCGTTGCCGCGACAGGCCGCCGACAGCGCGGAAGCGAGCGCTGCCGCCGGATCGGTTTCGCGGTCGTCCTGCGGGGACGCGTTCGGCGGAGAAGAAAGCGCCAGAGGAATGACCGCGGCGGCTACGGCTACGACGAGGAAAGGTTTCATCAGGACTGGGATTTCAGGTCGGCGAAGATGGTTGCCATATTCTCGGTGAACTTCGACCGCGGCATCACGTCGCCGCACCCTGCCGCGCGGGCGCGCCGGGCGAGATCGGCCTGCGCGTGCGAGAGAAATCCGATCAACGGGATTTTGCGGCCGCTCGCTTGCACGCGCTCGATGGCCTGGAGCGGATTCGATCGTGCATTCAAATCCACTACGATAAGACCCGGGGCGGCCTTGTCGATCTCGGCGTCGAGCGCATCCGGAGTCGTGCACGTGCGCACCTCAACGCCGACCTGCTTGCCCGTTTCAAGCAACTTCGCCTGGAAAAAAAGATCATCCACCAGCGCCACGACGTGCGCCATTCCTCTTCCCCCGTTTTCACGTCTGCAATGCAGGCAGGCGTAACCAAGCCAACAGGCGGCGTGGCCGAGCTGGAGCGGCGGCTCTACGAAGTTCGCGACACCGAATAACCGCCGCTTTCGAGCGCTTCCTGCGATACCCACATGCCGTGGAACGTCATACGGACGCGATGCGGGAGCTTTACCGTCGCCACAGGCCCGGCTTCAACATTCTGCGCGTCGAGAATCGCCAGATCGCTGCGATTTTCCGCCATGCGGTTTACGAGCGCCAGCAAGTAGCCATCGCCTTCGGGCGAATTCGGCTTGCGCGGCACGAAGAGCGGCTCCTGCACGCCCGAATCCGGACCGGGGTTCCAAAGCTTGGCGCTGCCAGTCTTGTGATCGAACTGGCCGACCGCACCGAATCCGATGTTTCCTGCCCCAGGGACGTTCGGATCGCGGCAGACGACGTAGCCCTTTCGATAGGTTCCGCTGCCGTAATAGCGATCATCCGCGCGCGGCATCTCGCACATCCAATCGTAAAGCTGCTCGGCCTTATACTCTTCCGTGTTCCCGGCCAGATCGAAAGTCAGCCGAGTGAGATGGGGAATGGCCTGCGCAGGATCGGGAGGCGTGCCGTCGTGATTGGGAAAGAAGAAAAACGAGCTGCCCTGCGAGAGGCACACATCGAGACTCACTTTCGAGCCAGTCGTGCTGCCGTTCATCATGTGCCCCGCAAAGCTCGTCGGTCCGCGGAACCAGCGAACTTCCTCGGCCTTGCCGTAGCGCGGAACAACCGCGACTACGGTGGGCCGGTCGCGGTGCCATGTGTAGAAGGGTCCGCCCTTCTTTAAGACCTCCACATCGGTTAGCAGCGGGAAAAAAGGAAAGATCACGTATTTGTCGGAGATCGCGAAGTCGTGGACCATCCCCGCCCAAGGCATATTGAACCAGACCTCGTGCTTGACCTTGCCGTCCGCTCCGATCACGAAATAAGCGATGTCGGTAGTGCCGTCGCCCTTGGCCTGATAGGCGAACGTCAACAACTCGTTCGTGGTCTGGTCGAGATGCGGATGCGCAGAGAGCCATGCGGACTTGATGGCGCCGTTGAAGTCGTAGCGGCCAATTGTCTGGAGCGTATAGGGATCGAGCTCGTACGGCATGTCATCTTCTTTGAGGGCGAGCAACTTACCTGAATGCCAGACGACATTAGTGTTCGCCGTGCCGGGATTGCACTGCCGGGCGACCGGATCGCGCGTGTAACGATTGCGGTAGCGACCAAAGAGCGCCCGGCGATGCTTTTCCTGGATCAGGTAACGCTCAGTCCGGACGTAGCGGCTTTTGTAATCCACATGCCCGTTCTCGAAGCGGAACATGACGACCATGCCCTCGCCGTCGATGAAGATGTCGTCGCCGCCCATCGGCGGGTACTGTCGGTCCGGCCCGCAGCGGTAGAGGATGCCGTTAAGGTCTTTTGGCACTTCGCCGTAGGTGACCTCGCAGTCATGCAAATCCGCCTCGAGACGAGATGGCGCGCCAAATCCTTCGTAAAGCGGTATATCGGGGAAGCGAACTGCACCTACAGCCGACAATTCCTCAAGATATATGCTGCCCATGGTGAGCACCATCTCCCAGGCTCGCCTTGCCGCTGACCTGGGAGCCCTTTCTATGTCGCGCTCAGTCCTGTTAGATGGAATTCTCAGTCGCTCGAGGAATGCTAGTCGCTTGCGAACTCGTTTGTCAACGACGCTCCAATATGGGAAAGGCGGCAGATTCGCGGGAAATGACGGAATGGACTAGTGCTCAGCTTCTTCGTGTGCGCCGACCGATTCGTCGGGATTGTCGCCGACGCGGCCCTTTACGCGGTCGTAAACGCTGTAGTGGCAGGTTGATCCGATGGCCTCATTGTAGTACGTCGGCACGCCGAGCGCGGTGCGCAACTCTTCATTGAAGCGGCGCAGATCACCGAGTTGGGCCACGCGAATGGGATGTTTGCGGCCCTCATTGGTCAGGAGAAACTTCTGGTAGCCGGCATCCCACAAACGCGTGAACTGTCCCTGTAGCATGATCGAGGGAACGATGGTCATTTGGAAATCGCCGTGCGGCTCTTTGCGGAGCTCGGCGCCGCAGCCATATTTCTCGATCCGGACGACACCGCCTGAGCTCCGAACCAGAAAGCCCTTCGCCGAAAGCGATTCCACCTGGGACTGCTTAAAACGCTTGTTCACGTACCACATGGACATTCAGGATAGAGACTCGGCGGGCACTCTGTAAAGTCAAAAAACCGTAATTTGCCGGCTGAGGTCATCGAACGAGTTTTGATTCGCTACCTTCGAATTGGACTCGGAAGCCGATGAGTTTCCCGTCTTTCAATTCGGGTTCCCATTGGAACTTGACGGCGCGCCCTTCCGCAATTTCTCTATCCGCGCGCTTTTGCCCTAGCCCCGGCACGAAATCTGCCGGCAATGGGTGCTGTTCCGAGAGCTTGTGGATTTTGATTCTTAGTTCCGGATGAAGTCTGTACCGGATGTGCCACTCATTCAGCGTGACCCTGACGTTTCCAGATAAGGGACTTCCCCCGAGCACTTGATTGGCGACGAAGAACCGCAGCTCTCTCGCTTCCACGCAATTGTGATACCAGCAGAGAGTTTGAAATAGTTCTTGTTGAGTGACCGAGCTGTATCCGATATGGTCGCGCTGCAAGCGGCCGGAGCAGTCCTCATTCTCAAGGGCGCAAGAGGATCCTAAGACTCCTCCAAATCCCTTGCTCGATCCGCGTGCAAGCCGTTGTGTCTTCCTTTTTCGCATGAGTGCATTCTATTGCGCGTAGCCGCATTCGCGAAAGAGCGCGCGCAGGAAGCGGCATTGCTCTTTCAAGCCAATGCCGATATAACTTGCGTCCAGGGAGCGGCACGAAGCATTTGATCAGGAGTCCGAATGAGGTCTGCAAAGTCGATTTTGTGCACCGCGTTGGCCGTTTCCGGAATTCTGCTGGTGTCGTGTGCGCTCGCGCCAGGCTCATCGGCGCAGGCTGCACCGGACGGCGCGGCACTCTTCACGGAGCATTGCGCGGCTTGCCATCAAGACGCGCCCGCGGGCGATGGCCGACCGCCCACTCGCGCTGTCCTCGCCCAAGAGTCGCGCGAGGAAATCGTGCGGGCGATGGAATCGGGCCCCATGATCATTTACGGCGGTGGGCTGACTTCCGCGGAGCGGCGCGCCGTCGCTGCGTTTCTGTCGTCGAATACAGCCAGCACTGCGGAAATGTCCCAAGCCAACCCGTGCAAGTCCGTGAAGCCCATCGCGGCGGGTTCCCTGCTCGGCGTGCCGCATTGGAATGGCTGGGGCGTGGACACTCTCAACACTCGCTTTCAAACGCACACTGGCATCCGCTCCGATAGTCTTTCGAGGCTCAAACTGAAATGGGCTTTCGGGGTGCCTGACGAGAGTACCGCCTACGGCCAGCCCACGGTGGTTGGAGGCCGCGTTTTTATCGGCTCGGGCGATGGCACGGTCTATGCGCTCGATGCCGGGACCGGCTGCACAATTTGGACCTACAGGGCCGAGGCGACAGTGCGAACCGCCATCACCGTCGGTTCGAGCGCGGCCCGTGGCTATCTCGCGTATTTCGGCGATGGAGAGGCCAACCTCTATGCTGTCGATGCGGGAAAAGGAACGCTCGTCTGGAAGGTGAAAGTTGATCCGCATCGGTTCGCGAGAATAACCGGTGCGCCCACCCTGTTTCGCGGGCGACTGTACGTTCCGCTGGCGGCGAGCGAGGAGCTGACGGGCGGAGACCCAAATTATCCCTGCTGCACTTTTCGCGGCAACGTGGCCGCGGTCGATGCCCTCACCGGCAAACAGATCTGGAAAGGATATGCGATCACGGAAGCGCCGGGGCCGTCGAAGCCGGGCGCAAGCCATGCGAAGTTCAGCCCGGCTGGCGCAGGCATCTGGGATTCGCCGACGATTGACGAAAAACGCGGCGAACTCTATGTCGGAACCGGCGACGCCTACGTGGACCCCGCCGCCGATGGCACCGATGCGGTCATCGCATTCGATCTGAAGACGGGGAAACGCCTCTGGGCCCAGCAGAAAACTCCCGGAGACGTCTTCAACTTCGGCTGTATCGAATCACCGCGCATCAATTGCCCGGCGCAGATCGGTCCGGACGTCGATTTCGGCTCCTCACCCATCTTGCAGGACCTCGGCAACGGCCATCGTGTTCTGATGGCAGGCCAGAAATCCGGCGTGATGTACGGCCTCGATCCGGACGGCGGCGGAAAGACTCTCTGGGAGACTCGCGTCGGCCGAGGTGGCGGTCTTGGTGGAATCGAATGGGGATCGGCCACCGACGGAGCAAATGTCTACGTGGCGATCTCCGACATCTCGACGCTCGTGCCGTCGGGTCCGCCCGGCTCGACGCCCCCGCCCGTCGGAGGCCTTGCGGCAATCGACATCCGCACCGGCAAGCTTTTGTGGAAGACGATGCCGCCGAAGCCGGAGTGCGAAGGGCGTTCCGGATGCAGCGCGGGCCAGCTGGCCGCTGTAACGGTTGTTCCCGGCGTGGTTTTCTCCGGCTCGATGGACGGCCATCTGCGAGCGTATTCCACGAAGGACGGCTCGATCCTCTGGGATTTCGATACCCTGCCCGATTTCACTACGGTCAACGGAGTCAAAGCGCATGGCGGGTCAATGAGCGGCAGCGGCCCCGTCGTCGCCGGCGACATGCTGTACGTCGCGTCCGGTTTCTCCGGTACCGCAGGGATGCCGGGCAATGTCGTGCTCGCCTTTGAAGAGTCGGCAGGCTCCTCGGCGGCCGCCCACTGACCGGCCTTGCGTCCGGGAGGCGCTCTCGAGCATCATACTGGCGTATGCAAGCGCCCTCGCCAATTGCGCATGTCCCGCCGCTCCTCTCGTTTCCGGTGTCCTGCGCCTGTCGCTGTAGACCCAACCTGTAATCTGCTAAACTGTCCCGAATTAGCGAAGTACGTGGAATTTTCCCGAACCTAGGACGACAACAGTGACGACCGCGCACAAACCGCTGCCAACTCCGGCCCAGTCAGGCGCTGGCAGCAGTGTGGGCCAGCGGCTTCTCGACCGCATCGGCAATACGCCGCTGATTCGCATCGAGCGAGCGGGCGCGGAATTCCCACACGTCCACTTTTGCGCCAAGGCAGAATGGTTCAATCCTGGGGGCTCGGTGAAGGACCGCGCCGCATATTCGATGATTCGCGAGGGCGAACGCCGCGGAGCTTTGCGGCCCGGCAAGGTGATCCTCGACGCGACCAGCGGAAACACGGGGATCGCGTATGCCATGATCGGAGCCGCGCTGGGTTACCGCGTGAAGCTTTGCCTGCCTTCGAGCGCGTCTCCGGAACGCAAGCAGATTCTGCAAGCCTACGGCGTGGAAATCGTCTCCACACCCGGAGGCGAAGGCACCGATGGCGCCATCCGGCGAGTCCGCGAAATCTACGAAACGGACCGCGAGCAATACTTTTATCCGGACCAGTACGGCAACCCCGCGAATCCCGCCGCGCACTATTCCACCACGGCGCCGGAAATCTGGGAACAGACTCGGGGCCAGATTACGCACTTCGTGGCGGGGCTCGGCACCAGCGGAACCTTCGTCGGCACCACGCGGCGGCTGAAGGAGTTGAACCCGCGAATCCGGTGTATCAGCTTTCAGCCGGATTCCAGCTTCCACGGGCTGGAAGGACTAAAACACATGGCCACGGCGATCGTGCCGCCGATCTATGATCCCGGCCTGGCCGACGAGAATGTCGAAGTGCTCACGGAAGACGCCCAGCGAATGTCGAAGCGGTTGGCGCGCGAAGAGGGACTTCTGGTGGGCGTCAGCGCCGGAGGCGCGCTCTGGGCCTGTCTCGACGTGGCGCGGCGCCTTCCGCGGAACGAACGCGCCGTGATCGTGACGGTCTTCCCCGATTCCGGCGAAAAATACTTGAGCGAGCGATTTTGGAGCGAAGCATGAGCGTGCCGCGGCTGAGGGTGCGGGAAGAAATGATCCGCCGGATTCATGCGCACGGCGTCGAGACATATCCGCACGAATGCTGCGGCGCGTTGCTTGGCCGCGACGGCGAGGGCTCGCGAGAGGTTATCGACCTGTTGCCGCTGGCCAATCGCCGCGACGATTCGCCGCGGAACCGCTTCGAAGTGACGCCGGACGATGTGCGCCAGGCGGAAAAGACGGCGCGCGAGAGGCGCCTCGAGCTGATCGGCTGGTACCACTCACATCCCGATGCACCGGCTCGGCCGAGCGAATACGATCGCGATCATGCCTGGCCGTGGTATAGCTACATAATCGTGAGCGTTCAAAAGGGAGAGCCGCGCGATACAACGTCATGGCGGCTTCATGACGACCGAGCTGCCTACGATCCCGAGGAGATCGAGACCGTGGCGCGTCCGGCGAGCATCCCATAGCGATTGCAAAAGGAGAACGGTGAATGCCAGTTAAGGTAATTATTCCGACGCCGCTGCGCGCCTACGCGGGCAAACAGGATAGCGTCGAGGTGCAGGCGGGAACGGTCGGCGAGGCGCTCTCGGCGCTTACCGCCAAGTTCGCAGAACTGAAGAAGCATCTCTACGCGGACAACGGCCGCCTGCGGAGTTTCGTGAACGTCTATCTGAACGACGAGGACATCCGCTACCTCCAGAATGACCAGACGAGCGTGCGCGAGGGCGATACGATCAGCATCGTGCCCTCCATCGCCGGAGGCAGGAGCAACTAAAGTCGCGGGCGAACAGGAGAGTTTTTCAATGGCCACGAAAACGGGAATTCCATCTGCGGGGCCGGCGGGCACGCCCGCTGCGGCTCTGACCAAGCAGGAAATTCTTCGATACAGCCGTCATCTGATCATGCCCGAAGTGGGTATGGAGGGCCAGCTGAAGCTCAAGCGAGCCAAGGTGCTTTGCATCGGCACCGGCGGGCTGGGTGCGCCGCTCGGCCTCTACCTTGCAGCCGCGGGTGTCGGCCGGATCGGCGTGGTGGATTTTGATGCCGTCGACTTTACGAATCTTCAGCGCCAGGTACTTTTCGGCACCAGCGACGTTGGCCGCCCAAAAATCGAGGCGGCCGCGGACCGCTTGCGAAATCTGAATCCGGAAATTCAGATCGATGCCTTCGAGGCGCACTTGACGAGCGAGAACGCGCTCGAACTTTTCAAAGACTATGACATCATCGTCGATGGGACGGACAATTTCCCGACGCGCTACCTGGTCAACGACGCCTGCATTCTGCTGGGTAAACCGAACGTTTACGGCTCGATTTTCCGATTCGAGGGCCAAATCACCGTGTTCGGCTACCCGGGCGGCCCGTGCTATCGGTGCTTGTACCCCGAGCCGCCCCCGCCCGGACTGGTTCCCTCGTGTGCCGAAGGCGGCGTTCTCGGGGTGTTGCCTGGCATCGTTGGAACGATTCAAGCGGCGGAGACGCTCAAGCTGATCATCGGCAAGGGCGAGTCGCTGGTGGGCCGCCTGCTTTTGTTTGATGCGCTCGCGATGAAGTTCCGCGAGTTGAAGCTGAGGAAGAATCCGGAATGCCCCGCCTGCGGTGAGCATCGCACCATTACCAAGCTGATCGACTACGCCGAGTTCTGCGGCATTCGCGGCGAGGAGGCACCGACAACCGTGACAAATATCCCAGAGATCTCGCCGCGCGACTTGAAATCCCGGCTCGATCGCGGCGACGACCTATACATCCTCGACGTGCGCGAGCCCCACGAGTATGAGATTTGCAACCTGAACGGACATTTAATCCCGCTCGGCGAGCTTCCGCGTCGCGTGCACGAGCTGGACAGCTCGCGCGAAATCGTCGCGCATTGCCGCAGCGGAAAGCGGTCGGCTGAGGCCGTGGATTTTCTGCGCAAGGCGGGCTTCCGCAAGATCTGGAACTTGAAAGGTGGTATTCTCGCCTGGTCGGATGAAGTGGACCCGGCGATTCCGAAATACTGAGTCCGATTCGTCCCTGCAGCGAAAGCAACGGGAAACCGCCGGGACGAGTTTTAAGGCGCTGTCGGAGGGTGGAATGGCCGCAACCAGGATTACGGTGCGAAATGATGGTTCCATACGAGTCGAAGGCGACTTCGAAATTGTGGACCAGGATGGCAAGGCCTACGGCCTCGCCGGTCGCACAAAAGTCGGACTTTGCCGCTGCGGCCATTCCGAGACAAAGCCGTTCTGCGACGGGTCTCACAAGAAGGTGAGTTTTCAGAGCGTCGTACAGGCTCACGAATTACCGCCCGCTCCTCTTCCCAAACCCTAGGACGCTTCTCGTAGGTAAGAACGGTTCAGGTCGGTAACTTTTCCACCCCTGTTCGCGGCACATGTTTATTCTTTTGCCCCCTTGCGGGTCGCCGACGGCCACATTAAACAGAAAATAGTATAGTTAGATAGCGTCCCGCGGAGTTGCAAAACGGCACACTACATGCTGTTCATGCTGCGGGCAGGTGTCTGCTGACTGGGGGAAGTGTGGGGCATCCGGGCAATTCTTGGGGGCGTATTCGTTTGGGGCTCGTCCCACTCGGGGCGATCGTTGTGGCCGGGTATTGCGTCCTTCTTTGGTACCTCCGCACGTCTTCATACCTCGCTGACCCGCTTCTCGACGCTTATCTGGAGATGGCGGGTAGCCTGATCGCGTTCACTTTCGCGGCGAACGCCATGGTTCGTTTCCGCGGCACGCACGATCGGATTTCGCTGATTTTGGCCTTCGGGTTCGTCGTCGCGGGGCTGATCGAGGCCGGAACAAGCATGGCGTTCTACCGTGGAATGCTGGTCACGCCCGCACCAGGAGCACAAATCTCATTGGGATGGCTCGCCGGGCGGACTCTCCTGGGTGTGCTGCTGCTCGCCGCACTCTTGGTCGAACGGCAGATTCCAGTGTCGCGCGATCCCGGGAAGGAAATCGCCGGCGCGACGCTGATCGTCGGCGCAGTGGCCTACCTCACAAGCGTCTTCTATTTCATGTTGCCACGCGCGCCGAAGATTCATCCGGGCGCGATCGTGCCTAGGGCTTGGGATCTGCTTCCCGCCTTGATCTATGTAGCCGCCACTGTGGGATTCGGCTGGCGGCTGCGGCGTGCGAGTGCGGCTCTCGACCGTGCACTGTTTATCGCCGCTGGACTGAACGTGGTCTGTCACATCACGATCAGCCAGTCGCAGCGCGTGCTGGATGCTCCTTTCACGCTCGCGCACGTCCTGATGGTTCTCAGCTACGTGATCGTGCTCGGCGGCACACTGCTGGACAACGCCCAGCTTTTCGATCAGGTGAGCCGCATGGCAGCCTCCGACTCGCTCACGGGCCTCGCGAATCACCGCCGGCTGCTCGAAGCGCTCGAGAACGAGATTCAACGGTCGCGCCGAACGGGCCGCAGTTTCGCGGTGCTGCTCTTCGACCTCGACGGCCTGAAGAAAATTAATGACAAATACGGCCATCTCACCGGAAGCCGGGCCATCAAGCGGCTGGGAGCGGTGCTGCGGAACAGCAGCCGGACGATCGACACCGCGGCGCGCTACGGCGGCGACGAGTTTGCCCTGGTCTTGCCGGAAGCGGGCGAAAGCGATGCGGAGAAAACTGCTTCGCGAATCTGCGAGCGGCTCGCGCAAGACGGCCAGGAACCGACTGTAACCGTCAGCGTCGGTCAAGCCGTCTATCCAGGAGATGGAACGTCCATCGAACAGCTTTTGGGCGCCGCCGATCTTGCACTCTACAAAATGAAGGGCGGAGGCGCGGGCAAAATGCACCTCCGGCATCTGGCAGCCTGCTTGTAACCAAAAAAGGGGGCACGGGATATGCCGCTTGGGATGGGGGTCCCAAAGACATTCACCGCCTTACGCCGTGAGGCGCGCGTTCCGATGGAAGTGGTGGTTCGCATTACCGGGCACGCCGCTCTTCCAGGAACGGAAGCAACGTTTACCGAAAATGTGAGTTTGCGCGGGGCGCGCGTGCTGAGCACGCGCCGGTGGAAGATCAACGACCGGCTTGTGATTACAACCCTCGCCGGTTCGTTTCGCTCACTCGCGCGCGTCGCCTATTGCCAGACCGTTCGGCAGTCCGGCTACGCGGTCGGCCTCGAGTTCGTAGAAACCAGCGGAAGCTGGGTTGTAGCGGACTGATTTCCAAGCCCGATCCAGGCGGGCGCTTCTCTACTGGACGAATCCCACGTTCGGCTCGGGACCCGGTCCTGGGCCCTCGGGCAGCGGCCCGAATTGCGACTCGTATCGGGCGACATTCTCCTGCAAGGCGCGCAGCAGCCGCTTGGCGTGCGCCGGATTCACGATCAGGCTCGCTACGAGCTTGCCTTGCGGCACGGTGGGAAACAAATAGACGAAATTCAGCGTGAACTCCTCGGCGTTGTGATGAACCACGACCAGATTCGAATACTGGCCGAGCAACTCCTTTTCATCGGCCTTGATCTGCACTTGTTGCTGTTTCGGCGCCTCGGCCATCGCCCCTCCTCGCCCTTCGGCCATGCGTATGCTTCGCACCCGGAAGCGTGGCGTTCACTATAACAGAGCCGGGAATGGCGTCCGGATGGTTTTTCCGCAACGCCGCGACAGTTCTCAGTTGACGCTCCGACTTGTTAAGCGTAGTTTATTTGTGAAGTTCAGCGCAGTTAACTCATGCCCATTCCCAAGAAGGATTCGGAGACTGCTTCCTACGGCTCGGCCCGCCCCACCACGGAAATTGCCGCCGCCTCAGCCGCTGCCCCCGACCTGATCGGTCTTTTGACTCACGAGGATATGGACCGCGCCCGCGATCGCTGGCGGGTCACACGAGCTCGATGGAAAGGGCGCAGGCCGCATGCTCTTGGCGGACTCGGCGTGCTCTGGCTGCTCGTCGGACCTGGCGTATTGGTTTTCCTCGGGGAAAACGACGCCCCGAGCATGCTGTCCTACGCCGCCACGGGCAGCCGATTCGGCACCGGGTTTTTCATTCCGTTTGTGGTGCTTACTTTCCTGATGGGCCTCGTCGTGCAGGAGATGACGGTGCGGTTGGGTGCGGTCACTCATCGGGGACATGCCGAACTCATTTTCGACCGATTCGGAAAATTCTGGGGCTTCTTCGCAATGGGCGACCTCGTTCTGGGAAATTTTCTCACGCTGGTCACGGAGTTTATCGGGATTCGCGCCGGCTTGGGATTTTTTGGCGTTCAGCCGATTGTTGCCGTGGGAGTGGGACTTGCCGTTGTGGTCGCGGCGATCACGACCGGCAGGTACTGGACTTGGGAACGAATTACTCTCGGCCTTGCGCTGTTCAACGGACTCTTCGTGCCCGCTGCGATTCTGGCGCATCCGAACTGGTCTGCGGTGGGTCACTCCTTTCTGACGTGGTCGCCCCTGCCGCAAGGAAACCACTATGAGATTCTCGTGCTGATTCTCGCGGATATCGGCGCAACCGTCACTCCCTGGATGCTCTTCTTCCAGCAAAGCGCCGTGGTGGACAAGGGCATGCAGCCGCGCGACATTAATGCGGGACGCTTCGATACCCTTCTCGGGGGCCTTCTGGCCGCAGCGTTCGGAATCGCCGCGATTCTCGCCACGGTACCGCTCTACCATCACGGAATTGACGCTTCGCAATTCCAGGCGGCTCAATTTGCCGAGGCGCTGAGGCCGTGGATCGGCCAAACGGGTGCGGCGCTGTTTGCGCTCGGGATTTTCGAAGCCGGAATCGTGGCGGCGATCGCGATTTCCACTTCCTCCGCGTACGCGTTTGGCGAGGTTATGCAGACCGGCCATAGCTTGAACCGGCCTTTGCGTGACGCCTGGCCGTTCTATTCGATCTTGCTGGGCTCGGCCTGCGCCGCCGCGGGACTCGTGCTCATTCCCGGCGCTTCGCTCGAGTTCATCGTATTGACGGTCAATGTCGTTGCCGTCCTCGCCATGCCCCCGGCGCTCGCGTTCCTTCTGCTTCTGGTGAACGATCGGGATGTGATGGGAGATCACGTGAACGGCGTCTGGACCAACGCCGCCGGAATCGCGGTTGCTGTTCTGTTAATTTGCGCGGGGATCGGATTCGGACTGGCAACCGTTTTCCCAAAGTGGCTGGGTGGGTAGTTTCGCGCGCGTTATCACAGTTTTCAAGCGCGTCAGTCGCAAGGAGCGGGAGGCAAACATATGAAATCGGATGATGTAAACCTCGCCGGAGTTCCGCAAGGCTTTGATTCCGCGGCGGAACGATCGGCGAAGCCCGACCTGAAGGATCCTCATGTCGTCCTTTCTCTCCTCGAGACCGACCAGGTCGTAGCGGCGAAGCGGCAGACGCGTTTCGGCCGCCGAGACCTATCCTTGGGAGTGCGGGTCTTGCTCTGGAGTCTGCGAGTTTACGTCGTGGCCATGTTCGTGTTTGTGTTCGTTTCGGTGGTTCGCGCGATTCATCCCGGGCCCTGAAGAGTTTTCCGCCTGCGCGGGGCGGTCGCACGCCTGCCTCCCGAAGCGATCTTCACTGGGAATTCCTGAGCAGCCGTGGGAAAATTCCGGATGAAGCATTCCATCCTTCCCCGAGAAACGGAGCGGAACGAACCTTCCCATGCAGCCGAGCCGATCCAGACGAAACCTTCGCCCGCTCGGCATGGTCGTGCTATTTGTCGCGCTCGGAATCGGGGTTCTATCGGCGGTCAATGCCGCCAGAAACTGGAGCGCCACCGCAAAAGCACGCAAACTCAGGAATCCTATAGCCTCAGCCGGCCAGGCGCTGGCCGCAGGACGAATTCTTTACGGGGATCATTGCCAGAAATGCCATGGAGAAAAGGGGGATGGCAAAGGGCAGAAAGCCCCGGAGCTCTCCGTTGCGCCCGGGGATTTCACCGATTCTCGAAAGATGAGTCGCGTGACCGATGGCGAGCTGTTCTGGCAAATCACCAAGGGGCGGCTTCCGATGCCGGCGTTTGCCAACAAAATGAGCGACGAACAGCGGTGGCAACTCGTGGATTACATTCGCACATTTGGCCGCCAGGCGGCTGGCTCGTCCCCGGCGAGTACGGTCCCAAAAGCCGCTCCCCCGCCGCCTTAAGCCGCGCCGTCTTTCGCGGCGCTCACTTCAATTTTGCAAGAGCCTCGGAGACTTCCTTGGTATCGGGCACGGTCGGAATGTCGTAGTTCTTGAACCACGCGAGTCTGCCCCCGCGATCTACAATGGCGATCGCGCGCCCCGTAATTCCCTTCTCCGCGAGGTAAACTCCGAATTTATCCCCCACGGCCCCCCGGGGCTGGAAATCCGCGAGCAATGAGTAATGAATGCCCATTTTGTCAGCAAAGGCCTTGTGCGACCATACGCTGTCAACGCTGACGCCGAGTACCGCCGCATCCAGCTGTTCGAATCGTTTCATGTCGTTAACGAAACAGGCGTGCTCGTTCGTGCAGACCGGGCTCCAGTCGAGCGGGTAAAACACGATCACGACGTTTTTCTTCCCCTGGAAATCCGAGAGCTTGATCTCTTTCTGGTTTTGGTCCTTCAAGGAAAAATCCGGAGCCGCAGCTCCAACGGAAAGTGCCATGCCATCCTCCTGGTTCGCTCGCGCGAAAATTCTTCAGAATGAAATCTCCAATCGCATCGGGCACTCATGATATCCGAACCCGCTGCGGTGGACAAACCCGCCATCGGGCGTTCCGGGGAGTTGCTCCAGAAAACGAAAAGGTGTTGCCGGCGTCCAGCAGCAATGTCTTCCGGAAATCGCCATCGCGGCTTTTGCTGCGGCTACGGTTTCGAAGCGGGGGCGGGCTTGGGCGCGGGCTTCGGCGTGGTCGCCGCGGCCGCCTTCACCGGATAGCTCTGATCGTAGAGCCGGATGATGTCCTGCGTAATGTCGATTTGGTTCGCCGCGTAGATCACGGGAGTTTGCTGCGAGGAAGTATCCAGAATAATCGAATAGCCGTTTTCCTTCGAATACTTGTCCAGGACGTCCACGAGCTTTCTTCCGATGCGATTGACCACGTCCTGCTGTGCATCGTTGGTGTCGTCCTGGAATTCCTGCTGCTTCCGCTGGAAGCTTCGCGTCAACTGGTCGCCTTCGCGCGTCAGTCTGGCCTTCTCTTCATCGCTCAGCGTGGTCTGGCCGGTTTGCAGCCTGTTGCGAACCTCCTCAATCTGTTTTTGCATGTTCTGGAGCTCGTTCGTGCGCGGCGCAAATTGCGATTGGAGCTCCGCCCCGGCCTGCTTGCCCTCCGCCGTGCTCGCGATAGCCGCCTGGATGTTGATGACTCCCACCTTCGACGCCGTCTGCGCGGCTGTGGTGCTCGCCTGCGCCCAAACCCCGGGCGTCAATAGGATGGCTGCCGCAACCGGAACCGCCGCTCGAATCTTCATTCTCGCTCCTCATTCTCAATGTTTCGGGAATTGCGATAAATCGAAATGCGGGATTATAGCTTCGAACCCGGAACACGGTCAATTGGAATCGGCCCGCCAATTCTGGCCGTACAAACTCCGATGCACCGCGCCGGGGCAGGGTTGGCGGCGCTCTCTGAAACGCGATTCGGCTCAAAAAGGCAGCGGAACCAGAAGAACGCGGTTATTGTCCGGATCCACAAGCACCGCCAGATTCAGCTTTGGATCAACGGCAACCGCATTCGGACCGAGGATCAAAGTCGAAGTCTGCGCCCCTCCCAGTCCCAGCACCGTGCGCACATGCGGAGCGGTACACGCGGAGGCGCCGGAGCTCGGGGGGCAGACGTAGTCCAGGACCGACATGGTATGGCTCGCCGAGTTGACCGTCACGAGTGTGCTGGTCTGGAAATTGTAATCGAGCGAAGTCGGAGCGATTCCCACGCGCGCGGATGACTGGATCAGGGTGGTGGGATCGATAACGACGATATTGTTCTCGAGACTATTCGCCGCGACGAACACCTGGTTGACAGGATCAAACACGACGCCGCTCGGATTCTGCAGCCCGTTCGCCACCCGTCCCTGTGCCCCGGTAGTACCCATATTGATCAGTTCCACGCTACTGGTTGACGATGCCGTCGCGACCGCCGCAAGGTTCAGCGCCGGATCAACCGCCACCGCCACCGGATCCTGATCCACCGTGGCGAAGCCACTCTCCGTAATGTTCGCCGCCACGGGAAGGCCGAAGAGGCTCACGCTGCCCGTGCTGCCTACAATGGCCTGGTTTGTATTCGTGATCGCTGCGGTTGCCGTGTCCGAATCGATGGCTACGCCGGTCGGACCGCTGCAGTTTGTCCCGCAGAGCTTGAACGGCGTCGGGACGGATGTGGTTACGTCTATCGAAGTAGCGTCATCGCTCCCGGTATTGGCCACGACCGCCAGGCCGAGTCGCGGAATCACGGCGACGCCTTCGGGCGTGGTTCCCACTGCAATGGGCAGTCCGATTGGTCCGACCGGTCCAAGTGACTCGGGCGAAAGGCTCGCCAGATTGGGACTCAGGGAAACGAGCGAAGCCGTGTCGTCAAATGAATTGGTGACGACCGCCAAATCGCGGTCTGTGTCCACCGCGACGCCAACCGGAGAACTCCCGACCGGCACGGGCACGACCGCTGCAAAGCTACTGATATTCGACGCGCTGCCTCCCGTATTCTGGACCTGCACTAGATACCGCCGCGCCGATTCCAGCATGGCCCCCGGCACCGTAGCGACGATTCGGCGCGGACTCACAACGTTCACATTTGCCGCTGGAAGGGCCGTCCCGTCCAGCAACACCTTCGAGCCATTAGCGCCAGTGACAAACGCAGCGCCCGTGATCGTCAGCGGCAGGTCCGCCGCGCCAGTCCCACCGAGCGTGAAGCCCGGGCTGGCGTCGATGATTTGCGGCGAGATCAGCGCCGGACCAAGAGACAGAAACGAAACCGTGCCGTCTATCCCATTCGCAATCACCGCTTGATTGCTCGCCGGGTCCACGGCTACCGCCTGCGGCTGACTGCCCAGCCCGTTCACGTTTTGCAGCACGACGCCGCTCGTCAGATCGACCACCACCGCCGTCGCGTTGCTGCTGGCCCCATTCACCGCGATTCCAACGTTCTCCAGCGGATTTACGGCGGCGGCTACATAGTTCGATTGATTCAGAGCCTGCCCGTTATTCGTGAACGTCACGCTTGTGACGGTGTTGTCGAGCAAGCTGAATTCCGTGAGCGTGGTTCCCAGAGGATTCGTCAGCAGCGCTCGATGGGACTCCGCATCGATGCCGATGCCCTGCACGCTCGGCGAGATCGAGAGGCTCCCGATCACCTGCGGCAGGCGCCCGACGTCTACTGCACTGGCGGCACGCCCGAGGTCCACGAGATTGGTCGTTCCCGCCCCGCCGGGCGTGACCAGAGCCCAGTTCAGCTGTGAATCGATTGCAACCGCGGGCTTGGGCCCCGTACTGTACGAGGTCAAGCTGCCGCCGATTTGCTCCACGACACTGGCTACTCCGCTGGAAAGATCCAGGATGGTCGCCTCGTTCGTGGATTGATACGCAACGATCGCGCGATGAGTGATGGAGTTTATGCCGATTGACAATGGCACTGGAGAAGCGGCCAGGGGACCGATGGAAACCGGGAGCGGCGTTCCGACCACGCTCTGCGTTTTCAGATCGACGGTCGAGACGGTTTGGTCGGCGCTGTTCACCACGAGAGCCACGGGATCGGTCAGACGATCGTCCACCGCCACGCCCGTCGGATTGTTGCCGACGCTGATCTTCACGACGGCCTTCGATGCCAAATCCACAAGGGCAATCTGATTGGTGCCGGCGTCTGCCACCACGGCGATTCCGTCGGCCTCGTCAATCGCCACAGCCGAGGGGTTCGATCCGGGCCCTCCGACAGACACCGTTGCGGTCGGCGCGCCTGAAATCGAAGCAGAGCCGGCAGCCGGTGTCACCGCGAGATTCAGACCGGACATCGACGGCGCCAGGGCGCTGGCGGCGTCGCTGTTTTGAACGATGAGCGGATACAGGCCGGGAGTGCTCAGCGCGCCGCTCGCGATCGTCACATTCAGGTGCCGGCTGTCGACAAAACCTGTACACACCGGATTCCCCCCTCCGCACCCGATTCCATTGAATGTCGCCGTCGTCGTGGCCGGCGTAAAATATCCGCCGGTCAAGAGGACGTTGAGGCTCGCGTTGCCGTTGTTTTGCGTCACGCTATCCGGCGACGAGGCAATCAGGGCGGGCCGCGCGGCAACCACGGTCAGGGACACTGGTCCGCCGATCGGTCCGCCGCCCTGCGGCTGCACCGTAATGGGGACGCCGGCGGCCTGCGTCAATTGGGCTGCGGGTACCGTGAGGCGCAACAACGTCGGTCCAAGGAACGTGACGCTCGATTCGGGCAATAGGACGCCGCCCACAAATATGTTGCTCGTCGAGAGAAAGCCGGTGCCCGTCAAATACACATCCTGCTGCACCGAGCCCTCCACTGCGATTGTGGGATCGATGCTCGCGATCGTCGGCGTGGTGGCCCCCACGACGGTGACTGCGGCCGTTCCCTGTTGATTCGGATCGGCGCCCGATTGTGCCGCGACCGTCACGCCCTGCGGGCCGGACGGCGCAAAATACTCCCCGGGACTCCCCGCACCGGGCCCGCACGTCCCGGGGGGAGCGCTCGCGCTGGGGCAGATGAAACCCAGCGTGGAATTCCCGCCCGGCACGCCGCCGACGGCCCAGACGACGGATGTGTCCGCTGTGCCGGACACGGTCGCCGCAAACTGAAATTTCTCGCCCGTGCCGAGTGTCGCGTTGGGCGGTGAAACCCTGACGCGAATCCCCGAATCGATGATCACCGTGAAAAAGCCGAACGCTTTCGCATCGACGCAGCTGGTCGCCACGATCAGGAAATTGTTCGGCTGGGGGGCAGTAGCTGGCGCCGTATATCGGCCGTTGGCCGTGATGGTGCCAAAACCGGTGAGCGGGTTCATCACCGGCGTTATAGTGCATCCCGCTGGCCCCTGGCCCACGGTGCAATCGGTCGGCGGAATCATGGTCGAAGGAGGGGTGGAGGCCGGCTCACAAATCTCCCAGAAGACAGTGCTCGCGCCCGAGCCGGTTACGTTCGCTGCGAATTGTACGGAAGTGTTGACGACGATGGTCATAGGTGAGAGCCCGGTGCCAACCACGGTGACACCGACCGGCGTGGAGTTACCTCCGCAGCTTGCCGTCAAGACGGCGAGGAGAACAACCGCTCCCAATCCCCACACTCTCATGTGCTTGCCTCCCACCCTCTCCACTCGATTCTCGTTGCCAGGCAAATAAGCGACGGTTCGACGCAATCTCTTTTCTGCCCCGGATCGTCTTACTAAAATGTGCGACTCACTGCGAATCTCAGCGTCGTCTTCGGTTCCAGCAGGCCCGGCGGAATTGTCTGGGAAGACCGCGTAAGCGCCAGGAAATTCTGGAGGTCCGGCACGATCTGGGTATCGAAAACGCCCAACTGCTTCAGCGCGTCCCGCTCGGCTGGCGGAACAAAGAATGCGCCCGCCGGCGGCGTAATCGTCTGCCTCAAGCGGAGGTAATTATAGGCATAGTAGATGCGAAACGGCGCTTGAATGATCGGGATTTGGATGCCGATCTCGATTCCTGCCGAGGTATGCGGCCTGAAGTTCGTGCCCCCAGCCACAGGCAAATTGTTGGGTATATTCACGCACGGTTTGCCGACCGGCTGGCAGGGAAAATCCGGATTCGGATACTGTTCGCGTATTGAGGCGATGGCGGAAGGATCAAGCTGCAGCTGCGACCTCCGCAGAATGCCGTTTACGCCGAAATCGTGGAAAAGGCTCATGGTCACGTACGACGACACGAGCGGAATCCGGTATTCCACGTTCGAGACCGCCCGCAGGTCCCCGCCCGGGCGTGTGGGGACAAACTCCAGAACGTTGAAGGCCTTCGTCACCGGGGTCGGCTGGCCTTGCGTGTTCAAAACCGTCGGGTCCAGATAGGTGATATTCGTGGTCGTCGAAAACGGAATGAAGACGAAAGGCGAAATCGTGTAGACGTCGAAGCCCCGAATATCCTGTTCGCCGCCGGAATAGAAGCGGCTATTCGGCGGGACTTCCTTTCCTCCAAAGCCCGTCACCATGTTGCCCGTCAGGTGGAATGCAAGCGTATTCCTCCGGTGATACATTGGATGGAAATACGTCATCTCAAACGAATTGCCGATCGTGTTGACGTTCCCCTGCAACGGGCCGCCGACGATGCTTGCCCCGTAACTAAAGCTCTTTCCGTGCGTCGGGTAGATCGGACTGTCCCGGGTGTCGTAGGAAATGGTCGGAGTGATCGCGCTTTGCCGGATGCCGTTCAACGCCGACGGACCCGCCAGGCTGGTAAACTTAGTGAACTCGAAAAGGAGCGTCGCCGACTGGCTGAACGGCGTGATGTTGGTGGTCGACCAGCCGTAGCTGAGCCCCAATCGAGTGAACGACAGCTTGCGCAGCGGGTAGCTTGCGAAAACGGTGAAACCTTTCGAATCCGTGTTGTAATTTTCCTGCAGCGCCGGATTGATCGCCACTTGCTGGCCCAGCAGGATTCCTTCCTGGCGGGCCGTGTTGTAATCGAACTTCGAGGAAAAGACCGTGAATCCCGTCGAGATCGGGCGGTCGAAAAGGTACGGCTCCGTAAAGCCGAAATTGATGCTGCGCTGTATATCGCCGATTTGCGCCGAAAGCGTGAGCGTTTCGCCCAGCCCTAGAAAGTTGTTCGTCTGGTAGGAGAATCCCACGAAACTGCCGGAAAGCCCGCTGACGCCTCCGGAGAAGGCGATCGTCTGCTTGCCCTTTTCCTTCACCTTCAGCTTGATGTCCACCGTGCCGGCCTTTACGTTTCGCTTCAACTCCGCGTTATCCGGTTTGATGGTGTCGAAGTATCCGAGCTGGTTCAGTCGCAGAATGCTCAATTCCCATAAGCGGTTATTGAAGACCTGGCCCTCGTCGAGCAAAAGTTCGCGGCGGATGACCTTGTCGCGCGTCGTCGTATTGCCCGAGAATTCGATGCGCCGGACGAAGTACTCTTTTTGCTGATCGAACGTAAGGGTCAAATCCACCACCTTCTTGGTGTCGTTCACGTCGAAACCGGGCTCCGCCGTGAAGTCGATGTAACCGAGCTCTCCATAGAGCTTCCTGTAATTGTCGAGAGACTTCCGGATCTTGTCGGCGTCGAAGATGTCTCCTTCCTTCAACGGGAACGCGCGCTGCAAGGCGTCCGGCTTGAAGATGAGCCCCTGGTCGGGATCCGAGCTGCGGAAGGTTAACTTGCCCATGCGGTATTGCGCGCCTTCGGAAATCGAGACGACGATATTGGTCTCCTTGCCGTGCCGGCTGCCGATGCCGGGTATCGGCAGGGGAATGCCGGGGCGGTTCAGGTCCACGGTCTTGAGTTCCTTCGCGTCCACAACCACTTTGAAGTAACCGTGATCCTGATACAGTCCGCGCACGCCCACCTCGAGGTCCTCATCGAGCTTGGGTCGGTCAAACGTCTTGCTCATCACAGGGATGTACGTGAAGCCGAGCGGGATGCCGTAGGGCCGGTCGTGCCTCATCGTGCGGATGATTTTCCGGCTCGAGAACGCCTTGTTTCCGACGAACGAGATCACGCCGACCTTCACCTTGGGGCCTTCGTCAATGTTGAAAACCAGCTTCACGGCGTTGGAGGCGGCAATGCGCTCGTAGGTGGGTTTCACCGTGGCGAACTGCCGCCCGTGCTCGGCGAGCAGGTCCTTGAGCACCACTTCCGCGCGCTTGATTTTCGTGGGATCGAATTGGCTTTCCACCGACAGTCCGACCTTCTTCTGCTTGAACGCGTCGAGAATATCCGACTCCGTAATCGACTTGTTTCCCTTGTATTCGATCCGGCGGATGATCGGCCGCTCTGTCACGTGAAACAGGATGATTTTGCCGTTCGGCTGTGTGGGATCGTCCTCCACCTCTAGGCGGATGTCTTCAAAGAATTGCGTGTTCCAGAGCGCCTGAAAATCGCGGCGGACGGCCGCCACGCTGTAGGGGTCGCCCACTCGCGAAAAAATCCGGGCGGTCAGAGTATCGCGCGCGATGCGCCGGGTTCCGGGGAATTCGATACGCGTGATCACATATTGCGGTCCGGCCGGCTCTTGTGCCTGCCGGGCCCAGAGGGATTGACCGCCGGCGAGGGGAAGCAAGCACACAACGACGAGGATTTCGACTGCGCGCAGAAAAGTATCCCTGCTGGCGGCCAAGGCTCTGGTCAAGGCCGCAGTTCCCCGCCCAAGATTTTTTGCTCCCCCGCCGGATCCGTGTTATCCGGCTCGCGCGTGTAGGATTCTTAGTGGGCCACCGGGGTTGCTTCCACCACGGGACGGAACGCAAGGCCTTCGCCGGACAGATAAATTTCCAGCGTCGCCGGCATCTGCAGCCCGCCCTGTATGAGAGCCTCCGACAGTGGGTCTTCGACGTGCTTCTGCAGCGCGCGCCGGAGCGGCCGCGCGCCGTAATTTCGGTCGCTGCAAGTCTTCTCGAGAATCCACTGGCGCGCCTCGGGCGTCATGGCGATCTGCACCTGGCGATGCACCAGCGTCTCGTTGATTTGGCCGACGAGCAGATCGATGATGAGCAAAAGGTCGTCGTCGGTCAACGAATTGAAAAGAATCACTTCGTCGAGGCGGTTCAGGAATTCCGGGTTGAACACCCGCTTGACCTCGCTCATCACCATGTCGTCCTGGCTCTTTGCCGCAGCCAGCTCGTCCGCCGACTGGAAACCGAGCCCGGATTGCTTCTGCAATTGCCGCGCGCCCAGGTTCGAAGTCAGGATGATGATCGTGTTGCGGAAGTCGACCGTATTGCCGAGCCCGTCGGTCAATTGCCCGTCCTCGAACACTTGGAGCAGGATGTTGTAGACGTCCGGATGCGCCTTCTCGATCTCGTCGAGCAGGATCACTGAATATGGAGTGCGCCGCACTCGCTCGGTCAGCTGGCCGCCTTCTTCGTATCCGACATACCCCGGAGGGGCGCCGATCAACTTGGAAACCGAGTGCTTCTCCATGTATTCCGACATGTCGAAGCGAATCAGCGATTTTTCGCTGCCAAAGAGGAATTCGCCCAGGCGGCGCGCCACTTCCGTCTTGCCCACGCCGGTGGGGCCCAAAAACAGGAAGCAGCCGACCGGACGCCCCGGCGCTTTCAGCCCGGCCCGGCTGCGCCGGATCGCGCGCGCAAGCGATGTGATGGCCTTATCCTGGCTGATGATCCGCCGATGCAGTTCTTCCTCAATGCGCAGCAGCTTTTGCTGCTCGTCTTCCTTGATGGAGGTCACCGCAATGCCCGTCCAGCGCGCCACCACTTCCTCAATGTCTTCCCGGGTGACCACGCCGGTCGAGGAATCGTCGATCTTGAGCTTTTCGCGCAGGATACGCAGGTGCTCCTTTTCCTTTCGCTCTTCTTCGGAGTAGAAACGCGCCTTCTCGAATTCGTGGTTCGCAATCGCGGTTTCCATCCGGTGGGTGATGAACTTGACTCGTTTCTGCACCTCCGCCACTTCGTCGGGGAGCATCGCCTGGCGGAGCTTCACGCGCGCGCCGGCTTCGTCCAGCAAATCAATCGCCTTGTCCGGAAGGAAGCGGTCGGGAATATACCGGTTGGAGAGATACACCGCGTAGCGGATGGCCTCTTCGGTGTAGCTGACGGCGTGGAATTTTTCGTAACGGTCGCGCACGCCCTGCAGCACCCGAATTGTCTCGTCCTCGTTTGGCGCCGAAACCTTCACGGCTTGGAATCTCCGCTCGAGCGAGCGATCCTTTTCGACCGACTTGCGGTATTCGCCGGGCGTCGTCGCGCCAATGCACTGGATTTCGCCGCGGCTCAGCGCCGGCTTAAGGATGTTGGCGGCGTCGAGCGATCCTTCGGCCGATCCGGCTCCGACCAGCGTGTGCAGCTCGTCGATGAAGACGATGGCGTTTTGGCTTTCCATCAACTCCTTCATGATCGTCTTCAGCCGCTCTTCGAACTGCCCGCGGTATTTTGTCCCCGCCACGATCAACGAAAGGTCGAGAGAAAGTATCCGCTTGTCGGCGAGGAATGGTGGCACGTCGCCGTCGGCTATGCGCTGCGCAAGCCCTTCCACGATCGCCGTCTTGCCCACGCCGGGCTCGCCGATCAGGACGGGATTGTTCTTCGTTCGGCGGCAAAGAATCTGCACCGCCCGCTCCAGTTCGCGGTCCCGGCCCACGAGAGGGTCGAGTTGTCCTTCCAGAGCCGCTTGCGTCAGATCGCGGCTGAATTCAGCCAGCAATGAAGCTTCTTTTGGCCGGTTCACAGGCACCTTCTCTCCCGCGCTGCGCGCCATTTCCTCGCGCACCGTGGAAAGCCTCAATCCCCGCTCCAGCAGGATTTCGGCCCCAAAAGATTTTTCCTCCCGCAAAACTCCCAGGAGCAGGTGCTCCGTTCCGACGTGTTTGTGTCCGAGTCGTTCCGCCTCTTCGGCGGCGTAGTTGAGGATGCGCTTGCACTCCTGGCTCAGCGGCACCTCCACGGAAGTGGAAATGCGCTCGCGCACGGTGATGCGCGATTCAATTTCTTTGCGAATGGATTCGATGGATCCGTGCGTGCGCAGGAACCGGTTCGCGAGCGCCTTGTCTTCGCGCAGCAGGCCGAGCAGTAGGTGCTCCGTCTCGATGTACGGGCTACCGTACTGGCTTGCCTCATACCGCGCGAAAAAAATCACGCGGCGGGCCTTCTCCGTGTAGCGTTCAAACAAGGGTCACCCACGCTCTCCCGGGGTCCTTACCCCCGCGCCCGCCAGTCGTGCCGCGCCAGCCTCGGCACCCGCGGACGCTTGTGCGCGCGACGCTAGCTTTCCGTGTTCTAATGCCAGGACACGGTCCGCGCGCCGCGCCAAGGTAACGTTGTGTGTAGCAAGAATCGAAGTCAGGTGGTGGGACCGGTGGAGGCGCTCGATCAATTCGAATACGCCTTCGGCGCTGCGTTCGTCCAGATCCCCCGTCGGTTCATCGGCAAGGAGCAGCACCGGCTGGTTCACAAGCGCACGGGCAATCGCCACGCGCTGCTGTTCGCCTCCCGATAGCTCCCCCGCCCGCTGCGCCGCCCGATTGGCCAACCCCACCTCTCCAAGCCAACCCTGTGCTGAGCCGAGCGCCTGACTCTTCGTTCGACCCCGAACCAGCAGGGGCATCGCCACGTTTTCTGCGGCCGTGAAATCCGGCAGAAGATGGTGCCGCTGCCACACGAAACCTACGGTCCGGTTGCGATACTCTGCCAGATTCACCTCTGCAAGTGAATGGAGCGAATTCCCGGCGAAGTATACTGCACCGCTTGTTGGAGTGTCCAGCGCGGCCAGCAGGTGCAGGAGTGTGCTTTTGCCGGTCCCGGAAGGTCCGACGATCGCCACCATCTCCCCGCGCTCAACCGACAGATCGATTCCATCGAGCGGGGCAATTTCCTCGGAGCCGGAGTGAAAGGTTTTCCGCAAGCCTTCGATGCGCAGGATTTCACCCGCGCTGGAAACGGCCCCGAACGGCGAGTCGTCGACGGCTACACCCGTACTTGCCTGCGTGTGCATAGCCTTCTATCCCTATCACACTTTAGATGCCGAACTCGCTCGCCCGTATGTTCCTTTTTTTCAGGCGCCTAGTTCCCTAAGACGTGATTCTTAACCCATTTCCTTCCACACTTATCCCGTGCTGTTCCCTTAGCCGTCACGGTCAAGTGCCAAATTATGACTATGCCCCGAACTCCATCTCATCTTAGCATGTGAGCGGTCTGCGAATCGAACGCAAACGACGACCAAAATTTGAATCGCACGTACTCGCGCCGCAGAAATTAACGCGTAGGTATTCAAGGCGCAGGCAATCCTTTCTGCGCTTGCGCGATCACCTGGTCGCTGCACTCGGCCGACCATACGGAAGCGCTTCGAGTCAAGCAAGCGCTTGCTATCCGGCCTCTTGGACTTGCAATCATAGCTGGCGAGTCGGTTCGGGGAGTGTGGAGTTCGGCGGTTCGGCGGTTCGCCGCTGCGTGCTGCAAACATCCGCCCTTGGCGATACACTAGGCCGCCAGCGCAAATCCTTGGATCCCAAAGTGACTTCTGGAATGGGTTCATCCGGAGTTCGGAATCGTTATGTGGTTGCGAGATCGCTGCCCGCGCTGAGGGCGAATCGAGATGCCCGATCGGCTGACCGCAATTTGGAGGTGAACATGCCAAGACTGCTGACGATCATGCTCGTTTCCATTCTGTTCGTCGGACCTGCGACCGCGCAGCGATCCGCTCCTGACCTGATTCTGTTGAACGGGAAGATTTTCACGAGCGATTCATCCCACCCATACGTCGAAGCCCTGGCAATTCGCGGCGATCGCATCGCCGCGGTCGGTGCCTCCGAGAAGATCGCGTCTTTGGCGGGCCCGCAAACGAAGCGGATCGATTTGAAGGGTCGAGTGGCTATACCGGGAATCAATGATGCGCATTATCATCTGCCCTTGAACCCAGCCATCTTCCACATGGAATTCCGAACTCAGGATCCTTCCTGGCAGGAAGTCAGTGACGAATTGGCCGCAGCAGTCTCAAAGTCGCCAAAAGGAACTTTCATCATCGGAGACATCGGCCCGACAGTCCTGTATTCCCCGCAAGCAACTCGAACAACGCTCGATCGATTGGCGCCCGATCATCCCGTGATCCTGAATGTCTGGACTGGACACGCATCCATTTCCAACACCGCAGCTCTCAGAAAGCTCGGGGTGAAAGACGACGAACCAAATCCGTTGGGCGGCTTCTTCGCACGCGAGCCGGGCACGAAGGATCTGACCGGAGCAGCCTTTGAATTCGCACAGTTCCGGCTCGGGCGGCGATTGGCTGAATTGGCGAGCCAAGACGAGGCTCTGCGCCAGACGCGCGACTACATCTCGAATGCCGTCCGCCTTGGAATCACTTCGGTGCAAGTCATGTCGATTCCACCGAGCGCGGCGCAACTCGTCAGTCTGTTCGGGCAGGCTCCGACGCCCATCCGCGTCCGCGTCATGCGATTTCTGCTCACGGACCGGAATCGCCGGCTAACACAGGAGGGCCTCGACCTTCCGGCGAAGCCTGCGCCGCTCGTAACCGTGAGCGGTACGAAGTGGGTGCTGGATGGCACTCCCATCGAACGATCGAGCGCCATGCGCAAGCCCTACGCGGACGAACCAGATACCTCGGGCCAAATGGACTTTACCGAAAAAGACATGGAAGCCATGCTCGGCGAGTCGCTCGCCAATCACGACCAATTGCTCGTTCACGTCACCGGTGATCTCACCACCGAGACGTTCTTAGACGCGATGGATGCAACTGGCGGTAGAACTGTCTGGCCCACGCGCCGCGTGCGCATCGAGCACGGCGACGGGCTCGCCCCTGATCTCATCCCGCGAGCGAAGGACCTGGGAGTGATTGTAGTGCAAAATCCAACTCATCTGGCGCTGCGGGAACTGCTCCTAAGTCGTTGGGGAATCGAGCGTGCGGATCAACTGCAGCCTCTTCAGTCTCTATTGAAGGCCGGCATCCCCTTGGCTCTCGGATCCGACGGCCCCTTCAACCCGTATCTCAATATCATGCTGGCTTCGCTCTATCCGGGTAAGCCGCAGGAAGCCATCACCCGCGAGCAAGCTGTGATCGCCTACACTCTGACGGCCGCTTACGCGGAGTTTGCCGAGAAGGACAAGGGTAGCCTCGAAACCGGTAAGCTGGCTGACCTCGCGGTGCTTTCGCAGGATATTTTCCATGCGCCGCCAGACGACCTGCCCAAGACGCAGTCGGTTCTCACAATCGTTGGAGGAAAAATCGTCTACGACGCCAAGGTCGTCAGCGCGAACTAGGTCGCTACTCGAATCGCAGTATTTCTACCGGAAGGATGCGCGCCGCGGAACGCGCCGGAAGAATCGTCGCGGCGATGCTGATGGCAAGCGCCGCCGCCGCGATCCAGATCGCGTCCAGCCCGTTTGCGTGGAACGGCACATAGGGAATCGCGTACACCTCGGGATTCAAGGGAATCAGTTGCCACCGGTTCGCAATCCACGCCGCGCCGTATCCGGCCACCAACCCGGCAGCGATTCCGGCCACGCTCACGGCCAGCCCCTGCAAGACGAAAATTCTCCGAATCTGTCGAGGGCGCGCGCCCATCGCCATCAGTACGGCAATGTCTCTCGCACGATCCGTCACCGTCATCGTCAGCACGACCAGGATATTCAGTCCGGCGACGAACGTAATCAGCCCGATGAAGAGCGCCGTCACCAGTTTCTCCAGGCTCAGCGCGCGGAACAGCGCGCGGTTTTCCTCCATCCACGTCGTCACCGTGAACCCTTTCCCCGCGCGGCGCACCAGATCGCCCGCCACGGCTTCGGCGTCATCCAGCCTCGCCACGCGCACCTCGAGCAGGTTCACAACGTCTCCCACTCCCGCGAGACTCTGCGCCGAACTAAGCGTGACGAACGCCCAGTTCGCGTCGTAGTCGTAGAAGCCCGAATCGAAAACTCCGGTTACGCGAAATCGCCGCGAGCGCGGCAGCATCCCGAACGGCGTCAGGTTTCCTTGCGGGCTGGTCAGCGTCACGTAATCGTCCGCCGAGACTTTCAGGTCGCCCGCCAGAATGCGGCCCAGGACCAATGCCGGGATGCCGTCTGCATCCGCGGCAAAACTGCCCGTGCCGGAAACGATGTGACGCAAGGCCCCGCTCGCCTGGCGCTCAAGCTCCGGATCCACTCCCTTCAACTCCACGCCGCGCGGCCGGCCGCCGAAGGAGAGAAGCACGGTGTTGTAAACCGCCGGTTCAATCGAACGCACGCCGGGCGTGCCGCTCAGTTTCGCCATGAGCTCGCGATAATCGTGGATTCCCTCGGGGTCGACCGATTTCAGATTGACGTGCGCGGTCACGCTCAGCAGACGATCGCGAATCGCCTGGCGAAATCCCGTATTCATTGACAGCGCGATGACCAGCGTCGTCACCCCCGCGGCCACGCCGATGGCCGCCAGCAGTGTCACGAGCCGCAGCACCGCCGGCCGGTTCGGGGAGCGCAGATACCGCAGCGCCACCAGCCATTCGAATGTCATTTCGGCCCTTTGACTTTTTCGGAAGAGGTCGCGTCCGGCCCTTCCTCCGCCTCAGTTCGCAAGAGCGGAAACAGGATCACCTCGCGAATGGCGTGCGAATCCGTCAGCAGCATCACCAGCCGGTCGATTCCGACTCCCTCGCCCGCCGCGGGCGGCAGGCCGTGACTGAGCGCGCGGATGTAGTCGATGTCGACCTCTTTCGGCGCATCCTGCCCGCCCTTTTCCACTTGTGCGCGAAAGCGGCGCTCTTGATCGGCGGGATCATTCAGCTCGGAAAAGCCGTTGGCGATTTCCATCCCCGCAATGAAAAGCTCGAAACGCTCGGTCAGCGACGGATCGTCCGGCTTGCATTTTGCCAGCGGCGATATCTCCGTCGGGAAGTCGTATATAAATGTCGGTTGGTTGAGATGTCCTTCCGCGATCGCCTCAAACAATTCTCCCGTCGCTTCGCCGTCGGAAAGCGTGGCCGCTGCCGAGAGCGGCTCCGCTCCACGGGAGCGCGCGGATGCGTTGTAGCGCTCGAGAGCGCCGCGCGGGCCGCCCTTGCGCGCCATTTCTGCCGCATTCGGCGCCGAACCCGCAGCCGCCGGCCAGAACCTGCAAATCGCGTCGCGCATCGAGAACCGTTCGAAGCGCGCGAAATCGATTTCGTTTTCGCCATACTTGACCTTCGCGGCTCCGCACACTTTTTCCGCCAGCCCGCGCAGGAGCTCCTCGGTCAGATCCATCAGCTCGCGTGAGTCGCTGTAGGCTTGATAAAACTCGAGCATCGTGAACTCGGGTTGATGAATTGCGTCGATCCCTTCGTTGCGAAAGTTCCGGTTGATCTCGTAAACGCGGTCGAGCCCGCCCACCACCAGCCTTTTCAGATAGAGTTCAGGGGCGATGCGGAGATAGAGATCCATGTCGAGCGTGTTGTGATGCGTGGCAAACGGCCGCGCCGTCGCGCCCCCAAGAATCGGGTGCATCATGGGCGTCTCCACTTCCACGTAGCCGCGCTCGTCGAAGAATCGGCGCACTTCGCGAGTGATCTGCGCACGACGCAGGAAAATATCCCTCGCGCGTTCGTTGACGATCAGGTCCAGGTACCGCCGCCGGTAGCGAATCTCCGTATCCGCAAGCCCGTGCCATTTCTCCGGAAGCGGAAGCAGCGCCTTGGTGAGCAGCTCCAGGCGCTCGACCTTGATCGTGAGCTCGCCCGTCTTCGTCCGGAAAAGACCGCCCGAAACCCCGATGATGTCGCCCAGGTCGAGGAGCTGGAAAAACTTGAACGCTTCCTCGCCGACAACGTCCAGCCGAACGTATATTTGCAGCCGCGCGCCGTCGCCCGCCAGGTGCCCGAATGCAGCCTTCCCTTGCCGTCGCAGCGCGACGATGCGGCCCGCGACGCGAACCATCTCCGGCACCGAGGAAAGCTGCTCCGCCGTACGCTTCCCGAACTGCTCGACAACCTGCCGCGGCGTATGCGTGTGGGCAAATCGGTGCGGATAGGCAGCGTGGCCGAGGAACTCGATTTCGGCCAGCTTTTTGCGGCGCTGCTGGAACTGGTCGAGCGGTTCAAATTCCAACGGGGCGATCCTTTCCAGAATGAGGGAGTTTCAGACGTATCGGCCGCAGTATATATCAGGAAACGCTTGGGAAGCCGCCTGCCGGAAACCGATGGTATAATGGACCGACATCTTGGGGGCAGTGGTGTTTCCTAGGCGAAGAGCGCGGCGCGCCGCGTGCCGCAATGTTTCAGAAGACTGGATGAAGGCCCTGCCGAGCGAGAAGACTCAGGTCTTCGAGGCGGTTGTCCACCGGTGGGAGTGCACGTACGCGATGATGAGCGTCGCGCTTGACGACGCACTCTCGCTTCGAGCCCGTGGAGAGCTGGTCTGCGCCCGCCAGCAGGTTTCGATCGCCGCCGATCTTTTGGACCGGCTGGCCTCCTCGCTGGTTTCGCTCTGCAGTGCCCTTTCCGCCCGCGGACGCCGCATTGCCAGGCTGCCCGTCGTCGAGCCGCTCAACTCCGGATTCTTCCGGGGCAACACCGGGCAGAGCGCCGCTTCCTGGAACGGAATTCTCCACCACGTCCTATTCAGCGATCGCGCTCGTTTTTTCCACAAGCTGCGAATTCTTTCGGACACGCTCGATCAACTCGAACGCGAATTCCACGAAGCCGCCGGCGATATCTCCAAGGGACTCGCGGAGCAGCCCGGCGCGTCCTGGGACAGGCTCGACAGTCTGCACTACGACTTCAATACCTGCTTGCGCGAAACCGAAATCGTCTTAAAAGCTTTCCTCCGCGCGCTCCCCGAAGAACAGCTGTCCGCCTTGGCTGGCGAGCTGGATGCTCCGGCAACTCCCAAGCGCCTGCGCTTGAAGCCGCGCCTCTCCGACGCCTCCGCCTCTGCCTAGCCTGAGGGCGGGTGGTGTTTCTCTTCAATCGAGTCTCGATTGTGATTCTCTATCGATGCCGGACGCACCGTGCAATTCCAACGGAAATGGGCGACACTTGGGAAGACGATTTGCGGTACATACTACGAGACGTGCAACAGAACGTTGACTCGAAAGCAGTTCAGGGCACGAATCCGCAATGGAACGTAGTTCAGGGCGCGTGGGACCCGCAGTCACCTACGCAAAGCTACATCCTGAACAACGTCTGTCAGTCAACCACTTGTAACTGAGGAGCGCCAGTGCTAAGGAAGTCTCTGATCGCCCTGGTCGTTCTGGCTGGAATTGTTTCCCTCCTTGTCTACCCGGACGTCTATGTAACCCGAGGCTCGATCAGTGGAGGCACGCTCTATTGGAACGCGCAGCAAGCCTTAGTCTTTATCGAGGCCTCGACTTCGGGTGCTCGCGTGAGCCACATTCGCTATGCCTTAGATCCTTTTCTTGCGGGCGTGGTTGGCGTTCGGCAACCCGACGACAAGCGCTGCTCAGAGTCCGTCGTAGTACAAGTAACGGACAAAGGTATTCAGCGTTTTGACACAGACCTCTACCGGTATGCGGAAGATCCATATTGCGGGATGAATTTTGCTGCCTTTGAAGGCCAAATCTACGCGGGCTATCTGGCTGAAGACAGGCTTTGGAGATGGTCGGGGACCCATTTCGATCCCGCCACGGCGGAAGAGGTGCGAGCCTTTGATGCGGCGAAGATCGGCGCAAAGGTCGATCCGCACCCGTGGCAGTTCGACAATGTAGACGGCTGGTCGATGCGTGCATTCGGCCAAACCCCTCCCAAGTACGAACTCGTCCTCAACGGTCAGCCCCTAACCATTCTGTTTTCTGGAGAGACGTGGCCCCCGAAGCCGCTATCGGTCGATTTAGTACGTGCTGGGCAGCCCCCGCAGAGAATCTGGGAGTTCGATGGGAGGCCCCATCGCGTTAGCAAAGCGGAATACGAACACACCTTTCAAAAACAACGTTGATCGAGCCAATTCCTGCGGCCAGCACGCTTCCGCTCTGAGGAAATTTAGGCTTGCGCCATCTCTCTTTTCCGCGATCGTAATACAAGATCTCCGGCGTGCGAAATCTGCCTTCTAAGCCCGAGCGCTACCGGACGCACCGTGCAATTCCAGCGAAAATAAGCGAGACTTGCTAGGTTCGCCCCGCATCCAAAGCGGGGCTCTCCGCCATTGCCAGCCGCCGTCAGCCAGGAGGCAGGACAGTTGCGCGGAGGGAAACGGGAAGTGCAACTTCTGGAGCGGCCGACGCATCGCACTGAAGGATGCGTCCCGACGGGTAGCGTGGCCCGAACGAGACGAACCGAGACTGGGGAGGTACCGGAAGCGGAATCGATCCGGCTCGCCCAGCAAGGTGACGCGGCGGCTTTCGAACGGCTGTACCGGTTGCACAGTCGCCGTGTGTATTCGCTGTGCCTTCGAATGGTGGGGAATACGGCCGAGGCAGAGGATCTGACGCAGGAAGCGTTCCTCCAGCTCTTCCGAAAGATCTCCACGTTTCGGGGCGAGTCGGCGTTTTCCACCTGGCTTCATCGCCTCGCGGTCAACGTCGTGCTGATGAAGCTTAGAAAGAAGTCGGGCAAGGAGACCTCGCTTGAGCAGGTCACTGAACCCGATGAGGAATCCGGAACGCCGCGGCGCGACTTCGGCGCGGCCGATCTGGCGCTCAGCGGCTCAATTGACCGGGTCAACCTGCAGCGGGCGGTCGAGCAGTTGCCGCCGGGTTACAAGTCGGTGTTCGTACTGCACGACGTGCAGGGATACGAGCACAACGAGATCGCGGAAATGATGGGCTGTTCGATCGGCAACTCCAAATCGCAGCTCCATAAAGCGCGCATGCGTCTCCGCGATCTGCTTCACGAAGCCGTGCGCGCAAAGGCACGCGAGGACCGTCGCGCGGCAGGAAGCGCGTCGGGCAGCGAGGACTGAAATACATGGGTACATTTGGTTGTAACGAATTCTTGAACCAGCTCGAGGCGTGGATGGAGGGCGCTCGCCCCTCCGACGCCCAGGCCCACGTGCGCGGCTGCGCGAACTGCCGCGGCGTCGTCGCCGACCTTGACGCCATCGGCCGCACTGCGGGCGCCTGGGCCGCCGAAGAAGCCGAACCGCCCGCCCGCGTCTGGATGGCGCTGCGCGCCCAGCTTGAACAGGAAGGTCTGATCCGCCAAAAAGGGCGCCGCTGGACACAAAGTCTGAAGCGCTGGTTCGAGGGAGCTTTTACGGCCGCGCCGCGGCCTGCGCTGGCTGGAGCCTACCTTGTGGCGTTGATCGCTGTAGCCGTCGCGCTGGCCGGACCCGCGAACAAGCGCCTCAACGAAGACCGCTGGATTAGCGGGACGCAGACTTCCACCGGACTTCTCAGCGCGCAGCTCAATACCGCCGCGCAGGACACCATCTCCTCCCTGTCCATCGCCAACCCCGTCGTGACTGCTTCCCTCCACGACAACCTCGCCATTGTTGACAACTACATCGCTTTGTGTGAAAAAAGCGTGCGCGAAGAACCCGAGAATGAAATCGCGCGCGATTATCTGTACGATGCGTACCAGCAGAAAGCCAACCTGCTCGCGCAGATGACGGAACGCGGAGACGACGGCCGATGAGTTCCCAACCCACTCTTCGGAGCGAATGCCACTGGAAGGCGGCTGCACTGCTGGTCCCCGGCCTCCTGCTTTGCAGCGCCGCCTCCGCTGCGGATCGCATCGAGCGCCATTTCAAGGTTGACGCACACCCCGTCGTCACGATCCACAACCCGAACGGCACCATTACCGTGCGGGCGTGGACCAAGTCGGACGTCATGATCGTCGCCAAGCGCGCCACCAGCGAAGTCGAGGTGGACGCCGAACAGAACGGCAATCGCGTCGACGTCCTCACCCGACAGGTTTCCGATACCGCTGCGCCGGACGATCTCCGCACGGATTTCGAAATCAGCGTGCCGGAAGACGCCGAGCTGCAGATTCATGACGATTCGGGTGGCGTCAATGTCTCGAACGTGCTCGGCGACATGAACGTGGAAACGATCGCGGCGGGTGTGGACCTGGAAGATGCCGCAGGCTACCTCACGGTCAAGACCGTCGGCGGCTCGTTTCAGTGCGTCCGCTGCGCCGGCCGCCTGGAAGTCTCCTCCATCAGCGGCAGTTTCCGGCTGATTGATCTTCGCAGCAACTACGTCCGCGCTCAGACTTCGGAAGGCAACATCCTCTTCAACGGCCAGTTTCTGCCCAATGCGACGTACATCCTGAAGAATTACAGCGGCGTGATCGAGGTCCGATTCTCCCCCGGCGATTCTTTCGATTTGAGCGCCACTTCGCTGAAAGGCAAAGTGCGCAATGAGGCGAAGCTGATTCCCTCCTCGCACCATCACTTCCTGCCGCGGTTCGGCAACGCCCTGTTCGGCACGTTTAACTCCGGGCGCGCCAGCGTCAACCTGAACTCCTTCAATGGTACAATCAACATCCTGAAGCGGGATTAATTGCGCGGTTTTGCAATTCCACCCTCTTCGCCTTCGATGACCGCCGACGTTCGCCTCCGCAAGCTGGTCTGCCTGACGGGTTTCATGGGCAGCGGCAAGTCCACCACCGCGCGGCTGCTCTCGAGCCAGCTCGGATGGCCGCAGACCGATCTGGATAAGCGCATCGCCGAAGCGGCCGGCCTCGCGATTCCCGAGATTTTCGCCCGGCGCGGCGAGCCGGAATTCCGCGCGATCGAAAGCGAGCAGCTCGCGCGCATCGCGGCGGAAACCGCCGAGACGCAGAAGCCCCGCATCGTTTCGCTTGGCGGAGGCACGATCGCCCAACCGCACAACCTCGCCCTGCTGCGCGAACACGGCGCGGTGCTGATCTGGCTGCGTTGCCCGATCGAGGATCTTCTGCGCCGCTGCGCCCAGATCACCGACCGGCCGCTGTTTCGCGACGAAGCCAGTTTCCGGCGCCTCTATGAGGAGCGCCTGCCGACTTACGAGCTCGCGGACTATCGCGTGGATAGCCATCTTGAGCCGATGCGCGTGGTCGAACAGATTCTCGCGCTGGGAATCTTTCCCCGGGTGACCGTTTGACGCGCACAAGGATTCACGCGCGCGCCGGACTCGCGACCGCCGTCGCTCTGGCTCTTCTCGCTGCCGCGGCGCCCGCGTATTCTGGACCCGCAACTTCAAAACCGTCGCTCTTTGTCGCCGAAAAGGGGACGTTCAAGATTCTTGTGAACGGCCAGCAGATGGGCAAGGAGAGTTTCGAGATCACTCCGAGCGGCGGCGATTGGATCGCTCGCGGAACTTCCGAAATCCAGACGCCGGACGGCATGACGCGCGTCTCCGGAACCCTTCAGCTCCACGCGGACGGAACGCCCGTGCGCTACGAATGGTCCACGCAAGCCGCCAAGAAGAATGCCGCCACCATCTCGTTCGTGGGCCCCACGGCCACGATCGATCTGCGCGTCGAAGGCGCGCGCCCGTTCACCCAGCAGTTCAAGTTCAACTCCCCGCAGATCGCCATCCTGGACAACAACCTCTACCATCAATACGCGGTGCTCGCGCGCCTCTACGACCGCGAGAAAAAGGGCGCGCAGACTTTTTCCGTCCTCGTCCCGCAGGAATTGACGCCCGGCACCGTCACCGTCGAATCGCTCGGCGATCAGAACGCGAGCGGCAAGAAACTCGAAGAGATGACCGTGAAGACGGAAGATCTTGAAGTGGACCTTTATCTCGACGCGGGCCGCCTCGTCCGCATCGTCGCCCCTAGCACCAACGCCGAAATCATCCGCGAATAGCCCTCGCATCGGAAAGACTCGAAGAATCACGAGTCGGCCGCAGCCACGCCACGTGGCGACGCTCGCCCTCAAGCCCGCGGATCGCAGCAACGTCTCGTGTGCGCCGTCTATCTTGCGCCGCTGCAGCTAAAGCGAATGGATGGCAAGGCGGAACTAGTTCTGGATGGTTGCAAGAAGCAGCAGCAAGAGAGTGAGCCAGAGGCCGTCCATGAAATGCCAGTAGAGAGCCTCTGCGCGGACTGGAGTTTGCAGCCTCCGCTTGCTCGCGGCTCGATTCGCGATGGACAGCGCAGAGAGAACCGCCAAGACCCCGCCGAGCGCGTAAATTCCGTGTATCGCGAGAATGAGGTGAAGCAAAAAACTGCCCGGATTGGACGCGAAGTGCAGCCCGCGCGAGGCGAGCTGCCGCCAGGCGGCCATCTGGCCCCCGAGGAACGCTAGGCCAAGAAACTCGGTTACCCATAACCAGCGAGCGCAACGCTCGATCGCCTCGGCCACGAGAGAGAGCCGCGCCAGTTCAAACGTCACACTGCTGGCGAGGAGAACGATGGTGTCCGCGAAGAAAACGTTCGGAAGCGCGATCGGGTGCCAGTCCCTCGAATGAACCCACCGCAACTCCAAAACAAACGCCAACGTCACAAAGAGCGCGGCGCTCCACACCATCCCGATCAACATCGCGATGCGATAGGCGCTGAACGACGTAGCGCCGTGTTCCTGGCCGGGCCCCGAACCTCCGTGGGGGCCCTCGCCCCCGAAGTTTCCGCCCCGGATTCCGTTGCCGTCGTCGCCGGAGGAAAGCGGCTTCTCTTCACGCGCGGCGCCTGCCGGGGGAGCCAGCACGGTATTCGTCATCGGCGCTTTTCCTTAGCTCCGCCTTGGGATTCCCGCGGCCGATTCATACGGCCGCGCTCGAGCCTAGCACTTTGCGAGCCATCCTGGAATCAGAGGAATGATTCCGCAACCGACCGTTCCATTGTGCGGCGGCTAAACGCGAAAAACACTTTCTGCGTTCGTTTGATAGAGCTTCTTTTTGTCGGCATCGGAGATCGGCAGTTCGTCGGTCACTCGCACTTCTTCGGGAACGAATTGGTAGGGATAGTCCATCGCGTAGAGCACGCGATCCACGCCAAGCACCGACTGCGCGTAGAGAATCGGGGGTTGCCACGCCATACCGCTCGTGGTGACGTAGAAATTTCCCTTCAGATAGTCGCTCGGCTTCCTTTGCAGCTTCTTCACGTTCGCGTACCGGTTGTTCGCCGTCAGCCTCTGGTGCATGAAATCGATCCGGAAGAGCCAGTACGGCAGTCCCTCGCCCAGATGCCCCGCGACCATTTGCAGTTTCGGAAAGCGGTCGAACACGCCGCTCACCACGATTCGCAGGATGTGGAGGCTCGTCTCCACCGCAAATCCGAAGACCGCTCCGTCGAGCCCGCGATCCAAAAACGGACCGATCATGCGCGGCGACGGCGTGGTCGGATGCAGATAAATCGGAACTCCAAGAGACTCCGCAGCTTCGAAGATGGCCCAGTATTTCGTTTCATCGAGGTATTCCCCGCGCGTGTGGGAGTTGATGATCGCTCCCTTCAGGCCCAGCGATTTCACGGCCCGTTCCAGTTCCTTGGCCGCCGCTGGCGGATCCTGAGGCGCGATGGCGGCAAGCCCCGCAAATCGGTCGGGATGCCTGCGAATCGCCTCCGCCAGTTGATCGTTGAAGGACGTCGCGAGCGCGACAGCGGTCGGAGCGTCGAAGATTTGAACGCCCGGAGATGTCAGGGAAAGGATCTGTTTGGCGATGCCGGTATCGTCCATGTCGCGGATGCGGCGCTCGCCGATGTCCTGCATCCGCTCGCGTACCTCCACCAGCCGTGGCCCGGTGTTATTCAGGTAGAAGCCCATCAAACTCGCGAAGCCCGGATCGTTGTGCGATCCGCTCTCCAGCAGTGCGCGATAACGCACGAACAACTCCGGCGGCGCGTAAGCCTCCTCCGTCGCGATCCTCTGGTACGGCGCGTTTTTCATCGTGCCCTCACCTCCGACCGGCCGGATTTCCCTCACATCACACATCCCCGCAATGCCGGGTCGCTGCGACACTTCCGGCGTCGCAGACTTCGTAGGCGTGGTCGTCAATTCGTTCGGGGATTAGAACACGGATGACGGTTAACCCGAAGTCCCGATCGTGGGGTGGGCGCGGTCCAGCAGGCGCTTAAGTGTGCGGGCGGGTGGGCCACTCATCGGTGGCAGTTTCGAGATCGAAGGCTTGGGCGCGCGTCTGCACACGCCTTTCCTCGCGACGCAACTCAAAACCTCCGGGTGGCGCACGTTTGGGGTTGGAAACGTGCGGGCCTTCGGTCTGCGTTGCCAGCCGAGATTCGGGGCACACAGACCCTTCGCGCCCTTCGCCCGGAAACGACATGGTTTGATCTACGGCGCGCACTCATTGCAAACCCTGCAAAGACGTGCGGCACCCCCGATGGCTTGGCGCTGCCGTCCCGCAAAGCCGTGTGTGGTAGTATGCGCGCGTGCCCGATGTCACACGAGAGAATTAACCAAAACAGAAAAAGTTGGCCACCCGCCGAACTACGAGGACGAGTTTGAGAAGATCTACAACTCTGTTCTAAAGTTCATGAAGCTCTGTGGGATTAATCCATGAGCATGTGTAGCCCATTTCTACCAGGCTTTTCTGGGGTGCGCACTGTTCTCTTCATCTTGCCCCTCGTTCTGGCCGCTGCGGTCACCGGCTCGCAGGTGAAGCACTGGACGGAAACGCCGAGCGAATTGCTGTGGCGTGGACGGTACAAGAACTGCGACAAAGGATATTTGGTGAATCTTCCGGCAGGAGTCATTGCCCACGGGTCTCGTCCGCCTAATCCCAATCACGGAGTTCTCATTTCGGCAAAGATTCCAGGCGCTACGACCGAAGTGACACTGGAAGACCCCCGACTGGTAGATGTGTACGATACGAATGACGCGGGTGAACTAGGGAGTGCGCAAGCCTATCTTGAGGAATACGAGCTAAGAGCCGCCAAAGCATCGGAAAAGATCACGATTCTTGAAAAGCAAGACATTCAGTTTAGGGGCTCGCCCGCAGTTTATGTGCATTTTCGCAAGACGGATGGGGGCCCGATAGCCGAAGTTGAAGAGTTGGTTGTGTATAGAAAGCACAAGGAGATCGGACCGCTCTTCCATATCGTTTTGTTGCGAACCACACCCGAGGCTTACAGCCGCGATCATGCCCTCTTTCTTCAGATCAAAGAGGGGCTGGAATTCATTACTGTGCCGAAGGGCGAGTGCTCAAACGATTGATCGCTCTCTGGTGCGCCGGAGAGCGCCGGAAGAGCGGTGCCTGCGGCACCGGGGGGGTAGGACACGTCACCCCGCGACGAGTAACCGAGAGCGCCGTCCGGCGCTCTGCACCAACTTCCTCTGGCGGGCGGCCAACTCGTCAGCGACAGTTTCGAAATCGAAGGCGTTGATGCTGGTCTACGCACGGCCTTCCTTGCGACGCAACTCCAAACCTTCGGGTGGCGCACGTTTGGGGTTGGAAACGTGCGGGCCTTCGGCCTGTGTCGCCAGTCGAGATTCGGGGAACACAGACCCTTCTCGCCCTTGGCGTGGAAACGACATGGATCGATCCACGGCGCGCACTCTTTGCAGACCCCGCAAAGAGGTGCGGCACCCCGATGGCTTGGCACTGCCTTCCGGGCAAAGCCGTGTGTGGTAGTATGCGCCCGTGCCCGATGTCAAACGAGAGAATTAACCAAAACAGAAAGACTTCGCCACCCGCCACCGCTCAACAGGTGACCGCCGGGAGTGGCCCAACGAACTCGGTCAGCGTCGATTCCACCACGAATCGCATCAACTCGCCGGGTTACTCCTATGACGCCGCAGGCAACCTGACTAACGACGGAATGAATTCCCTGGTCTATGACGCGGAGGACCGCGCCACCAGCAGCACCGGCAGCCTCGGCTCAGGCGCCTACGCCTACGATGGCTATGGCCAGCGCATCGCGAAGACGGTCGGCGGCGCGACTACCGACTACATCTTCTCGAATTCCCAGGTCATCGCCGAATACACCGCCGGCGCCGCGGCAAGCTCCCCCTCCCGGGAATACATCTATTCGGGCGGCGCGCTGGTCGCCAAGATCGAGGGCGTCGCCACTCAATACTACCTCCACGACCTTTTGTCCCCGCGTGTTACCGCGGCGAGCAACTTCGGCACGGTCACGATTCTTGGCCACCAGGGGCACTATCCGTTCGGCGAGCAGTGGTACGCTGCGAACACGACCACGAAGTGGGGGTACACTACCTACGAGCGCGACTCGGAATCCGGCAACGATTACGCCACGGCCCGCTACTACGTCAACCGCCTCGGCCGCTTCAATGCCCTCGATCCGGTCGGCGGCTCCGCCGACGACCCGCAGTCCCTTGATCTGTACACGTATGTGCGGAACGATGCAGAAAATATGCTGGACCCATCGGGGCAACAAGCGATGCAAATGGGTCTGGGCTCTCCCTTGGGGAATACGAACTGGTACATGTTTGGGAACGATCCCGCATCGTTATTCAATCAGCTCGATATCAGAGTGAGGTTTGTCGACAACTTCAACATAAGTCCCCATATGACCAACGCCGCATATTGGGAGTATTTGGGCGACCCCCAAACGAGCTTGGTTCTCAACTCGGAGGGCTATTTCGTATTGCGGGCGAGCACGACTGTCCTAACGGGTAGTCTTCTGTCGGTTGCTTCTTGGTGGCGGCGGACGGTCACCTTTGTCACGAGTGTGCCATGGCAGTTGAACGTGAGCGAGTTCTTCCCAATTTTTCGCTTCCCGGTTGGTCCCGGGCCTGTAATGACGTTTGGCTACATACCGTACTCGCGAACGCTCTGCCTTGGAGGTGGCATAGGCGCCGGCACGATTGGGAAAACGGTTAACGGTGGACCCCTTATGTACGGGAACCTGTCAAAAGCAAAGTCGATTCTGAGTGGGCCGAGCATCTCTTTCGGTGCGCAACCCACTCCTTTTGTGGGAGTCCAAGGCACCTCTAACTCTAGCGGACTCTTAGGAGGCCCCACCGTAGGCACGCCTGGCTATTCAATATCCGCCACGTACAGCAAATGCTTCTAACCAAAATGAGCGACTCAATTATCCTCACTCTCGGCGTCGGGGTTCTGTGTTTCGCCATACTACACGCATTTCTAATGCTGTTCTCCCCAGAGAAACACAGACGATTTAACTTCTGGCTGACCACGCTAGGAGGGCGGTTAAACCTAGAGCCGGATGAGCAACAGCTTCGGCAGGGTTTCAATCTTTCCTATCGCGCTGTGGGCCTGTTTCTTCTGTGTGTTTGCATTGGTTTCATGTGGGCGGCAGTTAGTAAGCTGAAGCAAGTTTGGGGGCAAGCGACGCCGACCACGCCAACGCAACTGCCTCCACCTCATGACGTGGGCGCGAACTGGCTGCCCTTCGCGCTTGGCCTTGCCGCAATCGCTACGGGAGTTTACTTCATCCGAAAGCCGGAGGCCGCTTATCGATGGAGCATGAGAGGATCAAAAGTCCGAGGGGACATGCCACCTGACAGACGAAGGATTCGGATAGGAATGGGGCTCTTCGGTTTGTGTTTCGTCGGCTTCGGCTTGCTCGCGCTGGCGATGGGGGTCTATAGGTTCGCGCGAGGGGGGCATTAGCCCCCCGGGCGGACCGCCCTCTCGTTCTCGGCCCGCGAAATGATCCTCAATAATCGAAGGGCACGGCTCACGCACGAATGCACTCAAGGCGTCGGACAGGATTCGACGGTACTGCATCGCTTCAGCCCGCAGAAGCGTGTGCGAGGTGACGCTGCCTTTCATTTTTATCCCTTTCGGCGCGCGGGCGAAACGATTTTTCGCGCCAGAAACGGTCATTCGCCCGCGAACTCGATTTTGAGATCAGCTTGCGTGCCTAATCCCTCTCACTTTTCGCGCGGACCTACCCGCGCGAGCCGGCGCATCGAGGTCGCCCGTGCAATTCCTCGCGCAAAAAGTGATCGTTTGCCGGGGAACGTCATTTAAGGCGATTTAGGATGCATTTCTGAGCTGCCCCCAAACTCCGCGCACGGGATCATACGACGTTCGGGTTTTTGGTCACTGCTGCCGAGCCGGTTTTCCTGCCTAAGAACTTCCATGGATAAGAATGAATCTCCGTCGCCGTGGCTGTGGGAAAGTGGGAAACGCGCAGCCTCCAGAAATCTCCACAGGCGGGCGTACTTGACAGGCTGTCTTCCCTCCACAACCATGGAAGCATGGTCCACAAGACCGAAGTCGTCGTACAAAGCTGGTATCCCGGATGGGTCAGCGGGACGCCATTGGCAGCTTTCGCAGCGGAGCGGAGTGGTGTGCACAGCCCTTGCGCTGCTCATACCGCTTCGCCGACGAGGAACCACGAATCACGAGTCACCAATCACGATTCATTGCTCCCGAATCACTGCAATCCAAGTGTCACACCACGCCGATCAAATCGCCGCGTAACTCATTCAAAACAAAAGATGGGCGCCCCCGCGAAGTGTCGCACTTTTCAAGGGCGTCGCGCGCGCGATTTGCGCTTCAAATTCCGCCTCGCGCCGGCGTCACACGCCGGGATGTTCGAGAAGGAGGCGGATGCCGCCGTTGACGGTGCGAACGGAAATTTGGCCGCCGCCGCCGTGGCCGAGCCTTCCGCGGAACGCGCGCGCTCCGGGCAGCGTCGTGGTCGAGGTGACCGGAAAATCCGAATAGAGGTCGCCATTCATGTTGCGGACGTTCAGATCCGCGCTCGCGTTCGAGGGAAGCCCGAGAACCACGGAGCCGTTGACCGTCTCGAGGTTCATCGGGCCGGCGTCCACCAGGTTGCGCAGCTCCAGACGCAGATTGCCGTTCGTGGTCTTCGCGTTGAACCGGCCGGAGCTTTCGGTGACTTCCACGTTGCCATTCACGGAGCGGAGTACCCCGCCGCCTTCGACGCCGCGCACCATCAGGCTGCCGTTGACTGTCTGAATGCAGCCCAGCCGGACGTGATTCGGGACGTGGATGTGATACTCGACGGCGACGTCCGCGCCGTCGCCATCGGGATAGCGCGTGTGGACGTCCACTTCGCTAGGATGGCTTTCGACTTCGATCTTCACTTGATCGAGATCGCGCTCGTCGTTCTGAGAGGTTTTTATGGCGCGCACCTCCACCTCGTCGCGGTCCCAGCCCTCGACCTGCACGGAGCCATTGATATTGTCGAGGACGAAATGGCCGCCCGCCGGCAACTTGTAGGTGTGCACCCAAACTTGATCGGTATTCGCCGAGCCGGGAAGAGCCAGGCAAAAGACCCCGGCAATGAGCACCAGCGCGTGTACCCGGAATGGCCGAAACGAAATGCGTCGCGTCACTTTTTGCACTGTACGCCCCCCTATCGTGCAACTCTCGAGACCTTGAACCGGCGAAGAAACCGCCGGCGACCGCAACATCGGACGTTCAACAGCCAGACAATTCAGCGCCCCACGCGCCTCACAAAGTATTCGTGCTCGGATCAATATGCATGGTTAGTGAGAGTCCCCGGATGCGTCATCGTTCAGATGCGGCGGAGGCACCAGACGCTGGAGCCGGTCCATTTGCTGCTGGAGCTTCGACATCTGCTGTTTGTAAATCTGCGTCTGCTTATCGGCGTCGCTGAGCACAACCTGGATGTTTCCGGCCAGAGTCCGTAGTCGCAGGAGCTCGCCACCGCCGTTCAATGCGCCCTCGGCGCGGACGGTGTGCGCTCCTTTCGCGGAGTCGTCGTAGCTGACCTTCAAGGGAAACGCGGGGTCGATGATGACGCGGTGTTCGTTGCCCTTCTGGACCTCGGCGTCAATGGTGACGGGCAACTGGCGCGGCAAATGGACGACGATGTCTCCGGAGTTCGATTGCAGGTCGCACGCCCCGGGGACTTTCGCCGGGGCGACGAACCAGGCCGTGATGCCGCCGTCTTCGGTTGAGGCCTTCACCGGGCTGTCCACTTGCGTCAGATAGATGCTGCCGCCGGAGGTCTGAAGGTTGGTGGGACCGAACATGCGGACGACGCGGATTCCGCCACCGCCCGTCTTCGCGCGCACGAGTCCGGCAGCCTCGCCGACCTCAATTTCGCCGCCGCCCGTTTCCGCGGTGAGTTCGGCTCCGGAATGTTCAAGCGTGATATTCCCGCCGCCCGTTTCCAGGTGGGCCGCGCCCTGGATCGAAGCGACGCGGATGTGGCCGCCGCTGGTGCGCAGCGTAGCGTTGCCCGCCACCGATCCGATCGTGACGTGGCCTCCACCGGTATTCGCGAACAATTCGCCGGCTACGCTCTTGGCGGCGATATTTCCGCCGCCGGTTTCCAGCCGCGCCGAACCGCCGATATCGCCTGCGTTTATATTGCCGCCGGCCGTCGAGAAGGTGACGCGGCCCTCGACCTCGTCCGCGTCAATGTTTCCTCCCCCGGTGGTCACGTCCAGGCTCGAATTTTTCGGGATATCGATTTCAAGAGTCACCCACAAGCCGCCAGCCAAGTGGCGCCCCGCGCCCCCAGCCTTTATGTAGATGCCTTCAGGAGCTTGCCGCGCGGAGATGTTGAAGGCTTTCAAGAGTTCGCGCGCGTTTTTCTGGGAGGCGTCGGTTTCCAGATGGGCGCGGTAGTCCACCTTGCCGGAAGATTGGGTATGAACGATGACGCTGCCGAAGTCGGTCGATAGATGGATTCGGTCGCCATCGTGCGCAACCACGGAGCCCGTCAGATCGGAGGTCAAGCGCGGGCGCGAGCCCGCTTCGCTCGATGCGGTCACGCCGTGGCGCGCGGAGGCCGCAACGGCAAAAAACATCGCAGAAATAAGCGCCGCAGCGAAAAGGACCGCGCCGACCGGTTTTTGCAAAGCTCGCCGAACCGCCGGAGCCGACACATGGCCTCGCATCGCTAGAATTTCTCGCGCGGGCCGAGATCGCGAATCGCCGCCGCACTCTGCAGTCGAATATACGTGTTGGGATCTTTTTGCATTCGATCGCGCAAGACCGCTAGCACGCGCCCATCGGAGGCAACCTGACCCTTCGCGGCCATCTCGCGCAGGGCATTGATCGCCTCGATGCGAACGCCCGGATTCTGGTCGTCCACCAGGGCATCCAGCAGGGTCTGGCGAATCAGATCCTGAGGATCCGCGCCATCGAGGGCTTCCAGCGCCTTCAGCCGAACGGCGGCGTTGTGATCGGTGTGAACGGCGTGGCACAGGGCGGAGCGAACGTCGGGTTCATTGCTGAGCGAGCGCAGGCACTCGACGGCGTCTAGACGAACGTCCGGACAGAACCGATCTCCGCTGCTGACGACATTGAGCAAAACGTCCTTCACGTCGTCATCGTTCACCGTGCCTTCGACCGTCACTGGGCGCTGCGACTTGAGTTGCAACTGGACGCGAGGAGGCCCTTCATTACCCGACGGGAAGAGACTGATCCCGGCGACGTCGGCGGAGTGAAGGTCGAGCGCCGCGAGCGTGGAATCGGCAGAAGCCGCGGAATCGGGTGCCGCGAGAATGGCAGTGGAGTTGGGCGTGGCCGAATTGCCGGAAACGACGGGCCCCGCAGGGCGGCGCAGCAGGCGCGGACCGAGAACTCCCAGACTGAACCCGATCAGCAGGAGCACGGCCGCGCTCCAGGCAGGCCGCGGCGAAAGCCAGCTCGAGGGAAGCACAAGCCCGAAAGAACGGCGCAGCCACCCCCGCTCTTCTTCGCGGTCGAGTGCGTCCGTCAGACCCGCGCGGCAGCTCGCGAGCAGAGCCGCGCCCGGCTCGTTGTGATTGGCGGCAAGCTGGGCGAGGAGTTCGCTTTCGCCGGCAAGCGCGGCAGAGCACGCGGCGCAATTTGCCAGATGTGCGGTGAGCCGGACCTGTTCCGCCGGCTCGAGTTCGCCGCCCGCCGCAGAAAGCATCAGCAACGGCTGCCATTCGCCGCAGGGCTGGCCCGAAATGTTTCCACTTTTCACGTTCCGCTGCATTTTCCGCGCCACGGACTATCGCACGGCATCGAGGCTCGCTCGCAATTTTCGGGTCGCCCGGAAAAGCGAATTTTTCGCCGTCTCTTCCGAGGTGCCGAGCAAGTCGCCAATCGCACGCAGCCGCAGGCCCTGATAGTGCTTTAATTCGAAGACCATGCGTTCGCGGGGCGACAAGTGTTTCATCGCTTCGCGAATGTGCCGGCCCAGCTCCTGCCCCAGCAACCGCTTTTCGGGATTGGCCGAAGCGCTCAATTCGGGCTGGCGGTCGAAAAAATCGCGAGTGCCTCCCTCGGCTTCTACAGGCACCGGCGCCTGATCCTCGCGATGGCTGGTCCGCCGGCGGAGATGATCGAGAGCCACGTTGGTCACGATCCGGTAGAGCCAAGTATAGAAACTGCATTCAAATCGAAAGCGATGGAGGTTCCGGTAGATGCGAAGGAAGCTATCCTGGTAGATATCGCGGGCGTCCTCGGGGCGATGAACAAGGTTGAGAGCCAGGCGCAGCACATCGCGATCGTACCGGCGGACCAGGTCCTCGAACGCCAGCCGGTCGCCCGCCTGGGCCTTACGGACGAGTGCCTGCTCGTCCGCGACCTTCAACGCCGCTGCCTGCCGCGCATCTGAGTCGAGTGCGACGATCATTTCCATCGCGCCCACCGTACCCATAGTTTGTGTCGCCGAGTGGGAAGCCGCTTCGCCCTGTCCGGCGATTGCCGGCCCGGCACCGCAGTCGCCGCCGGCGTCGAGCCTTTCTCCGGGTCCCAAGTCGATAGACGGGCAACCGGAAGCTTCGTTAGCACTCTCTGAGGCCATTTTGGCACGATCGCAGGGTCCGACCAAGTCCGATTCGCCCTGATTGGATCTCTCGTTGGATAGCGGATTCATTAGACTTCCCACTAGAAGTCTCGCGCCGTCCCGGAGTTGTACGAAATTAATTACGCGGGCAGCTATCCGATTGTTCCGGTCAAATTGGCGTGTCGAGCGTAAACGGAAAAGCGAGGGAGTATCGAGTCACTGCCGTTGCAAATGCGTGCCAAGCCGGATCAAGCCGTAGACCGCCACGCAGACCAGAAAGTCCACGGCAACACCTCCGTCCATGGAAAATCCCTGATGGCGAAGCTCATTTGGGAGGTGCGGAAAGAGAGAGAAGTAATAGATCGCATTGCCGAGAAGGATGGCGATGAGGTATTCAAGCCACCGCCGGGGAGTCGCTCCGAGAAATTGGCGAGCCATGCCGATTGAGAGGGTCGCCGAGCTCGCTGAAAATTAGCGAGGGCGAACTCCCCGAATATAGGACATCCGGCCAGGCATGTAAACGCCAGGAATGTACGCAGCGGACTGCTTCAGGCGCGCGCGGGCGCGAGTTCCTTCGAGGTGATCTCGTACTTGAAACCGTCCGGGTCGAGGCAGTCGAGCCGGCCATTCGCCGTCTCCGCCTGCGGATACATCAGGAATCCAACCGGCTCACCGCTCGATCCCGGAAGAGCGACATCGTGAGCGAAGTTATACGCGATCCAGTTCATCTCCCAGGAGCCGAATAATCGAGCCCGCGCCTTCTTCACCATGCCGTCGTCCATTGAGAGATTTCCGGGCGGTTCCTCGAGCACGACCTTGCGCACGTCCGCCGGGTCGACTGGAACCCAGCCGTAATCGTGGAGGTAGACCTCAGCGCGGCAGTGCTGCGCCTTGGTCACGTGTTCCGTAGAAGTGCCGAGGCTCCGGTATCCCAACTCCGACTTCGCGACGCGAATCCCATAGACATCCCTCGCGGGAAGGCCCGCGGCGTGGGCGAGGCCGACGTAGAGGGCGTTGAGATCGGCGCACTTGCCGCTCAGATCCTTGGTCTCCAGCATGAAGCGAATGTCGCCGACGCCGCATCCTCGGGTCTTGGGATTGCGGAAGGTGTTATCCACGATCCAATCGTAAATTGCGCGCGCCTTTTCGACATCGGATGTCGCGCCGCGAGTGATCTCGTCCGCCGTCTGCTTGACGATACCGCCGCTCGGCAGGAGCTTCGTTGGCCGGAGATAATGTTCCAGCTCCTCCCGGCTCGCCTTGCGGGCGCGCCCGGGCGCGGAGAGGTCCACAGAAAGATTCTTGGTTGAAACCCGGCTCGTAATGGTGAGGTTTGGCGCCACGCCGGGCGGAAATTCCGCGACCAACATATCCAACGCGTCGGCACTGCTTTTGAAGGTCCTGGCGCTGCCGCCCGGGGCGCTGAACGAGTTGGACAGGAACTTTTGAAAGGGTGTTTGAGCGGTGAGCGGTTCCGGGACCCAAATGCGCGTCAGACCGGAGGGTTTGAGGACTTCAACGCGAGTCGTCACTTCAAAGGTGCGCCAGCCGCCATCAACGACGTCGCGGGCGAACAGGGAGTCCGCCTTTACGAACGGGAGGCCTACGGATACGATTCCTGCGGACCGCAGGAAATCACGGCGCTTCATAAACGCTCCTTCTCCATCGAAGTCTTCCTTTCCACCGAATCCATCGGCTTCCCGGATCCAGCGACCGCATTATACCCTAACACGCCACAGAAGAAATTATCCGGCGAAGCCCGGGCGGGCCGAGGTGAGAGGCGGGCCAGACGCAACTTCGAATAAGCCGGAAACACACCGCATCGGCCCGACGTGATAAACGAACCGTGCTAAAGTTCAGCGCCAGGAGGCGAACCGTGCGACTTCAATTCCAAATTCGCGCATGCGCTGGCGTGCTGCTTTTGGCGGCGACGCCGCTGTGCAGCCAGCAAAACCCGCCGCGAACTTCGGCCATACCCGCGACAACCGAGGGCGATTATGTAGCCCGCGACTTTCACTTCAAGTCCGGCGAGACGATGCCTGAGTTGCGCCTGCACTACACGACTCTGGGCACGCCCGCGCGGGATGCGGGCGGCCACACGACGAATGCCGTCCTGATCCTGCACGGTACCGGCGGAAGCGGCCGCAATTTTCTCACACCGATTTTCGCGGATGTGCTCTTTGGGCCAGGGCAGCTTCTCGACGCAAACCGCTACTTCATCATCTTGCCCGACGGCATCGGCCACGGCAAATCGAGCAAGCCGAGCGACGGATTGCACGCGCGATTCCCGCAGTACGACTACGACGATATGGTGGCGGCGCAACACGAGCTCGTCGAGAAGGGTTTGCGAGTCGACCATCTTCGGCTGGTGATGGGCACGTCGATGGGCTGCATGCACACATGGGTCTGGGCGGAAACCTATCCGGATTTCATGGACGCGCTGATGCCGCTGGCATGTCAGACGGTGGCGGTGGCGGGACGCAACCGGATCTGGAGAAAAATGGTCATCGACGGCATTCGCGACGACCCTGAATGGAAGAACGGAGAATACACGGCCGAACCCCGGCGGGCGCTCGAAATTTCGGGCGACCTGCTGCTGATTGCGGGCAGCGCACCGCTTCATCTGCAGGACGATCTTCCGACGCGCGACGCTGCCGATAAATATCTCGAGAATTACAGGAATCGGTTCACAAGCGGCTTCGATGCGAACAATATGCTGTACGCGGTCAGCGCGTCGCGGAGTTACGATCCCTCGGCGAAGCTCGAGACGATTGCGGCGCCGGTGATGTGGGTGAATTCGGCGGACGACTTCATCAATCCGCCGGAGCTGGGAATTGCCGAACGGGAAATCAAACGCGTGAGACACGGACGATTCGTTCTGCTGCCCGCTTCCGAGCAAACGTACGGCCATGGGACGCACACTCACGCGGCCGCGTACCAGGAGTACCTGAAGGAACTGCTCGAGGATTCCGCGCGATGAGCAGCATGCCGATGGGGAGGGTCCCGATGGCGGCCCGGATCGCGCGCACAGCCAGAGCAAGCGGCGCGCTCGCTCTCTGGGTCTGCTGCGCGTTCTGCACCGCCGGCACCGAGCGAGCAATGGCGCAGAACCAAAATGCCGCAACCGCGGGGGAAACACTCTACCGCGAGCGGTGTGCGAGCTGTCACGACGGGGGAGCCGCCCGCGCTCCGAACCGCGCGGAGTTGGGACAGATGCCGCTCGAGAATATCCGGTTTGCCCTGACACGAGGGAGCATGAGCGCGCAGGGGGCAATCTGACTCCGGAGCAAATCGATTCATTGGCGCCCTTTCTTTCGAAGGAGGTTCTCCGTGCGGACCAGCGCGCCGCCGACAGCTTTCAAAGCAGCGCTGCCGGAAATGTGTTGCTGACATTCTCGGTCGGCGGCAAATAGAAACCGCCGCCTTCCGCATTACGGTCGTCCCTGGCGTGACTTTCGCGCTGAACAATCCGGTGAAATATCTGCGAGGCGTCGGCCCGCAGCGCGCCGCGACGCTGGAGCAACGCGGCATCGCGACCGTCGGCGACCTGCTCGGCTACCTCCCTTTTCGCTACGAGGACCGCATCCGGTTCACGCCGATCGCGGAGATCGTTCCCGGCGAAGTACAGACGATACTGGCGGAAGTGACGGGTGGAGGGGGAAGCACAGTCCGGTTCCGAGGCGGGCGCGGGCCGGTGTTTCACGTGACGGTGCGGGATTCCTCGGGGATGCTGCACGCGCGATTTTTTCACGGTGCGTATCTCGAGGGACGCCTGAAAGAGAGCCAGCGGCTCGTGCTCTACGGGAAGGCCGAGGTGGACCCCTACCGCCCCGGCCGGATCGAGATGGTGAACCCGCAGATTGAGCTGGTGGGCACGAGCGACACGGCTCCGACGGATTCGACCGAGGTGGGCCGCATCGTGCCCATTTACGAAGCGATCGGCACGATCAGCTCGCGGATGCTGCGGCGCATTATTTACAACGTGCTGCTGAATTTCGACGGCAGCGTTACGGACCCGCTCCCGGAGGAGATTCGGGAGCGGTACCGCCTTCCGACGCGCCGTGAGGCACTGCTGTACGCACACTTCCCGCCGAAAGACGAGAGACTCGAGCTGCTGAACAGTTTTCGCAGTCCCGCGCAGGTACGGCTGATTTTCGAAGAATTTTTTTATTATCAGCTGGCGCTGGCTCTGCGCCGGCTGCGAGAACACCGCGAGCGCGGAATCGCCATGCGCGTCCGCGAAGAAAGCGTCCGGGAGGCTCTGAAGCGAATTCTGCCGTTCAAGCCGACGGCGGCGCAAAAGCGCGTGCTCGCGGAAATCGCGGCGGACCTCGAACGCCCTTACCCGATGCACCGGCTGCTCGAAGGTGACGTGGGAAGCGGAAAGACGCTCGTGGCGCTCGAAGCGGCAACGATCGTAATCGAGAACGGTTACCAGGTGGCGCTGATGGCCCCGACGGAAATCCTGGCCGCACAGCATTTCCTCTCCGCGCGGCGGATTCTGGAGCGAGCCGGCTACGGCGTGGAATTGATCGTAAGCGGCCGCAAGAGGGCGGAGCGCGAAGGGGCGCTCGAGCGCGTCGAAGGCGGCGAAGCGAAACTCGTGGTGGGCACGCACGCACTGCTCGAGGACCCGGTGAAGTTTTCAAGGCTCGGCCTCGCAGTCGTGGACGAGCAGCACCGCTTCGGCGTTTTGCAGCGTAAGCGACTGATCGAGAAAGGCGCTTCGCCGCACGTGCTGGTAATGACGGCGACGCCCATTCCGCGCACGCTCGCGCTCACGCTCTACGGCGACCTCGACCTCTCCGTGATCGATGAAATGCCGCCGGGCCGCACACCGATCGAGACGCGATGGACGGCGGAAGGCCAACTCGCCGGCGTTTGGGAGTTTCTGCGGCGCGAAATCGCAAGGGGGCGGCAGGCATTCGTAGTTTACCCTGTGGTCGAGGAATCGAAGCAGGAGCTGAAGGCGGCCACGGCGGAGTACGAGCGGCTGGCGAAGAGCGCGTTTCCGAAAATGCGGGTGGGACTGCTGCATGGGCGCCTGAAGAACGAAGACAAGGACGCAGTGATGGAGCGATTCCGCCGGGGAGAGACCGACGTCCTGGTGGCGACGACGGTAATCGAGGTGGGCGTGGACGTGCCGAACGCGACGGTGATGGTGATCGAACACGCCGAGCGGTTCGGCCTGGCCCAGCTTCACCAGCTCCGCGGCAGGATCGGGAGGAGCAAGGAAAAATCACACTGCATACTGGTGGCGCCGAAGTCCGTTACCGGAGAAGCGAAGGCGCGCATCGAGACAATGGTAGGGACATCGAACGGATTCGAAATCGCCGAGCAGGATTTAAAGCTGCGGGGCCCGGGAGAATTTTTCGGGACGCGGCAGCATGGCGACGCGGCATTTTCTTTTGCGCAGCCGCTGCGCGACCGCGAGCTGCTGGAATTCGCGCGCCGGGAAGCGCTCGCCCTGGCCGAGAATCCGGCGCGGGCGGACGAGGTGGTCGCGCGGCTGGAATCGGTCAGCCCGGCCTGGCAAAAACGGTATCATCTGGCGTCGGTGGGATAGGAGGCGCCGGAGGAAGCCGTGCGCGTGATCGCGGGAAAATTTCGCAGCCGGCGGCTCAAGGGTCCAGGGAAGTTGCGCCTGCGCCCGACCAGCGACCGGCTGCGCGAAACGCTCTTCAATATCCTCGGGCCGGCGATCGAGGACTCGCTCTTTGTCGATCTCTATGCGGGCACGGGCGCGATCGGAATCGAAGCCATCAGCCGCGGGGCGCGCGAAACGATCTTCGTGGAAGCCCACGCCGCGACCGCACGGCTGGTGCGAGAGAATCTTGCGGCGCTCGGAGCGGGCGCCTCCGCTGAAGTGATCGAAGCAAGCGCGATTCCCGGCCTCGAAAAAATCGCGGCGCGGCACCGCATCGCGGATTTCATTTTTCTCGACCCACCCTATGAAAGCGAAGACGAGTATCTGATCGTGCTCGAATTCCTGGATGCCTCCCATCTGCTGGCGCCGGGCGGGCGCGTGATCGTCGAGCACCGCAAAAAGAACACACTCCCGGAGCGATTCGACCGTTTGGAGCGCATCCGGGTGGTCGAGCAAGGCGACGCGGCTTTGAGTTTCTATCGCCTGGCAGCCGCGGCCTAGCGAGGGCGCATCTCAGGCTATCGGGTATAATGCCCGAACTCATGCACACGGTTATCACTGCCGAGGCGCCTCCGCGTGAGGATTTTCTGGTCGAGCTGCCTTCGCACTCGCGCCTGCCCAGGCTCGATCTGGGCATCGACTGGGGATCGCCGAGGGAGGAACTCTGGAGCAGCCTGCTCAGTTTCTTTTCTGGCCCGCGGCCGGCGAAGGAAAGCGAGCTGGCGAGTGCGCGGGCGCTCCGCGTGGATTGGGTCCGCGGAAGACTGCCGGGCCGGGCGTTCCTGGCGTCGTCCTTGTGGCATGTCGTGATCGTCTGGGCGCTGATCCTGCCGATCTGGGGATTCTTGCCTGAGAATACCCCGACGCTTACGCCGGTGCAGATCGAGCTCACATGGTACGGCGAGCCGGCGGACCTGCCGCCCATTGAACTGCCGGCCCCCACGCCGAAGCCAGTCAAGAAGCCGGACGCCCCCGCCAAGCCGCCGACGGAGCGCGGTGCGGACGCCTTTCATCCGCGGCAAACGATCGTCTCGATTCCGGTGCACGTGACGCACCCGCGGCAGACCCTGATCCGACCCGATGCGCCTCCCGCGCCGCCGAAGATCGTTACGCCGTTGCCGAACATCGTTCAATGGGCGGCGGTCCAGTCGCAAAGGCCGCACCTGCGGTTGTCTCCGTCAGACTCGGCACCGCTCCTCCGGAAGCGCGCCGTTCGCGATGTGGAGGCGCCGGAGCTTGCGAACTTGGAGAGAAACGCCGGCCCGCTCAACCTTGCGCCGGCACCCGTCACGATCCAGCGGCCGCGCATGATTCTGGAACCGATGTCCATGGCGACCGCGCAGAGGCGCGCGGCGCACGTGGAAGAGGCTGCCGCGCCGGAAATTGGAGCGGCTGCGGACGCTGGCGATTCGAGCATGCGCCGCCTGATCGCGCTTTCCGCCGCACCCGCTCCGCCTGCGCCCAGTATTACCGTACCCGATGGAAACCTGGCGGCTCGTATTTCGATTTCGCCCGAGGGTGCGAAGCCCGGTGCTGCCGGTCCATCGGTGAAGTCTGAGCCTGGGTCCGGCGGGACCGCAGCCTCGTCATCGGGAGCGATCGGCACGGGCGGCATAGCCACCGCCGCGAACTCGTTGCCGGCGGCTGTGAGCATCAGTGGTGCAGCCGGCCGCGGAGGAGGCGGAGGCATCGCAGCGGCAGGCATTCGCCCGGGCGGGCTGATCTTGAAGCCGCTAGCGCCGTACGATCCGTCCATCAATGCGAGACGCGGTCCCGCCAATGTCGCGGCGATGGACCCTAGCCTGCCGCCGGAGAAAATTCTCTCGGGCAAAGAGGTGTACACGCTGCACGTCAACCTGCCGAATTTGACCAGCGCGAGCGGGAGCTGGATCCTGAATTTCGCCGAGCTCGATGAAGAGGATGGCCCGCCTTACAAGCGAAGAGATCGGATTTCGGGGCCCGTGGCCGTGGAAAAGGCCGACCCCAAATATCCGCCGGAGCTCATCAAGGGCCACGTCCGGGGCGAGGTGGTGCTCTACGCGATCATCCGCAAGGACGGCTCGGTGGACAGCATTCAGGTGGTGCGGAGCCTCGATCCCCAGCTGGATCGCAATGCCGCCGATGCGCTCGCTCAATGGAAGTTCGAGCCGGGATTGCGCGCGGGCGTGCCCGTGGATCTCGAAGCCGTCGTCCACGTTCCGTTTACGTACATCGATCCGAAAGGGTACGGCTCGCGCTAGCCCCGGGCGGCCTTCATGCAGAGAGAATCCCGAGCAGTCGCGAAATTTCTTCCGACGTGTTGTATATGTGCGGAGAGATCCGCAGGGCGTTTTCACGCAGGCTGACCGAGACGCGGGCCTGGCACAGTTTCTCGTAGATCTGGGCGGTTTCTTTCGGGTCGCGCGCGGCGACGCAAACATACGGGCCGCGCTTCGCGCGCTCATCAGGAGAGGCGAGCGTGCAACGCGTCCGCGAAAGGCCCCCGATAATTTCGCCGACCAGAGCGTCAATATGACGCTCGACCGAGTCCACGCCGATCCGCAGAACCAGATCGAGCGAGGAGTCGAAGGCGGCGAGGTTGGTGAAGTTGGCGGTCTCCGCCGAATCCCATCGGCGCGCTCCCGGCGCGGGGCGTGAGTTTTCCGTCGGCAAGGCGTGAAAATCCCGCGCGCCCTCGAGCGCCATGAAATAGACCGCCCCGAGCGGCAGGCGCTCGATCCACTCGCTGGCGACCCAGAAGAAACCCGTGCCGTAAGGCCCGAACATCCACTTGTAGCCGCTGCAGACGGCCATGTTGGCACCCAGGCTCCGGATGTCCATCTTCATCGCGCCGGCGAACTGCGAAACGTCGAGCACCAGCGCCGCGCCCGCCTTCTGGCACGCTTCGGCCACACGAGGTGCGTCGAGCCGCGCGCCATTGTCAAATCTCACCAGGCTCGCGGACACTAGCCTCGTCTGCGGCCCGATGTGTTCGATGTAGTCGTCGGCGGTGATGAAGCGGCCTCGCGGCTGTACCACGCGCACGCGCAGTTTCCCGGCCTTCGCGTATTGCAGCCAAGTGGCGAACTGCGCCGGAAATTCACCTCGCGCGATCAGAACCTCGTCGCCCGGCTTCCAATCAATTCCGGCGGCGACGCAGGCAAGCCCCGAACTCGCGCCGGTGGTGACCGCGATTTCGTCAGGCCGGGCGGCGATCAAACGCGCAATCTTTTCGCGAATGCGATCGGGAAGGTCGAAGTAGATGGAGTCCGGCAAGCGGTAGGGATGTTTTTTCCACTCCAGAGCCGCTTGCGCCTCCCGCGCCGCGACCAAGGGCATCGGCCCCTGAAGTGCAGCGTTCAAAAATGCCACACCTTCAAATTCGGCAAACTCCGAGCGAAAGTCCATGGTAGGAACCTTTCCTTTCCGTGAACGATTCTATCCGCGAAGGAGAGAGACAAGAAGTCGCGGGCGCAGGAGCGCCGCAGACAAATTGGACTGCGGCCGCCGCGGCGGGCACAAGATCGAAAAGTTCCTTCCTCCGCCCGAAATTCCCGGCTTCGGGATTGCGATTTTCGAGGGAACTTCAGAAATGTGAGCGGAGCTCGCGAAACGCCGAGAGGATCAGCAATCTTCCCGTGCCGCTCTCGAGTTCGTCGTGTTCCAGCTCCCAGGTCGCCGAATGAGGGATGAAGACCGCGTTCAGGCCGGATTGCAGTGCGGGGTTGATATCGCTGCGGGGGCTATTGCCGACCATCCAGCCGTGGGACTTCACGATCTTGAACTGGTCGATCATCTTTTCATAGACTCCCGAATCCTTTTCCAGGACGATCTCGATGGCGTCGAAATAGGGTTGCAGACCGGAGCGTTCGACCTTCCCCGCCTGTTCGGCAGGCTCTCCCTTGGTCAGCAGGATCAGCCGGTGGTGCTTCGCGAGGTAGGCGAGCGTTTCGGGGACGCCGTCGAGGATGTGCGGCGGGGTGCTTTCAAGCTCGTGGGCCATTTGCTCGATTCCCTTGACAACTTCGCGGCGCGCGGAATTCCCCGCGAGCTTCAGGTAGGTTTCTTCGAGCGAGCGCCGGAAGCTGCGTACGCCATAACCGTGCTGCCGGATGTTGCGGCGCTCGGTCTCATTGAGGATGTGGCGGATGTAGTCGCGCGTGTAGCCGAGGTGTTCGAGGCGCGTAATGAAATCGTCGATCGCCCTCTCGAAGAAAATGTTGTTCTCCCAGAGGGTGTCATCGGCGTCGATCAAAAGGGTATGGCGCGGCATGCGGGTCCCTGAAGTTAAATTTTGCGTCAGCAGAAAGGATAAAAGAAGGGAATTCTTAAGGCGTTGCCGCCTGCCCGCGCTCGGTGCGAGGCTGCCGCCCGATCGGGCATCCGCCGCCGTAGAGAACCGTCAGGCGGAGGCAGGAAGAAATTCGTAACGCTCGATCTGCGCGGCCACGCCGCGGCGGCCGTTGTGCGATTCGACTCGCAGCACGCGGGCGTAGCAGCGAATGTGAACGTCGCCCGCAAGAGTGATCTGCTGCGGGAGAGTGAGGACGAATTCGATCGAGCTGCCGGTCTCCAGGCTCGCCTCGATCAGGAAATAGAGGCCGCGGAAGCTGACGTCGCGAGTCTCGCCAGGCTTTTCCGTAACACCGTCTTCGGCTGAGAACCGGACCCTGAGGGGAAGCATCATCGAAAATCGCCGGGCGGCGCGACGCTCCACACCGTTGTCCATGAATCCTCCCGTGCTTCGGAATGGAGCAAAGCTATCACCGCTCCTCGGGTGGCGCAACGGAGTTTTTACGGCTCACCACTTGCATTCCCATGCACTCTTCGCCCGGGGTTCGTGCGGAGGCTTTCGCCTCGGTGTTTGACCTGCGCACGCGCTGCCGCTACGATGAGTCGAAGTGGTGCGCCCAGCCATCGTCGGCGATCTGCGGAAGCATCCGCGCGCGCAGCTGCGGCTCGCGGCGCGGATTCGCTGGCAGGAACCTCTGGGCATGCGGCTCGAAGTGACGCAGACGCTCGATGCTTCACGCGACGGGCTGCTGATTCAGCGGAGCGAGGCTTGCGAGGAGCGGGCGCGGGTCTGGGTCGTCTTCCCCTTTGATCCCGGGGCGAACGATGCGGCGCAACCGGAAACCCCTGCGCGCGTGGTCCGCGTGGAGGCCGAAGCGGGCAGAGGGTATCGTGTTGCGCTGCGCTTCGAATCGCCGCGGACCGAATCGACTCAGGCCGTCGAGAGGGAACGCCGGGGCGAATCGCGGATACCGCTGGCCCTGCCGATCCTGGTGCGCCACGCCGAAACTCCGTGGCCCGGGGAGTCGATGACACAGGACATTTCGCGAAGCGGCGCGCGCTTTGAGACTTCACGGATCTATGCCGTCGGCGATACGGTGCTCGCGAAAATCCCCTGCGGCGAGTGGTCGAAGACGGGAGAGATCGCGGGGCGCGTGGTCCGCGTCGAGGCGATGGAGGATTTGCCCGGCCCGGCACCGCTGGCGAGTCCGGAGACCGGGGCGAGCGCCATCTTTACGTGCGTCGCCGTGAAATGGATCGGAGAAAGTGCCGCGCGACGCTCCGGCAAGCCAGTTTCCCGTTCGCGGCGGCACTAGCGCTCCGGCGAGGCCGCGGCTAAACTCTCTTTCCTGATTTTTCATGGCAGAAATCTTTCATCGCAATTTTTTCCTCCCAGGACCCGCCGGTCGCCTGAAAGCGACGCTCTGGACCACACCGGCCGCCGAACCCGAATTCTCGGCGGTGGTCTGCCATCCACATCCCCTGTTTGGCGGCACGATGCACAACAAAGTCGTCTATCAGACGGCGAAAGCCCTTCACGAGAGGGGTGCGCCCGTGCTGCGATTCAATTTCCGCGGTGCGGAGCAAAGCGAGGGGGAGCACGACCGCGGGAAAGGCGAGCAGGATGACGTTCGCGCCGCGCTCGACTATCTCGCTGCGGAGTTTCCCGGGCGGCCGATTCTGGTGGCAGGGTTCAGCTTCGGTTCCTACGTGGGCCTGCGGACGGGATGCACAGACGACCGCGTGACGAAACTAATCGGCCTCGGATTGCCGGTGGACAATGTGGACTTGACCGACTTGCGCGGTTGTGCCAAGCCCAAGCTCATCATTCAGGGCGGCAATGACCAGTTCGGCGCGCGCGCGAGGATCGAGGCGCTCGTCGCCGCGCTCGCGGAACCGAAGAGGCTGGTGATCGTCGAGGGCGCCGACCATTTTTTTACCGGGAAACTCGATGCGATCGGCGCGGCAATCACGGAGTGGCTCAACGAAGGCCGGCCGAACTCTGACTCCTCGCATTTCTAGTTGCGCGGCTCAAATAATTTAAGGAATTGATCGCGCGGAGCGGGCTCAACTCCCACCACTTCCAGATTCGCGCGTACGTGTTCGACACGGCTCATGCCGGCGAGCGCGGTGGTGACACCGGGCACGGACCGCGCGAACTGCAGCGCCTGGGCGGAATGGCTCTTCAAACCGAGTGCGGCACCGATGTATGGCGGCAGATCGCGCGTCAATTTCCCCTGAAGAAGAGCCGCGCTCGTCACTAAAGTGATTCCGAGCGGGCGCGCCGCCTGCACCATGGCCATGGTTTTTCCGTCCACCACTTGATTGGGCCGCACCAGCGCCTCGGGCATGGCGAGATTCAACGGCAATTGCACAAAGCGAAAATGGTGCTCCGCGCCTCCGGCCTCGCGCGCGATTTCGTGCACGGCTGCAAGTGAGAGATAGCCCGGCGATTTCGGATCGTCGCGGAAGGCGTTCCATGTGGCCAGGCCGTAAGCGCCGATCTTCCCCGCTGCCACCGCCGATTCGAGAAACTCGAAGGCTGCGGCGACCCTGCGCCTGAATTCGTCCGCCGGAATCTCGCTCAACTGGGTTTCGGGATTGTGCAGATAGAAGACATCCACGCATTCGACGCCAAGATTCCGGCGGCTGCGGTCGAGCTGGTCGGCCAGGTAGCGCGGAGCCATGCAATGGCAGCCCGCGGCGATGTCTTCAGGGCGGAAGATTCCCGGCTCGAGGAACTCGCGCGCGAAGTAATCGTTCGCGTCGTCCGGCATCTCGCCGTCGGGAGTGAGGAAGCCGGCCTTCGTGCAGAGAACGATTTCTTCACGTTGAAAACCCTTTGAGGCGAGATTTCTCAGCGCGGCGCCTACCGAGCGTTCGCTGCGCTGGAGGCGGTAGTTGATGGCAGAGTCAACGACGTTGATTCCGCCTTCCACAGCGGCCACGATGGCGCTCGTGTAGCCTCGGTCGGTCGTCTCGTCGGGTTCGCCAAGGTAGGTTCCGATCCCGAGCGAGGAAAGAACCAGCCCGCCCTGCACGTCGCGAAAATGGCCCGCGGCGGCGCGCCCCTGGAATCGCGCCGCGTAGCGCAGCGTGCCCTGGGCCGTGGCCCGACCAGGCATGCGCTTGCTGTCAACGGCTGCGGGAGGGGGCATACGGGCCTCGTTGGGCGGCGAACATCAAGAGTGCGCGCAGTATAGCAGAAGGCAACCGTTCGGGCCGCCGCTGCAAGAGCAGAATCAGGAGACGATCCGCGCCGTGATCCCCTGCGTGGGTTCGCCGGCCACCATTCCCTGCGCGACGATGAGCTGGCGCGCTTCGACACGTATCCGGGGCAAATACCGCCCAAAGGCGATTGCGCCCGCCAGTGTCAGCGTGCCGCCCAGACCGACCGTCCACGGAGCGCCTATGCGCTGAGCGACGCCGCCCGAAAGGAGCGCTCCGAGCGGCGCCATGCCCATAAACATCATCGCGTAGACCGCCATGGTCCGGCCGCGGAGCCGGTCGGGCACCATGGCCTGGACCATGGTGTTCGAGGCGCCCATCTGCGTCATCATCGCAAATCCCACGGGCACCAGCAAAATCACGGATAAGGCGTACCAATGCGAGAGCGAGAAGAGGATCAGGCTTGTGCCCGAGGCTCCGCAGGCAATCGCGACCCATGTTCCCAGGCCGTGGACTCTCGTCCGCGAGGCGAGTACAAGCGCGCCTGCCAACGCTCCAATTCCCGTTGCCGCTCCGAGCACCCCGAGCGTCCGGGCGTTGCCGTGCAGCACCTGCGCGGCAAAAATCGGCATCAGGACGGTGTAGGGCATCGCCACAAGGCTCACGAGCCCCAGCAACAGCAGGAGCGCCCGAATCGGCGCGGTCTTGCGCACGAAACGGAACCCCTCCGCGATGTGTTCGAGCGCGGAGACCGCTTCGCGTTCGCGCTGACGGTGAGGCATGCGCATCATGAACAGACCAACGATCACGGCGATAAAGCTCACACCGTTGACGAAGAAGCACCAGCCTTCGCCGATACTGGCGACCAGAATTCCCGCGATTGCGGGACCGATAATCCTGGCGCCATTGAACATCGAAGAATTTAGGGCGATGGCGTTCATCAAATCCTCGATGCCGACCATTTCAACCAGAAACGACTGACGCGCAGGGATGTCGAAGGAATTCACGACTCCCATGCAAGCCGCGAGGACGATCACGTCCAAGACTGTGACGCGGCCCGTGAGCGTCAGAAACGCAAGGATCAGCGCAAGAATCATGGAGGCCGTTTGGGTGGCGATCACGACCTTGCGGCGGTTCAGGCGGTCGGCCACCATTCCCGCAAGCGGCGCCAGCGGAAACACTGGAATCTGGCCTGCGAACGACACGACCCCGAGCAGCAGCGACGAACCCGTCATGCGGTAGACGAGCCAGGCCTGCGCGACGTTTTGCATCCAGGTTCCAATCAGCGAGATCAATTGGCCGCTGAAGAAGAGCTGAAAATTGCGGTATCGTAGGGAGCGGATGGTGTCGCGGAATCGCGAGCGCGCCTCGCCGATCGCCGCACTCGCGACTCGCGGGATGTCTGCGTGAGCCATGCTGAGTCGATTGTACGATGCAACCGGTGCCGTGCCGATTGCGATTGTCTCCGAAATTACTTCAAGGCTTCGGCGGCGCGACCGCAGGCGAAGGGGCAGGCGGCGCGAGCAGCCTTCCGCATGCCCGCAGAATCCGGCGGTAGGGCCAATCGTCCCCGCGAAAGAGGATTTCTCCCTCGCGTGGCTTGGAATAAAACCAGCGCGCGACAAGCGACAGGTGTTCGGCCAGCTCCGGCGGCGCGGCTCGCAAGCCATAGCGGGTGCGCGAATCCGCGTTCGGATCTGCCGTCGGGCGGCTCTCGACGTCGGCCGGTTGCAAGCTCAGCCGGAGGATCGCTTCGACGGAACGGGGCTGACTCGAGAGTTCCGCGAAACTGAGAAAGATCGGCTCGGCCAGCACCCCCCCACGAAGCGGAAACATGGCGATGGTTTTTTCCTCGGCGGCGCGCTCGAGAATGATGGCATCAAGGTCCTCGATTCGCCTCGCGAGCTCCGGCAAGCCGCGCAGCGCGGCGGAGACTTTCTCCAGGCGCCTGTGGACTGCAGCGGCGCGCTCGAAATCGAGCGCTTCGCTGGCCGCTTCCCGCTCGCGCTCAAACTTCCCCGTCAGCGCCGCGCCAGTAGTATCGAGCGTGTCGAGCACGCGGCCTACTTCGACGTCGTACTCCTGCTTGGTACAACCGGCGAAACATGGCGCGAGGCACATCTTCATTTCCGAATAGATGCAGCCGGGGAAGCTCGGATCGCGGCGGATTTTGATCTGGCAGCGGCGAATCTTGAATAAATCCAGAAAGCCCTCGGCGAAGGCGTCGGCCGAACGCCGCGACGCGAACGGCCCGAAATAGAAACCTTCGTCCGCGCGAATCCGCCGCGTCACATAGCAGCGCGGGTATTCGTTGCGGAGATTCACTTTTAGCATCGCGGGCGGGCGAAGCCGGAGCAACTCACGATAGCGTCCGGGAAAGAATTCACGGGCATGCTGATAGAGCGCCAGGATTTGTTCGAATTTCGATCCGGTGACGCGGTAGCGAACTCGCGCGGCGACCTGCCGCAGATTCAAACGCTTCGAGGCGGTGTCCGGAACGCCGAGCAGGCGCTCGGCGGCGCGGCGGATGTCCGCTGTTCGCACGAGGTGGGGATGCGCGGCGGGATCGCTCATCTCAATCAGCAAAACGCCCGGCCGCGAAGGCAGAGACGCGAAAAAGCCGGCGTCGCGCGCCGCATCGAATTCCTGCCCGCAATCGAGTGGAAGCACCCTCGAAGAATACAACGGAGTGAAAGCTAATGGCTTTTCAAAACCCACGAAGCGATGACGAGGCGCTGAATTTCGCTCGTCCCTTCATAGATTTCGGTAATCCGGGCGTCGCGGTAGGCGCGCTCTACCGGATACTCGCTACTGTAACCGTTGCCGCCATGAATCTGGATGGCCTTGTGTGTCACGCGCGTGGCCATTTCGCTCGCGAACAGTTTTGCGACGGCCGCTTCCATCGAAAAGCGCGCGCCTGAATCCTGCTTCCATGCGGCTCGGCGGGCGAGCAATCGCGCCGCGTCGATTTCCGTAGCCATGTCGGCAAGCATGAACTGGATGGCCTGAAATTCCGCGATGGGATGGCCGAAAGCCTGGCGTTGGCGCGCGTATTCGAGCGCCGCCTCGAAGGCGCCCTGAGCGATCCCGGTAGCCTGCGACGCGATGCCGATGCGGCCGCCATCGAGGGTCGAGAGCGCGATTTTGTAGCCCTCGCCTTCGGCCCCGATCCGGTTCGCGACCGGGACCTCGCAATCGGAGAACGAAAGCCCCGCACAGGCGGTGGCATGGATGCCCAGCTTTTTCTCCTCCTTGCCGACGCCGAATCCCGGGGTTCCCTTCTCTACGAGAAGGGCCGTGATTCCCTTCTCGCCCTTTTCGGGCTGCGTATTGACGTAAACGATCGCCACGTCCGCCACGCCACCGTTCGTGATCCAGGCTTTCGCCCCGTTGATGATGTAGCGATCCCCCTTGCGGACGGCCTTCGTCGCGAGGGCCGCGGCGTTCGAGCCGGCTTGCGGCTCGGTGAGCGCATAGCAGCCGATCTTTTCGCCGCGTGCAAACGGAACCAGAAACTTCTGCTTCTGCTCCTCGGTACCGAAGTGATGGAGCGTGGCGCACACAAGAGAGTTTTGTACAGACAGGATCACGCTGGTGGAGGCGCAGACGCGGGCGATCTCTTCCATTACAATGGCGTAGCAGATGTGGTCCATCCCCGCGCCGCCGTATTTTTCGGGCACGGAGATGCCGGCGAGGCCCAGCGCGGCCGCCTTGCGAAAAGACTCGCGCGGGAAACGGCCTGTTTCGTCAAGTTCGCGGGCGAGCGGCTTTACCTCCACCGTGGCGAATTGCCGCACGCTGCGCTCCAGCAGCTTCTGCTCTTCGGTGAGTTCGAGATTCACTCGCGCCCCTTTGTCCCTTCCCACTCCCGTGCTTTACGCGATTGTACAGCGGAACTTGCGGCGGCGCCCGCGAGCGTGCCTGATTCGCCTATTCCGACTCCGCCGCGATATACTCTCGCGTACCCTCAAGATAAAGGAGAACCAGTGATGGAACATCGGCTGAACCCCTACAAAGCCTCGCCAAAAGGCTATCAAGCGATGTCGGCTCTCGAAAGCTTCGTTGATTCCTGCGGCCTCGAGCGGCCCTTGCTCGAGCTCGTCAAGATGCGCGCCTCGCAGATCAACGGCTGCGCTTACTGCCTGGACATGCACAGCAAGGATGCTCGCGCTCTCGGTGAGACCGAGCAGCGCCTCCACGTCCTCAGCGCATGGCGGGAAGCTCCCTTTTACACCGATCGCGAACGGGTCGCGCTCGAATGGACCGAAGCCATCACGCTCATCGCCGGAAACCACGTTTCCGACGATGTTTACGAACGCGTCGCAAAGCAGTTCAGCCCCGAGGAGCTCGCCAACCTGACTCTCGCGATTGCCGCGATCAACAGTTGGAATCGTCTCAGTATCCCTTTCAGGATCGCGCCCGGATCCTACAAATCGAGATTGCAGCCGCTCAAGGCGAGCGCCTGATTGAAGCGAAACGCGGCGGGAAATCGTGCGGGCTGCGTTCGATGCAGAGTGGTGTATAGTGCCGCGCAGCCCACAATACAAGCTCCGCGCAAGGAGGCTTTCAGTGAAGTTTCACGGATTGCTTTTCCTGATCCTTTCGCTGGCCTGCGCGACATCGCCTGCCCGCTCCCAAAGCCAGCACCACGCGCACGACGCTCGTGAGGCGCCCGCCACGCTGCTTCCGGGTATGGGCTCGTTGCACCATCCGATCTCCACGACAAGCAGCGAGGCGCAAGAGTTCTTCGACCAAGGCCTCTCGCTGGTCTACGCGTTCAACCATCACCTGGCTGCCCGGTCGTTCCAGCGTGCCGCCGAGCTTGATCCTCGCTCTCCGATGCCCTATTGGGGCATTGCGCTCGCGCTGGGTCCGAACTATAACGAAACGCGGCCGGAAAACGAGAAGGCTCCGTACGAGGCAATCCAGAAGGCGCAAGCGCTCGCGCTCTCAGCCCCTGAACTGGAACGAGCGTACGTGAACGCGCTCGCGCGTCGCTTCACGAATGACACGAAGCCCGATTACGACCGGCTCGCGCGCGACTACGCGTCGGCGATGCGCGATCTCAACCGGCGTTACCCGGACGACCCCGACGCCGCGACGCTATTCGCCGAGAGCCTGATGGATCTACACGCCTGGGCGCTGTGGACGAACGACGGAAAGCCTGCGGAAAACACTCTCGAAATCGTTTCCGTGCTCGAATCAGTGCTGCGGCGATGGCCCGACCACGCAGGTGCAAATCACTTTTACATTCACGCCATGGAAATGGCGCCCGATCCGGAGCGGGCGCTGGCGAGCGCTGGTCGCCTGGGGGCCCTCGCGCCCGCAGCCGGCCATCTGGTTCACATGCCTTCGCACATTTACATTCGCACGGGCGACTACGTTGCCGCAGTGAAAAGCAATCAGCAGGCAATTCTTGCCGACAACAGCCTGCCTGCGCCGCAATCCGGGAACATGATGTACACGATCTATCGGGCTCACAACGTTCACTTCCTGGCCGCAGCCGCGATGATGGGCGGCGACTTCGCAGTCGCTTCCGGCGCCGCAAACGAGTTGGCAGCGAGAGCAAACGCGGTGGGGACCAAGTTGCCGATGGTTAAGGGATTCTTGCCGTTCGAACTTTTCGTACGATTGCGCTTCGCCCGTTGGGACAACTTGCTTGCGCTGCCCCCGCCGGATGCGGCGCCTGCGGCGGACGCGCAATCGCGCGGCGTGTCGTTCTTCTCGCACTATGCGAGGGGCTGCGCCTTTGCCGCGAAAGGGCAAGCAACACAGGCGGACTCGGAACGCGAAGCGATGGAAGCGGATTATCAGAGACTGCCTCCGGGCCCGGCGTTTGGGATGTATTACAACGATTGGAGCACGATTCGCGAAATAGCCGCCGACACGCTGGCAGCCCGTATCGCCGCCGCCCAAGGCGACTCCGCTGGGGCGATCAAGAACTGGCGCGCCGCCGTCGCCGTGCAGGACGATTTGAAATATAACGAGCCGGCGGATTGGTACTATCCGGTGCGCGAGTCGCTCGGCGCGGCCCTCCTTCTGAGCGGGAGGGCTGCGGAGGCCGAAGACGTTTTTCGCGAGGATCTGAGGCAGAATCCTCGCAACCCGCGCTCGCTCTTCGGGTTGTGGCAGTCCTTGGAAACTCAAAAGAAGGCTGTCGAAGCGCAATGGATCCATGCATCGTTCGAGGCTGCCTGGAGAGGTGGCCCAGACCAGCCTCGACTGGCTGATTTCTGATGGTACTCCCAGCTTCGGATTGCAGCGCGGCGCGTAAATCCTCTATAATCCGCGAGTAACCGGTCGACTCCGGGCAAGCCGCGCGAACAGGACCGCCTCGGGCGTCTCGATCAACCAATGACTGATCTCGCAGAGAAAATCCAAAAGAAGCTGAAGGACGAAATCGCCGCCCTCGAGCGCGAGTTGCACGAAGAGCTGCCGAAAGAAATCAAGGTCGCGCGGGCCCACGGCGACCTCTCCGAAAACGCCGAATACAAGTACGCAAAGGAAAGGCAGTCTTACGTCGCTGCGCGCCTCGGCCAGCTGCACCAGCGCATGGCCGATATCTCGATGCTCAACTTGAACAATCTGCCGAAGGATCGCGCCGCCTACGGCTCGCGGCTCGTCGTAAGGGACGTTGCCAAGTCCGCCAAGATCGAGTACAAATTGGTCACGGTTGAGGAGGCGGACGCAGCGAAGGGCCTGATTTCAACCACGTCGCCGATCGGCCGCGCGTTGCTGGGGAAAAAGGTCGGAGACGAAGTAAGCATTTCGACCCCTGCGGGAGTGAAGGAATACGAGGTCGTGAAGCTGAGCACCATTCATGATGAGGAATAGGGGAATAGCGGAGTGATCCTGACTCCATGTTGACCCGGACCATCGGCCGGTATCTTTCCTGGCCCGTTGACCGCCTCGCAGCCCTTCTGGCTCCCACGGGAATCCCGCCTAATGTCATCACGTGGTGCGCGCTCATTGCCAACTTGTGGGCCGGAATGCTGTTTGCGCAGGGCCGCTTCGCTGCGGCGGGCGGGATGGTGGCGCTTGCCGGGCTGTGCGATCTGGTGGACGGACCTGTCGCGCGGCGCCAGAATCGCGTCTCTTTGTTCGGCGGCTTTCTCGATTCGATCCTGGATCGCTACGCGGACCTGATCCTGTTTCTTGGCCTGCTGGTCTACTACGCGCAGGTCAATCGCTTCATGTACGCCGTGCTAGCGGGCGCCGCGATGGCCGGCGCGGTGATGGTCAGCTATGCGAAGGCGCGCGCTGAGTCGCTGGTTCCCACATCCGAGATCGGGTTTTGGGAGCGGCCCGAGCGGCTGGTGCTGATGATTCTGGGCGCCCTGGCGAACCGCATGGATGTGGCGCTCTGGCTGCTGGCGATCGGACCGAATATCACCGTGATTCATCGCATCTTGCACACCTGGAAGCAAACGGCCGCCCGGAGTGCGACCCCCGCTCAGACGACGGCCCAGTCGGATAGCCGCCGGGAAACCCACGAGGCGCCGCCGATTCTGACGCGCTCCGCCGGACGCGGCCGAATCTAGCCGGGGCCGCCAGACATCTCATTACCGTCGGTTCACACGGTTGGGGTAAGATTCCCCAGACACACCCCAGCACACCTTTGGAGGCACACATGGCAATACGAGATTCGTTTCTTCCTGAATTTGACCACGAAATGACCACAACCCGGAAGACGCTCGAACGCGTTCCGGAAGATAAAGCCACATGGAAACCGCACGACACGTCCATGCCGATGGGGCGCCTCGCCGGCCACATCGCTGAAATGGTAGGCTTTGCTCCCGCCACGTTTCAGGGCGATTCCTTCGATTTTGCGCCGCCGGGAGGAGCGCCCACGCAGCCGACGGTAATGACCTCGCGCAAGCAGCTGCTCGAGCTCTTCGACAAGAATGTCGCCGCCGCCCGCGCCGCCATTTCGAAAGCCAGCGACGAAGACTTGCAGAAGACCTGGACCCTGCTCAATGCCGGAAAGACATTCTTCTCAATGCCGCGCATTACCGTTCTGCGCAGCATGATTCTCAACCACATCATCCATCATCGGGGGCAGCTCTCGGTCTACCTGCGGATGAACAAGGTTCCCGTGCCCTCGATTTACGGTCCGTCCGGCGACGAAGGCAGGCCGTAGCGCCTAGGCGCCAGGAAACAAACGACTCCTCTGGCGGGGTCGATTGATAGCCCTTAGTGGCGGCCGGCGGCGGGAATGGAGATTTCGACCTTCCGGTGGTCGCTCTTCGGCTTGCGCGCCATCGCCTTCTCGGAAATTAGCGCGCATCTTTCAGCGCGCCGGCGTTCGCCGGCCAGTTCGCGCTCCTTGAATTCGGGCAGCACGTCGTCCGAGAACAGCTGCAGCGACGTCAACTGCAGATCGAGAGAGAGCCGTCCCACCTGGCGCACCGCGATCACCTGGTCGATCCCGGCGTCTTCGTACTCGCGCAAGGTGTGGCGCAATTTCTGGGGCGAGCCAACGCACGCCTGTGCTACGAATTCCGGCGAAACCGGTTCCTTGGGATTTGTCGTGTACTCGTGCCATATATCGGTCTTGCCCGGCCGGTGCTCGCCGAAGAAGCTGTAATGCCCGAGCCCGTAGACGAAAAAACCGTAATTCTCGACGGCCGCTGCCGAGACCCTTTTTTCGTCGTGGTCGCAAAGGAATGGCGTCGCAATGGCGAAATTGGGATTCACCGCGTAGCCGAGCGGCTCGCAGTCGTTTTCGATCGTCGCGTAGTAATCCTTCACCCAGTGGCGCGCCTCGTCTGGACTGACAAACGAAAAGGTGAGCGCGCCCAGCCCAAGCCTCGCCGCGTCCAGAATCGATTCGCGCCGTGAACACGCCATCCACAACGGCGGATGCGGCTTCTGGAGCGGTTTCGGCACGAGATTTCGCGGCGGCACGGTCACATACTTGCCCTCGAATCCGGTAAACGGCTCTTCCACCAGCATCCGCACGGCCACGCGCATCCCCTCGATCTGCATCGCTTTTTTGTCATCCTGCGGAACCAGGAATCCCCCTAGTTCCGTTGTTGTCGCGCCGGATCCCATGCCGAATTCGCAGCGGCCGTTGCTGATCAGATCGAGGCAGGCGATGCGTTCGGCGACGCGCGCCGGATGATTGATGTTCGGGGGAGTCTGTATGATTCCATGCGCCAGCCGGACATGTTTTGTCCTCTGGCTGCACGCCGCGAGAAATATTTCTGGAGCGGACGCGTGGGAATACTCCTCGAGGAAATGATGCTCCGTTCCCCAAACGTAGTCGAATCCGCACTGGTCGGAGAGTTCCGCCAAGGCAAGCGCGTTGTTCAATAGCGTGCGTCCGGATTCTGGGGTCCAGGGCCGGGGAACCTGCATCAGGTGAATGCCGCCAAATTTCATCGGGCCGCCTTTCCGAATATTCTGCGAAGCGTATTCTACGCCAATGGCGGAGAGTCGCAAACGCGCCCCGCCAGTGCAGGATTCGATTTCACGCGTGACGCGGTTCGCCGCGCGGCCGCGCAATTATCGAAAAGCGATCTCCGCGATTTGCAGTACAATCCGTCTCACCGGTCCGGATACCCGACCCTCGCGGCGGATTCCAATGGCGCAAATCAGTGGAATATCCGTTCTCGATGCCGTCAATGCGGTCAAGGCTCGCATTGGAGAGCAGGATTTCGCCAGAATCGTCGAGCAACTGGGAGGAGAGGCAAAGACCATTTTCAGCGAGCCGATCCAATCGTGGAAATGGTATCCGCTGGACGCTTTCGTTGAGTTTCTCGAAACGGATATCCGGGAAACCGCCCATGGCGACCGCGAGGTCCTCATCACGCGCTCGGAAAAGGTGGTCGAGTCGCAGCTTCACGGGATTTATGGAATCGTCGTGAAGCTCGGCTCCCCGGAGTTCGTGATCAAGCGAATCGCAACGGTCCACGCCTCCTACTTTCAGGGCATTCAAATCATTCCGGAAATTGAAGACTACCCCAAGGCGGTGATCAAATATCTCGGCTTTGAGAAGCACCACGATATCCTGGAGTACGTACTCATCGGCTTCTACAGAAAAGCCCTCGAAATCTGTGGAGCGAAACAGGTCGCGGTTAAATTTACCGTACCCATTTCAGCGGGCGCCGCTTTCTCGGAACTCACGATCACCTGGGCCTAGGCCGCATCCGGCGGCGGAGGTGAAGTCGGCGCCGACAGAGCCTCACGCTCGGTCGGCCCCCGTGTTTCACGCGCGTTCGGTGCACTGTTGAATCTCTCTGCACCGACTTCCAGCTTGGCCAAAAGGCTGGACTTCCCATCTCGTCAACGGTTGAATGGAAACCAATGCGTGTGCTAGCATCCCCGCTTTCCTGCCCTGAGTCCGCTCCCCGCAGACAAAGGGCCGCAGGGTTCATCGCGCACAACCGCCGGGGGCGGGGTCGTGATGCTGATCCCAACTCACACCACGGAAGCTGTTAGCCGCATTTTCTCCGCGCGATATGCCTGCTTGGATTTTCACGGCGCTCGGTGCCGCGCTCCTCGGCGTCCGGTCCAACCCCAGACTGATTCTTCAATTCCGATTTCCAGGCGAGGTGAAAAATGAAATCTTACACAACCGACTGGATCCGCAACGTGGGCATTGTAGGCCACGGCGACACGGGGAAGACCCAGCTCGTGTCGTCGTTGCTTTTCACGGCGGGGATGACACCGCGGCTGGGCAAAGTGGCCGACGGCTCGACCACCACCGACTGGGATGAAGAAGAGATCGCGAGAAAGATCTCAATCAACACGGGCGCGGCGCACGCCGAATGGCAGGCGCCGGGCCAGGCCGAAAAAACGAAAATCAACCTCCTCGATACGCCCGGCTATTCGACCTTCATCAATGAAACGAAATCATCGCTGATCGCGGCGGACGCCTCGCTGATCGTCGTGGATGCCGCCGCCGGCGTGCAAGTGGTCACGGAAAGGGTGTGGGATTACGCGACAGAATACGACCAGCCGCGAACATTCGTTCTGAACTGGATGGACCGCGAGCTCGCGAGCTTTGAGCGCTCTCTCGCCGCGCTCGAGCAGGTCTTCGGGCGCGGCGTGGTGCCGCTCCAGCTGCCGATCGGCGCCGAGAAAAGTTTCAAGGGCGTGGTGGACTTGGTCGCGATGAAGGCGCTCGTGTACGCGCCCGATGGTGACGGGAAGGCGAAAGTCGAAGAGGTTCCGGCGGATCTCGCCGAGCAAGCCAAGAAATCACACGAAGCGCTCGTCGAAATGGTCGCCGAGGGCGACGACGAGTTGATGCAGGAGTTTTTCGACAAGGGCACGCTGCCGATCGAAGATTTGAAGAAAGGCCTGCGCGAAGCGGTGTTGGCGAAGCGAATTTTCCCGGTACTGCTCAGCTCCGCGCTGCACAACGTCGGCAGCGACGCGATCCTTAATTTCCTGATCGAGATTTTCCCGTCGCCCGCGTTTCGCGGAAAAGCGACCGGCCACCAATCGCCCGATCACAAGGGCGACACGATCGAACGTAAGATCGCCGACTCCGAGCCCGTTTCGCTGTTCGTCTTCAAGACGGTCGCCGATCCCTTCGCGGGGCGCATCACGTATTTCAAGGTGATGTCCGGCGTGCTGAAGAATGATGCGACGCTGAATAATTTCAATCGCGGCTCACAGGAACGCTTTCAGCACGTGCAGGTGATGCAGGGGAAGACGGCCGTGTCGGTCAACGATCTGCACGCCGGCGACCTGGGCGCGGTCGCAAAACTCAAGGAAACGACCACGGGGGACACGCTGGGCGACAAGAGCGCGCCGATTTTCTACCCGCCGGCGCGCATCCCCGAGCCTTCGATCACCTTCGCCGTCGAGCCGAAGACGCGCGCGGATGAGGACCGCATCGGCGTGGCCATCCACAAAATCCTCGAGGAGGATCTTGCGCTGCGGTTCGGGCGCGATCCGCAAACGAAGGAATTCCTGCTGAGCGGCGCGGGGCAGCAGCACATCGAGGTTGTGGTCGCGAAACTGCGCAAGCGCTATCACGTCGAGATGACGCTCAAGCCACCCAAGGTTCCCTACCGCGAAACGATCCGCGGGAAGGCCGACGCCGAGGGCAAGCACAAGAAGCAGACGGGCGGCCACGGGCAGTTCGGCCTCTGCCGCATCAAGATGGAGCCGCTGCCGCGCGGCAAGGGAATCGAATTCGTGGACGACGTTTTCGGCGGCGCCATACCGAAAAATTGGATCCCGTCGGTGGAGAAAGGAGTGCGCGACGCCGCCGAGCGCGGATATCTCGCAGGCTTCCCGGTGGTTGATTTTCGCGTAAGCCTTTACGACGGCAAATACCACGACGTGGATTCTTCGGATATTGCGTTCAAAATCGCGGGCTCGCTCGCCTTCCGCGAAGCGATGAAGCAGGCGCGACCGGCGCTGCTGGAGCCGATCATGCACGTCGAAGTCTACGCTCCGGACCAGTATTCGGGCGACCTGATGGGCCATCTGAGCGGGCGGCGCGGAAAAATCAGCGGGAGCGAGACGCGCGCCGGAAGCGTGGTCGTAAAAGCGCAGGTTCCGCTCTCGGAAATGCTGAGCTATGCCAACGAATTGATCTCCATGACCCAGGGGCGCGGGAGCTACTCGATGGAGTTCTCGCACTATGACTTCGTACCGGCAGAAATCGCCGAAAAGGTGATCGCCGCGCACAAGCCGCACCACGCGGGCGAAGAGGACGAGGAAGCCGCCAGCGCGTAGACGAAATGTAGAGCCGAAATCCGGAGCTGGACGACTCGAGAATCGGAATTAGTGGCTGGCAGTTTGCTGGGATTGCGTGGCGGCGGGCTGAGATTGCGCCTGCGCCTTGTGAAGGTGCCAGAATTTGTGGACTTTAGCGGGCTTCGCAGGAACGTTCTGGTCCTTCGCCCCCTTACTGGGCGCGAAAGCCGGGCAGCCGACGCCGTAACACGGGCCTGTGTTTCCTATGTAGCAGGCGGAAAGACACAGCGCGGCCGAGCATAAAATCAGAATGGCCCCGATCCTTTTCATCGGTTGAACCCCTTCGGCGCACGTAAGGTGCACAATAGAATCGCCTACCCGGAGCTTTGCATATAACCTAATCGGCGCTTGTGTCGATTTCCTGCAGTCTCATCGGCAAAGATAAGAGAATGGAAAGCGAAGCCGTCGCCGCATGCACGCGGCACGGACTCTAAGTCAAATACCTGCTTCAATTTAGGAGAGAGGCGGTAGGAAGAACCCTGTGTGATGCCGATGCTCGTCAAAGGCTTTGCCGAATTGGCTCGCGAGCAGGGCTTCCTCCTGCCGCCCCTTGAACCAGAAGCTCACGCCAATCACCGCCCAGGCCAGAAGCGCGCCATACGTTCCGACCACGACAGCCGAGCCTGCGATCGCGAAAATCATTCCTGTGTAAATGGGATGGCGGATCCGGGCGTAGGGGCCGCTCCGGATCAATTCGTGCTCATCCTTGAGCGCGACCGTCGCGCTCCAATAGCGTCCGATATGTACGCGCGCCCACACCGCAAACAGTACACCCGCAAACGTCATTGCCGCGCCCAGCCAGGCAATCCGCAACGATTGAGGCAGGAAATCGGCTGCGAGTATGCCCAATCGCGGATCGTCCGCACTGACGATCAGAATCCACGCCACCGCGATGATCAACGCTCTCGCCGCAATACCTGCGCCTCCTTCGCGCTTTGCGATTCGCTTGGCCATGAAACTCGATACGATCCAAACGATCGCAAAAACAGACCACGCGGCCACCATCGCGACGCGGGGATTGATGGCCATCGCGCCTCCTCTGCTCGCCGGAGATTTCCCACTCCGGACTCCCATCGGCCGCTTTCGGCGGCCTTCCTGCTCTAATTGTACGCACTCCCCACCGCGTAAGTTGCAAGCTGCCGTTGTTTGTTTTCTAACGGGTCAGCAATTTCAAGCACGCGAGCGGCCGCGGAGCCGCCGAGGGGTCGCCAAAATGGCGCTTGTGATTCGGCCGCGAAGCGGGTAATCCTTCCTTTGCCATGAAAAAACCATCGAAGGGCAGACCCTGGGGCGACGCGACGCTGGCGATTCACGCGGGCGAAGAACATTTTCGAGCCGCCGGTCCCGTGGGCACCCCCATCGCGCGGACGTCCACGTTCACTTTCGCGAGCACGGAAGAGATGAAGCGGTGGGCCGAGGGCAAAAGCCGGGCCTATATCTACTCGCGCTACGGGAATCCCACGCTGGAGGTGGCCGAGAAGCGAATCGCGGCGCTCGAAGGGGCGCAGGGCGCCGTAGTCACAGCGTCCGGCTCGGCGGCGATTTCGGCTGCGCTTTTTTCCCACCTCCAGGCGGGCGACGAACTGATCGCCACTCGGCAGCTCTACGGCGGAAGTTATCGTCTATTGCGGGACGTGCTTCCGCGCTTCGGAATTGTCGTGAGACACGTTGAATCCGACCTGGCGGGCGTCGAGCGGCTCGTCAGTCCGCGCACCAAGGTGCTCTACATCGAGACGCCCACGAATCCGACGCTGCGCCTAGTGGACACGAAGAAAGCGGTGGAATTTGCGCAAGAGTGGGGCCTGGTCTCGATGATCGACAACACATTCGCCAGCCCGGTGCTGCAGAAACCCCTGCAGCTGGGCTTCAACCTTGTGTTGCACAGCGCCTCGAAGTACCTGGCAGGACACTCCGACGTGATCGCGGGAGCCGTGGCCGGAAGCTCCGTGCTGATCCAGAAGGTGCGGTCGAATGTAATCCAAATCGGCGGCTCGATGGACCCCGAGGCAGCTTTCCTGCTGATCCGAGGAATGAAGACTCTCGAAGTGCGCATCGAGCGGCAGTGCCGCAATGCAATGGCGGTGGCGAAATTCCTGTCCAAACATCCGAGGGTAGCTCGGGTACACTATCCGGGCCTGCCATCACACCCCGACCACAAACTCGCGAAGCGCCAGATGAGTGGTTTCGGGGCCATGCTGGCCTTCGACATGAAGGGTGGTCTGGGGGCGGCGCGGCGCTTCTGCGACCGCGTGCGTGTGTTTCTCCTGGCATCGAGCCTGGGCGGCGTCGAGTCGCTGGTCGTGCTGCCAATCTACACCTCGCATTACAACCTGTCTCCCGATGAACTGCGAGCAGCCGGCGTGGAGCCGGGAACGGTGCGCGTCTCGGTCGGGCTCGAGGATGCCGACGACCTCATCGAGGATCTCCGTCGGGCGCTCGCCTAGGGACGTTTCAGGCCCTTCGTCCCAGGTTTCGGAACGATATTCGGGTCTTGAAACGGCCCCCCTAGAAACCGTCTTATCGCCGGAAGCCGCCCCTCGCCGGGGGGCTGTGGGCCTAACTTGGAAACCCCTGCGCGAGGTATTTCATTCCGTCGGCATGCCAACGGACGCTGGTAATGGATGTCCTGTTTTCGTCAATGCCTGCCGTCGAGAACCATTGACCCGCGCTCTAAGTACCTCGTAAGATTTCCGTTAGCTTTCGGGTATGGTGGCGAGAGAAGGTGGTATTGCACCGCTTCCGCCGACCGGGACTCGCGCTATGCGGTCACGGCGATGGGCCGATACAGAGTGCGATGAGACGCAGTCCGACAATCCGAGCAATCCTGCTGGCAGGCGCTCTCTACTTGGGTGGCTGCAACGATACCGCAAAAAAGCCTGTGCAGGCCCACCCACCGGTCGCTGCGCCCGAGCCAGTGCCCGCGTTCGTCCGCGAACCCCTGCCTCTGCCACGCTCCCCACGTGCTTCTGCTACCCTCGCGGTAGACTCGCGACCGGCGATCGACATCCTGGTTGCCAAGGTACAGGCTGCCTACGACGCCGGCAAATCCGAATACAAAGCGGGCGATCTCGAAAAGGCCCAAGCGGACTTCGACCGCGCCGGAGACTTGATCCTGGCAAGCGGTTTCGAAGTGGATTCCGACCCTCGGCTCTCGAAACTCTCCGACGAGATCGGTGAAGCCGGCGAGTCGAGTGAGCTTAATGCGCCGGAAAACACCGCAGACGTGGATGAATCTGACACACCCGCCGAACCCGCGCCGATCGATGAAATCGCCGATTTGACGCTTCCGGCTGGCGATCCGCGCCTGGCGATCAAGGCCGAGAAAGAGTTGATCAGCGTCAACCACGATCTGCCGCTCGCTGTGAATGAGTCAGTGCTCCAATATTTGAGCTTCTTCACCACCACGCGCGGCCGCGCAATCGTCTCGCGCGGGCTCGAGCGCGCCGGACGCTACAACGACATGATCCGGCGCGTCCTGAAGGAAGAGGGTGTTCCCCAGGACCTGATTTACCTGGCGCAGGCGGAAAGCGCCTTCCAGCCGGAGGCGGTCTCGCGGGCCGGGGCGCGCGGTATCTGGCAGTTCATGCCCTATCGGGGTGAAGAGTACGATCTCGAGCGCAACTATTGGGTGGACGAGCGCAGCGATCCGGAGAAAGCGACGCGCGCGGCCGCGCGGCACCTCCGAGATCTCTACGCCATGTTCGGAGATTGGTATCTGGTTATGGCCGCCTATAATTCGGGTCCCTTGAACGTCGCAAGGGCCATTCAGCGCACCGGATACGCGGACTTCTGGGAGTTGCAAAAGCGGCGGGCCCTGCCGAAACAGACCCAGAACTACGTGCCCATCATTCTGGCGCTGGCGTTCGTTGCGAAGGACCCAGCTTCCTACGGTGTGCAGGTCGATCCCGAAAAACCGCCGCAGGCGGAAACGATCAACCTCGAACACTCGATCAGCCTCAATCTTGTGGCCGATGCTACGGGCGCGGACATCGATGACCTGCGGCTGCTCAATCCCGAGTTGGTGCGCAACATCACGCCGAACCAGCCCGGATTCCAACTAAAACTTCCAGCGGGCACGGCCAAGAGTTTCGAAGCGAACATCCAGCAAGTGCCGCAGGACAAGTGGACGAGTTGGCGGCTGCATGCCTCCGAGCAGGGGGAAACGCTGTCGGATATCGCGCGACACTACCGCGTGACGCTCGCGTCGCTTGAAGCGGCGAACCACCTCGAGCCTCACGCGAGTGTGCCTGCGGGCTTCCTTCTGGATGTGCCGACGGCGCCTCCCGTCGTCCGGTTGGTACACTATCGGGTACAGCGAGGCGACTCCCTCGAGGGGATCGCCGGCCGGTTTGACGTAACCGTAGCGCAGCTCAAACGCTGGAATCATCTATCCGGCAGCCGCGCCCCTCGGGGCGCCCGCCTGCGAATCTACGCCGGCACCGAATCGGCTGCATCGCCGCCGGCAAAGGCAAAGTCCGCACAAAACTCCGGACTCGGGCTGCAGAACGTCTCGAGCAAGAGTCCGGGGAAATCGGCAAACGTGGAGCATCGCGTAAAACCCGGCGAAACGCTCTATTCCATTGCCCGCGAGTACCAGACGACGATTTCGGCACTGCGCCACTCGAATCCCTTCCTGACAGACCGGGAGCTGCAGGCCGGCGACGTGCTGACCATTCCGCGCTGATCGCCTCCCCCGATTTACGTGTAAGGCAGTTCTTTTCTGGAATATACGAGGCCGGAGGGCTTCGGCGTATTGTTCGCGAGCCTCCTTGGCGCCTGCCGTGTGCAACTCCGTAGATTTTTCGACCCATTGTTCCTTGACAAAGTTCCGACACTCCGTTTATAAGCGGGCCAAGGAGTGCGGCCATCCGGTAAGCCCGGGACCTGACGGAGGATCGAATGTTTTACGCCAAAATGCACGATGAGGAAGACGACGAGTTGCCCGCCTTCGATTCGGAGGAAGAAGGCGAGGAGCAACCCCAGGAAATCGTAGAGGAAGTGGAAGAGATTGTCGTCGAGGAAGAGCCGGAAGCAGAGGAGGCCCCTGCGGCCCCGGCTCCTCGCAGGCGCGCGCCGGCACGACGAGCGAAAAAAGCCAAGAAATCGAAGCCGAAGAGAAAAAAGGCGAAGAGCAAGCGCAGAGCAAAAGCGAAAAAGGGGCGTTCAAAAAAGGCGCGCTCAAAGAAACGCAAGCGGCGCTAACGCTTCCCTGGGACCGCCTACTTCCAAGCCTGGATTTAACGGGGCCGCGCTGCTATATCGATCCGCACGGCCCCGCCGCATTTTTTCCGGTCATGCTGCGCTGTCCGCGTATATCCGCGCCACTTTCCGTTGTGCCCATTTGAGGAGATGCTCGCCGCGCAGCAGCTGAGCGCCCGGAACAAAGTATTGAGCGGGCGCCGTGTTTCCCAATTTGAAATGTTTCTCTTGCCGTAAACCGCTTTGAATGGCTAGCATACGCGCTCGATGCCGCTCGCCGTCGAACAGATCCGGAGGATGCGCGGAGGGGCGCAATCGCAACTGATGCGTTGTGAGGACGGCGGATTCTACGTGGTTAAATTCCAGAACAATCCGCAGGGAGGGCGGATTCTGGCGAACGAATTGCTCGGTACGCGATTGGTGGCGCGGTTGGGGCTGGCCACGCCGGCCGCAGCGGTGGTGGAGGTTTCGGATGGCCTGATCGAGCATACCGAAGACCTGGTGATCCAGCTCGGGCGCGGCCGCGCACGCTGCCAAGCGGGGCTGCAATTCGGCTCGCGCTATCCGGGCTCTCCGGCAGATGTGGCGGTGTACGATTTTCTTCCGGATGAGCAGCTCCGCGATGTCGTTAACCTCGGGGATTTCTGCGGAATGCTCGCCTTCGACAAATGGACCTGCAACACGAACGGCCGCCAGGCAATTTTCTTCCGCGCTACCGATGAGCCGCGCTACCGCGCGCAGATGATCGACCAGGGCTTCTGCTTCAACGCCGGCGAATGGAATTTTCCGGATGCGCCCCTGAGGGGCCTCTATCCGCGACACCGCGTCTATGCCGCCGTTCACGGCATGGAATCGTTCGAACCGTGGATCGCACGGATCGAATCGAGGATCGCGGAAGGCGTTCTTGATGAGATTTACGGCGAGATTCCGCCCGAGTGGTACAATTTCGATTCGGACGCGCTCGAAAAAATGCTCGAGCAGCTCTTGCGGCGCCGCAAGCTGGTCCGCGAACTGATCGTGTCCGCGTGGAAATCATCGGCCCAACCCTTTCCCAACTGGAAGTGAAACATGTCCGAAGAGCAACGAAACACGTTTCGCTATCGCGTTCTGCGCTACGCGCCCAATCTGATCCGGGATGAATGGGTGAACGTCGGCGTAATCCTCGAGGAAGTGGACGGATCGCGGCGCGCCGCACGGCTGATCGAGGAGCCCGCCGAGATGGCGCGTGTCCGGCGCCTGCATCCCGGCGCGGACGAAGATCTGCTCCGCCGGCTGCCGGCGGAATTCGACGCCCGATTGCGCGCCCCTGAAACCGAGGTCCGCACCTATCTTGAAAAACTCGACCAGACGCTTTCGAACGTCCTCCAGCTCAGCCCGCAGCGGGGACTCCTCGCGGAGAACTTCGACGCCGAACTCGACCGGCTCTTCCACGATTACGTGGCACCCCCTCCCACGGCCCGTGGAGGGATCGGCGGAAACATTCGCAAATGGATGCGGGACCGACTGCGCGATGTTTTTCGCCGACACCGGATCTTTGGAAAGATCGAGGCGAGCGTCCGCGTGGATGACTTCACGCAGCCCGGCGATCCGATGCGCATCGATTACGCCTACCGCTATAACGGAACGCGCGGCTACATCCAGACCGTCGCGCTCGGCCGCGATCCCGCGCAAGCCAAGGTTTTCGCTTATACCGCCGAGCGCATCCGCGCGCGCGCGGCGCAGTCGGAATTTACGGCCATCACCGAGATAGAGCCTGCGCTCGAAAACCGCCGCCATCAATTCATCTCGCGCCTCTTCGAGGAGCAGAGAATTCGGCTCGTGCCGCTCGATCGCGTCGAGAAATTCGCCGAGGAATTGCGGCCGCGGCTGAATTAGCGCCCGGCCAAACTCCGCACCTCACGATTCGGTGGACGCCTGATTGCGATTGTGTGATGATGTGCGGCCAACCTGGGAGGTAACGCTCATGGACCGACGAAAGTTCCTGGCTACATCGCTGGTATCCGCGGTTGCCGCCGGCGCGCTGCCGGCGAACGCGCGTGAGTCGCAGGACGCCGCCAAGCAGGGGGCGCGGGAATGCTACGAACTCCGGCGGTACCATATTTTGACCCAGCAAAGAAAGCTTGCCGACGACTATTTCCGCAATGCGCTCGTGCCCGGCCTGAATCGATTGGGCATTTCGCCCGTCGGCGTATTCAGCGTGTCGATCGGCCCCGAGGGCCCCTCGATGTACGTATTGATGCCGGGGGCATCGGCGGATGCTCTAGTCACGGCGGACGCTCGCATGAGCCAGGATGCCGAATATCGGAAAGCAGCAGCGGATTTCTTAAACGCGCCCGCCAAAGCGCCCGCTTTCGTCCGCATGGAAAGCTCGCTGATGAGCGCCCTGGATGCCTTCCCCAAGCTCACTGTGCCGGGCGCCACGGCGCAGCACGCGCCCCGTATGTTCGAGCTGCGGACCTACGAGAGCTCCACGGATCAGGATCATAGAGTCAAGGTCGAGCAGGTGAATGAGGGCGAGATTCCGATTTTTCTCAAGGCCGGATTCTGGCCGGTCTTTTTCGGCGACACCGTCATCGGAGGGCAATTGCCCAACCTGACCTACATGATCGGTTTTGCGAACCTCGCCGAGCGGGACAAATGCTGGGACGCGTTTCGATCTGCACCGGAAACCAGGAGCTTGTTCTCGCAACCGAAGTACACGTTCGAAGATCTGGTTTCGAACATCAACAACACCATTCTGGCGCCCACTCCGTATTCTCAAATCTAGGGTCGGACGTCCGACTCGATCCCGCGCGATTCAGGTCAAATCTGGGTGTGCGGGCCCGCATTGACGGCTTTCTCCGATTTTGCTATGGTCCTGTTTGGCGTTCCTCCGGAGTGCAAATTGAAGCATCGCACGGCTCGAAGCAAAGGCTCCTCGCGCGGAAGCAGTAAATCGCTGAAAAAAAGAGGTTTACTCTCGGGCGCCAAGGCCAAGGCACTGCCCCCCGATCCCGATGCACCCGCCAAGCAGCAGCAATTGAAGCTTTACGAAGAGGCGCTGAAGCACTTTCAGCAGCAGAAATTCCAGCGCGCCCAGGAAGCTCTTGAACGGGTGATCGAGGGACCCAGCAAGGAGCTCGGCGATCGCGCCAAGGTCCATCTGCGGATTTGTGAGCAGCGGATTTCGCGTCCGCCCGTTCCGACGCTGAAGTCGGCCGAGGATCACTACACCCAGGGAGTGGCGTTGATGAACCTGGGCCGCTGGGACGAAGCACGTGAGCATCTCGATCGCGCGCGGAAGGCCGCACCCAAAGCGGACCACATCGTCTATGCGATGGCCGCTCTCGATTGTCTCACCGGCGAAGCGGACTCCGCGATGCAGAATCTGAAAGTCGCGATTCAGTTGCGCCCCGAAAACCGCTACCACGCCCGCAACGACGAGGATTTTGCTTTCTTGCAGGAAGATCCGCGCTTCACCGAGCTGCTCTACCCCGAGCGAGACGGTTCAGCCGGCTGATTTCCTGCGTTCCCCCATGAAGAATCGTTTGGAACGCGGTTCCCCGTCCGTCCGGCCCGCACGCATTGTCGCGCTGGGGGGCGGCACGGGTCTTTCGGTCGTTCTTCGCGGCCTGAAAGAGCACGTAGCGGAACGCGGCCGGCGAATGCCGAACCGCCCGATCGCGGACCTTGCCGCAGTCGTGACAGTGACGGACGACGGCGGAAGCTCCGGCAGACTGCGCCGCGAATATCGCGTCCTTCCGCCCGGCGATATCCGCAACTGCATGGTGGCTCTGTCGCAGGACGAACACCTGCTGGGAGAGCTTTTCCAGTATCGATTCCCCGCCGGACGCGGGCTTGCCGGCCACAGTTTCGGAAATCTGTTCCTGACGGCGCTCTCCAACAGCACCGGAGACTTCGCCAAAGCCGTGCAAGTGTCGGCGCAGGTGCTGGCGATTCGCGGACGGATTTTTCCTTCGACCGCTCAAAACGTCACTCTCGAAGCCGAGCTCGAAGATGGGACGGTCGTGGCCGGCGAGACTCAAATCTCTCGCTCCCGCAAGCGCATCGGGCGAGTGCGCCTGGTACCGCGGCGCGCCCAGCCCGTCGCGGAAGTGCTTGCGGCGCTTCGCGAAGCCGACCTCATTCTCGTCGGGCCCGGCTCGCTGTATACCAGCATCATTCCCAACCTGCTCGTAGAACAGATGGTGGAAGTCGTCGCCAACTCGCGAGCGACGCGAGTCTACATCGCCAACGTGATGACGCAGCCTGGCGAGACGCGACGCTATACGGTGGCCGATCACGTCCGCGCGATCTACGACCATACGTGCAGGGGATTATTTGATTTCGTGGTGATCAATCGCACGCCGGTGTCGCCCCGCCTGCTGAGGCGCTATCGGGCCCAGGGGGCTGAACCCGTCGACCCGTCACTCGCAGAGCTCGAGCGCATGGGGCTTCACTACGTGACCGGGGACCTGCTGCAGCAGGAGGGCGTTGTGCGACACGACCAGTCGCGCCTCACGCACATACTATTGAAGGAATTTGTGAAGCGCCGCGCCCGCCGCTGAATTCTTTGTGGCGTGGCTCGAGTGCCTGAGCCGTCTAAGCGCTAATCTGCGGCGGGGGCGTTCGGCGCTGTGTATCCCTCGCGAGCAATAACGACTGCTTTCTTTTTCTTCCCCTTTTTGTTCGCAAGTTCCATCGGATTGCCCTGATCGTCGACCACTTGGACGCTGAGCTTATGGAAGCGCCCGTCCTGCGGAGTGGACGGCGAAAACACGAGCGTGTACTGGTTGCGCAGGAACGCCGCAACGGAGTTGAAGATATCCGGCATCTCCCCTTCAAAGCGCGGAAACCAAGCGTAGCCGCCCGTCTCGCGGGCAAACGTGCTGAGCTGATTCTTGGCCTGCATATAGCTCAGGCCGGCGCCTCCGGGCGAATACAGGTCGATTTCTTCCCCCATTCCGACGCAGAAGACGGTTACGTCGGTTTCCTTCAGGCGCTTGAGAGTGTCATCGAGGTTATGTTTGCTGAATGTGTCGAAACCCGTAGCGAGCAACAAAATGGACTTCTTGCCTTTCACATCCCTGAGCTGGCCGATTGTTTCCAAAAGAGCGTCGAAGAGATTCGCTTCGCTGAAACTCGGGAAATAGAGCCCAGCAATGGCCTGCCCCACTTCCCGCTTGTCCTGCGTGAAGTCGTCCACAAGCGTCGTCTTAAGGTCGAACGTCTTCAATGCAACCCAGTCCTGTGGCTTGAGTTGATTCAAGAATCCGTACGACCAGTCCTTGGCCTTGTACCCGAAGTAACCGCCGAAGAGCTTGCTGAACTCCATCAGTATGACAATGGTGATGGGCGCTTCGGTGGGCGCGAAATTGGTTATTTGCTGGGGCTGGCCGTTGTCCAGCACTCGGAAATTCTGGCGCTTCAAGCCGGTAACGATGTTCCCATCCTGGTCCGTCACCACGGCATCCACCGTGACCAGGTTGGATTGGACGGAAATCGCGACTTGCGGCAGGGGCGGCTGGCTCGGCGGCGCCTGCCTCTGCGATTGGCCATTGGGCGGCGTAGGAGGCTCGGGCTGGCGCTGGGGCGCGGGTGGCTGCGGCCCCTGCTGCTGACCGACCGCCGTCCGTGCGTCGGGAGGTACGCCCAGGGCGGCAACAAGCATCGCCATGAGGATGACGCGAAAGAGTGGCTTGGGTCGCATGTTTTCTCCCCTCTCGATTTGGATGCCGCCACGGGCCGCCCTGGATGGTCGGTTGCAATCTAGAAAACGGCGCTCATCGTGGCTCCGGAGCGCCTCGCACTGCAATGATAGTATCAATCGTAGTCGCTCGGCGACGCAGATTCAAATTCACCCGGAGGCGAAAAGGATGGCGCGCAGTACCGTGCGAATTGTGATCCGAATGGTGATTGCACTCGTGTGCGCCCCGCCGATGTACGCGCGCATACACGCGCAGGGCCCACCTCAAGCGGCGCCTGCACAGGCCCCGCCCTCCGCAGACATCCAACAAATCGAAAGCGAAGCCGTGGGGTGGCTGCAAGGCTTGATTCGAATCAATACCACGAACCCTCCCGGAAACGAATTGGTGGCCGCGAAATACCTGGCCGGCATTTTGGATCACGAAGGCATCCACTCGGAGATTTACGAAAGCACGCCCGGGCGCGGATTCCTGGTGGCGCGGCTCTCCTCAAGCGCCCTGCCCGACCCTTCGCGGGCGCTGCTGCTGATGGGCCATCTCGACGTGGTAGGAGTGGACAAGACGAAATGGACCGTGGATCCCTTCGGCGGAGTGATCCAGGAAGGATACCTCTACGGCCGCGGCGCAATTGACGACAAAGGCATGACCGTCGCCAATTTGGCGGTGTTTGTGGCCCTGAAACGCTCCGGCGCGCGATTGAACCGCGACGTGATCCTGCTCGCCGAAGGCGATGAGGAGGCCGCCGGCACCGATGGTATGAAATTCGCCGTGGAAAAACACTGGGACAAAATCGCCGCCGGTTACGCCCTCAATGAAGGCGGCCAGGTGACGGCAAAAGGCGGCAAAATCCAGTTCATCGGCGTGCAGGCAAGCGAAAAAGTGGCCGTGAATGTGGACGTGATCGCCACCGGGACTTCGGGACACGCCTCCGTTCCGCGCAAGGACAACGCTGTCGCCCACCTGGCGGCCGCGATTGCCAAGATCGGGACCTACGAGGCGCCCGTTCAGTTCAATTCCGTAACGCGCGCCTATTTCGGGGGCCTCGCCTCCATCGAGGACGAGGAAACCTCCAAATGGATGCGCGCCCTCGAATCCCCCGATCGCGGCGAACACGCGGCGCGGTGGATTTCCGACGCGAACCCGGTCTGGAACGCGATGGTGCGCGACACGGTCACACCGACGATGCTCGAGGCGGGAATTCGCCAAAACGTGGTGCCTTCGACCGCGCGCGGCGTCCTGAACATTCGCCTCCTGCCGGGAAACCAGCTCAGTCCCTTGCTCGCCAAATTGCAACAGCTCGTGAATGATCCTCAGGTGCGTCTGGAAGTCGAGCCGGGCGAAGGCGAATCAGCGCCCTCCTCGTCGCTCACTTCGGATTTGTACAATACGATTGTTCACGCCGCGGGCAGGGCGTTTCCCGGCGCGCCGGTGCTGCCGGATATGTCCACCAGCGCCACCGATTCATCGCCGCTGCGCATGCGCAATGTGCAGGCCTACGGCCTGCTCCCGTTTCCACTCACCGACGACGATCGCCTACGCATGCACGCAGATAACGAGCGAATTCCCATCGACTCTTTCCGCAAGGGCGTTGAATTTCTTTACAGCATCGTGAACGACTTCGCCGTATCGAAGTAATCCCAGCAATCACGCGACCGCGATGGTTGCGGAACATTCACTCGAATGTTGTGGCTTCTCAGTTGACCCAGTTGTCGGGACGCGAGGGCGGTTTGTCGCGATGGTCGCGGACGTAGACATCGAACTTCTTGCGCAGCCGGCGGCGCTTCCAATCGGAGAAGAAGTTGCGAGGAGTATAGAGAAACGACCCTCGGCGCAGGTAGATATAACCGACCAGCATGCCTCCGAGATGGCAGATGTGGCTCACGTTGTCGCCGGATGAGCCGATCGTCCCGAAGAATTCGATAGCGCCCATCACGATCACGAAAATCCGCATGGACACGGTCACCGGCAGGGGAAACATCCACACGCGGCGACCCGGCAGCACTACGGCATTCGCCAGCAGAATCCCATATATCGCTCCCGACGCGCCAATCGTCGGAATCCACGCGCTGCCGAGTCCGTGGGGGTCGAGCATCATCTTCACCGCAACGTTGATGATTCCCGCTCCAACTCCACACAGGATGAAATAGGTGTAGAACTTGCGTGTGCCCCACGTGTGTTCCAAGTCCGCGCCGAACATGGCGAGGTACAAAAGGTTCAGCAGAATGTGAAGGATTCCGGCGTGTAGAAACAGGTACGTGAATGGCTGCCAGATCCTGAACCCGTGCGTCACTGCGAAGGGCACCAGGCCGAACCATGTCAGCCAGAAACTCTGCCCAGCGGGGCCGAAAATCAGCTGCGAGAGTTCTTGCAATACGAAGACAGCAACGCACGCAATGCAGATCGTCTTGATAGCGCGCGGAAAGTATCCGCCAATGTCGAAGCGGTAGCCGTAGCCGCGCGTGTAGGAGCCCACGATTCCCCAGTGTAAGGACTTGCTGGGGCGGAGTCAAAAGGGTGTGCGCGCCGCGCACTCTCGCGGCAGTTGCGGCGGAGGCAGCCTCTCGACTAACATTCCTGCGCGGCGTCTATCGGAACTATTGCGGGCGGCCACAAAACAGGAGCGTAATTGTGATCAAGCGCAGACTCGGAAACTCCAGCCTGGAAATCGGACCGCTCGTCTTCGGCTGTAATGTGTTCGGGTGGACCGCGGACGAAGCCATGTCGTTCCAGCTGCTCGACGCGTTCATCGCATCAGGACTCAACTTCATCGATACCGCCGACGTCTATTCGAAATGGATTCCCGGGCACACCGGCGGCGAGTCCGAGACGATCATCGGCAACTGGCTTGCCAAACGCGGCGGCCGCTCCAAAGTATTGATCGCCACCAAGCTCGGCGTCGAGATGGCGCCCGGCGAACAGGGCCTCTCGAAGGCCTACATCCTGAGAGCCGTCGAGCGTTCGCTGCAGCGCCTGAAGACGGACTATATCGACCTCTACCAGGCTCATCGCGACGACACGGAAACGCCGATGGAAGAAACCCTGGAAACTTTCGCCGGGCTGATTCGAGCGGGAAAGGTGAGAGCGATCGGCGCATCGAATTTCAAGGCCGATCGACTTGCAGAGGCCCTTCGCGTGAGCGCCGCAAAGGGTCTTCCGCGGTATGAGAGCCTTCAGCCCTGGTACAACCTCTACGACCGCTTCGATTACGAGGGCGAACTCGCCAGCCTGTGCCAGCGCGAGAATCTGGGCGTGATTCCCTATTTTGGCCTGGCCAGCGGATTCCTCACCGGGAAATACCGCTCCGAAAAGGATCTCGAAGGAAAGGCGCGGGGCTATCGGGTGAAAAACATGATGAACGAGCGCGGATTCCGAATCCTCAAGGCGCTCGACACCGTCTCCGCAGACCTGGCCGCCACACCGGCGCAAATCTCGCTAGCCTGGCTCAGCGCCCGCGGCGTGACTGCCCCGATCGCGAGCGCGACGAACCTCAAGCAGTTCGAAGAGCTGCTCGGGGCTACGACGCTGAAACTGAACCCGGATGCAATTCGTCTGCTGAACGACGCCAGCGCCGACTCGGCATCGCAAGCCGCCACGCACTAGAGTTTCCTGATTATCCATTTATGGTAGCAATGGCGTCATTTGCCGAACTCGAACGGCACAATCACGAATACAACGACGACGCCGCACTCGCACCCATCGCGATGATCTCCAACGCCTGCGCGATGACCGGCGTCAGTTCCTCAGGCATTGCCGGCGGCGTCGATTGAGTTAGTGTCGCGCCATGAGCAGATGCAGTTCCGGCGGAAGCGGCACTAGGTCGATAGCCACATTGATGCAAGCAGGCTTGCCGCTAGCGAAGGCCGCTTTGATGGCGGGGCCGAGTTCCTGAATCTCGGTCACGCGCTGGCCGTGGCAGCCGAACGCCGCCGCCACTTCGTGATAGTTGGCGTCGCGAAGTTCTGTTCCGGTCACCCGGTTTTTCCCCGAGACGATTTCCTGAAAGTGCTGGGACGCCGCCCAGCTGTGATTATTCATGACTACGGCGACGATGGGCAATTGATGGCGTACCATCGTATCGAATTCCGCGATGGTGAATCCGATGGCGCCGTCCCCGACCAGGCATAGGACGCGCCGTTTCGGATGCGCCACCTGCGCTCCGAGCGCGAGTCCCAGCCCGAATCCCACCGATCCCAGGAAGCCGTGGGTGATGTAGCCGCCGGCATGATTCTGGCGGATGACCTCGTTCATCCAGTGGTACGCCTCTGCGCCGTCGCCGATGACAATCGTGTCCTCGTCGATGTTGTCCACGATCGCCGAGACCGCCTGCAGCGGATGAATGGGCGGCACTGCGCGATTGAGGTCGGGCTGCTGCCGTTTGCAGCGCTCGATCTTCGCATGGCGAATCACCTGTTGCCACCGGCTGCGATCCGGCCATTTCTGCGACTTTGCTTCTGCGTTCAGCGCGTGCAGCGTTTCGCGCGAATCGGCGACGATCCCGACCGCAACCTGCCTGAGCCGGCCTATTTCCTTCGGATCAATCTCGACGTGAATGATCTTGGATGCGAGCGGCACAACCAGATCGCTCATGCCCAGCGTGAAAAGGCCGAAGCGTACTCCCACGGCGAGCACTACGTCGGGCCGCTGATCCGGCGCCGACAAATCCGCCATCTTGTGAAACGTGCCGCCATAGAGCGGGTGATTGCTCGGCAGCAGGCCATGCGCCTGAAAATCGGAGAACACAGGAATTCCCGCGGATTCGGCGAACTTTCTAAGTTCTTCGTCCGCGCCGGACATATACGCACCCGCTCCTACCATGATCACCGGACGTGAGGCGGCCTTCAGGATCTTGATCGCTTGGTGAATTTCCCGGGCTTGCGGCGCCGGGCGTGGATCGAGGACCACGTTGTCTGGAACCGGCACGGTCGTTTCGTCGATGGTTGCGCCGAGTACATCGGCAGGCATATCCAGGAGCACGGGACCCGTGGGACCAGAAGTCGCCATGCGAATCGCTTGAGCGACCAGGCGCGGAATCTGCTGCGGCACCGCGACTCTATGCGCCCACTTGGTAATCGGCGTGGCTACAGCAACCTGGTCCAGGCCCGATTGCAGAGTGTTGGTTTCCGCTTCGCCGAGGCCGCTCGATCCGCTAACGTAGAGCACCGGGGTGCGATCGAGGTAGGCGTTTGCAATCGAGGTGATGATATTCGTGAAACCCGGGCCCGCGGTTGCCATCGCCACGCCCAAGGTGCGCGTGGCGCGGGCATAGCCTTCGGCGGCATGCCCGGCGGCCACCTCATGCCGCGTGTCTGTAATGGATATCCCATGGTCCCAGCACGACTGAAAAATCGTCTCCAGGTGCGCGCCATGCAGCCCGAACACGTGCTTTACGTTTGCCTTGATCAGGGTGCGTACGACCAGCTCTCCGCCCGTAACCATTCCCATCGCATACCACCTCGACTGCCGCGAGTTTCTTGAAGCAATCCGGCAGGCGCCGCTTAGAGCCTATCGATCTTCGCGGCGAGGATGAAATCGCTTTCTGTAAGACCGTTGATGCTGTGCGTCCACGTCGTAACTTCCGCCTTGCCCCAGGAAAGGAGGATATCGGGATGGTGCCCCTGTCCTTCGGCGAGCTCCCCAACTTTATTCACGAATGCGAGCGCCTGTCGGAAGTCCGGAAACTTGAAGGCGCGGGTGATGTGGTGGCCGTCCACCACCTTCCAGTGCGGGACCTGCTTCCTCAAAGCATCCAGCTCCTTTCCGGCCAGCGGCGGGACTCCTCCGCGGCACGGGACGCAGTTCTTGCTGGCAAGTTCGCTCATGAATTCGCACCTCCTCGGCTCGGCTGCCACGGCGATTGTACCGGAACGCGCCAAATCGGGGTAGCCGCGCGGTGGCTCGCGCGCGGCCAATTCTGCTATTCTCTTCCGCGCGCGAACGCGGTCGAAATGCGCCCAGGGGACCGAGAATGCCGGAAGAAATTCAGGAATTGCACGAGCACGCGGAAGAAGGCGCGCACCAACGCAGCCTCGCACCCGTTACGGTGACGATGGCGATTCTCGCGGTCCTGGTCGCCGCCGTTTCGCTTCTCGGCCATCGCGCCCACACCGAGGAGCTCCTTCACCAAACCGAGGCCACCGATCAGTGGGCCTACTATCAGGCCAAAGACATCCGCCGCCACACCTACGAACTCTTTGTCGATGAAACTTCGGTCTTCGCCGTACAGGATTCCGAGCAGGTTGCAAAACTGAAAGAAAAGTACGCCAAGGAAGCCGAGCGCTATCGCGAGGACCAAAAAGAGATCGAGGCGGAAGCCAAGAAAGACCAGGACGACGTGAAACTCGAAGGGCGCCGGGCGGACCGCTTCGACCTCGGCGAAGTGTTGCTCGAAGCCGGGCTCGTGATCTGTTCGATCACTCTGCTGACCCGGAAACGAGTTTTCTGGGGATTCGGATCGGTGCTCGGAATTCTCGGCGTGGCCATCGGCGCCGCGGGCTTCTTCGTTCGCTAGGGTTGCAAACCGCGCTGTCGCGCACGCTCAGCGTTTGCTGGAAGCAGCCGTGCGAGCCTCGACATACTCGCGAACGTAGCCGGCGAAGGCCTTTTCCAGCTTCTGCATCACTGGCCCGGGAGCAGCGGCAATCGTATGACCGTTGATTTCACCGGCAGCAATCATGCTGCGGTTGGTGGATGAGATGAAAACCTCGTCGGCGGAGTAGAGGTCCTCGGGTCGCAGCGTGCGCTCGTCCACCGGCACACCGGCGCGCGGGCCGATCTCCAGCACGATGCCGCGCGTCACACCTTCGAGGCATCCCGAGGAAAGCGGTGGGGTGAAGACGCGCCCCCCACGCACGCAGAAGATATTCGCCGCCGTGCATTCCGCCACTTCGCCGCGCTCGTTAAGCAGCACCACTTCATCGCAGCCCGCCTGTTGTGCTTGCTGAAGATTCCAGACGTTGTTGAGCCACGAAGTCACCTTCACGCCCGCTAGCGGAGAGGCCGCGTGACGCCCGTGTTCTCGCATCGAGAGGCGCACCGGCTCTCGGTGAGGAGGCAAGCCCGCCGAATAGATCACCAGGTCGACCGGGGGAAAATCTTCATCACTGCGCCAGAATCCGGCCTGGTTGTAAATCATGTAGACGCGCGCGCAGCCTTCCCGCACCCGGTTCGCATGGAGTACCTCCAACAATTGCTGCCGCACGGTCTCTTCTTTAAACGGAAACGGGCAATGCGTCCTCTCCGCGTCGCGCGCCAGCCGCTTCCAGTGGCGCTCGAACGCAAACGGGATTCCCTCGATCACGCGCATCGTCGTGAACAATCCCCATCCGCTCATCAGGCCCGACTGGCCGGGCGAGAGCCGCACCTCCTCGATCGGCATCAGGCTGCGATTGTGAAAAACGAAGCGATGAATCATGGGTCCCTTCCCGAGGTTATCCCTCCCCTTTCGGAGACAAGGTAATTGTATCGCAGAAGGCGTCGCGCTTTTCCAGACGGTGCACGCGACCTTTCCCAATGGCCGCGAGTCTATTTCGAAGAGTCGCTTCCGAGTAAGGCGACACGGCGCTCCAGCTCGCGCGCGATTTCTTCGGCCGCATCGCCATCGCCGAATCGAACGGGCGCTCCGATCGAGACTCGTATCTCGCCGGGCCGCGCCCACCGCTTGCCCGCAAGCTTGCGCTCGAACAATCCCTCGGTTCGCACAGGTATCACCGGCACGCCGAGCCGCGTCGCAAGCAAACCGACCCCGGCGCGAAACGGGCTCATCCGGCCATCCCGAGTCAACTCTCCCTCGGGAAATACCAACACGCTCCAGCCGCGATCCACCAGGTCGCCCGCGAACGCAAAACTCTTCCGGAATCCCGAGCGGCGCGGCAATGGAAACACGTTAAAGAGCGATACGACGAGAACATATTTCAGGCGGCCAAGAAGCCCCGCGAAGAAACCGGTGCCGCGCGGCGGATTCCGCATCGCTTCGAGCGCTTCACCGTCCATTGCCACCGCGAGACGCCGCCGCAACCGCCCCGGCAACGCTTCGAGCACATACGCGGCATCGAGATACGTCACGTGGTTCGCGACCACTAACGCCGGGCCGTTCGTACCACGCGTGTTCTCGCGCCCGCGTATCCCCGGCCAGGCGAGCAGCAACATCGCCGGGCGCGCCACCAAGTTGCGCACAATCGCGCGAACGGCTTGCACCGCCCAAATTTGAGGCCAGCGGGGATAGTGAAATGCCGCGCCGCGGGCGGTGGGCCGCTCGACCAGCCGCTCGAGCGCCTCGACCGTGTCCGCCGAAGTGAATTCCGTTTCGCTCAGGTCCACCTGATAGCGGTCCTCGAGCGCGCTGAAGAGATCCACTCGTTCGACGGAACTCAGCTCCAGAGCGGCTGATCCTTCCGGCAAAGCGCGTCCGCGCGAGATGCGCGTGAAGAGCTCACCGAGCGGGCCGGAATCCGCTGGGGCCGCACCCGGTTGGGTCCCGCGAACACCGAGCTTTGCTTCGGCCGCGTCGCGGATGCGGCTCAAAACCGGCTTCTGCGTTGGCGTGCGCGGAAAATCTTTACCCGGCCAGACCAGCCACCTTCTCATCTGTTGAAACGGTGCCAGCCGCTCGTTGGCGCGCCGGACAATCTCGGCGGCTGACGCCTCAGCAGGCTTGCCGCCCGCATCCGTCGTATCGCGCAGCAGGAGCACGCCACAGGCTTCTGCGTTGCCGTCGCGCGCGAGCCCCACGACCACGCAGTCGCGCACACCCGACTCTTTGCGCAGCTCCGCCTCCAGATCTTCCGGGTAGACGTTCAGCCCTTCCGGCGTGACGATTACGTTCTTGCTGCGCCCCTTGAAATAGAGATTTCCTGCGTCGTCACGCTCGCCCAAATCACCCGTGTGGAACCAGCCGTCCGCATCGAGGACCGAAGCGACGCTCGCCCCCTTCCAGTAGCCGGAAGCCACGTTTTCCCCGCGCACCAGAATTTCTCCGCCATCCGACAGTTTTACTTCCAGGCCCGGCAACGCCTTTCCGATCGAGCCTTTGCCGAGGCGGAAGGGATGGTTCAGGCTGACAAGCGATGTCGTTTCCGTGAGGCCGTAGCCTTGTATCACGGCGTAGCCGAGGCGAGTCCAGAATTGTTCCGCCGCCGCGGGCAGCGCCGCGCCGCCGGAGATCAAGGCCCAAAATCTCCATCCAAATTTTCTCCGGATCGCACGGAACCGCCACCAGCGTTTCAGGAAATGTTCGCCCTCCGACGCTGCGAAATCCCGTTCGAGCCTTTCGAGCCGATCGCTCGCGGCGAGATCCCGCTCGATGTGATCGCGCAGCGATTCAATCAGCCGCGGAACCGTGACCAGCACCGAAACACGCTCGCGATGAATCGCGCGGGTCACCTCCGCGGGATTCAGCGTGTCCAAGAAGACGGACGTCGCCCCGAGAATCTGCGTCAGGAAAATTCCCAGCAACTGGCCGAAGACGTGGCTCAGCGGCAGAAGATCGAGAATCCTTAGCGGATGAAAGATGCGCTCGTAGCGGCGATACCGCCCAATCTCCGTCTCAATCGGCGCGAGATTCGCGAGAATATTCGCGTGCGTCAGCACGACGCCGCGCGGCTCTGCCGTGGTTCCCGACGTAAACACGATTTCCACGGGATCATTGCGCTCGGCCGCCGCGGGAGAAAAACCTCTCTTCGGCCCGCGATTCGCGTCCGCGAAAAATTGTTCCAGGCTGAGCGTCGCTGGTCCTGCGAGAGGTGTTGGCAGGTTGCGCCCCACCACGGCGAGCCTCGCGCCCGCCTGCTCGGCCACGCGCTGGGCGAAGGAAAAGTTTGCCGTGGCGTCGATCGGCACCGACACCGCGCCATAGAGGAGGCCTCCAAGAAATGCCGCAACCCATTCGCCGGAATTCTCCCCCCAGAGCAAAATGCGATCGCCCCTCGCCACGCCGCGAACTTCGAGCTCGGACGCAAAGTGCGACGCCGCTCCGAACAGCTCGGCATAGGACCATCGCATCGTGCGATAGCCCCGCCGCCAGACCACGGCGGTCTCCTCCGATGGCCGTGAATCCGGACGGAAGTATTCGAGCAGGGATTGACGCAGCATGGCTCCCCGAGTTTCGCTCATCCGCGCCCGACTTGGAAATAGCTTAGGATGAGGACCCCGGCCGCCGCAAAAAAAAGAAGCCCGGCGGGAATCGTTTTTCCCGCCGGGCGTTCTCGAAAGCGCGGACTAACCTACTGCTGATGTTGTGTCTGCTGTCGCTGCTGTTCTGTCTTGGCCAAGTCGGCCTTGGCAGGGTCGGCTGTCACTCCCGTGCCGGGCTTTTGATAGCGGGTCAGAAACGGCATGAACGGCGTGACCTCAAAGGGCATCTTCTCGCGGGGTGAAAGCAGGGGTACGGGCTTCGATTTCAGCAGCTCCACGCGATCGCTCCACGGGTCGAGCTTCACGCGAGCGCCAATCGGAAGTGCGGAAATCTGATCGAGCTTGTCGGGCTGGAGCTGCGGCCCGGCATTGAGCAAATTGGAGGTCAGCGCGACACTGTTGCCGAGGTGGGGATTGATCAGCGCCGGCAGCGACTTCGACTCCGCGTCGAGCTGTTTCAAGAACAGGGCGGCCGCGCCGAGCTTTTCCTTATAGGGCGAGTTCTTCAACAGCTCGATGGCCTTCTGATTGGCTGCCTGAACGTCCGCCGGATTGTCCCGGAATGAAAAATGGCTCAGCGCATCCACAGTGGAGACGTTGGTCATGTCGTTGAAGCCCCACTGGTCGGTGGAGGGCTTCGTCACGATAATCTCCGCCAGCTCTTGCGCGAGCATGGTGGCGAGGCTTGCCTCGTCAGGAAGCACGTCGAGAAGACCGCGGCTGATGACGACCGTATGCCCGATGGAGAACGATTCGAGCGTGCCGGTGAGCAACACACGGCAGTGGACTTCCGGCTCGACGTCGATGTTGTTCGTCACCTCGATGTTGTTGACCACCGTCTCCAGGACCTTGTCGATTTCTCCGGGAGGCGCGAGCAGACCGTTTCGCTGCAGGCGATCGATCACGTTGACTTCGGCTTGATGCTGCCACTCGCGTTCCGCCTCGATAGGAGAGCGATCCTGCTGGTTGAGCGCCTGATTCTGGATCGCGGTGGGCGACTCGATGGTTAACTCGCTGAACTCCGCTTCGTGGCCGGCATTCTTCAGATCATACCCCCACAGTCGGGTCTGCGCCTTGAATCGGATGTTGTTGCCGAACACATCCTTCTGTTGCGATTCCTGGCTGAACACGAACGACGGCAGCCAGAGACCCGGCTGAACATTGAGGCGCCAGCTGTCGAAGTGCGTGTTGTAGCTGTTGATTCCAGCCACCGGCGTAAACACGCCGTTGAAACGCACGATGGTAAAGCCTTGGTCCTCCGCCCACACCCTACCCTTGAAACGCCCCTTGCCGGATTTGGGCAGCGGCGTGACGTCGAAAACCACGCAGCGAACTTCGCCCAGGAATTCGCGACCCACGTAGTCGAACTGATAGTGCTGCCGGTCGAAGCCGTTCGTGTCGAGATAGATCATCTCGAGAAAACCCTCAGGCATGTAGGGAGTGTTGAAGAATCCGCCGACATGGGCGAGCGGATTGAAGGCGTCGAGCTTTCCCTTCTTCTTTGAGAGCATCGAATTGTCCACAATGCCCTTCGAGAGGTTTGCTTGACCGAGAAAATAGTGATCGTGCTCGGGCACGGCGCCCAATTGCTTGTCGGGCTTCATGTCTTGAACGTACGTCTCAATGATCGGGCTGTACCTCCGGATGGTCGCGTTCTCATCGTGCTCGCGCGCAATCATCCGATCGATGGCCTGATTCACCGTCGTAACCGGTCCGGCGGTTGAACCGCCGGCCTGAGGTTGGGTCTGATCAGCTGTCTGAGTTTGCGTTTGCGCACCGGCCGCGCACGCGAGAGTGCCTACAAGAATCATTGAGAAAGAGAAGACTTTCCACGTGCGCATTGCAATTCCCCCTTCAGTACGCCAATTGGAAAACGATGCGGGCCGTCGCGGTGAAGTCCACCGGCTGGCCATCCTGCTGGGCCGGACGGAACCGGATCTGGCGCGCCGCAGCGGCCGCGGCGTCATCCAGGCCGTATCCCAAGCCCTGCACAACCTTCTCGACCTTTACATCGCCCGAGGCCGTAAATACTACTTGCAACAGCACCACCCCTTCGACTTTCTTGGCCCGCCCCTCTTCAGTGTAAACCGGTTTGGGAACGGAAAGGATCTCCACCGGCTTCGCATTCGATACGGCCGCAGTCTGTCTTACCTTGGGAGCCGCCACTGCCTTCTCGTCGCCGAACAGCCCTTGCTGAACCGTGCCATGGCCTCCGCTCGGACCGCCCACAGCGACGCCGTTCCCGAAACCTGTGCTGGCTACGACTCCGCGGGCTCCCTTCGCGCCGCCTGTCCCGTTGCCGACTCCCGGCCCGGTCGGCATATCATAACCGCCCAGCTGCGCGATGTTGGGATTCCCGATCTTCTTGTTCGTCGGGACGCCATTTGGATCGCCGAAACCGCCCGTCTGAACTTGCTCTTTCGGCTTCTTCAAGTTCGGTATGGCGGAGCTGCCCAGCGACTGATTCGGAAACTCCTTCGCCACTTCGGCCATATCCGGCGCCTGCACCTTCTTCGCTGGCGCCTTCTTGACGACAGGGGTGGTGAAGACCGGATTATAAATCTTCGGCTTGGGCAGTTCGACTACCTCGGGCTTCGGGGGTTCCTTAACGATCACCTTCTTCACAACGACGGGTTTTGGCTTCGGAGGCGGCTGCGGCTTCCAGACCTCGATCACCGGTGCTTCAATCGGCGTTATCCAGTAGTGCTGCGCTGCCTCAAACTTCTGCGGAAACAGAAGCGGCGCAATTACGAGAAACGTCACGGCAAGGCACTGCAGGCCCAGGCCCGCGCCAAACGTACCCCAGCGCTTCTTACCCTCAGGGAGTAATGCCTGATTGAAGACAGGTCGATTCTTTGCCGGTGCCATAGCATTTCACCCCAATTGCCCTTGGCGGCTGATTGGTGCGCGTCGACACAGATGTAGCGCACAATACTTTAGTACTAGAACAGAGGGCCGGGGTGAATAGGACCCGAGTACCATTCTACCCCCAGTCGTGCTGAAAGCGATAACCCAACCTGTGGCGAAGGCCAAATCATCGACAATGATGCGCATCAAAATTCAGATTGGCTGGTCTCGCGCCGTTTCCACGCTGGATTCAACTCGCATCGGAACCATTAGTTGCGGCTTGATCCGCTCGAAGTGGTTACGATTCGGTTTCGGAGAGAAAGGGTTCCTCACCCGATCGGTCCGTGAGTGTGAGGCATCGAAGACAGGCCAGAAACACCGAAGCGAACGGCTTTTCGTAAGCCGTTCGCCTCGAGATCGCGGAGCGCGGCTGCTGGGCGAGTACCGCGCGCCGCGATTTGGCGGCCCTGCGGCGTCCGCTCAGTGCGATTCGATCACAACGTAATGGGTGACGCCGTTTTGATTCACAAGCAAGAGTACGGGCTGAGTGCCGACAGCTGCCAGCGCCTGCTGGTACTCTCTGATGCTGTGAACGGGTTTGTGGTTGACTTCCTCGATGAGGTCCCCGCTTTGGAGTCCCGCAGCGGCTGCCGCGGTCGAGGGATCAACCGACGATACCACCACGCCGCGAGTTCCAGGAGACAACTGCAGCTGCTGCGCTATATCGGGAGTCAGTTCCTGCACCTCCACACCCTCGAGCCCGCCCCCGCCGCTGCCGCCGGAATTGTCCTTGGCGGACTCGTTCACCTTCAGCTCGCCGAGCGTAACGCTGACGTCCTGTTTTTTGTTGTCGCGGAAAATCCCGAGCTTCACGGTCGTCCCGGGCGCCGTTTGCGAAACGTGCAACCGCAGCGCATTGGCGGATTCCACCGGCTGGCCGTTCAGCTCCAGAATGACGTCGCCTCTCTTCAGTCCCGCGCGTGAGCCCGGCGTGTCGGGCGACACGTCGTTGATCAGCGCGCCGCCCGCTTGATTCAGCCCAAATTCCTTGGCGAGCACCGGCGTCACGTCGCCGATGTAGATACCGAGGTATCCGCGGACCACCTTGCCATTGGACACGATCTGATCCATCACCGATCGCGCCATGTTGATCGGGATGGCAAAGCCGATGCCGACGTTCCCGCCGCCGCCGCCCGTTTCGATGGCCGTGTTGATGCCGATCAGGTCGCCGCGCAAATCGATCATGGCGCCGCCGGAGTTACCCGGATTGATGGCCGCGTCCGTCTGAATGAAATCTTCGTAATTCTCAATCGTCCCATTCAGGCTGCGCCCGGTCGCGCTGACGATTCCCATTGTCGCCGTTTCGCCTACGCCGAACGGGTCGCCAATCGCAAAAATCACGTCTCCAACCTGCAGCTTCGAAGAATCGCCCACCGCCAGGGTGGGCAAGCCGGTCGCTTCGATCTTCAGTACGGCAACGTCCGTATTCGCATCGGTGCCCACGAGCTTGGCTTTGAATTCCCTTTTGTCGCTCAGGTCCACCTTGATGTCCGTCGCGCCGTCGATCACGTGATTGTTCGTCAGAATGGTTCCGTCAGACGTGATGATCACGCCCGAGCCGAGGCTCTGTTCGCGTTCCGCGCGCGGCTGTTGCCGTCCCTGGCCGAACGGCTCGCCGAAAAATTGACGGAACGTCGGGTCATTGAAAAATGGCATTTCAAACTGCCGGCTCTTCACCACTTTGGATGTATGGATGTTGACGACCGCCGGAAGGGCGGGCTTCAGCACAGCTGCGAACCCGTTGCTGAAACTCCCGAGCGGTACGGGTGATCCACTCCGCGCCAGCGAAATCGCGAGACCGGGAGCGCCCAACACGCTGCGGCCCGTCCAGTTTCTCAACCCTATGGCGAGCACTCCGCCGCCAATAAGGGCTGCGATAACCACCACCGTGGCTACCCAGCGGGAAATGTGCAAATCACTGCTTTTCATGGCCATATCTCCTTTTAGCACCCGGGCGCCTTAGCGGCTGCCGCGGGGATGTATGAATGAATTAGACGTAGTTCCCAGAATTTCGTATCGTTCGGCGCGCCGCTCTCCAAGGGTCCCAGTTTGCGCCCGCCGAATGGCCCGGGCACCCTGCTCCTCAATAATAGATGCAAAAAAAGCGTAACGCGGCTACAACTGTGCCGTCAATATTGCGAGACAATTGATCGCCGCTAACTGATCAGCCGCGCGATGAAAAAAGCTGCGGCGGCGGCGAGGCCCGCTACCAGCACCGTCTGCGTCCCGGCGCGCCACGGCTTGACTCCGGTGTAATGTCCCTTAACCGACCCGAAAACGAACAGCGCCAGCAGCGTGACTCCGATCGAAACCCACAGAGCGGAAATGATCCCCGGGATCACGATGTACGGTGCGAGCGGAATGAGCCCTCCCACGATGTAGGACGCGGCAATCGTCCCGGCGCTGCGGGCGGCGCGCGAGGGGTCCGGCTTCTCCAGCCCCAGTTCGAAACGCATCATGAAATCGACCCATTTCTTCTGATCGCCGGTGATCGCCGTGACGATCGGTTGCATCTGCGCTTCCGAAAGCCCGTAGTCGCGGAAAACCTTCGCCACTTCCTCCGTCTCGATTTCCGGCAGTTCGACCGTCTCGCGATACTCGCGATCGAGCTCGGACGCGTAGTGCTCTGTATCGGTTTTTGCGGCGAGATACCCGCCGAGTCCCATGGCGATCGACCCAGCGGCGATCTCCGCGAATCCGGCGGTCACGATAATCCCGGTACCCTTGGCCAGCGCCGCCGCTGCCGTCGTGAGCCCCGCGGCAAGCGCAAAGGGCACAGTAAGCCCATCGGCCATTCCGATCACGATGTCTCGTACTGACGCAGTGGCGGTGAAGTGTTTCTCGACGTGTTCGACCGACGGCATGGCGGCCTCCAGCGGGCTGCTTGATTTTTGTTTTGCCGGTTCGACGCTTCCCGGCCAGGCGCGTATAATTATGGCGCAGGAACCGCAAATCAGGAGGTAGATAATGTCAGCCACCTCGGCACAAGGAGCCTCTCCGCAAATGAGTCACACACTGCCGCCTCTCCCGTATTCATTCGACGCGCTCGAGCCGTACATCGACGCGAAGACGATGGAGATCCACCACGACAAGCATCACAACGCCTACGTCACCAACCTCAACAAGGCTCTCGAAACTAGCGCCGATCTTCAAAAACTTTCGATCGAAGCGCTGCTGGCGCAACTCGGCGAGGTTCCCGAAAACATTCGCACCGCCGTGCGCAACAACGGCGGCGGCCACCTGAACCACTCGATGTTCTGGAAGCTGATGAAGAAGGGTGGGGGTGGCGAACCCTCCGGCGATCTCGCGAATGCAATCAAGTCCGCCTTCGGCGGCTTCGCCGATTTCAAGACGAAGTTCGCCGCGGCGGGTGCCACGCGCTTCGGCTCCGGCTGGGCCTGGCTGCTCGTCCGCGACGCCAAGCTCGTCGTCGAGTCCACCGCCAATCAGGACAATCCAATCATGGACGGCGGCAAGGCCGTGCTCGGTCTCGATGTGTGGGAGCACGCCTACTATTTGAAATACCAGAACCGCCGGCCCGACTACATCGAGGCTTGGTGGAGCACCGTCAACTGGGCACAGGCCGCCGACAACTACGCTGCGGCGAAGCGTTAAACGAAACTAAACCACCGCCGCTCTGGTTTCGCTCCCATAGCGGCCATCTACTTGCCGTTCGGTCGCCGCGGCGACCGAACGGCTCGTACTTCTAGATGAAGCTGACCCTGCGGGTAGACTCTCGAAGACAAGCTTAATCCAGCAGCCGCCTGCCTTGTCGCGCGTATCCTTCAAAGCGATCGAGCCAGCGAGCCCGCATTCCCTTCAGTTCATTCGCTTTACAGCAACGACCTACAACAGAAAATCTACGCCGCCGGTCTGCTCCGTTCCGGGGAATCTGGCAAGGTCGGGATGGTTCAACGAAACCCACGTCCTCGCGGGGCGTTGAAAGCGGGGCCACGGATCGGGCTCGTGCGCAAATGTTGGCGGAAGGAAGTGGATCGCGACTTCCTCTGGCCCGGACACGCTGACGGTTCATTACCAGCACGACAACGCTCGATCTGCCGTCGTATCGAGGCCAGCGGCGTTTCAGAGATACTGCACAGGGGTCATGACCACCGTTCCCATTTTCGCATTGCTTGTGATCAACCTCGTTCTCTTTCTCGCTGCGACTTTTCTCGTCGGCCGAGGCTTGCTGAAGCGCGACGCAGTGCTCCTCAATCTGCTCTTCTTCTGTTCGGGAGCGCCCGCGCTTGTATATCAGATCGTCTGGGAGCGGGTGCTATTTGCAATCTACGGCGTGAATGCGGAATCGGTCGCAGTCATTGTCAGCGCGTTCATGCTGGGGCTGGGATGCGGAGCGCTCTTGGGTGGCAGACTTTCCGCCCGGTTTCCGCGTCAAGGGATTCTGTTGTTTGGCCTGGCGGAATTGGGCACCGCGGTCTTCGGGCTTCTTTCGCTTCGCATCTTCCATTGGGCGGCAATGTTTTCGGCCGGCGCCAGCCTGCCTTATACGGTCGTCTTCAGCCTCGCCCTACTGATCGTTCCGACGATGCTGATGGGCGCGACTCTGCCGCTCCTGGTCGAGCACCTGATCCGTTTTTCCGGGCGCGTCGGGTTTTCCGTGGCAACATTGTACTTTGTAAATACATTCGGATCAGCAACGGCCTGTGCGTTGTGCGCCAGCTTCCTGCTTCGCGATTTCGGGCAGTCCGGCTCGGTCTCGCTTGCGGCGATTCTGAACACTCTAGTCGGTGCCACAGCCTTCTTGTACGGCCGGAGCAAGCAGACTCGAGCGGCCGAAGAGGCTGTCGCCGCGCGTCCCGCCGCCACACCCACGCACCTCCCAATGAACGCCGCCATGTTGATCGCAGGGCTTTCCGGCTTCGTGGCACTGGGATTCGAGATCGAGTGGTTTCGGGTATTTTCGCTTGCCGCGTCGGACCGCGCTCCGGCATTTGCCCTTTTGCTGTCCGCCTACCTCGGAGGGATCGCCGCCGGTTCCTTCGTCTCGGAGAAGCTCGTGGAAGGCAAAGGATCTGGCGCCATCATGCGCGTCATCGGATTGATGATGTTAACGGCAGGAGTTCTCTCGGTCTACCTGCCGCCCCTGGTCGCTGCTCTCATGGTCAGGGGAATCCCATTTCTGTGGAGCGCCCCCGCTTTTTATCTCACGGCGGCCCTCATGGGCTCCGTGCTTCCGCTCACATGCCAACTGGCGGTATCCGCGGACGACCGGGCGGGCCGCGGCGTCAGTCTAGTCTACGTGTCAAATATTTTCGGCTCGGCACTGGGAAGTCTCGGGGTCGGGTTCGTGGTGATGAACCATTTCGGCCTGCGGCAGGTTTCGCTTCAGCTGGGTCTGGCAGCGGTCGTTGCGGGCGCGATCGTCTTGTTCTTTGCTGAGGGAAGATTCCGCATGGCGCCTGTCTGGGCGATGTCCGCTGCCGTCGTGGCGCTGGTTGCGGTTCCGGCGGGGTCCAGATTCTATTCGCTCTTGTTCGAGCGGCTCATCTTCGGAACGCGCCCGGAAGCGAGCGAGCCTCTCGCGCACGTCGTGGAAAACCGAAACGGAGTCATCTCCGTGACAGCTCGCACCGCCGTCTTCGGCGGAGGCGTTTACGATGGGAATTTCAACGTGGACCCCACGAACGACATCAACTTTATCGTGCGGGCTTACGCTCTATCGTCCTTCGCACCGGCTCCGCGCCGAGTCTTCGTGCTCGGGCTCTCGTCCGGCTCCTGGGCGCAGGTGATCGCGAATAACCCCGGAGTGGAGTCGATGGACATCGTCGAGATCAATCCGGGCTACCTGCAATTGATTCCGCGATACGCGGAAGTGCGATCGCTTCTGCAAAACCCCAAAGTGCACATCTACATCGACGACGCTCGACGCTGGCTCACCGCGCGCCCCGATGAACATTACGACGCGATTGTTGCCAATGGTTCATATTACTGGCGTGATCACAGCTCGCATCTTCTTTCCGTCGAATTCCTGCAACTCATGCGCGCACACCTGAATCCCGGCGGCGTCTACTACTACAACACCACCGAATCGGATGACGCCATCGCGACCGGGCTCCACGTATTTCCCTACGGCCTGCGTGTGCTGAATTTCTTGGCCGTCAGCGATTCGCCGATTGTGGTGGATAAGCAGCGATGGTTGGAAGTCCTGCGCAAGTACATGATCGACGGCGTGCCGGTCTTTCGTGCGGATAGTCCGAAGTCCGAGCAAACCCTTGCGGCCTACATGGCTCTTGCTGATTCGGTCAAAGCGGCTCCGAGACTCCTGGGGATGGAATACTCAGATTCCCTCAACGCGAGGCTGGGAAACCGGCTCACCTTTACGGAAGACAATATGGGATGGGAGTGGCGAAGCGGCGACGTGCAGATCCCATGGCACTAAAACCTCGTTGAGTACAGTTCGATTTCGTGGTTTCATGTGGCGCGGCCGTGAGCGAAACCCAACATCCGCGCCGCAGGTTGCGCAGCACTGGCGCCGTGCTGGCCGGGATTGTTGTGGGCGCGGCGCTCTCCCTCGGTGCCGACGAGGCTCTGCACCGCACCGGCACCTATCCGCCGTGGGGCCTGCCGATGTCTGGCGTGCTCTACCTGCTCGCGACGTCCTATCGCATTCCCTTCAACATCGCAGGCAGCTACGTTATGGCTTGGCTCGCGCCCGACCGGCCTATGCAGCACGCACTGGCGGGGGGCGTTCTTGGCCTGGCTCTAAGCATCGTCGGCGCGGCTGTGACTTGGAATCGCAACCTCGGGCCCCACTGGTACCCCATCACTGTCGCAGCAATCGCCTTGCCGTGCGCTTGGGCGGGCGGCAAAATCCGCCTGGTGCAACTGCACGCATCTTCCTGACCCGATTGGACCTGTACCTGGACTAAAGGTCAAACTGGCACAACGTACTATTTCACACCGCAAGCCTTTATTCGAGAATAGCCTCGCATTCTCATGTCTTGTGAAATCGGGGGTTGCGCGCCATGAAAACCTCCCGGGCTTGGGGCACAGGATGAGGAATCGCACACTCATTGTTCTGGCGTTGTTTGTCGCCGCGGGGGCATCCTCGCGGGCAGACACGGTCGGCTACGGACTTTGCGGCACCTATGACGCTTACCTGCTGCTCTACCGAAGCACCGCCAAATTCGACGAGCTTGGCAAATTGCGCTGCGGTGAGAAGGTTGAAATCCTCAGCCGAGCCGACGGATACGCCCATGTCCGGACCATCGACGGCCGGCTCGGATGGATTCGAGAAGGAGACCTCACCGACGCGCCTCCACCGCCCCAGCGGGAGTTTACGTTCGGCCTGAGCGAACCCCCGAACCCCGAACCGCCCGCGCGCGAGTCGCCAAGAGCTGAGCCGCCGGCGAACCAGCCGCCTCGGCGGGATGTCCAGCCCGTGCCGGTTCTCGGTATTCCCAATCCGGCGTTGACGAACGAAGACGTCATGCTCATGCGCGGAGCGCGCCACGACGCCGATTTCATCATTGCCAAAATCAAATCCGGTCGTTGCGCGTTTGACACTTCGGCCCAGGCGATTCAGAAGCTCCGCGCCTCCGGCGTTCCCGACAGAATAATCCTGGCGATGATGGAGGCTCCAGTCGTTACCCCGATCTCTGCCGCGAGCGCTCCCAAAAGCGCTGGGGTTATCGAAGTGAAGGTTCCGGACGGCACCGCCATAGATGTCGAGCTTGCCGGCGACGTTTCGCCTCAAAAGCTCGAGGATGGCACGGTCGTCGAAATGTCGGCTGCGGAGGACCTGGTCGTGGACGGCGTGCCGATTGTTCTGCGCGGCTCGGCGGCGCGCGCTCGCGTGATGGCGGTCCGGCAGCCGGGAACCCATGGCGGGACCGGAGAGGTGGCCTGGTTCATGCAGGACATCGTCACGACCAGCGGCGAACGCATTCCCGTCACATTTGCCGCCAAACAGCCGGGCAACAATCGGACGCGGAATTTCGAAGGCTATCCGTTTTTCCTGACGGAGTTTCAGAAAGGCAGCCCCGCAATCAAAGCCGCGGACAACCATTTCCGCGCCGTCGTCCACGGCGATACCTTGTTGCGGATTTCTCAGTCGTTGGCCGCAAATCTCCCTGCGACTCAAGCGAAGCCGCAGACCAAGCCGCAATCTCTGCAGACGGTCGCCGATCACCCGCTCACTGCACAGCCAGTCTCCGAACGCGCGGCCGTTACGCCACCGGTCTCTGATAATCAAATCTCCGATCAGCCCGCCGCAACACAGTCCGTCTCGCAGCAACCTGTGGGAGACCATGCGGCAGCGCCGCCGGAACCCGCAGGACCGCAGTCGACTGGGGACACTTCAGCGAAGCCATAGCCTCTCGCGTGATTTCGTGGCACGCTCGTGACCCGCGAATCGCCGCAAGCAAGTGTCACGGGGTGCCGATCATATGTCGGCGTAAACCGTTCATAATAAAGGAGCCGCGACCCCGCAAGGTGTCACACTTCTCGACATGGACGATTTGCGAAATCGAAGCTTGGTGCCCGTGAAATGGATTGCGGCGTTGTCTAGTGGATTCTCCGACCTAAAGCGTCAAGCGTCCAAATCCTAATGCGCCCAGACTTTGTCGGGGTCCGATTCGAACGGATAGACGTGGACCATCCAGCCGAAGATCTGCTTCATCCAGCGGCCGCCGGCTTTGTCGCAGGCATCCTTGGAGGCGATTGAGCCTCCGAGGCCGAACTGTTTCCAGTTCACCTGCTGAGGAGACGTGCCCTGCGGCGGCAGGCAAAGGTTGACGTGCTCGTGCCAGCGCGCGACGCTGAGCGGAACGCGGTCGTTCAGCTGCGACTCGGTGGCGTTCTTGGGCGCAGTGAACATCGCGCCTTCCAGCTCGTAGCCGTCGCCCGTCTTTTTATAGAGCAGCGAAGTGGGGTGCGCCGGGTTGAAAACGAAGGCCGCGGCAAACGCGTTGCGATAGCTCGTGAAGTGGTAGTGCTGCTGGGGCACTTTCGGAAGGAAGATTTGATAGCCGTCCGCCAGAGCCACTTTGTAGTCCCTGTATTTGCTGACGGATCGCCGCAGGATGTCCAGAATCTCCCGGGCGCGAGCATCGTCGCCCGGAAGCTTAGGACCAAGCACGGTCATGAACATGTGCGGATTCATATCCATGCTGCCGCCGGACATTTCGTCGTTCGCTGTGCGGGCCGCTTCCGGGAACTCGGCAGTCTCGTGCTGCATGTCGCTCATGTCCATGCCCGGCATGCTGCCCTGACTGTCCTTCGACTTGGTCTGCGATTGCTGCGGAGCCTGCGCGACGGCGGCTGATGCGAGCAGCAGCGCCGCGGCGGCGATAAAAATCGCTGTGCCGTTTTTGGTATTCATGCCTGCCTCTCTGACCTCGCCAAGCGTAACCCGAAGCGGAGCGAAAAGATTGCGGGACTCGCGGGCATGATGCACGAAGCGTCAACGCGCCGCCGGAGCGGCACTCGCGAGAGAGTGGTGAGGAGGCCAAGGAATTCCGGCCTCCTCCGGGGGTGCATACGGAAATACCTCATGGCGGGAGAGCCCGGCGCGCGTCCCAGCGCGCCGCACCACCTGCCATCTTCGTGGAACACGGAAAACTGTGAAAAGTTGCGCGCCGCCCGCGATGATACGGGGCTGAGTAGCCAGAAACGCGTGGTGGGGCGTGGCGAGGACGTGGCCGGTCGGCTCGCCGCGCCACCCTGCACGTCCGATACCATTTCGCGCGGCGGACGCGAAGAGATTATTTTCGCATACGCGCCGCGGACTCTTGACGGCGACCGCGAAATGTGTAAACTGCGTTTTTCGACATGGCCACGCAGCCAAATCCGCTCGAAGACGCGCCGCAGGATTTTCAGTTCCCGCAGCGAGAGGCCGCGTTTTTCTACGGCCTGTTCCTGCGCGGCCATTCGGCCGAGGAACTGCGTCGCGACATTGCCGTTCCCGGAGCCGTGCTTGCGAAATGGGACAAGGAAACGGTGCGCGAACCTCGGCTGAGGCCGCTGCTTGAGCGCGTAGTACAGTACCGCCAGCACGTGCTCGCGATCTTCGACAACCTGATCGTCCACGACGCGGCAACGCAGCGGCTGCAATAGCTCGCCGCCGACTTATTTTTCAATCGGATCCAATTGCCCTCCGGGTCCGCATCGAATTTCTCCGCGTCGTATTGCGCCGCCGGAGTGCGCGTTGACTCCACCGTGGCGCTCGTCTACACTTTTTGCGAGCCCGCTTTTCTTCCGAATGCCTTCTACTCCCCGGTAGCTCAACGGTAGAGCGTTCGGCTGTTAACCGAAATGTTGCTAGTTCGAATCTAGCCCGGGGAGCCAAATTAAGCTTTCGTCCCTCGATCGTTTCGGCGGCCTTCCATAGCTATGAGGCATTAAGAATCGGTGGTGAACTGGTTAACGACAGGTCCCGATTACGACGCCATCATCATCGGCTCGGAGCACCGGTTCTTTAGCCCCCGGCCTCAAGACCGAGCGCCCTTCAGCGTCCAGCTCGGGACCTCGTCGCCGAACTGCTCGGCGCATCAAATTGCTGTCGAAGCTGTTTCCATATGGAAGGAGAGACGGCCGGGACGTGCGACGAAGCTAGTTGGCGCGCTTGCCGCTCGCTCGCGGGGGCGCTTCGCGTCCCGGGCTGGAGTCCAGGGTCTACCGAGCCTTGGGCTTCTTCTTGCTCATGAGATTGAGCGCCACCGCAGCGCGGATGAGCTCTTTCAACGCCGGCTCATTGATCTTTTCGCCTTCGTGAATGTCGATCGCGCGCCTGACATTCCCGTCGAGGCTGGAGTTGAATAAACGTGAAGGGTCCTTCAGGGAGGCTCCCTTGGCAAACGTCATCTTGACGACGTTCTTGTACGTCTCTCCCGTGCAAACGATGCCGTCGTGGGACCAGACGGGAGTCCCCGGCGATTTAAGCTTGGCCCACTTCCACTCTTCGACGATCTCAGAGTCTGCCTCGTGCATGATTCCGCGCACTTTCGCGAGCGTCTTCCCACGCCAGTCTCCAAGTTCCCCGATTTTCTCATCGATTGATGCCGAGGCGGACTTCACCGGGACGGGCCCCATGTACAGATCCAACTCTCGCTCGCCCTGAGGGACGAGGGGTACCTAGTCTACTGCGCTCAGCGTAAACTGCAACCTGCGCAAGTGAAAGTCTCTTCTGGCGGGTGGCGCACTGGACGGTTTCTTTCCTGGTTTGATGTCGCTTGATCGGATTGCACACGACTTCACACCCTCGCCTTATCACTTCAGAGTGAAATATGACGGTGGTATCCTCCCATTGTCCATGCGCGAAGCGAATCCAAAACCAAACTCCAAGGGTGCGCCGTGAGAATCCGAACGCTCATGCCCTTCGCCCTTGTTCTTTGTCTTGCATCCCAAGTCCAAGGTCAACAGCAGAAGACGGCACCGGCTGGTCAGTCAAGTCCAAGCAAGGCACAGAGTAGACCGAAGGAAGCAAAGCAGGGGAATTCCCAGTTTACGTGTCCTGATCCAAAGGCTGCGGATGCGTGCAAGTCTTTCGCAGAACTTCGCAAGGCTGGAGATGAGGATGTGCTCCCGTCGTACAGCGGAAGGATTTCACTAGTTTGCTTTAGACAGCAAAACGATGAGTTTTTCATTCTAGAGGTGACGGATCCTTCGTTCAGCCAGACCCATTTTGATCGTCTGACAGGCAAACAGGTTCCTGACAAGGATGCCACTGATGATGCGTTTGGAACGATCGCCGGTTTCGCCAAAGGGATAGAGGATGAAACAATCCTCCCAATCTTCGAATTCTCCGGTAAGTGGGTATACCGTCTGGGGCCATGGTTCAAAGCTGATGAAATCAACGGGAGTGAAATTTCCGACCGTGACCATTACGGCATTTCCGCGAACGCTTCCCAATTCATTGCGGGTTTCAGATACAAGAATCGAATGGAAAAAGACATAGACTACAGTTTAGTTATTCAGCTATCAACTGGACGGTTCTCTGAAAAGTTCACAGAAGATCAAGCCAAGTTTCCCTTCTCGGAGACCAACGGGCATTGTTCGCGGCTACCCGCAGCCGGGTCTAAGACAAAAAGCCAATAGTGGCGCGACGACTCTGATAGGCGGGTGGCGCGGCCGGGGATTGCACCCTGTGTCGCTTCTCGCATCTCACCGTCAAATTCCAGCGAAAAAATTGCGGCCCGGTGGCGCAACGGGCCGGGAAACGTCTCATGGAGTCCGCAGAAAGCCGTGATGCACAGCACTCGCGTCCACATAGTATCCCGTGATCTGTCCCGCCGCGTCGTTGCTTACTGGAATTGTGCCCTGGTTACTGGCCGTGCCTGCGGCGCGAGCATCGAACGCGGTAATCGTGCCGTCCGGCGCGCGCAAAAATCCGTGATTCACTTTGCTTGCGTCCACAAACTGTCCTACTATTTCGCCGGTCGCATTGATATTTTCGGTGGTAGTGCCCTCTCCGCTGCCCGTGCCTGCGCCGGAGATATCGAATGTGGTGATGGTGCCGTCCGAAGCACGCAGAAAACCGTGATTCACATTGCTCGCGTCAACGTAAGTTCCCGCGATCGTTCCCGTTGTATTAATGCCACCCGGGAAGGTGCCCTGTCCGCTGCCCGTGCCCGCGCCGGAAATATCGAATGTGGTGATGGTGCCGTCCGAAGCACGCAGAAAACCGTGAAACACATTGCTCGCGTCAATGTAGTTTCCTGAAACTTCACCTGCCGCGTTGAGATTGTCGACTCCGCCCAGGGCGGTGCCCTGTCCGCTGCCAGTGCCCGCGCCGGGAGCGTCAAAGCTAGTGATGGTGCCGCCCGAAGCACGCAGAAAACCGTGAATCACATTGCTCGCGTCTAGGTAGAACCCCGCGATTTCCCCCGCAGTATTGATATTGCGACCCTGCGTCCCTTGGCCGATTCCGGTGCCCGCGCCGGGAACATCGAATGTCGTGATGGTACCGTCCGTGGCGCGGAAAAAGCTATGATTCACATTACTCGCGTCAACGTAAACTCCCGCGATTACGCCCGAGCTGATGCTGAATGGGAATGTGCCCTGTCCGCTGCCAGTGCCCGCGCCGGGAACGTCAAAGCTAGTGATGGTGCCGTCCGAAGCGCGCGAATAGCCGTGCCTCACATTGCTCGCGTCAATGCGGCGCCCCGCGATCACGCCCGCCGTATCGTCGATGGCCCAGCCCAGCGTACCCTGTCCTGCGGCTGTGCCGGCGCCGGGAACATCGATGGGAATAATGACGCCGTGAATGGCGCCGCTGTTCGACCCGCACGCGGAAACGCTCAGAGTCACACCGCAGAGGATCAGGAAAAGCATTCCCCGTGGTGCAACGATTCTTGGCGAACGCCCGTGAACCAATGCAGTTCTCATGATTCCTCCCCAAATTGCTCTAGTCGGCCTTCGGGAAAGTGAAAGAGTTTTTTCGGAAGATTTTGTCGAGTGGCCCGCGGGCCCGAAGGATCTTTCCTCGCCGCGTATCTGGGGGAAAGTCGCGGGTCAAGACAATAAGTGGTGTCTAGGGGCAGAATCGAACTGCCTACGCCGGCCTTTTCAGGACCGCGCTCTACCGGCGAACCCCTCGGCACCGGGACAATCGAAATTCTACGGAATTCTGGCCAGGGGCGCAACCAAGAAGCAGGGGCGTCGACAGCCGCGCTGCAGAGGAGATCCTTCGGCGCAAGTTGCGCTCCTCAGGATGAACATCCTCGACGAATGTTCCCTTCATGGATTTGTCGAGTTGCTTCATCCGGTCGCGCTTTCTCAGAACTTCGTGCGGCTGGGCATCACACACCGCCGGACGGCGTATCCTCACCCGGAGGGCAACAGCTACATCGAACGGTTCCTTCAGCTTGAAGGAAGAGGAGGTCTGGGCAGCGGAGTGTCGGAGCTTCGATGAAGCGAGGACCAGCACCGCTCGCTGGATCGAAGAGTACAATCACGACCGGCCTCATCGCGGAGTTCAAAATCGCACCCCGCACGAGGCCTTCTTGGCTTTTGCAACTAATCTAAACTCGGAGACCCTGACTGTCTAATTTTTAGGGGAGCACTACACAGGTGACTATGCTTTTTGCAGGATAAACTTGGCTTTCCGACTGAACTGCTCTTCCCATTCCACCACTTCTGCTCTCGTATGCACGGCTTCCAACGTGACGGGGACCTCAAAGAAGTATTTTGCGCCCTTACCTTTTTTCCCGGACAGGGTTTTACGCTTACCCCAGCGAGCGACGTAGGCTAGATAGCCGCGCTTCGCTTTTGTTTTCTTCTTTATCTCTATCAGACGCTTCCATTCCTTTCTTGCGACGTTCTGGCTGAGTTTCCTTCTCTCTTTCAGTTCGATCAACACAATGGGTTTGTCTTTGTAGAATATCGCCAGATCGGGGTGAATTCGTAAGTCCTTGAAATAGGGCTTGTTCAGAACCTTAAATTTCCTGCTGGAACTATGACTTTCGATGAACCCGCGAATCGCATGCCACGCGACGGCTTGCAAGTCCGCTTCTGAAAGAATCTCGAAACCAAAATAAGCCTTCCGAAGCTGCTTGGCGAAATCGTCGAGAATGAAGCTATGAAACTCTTTTATTCCCGGCTTCATGGGCCGGAAGTCTATCACGGAAAGTTGACAGGCATTCCTCCCTCACGAGTTTCATTGCCGACCTCACAGTCTCCAACTGTTGCTTGACTCGATTCTCGATTCGCAAACATTCAGACTCCATCTCCTTCAACCTCCACAAGATGTCCATGACGCCCTCCGCCGATAATCTGCCACAGCGATGTGACGGGATGATGACGCCTTCTGACGATCACTTCACTAGCTTGCGCAGCTTTTCTTTCCTGATCTCGTCAGACGGAGATCGCCCGGAGCTGAGCTAGTCCGGGGATGTTCGGTTTCGTCAATGAGCTGTCTCAACGACCCACGAATTCTCACCAGGGCGCCTTGGCACGCGTTGAATCTCCGCGAACCGTCCCTCTAAAGCCGTAAACCAAAACACTCTGTCAAACCGGAACAGGAATTTCCACGCCTCGATTCCGCGTGGAATCATCATGCTTCTCGCTACAGTGACCCCGGTGTAAAGCAAAAGCCAAACGTTCGCACCCGTTGGCAAGTTGGCTCGGTAGGTCGGAACCAGTTTGTCTTTGTCGCTGATTCTGGCGGCAACCTGAGGGCGTATGTCGTCAAGGGTGTAACCTCCGCCTTCCCCGCACCACCATTCTCTTGATTCGATGCTGATAACGATGGAATCGAAGCCATCGGGCGTCTCAGGTCGGTACAAACTCACAAAAGGACTTGCCCGATGAACTTTGGCCTTCACAAATTCAGTAAGAGCGCAGGCCAGTTCTCCTTTGTTGCGTCTCTTGCCCTTAGTGTTCGTGAAATAAACGCTGACATGAGCAGGCTTGGCATCAGGCGCATCGTAATAGTCGTGCTGGGCTTTCGTGATGATGTCTTTGTGGAAGGATTCTTGCTCGACGGGCAAAATTCCGTGATTGCTGCTGGCAGGGCGTAGCACTTCCGAAAGTTCAATTCCCAGTCCAGGGGTTTCACTATTGAATCTGAAGTCAGGTTCTTCGCCGGGAGTTTCGCCCGTGGGTATCGGCACGCCAGCGTTACGGGCAGCGGCGAGCATGTACGCCTCGATTCGTTTCTTTTCCGCGCCCATTGCCTGCCTCTTTGCGTACCTATTGTATCAATCAGCCGTGAAGACAGTTCAGCAATCAGCGCGTGATAAAATTGGGAAATGCAGGACACTTGCTACACGTGCGACGAATTGGCCGTCAGTCGGGAACACGTTCCTCCCAAGTGCTTCTTCCCTGAACGACTTCGGTCCAACCTTGTGACCGTCCCGTCGTGTGACGCTCACAATTCCAAGAATTCCTTGGACGTTGAATACGTCAGAAATGTCATCTCGACCCAGCATGGAAGTAACGACGCGGCGGCGGAAGTGTTCGAAGCGACCAAGCGTTCGCTGGACCGTAGTCCTAAACTGCGTGCGAGAACATTCCGTGATCTAAGGCCGATAGCAATCGAGCGGGAGGAGACTGGCGCATACCCTGTTGATCTGGAGCGCCACAAGCGGGTGATGGGTGCAGTTGCACACGCCCTGTACTTCCATGACTATGGCCGAAAGCATCGCGGAGGCTGGCAAGTATTCACGCCTAGTTTCAGCTACGCTGCAACTGTTCACGGCGGTCAACCAGACCCGTGGGCAAATTTTCGGCAACTGCTTGAGTCGGGCCACTACACTCCGATGCCCGTGCCACATCCCGAAGTCTTCCGCTACGAAATGCTTGAGATGGAGGAGGGGCAAATGATGTTCCGGTTCGTATTCTACGACCGCGTGGTGGTGAACGCGTGGACTCACTTTCAAACCTTCGTACACCGGGCGAGCGTTGGATTGTAACTGAGAGTCAATTCCCGACTCGAATCACCCCTACACTCATCTATCTCGACACCAATGTGGGACGCCCTCTTCGACGGTGGTGTGCAGCCGGAACAGTTCGTCCCTCGCCTCGCCAGAGCGAATAAGCGTTTGGTCCCCGTCCTTCACGCGTTTTACGAATCAGCGAGGATATTTCAAAGTCCACGCCCGGATGCAGAGACGCGGGAAACGCCTCGCAGCCGTTGGTGGTAGCCCAAGCAGCCCAACTGAGGGACTGAAAATCGCTGTCTTTCCCGGTTAAGCGACACACGATAAAGCATTTAGGATTTCAACCAGTTCGGCTGTTAACCGAAATGTTGCTAGTTCGAATCTAGCCCGGGGAGCCAAATTAAGCTTTCGTCCCTCAATCGTTTCGGCGGCCTTCCATAGCTATGCGGCATTAAGAATCGGTGTTGAACTGGTTAACGACAGGTCCCGATTACGACGCCATCATCAATCGGCTCGGAGCACCGGTTCTTTAGCCCCCGGCCTCAAGACCGAGCGCCCTTCAGCGTCCAGCTCGGGACCTCGTCGCCGAACTGCTCGGCGCATGAGATTGCTGTCGAGGCTGTTTCCATATGGGAGGAGAGACGGCCGGGACGTGCGACGAAGCTAGTTGGCCCGCTTGCCGCTCGCTCGCGAGGGCGCTTCGCGCCGTGGGCTGGAGTCCAGGGTCTACCGAGCCTTGGGCTTCCTCTTGCTCGTGAGATTGAGGGCCACTGCCGCGCGGACGAGAACCTTCAAGGCCGCCTCATTGATCTCTTCGCCTTCGTGAATGTCGATGGCGCGCCTGACATTCCCGTCGAGGCTGGAATTGAATAAACGTGAAGGGTCCTTCAGGGAGGCTCCCTTGGCAAACGTCATCTTGACGACGTTCATGTACGTCTCTCCCGTGCAGACGATGCCGTCGTGTGACCAGACGGGAGTCCCCATCCACTTCCACTCCTCCACCACTCCAGGGTCCGCCTCTTTGATCAGACATCGTAGCCGAGAGAGAGTCGCGCCTCGCCAGTCGTGTAGCTCTCTTATTCGCGCGTCGATGAGCTGAGAGGGAGACCCGTGTTTCTGCCGACTGAGGCTCTTCTTCATGCCGCTCCCTCCGTTCCTTCGAATTCTTTTCCTCTCTTGCGGATGCTCTCCGCGCGGTCAGGCGCTCGCCGGCTTGGCCTGCACGCCGCACCGGAAGAGTAGGATAGCCCCGAGAGCCCGCTGCTCACGTCCGTGGGAGAGGAGGCCAAGCTGGCGTTTCGATACCGAACTGCTTGGCGTACTCGGCGTTCAGCCGCTGCCAACCGTCGAACTTCATCACCCCGATCCCAACCTTACGGCCGATCGGAGTTCCGCTGAGAGACCGATCCAGAACATCGAAACAAATGTGCCATCCGGCAGCACCCATGGAGATGAAGCGGCGGTCGATGTTGTGCCAGAGCGTCAGGCGCGTGCCGCCACCAAGGGCTTCGAGTTCCCACCGGATATCCTGGCCGCCCCAGTTGTACTCAAGCACCTTGGGAGCGTCGGCTCGCGTCACTCTTGTTTCGGAAACCTGCGGCGTGGGCGCGGCCACCGTGGTGAGCTTCACCACGGCTCCAACCGTACCCAGGCTCCCGTCGGCGTCGAAGGGCGCCCATTCGCGCAGATGCGCAGGGTCGGTAAGCGCCTGCCAGACTTTTTCCGGGGCGTGGCGCAGTTCTCTGACGAGAATGAGCGTCCACTTTTCTCCGTCCTTTCGTATACGCGCCCCGCTGGCGGGGCCCGGTACGTACATCGCGGGATTGCTCATCTTATTCTCCTGGCCATGCACCGCCGTCCAAGCCGCGGCGCCGGCGTCCGCCAAATTCTATGAGTACCGTGCCAGCTGGGTGAGCTGAATGAGGTTTCCGCACGTGTCCTTCAACATCGCAATGGTCGAGCCGGTCACGTCCGTGGGCGGCATCGTGAATTCGCCGCCGCGGGACTTGATCTGCTCGTAGTCGCCCTTGACGTTGTCGGTGAAAAACATGGCTGCGGGCTGCCCCTGCTGAAATATCGCCTGCTGATACGCTTTGGCCGCGGGGTTGTCGTTGAGCGCCAGCTGTAGCTCCGTTCCTGCCGGCTCCTCAGGCGAGGCCAGGGTCAGCCAGCGATATGGGCCCTTGCTGAAATCGGTCTTCTTGGCAAAGCCCAGTACATTCGTATAGAAGTGCAGTGCCTTTTCCTGATCGTCCACGTATACGCTGGTCACCTTGATTTTCATTTCTCGTCTCCTTTGTCACGTTCGAGGTTTCTGCCGCGCTCTCTTTTCCTGGTCTTCTTTCTTGTTGGTGTTGCGTTCGTGTTGGTTGATGGATTCATGCGGTCGAGGTGGCGTTCGAGAGCATCTACGTGAGCGGACCAGAACCGGCGGAACTGATCCAGCCAGGCATCCAGCTCCAGGAGTGGCTCGGGTTTCAGCCGGTAGAGGCGTCGCTGTGCGTCCACCGTGGATTCCACGAAACCGGCCTCGCGCAGCACTCGAAGATGTTTTGACACGGTCGGCTGCGGCATACGAAGTCGACGCTCGATTTCTCCCACCGACTGCTGGGACGAGACGAGGAGGCTCAATATCGCGCGGCGGTTCGGCTCCGCGATGATTTCGAATACCGATTCCATGGGCTTTATATACTCCATTACGCATATACGTGTCAAGGGATATTTGGGCAAAGGACTCGAGCAAAAGAGTCAGGCGGCGTGCGGGGTGCACCGTTGAATCGCTAGCCAAGTCAGATTTGCGCGTTTGCTTGCAGAAAATCGCGGCGGGGAAAAAGGAGGCAGTGCAGGGCTCGTCGGGCAAGGCGAAGAGACGCTACAATCCGAATGGGGCCGATCATGGATCGACGGGAACTCCAGAGGCGCATGTTTGAGCGAACCGATGCCTCCATGGCTCAGCGGGTGGTGCTGGGGGTGCTCGCCGGTGCGTTGGTCGCAATGATTTGGTGGCTGCTGCTGAGAGGGGGACTTGAAATCGCCGGCGGCTGGCTGGGATGGACCTGGACATCCGGCGACGCCGGACGAAGGATCACCCTGGCGGCCATCTTCTGCATCTACTACATCCGGCTTCTTTTCACGGTATTTGTGTTTCTGAAACGCGGCATGAGTTGGAGCGAGGTATTCACGATTGCGCCCTGGCTGCTGGGCGTTTCCCTTCTGCTCTCGATCTCGGGCGGGACGAACCCGGACGCACTGGGCGTCGTTGGCGGCATCGGCATGGTTTTGTTCGTGGCAGGATCGTGGATGAATTCGCATGCGGAATACGCGCGGCATCTATGGAAACGGCGGCCCGAGAACCAGGGACGGCTATACACGCACGGTCTCTTCCGCTACTCAAGGCACCCAAATTATTTCGGCGACTTGGTCTTGTTCTCCGGGGCATGCCTGCTCGCGGGCGGCTGGATAACGGCGATCATTCCGGTGCTGATGCTCGCCGGATTTGTGTTCGTAAACATCCCCGTACTTGATTCCCACCTTCACGACCACTACGGCGCGGCCTTCGATGAGTACGCAAAGCACACCCGGAAACTGATTCCGTTCGTATATTAAACGATCTCCCCGAACTGATTCGGACGATGACGTGGCGTTTCAGCAAGCCTTGTCATGCCAGTCGTGGCCGAGCTCCACGAACGGCGACTTGGAGCTGGATGCAACCGGAGTAGCCGGATTGTGCAGCCTTCCAAGAAGATGGTAATTTCCTTCAGAGGCGCTGCGCCTGGTGGTTTCAGGCTGCTGCCGAACGACGAGCGCGATCAGAACGACATCGAATTGGGAAACATGTAGTAAAAGAGGACGGCGATCAGGATCAGATAAGCCAGTACGACAAGCGTCCAGCCCATGTTGTGGCGGATGACTTGACCTTCGCTGCGGACGAACTTGCTGGTTGATACGCCGACGCTCGCCGTCTGGGGCGCGATCGGTTTTCCGACTTCGGCGCCGACTGAGTTGAGAGACGGCAGTAGGAGAACTGGCAGATTCAAGAGCCGGCCCGTCACCGCCTGCACCGGACCGAACATCGCGTTGGTGGATGTGTTGCTTCCCGAGAGGGCGACGCCGATCCATCCCAAAATGGGAGCCAGCACAATAAAGAAGACGCCAATCTTCGAGAGGCCGAACGCGAGCGAGTTGGCCATACCCGCGTAAACGAAAACATACGCGAGCCCGAAGATAAAGAACGCGACCAGCAGGGCGCCCCATATCTGCTTGAATGTTTTCAAGAAGACTTCCCGCAAAGTTCTTCGACTTGGCAGCAGGATCGCCAGGATCACGAGCCATGACGCGAGAATCGAAGTGCCGCCGCTGAACGGCGTGAAATTGAAGACGGACGCGAGCGGCGCCTGCGTAACCGAAGACCTCGTTGCGATCGACCACTTGAACGCGATCATGGAGGGAAGTTTGGACCACGGGCCCGTCCACGCGACGACGACCAGGACAAGGACGACGTAGGGAACCCAGGCGAAGAATGCTTCGCGCACCGAAGTCAATTCGAGCGAATTCGAGGCCACTGCAGATGCAGGTTTTAGCGCAACGCCGCCGAACCCGCGAATCGTCCTTGGACGCCAGAGTTTCACAAACAGAAAGAGAGCCCAAAAGGAAACGAGCGCACCGCTGAGGTCCGGCAAATACGGCCCCAGAAAGTGCGCAACGGGCCATTGTCCGGCGATATAGGACAACGATCCGACGATTGCGAGAGGCCAAGCTTCGGTTACGCCTTCCCAGCCGCTGACCAGGTAAATGAGTATCCATGGCGGAAGAAGTGCAAGAACGGCGACGACGTTTCCGATGGATGCGGAAAGCCGCAAGAGAGGCAGGCCCGTGACTGCGGCGAGTCCGATGATGGGGGTGCCGAGCGAGCCGTAGGATACCGGCGCGTTGTTCGCGAGCGCCGCAACGCGGATCGCTTCCAGATCGGCAATCCCCAGCCCCACCAGGATGGGGACGACCACCGCCCAGGGATAGCCAAATCCCACCAGCCCTTCCAGCAAAGCTCCAAAAGCCCAAGCCAGCATGATCGTCTGAATGCGAATGTCGGCGGTGGCGTGATGGACCATCCATTTCTTGAACCGGTCGAAATTCCCGGTGAGCACGAGCGTGTTGAAGATGGTCAGGCCCCAGAAGGTGATCCAGCCGATCGCCCAGGTTCCGGTCAGGCCGCCGTACCAATATGACTTCATCGCATCGCCGAGGGGCGCATGCCAAACGGCAACGCCGAGAGCGATTGTAACCACGCCACCGAGGATCGCGGCGAACCAAGCCGTGATTCGAAACACGACGAGCATCAAGATCAAAGCCACGAGCGGGACCAGAGCTGCCAAGACAGTCAGCCACAGGTGGCCGGTGGGATTCAGGCTCTGCTCAAACATCGCGGCCTCGGAAATCGGGCTGGATTTTTCGGTCCAGCGCGGCGAAATGAGAATTCGCAGCCCTCTATACCTCACATTCGAGATGCAGGTGTCAACGGAGAATTGTTAGGGTGGAGATGAAAAGGCCCGGTCGAATAGTCGGCCGGGCCTCAGTAATCAATGTCGTTTTCGAAAAGCCAGGACTTCAGCGGCAGCTCTATTTGTTGACGCCGAAGAGGGATTCCTCGACTTCGCGTCCCGACCCGGAGATCGATGTCATCGATCTCTGGCAAGAAAAGATGTCGAGACGCCCCGCTCGGAATGACGACATCAGGGGCTTACATGGTTTGCGCCTGCAAGAATTCGCCGGGGAGGCGGCTGATCCTGGAGCTGGAAGCCGAAAGAACCCGATGCACGGAGGACTTGCGGTCCTTTCTTTCCGGCAGATCGGCGGCTTGCAGTCTCTCGACCTTGATTCCGAGCGTGCGTTCGAGCGCAAGCAGTTCTCCGCGCTGATCGGCTCCAAAGATTGTCGTAGCCAGGCCCTGCGCGCCCGCGCGACCCGTGCGGCCGACGCGATGAATGAAGTTCTCGGCCAATTCGGGCAAATCATAGTTGATGACCTGCGCGATGTCGTCGACGTGAATGCCGCGGGCGGCCAGATCGGTAGCAACCAGGATGCGGATACGCCCCTTCTGAAATCCGGCTAGTGCGGCAGTCCGCTGGGACTGCGAGCGACCGCCGTGGATCACGGCGGCGGCGAAACCCTCGCGATACAGACTCAACGCCAGACGTTCGGCTCCGCGTTTCGTCCGCGCGAAGACGAGGCAACGGCCCTTTTCCTGAGCGACCAATCGGCACAGCACTTCAAGTTTGCGATCGGTCGAGACTTCGAATGCGCGCATGCTCACGTTTTCACACGGCTTCAATATCGAGCCGAGTGCGACGCGCACGGGTCGCCTCATGTAATCGTGCACGAGATGAGCAACCGAGGCTTCCAGAGTTGCCGAATAGCAGAGCGTCTGCCGGTTTTTGGGCAGGACGGAGGCAATTCTGCGAATCGGGGGAAGGAATCCCATGTCCAGCATGCGATCCGCCTCATCAAGGATGAGGATGTGGAGCGCGTGGAAATTCACGAGTTTTCGGTCGAGGAAGTCTTCCAGGCGTCCGGGCGTGGCGACGACCAGACGAGCTCCCTGGCGAAGGGCGTTGAGCTGGTGCCCTTCGGCGAGGCCGCCCACGACGAGAGCCGCGGGTGCTAGCTGCTTGCCTCGCAGTGCGTCGTATTGATCGACGACCTGCATGGCGAGTTCGCGCGTGGGGACGAGGGCGAGCGCGGCGACTCCAGGGGTCTTCTCCCGGAGCAGCCGTTCAATCACCGGTATCAGGAACGCGAGCGTCTTCCCCGTGCCTGTCTGAGCGGTGGCGAGAACGTCCTTGCCCGTCAGGGCCTGCGGGATTGCCGCTGCCTGGATCGGAGTCGGTACCGCGAAACCCGCGGACGACAGCCGCTCCTGGGTATAGCTTGAAATCGGTAGTTCTGAAAAATTCTGCATGTTCTGAGTGTTTTTTCTCTGGAGGATGCGGCAGGCGGCCCGCACGGGTGATTCCCGGAGGGCACGGCGACCTGCATTTCCAGTCCTTGTTTAAATTACGCCGACGACTTCGGAAGAGACAGAAGGCGGGGTATTCTCAGCAGATACTCAACGATGAGGAACCACACCACAAAACCGCTGTATCCAGCGCAACTGAAGTATACCACATCGGACGCGCGCGGGCGAGTTGATAAGCGGTAGTTCTCAACATACAATACGCCCGATTGGCGGCCGCGCCACGGCGGCGAGACGTGCGCGGAGTGAGATCACTGGGGTTCGGGGGCGCATGCCAACCACATCTCAAAAGGTTTTCGTCGGGACGAGTGACCGGGTCCCGGAGCGCGGCCGGCTGGTAGTCGACGTGGGCGAGACAACCATCGGCATATTCCGCGTGGATGGGAACCTCTACGCCTACCTGAACACCTGCGCTCATCAGGGCGGACCCGTCTGCCAGGGAAAGATCATCCCGGGAGTGACGGAAGTGATCGACGAGCACGGCGAAAGCCACGGATTCGCTTTCGACGAATCGAGCCTGCGCATCGTCTGCCCCTGGCACGGCTTTGAGTACGACATCAAGACGGGCGTGCATCCGGGACGGCGCGCCGCGCGCTTGATCCGGGTGGCGGTGGAAGAGGCCGCGGACGGAATCTATGTCACCGTCTGAGGAAGCCGGGAAGTTGTCGGGACTGGTCGCCGCATTGCGCGGGCGAATCGAGAGTACGATTCGCGAGGGCGGACTAGCCGGGGTGCCGCGCGAAGACGTGACGAATCTGATGACCGGAGCGGTGAAACTTTACGCGGCGTTCGCGGAAGAACTCGAGCGCGAAGTGCCGGCAATCGACGCAAGCGTATCCACCACGGAAGCGATGGTGGTGGCGTGCGCTCTGCTGCGCGCCCAGCACATGAACCCCTTCGATCTAGCGCTCTGGTTCTCGCGCACGACGCCAACCGCTCGCTGACTTTTCTCGAGTTCGAGGACAGGACCATGAGTAAAACCGAGACCATCAACGGCGTGAGCAGCGCAAGCGAGCACAAGGTGCAGCAGATCACTACGCGGACCGATTCGCGCGAAATCCTCGCCAATGCGCGGCGCGACATCAAGCGTTACAACCTTGGCGATTATTTCATCGTGGACGTGGACGCGCATCACGTGGAATTCGATTCGTGGGCCGACATCCTGAATCATCTTGAGAATCCCGTGCTGCGCCACAACGCGATCTCGATGACGCAGAACTGGCCGAACGCGAAACAGCTGGCGTTCAGCAACCACCCGGTGGGACTGACGTTTCAGGATGTGTTTGGGCGAATCCCGCACCAGTGCGAACTCGGCGAGCCTGTGGAGAAGACAGACGAACACCGCGACCTGACGCTGGTGCGCCGCGCCATGGATTCCATGGGAATTCGGATGCAAGTGGTTTTCCCGCAACCGATGCTGGAGATGGGGCTGCACCCGGAGCCGGACATCGTCACTGCGATGACGTTCGCCTACAACCGCTGGTTTACGGAGACGATTCTGCCGCGCGAAGTGCGCGTGAAGACTCTGCTCTGCCTTCCCTTCCACGATCCCGACGCCTGCATGAAGATGATTCGCGAATTCGGCGAGACGCCGGGTGTGGTCGGATTCATGGTCACGAGCCAGCGCCACGCGGGCGTTTATAAGAACATGTACATGCGCGTGTACAAGGAGCTCGAAGAGCGCGGCCTGCCGCTGGCATTTCACGCCGGCCCGACCTGGGGCGATACGATGACGTCCACAATGAACCGCTTCCTCGCGGTTCACTCGATGTCGTTCGTGACCTGCAACATGACGCACATGGCGAACTGGATCGTGAACGGCCTGCCGGAGCGTTTTCCCAAGCTCAAGGTGATCTGGATCGAGAGCGGACTGGCGTGGGTGCCGTTCATGATGCAACGGCTCGATCACGAATACCTGATGCGCCAGTCCGACGCCCCTTTGCTGAAACGGCTGCCGAGCGAGTACATCCAGGAGATGTACTTCACCTCGCAGCCGCTGGAAGTGACGATCCCGCACATGCTCGAAGCGACGTTCAAGGCCGTGCACGCCGAGACTCAATTGATGTATTCTTCCGACTGGCCGCACTGGGATTTCGACGTTCCCGCACGCATCGCCGGATTGCCGTTTCTGAACGAGCAAGCGAAACGCCACATCCTCGGCGAAACCGCACGCAAACTCTTTCGCATATAAGGTGCCGTACTTGCGCCCTTCGCTGTCATCCCGAGCGAGGCGCGCCGTTTGCGCCGACGAGGGATCTGCTGTCACTTCCAAAATGGGACAACCGGTCAGGACTGCCAAGTCCACAGGCCTTTCTTGACACTTTGAATCTTCTGTGTGCTAGCGTAAATCGAGGCGCTACTTGCGCCTGGCAAGGCAGGCCTCTCGACGAGGCTCTGGCGTTCTTTGAAAATCGAATTGACCAAAACGTGACGAGCCGCAGAGCCTCGCCTGCCCTACTGCGGAGGGTTCCCCAGACACCAATTGAAAGCACGGGTTCGCTGTCGCGGGCACTCGCCCGGACCCCCAACAGAAAAGGCGAAAGGTGGCGAAGCTAATCGACAATCGTGCCGATTAGAAACCTTGTTAAATATCGCGATATCAGGCACTTCCATTTTTCTAGTCGTCAAAACTCCGCCCTTCTCGCGACCCACCTTCAATCTCAAACTGATCGACAACGCCAAGCCCGCATACCACATTGCCATCCAACCAGCACTTGGAATACTTTGACGTACCTCAACCTCACCGAAAAGGAAAACGACCGCCATGCACAAAGTTCTCGCACTGTATCCGCCGCCGAAGGATCCTGCCCATTTCAAGCGCTACTACGAGGAAACACATTTGCCCCTCGCAGGGCAACTTCCGGGACTTCTGTCCAGCCGTTACAGTTTTTCGATCGAAGGCTCAGGGAGCCCATCTCCCTACTTCTGCATCTGGGAAGGCGAATTCGCGAGCGAGGCCGCGATGGGAGCAGCCATGCAATCTCCCGTCGGGCAGAGGGTCGCGGCGGACGTGGCGAACTATGCGACGGGCGGCGTCACCATAGTCCACTTCGACGTGAAGGCACCGGCGCACCGGCCGAGTTCGGCAAAGCAAACCGCGGGCAACCCGGACACCTTTACCGAGGGATTGCAAGTCCGGCGGGACATGTTCGGGCCGGCCGCTTCCGACCAGGTCCTCGAATCGGCCACGGATTTCAATCGTCCGCTCCAGGATATCGTGACTCGTTATTGCTTCGGTGAAGTGTGGACGCGGCCGCTGCTCGACCGAAAGACGCGCAGCATGCTGACCATGGCGATGCTGGTGGCGCTCAACAAACCGAACCAGCTGAAGGGGCACGTTCGCGGCGCGATCAAGAACGGGCTGACCAAGGAGCATATTCGCGAGGTCTTGCTGCACAGCATGATTTACTGCGGAGTTCCGGCAGGCGTGGACAGCTTCAACCACGCGACCGAAGTGCTGAAAGATATGGGACTCGAGTAAAGGAGCGGCCATGCGCGTCGGTTTCATCGGAATCGGAAACATGGGATGGCCGATGGCAGCCAATATTTTCAGGGCGGGCCATGAGCTTACGGTATTCGATCTGGACGCCGAGCGCAGCGCCCGGTTCGCGCGAGAGCACAGTTGCCACGCGGCCGCCGATCTCGGCGAAGTCGCGCAAAACGAAGTAACGGTCACGATGTTGCCGACCGGAAAAATCGTCCGCGAGGCGCTTCTTGAGAATCAAGGCGGCGCTTTCGCGGTGGCTTTGCGGCCGGGCACGCTGGTGATCGACATGAGCTCGTCCGAGCCGGTCGGGACGCGCGAACTGGGAAAGGCGCTCGAACGATCTGGCGTAATTTTGTTAGACGCACCGGTCTCGGGCGCGGTCCCGCGGGCCAAGAGCGGCACGCTCGCGATCATGATCGGCGGAAACGATAAGGCCGCGATCGAGCGGGCGAAGCCGTTGCTTCAGTCGATGGGCAAGCAGCTGTTCGAAACCGGCGCGCTGGGAACGGGCCACGCCATGAAAGCGTTGAACAACTACATCGCTGCAGCGGGATATACGGCCGTCGTGGAGGCACTGCTGATCGGCGAGCGATTCGGCCTGGACCAGGGAACGATGGTGGACATCCTGAACGTCTCTACGGGCCGGAATTTCACGACCGAATTCATGATCAAAGAGCAGGTGCTGGGCGGCAAATTCGCCACCGGTTTTGCGCTGGGCCTGATGGCGAAGGACGTGAAGATCGCGGCGGACCTGGGCGAGGCGGTGCGGCTCGACGCGCCGGTGTCCCGGCTGATTCGAGCGCGCTGGGCGATGGCGCGCGAGCGGCTGGGAGCGGCGCGCGATACTTCGGAAGCGATTCTGGGATGGAAGGACGACCTGCCGGAAGCAAGCCGATAGATTTTTTCAATGGAAGTCGTGGGAGGCCACTTCGGCGCGCGAAATCGGCAGAGGCAGGACGCGGTCGGCCTTCACCGAGACCACATTCTCCTGATTTTGCAGCGTACCCTCGATCAGCAAAAAAGGATTGTGGACAACCACCGTGTGATCCCGCTCGAATAGCGGCGGCGGGATGATTGCGTTCGCAATTCCCGTTTCGTCTTCCAGACTGAGAAAGACAAAACCCTTGGCTGTTCCCGGGCGCTGGCGCGCAATCACCGCTCCGGCAACGCGCACGCGCGCGCCGTCGGGAAGTTTCGCAAGCTCGATGGCCGCATGGATTCCGCGCTCCTTCATTTCCGCGCGGCGATACGCCATCGGATGAGGCCCCACCGTCAGGTCCGTGCCGCGGAAGTCCGCCACCAATCTTTCTTCGGCGGTCATGGGCCGCAGCGGCGAATCGGAATCGACGGCAGACTCATCCGGCCTGGCGGCGGCTTCGGCAGGGATGCCGCCATCCGGCTCCTGCAAATTCTCCCGCGTCTCGAGCAATGGTCCGGGCCGGCGAGCGGCGCGCTCGACTTGCCAAAGAGCGTCGCGGCGATGGAAGCCGCGGCGGGCAGGCATGAAATTCAAGGCGCCAGTTTCAGCGAGCGCGGTCAGCTCGGATTTTTGAATTTGAGGGACGCGCTGTTTCAAATCGTCAATCGACGCGAATGGGCGCACCGCGCGCTGGCACATGATTTCGAGCGCGGTTTCCTTGCGCAAGCCCTTGACGTAGCACAATCCCAGGCGCACCGCGAATCCTTGAGGAATCTTTTCAAGCGTGCATTCCCAGTCGGAGCGCGTCAGGTCGATGGGCCTGCATTTCAACCCGTGGCGCTGAGCGTCCTTCACGAGCGTGGCCGGCCGGTAAAAGCCCATCGGCTGGTTATTCAGCATCGCGGCGGTGAAGGCCGCAAGATAATGGCATTTCAGATAGGCGCTGGCGTAGGCGAGCAGCGCAAAACTGGCCGCGTGCGATTCGGGAAATCCATAGAGCGCGAAAGAGCTGATCGACTGGACGATTTTGTCTTGCATTTCTCCGGTGATTCCTTTTGCCTGCATTCCGCGCCGAAGTTTGATTTCGATTTCTTTCATGCGCGCCTCGGAGCGCTTGAATCCCATGGCCCGCCGCAACTCTTCGGCTTCGCCGCCCGTAAATCCCGCGGCGATCATCGCCATGCGCAGCAACTGTTCCTGGAAAAGGGGCACTCCCAGCGTGCGTTCAAGGGCTGATCGCAGATCCGGATGAAAATATTCGGGCGACTCCAGACCCTGGCGGCGCCTTAAATAGGGATGCACCATTTTCCCGACGATGGGTCCGGGACGAATAATCGCCACCTGGACAACAATGTCGTAGAAACATTTCGGATGAAGACGCGGCAGGCACGACATCTGTGCCCGGCTCTCGACTTGAAACATCCCGACCGTGTCCGCCTTTTGCAGAGCGGCATAGACGGCAGGGTCGTTCGCCGGCAGATGGCCGAGATCGACCTCCTCTCCATAGTGTCGGCGAATGATCCGGAGCGACTCCTCGAGCACGGCCATCATTCCCAGGCCGAGAAGGTCCACTTTCACGATACCCATGTCGGCACAGTCTTCCTTGTCCCATTGCACGACCACGCGGCCCGGCATCGTGGCGGGTTCGAGCGGGACGACGGAATCCAGTTGCCCCTGGCACACCACCATTCCGCCGGAATGCTGTCCCAGATGGCGCGGCAAATCCTGCACGGACTGACAAAGCTCGAAAAACTTCCGAATCCGCAGATGCTGGAGGTCGAGACCGGCATCGCGGAACTGGCGAGCGAGCGTGTCGCTTGGATCCTTGTACTCCCACGACCCCACGAGGGCGGCCAAGCGATCGAGCGTTTCGGAATCGAACGACAGAGCCTTGCCGATTTCCCGGGCCGCCGAACGCCCGCGATAGGTGATGACGTTGGCGGTCATGGCCGCGCCCAGTTTTCCATAGCGTTCATAGACGTACTGAATAGCGCGTTCCCGCTGATCGCCGCTCGGGAGATCCAGATCGATGTCCGGCCACTCGCCGCGCTCTTCAGACAAAAACCGCTCGAAGAGAAGGTCCATTCCCACCGGATCGACTGCGGTGATGCCGAGGGCGTAGCAAACGGCGCTATTGGCCGCGGAGCCGCGCCCCTGCACGAGAATATTTTTTTCGCGGCAAAAGCGGACAATATCCCAGACGATCAAAAAGTAGCCGGCCAGATGGAGCTTCTCAATCAGCGCGAGCTCGCGATCGATCTGGCGCCGCGCCCGTTCATCGTCCGCGCCGTAGCGGACAATCATGCCCTCGTGCGCGCGCCGGCGAAGAAACTGCATCTCCGAGGAGCCATCCGGAACCGGGTAAATGGGGAATTTGTATCCGAGGTCGTTCAGAGTGAATTCCAAGCGTGAAGAAAGAACCTCCGTATTGGCAATCGCCTCGGGAAGATCGGAAAAAAGCAGCGCCATTTCCGCGTGCGCCTTGAAATACCTCTCAGAATTGCGGGACAGCAAACGGCCGGCGGTCGAGAGCGTCCGGTGATGGCGGATGCAGGTGAAGACATCGAGCACTTCGCGCTGCTGCGGCAGGGCATGCGAGACGCCATTCGCCGCCAGCAACGGCAGCTTGAGCCTACGCGCGATCGAGACGGCGGCCTGGTTGCGCGCTTCCTCCTCGCGGCAGAAATGGCGCTGGAGCTCCACGTAAACGTTTTGCCGACCGAACGCCCGGCAAAGCTCTTGCACGCATTCCAAGGCGGCTTCGATCCCGCCTTGCGCCAGGGCATGCGCGAGCAGACCTTCTCCGCCTCCCGTCAGGCAGATCAAGCCGCCGCTCATTGCGGCGATTTCCTCCGGCAGGGCGCAGCCCTCGCCTTTTCGCGCGCGGAGCTTCATCCGCGTGACGAGGCGGCACAAATTTTGGTAGCCCTCGCGCGACGCGACGAGTAAGGGATAGCGCCAGCCCGCGGCGGACGTGACTTCCGCGCCGATGTGGGCCCGGAGCGAAAGTTTTTTCGCCGCCAGGTGAAAACGCGGCGAGCCGTACACGCCGTCGCGATCGAGCAGCGCCATGGCGGGCATGCCGCTTTCCGAGCACACGCGGGCCAATTCTTCAGGCGAAGAGGCACCTTCGAGAAAACTGAACGCAGACCGCGCGTGAAGCTCGACATACATTAGTCGTAGATTCCCCGCACAAACCAGCTTTTGCGCAGCGAGTCGTAGTAAAAGCGATAGAGACCGCAATCGGGATGAGAATCCGCGGACGCATCGCGGCGCTCCGGCGAAGAATGGAATTGAATCTCCAGATCCCATTCATCCTGCTGCCAGGGATCTTCCCGCCACCAGTCGCCCGACGTGCGCCACGGACCGGAAGCGGCCAGCACCTCTCCGCGCCGGCCCTGAAAAACAACACGCGTGGGATGGCCTGCGTGCAGTTCCAGGTTTGCGAGAACGGGCGGGCGAAAGGCTCGAAAGCTCGTCGGGACTTTGAAGTCTTTGAGCTGTTTTCCCGCAGAGAGAACGCCGCCATGATTGCGTTTTGCTTCCGCGGCATCCAGAGGGGTCAGAAACCGCCGCATCTGAAATTCTCCCGGGCGGTAGGTATCGGTCAGGGACGGCGAGCCGACATTCCCTTCGCCCACGACGTTCGCAATGCGCGCGATCGTAAGCTCCAGTTTTTCGGGATCGGGAAAGCTGGGGAGAAACAAGCCTCCCTGCGTTGCGCGCGGCCGGGCGGAATCCGCCGCCAGCCGGATTTTTTGAATCGGCGCGCCGGGCGGATTCAGTTGCAGGCGCAGACGCAGCAATTTCAGGAGCATTTTCGAATCGCGCACCGGGACGGGGAGCCGCATCTCCTTTTCATACAGGCCGGGCGGATGGGAAGAGCGAAACATTTCCTTGCGAAGGTCCAAGGCATTTTCGAAAGACGGCTGGAGCTCAAAACGCACGTGAATGGCGGCTGTGGCCAGGGAGCGCGCCGCCAAACGCGCGCAGAGCTGGTCGAGCAACCGACCCAGAAGAAACGAAAGAGGGTCGAGCTCTTCGACGGCATCGTCCAGTTCCATTTCCTCTTCAAAGCAATGAGCGGGTTCTGCAATTGCAAGCGAGCGCGAATGAGCGCCGCGCGCCAGGGCGTGGAGGCAGACTCCTTCCTGGCCGAGACGTTCGGAGAGCTGCAAAACCGGGAGGTCAGCAAAAGCGGCGCACGTGTGCACGCCCCAGCGGCGCAATGTTTCGGCGATCTCGAGGGATGGAGAAAGAACGCTTACAGGCAAATCGCCCAGATACTTCGATTCCTGGCCGGGCGGAATCACCGTGATTCCCGCAAAACCTCGCGCAGCGATCAGAGCCGTATCGACATTCGAGGCGATGGCGACGTTTGAGTGCAAGCCGCATTCCAAAGAACGTTGCACGAGATGCGCGCCGATATCTCCTTCCGAGCCGAATAAGCAGCTCAAGCCGGATAGATCCAGAACGATCGTGTCCTGCGCGGTGTCTTCCATTCGCGGGGAAACCGACCAGCCGATGTCGAGCAGCGCCGCGTGGGCTATTTTTTCCTGCGATCGGGAACGGAGGTGAATTTCCAGGCCCGCGAATTGTGCGGCGTTCGCTTTCGTCATCCCCAATTCGATTCCTGCCCGGGCGGCTTTTTCGTTGAGGGCCACCACGCTGCATAGCGGCGGATTTCCATCGACCAAAACAAAGGCGCACTCGCGCAGGCCAAGCTCGACGCGTACAACCGCCTGCAGCGTAAAATTGGGGACGAAAATAGAAGCGAATGCCATAAAAGTCCGGCGCAAAAGCAAAGGGACTGGAAAAACTCTTCACCTTTGTCTGGGCCCTCCCCCCGGGCTGAGTGCGCCGGGCAAGGCGCGGGAAAAATTCTCCACGGCGTGCGTTTCGAAATCGACGCCCATGCCGCGCACGTCCAGGGAAATTTCACCCGGCTCGATCCATCGCTGATCCTTCTGCTTCTCGCGAGAACGAATGATTTCCGCATGGTTTATCGAGCCGTCGAGCAAACACCCGGACGAATGCGGCAACAAGATTTTTCCCGCGCTCCCGGACGCCTGCGACCATCGTGTTTCTTGCGCGCGGAGCTGAAGGACCAGAGACGCACACGTTTTCGCGTTCGATTCCTGCTCCAGGACGACGAGAACCGTAGGCGTACATTCCACCGCCCGGCGGAAACGAAACCATACCTGGAGGGGAACGTAGCGGACCATGTGCGCCGGGGTATCGCCCAGATCGAGAGCAATCAAGCCGAAGCCGCCACCCTGGATGAGCAGGTCAGTGGCGCGAAGAGCCTGGTCAACGTTCCGGCAGCGCACCCAAAGCAGCTGTTTCAAATTCACGCCGGCCGCTTTCGCGGAAGGGGGATCGAAGGCATCACGGGCATCCACGAGCGCGCACACCTCCGACGCTGCGGTTCGGGAAGCCAGTGCGGAAATCAACAAACTTGTTTTGCCGGAACAGGGCGGCCCATAGATTTCCGTCAGGCTGCCTCGGGGGAATCCTCCGGTAAGAAGATCCACGGGAGGAATGCCGGCGGGAACCGTTTGCAAAATCCAGCGGTCGCGATATTGAAAGGGAGTCGCGACACGAGCAGACAGCGAGGATTCGACGTGCAAACGCAAAGCAGCGGCTTTTGAGCTCATGGCGAACCGCGAAGGGCGAAAAGAAGGGGATCTATACTTTCGCTTTTTCTTCGCCTATGGGATTTTAGGTTTTCAGGAGAAGGATTGTCAAGGGCGTCGTGTTACCCTGTGGAATTTCCCGCGAGCTACAATCGGCTCTCATGGAAAGCGGCGGTGCGAGTAGCGTTGGACGCCCTGCGGGCCTGACAACCGCAGAGGCGGAAGAGCGTCTCGGCCGGTATCGCGCTGATCACGAATTGTCCATTGCCTTCCGAGAGCGGGCTTAAGCTGATCTCAACGGGAAACTTGCTGCCGTTTTTGCGCTGCCCCTTCAGGTCCAGCGTCGCTCCCATCGCCCGTGTGTGGGGAGCCGCAGCGTAGGCGTCGCGATGCCGGACGTGCGCATGCCGCGCGGCCTCCGGAATCAGAGCTTCCACCGTCTGGCCGACGAGTTCCTGCGATGAATACCCGAATATCTGTTCGGTCTGGGAATTCACGAACGCGATTCGGCCGGAGTGGTCAACAATCACGATCGCGTCGGGAGCGGACTCCAGGAGCCGCCACCGATCAGCCTCGCCTAGCCTCCGTTGCATTTCGCGCGCGGTCGCCTCTTGCTTCACGGGAAAAACAAGTTAGCATCCCGTGCGGTCTTGCGGCAAGCTATGGTCGGCTGGGTGGCGTGAGGGTACAAGAAAGGCAGCAGCGAGATCGCGAGAATGAGTTCGATGCCGACAGATATTCATGCGCAACCCCCGCGGGTCCCATCCGCGAACTCAGGTCTTTCTGCGCGAGACGCGTCGGACCGGCTGAGGCAGTACGGAATTACGCCTCGATGAAGCGGACCGAGTAGGGTACGGATTCGTTCTTCCGGTGTCCAAAGATGCTTCTGTTGTACCGATTGTCCAGAAATCGAAGCAAGAAAAGGGGGCGGAAGTTTCAGCCTAAGTGTCATAGAATGTTAGTAGTGCCGTAGAACTGGGCGTGTAGCTCAGCTGGGAGAGCACCTGCTTTGCAAGCCGCCGAGACGTCTCTAAAACTTCTGTTGCTTTCTTCACTTTTCGTTTCTTTACAATAACTTGGGGCATCTGCTTTTCGCTCCAAAGCTAACCCCAGCGGCCAAAACAGATAGGTTTTTGACACAATCCTGACACAGCCAGAGCATTTGCTCTTACGGAAGCTCCGCAGAGAGTGAACATGGCCGGACGGTCTGATCCTGAACGTAAGCTAAAGGCGCTCTCATATGGTTCACCTCTGTCTTTTCTAAACGAAGTGCCACTAGGGCTGGCTCGTGCAGATGAGCAAGATGGCGACCACAAAGCACATCGCTCGGAGCGATTCCTTCCGGGGAGAACCTATCGCGGACTCAAACGGGTTAAACTGCCGTCAAGCCAAATGACTTGCCGGATGCACGGGGTCGAGCTTAGCGGCCATCCTCACTAGGTCAGCGAGAGAATCGGCCTTCATCTTTTGCATGACTTTACCTCGATGGGCCTTAACCGTGATCTCGCTGATGCCAAGCTCGCCCCCAACTTGTTTGTTCAACAGACCGGAGACGACCAACTCCATTACCTCTCGTTCGCGTGGGGAGAGAGACGAGTAACGCTCTTGGAGCTCGTTGATCTCCGCTTGCTGGCCAAGAGCAATGCGGCTGCGTTCGAGGGCTTGCCGGACGGCCTTGAGCAGAACTTCATCGTTAAAGGGCTTTGTGAGAAATTCGACGGCGCCTGCTTTCATCGCTTGCACCGTTTTTGGCACGTCGCCGTGCCCTGTGATGAAGATGATGGGCACGTCAGGGTGTTCAATAGCAACACGCTTCTGCAGTTCAAGGCCATTCAGGCCGGGCATGGAGATATCGAGAACCAAGCAGCTAGGAACAGGCGTCCGGGGATGAGAAAGGAAATGCTGTGCCGACGAGAAAGTCTGCGGCTGCCAACCCTCGGATCGGATCAGCAACTCCAGGGACTCTCGCACGGAGATATCGTCGTCGACGACAAACACGTTCGATGTGGCGTGCGACATAAGCAATGCTCTCCGTTCATAACCTGACTCTTCCGGCAGATTCATTCTACTCCGCAATACTCCAGGAATCCGGCGTTGCTGAATCTAATCCAAGCGCGGTATTGAGCGCCTTCAGAAGAGCAGTGTCGCTGAAGGGTTTGGGCAGGAATCCCACTGCCCCCCCTTCCAATGCTCTCTTGCGAACCGTTTCGTCTTTCTGGGCGGTTATAAAGACGATGGGAATGTTATAGCCGCGAACCTTTAATTCGTGCTGCAGATCAAATCCCGACATGCCCGGCATGGCGATGTCCAGCACCAGGCATTTCACTTGACCGACGCTATCAGAAGCGAGGAAATCCTCTGCGGATGAGAACACCTTACTGCGCAAGCCAAACTCCCCCAGCAAGTCGGGCAGTGACTCGCGGACAGACTCGTCATCGTCGACCACTGCCACCAATGGACGTTGAATGGCGCGCCCCTGGTCTAGGGACTTCATGGGCAAAGCATGCGCCTGCAGAGGTACGTCGTCTATTGGACCTAGGTATTGGTGCCGCGCGGAATAGAGAACATAAACGTTGCTCCCGGGCCTTCATTCCGGACTGCCCAGAGTCTGCCTTGATGACTCTCAATAATCGATCGGCTGATGGAAAGTCCGATTCCCATGCCGTCACTTTTCGTCGTATAAAAGGCCTCGAACAGTTTCTTCTCAGATTGCGAGTCGAATCCCATTCCCGTATCTTTGACGCTGACGCGCACTACACTTTCGTCGCTTTCTGTCTTAATCAGCATCTCCCTTGGGCGATCATCGACCGCCTTCATTGCATCCGAGCCATTTCGAAGCAGATTCAGAATGACTTGTTGAATCTGAGTTCGATCCCCGGACACAGATGGCAAATCAATAGCGAGGTCCGACTGCAGAATGACCCTATTTCGCTCCAGGTCGCCGACGGATAGCGTAACTACCTCCTTCACCGCCTCGTTCAAGTCGAACATTTCGAATGTCGCGTTTTTCCTGCTAAACAGGGTGCGCAGCCGTGCGATCACTTCAGCCGCACGATTGCCGTCGCGAATGGTCCTCTTCGCGGTCTCGCGGGCGCCTTCGACATTGGGAGGATCGGCGGAGAGCAGCCGCAGGCAGGTGCTGGCATTGGTGACGATGCCCGAAAGAGGCTGGTTGACTTCGTGCGCGATGGACGCTGTTAACACTCCGAGGCTCGTCATCCTGGACACGTTCGCGAGTTCGGATCGCGCCTTGCCGAGAGCTTCCTCTGAGAGCCGGCGCCGAGTGATGTCCTGAATCGCGCCGATGTATTCAAGCCTGCCCTGTTGGTCCCGACTACCATGAGAGACCGTGTGCAGGTATTTGACCGAACCGTCTGGCATCCGCAATCGCATTTCGTAGTCATGGGCACTGGCCTCAGTTCGCGCCCGCGCAATCTTTTCGGACAACAGCCGGATGTCTTCGGGATGGATGCGGCTGCCGATTCTCTCGAGAGTTACGGGGGTATCGCGATCAAATTCGAAGATTCGATAAGCCTCCTCCGAAAACGCAAATTCGTCCGTGTCCGCCCGCCAAGAAAAACTCCCGGTATGACTGAGACGTTGGCCCTCCGCCAGGTATTCCTCACTGCGCCGCAACCGCTCCTTACCGCGCTTCCGGTCTTCTATATCCGTTATTAGGGCATACCAGCGTGTAATCCGGCCGTTTTTGTCTCGCGACGGAACGGAACGAACATGGAACCACCGATAGACTCCATCTGCCCTGCGGTACCTGTGCTCATCGTCGAGAGGAGTTCCGTTTATAAGGGATGTCGAAAAGGCGCCAATCACGCGCTGGAGGTCGTCTGGATGAATAACGTCGTTGGTTTCCCATTTGCGCACTTCATCAATCGTTCTACCGAAGAACTCCATGAATTGGCGATTGATAAGTTGGATCTCCCCGCTGGGACTTGATGTAACGACCAGCCCAGGAATACGGTCGAGGATCTCGCGAAGATCGGTCTCGCTCTCCCGCACGGCCTCCTCAGCTCGCTTACGATCTTCTATGTCAGTGCTTGTCCCGTACCATCTCACAAGCTTGCCCTCTTCAAGGAACGGCTCCGCTCGGATGAGAAACCAACGGTAAACTCCATCATGGCGCCGAATGCGCGCTTCGATTTCTCCGGGCTTTCCTGTCACCAGCATCTCTTGCCACTTTTTCATCAACGGCGGCAGATCATTCGGATGAAACGCGACCTGCCAGCCCCAACCATGCGATTGTTCCGGAGAGAGACCTGTATACTCGTGCCAACTCTTATTCAGGAATTCGTTTGGTCCATCAGGCGAGTTGCACCAGGCAATTGTCGGAATTGCGTCTATTACCTGGCGTAGCTTGGCTTCGGCTCTCCCTATTTCATCGAATGCCTTCTCCAATGCCGCGCGGGCCTCGTGTAGCTGTTTGTTCGAGGAGGTGAGCTCCGCCGTCCTTTGAGCGACCCTTTGATCGAGCTCCCGTAAGACGTCAGCTTCATGCAGTCCGATGGCAGCCTGATTCGCCGCCACATTCAAAACGAGTCTTTCGGTTTGCTGCGGGAAGTCCGATCTTCCGGAACCCGCGACAAGAACTCCCATCTCGCCATTCAATCCCAGCCGCAATGAGGCTAGCGCGATGTCCTGCCCGCCGAAGAAATTCCTCACAACTGGAGAGACTTTTTGAAGGTCGTCCGTCAACCAAGATTGCAGTCTGTCGCTGATCTCCTGAGGTCGCGGTTTTGGCTCCAACGCCGATCCAATCCGCATCACTTCCGTATTGTCTGAATCACCCGAGTTGCCCAATCTTGCATAGATAAAGTCGAGGTTCAGCATGCTCATGAGGGCATCGAGCAAATTGCCGATAACGCCGGATGGTCCCCCACCAGTCCAAATCGCGGGGAGCGCGAGGACGCTCACCAAATCATTAATGCAGTGCCGAAGACGCCTATTCTCTTCGGTGGAACTTTCGGGTTGGACCGCCATGTCAGCGTCCTGCAGAGGATGATCTGCTCCGTCCGATCCGCCGTTCGCGAAATTCTC
>DATEHV010000016.1:0-27706 GCA_035279445.1 Candidatus Acidiferrales bacterium | reverse complement strand
AGCGAATCGATGACTTCGTCCAGGTGGACGTGCGCGACTCGGGCCCCGGGATTCCCCCGGAAGAACAAAAGCGCATCTTCGAGGCATTCTACCGGTTAAGCCAGACGGCCAAGGCGCCGGAAGGCACGGGTCTGGGCCTGGCCATCACCCAGCGGTTGGTGGAGCTCCACGGCGGCCATCTGGGCATCGAAAACTTGCCTGGCTCAGGCAGTTGCTTCTACTTCACGCTGCCTGTCGGCTCGACGTTGCATACCCCGCGGGTTCAAGAGGTCGGCCGGCGGCTCAGCACGGACAGAAATCCACGTGTTCTCGTCGTCGAGGACAGCCCAACCGCCGCCGCTCTGCTGGAATCCCATCTATTGGCCGCCGGCTACGACGTCACGCTCTGCCACGAGCCGGACCAGGCTGCGGAATTGGCGGCCGATTTGCAGCCCGCGGCCGTGACGATCGATATCGTCATGAAGCCGGTCAACGGCTGGGAGGTTCTCGCCGCTCTGAAAAGCAATCCGCGTACCTCCGAGATTCCCGTCATCGTGGTGACGATCGTGGACCAGCCGTCCACCGGAGCGCTACTCGGCGCCGATGAATACATCGTGAAGCCGGTGGAAGGATCCGTGCTCTTGGCGGCGGTCGAGCGCTGCTTGAAACGCGCCGGGGAGGCCAGCCCGCGTTCGATCCTAGTGGTCGAAGACCACGCGCCGACGCGCGAGTTCATCGTTGAATCGCTCTCCAAGCGCGGATACCGGGTCGAGACGGCAGCGGACGGCGGCCAGGCTCGCGCTCGAGTCGCGAAAGAGTTGCCGAGGTTGATCATACTGGACCTGATTCTGCCGGTCGTCAGCGGTTTCGAACTGCTTGCGGAGTGGCGAGCCGACTCTCGGACCGTGGATCTGCCTGTGTTCGTCCTGACGAGCAAAGACCTCACTCCGGATGAAAGCGAATACATCCGGAAAAACAGTTCGGCTCTTTTTCAGAAGCACGAGCCGTGGCGCGAGGCCCTTTTCCGGCATTTGCGGCGGGCGGTGCCTGCTGAACTCATGGAGCGAACGTGAGCCATCGGATTCTAGTCGTGGAAGACAATGCGGCGAATCTTGAGCTCCTTTGCGACTGGCTGGAATCCGAAGGCTTCCGCGTCGAGTCCGCCGCGACGCTCGAAGAAGCCTTTGCCGCGTTCAAGAAACTGGCGCCCGATGCCGTTTTGCTCGACGTGCAGCTCGGCAAGGACGACGGTCTCTCCTTGGCTATCTGGATCCGGTCCGACCCGAACCTGCGTTCCATTCCCGTGATCGCGGTGACGGCGCACGCGATGGTGACGGACCATGAGCGCGTCATGCGGGCGGGTTGCAGCGCGTGCATTTCCAAGCCGATCGACTTTCGCGCGCTCAGCGAGCAGCTCGATCGGTGGCTGGTCCGCGCATCGAATTAGCAGCGTCGCCGGACAAGCACCGATTTCGCTTCACCTTGGGAGCATCGGCATTTCAGGAGATAGGCGTGTCGGATCGCGTTCTCATCGTGGATGACGACGAAGCCACGGGTGAGCTGATTCAGGAAGTGCTGCGCTCGGTTGAGATCGATTCTCTGGCACTCACCCACAGCGGACAGGCCGTGACCTGCCTCGCCAAGGAGAAATTCGCCGCCATTTTCCTGGACGTGCACATGCCGTCGCCCGACGGCATCGAACTCACGAAGAAAATACGTTCGGGCGGCTTCAACGCGAGCACGCCCATCATGGTCATTACCGGCGAAGTCGATCGGGACTTGCTGGGGCGTGCATTTCAAGCCGGAGCGAATTTCTTTCTCTATAAGCCGGTCGATCGCCACGATATTTTGAGGCTCGTTCGCGCGACCAAGGACTCCGTAGAGCACGAACGGCGGCGTTTCCGGCGAATTAAGGTGAGCCGCAAGGTCTCTATTGAATCCGGAGCCACGCGGCTTAAAGGAACAACTCTCGATATTAGCATTGGCGGGATGTTCGTGCAGGCGTCGGGCGCGTTGCCGGTGGGTACCGCCGTGCAGGCGAGCATCCATTTGGAATCCGGCTCACTTCTTTCGCTCACCGCGCGCGTGCTTCGAGTTTCCGAGGGAGATTGCATGGGGATGCAATTCGAGAGTGTCGGACCGCAGCAAAGCAAGGGGCTGCAGGAGTTTCTCTTGCCCCTGATACTCGCGCAATCAGACTAGAACTCTTGTGGAGTCTTGGGCCGCCGCGGGTCCCGAAACTATACGCGCCGCGATGCGCTGTGATATCCTTGGGCGTTTCCAGACGGTACTCACGCGGGAAGACGGTCACACCCATCGCAGCTCCTTTTCGAAGGCACCGCAGCGGGCACGGCACCTCCCGCATCGCGTGTCGCCGGAATGGCGCAGGGGTCGGGCTTCCGCACAGCGTCAGGACGGTTACGACAATGCCCACACCAGCCGCGGCGCCCGATACGATCTCTCTGCAACTCGCCCATTCGCCGGATAGCGATGACGCTTTCATGTTCTATGCCCTGGCGACGGGGAAAGTCCGGCTTCCCGGCGTCAAATTTACCCATATTCTTTCCGACATCGAATCGCTGAACCACGCGGCGAACAGGGAAACGTACGACGTCACCGCCGTCAGCTTCTACGGCTATACGTTTGTCGCCGATAAGTATGTCCTGCTCGATTGCGGCGCGAGTTTTGGCGAGGGCTACGGCCCCATCGTCGTCGCTTCACATCCGATTAAGAAAAACGAACTGGCCGGCCGAAAAATCGCAGTGGCCGGAACCCGGACCACTTCGTATTTGGCGCTAAAACTCTTCGAGCCGGACGTCGAGATCGTCACGATGCCGTTTGACGGAATCATGAATGCGGTACAGGCGCGGGACGTCGAAGCGGGCCTGCTCATTCACGAAGGCCAGCTGCTGTTTTCGCAGATGGGGCTACATCGGGTGGTGGATCTGGGTCAATGGTGGCAGGAATCCACCGGCCTTCCCCTTCCGCTCGGCGCGAATGCGATTCGCCGCAGCCTGGGATCGGAAATGGGCCGCCAGGTCGCACGGGTGATCCGCGAAAGCGTCAGCTACGCGCTCGAGCATCGCGAGCCCGCCGTCGAGTATGCCCTGCAATTTGCCCGCGATATGGATCCGGTGCTGGCCGATCAATTCATCGGCATGTATGTAAACCAACGTACGCTCGACTACGGTGAAGAAGGGCGTCGCTCCGTGCGCGAATTGCTCGCGCGAGGAGCGGCCGCGGGTCTGGTCCCGTCGTCGTTCAAGGTCGAGTTCCTCTCCGAGGCTGCCTGACGAGGCTGTCGCGGCCGGCGAGGCTCCGGTGGGATCGATGCAGCGGGGTTAGCCGATGGCGTACTCCCTCATGGGTGATTCAGGCCCCGCTCCCCGGCAGCGTCTATCGTACTCCGCCTAGGACCAATCCGATCGCAGAATCGTTCTGGTTGTAATTCTGCTTGTGGTCCTGGTCGCAGGTGGATTCGCAACTGCCGTCGGCGTGTTTTGGGTCCGGTACGAGAACAAGTTCGGCACGATTGACAAATCGCGCGAGTCGCTATCGTGGGATCCAGATCAATCGAATGCGACGTCAACAATCTACGCCAACCCAGCCTACGGCGTGAGTTTGAATCTGCCGGGAAAATGGGTCCACACGCGGCCTCCTTACAAATGCTTCTGTACTCTTTCCGGACCCGGCAAATTCGTGACGATGTTCTGGCCGCTCTTTCCCGCACCTTCGCCGTCAGTGGATGCGGAGGCCGCATCGATCTCCACGAACTATCGTACTCGCGCGGGATGGATCTTGCAGAGTAACGAATCGACGCCAATCAATCGACGGCCCGCAAGGCTGCTGCGATATAAAATATCTAATCTGCACTCCGATTTCATGCTCGTGCTTGTGAAGCAGTGGCCCGTTATGTATGCGTCAGGCATCACCGGCCCGGAGTCGTCCGATGAGTGGCAGCAAATCGGCGACGCTCTGCCGCACGCCCTGACGATTCAATAGCAATCTCCGGCTATCCGCTGCCTCCCGATTTGGCACTCATCACGATTGGTGCTCTGCCAAACTTCGTAAATAGCGTCTACGAACCCCGTCGCTCTCTATGATGCAGCCCCGCGGCGTGATCGCTGTACGCTTGTCCTTGATGCCGATAGAGCGACACAAGCACGCCTCCGAACTCGACTCCGCCACCGTACGTTTCCTCCCCGTGCGCGGCGGTCCGGTCGCATCGGACCGGGCTGATCGGATCGCGAGGGCGCCGCTCGCGGAAGTCGGACGAATGCCGCGGCGCAACCGCGGCGTTCGGCGGTGGCTTGCGGTCGCGATACTCACAGGTGCGCTCGCCGCCCTCGCGTTCGTGACTTTCCTAGCGCGCTAGGCAGAGACATCCTTCGATTCGTAGCCCGGAGCCAACTCCGCGACCGGCTCGGAGCCTGGGACTCTCACACCGTCAAACCGCCTCACGAGTTCGCCCTGCCAACTATTGACGCCAGAACGATTTCCACGGACCATGGGTGAGCTCGTTGGACCGGGCCATCGGGGACCGAATGCAACGCATCCTCTCGACGTTTATTTTCAAGAACCAGCCTTTGACGCCTGTGCTCGTGGCCAAAATCGCCCAGGCGAAAATCTCGAGCGTCGAGATCTTCTGCGAGTCTTTTCATTTCAACTACGCCGCGCCGCAGTCGGTCCGGGAATTGGGCGCCTCGTTCGGCGAAAATGGCCTCCAGCTACACGCACTCCACGCGCCCACGGAGCGCGACTCCGCGGGAGGGCGAGGAAGCGGGTTCCCAATTTCGATTGCGGATCCGGAGCGCATCCGGCGATTGGACGCCGTGGATGAAATGAGACGTGCTTTGGAAGTTGCCGAGAGAATTCCTTTCCGTTTTTTCAACCAGGATCTGGCCACTGGGCGCCAGGCGGCTGACCCGCGCAAGCTGGATGCCGCGTTCAGTTCGCTTGAGCATCTCTCGGTCTTCGCGAAGCAGCGCGGCGTGACGATTGCCCTGCAGAACATGGCCAATGAACTGGGTTCCCCGGCGTCGCTGGCGCAATTCGTCAAGGATACGCATCTGCATAATCTGGGATTCTGCTTTGACATCGGCCACGCGCATATCGAAGGAGGCGTCGACGCCGGATTCCAGCTGCTGCGCGATCGTGTCGTCACCACGCACATCCACGACAATCACGGCGAAAAAGACGAGCATCTGCTGCCCTGGGAGGGCACGGTCGACTGGGATGCAGCCCTCGGCGCCTTCGCGAGCTCGTCCGAGCCGCTTCCGCTTGTCTTGGAGCTGAAAGAGACGTCTCCGGGATCGCCTGGCCTGAATCAGTTCCGCGCCGCTTTCGATCGACTTGAAAAACATCTCGAGAAGAAGATCACCAGTTCATCCCGAAGCGGCTCGACCGACAGCTGATGCCTCCGTCCGATCCATCCATGACCCAGCAAACGCCCGCGCCGATCGTCGCCATCGAACACGCCGGAGAACATGTCGGCCGGGCGGTCACCATTCGCGGCTGGCTCTATAACCTGCGCGAATCGGGAAAGCTCCTCTTTCCCATCTTTCGGGACGGCACCGGAATCATGCAAGGGGTGGTATCGCTCAAGGACAACGCGGAGGCGTTCGGCGCTCTCAAGGGCCTGACGCAGGAATCGAGCGTGATCGTCACCGGCATGATCCAGTCGGAGCCTCGCGCAACCGGCGGATGCGAGATGCATATCAGCGGAATCGAAATCATCCAGCGCGTCCCGGAATCGAATCCCTACCCGATTCAGCTAAAAGAGCACGGCGTCGATTTCCTCCTCGACGAAAGACATCTTTGGATCCGCACGCCGCGGCAGGCCTCGGTTTTGCGCATTCGCGCGGAGGCCATTCGCGCGGCGCGCAATTTTATGGACGGCCGGGGCTATACGCTCACCGATGCGCCCATCTTCACGCCCGCGGCTTGCGAAGGCACGACCACGCTCTTCGAAGTCAACTACATCGACGATCAGAAGGCGTATCTAACGCAATCCGGCCAGCTTTACGTCGAGGCGACCGCCGCGGCGCTTGGCAAGGTCTACACGTTTGGGCCCACGTTCCGCGCCGAAAAATCGAAGACGCGGCGCCATCTCACCGAGTTCTGGATGCTCGAGCCCGAGGCCGCCTATGCGCACCTCGACGACATGATCGAGCTTGGCGAAGGGTTAGTCAGTGCGATGGTGCAGTCGGTGGTGCAGAACCGCGCGCGGGAACTCGCTACGCTCGGCCGCGATGTTGCAAGGCTCGCGAAAATCGTGCCGCCGTTTCCCCGCATCAGTTACGACGAGGCTGTGAAGGTCTTACAGAAGACCGGCAATCCCGCTAAGTGGGGCGACGATTTCGGCGGAGACGAGGAGACGCTCCTCTCGAAGGAATTCGAAAAGCCGGTGGTCATCCATCGCTATCCGGCAGCCATGAAAGCGTTTTACATGGCCACGGACCCGGCGTGCCCCGATCTTGCCCTCAGCTTCGACATGATTGCTCCCGAGGGCGGCGGCGAGATCATCGGGGGCGGCGAACGCCAATCCAGCTACGAGACGCTGCTTCGGCGCATCCGCGAAAGCAATTTGCCGGAAGACGCATTTCAGTGGTATCTCGATTTGCGGCGCTACGGCAGCGTTCCCCACGCCGGATTCGGCCTCGGACTCGAGCGCACCGTGGCGTGGATTTGCGGAACGGAGCACATTCGGGAAGTCATCCCCTTCCCACGAATGCTCTATCGCGTCTATCCTTGATGGGCTGCGAACGCGGCTCGCCATTTAGGAGGGCGGGGTTTCAACCCAGCCATAAGCCATCCGCGCGCTTCGGGGGATTCAACCCCTGAAGCGCCTTTTCGAATTCACGAAGAGAATCAGCCAAATGCCAGAGAAGATCCGCATCATCGGTGTGCCGATGGACCTCGGCGCGAGCCGCCGGGGCGTGGACATGGGTCCCTCGGCGGTGCGTGTCGCCGGACTGCAATCGCGGCTCAAGCAGCTCGGCCGCCAAGTCGAGGACATCGGCAACATTTCCGTGCCCCAGCCCGAAGAGCAGCACTACGGCGAGAAAAATGCCAAGTATCTCGAGGAAATCTCCGAGACGTGCAAGGGTCTGGCGGAGATCGTTTGGAAAACGCTCGATGATGACATGGTCCCGGTAATCTTGGGCGGGGACCATTCGATTGCCGCCGGCACTGCGGCCGGCGTGGCCTCGCACTTTCAAAAAGAGTCGAAACGCGCCGGAATGATTTGGCTCGACGCGCACGGCGACATGAACACGCCGGAGACTTCGCCCTCGGGCAATGTGCACGGCATGCCGCTCGCCGCAATCATGGGCTACGGCCCGGCTGCGCTAACGATGCTCGCCGGCGCGAAACCGGCCGTCGAGCCGCGCAACGTGGCGCTGGTCGGCGTGCGTGAGCTGGATTCGAAGGAGCGCCGGCTCGCGAAAGACTCCGGCGCTCACGTCTTCACCATGCGCGATATCGACGAGCGCGGCATGCGGGAAGTGATGACCGAAGCGTTGCGCATCGCCTGCGACGACACCGCGGGTGTCGCCGTGAGCCTCGACATGGATTTCGTGGATCCGTCGGACGCGCCCGGCGTCGGCACTCCCGTGCGCGGCGGCGCGACTTATCGCGAGGCGCACCTCGCGCTGGAGATGATCGCCGATAGCCGCGCCATGGTCTCGTTCGAGCTCGTCGAGATCAATCCCGTGATCGATCTGCACAATACGACGGCGCTCCTCGGAGTCGAACTGATCTTATCCGGGCTGGGCAAGAGAATCCTATGAGCGTTCTGAAAAGTATCGGCACCAAAGCAAGCGGGAGAGTGGAATCGCGATGAGTTCCCAAAAGCGATTGCGTGTGGGCGTGCTTTTCGGCGGGCGCTCGGGCGAGCACGAAGTCTCGCTCGCCTCGGCCGCCTCCGTGATTCGCGCGCTCGATCCTGAAAAATACGAAGCCGTGCCGATCGGTATCGCGAAGGATGGCCGCTGGCTGGTCGGCATCGGCGCGCAAAAAATGCTGGCAGAGGTCTTAAAATCCGGCGAGCGCGTTCTGCTTCCTCCTGATCCTACCTCCGCGGCGCTCGTACCGCTTTCGCCGAGCGCGGGACACCCGAGTGTGGCTGTGGACGTCGTATTTCCTGTTTTGCACGGCTCGTTCGGCGAGGACGGCACGGTGCAGGGGTTGCTCGAGCTCGCCGGCCTGCCCTACGTCGGTGCGGGAGTCCTCGCATCGGCTGTGGGCATGGACAAGGACGTTCAGAAGCGCCTGTTCGCGGAGTCTGGTCTTCCGATCGTTCCCTATCTTGCCGTTCGTCGTTCGGAATGGGAGCGGGATCGCGCGCAGATCCTGCGAACGATCAAGAAAAAGTTCCGCTTCCCCGTTTTCGTAAAGCCCGCCACGCTCGGGTCCTCGGTCGGCATGACCCGCGTGAAAGCGGCGTACGAGCTTACGGCCGCGCTGGACACGGCCGCGGAATTCGCGTTGAAAATCATGGTCGAGCGCGCGATCAGCGGGCGTGAGATCGAAGTCTCGGTTCTGGGCAATGACGACGTGCGCGCCTCGGTCCCCGGCGAGATTCTGCCGCACCGCGAGTTTTACGACTACACGGCCAAATACCTCGAGGAGGGAACTCGCCTGTTGATTCCCGCGCCGCTGAAGAAAAAACAGGTGGACATGTTCCAGGATTACGCCGTTCGGGCTTTTCGCGCGATCGACGGCGCGGGGATGGCGCGTTGCGATTTCTTCCTCGAACATCACACCGGCAAGATTTTCGTCAACGAGCTGAACACGATCCCGGGCTTCACTTCCATCAGCATGTATCCGAAACTGTGGGAAGCGTCCGGCCTGTCGTATTCGCAGTTGATCGATCGCTTGATCGAGTTAGCGTTCGAGATGCACCGGGAAAAAGCGCGCACAAAGTACTCGATCGAGCTTCCGGCAGGCGCCGGCGGCGCGCTCGAGTCCTAGACTTCGCCTCCTCCCAGCGCGACACCGGGATGTCCAGTCAAAATCGTAAGATCTGGATTCCTTCGCGCCTTCCGCGCACTAAATCGGAGTGGCAGCGGTGTGCCTTCAATCATCGCCCGCCCGAGCGAGTCCAGGCGGAATCTTCTCGGCCTTGCGGAGCTGTGGTATGCTCCCGGCACCAAAACGCAACCCGGCTGCTAGATCGGCAAGGCGAGTAACACTGCAGCTTCAATTCCGGCGCGGCACGAACCAGGCCATGTTGACGTAACAGACTTCGGGATCACGTGTAACGATTCGGCGTCGAGAGCCTCGCCGGAGACTTGAAAGCGCTTCACGTGTACACGCTCCTAATTAAAAAAAAGAGGACACACAATGGCATCGCCAATGCTGGGTGAGTTTATGGGCACTCTGGTTCTGGTTTTGTTGGGCAATGGGGTCATCGCCGACGTCGTGCTGGGACGCTCGAAGGGGGAAGGCGGCGGATGGATGTCCGTCGCCACCGGATGGGGATTCGCGGCCATGGCTGGGATTTTCACAGCGAATGCCTGCGGCAGCCGCGACGCCCACATCAACCCCGCGATTACCCTCGGTCTTGCCATCGCGACTCACGATTCTTCCAAGCTGGTACCCTACATCACCGCGCAAATGCTTGGCGGGTTCGTGGGCGCGGTTCTCGTGTGGCTACATTTCTTGCCTCATTGGAAGGAAACGCCGGATCCGATGCACAAGCTCGGCTGCTTTTGCAGCTATCCCGCGATTCCGAATGTCAAGACGAACCTATTGAGCGAGATTATCCCGACGTTCACCCTGGCCTTTGGAGCCGTCTGCATTTTTTCGCGCACGTCCTTGTCGGGAGCTACGGGGGGTTCGCTGGCCCCGTTCTTGATCGGCGGATTGGTTTGGGGAGTGATCCTCTCGATGGCCGGGCCGACGGGCACCAGCATGAACCCCGCCCGCGATTTGAGTTCCCGGATCGCGCACGCGATTCTCCCGATTGCCGGTAAGGGCAGTTCGGACTGGGGCTACGCGCCGATCTCCCTGATTGGAACGCTTGCGGGTGGCGCGCTCGCCGGTGTTGCTGTTCACCTCCTCCACATCATCTAGAGGAGGCAGCGCGGCCGAGGAAGAGTCGAGCGGCGCAATGCCGTTACGATAGGAACGCGCCGACGACCAACCGGTCAAAGCCTCGAACCGCGCGGATTCCGGCCGAGCCTTCGAGACCGACGACCGAAGCGGCTTCTGGCGGGCGGATGTACCATCTCCATCCGCCCCGTTCAGCGGTTATTTAGCCCAGCGGCGAGCCCGTTCCGAGTTCGTCCCACAGCAGTCTGAACTCGCGCCGAGGATCGTTTTCGAGCCCGATGGTGTTGTCGAAGACCATGGTTGGACGCGACTGAGCGTCGTAGGGCGCCCAGTGCGGAATCGCGGAATTGTTCGGATCGCCGGTCTTGGCGAACGCAACCCACGTCGCGGCCATTCTGTCGGCCAGGGCCTTGGCATCCGCCCCGCCTCCGCAGATCGAGCCGCGCGCTGAATGAAACACCAGACCTACGTCGGTCCCGTGTACCGCGCCAAACTTTCCTCCATAACCCGGCGAAGGCCACGTGAATAAATACTGGTAGGCCGGCGCCTTCCCCAGCGCCGACTTGCGTTCCGCCTGTTTCGTTGCGGAGGCACGGAAACCTCGGTCGGTCAGAATGCGAGCCTGAATGAGGAAGGGCGAGGTCTGCGGGTAAACGCTGCGGTACAATTTCAGTACGCGATCGGCATTGCTGCCCGCGATGCGGTCCACAATCTTCTTCAGCCCCGCTTCGTCAAGATCGAAGTTCGTGAGCGCCAGCGCGGCCTCATCGAGCGCCGTGCTGATGATCATGGGAACGTCGGATGAAACCGCGGGAGCGGTAGGATCGAACGGATTTTGCGGAATCACGGTGCCGTCGAGCGTCGGTGCGAAGCCGCCGCCCGCGCCGGCGCCGCCAACCGCCGTTTGCGCTTCGAGGATTTGCTCCCACGACAGCTTCTGGATGTCGGCGATTCGGCTCTTGTCCAGACCGAGTTGTTTGAGCAGTTTTTCAGCCGTCGCCGTGGATGCTTCGCGTTTCGGCATATCGAGCTGCGAACCGCTCTGCACTGCGGCGCGCTTGAAAAGCCCCTTGGCCGAAGGCATCGCCATCATCACGCTAGTCTTTGCGCCGCCTCCCGATTGACCCCAGATCATCACGGTGTTTGGGTCGCCGCCGAAATTCTCGATGTTGTCGCGTATCCACTCGAGCGAAGCAACCAGGTCCATCATTCCGGCGACGCCCGCCTGCGCAAATTCCGGAGGCGCGCCAAGACCGGTGAGGTCCAGATAGCCAAACGACGCGAGGCGATGATTCATGGTCACGACAACCACGTTGCCGAAGCGCGCCAAAGGGTCGCCGTCGTAGCCCGGCTCGGCGCCAGAACCGATCGCGTACCCCCCGCCATGGAACGAGACCATCACCGGCCGCTTGCCTCCGTCCTTGAGACCGGGGGTCCACACATTCAGCACCAGGCAGTCTTCTCCCAGGCCGCCCGACTGCAGGTCCCAGTCGATCAACTGAGTGTAGTCGCCGCGCGTATCCGCCATCACCTGCGGCGAGATCTGGCCGAACTCGAAAGCGTCGCGGATGCCGCTCCAGGACGCGGGCTTCTTCGGAGGCATAAAACGATTCTTGCCCGCGGTCGAGGCGCCATAAGGAATGCCCTTGAAAGTGTTGATGCCGCCGAGATTCATGCCTTGGACCTTTCCGCAGGTGGTCTCAGTGACAACAAATAACGCTGAGGCGGCGGTCTGACCGGACGCCGCCCTTGCCAGTCCAAGTCCGCCGGCGCCTGCTGCAGCAACCAGCAGCGAGGACTGCTTAAGAAACGCGCGGCGACTCGGCGCAAAAGAATTTCCGGCGCCACGCGAGTTCGATTTCGTCGTTTCCATATATTCCTCTCCTCCTTCATCGGATATGTCTATAAACCCGGCACTCCCGACCCCTGGGAAACTTTCGTCGGCCGTGCGAATGATCCGGATTCGCCGTTTGGGTCTTCCGGATAGGCACACTTATACACGCCTGTGCGTTGCGAGTGAACCGAATTATTCATCGTTCAATTCCATTCCGGCTCGAGAGCCCGTTCGGCAGGCTGGCGTTGACATGCGATTTCGTCACACGACCTTGCAGCTAGGCGTGCAATGAAGCGTTCGCTAAAGAGCAAAGTGAGTTTCTGGAGACCCCTGAGCCGAGTCCCGCGGCCCGCAGTTATATCACGCTCGATGCGGCCTAGAGTCTCCTAATCCCTCGAATCGCCTGCAGCTCGTTATGGTTGGGGTCGTTCACAACGCGGCACTCGTTGTCGAAGATCAGTGTCGCGCGCTCAGCAGGAGTATACGGATTCCATTCCGGGAGGCCTTTGCAGTTTGGACTTCCGTTGCGCGCGAAAGCGGCCCACGCCCCGCTCACTCGATCACCTAGAATCTTTCGTTCCGGGCCGGTGCTGGTCACCGTCGCCTTATCGTAAGTCTCAAACACAAACGGCAGTTCCAGCGTGTGAGGCGTTCGCCACTTCCCGCCGTCGATCGGCGCCTTCCAGGCGAAAAAGTAAGCGTAAGCAGGCGCGCGGCCTAATGCGGATTTGCGTTCGGCCTGTGTGATCGCGCCCATGCGAATTCGCTGGTCGGATGTAATTACAAAGAAGAGATCGCTCGGCGTCGCATTCGGCCGCGCTTTTCGATATACAGCGATGACTTCCTCGGTGGCTTCGCCGGTAATCGGTTTTAAGCGCGTCCGCAGCTCCGCTTCGTCGAGCGAGAACAATGCATCGTCGCCGCCCATGAAAAATGTGGTCTCGGTTTCATTTGAGCCCACGAGCAGCGGAACGTCTTCGGAAACGTCCGGCGCCGTGGGCTCGAAGGGATGGCGCGGGAGAAGTCGCCCGTCCACGACCGGTTGCCATTGCGCGTCGCGGCTGGCTTCGATCAGCCGCTCCATCGGAAATTGCTGCAGTTGTTCGATCGGGTTACCCTTCACGCCCAGCTGTGCGAGCACTTTCTCCGCGTTCTTGGCCGCCTCTTCCTGCGGCATCATTCGGATAAAGGAGCCGCTCTCGACGATCGCCTTATGAAACAGGCCTTTAGCCTTCGGCATCGCCAGCAACGCCGTCACCTTTCCGCCTCCCCCGGATTCGCCAAAGATCGTCACATTGCCGGGGTCCCCGCCAAACGCGGAGATATTGTCGTGCACCCATTGCAGCGCGGCGATGAGATCCAGCATGCTCGCATTGCCCGACGCGGCATACTCTCGTCCGGCTACTTCCTCGAGTTGCATGAACCCAAAAAGATTGAGGCGGTGATTAAGGCTCACCGCTACGACGTCGTGGCGCCGGGCTAGATTGGTTCCGTCATAGACCGAGTTGCCGCCCTGTCCATAGGTGAACTGGCCACCATGCAGCCAGACCATCACCGGACGCTTGCCGCGGTCTGTCGCCGGCGTAAATACGTTCAGCGCCAGGCAATCTTCGTTCATCGGGAGGGTTTTGCCATAGGCGTAACCAGCAGTGATCGGTAACGCGCGGCGGCTGGTCGCGGGAAGCTGGGGCGCGCTGGGCCCGTATTCGAACATGTCCCGGACGCCCGTCCAGGATTCCGGCAGTCGAGGCGGTAGAAAGCGATTCGGTCCGGCTGTGGAAGCGCCGTAGTGAATGCCTTTGAAAACGAAGATTTCATCTGTCGCGAGACCGCGGACCTTTCCTTCGGTCGTTTCCACCACGAGGTGGTTCTCACTCCGAGCAGCACCCGCTGCGGCGGCTGCCCTGCCGCGAGGAAGCGCGGTCAGGAAACCCGCAGTGGCCGCAGCCCCTGCACCTCTCAGCGAAAACTTCAAAATTTCCCGGCGGCTGAGCCCGCCCGCTACTGCGCCGACTGCGTCAGTCGCCGTGTCGCGTTTTTCATCCGTCATTTCTGCAGACCTCCTTTTTGCCGAAGGCCGAATCTTTCCGGAAAGTTCAATGCGGACGCAAGAGGGTCGGAGTCATGAATGCGGGTCGAGGCAGCAGGAGCGAAAGCGCCGTCCGGTCTTTTCCGCGCGAGACTACGGGCCGAACCCGCGCGGTGATCGGGTTCATTCCCGCTGGGCAGTCTTTTGGCCGGACGACTGATCGTCCAGCGTATACGCGACGCCCGTGTACTGCATCTCTTCCCAGGTTTGGTCTCCCCAGTGGACGTCCTTCGTCGGGTCAGGGTTCGACCGGTTGTTCGTCGAATTGTCGTAGTGCGCGACCCCTTCGATGCGCGTGCCTTTCGGCAGCGCCAGCGGTTTAGCGAGTATGTAGTACGTCTGCCAATTGAAATCGTACTTCGGCACCGTTAGCAGTTTCTTCGATGTGCCGTCGGGATAAATCACGCGGTAGGCCCAGCTTTTCCCGCGAAGGTGCGTGTGCGGGAAGATGGCCCAAAGGTGCGAGTCCTGCTTGAACTCCATCACGCAGTCCACCTCGGCGTTGTCGTCTCCAGCGGGAATCGTGAAGACAGGATTAAAAAACGCTCCCGTACGCACTTCTTGCGTGGGCGGATGCTTGGCGAAAACAATCCCTATGCTCGAACGATCCTTGGTTGCCGTGCCCATGGCCATATAGTGCATCTGAAAAGTCAGCACAGACCCGGCCTTGATCAGCATTGCGGTGCCGGGCTGAAAGCTCATCGCATTTGTTCCCGGGGCGGTGGTCGCGATCAGAACACCCGGATTGTCGTCGGGCTGGCCCGCTGCGCGGTGTCTCTCCTCCAAGTGCGGAACGACCGTGATGATATCCGTTCGTCGTCCCTCGCCGGGCGCTTTGCTGAACACGAGAATGTGGTGCACGACGTTCCGCGCCCCCGGGCGCACTTCGATCGCCTGCACCCAGTTGTCTTCGGTGAAATTTGTCGGAACCTTGAAATACTGATACGGAATCGTGCCGGAGGCCGGCACTTCAAACGGCTCCGACATCGAGAGGACCACATCCGGTTTGCCGATCTGCCATCCCTCGGCGAACTCGGGTGCCGGCGGCATGTCGGCGGCGTTACCCTGCGGCGCGCCGGCGCTTACCCAGCGGATGATCGTGTCCTTCTCGTCCTGGGTCAGCCGCCGGTCATTCAGAAAAGTGCCCCGAGGATCAGACGAGTGCCACGGCGGCATGTTTCCCTGCGCCACTTTCTCGCCGATCGTCGTCGCCCAGGGGCGGGCGTCCTCGTAAGTGATCAACGACATGGGTGCGACGCTCCCGGGCCGGTGGCAGGTCACGCAGTTCTTGTAAAAAATCGGCGCGACGTCTTTCGAGAAGGTCGGTGCGGCAGGCGCACTGGTTTGCGCTTCGCCGGCCGACGCTATGAAAAGAGCCAGTGCGGCGATTCCCGCCGCGCGCGCCAGCGTTTTCATCGACGAGATTCCTTTCGTCGCAACCCGTCCGGATACGGTCATGGAATGAGCTCCCTGTTCGCGTGAATTCCGATGAGGACATCCTACTCTTCGGGTACTCTCCGCATCAGCTGGAATTTTCATTTTGAATTTCCAGCTAGCCACATTTATACACCCGAAGCTTGCTTGCGAGAACCCCCTTGTTCTCCGAGGCATGGTTCCGGCATACCGCAGGATTCGGCGGCAGGCACAGTCCACGAGAAAATCCGGGACGGTTGCGATAGAACAGCGAGACGTGGTAAGAGAGAATGAGAGAGAAGAAGATGATCGGCTTGCGAGCGACGGGGGTGATGGCGGCAGCTCTTGCGGCGGCGGGCGCCGCGGGGATTCTGTTCGCGGCGCAATCGACAACGACGAAGAAGCCCGACTTGCCGTACGCCACGATCGATCATCCGCAATTCATACCCGCATCACAGGCTACATTCCTCTCCCAGACCGACTTTCTGATCGGGGTCACAGACGACAAAGTCGCGAAGGCATATCCGGCAGCGATTCTCGCCCAGCACGGCGTGGTGCAGGACCAGATGGCGGACGGTCCCATCGCCGTCACCTGGTGATCGTACTGCAACACGGCCCTCGTGTTCAGGGCCGAAGCGCAGAGCAAAGCCCTCCTGTTCGATACAGATGGCCTCCTAGGCGGGAATGAAGTTTTCAAAGACCGCGAGACCGGTAGCCACTGGCAGCAGTCGTCTCTGCAAGCGATTTCCGGACCGCTGAAAGGCGCCCATCTGGCTCCGTATCTCTTCTTGCTGACCACCTGGGGCGAATGGCACAAGCAACATCCCGACACTCTTGTGCTGAAACCTCTGCCGGGATACGCGGATCGCCTCGCGGCCATGAACAAGATCATCAACCAGGGCGTGGCCGGAATGGCCGGCCCCGCGCCGTCCGGCGCGTTCAGCCATGACAGCCGGCTTCGGCCGCGAGAAACGGTGATCGGTCTCGAGCTGGGAGGAAGAGCCAAAGCTTTTCCGCTTGCCGTGCTTCGAGAGGTGCGCGTCGTCAACGACCACGTGGGAGGCACACCCGTGTTGATCGTTCACCAGCCTGCCGCAGACACAACGACGGGGTTCGTCGCTCGCCTCAACGGCAAGGATTTGAAATTCAGGCCTGCCGATCCGCAAGCGGGCACACTCGTCGATCTGGAAACACATTCGTCGTGGAGCGCATATGGGCGCTGCATTTCAGGACAGCTGAAGGGGTCGCGATTGACGCCCGTGATTCTCGAGCCGGAATTCTGGTTTGCGTGGTCGGAGTTTCACCCGGAAACCGAACTCTACATCTCGCCCGGCGCACATAAATCCTGAACCCGGCGCGACGTCCACCGCCTTTGCGCGGAGAATCCGGGGCTGCGTTCTTTCGGAAACAGCCGGGCCGTTTCGCGTTTCGGCGGAAAGCGGGACTACGGTGTAAGATGCTGCGGTGCAGGGAATCATACAGTGGGTTTTCGGGCAAAAGTCTTGTAAGGAGCAAATGGCATGATTACTCGCCGTAAAATGAATACCACACTGGCCGCAGCCGTGGCCGCATTTCTTTCGGGAAGCACGAGCGCGCTCGCCGAGGTGACCGCGCCGCTGGCTCCAGGCAATGCCCAAGGCCAAGCGCCGAGCGCGTCTCCCATGGCATTGAGCACGCTGATGCAGGAGCCGTTGGGGGAACTCGCGAATCCGCAGGTGAGCGTGATCACGATCACGCTCGAGCCCGGCGCCTCGTCGCCACCGCATCAACATACCGGTCCGGTGTTTGCCTACATCCTCGACGGCGAGATCGAAAATCAAGTGGACCCCAACCCCGCGCAAAACTACCAGGCAGGCCAGTACTTCTACGAGCCGCCGATGCACGTGCATCGCGCATTTCGAAATCTGAGCAAGACACAGTCCGCGAAGTTGCTGATTTTCGAAATAGGAGAAAAGGGCAAGGCATTCACGATCGGCGCGAAATGACGGCTGGGGTCCGCGCGCGACGCCGCGGATGAAGACACATTCGAGAACGTCCATCGAGGCAATGCATTCCGGCGAGCAAGACGTATGCCGGCAGAGAAGTTAGCGGGCGACAGCCGGCTCGCTGCACAGTTCCTACATTTCTTCGGCCGTCTTTCTTCCGAGTCACCCACGCGTTACGGCGAACTCACCTTCACTTTTCCGAGCGATTCTCGATTCTTGCCTCGAATCGGCAGGTTCCGCGCTCGCACACATTTTTGGCAAATGACGGGCGCGGCTCGCAGATCTTGAGCCTAACGCCGTCACGCGGAAACTCGGCGGGCGTGCAGGAACCGCAAAAGACTGGTACCCTTGGCCGCGTTTGCCAGGGGTCAACATGAACCGCCAAAGACGCAGCACCGAGTTCGCGCTAGCGGCCCTCTTCGCTTTCAACCTGATGAATTTCTTCGACCGGCAGCTCATCTCGGTGGTGACCGAACCGATCCGAAAGCTCTGGGGACTCAGCGATTCGCAACTCGGCTGGCTGGGAACGGCCTTCACACTGCTCTACGCGATGGTGGGCGTTCCGCTGGGCAGGCTTTCGGATCGCCGGAATCGGCCCACGATCCTTGCGGCGGGAATCGGATTGTGGAGCCTATTGACGGCGGCCTCGGGCCTCGCCTGGAGCTTCGGGTCGCTCTTTGCCGCCCGATTGGGTGTGGGCGTGGGCGAGGCGAGCTGCGCGCCGGCCGCCAATTCCATGATCGGCGATCTCTACCCACCCGCCCGGAGGGCTTTCGCTCTATCGGTATTCCAGGTCGGCCTTCCCATAGGAATTTTTTTGGGAAGCTACATCGGCGGAGAACTAGCCGCAGCTTACGGTTGGCGCGCGCCGTTTTTTGTTGCGTGCGTTCCGGGCCTGTTGCTGGCCGGGCTTGCATTTCTGCTGACCGACCCCGAGCGAGGCGCCACCGAATCGTCGCCCGGGGCTGCGCGGGTGCATGAAGGGTCTCCCTACTGGAGGGTGCTGCGGATTCCCACAATGTCGTGGATCATCATTTCGGGCGCGCTCTTCAACTTCAACGCCTACGCGATTTACTTCTTCATGCCTGCCTTTCTCAGCCGCTATCATGGATTGAACCTTAAGAACGCGAACATCACAGCGGCGTTCATCCTCGGGGCCGTCGGGGTGCCCGGATTGTTGCTGGGCGGATGGGCGGTGGATCGCGCCAGCCGGGTGAGGTGGAACGGCCGCCTGCTCGTCTCGGCGATCGCCTTCCTGGTCGCCGCGCCGTGCATGTTTTTCGCGCTCAATCGTCCCGCGGGAGAGCTGGGCATCTTCATGACGCTAATGGCGTGCGGCTGGATGCTTTGCTACGTTTATTACTCCGGGGTGTACGCCGCGGTTCAAGACGTGGTCGAGCCGAGCCTGCGCGGCACCGCGATGGCGATTTATTTTTTCGCGATGTACGCGCTAGGCGGCAGTTTCGGGCCGGTGCTGACGGGAAAGCTGAGCGACCATTTCACCCGGCGCGCCATGACTGCCGCCGGTGCGACCGCCATCACCGAGCCGTTTCGCGCCGTCGGATTGCACCGTGCGATGTATGTGATTCCGCTGCTAACTTTGATTCTCGTGGCGGTCTTGTTCGCCGCGTCGCTGACCGTCGAGAAAGACATGCGCGCGCTGCGGAGCTGGATGGGCGAGCCCGCCGACGCAGATTCGCCGCCGCCCGCAAGGCAAGCGCCCGTTCCGAGCACAACCTAGCGATTGCCGCTGCTGAGCGACCCTGCCGCCGGATACGCTTCCACGATCGGGAGCAAGGCCCTGGAAGGGTGAGCGCGATCGTGGTGAATCGTGTTGGTAGCGATGCGCGTATCATCATCGGTATGCAGCGGGTGGCCGGTGTTCGGGTTCGGGTCGAAGCGCGGATCATTCGAGCTTGTCACGTGAATCGCGATGCGATGGCCCGCGTTAAAAACCAGGCTGGTTGACCACAAATTGAGCCTGAACTTATAGACCTCTCCCTTTTTCATCATCACCTCGCGATCCGGGCCTTCGCGAAAGCGGGCGCGCACGGCGGAATCGAGAACTAGCCGCTCGGTGCCATCGGGATAGACGTCCACGAGCTTGGCCATGAAATCGGTATCGGGCGCGTCGGATTCCGCCCACAGCTCGACAGTGACAGGGCCCGTGACCTCGACCGGCGCCTTCAAAGGGGCGGTTGCGAACTTCAGAACATCCTTTCGTTCGCCCGTCTCGCGCTGGTCCATCGGGCCCTTCTTGCTGAAAAGGTTGGCGCCTCCGATGGTGGGCACCGGATTCTTCGGATCGTACTGGTAGCTGTCGACGCTTTCCTGCGCAGCCGGCAGATTCTCGCTCAGCCCGCCGCCGGCCGTCAGGAAGTAGGAGGTTGTCTTGGCGGGCGGAGGCCACGACTCCGCCGTGCGCCACTCGTTTCCCGGAGCCTTGAGATCGGTCACGTCTCCCATCACGTAATAGCGGACGGGAGGCTCGTCCATAATGCCGTTCTGCAAGCCCTTCAGCCAATAGTCGAACCATCGCAGCTCGAGGTCGCTAGTCATCTTCCCGCCGATGCCCGCGCCGGAGTTTTCGGGATACTTCACCTCCTCGAGCCTTCCGTGTCCCCACGGACCGAGGATGAGCTTCTGGTTTCCGGCGGCCAACCCGCCGCCTTCGCTCTGAAGGCCTGCGAAATTGTTGATATTGCCCTGTTCGAAAATGTCGTACCAGCCTCCCTGATTGTAGACGGGAACGGTAACTTTCTCCCAGAAGCGTGACTCCTCGCGGATGTCGTAGAAGTGGTCGTAGACGTTGTGGCTGAGCGTGTCCTTGATGGCGGCCTCGTCGTGCTGGGCCTTGAGCCAGCCTTCATTCATCTCTTTCCGGAAGGCGCCGCCGATGAAGACGGTCTGGGAGTACGCGCTGGACGGTGCGACGATCACGTACATCGCGGTGAGGTGAGGTGGATTCATGATGGAAGCCTGATTCGCCGTAATTCCCATCGCAGAGGCGCCAACCATGCCCACTTTCCCGTTGGACCAAGGCTGCTTCGCGATCCACTCGATTGTGTCGTAGCCGTCGGTGTGGTCGTTCATGAATGGATGGTCCACGCCCTCGCTCTTGAACCTTCCGCGGCAATCCTGAATCACAAAGGCATAGCGATGCTCGGTCCATAATTTGCTGCTGGGCGGACCCATAGTGTCTTTGCCGTAGGGTGTGCGCGTCAGCACGACGGGCCAAGGGCCGGTTCCTTCGGGCAAGTACACATCGGTCGCGAGCTTGACGCCGTCTCGCATGGCGACCATTTGTTCGCTGGAGGGCTTGGCAGCGGCAGCTGGATTCGGCGCCGGCTGCTGCTGCGCCTGCGCGCTGCCGAGCGCGCTCACGCAGAACAATACTGCGATCAGCGATCGTGATACCGAAGATATCCTCATGGTCACCTCATTCATCGCGCTCGGGATTTGGTGGAACTGGCGGGAGTTTACCACAACGCAAACCGCTTCACCTTGGGCCGGCGAGCGATCGGCCAACTATTCAGCAGGCACGGATTGCATCTTCGATCTCAAATGCGCCACGATCAATCGCGCGAAGTTCTGCTACATCCACTTGTCGATCGATTCACTCCGGCCGTGATTCATATTCGCGACCTGAAAAAAAGCGTTGGCCTGGCCGCCGCAAACGACGAGGTTGATGTCGGCGGCCCTCGGGAAAAATGGAATCAGCGTATCCTCCGGAACCTTGTACCACGTGGCGTACGGCTCTCTTCCCTCGAGCGCGAGAGGATACAAGTGAAAGGATGCGAGGAAAGATTCCCGGAAATCCTTCGCCGTGCGCATCGTATTCTTCCACAACCAGTCGGTCAGCTTTTGCTTCGTGTCGTAACCCTGATCGACCAGGCGCTTCGCCACGAGCGGGTCGCAGACCACCAGCACGCCGGAGCCCCCCACCATGGATTGGCACATGAAGCTGATCTGCTCGTCGAACATCGCCACCTCGGCGCCGGCGCCCTTGGCGCCGTGCCCTTGTCGGATGTCCGGCCCTCCGAAAATGCTGACCACGTTTTCCTCGGGTTTGAAACCGAACTGGACGTGAAGCGGCGTCCAGGGGCTGTTCTTTTCATCCTCGCCGATGACGCAGTTGTTGTAGTCCAGCTGATTGCCCTGCCCACCCTGATAGGTGTCGCCGGGTATGCCGCCGTTGGTGAGGTTCTTGCCCATCAAGGTCCACGAGCGGCCGATGGCGGCATTGGACTGCGCGAACGGGCTGAGCGCGCCGAGACCGTAGTTCATATTGAGCTTGTCGCGAATGGGACCATTGATGACGATCGCGGTGCCGGACGAAGTGGTAGAGCCGAAAAGCCCCAACGGGCCCACCGAAGCCATCGCCAGAACCACGGGAAAGAATTCCGGCCGGCATCCCGCCATCACCGCGTTCACGGCGACCTGCCGTACCGTGTAACCCCACCGGGCGGCCGTATAACCCACGCCCTGTACCGGTTTTCTAAGAACTTCGTCCGGGCTGTGGCTCGTGGCCTTGAGCATCGCTTCTACTTTTTCTTCGGTGGGAATGATGATCGGCAAGTAATCCGTCATCCCATTGTTCATGAAGATCTCTTGCAGGTTATCCGCAGTGTCGGGGCCGTAGTTAGCGGCTCCCGCGGCAATCGATTGCGTTCCCGTCCTCGTCTCGTCTGGCGTTAGAGGCGCGGTAAGGTCGTCGACAATCTCCTTCATAATCTGTTTTCCCGAAACCGGATCGGGATTGACCAAATAGGCGGCAAGCTCCTGGTCAGTCTTGCCGCCCACCGGATGGGGAGTGAACACTTCGCGGAGGTGCGGCATGCCATCCCTTGCCGCGGTGAGATTCGCGAGTTCCGTGTAGGCCTTCGTACACATCGGTATTGCAGGTACGCCCATCTTTTCCATCGTTACGCAGTGACTCACGGTCGCTGGGGCGCAGCCTCCTCAATGCCCGATGGCCATGATGGTGGCGTAAGCGTTGGCCTTGATTTCCGCCCAGAGCTTGGGGTCATCCGCAGCATACCCTCCGGCTTTCCTGCGGAAGACGGTCTTGACGCCGGGCATGTTCTGTTGAAACCACTCCTGCATTTTTCGCAGGAGCGTCTCGCTGCCGAGGAAACTCGTGGCATCTACCAGGTAAATCGTCGTCCCGTCGAGAGAGCTGGCGCGAGGAGCCATGGAATAGAGCTGGATCGCCGGCGGGGTGCCTTTGGGGCTCACCGCCACAAATTCCGGTTCGCTACCGGCCTTGCCGTGCACAGCCTTCTTCTTCTGCTCGGCCTCGGCTCGTGAGCTCGCTAGAAGCGCGGGTGACATTCCCAGCAGTGACAATAACTTTCGTCGGTTAACCTTCATCGGTCAATCTCCCCCTGGTTATGCCAGTAAATGAGAACTGCCGGCAAATCTCAGTGCCGCATCGGGACTTGAAATTCATATCGCATTTCGAGGCGCGCTCGGACTCATCTCGCCCACGCCGACCTTCTCCGCATCATCGAACTCAGGCTAAGGCAGAGTAAATGCGACAAAGCAATTTCCGGATTCGCCGACAAGATATTGTTTGCCATCAAGTTCGTACGTAACGAAATTTGATCCGGATTCTGTTCCGCCGACGGTGAATTCCCACAGCAACTTGCCGGTCGCGGCGTCGAGTGCAAAGAAGTTTCCCTCGTCGCTTCCGGAGAAGACCAAGCCGCCGGCGGTGGCAAGCGTAGCGACCTCCGCAGGAGCCAGTGTACGGTACTCCCATTTCCGCTTGCCAGTTGTTGCTTCCAGCGCGCGAATCGCGCCGTAAGCGTCGTCTCCCGTGAGCGTAATTCGTCCGCCCCCGCCGAAGTCGGGAAAATTCACTTTCGGCTTGCCCGCTACAGTGTACGCGCTGATCTCACGGGCCGACACGTAAAATAGCTTCGTTTGCGGACTGTACGACGGGCTGTTCCAATTCGTGCCCCCATGGCCGTCGGGGAAGACCAAACTTCCCGAGGCCGTCGGCTCGGTGTTGGGCAACACGATGGGCCGCCCTTTATCATCGAGTCCTTTAGCCCAAGTCTGCGTCACGAACGGGACGCCGGTGATGAACTCGCCCGTGGCGCGGTCGAGGACGTAATAGAACCCGTTGCGGTTCGCCAGCGCCAATAGTTTTCTGGGCTTGCCGTCCACAGACGCGTCGAACAACACGGGAACCTGGATTGAATCCCAGTCATGCGTATCGTGGGGGGTAAACTGGAAATACCACTTCAATTTTCCGGCGTCGGGGTCGATGGCAAGCAGCGAGTCCGAATAGAGGTTGTCTCCCGGTCTGTTTTGACCATTGTAGTCCGGAGCGGGATTGCCGGTGCCCCAATACAATAGGTTCAGCTCGGGATCATAGGAGCCGGTGCCCCACGTACCGGCTCCGCCGGTGCCGGACATGTCTTTTCCCCACGTTTCCGAACCCGGATCGCCCGGATCAGGAATGGTGAACAGACGCCAGAGCCGCTTGCCCGACTTCGCATCATAAGCGTCAATGTAGCCGCGAACCCCGACGTCTCCGCCGGAGATCCCGACAATGACTTTTCCGTTCAGCACCCGAGGCGCGCCGGTTAGCGAATAACCGTGACCGTTATCGTCCACGTGGACGCTCCATCGGACGGCGCCTGTTGTGGCGTCCAATGCGGCAAGGTGTGCGTCAAGCGTGCCGACAAAAACCGTATTTTCGAAAACCGCTACGCCGCGATTCGACCGATGCACGCCAATCGTATAAAGTCTTTCCGGAAGCTTGGGCGTCCAGCTCCAGATTTTGGTGCCCAGCCGCGCATCCAGAGCAGTCACCGTGCTCGGGGGCTCCGTAACGTACATGATTCCCGACACCACGACCGGAGACGCTTCAATAGGCGCTTCACCGGGGCGGTTGGGTTGGTACATCCAGGCCGGCTTTAGGCTATGGACATTTTCGCGATTTATCTGCGTGAGCCGTGAATACCTTTGCGACTGGTAGTCCCCGCCGTACATCAGCCAGTCTTGAGGTGTGCTATCCGCGTGCAGCAACTGTTCGTACGTCACGTTCTGGGCACGCAATCCGGCCGGAATCGAAAAGGAAACAGCGAACGCAAGCGCATATAGAAGGGTCTTCATTGCGAGCTCTTCAAACTCGTAAGGTAGGCGACGAGGTCATCGAGTTGAGACCCCGAGAACGCGGCCTTGAAACTCGGCATGAAAGTCTTTCCGGGCTCCTTTTCCAAGGACCGCAGTTCGGGCTTGCGGAATCCGTGAAATTTTCCGGTGGCGTCTTTCAGGACAATCGTGAACGAGTCCTCACCAACTCGCATGCCGTCTACCGCGCGTCCGTCTTTTTCGACGGCGCGGTACACCAGGTACTGAGTCCATTTCGCGCCGTAGAAACCGTTTCCGGCCTTCGGCAGATTGGCGCCGGGGTCCTGTAAGCGTGCCTTCAGGTTCGAGGGTCCGCGCATAGCACCGATCCGGGTCAGGTCGGGTCCAATGTTGCCGCCCTGGCCCGCGATTATATGGCAGGTCGAGCAGCCGCTCGAATTGTAAAGAACTTCGCCCTTCCTGGGATCGCCAATTGTCGCCTCGGAGGGCGCTGTGCTGTCCAACTTTCGGAGATAGGCCACGATGTTTGCCGCATCTTTTTCGGTAAGGTTGAAAGAATTCGGCATCGCGGTGCCCGGGATTCCTCTCCGGATGATGTTCTGCACCGTGGCATCGCCCAGGCTTTCCGGGATTCCGTGAAGATCGGGGCCGTCTTCACCGCCCGCATCAACTCCGTGGCAAACTGAGCAGTTCTGCTCAAAGAGGATCTTGCCTTGTTCAGGATCGGCCGGAGAGGTCTTCGTGGGCTGGGGCTCCTGGGCAGCTGCCCGGAAAACTCGAAGTGGATACACGCTCAGAGCGTATGCCGTGAAAAGGGCCGCGCCAAACCGAAAGCACCTATTGGCGTTCACACCAAACCCCCGTTCGACCTTCCTTCATCGGGCCCGCTTCTGTTCGCGAACGCTCATAGTACACAATCTCAGACGAAGTCCTGCTTTATCGGGTTACCGGACTTCTTCGAGTAGGCTATCGGCGACTCGTGTAATCAGTGCGTTCTTGAGGATCCAGGCGGTTCAACCAGAAGTCTCTAGTGCACGGTGGTCTTGAATCTGCCGTTCACCACGGGGTCGCGGTCATTGTCCTCACACTCATTTTCATCGATCATCCGGTTCAGATCCGTTATGCGCGCGTAATGGAGAGTCACCTCAATTGGTTTCGCTAGCGCGATGGGATCTTCGGTCCCGTAGAAAATTTCCATCTGATCGTGATCCACCATGCGAATCCGCTCTGTGAAGTGAAGCTGATCGCTCATCGGCACGAAAAATCCCGAAAGTTCGCCCATGTAGAGTTGTTGTTTGGTCCCCACCGTATCCACGACCAGCGTGTCGCCTTCCCAATGCCCAACCGAATCGCCCATGCGCGTCGGCCACAATTCATCCTTCGGAGGATGCGACCGCCCATCGGTATAGATGTGCCGCACCGAGCCCATGGTACTAATGAGCGTGGTTTCTTCAGGAGTCACCCGCCACTCGTAGATGCCAGGCAGAATTGTCGCTGGGAACGGCGGCGCGACGCAAGGCTGATGCGTCACGGGAGGATGCGCGGGATCGGCGGCCACCGCCGCCTCGACCTCTTTTCGGATCTTGTCGTACTTCGGCTGCCACGCAGGATTGAATGAGGGCCGCATGGCCGCGGCATACGCCTTGGCCTTCCGCGCTCCCTCGGGACTCAATTGTTGTCCGTCCGCCTGCCCGACCCAAATATCGAATTCCCAGAGGCCAGACCAATCCGGCAGCTTGGCGAAAGCTTCGACGCGCTTCTTCGAAGAAGTCTGCGCCTGCGCAACGCAGACCGAGCCCGCAAGTATCGCTGCCGTGACCGCCACCGCTGCCTGACGCCTCATCTCGAACTCCTCCGGCGACCGGTTTTATTGCGGTGCCGCGGGCCGCCCGATCGATCTGCCGTCGGCCCCGGCGACGGAGACCACCAGGCCGCCGGTTTGGCCGTCGCGCAGCGGATTGATTACGACCGTTACCTTGTCTCCCGGCTTAAGCGTTTCCTTTTTCCACCCGCGGCGCAACAGCGCGACTGGACTATCCATCTCCACACCCCATTCCACGGGCGCGGCCTCCGGCGCGCGGGGATCGGACACGAGCAGTTGAATCCAGCAATGGGGATTGGTCCATTGAAAATCCTTCACCGTGCCGACCAGCGTGACTTGCTTATCCTGGTCAAACATCGCGCGGGAGTGATGGGCAAACGCCGAGACCGCCATCAACAAAGCGAGGAAAACGAGGGATATATTGGCCGCTCGGAGCATGTGGTCGATCTGGTATATCATGCGGAGCGCGGAAGTGGCGTAACTTAAAGGGAGCCTGAGTAGACTTCAGCCAGGAGAGAGGTCGAGATGAGACTATGCCGTCCAGGAAATCGATATGCGGCGTTCTTGGCAGTCCTTTGTCTCTGGCCCGCCATTTCGAATGCGCAGCGGGGCGCCACGGGCAGCTCGATGGACAACCCGCTAACGAGAACGGACTCAATTCGCGCGAACGAGAAGATGGATGAAGCATACTTGCGCCAGACTCTCGGCGATCCGAAGGAAGAAGCAGCCTACCAGGCGTTTCACAAGCTCAGCGACGACCAGCCGGACAGGAAAATCAAGCTGGGCGACGCTTTCTTGGCGAAATATCCGTCCGACCGCTACTCCCAGGCCGTCTATGACGAGCTTGCGCAAACTTACTATGCGAAAAAGGATCTGACGAGTTTCTATTTCTACTCAGACAAGGGAATTTCTATTTTCCCCGACGACGTACACCTGCTCGCGCTGACCGGATGGGTGATCCCGCGCGCATTTGACCGAAACGATCCGGAGGCCGACAAGAGATTGGACAAGGCGGAAACCTACGAAAAGCATGCCATCGACGTCATGGCCAAAATGGCGAAGCCGGAGGTCCTTACGGATCAACAATTCGCCGAATTCAAGACGGGAGAACTGGCGGTGGCCCACAGCGGGCTCGGGCTGGTCTATTTCCGCCGCGAGCAATACGAAACGTCCGCGAAAGAACTTCAGGAGGCCACGGCGGCCGAAGCGAAACCGGATCCGACCGACTTCTTTGTGCTTGGCGCTGACTTTGAAAACGTCGCGCGGTTCAAAGATGCGGTGGATGCATTCAACCATTGCGCGCAATTGGGGGGAGCGATGCAGGACAATTGCAAGCAGCAGGCCGCGAATGCCGCGAAACTCGCCGCCGACGCCAAACAACAGTAGCGCTGAGCGACGAATTGGACGCGATCAGAATTCGA
>DATEHV010000015.1:0-84012 GCA_035279445.1 Candidatus Acidiferrales bacterium | reverse complement strand
CGCCCGGAACGATACCTTCGGGTTGTTCTTGCTCAGCACCTTGGTGATCGCCGCCGTCAGCGTCGTCTTCCCGTGGTCGATGTGCCCGATCGTCCCCACGTTTACGTGCGGCTTGCTCCGCTCGAATTTCTCCTTCGCCATATCTCTCTGCTCCTCAGTCTCAGCGTGCCGAACTCGATCCTGCGATTAGGACTTCAACGCCTTTCCGGTTACCCCGCCGATCACTTCCTCGGACACCGACGCCGGCGCCTGCTCGTAGTGCGAAAAGTGCATCGTAAAGCTGCCGCGACCCTGCGTGCGGCTGCGAATCTCGGTGGCATAGCCGAACATCTCCGCCAGCGGAACCCGCACGTTGATGATCTCGCTACCGGCGCGCGATTCCCGGCCCTGCAACTGCCCGCGGCGTGAATTCAGGTCCGCAATCACCGTCCCCATGTAGTCCTCGGGGACGACCACTTCCACCCGCATGATCGGCTCGAGCAGGATTGGGTGCGCTCTCTTGCACGCTTCCTTGAAGGCCATCGAACCCGCGATCTTGAAAGCCATTTCGGAGCTGTCCACGTCGTGGTAACTGCCGTCTTCGAGCACCACGGCCACATCGACCATCTCGTAGCCCGCCAAAACTCCCGTTTCCATCGCTTCCCGGACGCCGTTCTCGATCGGCGCGATGAACTCCTTCGGAATCGCGCCACCGATAATCTTGTCGACAAAGAGCAGGCGATGCTCCTTGTCGAAGTGCCATTTTCCGCCTTTTCCAGCGACACTCTTGGCAAGCTCGTCGATCTCGTCCACCGACATTTCGTGCATATCTTCGTGTCCCGCGCTCGGCAGAGGATGTACGGACAGTTTCGCGTGGCCGTACTGGCCGCGGCCACCCGTCTGACGGATGTATTTCCCCTCGCCGCCGGCCGCCTTCAAAATCGTCTCGCGATACGCCACCTGCGGCCGGCCTACGTTGGCCTGCACGCTGAACTCGCGCATCATGCGGTCCACGATGATTTCCAAGTGCAGCTCGCCCATTCCGGAAATGAGCGTCTGCCCGGTATCGTGGTCCGTGTGGACACGGAACGTTGGATCTTCCTGGGCCAGTTTCCCGAGCGCGGTGCCCATTTTTTCCTGGTCGGCTTTGGTCTTCGGCTCGATCGCTACGGATATAACCGGGGCGGGAAAATCGATGTTCTCAAGCAGGATTGGCTTGTCTTCGCTACACAGCGTGTCGCCCGTGGTGGCGTTCTTCAGTCCTACGCACGCCGCAATATCGCCCGCTTCAATCGAATCGATTTCTTCGCGCTTGTTCGCGTGCATTCGCAGCAGGCGCCCCATGCGCTCGCGCGTCTTCCGGGTTGAGTTGTAGACCGATTCGCCGGTTTTCAACACGCCTGAATAGACGCGGATGTAAGTCAGGTGGCCGACGTAAGGATCGGTCATAATCTTGAATGCCAACGCCGCAAACGGCTGATCATCCGCCGCGCGCCTGAGCTCCGGCTCGGAACCATCCGGCGTCGTGCCTTCTACCGGTGGCACATCTACCGGCGACGGCAGATAGTCCGCCACCGCATCGAGCAGCGGCTGTACGCCTTTATTCTTGAACGCCGCACCCGCCACCACCGGAACGAGTTTCAGGGCGATGGTCGAGCGCCGCAACGAAGCGCGTAGTTCGGCAGGTTCGAGCTTGTGCTGTTCGAGGTACTTGGTGAGGATCGCGTCGTCGTGCTCGGCGATGTACTCGACTACCTTCTCGCGGTGCTCTTTGTAGAATGCAGGGCTGAGGGCAGTGGCCTTCACCGCCTTTTCGATCTCGGGCCGCGTTTTCAAAAACGCCGCGTCCCAGAGTTTTTCAAGCGGCAGGACTTCGTATTCCGCACCGAGCGTCTCATCCTTCCAGATAATGGCACGCTCTTCGATGAAATCGATCACGCCGATGAAGTTGTCTTCCTTGCCGATGGGAAACTGGAGGGGGACGGGGTGGGCCGAAAGTCGCTGGCGCATGGATCGGATCGAATGGTCGAAGTCGGCGCCGATGCGGTCCATTTTGTTGATGAACGCGATGCGCGGCACGCGATACTTGTCCGCCTGTCGCCAGACCGTTTCCGACTGCGGCTGTACGCCCGCCACCGCGTCAAATACGGCCACCGCGCCGTCGAGCACGCGGAGCGACCGCTCCACTTCCACAGTGAAATCCACGTGTCCTGGCGTGTCAATGATGTTGATTCGGTAGCTCTTGTCGAAACGCTTCCAGGAGGCCGTCGTCGCCGCCGACGTGATCGTGATTCCTCGCTCGCGCTCCTGTTCCATCCAGTCCATTACCGTCGTGCCTTCGTGCACTTCGCCGATCTTGTAAGTCACACCCGTATAAAACAGGATCCGCTCAGTGCAGGTGGTCTTCCCCGCATCGATATGCGCCATGATCCCGATATTGCGGATCTGATCGAGTTGGACTTGGCGTGCCATGTGAAATCGATCCCGCTAACTGAGCTCTACCACCGATAATGCGCGAAGGCCTTGTTGGCCTCCGCCATGCGGTGCACGTCCTCCTTTTTCTTTACGGCTCCGCCGCGGCCGTTTGCGGCGTCCATGATCTCTTCGGCCAGTTTGTCCGTCATCGACTTCCCGGACCGCGAACGGGAATAGAGCACCAGCCAGTGAATCGCGAGCGATTGCCGCCGGAACGGATTCACCTCCACGGGCACCTGATAGTTCGCGCCGCCCACGCGCCGTGTCTTCACTTCCAGCGTGGGTTTGCAATTCTCGACCGCCTTCTTGAAAAGCTTGAAGGCATCGTCGTTCGTCTTCTTCGCCACCTGTTCCATCGCCTGGTAAAAGATCGTCTGCGCCGTGGAGCGCTTGCCGTCGTACATCATGCTCGAAATGAACTTCTGTACGAGGTCGCTGCCGTACACGGCATCGCCGGGTATTCTTCGGCGAAGAACCCATCCCTTGCGTGGCATCGATGCTTTCTCCCGCTCCTAACTCGGATTGCCCTTACTTCTGCGCCGCCTTAGGCCGCTTCGCGCCGTATTTCGAGCGCGCCTGCTTGCGATTTTCCACTCCGGCCGCGTCGAGCGTGCCGCGAATGACGTGATAGCGGACCCCCGGCAGATCCTTTACGCGCCCGCCCCGCACAAGCACGATCGAGTGCTCCTGCAGGTTGTGCCCGATCCCGGGAATGTACGTGGTCACTTCCGCACTGTTCGTCAGACGCGCGCGCGCCACTTTCCGCAGCGCGGAGTTCGGTTTCTTCGGCGTCTGCGTGTAGACGCGAACGCACACGCCGCGCTTTTCAGGACAGCCCTCGAGCGCGGGCGATTTCGTTTTTGCGCGAATCTGCTCCCGTCCGTTGCGCACAAGTTGCGAGAACGTTGGCACTCTTCCCCCTCAATTTCAAATACGCTGCGCAGGGCTCGGCGCCGTTGCGATTCTGCGCAGCCCAAACCATCCCGCGCAGAACTCTGCGGGTGCATGAACAGAAAAGGTCGCCAAACCTGAAGGAGCTACCAGGTACTCCGCGTTGACGCTTCACCCCAAGGAGTGAACTGCATCTTCTTACTGCGGAGAGGCTCGCACGGCTTTGCGGGGCTGGCGCCCCATTCTGGCCGCTCTTCTTCACCCCGTTCCGTATTTTCCTGTTCCGGGGCGGGAAGACTTCCCTTTCACCACCAGGCCCGAAGGCCTCCAGACAACCGCGGAAGTATAGGCAATACAACAAATCTTGTCAACACGATACCGTTGTGGAAATCTGAGGACAAAGATTTTAGCTAAAGGGCGCCCTCACATGGTTCCAAATGGAACACCCCCCGATCAAGACGTTTACCAGGTAACTCGCTCGACCCCAGGGGCCTCGCATTGGCCCCTCTCGTACTCATCCCGCCAAAGACTGCGGCACCGCGCGTGGTTCGAGGTGCCTGAGCGCCGCTATTCGTCAGATAACAGAGCGGTTACGCTCACGACCGGGATATTGGCGCTGGCCAATTTTGCGCTGGCTTGCAGGTCCGTCCGAACCCGAACACTCCCCAGTCGTTCTTCCAGCGTTTGGAAATTGCTCAACTGGCACACCATCAGCGCTTTACCGCCGTCTGCAACCCGCCTAAACTCTTGGCGTCAGTTTTCAACAGGGAGCAAGGATGAGTCGCGCCCGGGTGATCATGTTTTTGCTGTTGAGCCTGCCGGCCGCAGAGGCAACTCAGCATCAGTCGCCTTCAGGCGCCCCTCCCGGAAAATCGGCCTCCCTTGCGTCTGCGTCGCAGAAACAGCCTCCCGCGGACGAATCACGCGAGCCGTTTGTGATCGAGCGCTACGCGACGACCGCGCGCTTTGAAGAGGATGGCACGGGCGAACAAGATCTCTCGGTGCGAATCCACGTGCAGAGTGCAGCGGGCGCCCAGCAGTTGCACCAACTCGCCTTCGGCTACGACTCCGCGAGCGAGCAGATGGATGTTCGCTTTGTACGCGTGCACAAAAGTGACAGCACGGTGGTCGAGGCGGACGCGTCTGCGATAAAAGACACAATCGCACCGATCGCGGGGGATGCACCAGCCTTCAGTGATCACAGGCAAAAGCAGGTCACCGTACCGCCGCTCGCCCCGGGAGACACGCTCGAATATGAAGTCGCCACGCAATTCGTCACTCCGCTCGCGCCCCGCGAATTTTGGTTTCAGCACAACTTTCTCGATAGTGCCGTGGTTCTCGACGAACAGCTCGAAGTCAGCGTTCCTGATACGCGCAAAGTAGAATTCAAATCATCCGCGCGCTTTCCTTACGATACCGATCGCTCCGGCGGCCGGGTCCTTTACCGCTGGAAGCACGCGAATCTCACGCCTCCGGCGGACGATTCTGCGAAGAAGGGGCCCGAGAAAATCAAACCGCCAGACGTGCAGCTCACAACCTTTGCGAGCTGGCAGGATGTCGCTAGGTGGTACGCCAAGCTTGAACGAGGCCACGCCGATCCAACGCCTGAAATTCGCGCCAAGACGCAGGAGCTTATCCACGGCCGCACGACCGAGCTCGCCAAGATGCGCGCACTGTACGAGTACGTTTCGTCGCAGATTCGGTACGTCGAACTCCCGTTCGGGACGGGAAGTTGCATTCCCCATTCGGCCGCCGAAATTTTCGCGAACAAATACGGCGACGCCAAAGACAAGCACACCCTACTCGCCGCGATGCTTCAATCCGCCGGAATTCCCGCCGACGCCGTTCTCATCCCCTATACGACCAAGCTCGATAGGTCGCTGCCCTCCCCCGGTCAATTCGATCATCTGATCACCGCAGTGCCGCGCGGCGCTGCATTCATCTGGATGGATTCCACCACCGGAGTCGCACCGTTCCGACTCCTCGCATCGCCTCTGCGCGGCAAATCGGCGCTGATAGTACCCACGGACGGCGCCGGAAGCATCGTTGAGACTCCCGCCGATCCGCCGTTTCTCTCGACGCAGCATGTCGATATCGACGGCCAGGTGAGCGAACTCGGCAAGCTCGCCGCGCGGGCGCACTACGCGCTGCGTGGCGATACGGAACTCGTGCTCCGCCTGGCGTTTCATCGCACGCCCCAGTCGCAGTGGAACGAACTCGGCCAGACGATTCTGACACTCGATGGAATTCACGGCGAGGTCACCTCCGTAAAGCCCGGCGATCCCGCCGCCACGCAAAACCCTTTTGAGCTCGACATCGATTTCACGCAATCGAATTTTCTCGATTGGTCCGCCAAAAGAGAAAAAGCCGCGCTGCCGTTACTCGCCATCGGCCTGCCCGATCCGCCGGCCGACGCTGCGAAGCCCATCCAACTTGGCAGCCCGCTTAACGTGACCGTTCGGCTGAAGCTTGGTCTGCCGCCGTCATTTTCCGCCGAGCCGCCGGTGGCGGTTTCCGTGACTCGCGATTACGCTGAGTTCAAGTCGAACTATCAGTTCGCGAGCCATCTCGTCACCGCCGAGCGCTCGCTCGATTTCAAGATGCGCGAACTTCCGGCATCGCGCGCAAACGACTACGCTGCTTTTCTGCGCGCAGTAACGGCGGATGAAAATCAGCCACTCACGGTCATCAGTACTGCGCTCAGCGCGCCAGCAGTTCCCCCGTCTGCGAAAACCGATGAACTGCTCGAGGCCGGGCTCGCAGCCCTAAACGCCGGCAACCCAGGCTCGGCGACACCGCTCTTTGAACGCGCCACTCAACTCGAGCCCTCTCACAAGAGCGCGTGGATCGATCTCGGCCTCGCGTACTTGCGCGCCGGAAGACTCGATGAGGCCGTTTCCGCGTTTCGCAAGCAGCTCGAAATCGATCCAGAGGATGCGCATGCAAACGATTATCTCGGCCTCGCGCTCGAGCGCCAGCAGAAGATTCCCGAAGCCGCTGCCGCATTCCGCAATCAGACTGAGGTGAATCCGCTCGATCCCGCCGCCCATGCGGCGCTCGGCGAGATTCTGCTCCAGCAGCACGACGACGCGCATGCCGCGTCCGAGCTCGACAAGGCCACGATACTTTCGCCGGAAAACGCCGAGTTGCAGGTCAGCCTCGGGCGGGCCTATCTAAATACCGGCGACAGGCAAAAGGCGCTCGGCGCTTTTGAAAAGGCCGGCGCGCTCTCCCCGACACCGCTTGTTTGGAATGACATCGCCTTTGATCTTGCCGACAGCAGGGTCGAACTCGACAAGGCGCAAAAATACGCGGATTCGGCCGTTACCTCAATAGCGACGGACCTGAGCGTCATCGACTGGCCACATTTGACCGCCGCTCAGTTGGACAAGGTCGCCAGCCTCGCCGCCTGCTGGGACACGCTGGGGTGGGTTTATGCCGCGAAGGGCGGTCCGCAGGACTTGCAGAAGGCGACCGACTACGTCTCCTCCGCTTGGTTGCTCGACCAGAACGGAGAAATCGGCGACCATCTGGCGCAGATTTACGAAAAGCTCGGAATGAAGGACCGCGCCATTCACGCGTACGCTCTCGCGCTGGCTGCGCCCAATTCGCTTCCAGAAACGCGCGCGCGTCTCACCTTGCTTCTCGGAGGGAATTCCCAGATCGACGATCTGGTGAACAACGCTCGGCCGGAGTTGAATGCCATGAATTCCTACAAGCTGAAGGGCCTGGGGAAGGAAGACGGCGCCGCGGATTTCCTAATTCTGCTCTCGAAGCCCGCCGCCGGTGGATCCCTTGCGAGTGTCGAAGCTGTAAAATTCGCAGATGGAAGCGCCGCCTTGCGCCCGCTCGCGGACCGCCTGCGTACACTCGATTACGGCGCAACGTTTCCCGGCGCAACCCCGGCAAAACTGGTTCGCCGCGGCACACTCGCCTGCTCGGCCACAACCGGAGACTGCATTTTCACCTTGATGCGCCCGGAAGACGTTCGCGCGGCCCCATAACAATTCGATGAGGTGTTTAGCCCGAGGGAATAACACGACTAAGGAATGTCCGTTGCCCACCGCGAAGTCTGCGGCCTGAAAGGCGCGGCGATTCGCATCGGGTCGTCATTTGATCTCCATCACTTCCTTTTCCTTTGCAGCGGACAAATCTTCAATTTTCTTCGTTTCCGAGTGGGTGATCTTTTCAAGCTCGTCGAGCGAGCGTTTCTTATCGTCTTCGCTGATCTTCTTTTCCTTCTCGAGCTTCTCGACGGCCTCTTTGACATCCCGGCGTATATTGCGCACCGCCGTGCGATGGTTCTCCAGCACCTTGTGAATGTGTTTCACAAGTTCCTTGCGGCGGTCTTCCGTGAGCGAGGGAATTGGAATCCGCACCACCTTGCCGTCGTTTGTGGGATTCAGACCGAGATCGGAAGTGCGAATCGCTTTGTCGATCAGCGGCACAGCGCCCGGATCCCACGGTGCCACCACGATCATCGCCGCATCGGGCACGTTGAGTGTCCCCAGCTGGTTGATGGGCATGGGAGTTCCGTGGTAATCCACGCGCACGTGGTCGAGCAGCGCTACGTTCGCGCGGCCGGTCCGCACGCCCGAAAGCTCCTTGCGAAAATCTTCGACGGCCTTTTCCATCCGCGTCTTCGCTTGCGCGAGAGCGTCTTTACTTGTGGCGACACTGGTCATGGAAAAATCTGCCTCTGCAGTCCGGGGCTACGCCGCGGTGACCGTCGAGCCGACCCGCTCGCCCACGACCACGCGCTTCAGGTTCCCCGGCACGTTCATGTTGAAAACGACAATCGGCATTTTGTTGTCCATGCAAAGCGAAATGGCCGTCGAGTCCATCACCGAAAGGCCCTTCTGCAGGACATCGAGATAGGTGATGCGATCGAACATTTTGGCGCTCTTGACCTTTTCCGGATCCGCGTCGTAGATGCCGTCGACGCGCGTGGCCTTCAGAATCACTTGCGCCTTGATCTCCATCGCGCGCAGCGCCGCCGCCGTGTCGGTGGAAAAATAGGGATTGCCCGTGCCGCCGGCGAAGATCACCACGCGCTGCTTTTCAAGGTGCCGCGTCGCGCGGCGGCGAATGAAGGGCTCGGCCACCTGATGCATTTCGATCGCGCTCATCAGCCGCGTCTGGCAGCCCGCCTTTTCGAGCGCGTCCTGCATGGCTAGGCCGTTGAGGACCGTCGCGAGCATACCCATGTAATCGCCCGTGGCCCGATCGATCGTCAGGCCGTGCTGGCGCGCGCCCCGAAAGATGTTGCCTCCGCCGACAATTAAAGCCACTTCCACGCCGAGGTCATGGACCGATTTTACTTCCCGCGCGATGCCCAATATCGTTTCTGCGTGGATGCCGAAATTGTCGGGCCCGGAAAGCGATTCGCCCGAAAGCTTGACCACGACGCGCCGGAATATGGGCGCCCCTGGAGCTGATCCGGCCCGCCGTGTCTTTTGCGGTGACTTCATCGCGACCGCTGTAAGCCTCTTTGCTCGCGGCATTCTAACAGAGAACGGACCGGTGTGTGGATCGTCCCGGCGGGCAAAAGCTTTCGACGGGAATGCGTGGATGCTTTACTTCGCGGGAGCCGGTGCCGGCGCATCCGTTTCATCGGACGCGGAAGCGCCCGGCGCGATTCCGTCCGAATCGCCCACCTTGAATCGGGAGAAACGGCGAATAGCGACGTTTTCTCCGAGCTTGGCGATCGACTGGTCCACCAGCTCCTTCACGGTCACGCCTTCGTCCTTGATGAAGTGCTGCTCGTATAGGCAATTCTCTTCGTAGAATTTTTCCATCTTGCCGGTCACGATCTTTTCGATCACGGCGTCGGGCTTGCCGGTGGCTTTGGCCTCCTCCCGGTAAACGTCCCGCTGGCGGTCAAGCACCTCCTGCGTCACTTCTTCGCGGCGCAGGAACCGCGGATCGAGCGCGGCCACGTGCATCGCCACGTCGTGACAAAGGCGCTGAAAATCCTCGGTGCGCGCAACAAAATCGCTCTCGCAGTTTATCTCCACAAGCACGCCGATTTTTCCTCCCGCGTGAATGTAAGAGGAAACCAATCCTTCCGATGTCGCCCGTTGAGCCTTCTTCGCCGCGGCCACCTGTCCCTTCTTTCGCAGAACGCCGATCGCGCGTTCCACGTCGCCGCCCGCCTCGATCAGCGCCGCGCGGCAGTCCGAAAAACCTGCGCCCGTTTTGTCGCGCAATTCCTTGACGAGTTGCGCGGAGGGTCCGCCTTTTCCGGGTTCAGGTGCTGTCGCCATGGATGTGCTCGGTTCCTTTTCTCTGGATTTCGACGGGTCCGGCTCGGCCGGACCGGGGGTGTACCGCCTCAACCGGGCTACTTTGCAGGACTCTCTTCGTCGCTCGATACGGGAGCCACGGCTTCCTCAGGCGCAATCGCCTCACCCGGCTCGCCTTCGACAAAATCGCCTTCCTGCTTCTCGTACTGCTCGTACGCGCTCGTGTCCACGTACTCGGGGGCCTCTTCGCCGCCCTCGCCTTCGGCCGCCTTCTGATCGGCGATCTGCGACTGCTCGAAGGATTGCCGGCCTGTGAGAACCGCGTCGGAAATCTTCGAAGTAAACAGGCGAATGGCGCGCAGCGCGTCGTCATTGCCGGGAATCACCCAATCGACCAGGTTGGGATCGCAATTTGTATCGACAATCGCCACCACCGGAATGCCCATGCGCCGAGCTTCGCGCACGGCGATTACTTCCGCGTTCGGATCGATCACGAACATCGCGTCCGGCAAGGTCGTCATGTTCTCGACACCGGAAAAATTCTGCTGCAAGTGCTTGAGTTCGCGGTCCAGGCGCGCGCCCTCCTTCTTCGAGAATTGCGCCATCCGGCCGTCTTCCTGCATGGCCTTGAGCAGCTTGAGACGCTTGATGGATTTTTGAAGGGTGACCCAGTTCGTGAGCGTGCCGCCGAGCCAGCGGTGGTTGACAAAGAACATCCCGCAGCGCTGCGCCTCCTCGGCGATGGCTTCCTGCGCCTGGCGCTTCGTTCCCAAGAAAAGGACGCTTTTGCCCTGCCCCGCCTGGTCGGCCACGTAACGCGCCGCCTCGCGGAACAGCTTCAGGGTCTTCTGCAGGTCAATGATGTGGATTCCGTTGCGTTCGCCGAAAATGTATTCCTTCATCTTCGGATTCCAGCGCCGCGTCTGGTGGCCGAAGTGAACGCCGGCCTCCAGAAGCTCCTTCATCGTAATTTCGACTGCCAAAGTACCTCCTCTTTAGAGGGATGCTTTTGATTCCGGTTTACCGGAACAGCATCCTTTTCTGCCGGTTCCTTCCCGGCCGCGAAATTGGTACGTCGCCGATTCTTAGGACGCACCCGAATTCATTACCGCTTGCTGAACTGGAAGCGCCGGCGCGCTCCCTTCTGCCCGTACTTCTTGCGCTCCTTCATTCGCGGATCGCGCGTGAGGAAACCGTTTTTTCGCAGCGCAGGACGCAGCTCCGGATTCAGCCGTGAGAGAGCGCGCGCGATTCCCATGCGCACCGCCCCGGCCTGTCCACCCACTCCGCCGCCCTTCACTTGCGCCCTCACTTCGACCTGGTCGAGCATCTGCGTGAACTTCAGTGGCTCGATCGCGGCCGTATGCCACGCGATATTCCGGAAATACTCTTCCACTGGCCGCCGGTTCACCGTGAAGCGCGCCGGCCCCAACTTCATGTACACGCGCGCAACGGCCTCGCGGCGGCGGCCCGTACCGTAGAACTGTTTTCCTGCGGCGCTTTCTATTGAACTCGGCACTGAACTCAACTTTCCTCCTCGATTCCTAAACGTCCCGGCGCGGCGGGCGCCGCAAAAGGCGTGCAATTCTCCGCGCACCATGAAAACTTCAAAATCATCTTCGCGAGGTTACACCGCGAGCGGCTGAGGTTTCTGTCCGGCGTGGCGGGCAAGCGCTTCACTTCCGGCATAAACTCGCAGCTTCTTGGCGCGTCGCGCGCGGAGCTTGTTCTTCGGCAGCATTCCGAGCACCGCTTCGCGGACCACCTCTTCCGGACGGCGTTGTAGCAGCGTGCGGATCGGAATTTCCTTCAGCCCGCCCGGGTAACCGCTGTGATGACGATACACTTTCTGTTCGATCTTGTTCCCGGTCAGCCGGATCCGCTCGGCGTTGATCACCACCACGTGATCGCCGCAATCGAGATGGGGCGTAAAACTCGGCTTGTCCTTGCCGATCAAAATCCGCGCCACACGCGTCGCCAGTCGTCCCAGCACCTGTCCGTCGGCGTTCACCACGAACCAGTTCTTCCCCACCGTAAGATCTTCGGCCTCTCGGCCCCTCGGAACATACGTCCGCATCTCTTCAGTCACACCTTTCGCTGCAAGGACAATCGCTAAGTGTAGGCCACGCAGTAATTCCTGTCAACGAAGAGTCCGGAGAGCATCCGATCAATCCGAAGGCCGCGCGACCTAAAATCCCCGGATATTTACGGACCCCTAACCGGAATGTAATGGCTCGCAGCTACATTCGACCGGGGAGAACCATAGCGTGACATCGATCCTCGACTCCCTAGCCTGCGCCGGAGCACCGCAACCCGATACCTTCGACCGTTTGCTTCGCCGGGCCGCCGCCTATTGCTGGCTCGAGCGATTCAAGAGTCAGACTTCAAAGGGAGCTTTCACCGTGAGCTACAACCAGATTGGAGAAACCGCAGGTGCTGTGTGGGAAGCGCTCTCGAAAGACGGGCCGCTGACGTTTGCGGCGCTCATGGAGGAGGTCAACGTGCCGCAGAGTCTTTTTTTCATGGCGATCGGCTGGCTTTCGCGCGAGCAAAAGCTTCAGTTTGAGCCTCTGGGCGGCGACTACGTGGTGCGTCTCGCCTGAATGCAAGAGGTCCGAGCGGAGAAACAGGAGGGCAGCGGCGGACCGCTTTCGGGCGGCCCGCTCGCCGGTTTGAGTGCGAATGCCTTAGTCCGCTGACGTGGAGGCCGTCGTCGCAGCGGCTCGAGAAGCCCGCGTGTACGCTGGCTTGTCGAGATCGCTGTCGGATTTCGAATCGCCGGCCTTGTCGATCTCGATCGAGCCCTTGAAGTAAGCTCCGTCTTCGATCATGATCCGCGCCGTCGTCAGGTCGCCGACCACCGAGCCGTCCTTCTTGATCTCGATGCGGTCGCGCGCGCGCAGATTTCCCTTCACATTGCCGTACACGACTACTTCTCTGGCAATCACGTCTGCTGTGACCTTCGCGCTGGCGCCGATCGTCAGTTTGCGGTCCTCCAGATGAACCAGACCCTCGACGGTGCCGTCGATGGCTAGGTCTTCGTTGCCGGTGATCTCGCCCTTCACATGCAGGCTTGCTCCCAGCCGTGCCGTTCCGCTGCTCGACGACGTCGTCGGGTAACTCGAATCCAGTGGTGCCATTGTCTTTGCCTCCCCAGAAAAGGATGTAGAAGGTGTCGCGTTCGTTCTAGGCTGCTGCGGTAGCGGCGTCCTAGTGGGAGCGTCTGGCTTCTTCTCTCCCCACATTTAACCTCCTTGGGCCGAATTGCGCCGGAACCAACGTATGGGATACGGACCGGGGCTATCAATCTATTCCCGCGCCAAACCTACGCCAATGCCAAAATGGGACAGTTGTGTCGCTAGAGGTAATGGCCCACAGCTCGGCTCTTGGTCTGATATCCGTGCAGTGACGAAGGTCTGTCCGCGCCGACTTTCTTGTTTCTGGGTCAACTCGTCAACGACCTACCAGCCGCTCGTCGCGAGCAATTCTCCACCGAATTCAATTCCTGCGAAGAACTCCCAGTACGCGGCCCTGAATCTGACGACCCGGCGAGGATCGTCATCCTGAGATCGTCCGCCGTGGCGGACGAGCCGAGGGATCTCTCGTCGACAGGCGCCCGCCTCAGCTAATACTTCCGTAGGACGCCCACCACGCGGCCCTGAATTTTCACGTCCGTCCCCGCCACCACAATCGGCGCCATCGACGAATTCGCCGGCTGCAAACGAATCCTCCCGCCCGGCTCGCGATAAAAGCGCTTCACCGTCGCGTCGTCCTCGCCGACCAGCGCAACCACGATTTCTCCGGGGTTCGCCACCTGCGTTTGCTCGACCACAATGTAGTCCCCATCAAGGATGTGATCGTCGCGCATCGATTCGCCCTTCACCTGCAGGACGAAAGTCTTCTCCCCGCGCGCAAAATCCGCGAGCGAAATCGTTTCATGCTCCTCAACCGCTTCCAGCGGCCGCCCCGCGGCAATCCTTCCGGCCAACGGAAGTTCGATGATGTGCCGGTCGAGTATCTCCTCGCGCACCGGCTTCGGCAATTGCGTCACTTCGATCGATCGGCTCTGGTTGTATCCGCGGCGGATGAACCCCTTCCTCTCCAGCGTCGAGAGATGCTTGTGCACGGTCGCGAGCGAGGTCAGCTTCAGCGCGTGCGCGATCTCCTCGAAACTCGGCGAGTAGCCGTTCTTGTTCAGAAACGTGACCAGGTAGTTCAAGACCTCTTTTTGCCGTTTTGTCAGTGACATAGTTACCCCGTTACCCCCGATTGCACTTTCGCGCCCTCACTCTAGGCGAATTAAAAGCGAAAGTCAATGGTACTCGCGGACAGGCTGAACTTCTCGGCAGGTCCAACAATTATCGTGCTTCGTTACGCGTCATTTCGGTTGACCGGAGTCTAATTGCTCCTGCACTTCCCGTCTGAATTCGGACGGATGAGCGATCCTGCGGAATGGCTCCGGAGTCCCGCCCGTCCCGTGGATAACGACGGTCCCATAGCCAAGCACTCTTCCCATCATGGTCTCGTCGATGCCGATGCTCTCGACCTTGGGCAGCATGATCTCAAGGGATCGCCGGCTCAACATTCCGGTTTTGATCATGACCCGCCGGTTCGTGACCGCAATCTCCACGGCATTTCGCTTGAGTATCGCGAACGCAACGATGATCCCGGCGACGACGAAGAGAAACGCTCCCGCAAACATGACGTCCGTATCCCGCTGCAATAGGCACACGACTCCGCCCCCGGCCACAACAACGGCAGCCAGCAGCGGCCAGACCAGCACCGTCCAGTGGAGTCCCGTCCGAAACACGAGGTTCTCACCGGCAATCAGGTTTTCCTCGACGTAGCTCATCAACGCCCCTTCCGGGTGATTCTGCTCGTACCACGCAGCCCGTGCAGACTACCTCGCGCACCGCACCGCTCGCAACCTGCGTCCGCATTATCGTCCGGATTCGACCTATCGTGCTCGCGCTCTAAATCCGTTCAGGGGTCAGGCTTTCGTCCTGGACACAACGCGCGTGATGAATGAGGTGTCAACTCTGGCAGTCAACCACAAGCTGTGCGAATTCAGATTCAGGCTCGCCCATCCTCAAGCTGCCTTGGCATTCCTCGCGCGACGTGTCATCTTTAGGCGCACTTTTTGGGTCCATCGAAATGCTGCCTGGCGGCGTCGAATGAATTTTCAGGCGACGGACTTCGAATTCCGATATCGGTTCTGGTTGATCGCGGGAATCTTCTGGCTGGGCTTCGCGTTCTATAGCCTTGGAGACGTCAACGTTGGCGTCGCGCTCGCCCGTCTTAGTCTGCGCCGTACGAGTGAGACGTCGCCGCTCTTTGTTCTCTACATTCGCTCGGTATTTGTTCTCGGAACGCTGATTGCGGTTCTGGCGGCTGCAATTCGCACCTGGGCTGGGGCATATCTGCACAGCTCCGTCGTGCACGACGCGGTGCTGCACTCCGATCGCCTCGTCGCCGAGGGCCCTTTCCGCCGTCTTCGCAATCCGCTCTACCTGGGAACGGTGCTGCTCGCGATTGGGATAGGCACACTGGCCAGCCGCGTGGGTTTCTTAATTATGGTGGCCGGTATGGTTTTTTTCACGTACCGATTGATTTTGCGCGAGGAGGCGCAGCTGCTCGGGTCGCAAGGCGAAAGCTACCGCCGCTACTTCGTTGCCGTCCCGCGAATGCTCCCGTCGCTGCGCCCGCGCGTTCCGTCCGGCGGCGCAAAGCCCGACTGGTTCGACGCTTTTCTCGGCGAAACGTTCATATGGAGTTTCGCGGCCGGCATGGCTGCCTACGCCATCTCCGAGCGCCTCCTCCATTTCTGGATCGTTGCCGGCTTCGGCTTCGGGGCCTATTTCATCCAGTATTACGCCCGGCGCGGCAACCGCCCGGCCTAACCGGGAAGCTGTTTTACGTCGTCCACCGCCGCTGTCTCTTGATTTTCTCGCGTCGCTATCGGCTTCCCTGCGCCGCCGCAAGCGACTGGTGGTAGTCCTCGAAGGCGTCGAGGCCCCGCCCATTCACGTTCGTTTGCACGCTGATGCTGTCGCCGAATTCGAGGACGTTATCGCTCTCCGGGTTATAGACCGGCCATTTCGGCAGATTTCCTGCGTTCGGGTCGCCGGTCTTCGCGAAATTGGTCCAATAGCTCATCATGGTTTCCGACAATCGCTTGTCTGCATCGTTCCACGGGAAGGGCCAGGCAAAAGTTCCGAACACGTACGCAATCTCGGCAGCGTGAAATGCGCCGAGGCGCTCGCCCTCCGGCCCGGGCGGATGGTGGCTGAAATAGTATCGGTACACCCGATGATGGCCGGTCCTCGTCTGCACGCGCGCCCAAGTGCGCATATCCCACCCGAATATGTCGTCGCGGAACAACGCGTAGAATGACTGGATCGCCTCCGGATCGGAGCCCGCCGGATAAGCTGCCAGAAACACGCCGGCGAGTTTCCCAAAGCGTTGCTCTGTCTGCGCCGTGAAGAGCGCGGCGTTCATGGACGCGCCTTGAGGCGCGAGCGTCCTTCCCTCATCGGAATTGTTGCCGACGATCGTGGTCACATCGTTTTGCTTGCCCTCCGCGAAAATCGTGTGGACGTCCTTGGGCAGCACCCAGCCGTCCACGATTGCCCGGACGGTCTCGGCGGCGCCCACTTTGAGCAGCGCTTCGGCGGAAACCCCTCGCAGCGCTTTCAGACCGCCCTGCGCGGCGCCGAGTGTCGAAGCGAGCTTCTCGCCGCTCTTTTCCGCGTCGGCCAGCGAGGTCATCGCCGACATCGATGCGCCGCTCTCTCCGATAGCGCGTTGAAACAATCCTTTCGCAAGGGGGCTGGCTACCAGCAGATTCACCGCCCACGATCCGGCCGATTCCCCGAAAATCGTAACACGGGCCGGATCGCCCCCAAACGCGGCGATGTTCTTCTTCACCCATTGCAACGCCGCGATCTGATCCATCAAGGCGTAGTTCCCCGAGGCATGATGCGGCGACTCGGCCGTCAGTTCAGGGTGCGCAAAGAACCCGAAGACTCCGAGCCGGTAGTTGATGGTCACCACCACCACGCCCTTGCGCGCCAGATTTTCGCCGTCATAACCCGCTATGCTGCCGGCGCCGCGCGTGAAGCCGCCGCCATGAATCCATACCATCACCGGCAGAGCGTCAGCTGCGGATTTTGCGCTCGTCCAAACGTTCAGGTACAGGCAATCCTCGCTCAGCGGCGGAAGCGCACTCTCATAAATGGAAAACGCAGGGGGGTACGGAGTCTGCCAGCACGCGTCGCCGAATTCCGTCGCCGCGCGCACCCCTTTCCACGAAGCCGCCGGCTGGGGCGCCTTCCAGCGCAGATTGCCGACCGGCGGAGCAGCGTAAGGAATCCCTCGATACACGCGCACCTCGGCACTCTTGCCTGCCAGTCCGGAAAGCTGGCCCTGCTCGACGCGCACTGGATCCTGAATCGTCGCGCGGCTCAGCGGCGCAATCGAAAGGAGACCTGCGGCCAAAATTACGGATAGCGATATGTTCATGGGAGTTCAGCTCCTCTTTCTGGGGCCTTCGAGTCGGCGAGATTTTGTCACAGTGGTGCGCCGCAGGGCAAGCCATCGCGGACTCGCTGGCGCCTCGCAAAATCTCTTGCCATCCCCAAAACTGCCGGGACGGGCGCTCTCCCTGCGTTTTGGTTCCTCACGCGTGAAAAACGATTTTGGAGCTCGTGAAAAATTACCGGCAGCGCGCGACGATCAGAGTGATGTCATCGGCTTGCGTGCCGCCGCTAAATTCTTGAACGCTGGCCTGAATAGTGGCGAGAAGCTCCTTCGCCGACGCGCACTTGTTTTGCCGGATGGCTTCCGCCAGCCGCTCTTCCCCGAACTCTTCATCCCGCAGATTCGGCGCCTCGGTTACTCCGTCCGTACAAATCACCAGAATGTCCCCCGAGTGCAGCACTTCTTCCTGGATGGGGCACTCCCAATGTGGAAACAGTCCGAGCACCGTGGTCGTGCTGGTAAGGCGTAGCAACGATCCGCCGGCGCGCAAGATCAAAGGCGAAATATGTCCGCAATTGGCATACCGCAGCTTGCGGCTGGAGTCGTCGTAAACCCCAAAAAACATTGTGGCGAAGGACTCGTTCGTGGTGTTCTCGTAGAAGAGCCGATTCACGGATTTCAAAAGGCGCGGCAGATCATCCACCGCCACGGCGTACTGGCTTCGTAGATTCGCCTGCAAGTTGGCCATCAGCAAGGCGCCGGACATTCCCTTTCCGGAGATGTCCGCCAGGACGAGCCCGACCAAACCCGGTCCCATGTCGAGGAAATCATAAAAATCGCCGCCGACTTGGCGTGCCTGCACGCAGCCGCCGACGTACTCCAGAGTCTCGAGAGGCGGGAGATTCTGCGGGAATAGCCTCGCCTGCACCTGGCGGGCAATGTCCATCTCCATGGCCGTGCGGCGTTCGGCGTCCAACCGTTCTGCCATCCGCTCGGCGAGCCGGATGTTTTCCAATGCGATGCCTGCCTGGCTCGCCACGGAATCGAGCAGGTGTTTATCTTCGCCGGAATAAGGCTCTTCGGAGAGCCGCTGTCCGAGAACCAGCAGGCCGATCAAACCGCTTTCGCGCCCGAGAATCGGCACCAGGCATTCCGGCGAGAGTGGCGAGTATTCCCCTGTTTCGCCGAAAGCCTCGGGTGGGACGTCCCAGGCTCGTCCGCGTTCCACCAGCTCGGTCAGCAACGGCAGATTCGCTGGAATCGAGTCCGACTCTCGAGGGAAAAAATGTGCGCCAAACCGGAAGGGAAACTTCGGCCGGACAGGTGCCGTTGAACGATCGTTCGCTTTGGGAGCCACCGCTTCGCCTTCCGCTACCAGTGTTCCATCTCCGGCGTTCAGATAACACCCCAGCGATTTCGGGTGCAGTGCTCCCTCGATCTGAAGCTCCAGCAACTTTACAAGCTCGTGGCGGTCCGTCACCGTGCGCGTTTTTTCCGCGAGGTCCTGCAAAATCCTGCGTGCGTCATACGCGCTGCGGAAGAACGCCCGGTCAATGCTTTGCGTGCCCCGCCTCACCATCGGGGCCGACGCCCAAACCAGCACGACTCCGAACACGGCGCTCAGCCCCATTCCGACATTGGCACTCGCGGGGAAGAATCGTGAAACCGTGTGCGTAAACAGCAGGATGGCCGTCGTCGCTACAACCAGGAGCAGCACGATATATCCCCGCTGCACGAGCACGTACCGTGCGCTGCGCTTCAATAGCGCGGGGAGTTCCATGACGCGGTATTTCACCACGGCATACGCAAACGAGAGCGGATAAAGCAACACGACAACGAGCATAGCCGTGTTGAGCCAAAACGGGGGTTGATATCCGGCAAAATCCTCCGCCGCCTTCAGCACGATCCCCGGCACGAGACCAATCACGGTTCCCCACAGAATCACGCGCGTTTTTCTGCAGGCGTCGGGCGTCGAGGAGTCTAGCGCATTCCCAACCAGCGAGACCAGGCCAAGCGTGAGAAATAGATAGACGTAGGACAGCACGGCCCTCAAAGCTGCGGTCGCTCCTATTATCCGGACAAGAATCGCAGGCGGGGTTATTTCTCCCACTCCCAGTGAGGGCATGACTACGCATGCCCCGAGGATGAACGCAACCCACTTCAGCCACGGAAGGTGGCGGTCGAGCGGGGAGCGCCTCGGAAAGACTGCAAAAAAAAGATAGAAAAGCGCGGGAAGAAGGCCCAGGAAAATCGCCCTGTAAATCATCGCGAACGTTCGCAACCCAAAGGTCAGTGGAACAAGGCTCGCAACACCCGGCACACTAATAAACCCGCCGAATAGGAGCGCGAGCAGCCACGCATTCGGATCGTCCAACCGCAGGAACAGCACCGTTAAGCCCACGATGAGGAACAGCGCTGGAAAGGAATTCGTAAGCTGCAGTGCGGATACGCGCGCAATTCCTCCCTCGGAAGATCGCGGCTGCGCCTGCCGAAAGGTACCGTTCAGGGTCAAGGTTCCCCGCTGCCCAGGGCGCGCGACAGTTAGTTCAACAGAATCCCCAGGCCGGCTTTGGTACCACACCTCATCAAAGGGCGTGATGGATTCCAGACTTCGTCCATTGATCGCAAGGATTCGGTCGGCCACTCGCAACCCCGCTTGCTCACCTGGACCGCCTTTCTCAACGCTGCCAACGCGAATCGAGTGATCCGCCACGGCGTATTGACCGTTGAAGCCGAGCTCGACGTCCGACGACGGTTGCCGGACTGTGTACATCCAGGCAGAGCTGTAGAGAATCGTGGCGACGGCGAAGATTGCCGCCATCCCAACCAAAACCCCGTGGGGCAATTGAGACCAACGTCGAATCGTAAATCCCCCTGTGGAGAGTTTTACTGCAGTCTAGGCGAGGCTACGGCGAACGCTGGCCGGAGTCAACTGAGCGCGTGACGGGAGGGCGTTCGGAGTCTCCGGATCTCCGCGACTTCTCTACATTGGTCTCCACACGCGCCGCGAATAATGAGCGGTCCAATCGCAGATCCGCCCGACGAGCCGCCGCGGCGATCGGAGATTGACACGAGGGGTCGCTGGACATATGGTTTGGCCCAAGGGTATAGCTGAAACTGGGAATTCGCGTTTATATGAATTCGCGCAGACCCAAATCGCCAGCCCGCCGTATCACGCGTGCGAATCAGGAGCGGTGATCAGCCATGAAAAAACGATCGCGACGAACTTTCCTGGTCGAGTCCGGAACGGGGTTGAGCGCCGTCTGGCTCGCTGCAAATTGGCCGGCCATTATCGAGGCGCGGGAGTCGGCCGCGTCGGACAAGCTCGTCTTCTTCACCAAGGATCAAGCTGTCGAGATTGACGCGATGGCCTCGCAGATCATTCCCACCGACGACACTCCGGGCGCGCACGAGGCCCGCTGCGTATACTTTATCGACCGCGCGCTCACCACCTTGTTCCGCGACAGCCAGCCTCTCTACATCCAAGGGATTAAGGATCTGCAGTCCAAGACCCAGGAACTCTTTCCGAGTGGCGGCAGATTTTCGGACCTGACCTCCGCGCAACAGATTCAACTACTCACCGCTATCGAGAAAACACCGTTCTTCAAAACGGTTCGCAATCACACGATTACCGGGATGTTTGCCGGCCCGATCCACGGAGGAAATTACAACAAGGACGGTTGGAAACTCATCGGATTCGAAGACACCCTGAATTTCAAGCCGCCTTTCGGCTATTACGATGGCGTCAGCAAACCGGGCCGATAAGCTCGGGAATGGAGAAGAGGCCAATGGTTGAATACTCGCCGGGAACGGAAGTCGATTTTGTGATCATCGGCTCGGGAGCCGCCGGCGGAATCATGGCCAAGGAACTTTCGGTGGCCGGCTTTTCTGTCGTCGTGCTGGAGCAAGGCTCGTGGGGCGCATACGGCCATGAGCAAGATTACAACAAGGACGAGCTTCTCAATATGTACCCGCCGACCTTGGCCGATCGCTTGATGAGCGACCCCGTCGTGCGGCAGCCCAATACGTTTCGTCGCAACGACAAGGAAAAGGCCGTTCGCGGAAACCACAGCTACGGGTGCGTGGTGGGAGGCGGGACCGTCACCTACGGTGGCAGTAGTTGGCGCCATCTCCCGTACGAATTCAACGAAGCGACCCGGGTAGGCACGATTGCCGGCACCGGTCTCGCGGACTGGCCGGTCACTTACGACGAAATGGAGCCTTACTACACCAAAGCCGAATGGCAGATCGGTATCGCGGGCCTCCGCGTCGACTCCCCTTTCTTTGCGCCGATGTCAAAGCCATACCCCGTGAAATCTCAGCCCCTCAAGGCTTCCGGCGCGCTGTTCGAAGTCGCGGCCCGCAAGCTTGGTTTGACCGTCGTTCCCAATGTCGCCGCGATTATCACGGAGCCGTATCAAGGCCGCGCCGCTTGCATCAATTGCGGGATGTGCGGGGGCTTCGGATGCCAGGTCAAGGCCAGATCCAGTTCGGCCGTCACCATGTTTCCCATCGCGCTGAACACAGGCCGGTGCGAAATCCGAGTCAACAGCTACGTCCGCGAAATCTCCGTTGACAATAAGGGACGCGTGACCGGCGCCGTCTATTTTGACGCCGAGAAACAGGAAATATTTCAGAAGGCTAAAGCGGTCGTGCTGTCGGCGAACGGTACCGAATCGCCGCGCCTATTGCTGCTCTCGAAGTCGGCCCGGTTCCCCGACGGCCTTGCGAACTCAAGCGGCGTAGTCGGGAAATACCTCATGAGCGGAAACTTCGGAGGGGCGACGGGGCTCTTCGAGCATCCGCTCAATGAATTCAAGGGCTGCGTGACCGGCTCTGCCATTCTGGATTATGTGAACACAGATCCCAAGCGGGGCTTCTACGGCGGCGGGCGAATGACCGCCCGGGGTCAGCAGTCGCCGATTCAATACGGTTTGGGAGGGCCGCACGACGCTCCGAGCTGGGGCGCGGGCTACAAAAAGGCGCTCAAGGAAGAAGCAAACCGCAAGCTGACCATCGCGACCTTCATTACGCAGTTGCCGCTGGAAACCAATCGCGTGGATCTCGACTCCGATGTGAAGGACGCCTGGGGCTTGCCGGCAATGCGCATCACGATGACGAGCCATCCCGACGACTTCAAGAGCATGGAGTTCTTTCGGCAGAAGTCCGCCGAGATCCTTCAGGCGGCGGGTGCGACCACCGTCTGGTCTCAGCCGGTCACGGACTCTCGGGGTGGGGCGCATAGCCGCGGCACGTGCCGGATGGGGAACGACCCGAGGACGTCGGTGGTCGATCGATGGCACCGGGCGCACGACGTCCCCAATTTGTTCATCGTGGACGGCAGCAGCATGGTCACCGGAGGCCGCAACCACCCGACCATGACGATTCAGGCGCTGGCGTTCCGTGCGGCCGAACATCTCGTCAGCGAGGCCAAGAGCGGAAATCTGGCAAGCTCCGTATAAAGTGTGCGCCGAAATGACAACAGAGCCATGTCTGATGGCCTGAACAGTGAGAATCTGGCAGATCGCGAACCCGTCGAAGACCCATACGAAAACGCGAGGGCAACGCAAATGGCAACTATGTCGCAAACCAGACCGATAATGGCGAGAGCAGCGCTCGTCGCGGTGATATTCGCAATCGTGTGCGCCACTGGCTCCGCAGTTCGGGCACAGTCGGATCCGATAACGATAACTTTGGTGGGCCAATCGATGATCCGCTCGGATATCCGGGCAACCGCGCCCGCAGAGGTTCCGGTGATCCAGGGACTGTTGAAGGGCGACGTGAAAGTGACGAACCTGGAAGGCACTATTGCGGAAAAAGGCGAAACGGTTCACGAGGGCCGGGGGTTTCTCATCCCGCCCGCGGCGCTCGATGCGCTGACGACTTTCGGCTTCAATCTGTTGTCACTGGCAGACAATCATGCTTTCGACCTAAAAGAGACGGGCATTCACAATACGCTCCGGGAAACCAACGCCCGGAAGATCGTTCATGCCGGAACCGGGAACAACGTGACCGAAGCCGTCGCTCCGGGTTATCTGCACACGCCGAAGGGCACGATCGCTCTGATCGCGATCGCTTCAGGCCTGATTGCCCCCGGCGCAAGCGCCACGGCGGACCGTCCGGGAGTGAATGAGCTGCGCGTTGAAGCTGGCGGCAAAGAAAACGAGGCGACCGAAGATCTGCCGGGCGCGCCCGGGAATACGCCTAACGCGGAAGACTCCGAACGCATCCTTCAAAGTATTCGTGAGGCACGCAAGCACGCGGACCTCGTGATCGTGTACGAGCATAACCACGTCTTCGGAAATCACTCGTTCTCGACACTTTTCAAGGAAGGCATGCTGGAGCGGCTCGCCCCGAACGAATGGCTCAGGAAATGGACGCACGCGGAAGTGGATGCCGGAGCGGACATCATCCTCATGCACGGCGCCCCGCTGCTGCATGGCGTGGAGGTGTACGCCGGCCGGCCCATTTTCTACGACCTGGGCAACTTCATTTACAACGTGCCGCCGGCGCTCACCTACATCGACGAACCGATGAACTGGGAGAGCGTGGTCGCCTACGTCCAGTTCCAGGGGAAAGACCTGCAATCGGTTTCGTTCCGGCCGATCGAATTGAACAACGTGGGCGAGGGCCAGCCCGACATTCACAACGAGTACACCAATAACGAATTCCTCGACACGCGCGGCTTGCCCTCGCCGGCAAATGGCGCGAGCGCGGGATATATCCTCCAGCGCCTGGCCGACGCGTCAAAACCCTTTGGGACAATCGTCGAGGTGAAGGGCGACACCGCGGCAATCAAACTGAAAGCGGGAAATTGACGCGAGGTGCAAAGCCTCCAAACTCGCCGCTCATCCCAGTGAGAAGAGTCTCTCCATTCAACGCCTGACGAACGCAATTCTTGGGAACGGGATTCGTAGGATTGCAGATGTCGGGTAACCCGCTCAGTCTAGGCTCTCGTGCCAATTCCTGCGTTCCGCCCGTTGTGCTCGCGAGTTAACGATTGCTTGCGCTGTTTCTGCGCGGCGCGCACGCTGCCGCGCCACTAACGATCATTGCTTCGATCTCGCCGTCCGAGTATCCCAGTTGCTGGAGCATTTCCAGCGTATGTTGGCCCACTTCAGGAGCGGGCGAAGGAACCTCTTTCTCTACTCCCAGCAGGTTTAGCGGGCTGTTGACGGTGCGCAGGGAGCCGCGTTCGGGATGGCTCACGGTGGTGAAAATTCCGTTGGCCTCCATCTGAGCGTCCTTGTGGATTTCGCCGATCTCGGGCACCGGCCCCCAGATGACGTCATTCGCAAGGAATCGCCGAGCGATCTCGGTCATGTCGTAGCGGGCCGCCGCCTGGTCGAATCGCTCGATCAGATAAACGCGGTGATCGAAGCGGCCCTCCTGGGTTGCGAAACGCTCATCCGCGCAGAGGTCATCGAGTTCCAGAGCCTTGCAAACAGCCGGCCAATCCTTCGCCCCATCCACACAGCAGAGCAGAAATCGCTTTCCGTCCCGCGACAAGTAATGGTTGATGATTGGGTGGGTGGCGTCCTTGCGCGTGCGCCGGGGATTGAACTGTGCGCCGCAAGCCGCCGCCTGGATCATGCACGCATTCGACCAGACCCCATTCGCCACCAGCGACGTCGACACCTTCGTGCCCGCACCCGTCCGCTCGCGATTGAAGAGCGCGAGCATGATCCCGCCGAACAGTGACATCGAGGTCGGGTGATCTCCGAATCCGGCCGGGGAGGTGCACGGCTCCGTGTCCGCATTGTGCATAATGGACATCAGACCCGACCGCGCCCAGTAGGCGGTCGCGTCGTATCCCGGCTTATCGGCGTCCTCGCCCTGATCGCCGTAACCGGTGATGTGGGCGTAAATCAGTTTGGGTTGGATTGTGCGAAGCTCTTCATAGGAGAGCTGGAATTTCCTCACGAGCGGGCCGGGGTAGTTCGTGATGAATACGTCGGCCGTCTTTACCAGCCTGAGCAGCGCGTCGCGTCCATCCTTTCGAGAGAGATCAAGCGCGAGGCTTTTCTTGTTTCGCCCGTCAAGAATCCAGCAGTACAGCAGATCCGATTCGGGCATCGCCTTGAGAAGCGAAAGATACCGGTACGGATCGCCGAGGGGCGGCCGCTCGATTTTGATTACTTCGGCGCCGAAATCGCTCATCACCGTCGCCGCGGCTGGCGCGGCAATATAGGTCCCGCAATCAATCACTCGAATTCCGCTCAGAATTCCCGTGCTCATGGTGCTATGCCCCTCGCCCGATACGCGTGCCCCGCGAATATGATTTCACCCGGGATTTCCGTTTCAACCGACCGGATGGCCAGATTTATACACGGAAAGCTGTTCCGAACGAACCAAATTGTTCTTCGTCGCGCGCCTTCGAATTCGGGCGACAATGAGGCCGATTCGCGCCGATCTGCACTTGAAGATTCCGGTCTCGGGGTTGTATCGAAAACAAGGCTGGATTTGATTTCGCCGTTCAAGCACTATCAACAAACGAATCAGCATTCGATCGGCTGTGGAGCAACGCTTCCCAAATTCCCAACTAAGACACGGCCGAGAAGCATGCCTGCTCGACCATGTCGACTAAGGCGACTTCGTCACTCTTCGACGCAGCATTTCAGACCCGCTTCAAATGGGGGCCCCGTGATTCCTCAGGAGAAGACCGCGGCAGTGACTCGAGGCCTGCGTGAGGCTTTCGGGGTGACAGCGTTCGAAGAAATCCGCATGCTTACCCGGGGGCTCAGTTCGGCCCTCGTATTTCGCATCGTCGTCGGAGGTTCCCCGTTCCTGTTGCGGATCATCACGCGCACGGATGCGGTAAACGAACCTACCCGCCAGTTCTCCTGCATGAGAGCGGCGGCTGAGATAGGCCTCGCTCCGCGCGTCTGGTACACCAGCATAGACGATCGGATTTCGATCACTGACTTTGTCGAGGCTGTACCCTTCCCCGCAATGGAAGCGATTGTTCGCATGCCCACTGTGCTGCAGAGGTTGCATGCGCTTCCGCCGTTTCCCAAGGTTATGAATTACGCGACCTTGGACGGATTCATCCGGAGATTCCAGGCCGCGAACATTCTGCCCAAGGGCGAAACCGACGAACTTTTCGCTCGCTACGCGCAACTGGCTGCCGTTTACCCCCGTCACGACGCCGACATGGTGTCAAGTCACAGCGATCTGAAGCCGGAGAACATCCTTTTTGACGGCCATCGCGTATGGCTCGTGGATTGGGAGGCTGCCTTCCTGAACGATCGGTACTTCGACCTAGCTGTCGTTGCGAACTTCGTGGTTACCAGCGACGCGGAAGAAAGGGCATACCTTAGAGAATATTTTGGACAACCGCCGGATGAGTACCAACTGGCGCGATTCTTCCTAATGCGCCAGGTCCTGCACATGTTCTACGCCGCGATTTTCCTGCTGCTGGGTTCGTCGGGCAAGCCGGTAAACCGGAGCGAAGACGCGCCCGCATTCGAGGATTTTCATCGGCGCATCTGGGCAGGCGAGGTCGATCTTGGGGACAACGATATGAAAATCGCCTATGGCAGAGTTCATTGGGATCAACTCTGCCGGAACATGCGGTGGGCGCGCTTCGATGAAGCATTGAAAATGGTCTCCGACCGGCATGCATCCCCAAAAGGCGTGCAACAGCTTTTGCTCGTCACTCAATGACCTCAATCCGACGTGGGGAACTGAGGTGCCCGTCGGTTGCCAGCGCGCCGGGCGGGTAGGCTGAAAGGACCGCAGGAATACGTCCGGCTACCGGAACATCTCGCACTCCGGCAGCAGCGGGCCTTGCGGGCCCTGGCACAACTGGCGGGTCGTTTCTGACTTCATCTCGATCTGCCGTTCCACTTCCTTCCACGGCATCACCACGCCGTGGACTGGAACATCCCTATCGACATCCAGCTTCCGCAGTCGGACGTTATCGGCATAGTTCGTCGTCCACGGGTAGTTCTGCCACGTGTAGTCGAACAGGTCGCCTTCAACCAGCAGCCGGTCGCGCGGCACCCACGCCATGAGCGCTTCCGCCATGTGCTCGTTACCGAGGATGTGATACAGCACGACCTCCATCGTCGAATCCTTGAGCGTCATCTGGTCGTCGACGGCGACGAATTTCAGCGGCTTCGGACTGCGGCTGAGCTCGTCCGGTTCGAGTGTGGATTTCCGCGCCGCCACTTCGCGGAACAGATCCTGGGTGCCGCGCTCGGCGATGATGCTGAGGCCTTCGGCGATGGCGGTGCGCACGCCTCCGGAATGATCGAAGTGGTGGTGCGAGACGATGACTCCAGTCAAGGGCTTGCCGGGCACCGTGGCCCGGGCTTTTTCAATGAGCGCCTTTGTCCACGCCTCATTCAGCGGCGCTTCGAACATCGTCAGATGATCGGCGAACTCGAAAAGAATCGAGTTATGGCTCGGGCTTCCATGCAGCAGCCATATCCCCTTCGCGACCGGCGTCGCTTCGACCGTGAGTGGCGGCGCAGCAGGAAGCGCCGCGGACCTCACGGCGGGCGGCGCGGCCAGATCGTCGATCGGCTCGTCGACCCAATTGTGCGTCACATAGATCTGGCTCTGGACCACCTTGCGGAAATCGATCACGGTTTTGAATCCCGTCGGCATCATGATGCCGTGATTCGGTTCGAAGCCTGTAAACCATTTCTGAAACGTCAGATCGCGCAGCATACTGTCGTTCTCCATCCACCGGACCCACAAAGGAAGGCCGGTCTTGCCGTCGATGGCAAGCGTCAACCGCGGACCTTGTTTGGGCGCGATATCGACCAGCTGCGTTTGACCTTCGGTGCGCGGGTTGCTCACGACGGTCGAGGGATCGAGGGCCGCACGTACCAGCGCGACAGGATGCGTCAACATTTCGGCGCGCAGGCCGGCGGCTGCATTGCCACTCAATCGCCGCGCCGCTTCCTGCCCGTCCACGGCATACGCAACATCACCATCCAGGACCGATGTGGTCACGATATTCCCGATCACGCGGCTGAGCGTTGCCGCCGGAAGCCATGCCTGCGTGCGCTGGCGGACGCGGATGCGCCGGTTTGCGAGATCGATCGTCTCCTCCCACGACAGTTTGTTGTTCCACCGCTGCGGCGCCTCGGCCGATGCGGAAGTATTGCCGCCGCCATTTTGAAGGGCCTCCTGGCCGTAGCCTTCCACGCGAAGCGAGCGAACCGCCATGATGCGATCCACTCCGCCGAGCGCTTCCGCCGCCCTTTGGACAACGCTATCCGCGGGCGATTGCCCTAGTAGCGCGGCTGCAAACAACGATACGGCACCGATACTCTTCCACATGGATGCTCTCCTTCAGCTGGGGCTCCGACGATATCAGCGGCATAGACGCCAGTATATGGCGCCCGGCGCAGGGCGGCGACGCGAAGCGCGAAACGCGGCGAATCGCCCGGAGCTCAATTCTCTGCTCCGCTTCTGAGGCCCGCGCCGGCATAAGGCCAGAGTAAGCAGCAGGTATCTGCCTGATTGACGCGCTAGTCGAAGAACTCGTTACTCAAGTTGGGCCCCAAGGCTGAATGGTCCCGTCGCGGAATACGGTAGGCTCCCGGCAATGAGCGCCCTTCAACATTCCAGTTTGACGTGCGGCTCCTGACTCGTTGCTCTGAGCTGCGCACTTGCTTCGCTTGCCGCGTACGCCATTCCAGCGTCACATCCGGACATGAATGTTCGCGAAGCGCGGCATTCGATTGCCGGTGCCCTGGAAATCGCGTCGTCACGCTCTCCCCCACGGATTTGCAACCAACCACGGCGATTTCGCGTATTCTGTCCAATCGAGCGAAACACAATCCCATGGGCCTTTACGCGAAATTCGTTTTGCCGCTGCTCATCGATGTCGCGATGAAGAATAAGGAGACGACTCGTCTCCGGGCCGCGTGGATTCCGCACGCCCGCGGAGATGTTCTGGAGGTGGGCATTGGCTCCGGATTGAATTTGCCCTACTACTCGCCCGAAGTGCGGCATGTTTGGGGCGTGGACCCGTCGGCGGGACTGCAACAGATGGCGGCGAAGCGAGCGGCAGCGGGGCGAGTTCCGGTGGAGTTCCTCTCGCAATCCGCGGAAGAGCCGCTGCCGCTAGCTAGTAGGAGTGTAGACACCGCCGTAGTCACATGGGCTCTGTGTTCCATCCCAAACGCTTCTCTGGCCCTGCAACACGTGCGGCGTGTGCTGAAGTCGGGCGGGCGCCTCATCTTTCTCGAGCATGGCCGCGCTCCGGATGCGCGTGTAGTGGCTTGGCAGGATCGCCTCACGCCGCTCTGGAAAAGTTTCACAGGCGGCTGCCACCTGAATCGCAAAATCGACGAGCTCTTAACCGCCTCCGGGTTTCAGATAACTGAGCTGAGAAACTTCTATCTTCCGGGGCCGCGCCCAATGACTTACACCTATCAGGGTGTCGCCCAGCCCACGTAGCGCCACGAATTGTGCAAGTGGACCGCCGGGGTCGCAAATTCGGATCGCCGAACTACTGGCTTGCCGTTTTTTCGGAATTGCCCGTTGCATCACCGAAAGTGTAGAGTGCCGCCCTGTGATCTTTGGAGGCAGGCTTTGAAAACGTCTGTGCCATTTCGAACTGCTTCTGTTCTTCTTGTGCTCTTTGCCGTCGGACACACTTTTGGGTTTCGCCAGATCAATTCCGCATGGCGGGCGGGCCAGGTGATCGACTCCATGCGGTCCGTTCACTTCGATGCGCAAGGTTTTAGCCGCACGTATTGGGATTTCTTTAGCGCGTTCGGGTTGTTTTTCTCCGTTTTTCTTCTGTTCACGGCGGTATTGGCCTGGCAGCTGGGCGGTCTTTCAGCGGAGACCTTCGCACGCATGCGCGGCACCGCTTGGGCGCTCGCCATTTGCTTCGCCGCGATCACAGCTTTGAGCTGGATTTACGCCTTCACCACTCCTATCGCTTTTTCGTCCCTGATTACGCTGTGTTTGATTGCCGGGGCATGGCTCTCAGCCAGGCGAGCCTGAAGCGGCTCGAAGCACCAGCTCTCATCTTCCGGTTCCGGGCCGGGCGATTCCGCAGTGAGAAGTTAGGTCTCGATCAACCAGACCGCCGCGTTTGAAACTTGCTCATTGACGGTGGACGGGCTGCTCCAGTCCACCGGCGGAATTGGTTTCATTGCGCGTTTCTTCCTTGCCTCTTTGATTCCTCAGGTCTCTCGCTCTGTGGCTCGGTGGCTCCGGTTTATGTTACGCTTTGTGCAGTCGGGATTTTCGCGGCCGCCTGCTGGTTTTTGGGGGAAGGCGGGCGCGGCATCTCGCGCACCTCCGAGGTCATCAAAGAGACTGGGGATACCGAATTCATATGTCCACAACGTTGGCTCGTCCTTCGCAGCGCAAACGGGAAACGCTCGAGCAAGCCGTCATCCGCTTCTGCGGCGACTCCGGCGACGGCATGCAGATCACCGGAAGCCAGTTCACCAATACGGTCGCACTCTACGGCAACGATCTCGCGACGCTCCCCGACTTTCCCGCTGAAATTCGTGCCCCTGCGGGAACTCTCCCGGGCGTCAGCGGATTCCAGGTGCATTTCTCCTCGAGCGATGTCTACACCCCGGGCGACAGCGTAGACGCTTTGATCGCCATGAATCCCGCCGCGCTGAAGATGAACCTTTCCGACCTGAAGTCCAACGGGATTCTCATCGTCAACCTCGACGATTTCGGCGAGCTCGATCTGCGCAAGGCGCAGATGACTTCCAATCCCCTCGAAGATCATTCGCTCGACGCCTACCGCCTGTTTCCCGTCGAATTGACCAAGCTCACGCGCGCCGCCCTCAAGGATTTGGGTCTCGACAACAAGACCGTGGACCGCTGCAAGAATTTCTTCGCCCTGGGGATGTGTTACTGGCTCTACAACCGGTCCATGGAGAGCACGCTTCGCTGGATTGAAGACAAGTTCAAGAGCAAACCCGCCCTCGTGCAGGCCAATCGCCTGGCGATGCAGGCCGGCTACAGCTATTGCGAGGCCACCGAGGCGTTTCAGATCAGCTATGAAATCCCGCCCGCGAAGCTCGCCCCGGGCGTCTATCGCAACATCAGCGGAAACACGGCGCTGGCCATGGGATTCGTCGCCGCGTCGCAGAAGGCGGGCATTCCCCTCTTTCTCGGCTCCTATCCGATCACGCCGGCTTCGGACATCCTGCACGAACTTTCCGCGTACAAGGATTTCGGCGTGATCACGTTTCAGGCCGAAGACGAAATTGCCGCGATCACGTCGGCGATCGGCGCGGCCTACGCGGGCGCTCTCGGAATTACGTCCACGTCCGGCCCGGGCATGGCCTTGAAGACCGAATCCCTCGGACTGGCCGTGGCGGTCGAGCTGCCTCTGGTCGTGTGCGACATCCAGCGCGGCGGGCCGTCCACCGGGTTGCCGACGAAAACGGAACAAGCCGACTTGTTGCAGGCGCTCTACGGCAGAAACTCCGAGGCGCCGATTCCCATTCTTGCACCGTCCACGCCGGGCGACTGCTTCTGGATCGCGCTCGAAGCCAGCCGCATTGCCATCAAGTACATGGTGCCGGTGATCATTCTCTCCGACGGTTATCTTGCGAACGGCGCGGAACCGTGGCTGATTCCGAATGCTGCGGAGCTGCCGGAAATCCCCGTGCACTTCGAAACGAATCCTGTCGACTTCCGCCCCTACCGGCGCAATCCTGACACACTCGCCCGACCCTGGGCGATTCCCGGCACCCCGGGACTCGAGCATCGCATCGGCGGACTCGAAAAACAGGATGTGACCGGCAACGTCAATTACGAGCCGCTGAACCATGAGCGGATGGTGAGGCTGCGCGCCGCAAAGGTGGAAGCCATCGTGCAGGAGGTTCCCGATATCGTCCCCGCCGGCGACCCCTCCGGCGACTTGGTGATCGTTGCATGGGGCTCCACGCACGGGCCTGTGACGGCGGCGCTGAACGCCCAGCGCGCCAAAGGCCATCGGATCGGCCACGTCCACTTGCGCCACCTGAACCCTCTGCCCAAGAATCTCGGCGACGTTCTCGGGCGCTACGACAAGATTCTCGTGCCCGAAATGAACATGGGCCAGCTCGTGATGGTCCTCCGCGCGAAGTTCTTGGTGGACGCTCAGGGTTACAACAAAATTCAGGGAAAGCCGTTCAAGCAGTCGGAAATCGAGCAAAGGATCGAGGAAATGCTCGAATAGTTCTTATTGCCGTTCCGAGCGGAGCGGGGAACCTGCTTTCGCTCGGACGCACTCTAGGGAGAATTGACATGAGCACCGCAACTTTGCCGCCGCCGCTGACGAAGAAGGATTTTCAGACCGACCAGGAGATCCGCTGGTGCCCCGGCTGCGGCGACTACGCGATTCTCTCGGCCGTGCAGGCCGTGTTTCCCGAGCTCGGAATTCCACGCGAAAAATTCGTCGTCATCTCCGGGATCGGGTGTTCGGCCCGCTTTCCGTATTACATGAACACCTTCGGATTCCATACAATCCATGGCCGCGCGCCGGCCGTGGCCACGGGCTTGAAAATCGCGCGCCCCGACCTCGAAGTCTGGGTTGCCACCGGCGACGGCGATTCCCTTTCCATCGGCGGCAATCACACGATCCACATGTTGAGGCGCAACGTCGGCCTGAAAGTATTGATGTTCAATAACCGGATTTACGGCCTCACGAAGGGCCAGTATTCGCCCACCTCCGAAATCGGCAAGAAAACGAAGTCGACTCCCTACGGCACCGCCGACCGTCCGTTCAACCCGATTTCTCTGGCGATCGGCAGCGAAGCGACTTTCGTGGCTCGCTCGGTGGACGTTTTTCAGCAGCACTTGAAAGAGACGCTGAGAAAAGCGGCGGCGCACAAAGGCTCCGCGTACATCGAGATTCTGCAGAACTGCAATATCTTCAATGATCATGCGTGGGAAACGCTCACGGAGAAAGACGCGCGCAGCGAGCACGTCGTCCAGCTCGAGCACGGCAAGCCGCTGATCTTTGGCAAGAACCGCGACAAGGGCATCCGCCTCAACGGCCTCGAGCCGGAAGTGGTCACTCTCGGCAACGGCATCACGGAAAAGGATCTGCTCGTCCACGACGAGCACCATCCGCGCGCGGCTTACGCCTTCCTCCTCGCGCACATCGAACAGCGACCCGGCTTCCCCACTCCGATCGGAGTGCTGCGCTCGTGGGGCAATGTCCCGCGGTACGAAGACGTGATCGCGTCGCAGATTCGGGACGTGCAGGCGAAGCGCGGCAAGGGCGACCTCGCGAAGCTCCTCCACACCGGAGACACCTGGGAAGTTCGCGCGTAAATGCTTCGATAGCGAACGATTTTATCCTTCAGCAAAAAGGTTTCTGCCTAGCGTTCTCGCCCTTCGGTGCAAGCACTATATAGGAGCCTTAGAAACCCCTTTTGGGGCAGTTATTTGCAGGTTTTGTGCGCTAATCGCCATTTGGACGCTGGGGCAGCGCCTGAGGCGTTGTCGTGGCTCTTCTATGCCTTGCGTTGCGACACGTGGCAAGAAATCTCCAAGAAAATCAAGGCTGGACGATGCCGTGGCGGACGGCGTAGAGCACCAGGCTGGCGGTTTCGTGTATATCCAGCTTGCGCATGAGTCTGGTGCGGTGAGACTCGGCTGTTTTCACGCTGATGCCGAGCACGGATGCGACGTCCTTCGTGGATTTGCCTTCCGCGATTAACTGAAGCACCTGTCGCTCGCGCGTGGTCAAGACATCTCGAGATTTTTCTGATTTGGTTCGATACGCCTCCATCAGAGCCCCAGAGACACCGGGACTCAGATAAACCATTCCGCGCGAGACTTGGCGCATGGCCTGGACCAAGTCGCTGGCTGCCTGGCTCTTCAAGACGTATCCCTTCACCCCTGCTTCGAGCGCCTCCGAGACGTACTGCTCTTCGTCATGTTGCGTCAAGAGAATGGTTTTGGTCTTCGGGGAGCAGAGACGTATTTCCCTCGCGGCGTTGAGACCGTTGCATGTAGGCATGGTAATGTCCATCACCGCGATGTCCGGCTGCAACGAGCGCGCGTGATCGAGCGCCGCTTGTCCATCGGAGGCTTCGGCGACAATTTGAAATCCCTCACGCTCAAGCAACGATTTCAAGCCCTGGCGCACCAGGACGTGATCGTCAGCGAGGAGAACGCGAATTGGCATTCGAATGCCCCCATTCCACAGGAAGCCGAATCAACAGTTTCGTTCCGCGTCCGGGAACTGAGTCGATCAACAAGGCGCCGCCAATCGCGTTGAGGCGTTCCTCCATGCCGAGTAGTCCCAAGCCTCTTCGCCTGCGATTCGACTGGACGGCCCGAACGTCGAAACCCGCGCCATCATCCTCGATAGAGCAGAATAAGACCCGGCCCTTTCGCCGTACCCCAATCAGCACCCGGCTGGCCTTCGCATGTTTCATAGCGTTGGTCAATGCCTCTTGAACGACGCGGTAGAGCGCTATCTCAACAGCACTGGGGAGGCGATTGGCGACCGAGGACTTGATTTGAATAAGGACATTGGCACGCTTGGAGACTCCATCCGCAAGGAAGCGGATGGCTGGAATCCAGCCAAGATCGTCCAGGACGGTCGGCCGAAGTTCGTGCGAATAGCGCCGCAACTGCTTCTCCACCTGGTCGAGCAACTGGTCAATCTCGCCGAGCCGGTCTTGCTGGGGCTTGGCCAATTGCCGCGAAACGTCGGCCAGCGCCAGATGCACGGCCACGAGCAGTTGGCCAGCTTCATCGTGAACGGCGTGGGCGATGCGCTTGATCTCTTCTTCGAGCGTTTCATTCAGCTGACGCAGCGCCTTGACGGCGTCCTGGAATCCCCGGTGTGCCATCTCGTAGGAAGACAGGCTCTCGATCAGGAAATCGGCGCCGGACCTTACGAGTTCGGCGACGCGCTGTTCGTCCTTCGCTTCCGTGACAAGCTGCGACAGCGCCCGGTGATACAGCGCTACGATTTCAACGAGGCTCATTCGATTCGCCGTAGCTCGCCGCCCTAGTTCGTACGCCTTTCCCAAAGCGGCTTCACCGCCACGCGTCGCATATTCACGAAGAGCGAACCGGTACGATTCGCCAAAGCTCGTATCCAGCTTGCTCTTGCTCTTCGCCGCAATCTTCATGAATGACTTCCGGTCAACCGCGCTACCAATACCAGGCCATCGTCACTTCCGGTGTGGTGCCGTTCGAGAATTCTGTCTGCGGCTCGCTGCGGACTTTCCAGAGCGGACGAGCCGTTTATAAAGTCGCTTCGCACGCCGTCGGTGGCGAAAACCAGAGTGTCGCCACAGGCAATCGGTAACACAGCGGCTTGCAGCGGAGGCAGCTGCGCGCCGACGACGCCGCCGCGCAGGAGCAACATCTCCTGCGCCGCACCGTTCCGCGCCCCAGCGCGCAATAGCACTCCTTGTACATTTCCAACACCCAGCCAGGTCATCATGCCGTGGGCCATATCCACAGAGGCAAGACTCAGGACCACGCCGCGCGTCCGCCGGAGTCTTTCGTGGCAGCGCTCCACAAGAGAAATCACCGGCTCATCGACCCCGGACTCGAGAACGGCCACGGCTGCTTTCGCAGCGTTCGCCGCTTCCTCTCCGTGACCGATTCCGTCGATCGCGGCGATCAGCGCGGAACGCCCCTTACAGCAAACCAGGTGGCGATCACCTGACTCGCTTTGGCCAGGGAGGACCAGTTGCGCCAAACCATACTCGACCACCGGGAGTTTCATTGCCTCCATTTTTTCACCGCCACAGTGGTTCCCCGCCCCGGCCGCGAGGTAATTAAGAATTCGTCCATCAATCGGCGTACTCCCGGCAGACCAATTCCGAGGCTACCCGAAGTTGAGAAACCGTCTCGCATGGCCTGGCGAATATCGGGGATTCCGGGCCCGTCATCGGAAGCGACGACCAAGATACCCTGGCGATTCGAGCCATGAATCATTTGAAGCGTGATCTCGCCTCTGCGAGCGTAAGCCACGATGTTGCGCGCCAGCTCCGAGATGGCCGTGGCAATGAGTGTGGCGTCTACCGAGGAAAAACCCAGCTCCGCGGCAAGAGCGCGACCCCTCTGGCGAGCGGCGACAATATCCTGATCCGAGTTGATGGCTACTCGGATGGCTGCGGCCGACACTGTGGTTTTCTCCTAGTCTGTGCTCTTGAACTTTTCAACTAGGTACGCCAACCCTTCTTCCAGGTCGAGCGCAGTCGCAACGCCCTCCAGTGTCATCCCCAGTTGCACCATCGCAAAGGCCACTTCCGGCTGAATCCCCACGATAACCGTCTCCGCGCCACGCAAGCGAATCATGTGTGCGATTTCGCGGAGCGTGCGTGATGCAAATGAGTCCATCACATCCATTGCGGTCACGTCCACGATGACGCCGCGCGAACGAAGCTTCACGACTTGTTGCAGGAGGCCGCCGCGCAGCTGGTTGAGGTCCTCGTCCGAGAGCGCCGCTTGAAAAGTCGCGATCAGGAACTCTCCCTGCTTGAGAATGGGAACTTCCACGTAGCCCTTCCTGTGGGTCGCTTAGCGAGCCTCCGCCACTGCCGTTACTCGGTATCCCAGCAATCTTTCGGCCTGCTCGATGCCGCCTTGCAGATCGCCTACCGTATTCATCTTGCCAAGGTCAACGCCGATAGTCACCAAGGTCTGCGCGATCTCCGGAGAAAGACCCGTCACGATGGAGGTCGCGCCCAGCAACCGCGAGGCTTCCACCGTCTGCACCAGGTGGTTCGCGACTGTCACGTCCATGGCCGCGACGCCCGTAATATCGATCACGACGACTTTGGCGCGGTTGGTGCGGATTCCCCGCAGGAGCTGCTCGGTCAGCTGGCGGGCGCGCTGAGGATCAATCACGCCGATGATGGGTAGAATCAAGAGCCGCTCGCGAACCTGCAAGACGGGAGTGGAGAGTTCGCGGATCGCCTCCTGCTGCTGGCGGATGACACGCTCGCGCTCTTGCACGAAGCCGACGGCGACGGTATTGGCGATGCGGTTCGCAGCCGGTTCGTACGCGTCCAGAATGCGATTTAGTTTCTTGAAATCCGCCTGGTACTTGGCAAAAAGAGATCTAGCCAGGACGTCACGGAGCAGGAGGACGATGCCCACGACTTCGTGGGTCTCGACGCCGCGGGGAATGATGCGTTCGGAAAGGTTTCGCGCGTAGGCTTGCAGCGCCTCGAACGTCTCGGTCTCGAGAGCCTCCACGTAACTGTCATAGACCGAAGTCGCTTCCGCAAAAATTTCTTCCTTGGTCATGGCGGTGAGCAAGCGCGTTTCTGAAATGCGCACCACCCATTCCTCGCGAAGCTGGGTGCGGTTCTGCCGCAGGTGAGCCACAAGTTCGCGGAGCAGCTCCGCCGCCGCCTCGTTGTGCGCTGCGTCTCCCGCCTGATTGCTGCGTGTTTCTGAATCTTTCGTGGGGCTGTCTCGTCTGGGCATGAAACTAGTCTCCTCGGAGGGACCTGGTCCAGGCCCCCAACCTTCAACGCGTGAACATCCTGCGAGCAATACCATGCCTCACCTGACCGCTCAAGCAGGTAAAGCCTCGCTAGGGACCTTGGGTAAAGACCTGAGCTGAGGGGAAGGCTGCGGCACTGATTCATTCGGAGATGCGTCGCTAAGTCGAAACACTAGGGAAATTGCCTGCACCAACTTTGGAGGTTTTCCCGGATTGTGAATCCTTCAGGGCAATGGAAGGATGCAACTCGTTGGCCGCAGTAAGTCTTGAACCAGAGGGTCTTTCGCACTTGCCGCTAGGAGGCGCCATGCCAGTCCAGAGTTCACCGCGCAACAACGAGCCGCACCCGGGCCAATTCAAAGTGCATTCGCACAATCCGGCGTCGAATCGAAAGGCTCCTTCGATCCATGGGCGGAGGGGGCCTTCAGACAAGGATCTTGAAGGAGCGCTCTCTTCGGCATTGCTGGCCGCGGACAAAGAGTTTGGCCACATTCTGCACGAAGTCGACGAAATCTCCGAGGCTCTAAAGTCCAACTCCCCCGACACAGATACCCTTCGAGTCGCGCTTCACCCCGCCGTTTGGTGCGCGGTGAAGGAGGTGCTGCTCGACAGAGAGCTCCGTTATCTGGCCCTTACAGATGATCTGACCTGTTTGTATAACCGGCGTGGTTTTTTTGCGGCGGCGACCCAGCAAATGAAGGTCGCACGCCGCAATGGAAAAGGGATGTTGCTGTTGTTCTGCGATGTGGACGATCTGAAGGCTATCAACGATTGCTATGGACATCGAGAAGGAGACCTGGCGCTTGTTCGCACCGCGGATGCCTTAGAGGAAGCCTTCCGCGATTCCGATATCCTAGCCCGCCTCGGTGGCGATGAATTTGCGGTAGTGGCATTGGATGTCGCCGACGAAGATCAGCGAGTGATGCTTAGGCGATTGGAAGAGTGTCTCAACATGTCCAACGCAGAGGAACCTCGCTACAAACTGTCGCTCAGTGTCGGTGCAGTTCGGTTCGATCCGCAGGGCGCGGCCTCGCTTGGGGAACTCATCGAGCGAGCCGATAAAGCCATGTACGAGCAAAAACGAAATCGACCGAAGCCTTGCTTGAGCAATGCTTAAGAAACAACCTACCAGCCCTCTGAACATCATTGCAGAGGAGTCGCCTATGGTCTTGGACGGAAGGATCGAGAAGCGCAACCCTTTAGCGATACCCTTGTACCTGGTCAGTGCGTCGGGGCCAGTCGCCGCGGAATTGGTGCTCACCGAAAACGTCAGCACCCATGGCGTTTGCGCGGTGACGAAGAGGCGCTGGCAGCCCGGTGAGATTCAACGGATCAGCTCGTTGTCAGGCAAATTTCATCTTCCCGCGCGAGTCGTCTATTGTCATCCGCGTGCGGACAATAGCTACTGCGTGGGCCTGGAATTCGGAGCATGTTCGGCGAATTGGTGGGACCGCGCTGCGGGTGCAGGATTGACGGCGAGCGGAGGTCGAGGAAGCGCGAAAACATAGCGCGGACCTGCATGCGCCCAAGTTCCCGGAATTGTGTGGAACTTGCGGCTGCTGACTCGCAATCCCAATGACGGACGCCAATCTGCGGCGGCACTCGGCGAAATCGGTCGCCCAGAACCCTGCTGGGAACACAGAGGCCTCAGCACGCGGGAGACCCACCCGAAGGGCGCGCTACTCGCCGGGCTTGAGGCCGGGACGCTCGACAAGCTCGATTTTGGCGCCGGCCGGTCCGGCCACATAGGCGAAATTGATGGCGGGACCGTTCGGCAGCGGCAGCCGCCGCGGTTCGAAGGTCACGGTCACGCCCTTGGCGCGCAGGTCGTCGATCGTCTTCGAGAGCGGGCCCGTGGAACGCCAGCCGATGTGGTCGATGGCATGGCCGTCGCTCGGCTGCGAGTCACCGCGCTGCACAAGGATCCACACGTCGCTGAACCCCGGCGCGCTGTATTTGATCCCGTCGATGCGCCCCTTGAGCTTGGCGCGCTCTCCGCCGAATTTCGCCAGCAGCCAGCTGAAGACTTCCTCCGGATTCGGCGCGACCAGGTGGACGTGGTGCAGACCGAGCAGTTCTGGGTCCTGCACGACTTCGATGCGCGTGCCCCACGGGTCTTCCACGAAGGCGAGCTTGAATAGCCCGGGCACATCGCGCTCCGGCGTGACGATCTTGACGCCGTCGGCCTCGAATTCCTTCACCTTCGCGTCCAAGTCCGCGACCGAGAAGGACACGTGATCGATCACGCTTCCGCTGCTCGGCTTCGCGTCCGCCCTCGGCAGAAACATGAACCGCGTGCTGCCAAACATCAGGCGGTTCGGCGCCTCCGCGATCCGATGTCCGCCGAAATACTTCTCGTACCAGTTGGCGGCCGCTGCCGGATCGGGCACGTTCAGATGGATGTGGTCGTAGGGGAACGTCTGCGCCGCCGCAGTGCCCGCGAAAATCCCCAGCAGGCACCAGACGAAGGCAGCCGAAAATATCGCGCGTCGCATCGAGAGCTCCTTTTCAATGGTCGGTTCGTGGCGCCAATGCGGGTCCGAGACTATCACAGGAGCTTGCGGGCGAGGCTCACCGTTATTGCCGTGCCCGTGGGAGTCAGGGTCGAGAGGTTCAACGGGCGGCAGTGCTTGAGGAGGACGGCGTGTTCGAGGCGAGCGCGGGGTGCTCGCCTGGGGGCGGAGGCATCTGGGCGAGGGCGCGGTCGCGGGCCGCGGTGAACGCGCTCCAGTCGCGCCTCGCGACGGGGTCCGACCGCGGCAGCGGCAGCCGCTCGAAATTCAAAAACTCCCCGCGCAGCTGCACCCGAAAATCGAGATGCGGGCCGGTGGCCAGTCCGGTCATGCCGACCAGCCCGATGCGCTGCCCCTGCTCGACGCGCTCTCCGTCGCGCACCAGTATCCGCGACAGATGCATGTAGTAGGTCGTGTAGCCGTTCGAGTGCTGCACCTTGACAAGATTTCCATCGCCGCCCTTCCGTCCCGCGAAAATCACCCTGCCGTCGCCGATCGTCTGCACGGGAGTGCCGCTCGGCGCGCCATAGTCGATGCCCAGGTGCGGGCGGTATTGCTTGAGGATGGGATGAAACCGGTGATAGCTGAAATGCGACGTAATCGGCGCGGCGAACTTCAGCGGCGAATGGAGAAACGCCTTCTTCATCGACTTCCCTTCCGGCGTGTAATACGCCGGCGCGCCCGAAGGTCCGTGGAACAGAATGGCGCGATATGCCTTGCCCGCGTTGACGTATTCCGCGGCGAGGATGCGGCCGTAGTCCAGGAGCGTGCCGTTCGCGAGCGTCTTTTTCTCGACGACCACGCGGAACGTATCGCCCGGGCGCGGGTCGGTGTAAAAATCCAGGTCCCAGCCGAAAATCGCCGCGAGGCGCATGGCGAGGTCGGGCCTTTCGCCGGCGTCGGTCACCGCCTGGAACAGAGAGTCGTTAATTTCGCCGGCGACGCCCGCGGTTTCCGTACGCGACGGCATCGTCTCAATCTCCGAATGGAAATCGCCGCTCTCAGGAGCGATCGAGAGGACGCGATCGGCGTCGATGGTGTAGCGCACCTCGCGCAATTCACCGAGCACGGACCGCCCGATTGCAAGCTCGTTTCCCGCACGCAGGTGACGCAGATCGAATACCGGTTGGGCGGAGGCGGCCAGCCGCGCGGCCGTCGGTGAATCGATTCCCAAGCCCCGCAGAAATACGGTGAAGGGCCGCCCCGAAGGAACCAAGCGCCTGGTGAAGAGCACAACCTGCCGCTGGATGCGCAGCGCCTCGTCGCGCGCCGCAGAGGCCTGGTTGGAAACTTGTCTCTCGGCGGAAAAGCGCACGTAATATGACCATCCGACGCAGGCGAGCGCCAATGCCGCGAAACTCGGCCAGAATATCGCTTTCTTCAGACTTGGCATTCCTTCGCCCTGTCCCTCTTGGAGAGCGCCCGCAGAGTATCCCAGTGGCGCAGAGATAGAAAAGCGAAAATGTTTCAGCGTGCTCCCCGTACGTTAACAGCGAGGCTCTCTCGGCTCCTTGTCATCTCGCCGGAGGCACGTTATAAGGATTGAACTTCACGGCGGTGCAGTTGCACATCGAGGAGCGCCCGAAAAATGAATCGAAGCGCGAACCGAATACTGACGACTCATGTGGGCAGCCTACCGCGGCCTGCGGATCTCATTGAGCTGTACCGCGAGGAGACGCCGGCGGAAAAGCTGGCGCCGAAGCTGACGAGCGCGGTCGCCGAGGTGGTCCGCCAGCAAGTCGAAGCCGGCATAGACGTCGTCAACGACGGGGAATACGGAAAGCCCACGTCCTCGGAGGTCGATTACGGTGCTTGGGCAACTTACATTCATCAGCGTCTCAGCGGCTTCGAGATGCGCGAGCTGCCCAAAGACTTCAACGCACTGAATTCGTTCATGAGAGGAAGCAAGGACCGGGAGGATTTCGCCGAGTTCTACGAGAGCCGCGAGGCAAACACCGGCCCACGCTCGGGTCCGCTACGATTTCCAATGAACGTCGGAGCCATCCGCTACACCGGGCACGAACTGATTCAACGCGACATCAGAAACCTGAGAGCGGCCCTCGCCGACAAAAGTGTGGAAGACGCTTTCATGACCGCGGTGGTGACCGGGGTAAGCGTGCTGCCCAGCGAGCACTACAAGAACTCCGACGAACAGGCGGCCGCCGTAGCGGAGGCCATGCGGGAGGAGTACAGAGCGATCACCGACGCCGGAATCAACCTGCAGCTGGACGATCCCATCATCGTCAACACCTACGAGTGGCGCTTCTCGATGAGTGGAGGCATGGCGGCCTTTCGAAAGTGGGCTGAGTCGCACGTGGAGCTGGTGAACCACGCGCTCGAGGGCATACCCGAGGAGAAGGTCCGGTACCACATCTGCTGGGGCAGTTGGAAGGGCCCGCACAGCAGCGACCTGCCGCTCCGCGATGTGATCGATCTGATGCTGAAGGTGAAAGCGAGCCAGTATTCGGTCGAAGCGGCAAACCCGCAGCACGAGCACGAATGGAAAGTTTGGAGAGATGTGAAACTGCCCGAGGGCAAGGCGGTGATCCCGGGAGTCGTGACCCACAAGACGAACGTGCTCGAGCATCCGGAAGTAGTGGCCGACCGGATCATGCGTTACACCGACGTCGTGGGCAGGGAAAACGTTATCGCCGGCACGGACTGCGGATTGGGCGGGCGCATCCATCCGAAAGTGGCCTGGGCAAAGCTGCGCGCGCTTTCGGCCGGCGCCGCGAAAGCCAGCGAACAACTCTGGAGGAAAAAGAGTTTTTCGGCGTAGCTTCCCGAGCATCGTCCCACGCGATCGGGTCGCGGCCATTCGACCCTGCACAACCAATTCCACGCGCAGGTCAGTTTGTCGTACAGCTAGTACCGGCCCTCGTTTCTCTCTGCTTGTTTCTCTCTGCTTGTTTCTCTATGCTCGTTTCCACTCATCGAATCGGTTAGCGTCGGCCTGGCGTTATGAAATTCGAAGACAAACTCGGGCCCCGAAGCACGAAGGTCGCCGCCCCGCGACCCCGTCTGCTGCCAAACCCGCCCGCGTGCAAGTTAGCCGCTACACGGGCAACGGCAAATTCGTCGCGCTTCGCATTTGTAATAGCAATCTCGCAGAGGGATCGCGCGGAGGGCGCGTTGTCACTCTCTGCACGGCCGCGCGCAAACGAGGAATCTTGGGGCGTTCGCGGTGCTATGATTTTTGTTTGGGGCGCCAGGCGCGCCGGCTCCGGCGCGGCAGCACGCCACAAGAAATGCGCTTGGGGAACGGTGTGAGTAAGACCTCACCAGCGAGCTCGCCAGCAACGACTTCCGGCGTGGACAAGCGCCGCAGCACGAGACTGGTTCAGGCCCTGCCGATTAAAGTCCAGGGAGTGGACGCGCTGCGAGAGCCGTTCACCGAAGGTACCAGCACCGTGATGGTGAGCTGCCACGGCTGCAAATACCAGTCGCGGCACTACGTTCCCAAGGGCTCGATCGTCACCCTGGAAATCCCGCGTTTCGACCCAACTTCCCAGCCGCGCTGCATTGCCGGCAACGTGATCTGGGTGCAGCGCCCGCGTTACGCGCGCGAAATCCTCCACATCGGACTCGCATTCGAAGTCCCCGGCAATGTTTGGGACATTCCGTCGCCCCCGGAGGACTGGTTTCCGCTTCCCGGCGAAACGATGTTCGTAATTCCGACTCCCGAACCCGAGCCGGACGCGCCCGCGGTCACAGCGGCGGGCCGTGTCACCGTGATGACCTGGGATGAAAGCGAAATCCGCGCCCTATCCGCCGATGAGGACGACGGGCATTCCGTCGTCCCCCGGCCGATTGCGGCGACCGCCGCGGCGGCGGCCGCCGCCGAAGGAATGAAACTCATTCGCCAGAAGCTCGACGCGCAGCTCCACGAAGTCATCGAGCAGGCGCTCAAGATTTCGATTGATCACCTCTCGGAAACGATCGTGCAGGAGGCGCGCAAGGCCTACGCGATTACCGCCGAGCAGCTCGACGCCAAGATTCAGAAAGTGGTAGCTGAAGCGGTGAACAATCTTCCTCGAGGGCGGCCCAATCGCGGAAAAGGCAAACGCAGAGACATGCCTCCCTCTCCGTGAAGGCTGCACCTTCCCGTCATACCGGCCTGACCGAAATCGGGCGCGTCAATGCTTCCGTCCAGACGACAATTCCGCATCGGCAATCCTCGCAACAACAATCTACCAATTGGGATTGCCGCAGGTGAAATTCGAAGCGTCGTGCGTGTCGCCCGTGCCCTTGTAAATGGCCGCTTGCGGGTAAGGACACAGCGGGCGCGTCGTGTCCACTTTGCCGTTCGTGGAGTGCGACGCGATTATTTCTTCCGGCGGCTTGTTCTGCTCGCGCCACTGCTCGAGCGCGCCGACCGAATCGAACGTATCCGGGCCATCGCCGCCGCGGCAGTGTCCCATCCCGGGCATCATAAACAGGCGCAGGAACTCCTGCGTCTTTTGGGCGCCGCCCATCGCATGCACCACGCTCTCGTAGTAATTGACGCTGTTGGCCGGGGTGATCCCGGGATCGGCCCAACCGTGATACATTATGATTTTCCCGCCGTGGGCCTCGAATTTCTTCAGATCCGGATCGATCGCATTGACGATGGATCCCAGCTTTTTTTCCGCCACGCGCGTATCACGATCCACGTCGAATGTGCGGAAGTCCCACTTCGGATCATCGAAGACCATGTATTTGAAGAATCCGGTGCCGATGCTGAAGGGCTCCGGACCTCCCACCACTCCGCTCCAACCGAGTTCGCTGCCGGGTTCGAAGCCGGGAAAGATCTGCTTGCCGTCCTTGTATTTCGATCCGGCGTAGATCTGCTCGGCGGTTTTGACTTGCGCCGGTGTAAGACAATCGGGGCCATCCGCGCCCTTGCACTCGACGCTCTTCGGATGGAAAGGGCATCGGGTGGGGTCTTCGATGACGCCGTCGGTAACGCCGTCCTTTGCGTCGCAAGCCTGGAGCGCCGCTTTGTGAATGGCCGGGTACTTCGCGCGGGGAATGTAGCCGGGTGCGCTCAAGCCATCCTTCAGCGAAACCCAGCTCAAGTATTCGGAGCCCGCCTGAAGGTGAGCAATGTAGTTGGCAGGCGCACCGGCGATGATGCCGTCGTAGTCGTCCGGGTAGCGCTGCGCCTCCGTAAGCCCCTGCTTGCCGCCCGTCGAGCAGCCGTTCCAATACGCCAGCCTGGCGGACTTTCCGTAGTAACCCTGGATGATCAGTTTCGAATCGACCGTCATTTCATGGACGGCGCGATACGACCAGTCAACAAGCTTTTCCGGATGTCCGAGCGCCCAGCTTTCGTCATTGCCCGACGCGTGCCCGGTGTCGGTGCCAGCCGTCGCGTAACCGCGCTTGAGAGCGGCGAGCAGCTCGCCGTAGCCGATCTGGCCGATGAAGCCTCCGTTACCGACCGCTTGAAACTTGCCATTCCAATTCGCTGCCGCGGGAAGCCAGACCTCGAAACTGATGTGCGAATCGCTGGTCGGCGCCGAGAAGGCCACCACGCGGCAGAACGGGACTCCCACATGCAGATCGCGGCCTGGACCGATCGGTCCGGCCGGCAGCGGAATCATCAGATCGGGCGGAGGTGTGACCGCTGTGGCCGACGTGATCGTGGCGTTTGGAATCTTTAGCGACGTCAAGCTGTCGCACGATTGCTGCGCTGCGGCGCGCGCCGGGACAAGCGCGATACCAACGAGAGAAATCAATAACAGAGGAAGAATGGGACGATGCCTCATGCCGATGCCTCCAGACACTTCCAATGAAATCGTGGCGAGAGATGTATACACCGCGGGTCAGCGGCCCGCAAGAGCCGGATTCTAGTGCAATGCGGTCAGGTGAGAGCTGGCAGAGGACGAGGCGTACTCCGAGGGACGGCGAGAATCGGCATCGACAAAATAATTTCGGGCGTAAAGGCCGCGGTAAATGCGGCCGGCGATCGCCGAGGCGTGCGGCCCGCTGATGATGCGGCTGCGCCCGTGAAGCAGAACCACAATCACAATTTTGGGATGCGCCTGGTCGGCGTAGGAGACGAACCATCCGAGGCGCCCGCCCAGCCCTTCGTCGTTGCAGGTGCCGGTCTTGCCGAGGTCCTGTTCTCCGTCGGGATCGTAGCTGCGTTTGGCGGTGCCATACATCACAGCGGCAAGCATGCCTTCGCGAATGTCGGGTAGCAGCGGCGCGATATCGAGTTGCTGGCGGATGCGGGGGACAAAGGTTTCGCGGTCCGTGTCCGTTCGCGGATATTGCAGGTAATACTGCGCCCCGCCGTTGGCTAGCGTGCCCACGAGCGAAGCGAGCTGAAAAGGCGTGATGCGGATGCCCTCACCGAAGCTCGACATGCGCGCAACGCCGCCATACGAGGGCGGCGAGTGCGGCAGCAGGCCGGGCTGTTCTTCCGGAATGTTGTAGCCGACACGCTGGCCAAGCCCCAGGAGCTCGTCGTACTGGCGCACGCGGTCGAATCCGAGTTGCGAGCCGACCTCTTCGAAGAACCGGTTGTTCGAGTGTGCCATGGCCTCCGTCAGGTCCATATAACGGCGGGGGCCCACGCGGACCATGGTGTCGCGCGTGATTACGCCCTCTTGAAGGGCTGCAAGCGCAACAAAGGGCTTGATCGTCGAGCAGGGTTCGAAGCCTGCGGAGAACGCCATTTTCTGGTTGACGATGGCGAGAATGCGGCCGTTGGTGGGGTCGACGGCCACCACCGAGCCTTTTTCGTGGCCGAGGGCATCAACGGCGATCTGCCGCACGACCGGATCGTCGTTCAGCGTATCGTCATACTTAGCCGGGTCGGCGGATTCTACGACACGATGGCGGTGATGCGATGGCGGCGCGCCAAACGCGGCGCCCCAGCCCGAGGCTAGGACCATGCACAAGATTGAAACTGGTTCGCGGAGAGCTGGGATTCGTTTCATGTCACCATTACTTGGATGCAGAAGGTGTCTGTAGCGAAAGCCGAGGTTCAGTTTAAGGACTGCGACGCGGCTCTGCAACTAAAATACCGAGGTCATTTTCCATGATCCCACAAAGCCGCGCAACTGTTCCGAGGGACAGGAGTTCCTATCCGACCGCAGGTGCAATGGGGACAGGGCACGCCGCCGCGAGGCGCGCGGCGCGGCCCTGAACAAAACCCCTCCGTGAATCTTTGCCGCGGCTGCGGCAAGGCGTATGATAGTCGGCAACGAACTACCTAGGAGGGAGAAAACCATGAATCCAGCGGAACGGGAATCACTCTTGAAAAACCTTGCGGAATCGCGCGACCGTCTGGTGAGCACGGTCCGAAGCCTTTCACCCGAGCAGCGCCACTATCGTCCCGCGCCCGACCGCTGGTCGTTTGCCGACATCGTGGAGCATCTCACTTCCGTCGAATCACTGATTCTGGGAATGGTCCAAAAGAGCCTGGAAGCGCCTGCGGATTCGTCTAAGCAATGCGCGATGGATGACCGGGCCCTGCTCACGGACGTCGCCGGTCGCATCACGCGATTCAAGGCGCCGGAAATGCTCGCTCCGACCGGAAAGTTCGAGGACGAAGAGTTGTTGCCGGCATTCGAATCGGCTCGCCAGCGGACCTGCGATTTCGCACAAGCGACGGGCGGAGACCTGCGGCGCCACTTCGCTCCGCATCCCGTGTTCGGAGAGCTCGACTGCTACCAGTGGCTGATGCTGCTCGCGGCGCACTGCGACCGCCACCGGGTGCAAGGCGAAGAGGTCAAAGCCGGCGCGGGCTTTCCTCGAGCGGCACAAACCGGCGCATTCGCCTGACGTTCGCGGGCGCCTTCAAGAAACGCCACTTGTTTGGTAGAAGTGTGTCGAAATCGCGGATCAGCGGGTGAGCATTAGCGGCATGGACTCCGCTCGGCAAGGTGGTTCCCCAAGAACCGGAAACAAGCGGCGTTACAGATTCCGCCGGCCCCGACGCAGGAAGATTCCAGAATCGTCCCGGCGACGCAGAAGACTTCCATCCGTCAGCCTTCGTCGCGAGGGCTAGACTGCAGCAGCCGCTTGCGGAAAGGCTGCGTGGGCCATTACCTCTTCGGCCTGCGCGCGATGACGCTCGCCGTGACCGCCGATCAAGAGGAGCCACTGGTAACAGTCGAGCTCGCCGAGGATTGGGTGCGGAAACCCGCGCTGCCGGAGCGCGGCATTCGTGGAGGTCACGAAATCGGCTGTGCGTTTGCGAGACGCGTCGAATTCCCGCAAGAGTTGATCATGAGGCCAGCGCCCCGTAGGCAGAAGAAATTCCGGAGCCTGCACGCGAGTGGCGCGCTCGGCGGCCTTCTTCAGCCGATCGTCGAGGTCGTTGTCGCTCATCACCGACTGGAAAGAACCAGACTCCTGCTGCACCGTGCTGGCGTTGATTTTTCCGAGGATCCAGTCTTCGGCGATGACGATATGCTCCAGGCATTCGGCCACCGACCAGCGATCCGGGGCAGGCTTAAACTCCATCTGGGCGCGGGACAGGTGTCGCGTCGAACGTACCAAGTTTTCGCGCGTCTCCGCCAAATATTTTAAGGCTCGTTCGCGTTCGGCTGGCGTCATGGCTTCCTCCGTATTCGAGTGTACTTGCTATCGGGCGGTGCGGCCCTGCGCGGCGGCAGCAGCTTTCGCGGCCGGTTTATCCGCGTCCGCGGCAGGTTTCTTTTCGTCGGGCGAATGCGTGAGCAGGCCGAGCGCCTTGCGCAGGTCGTGCTCGATTTTGTCGCGAATGTCGGTGTGTTCTCTCAGGAAAAGGCGGGCATTTTCGCGGCCCTGGCCCAGCCGCTCGTTCTTGTAAGAAATCCACGTGCCGGATTTTTCAAGCAGGCCCTTCGTCACGCCAAGATCGAGCAGGTCGCCTTCCCGGGAGACACCCTCGCCGTAGATGATGTCGAACTCGGCCTCGCGGAACGGCGCGGCCACCTTGTTCTTTACAATTTTCGCGCGGGTACGCGAGCCGACCACGCGGTCGCCATCCTTGATCGACTGGATGCGCCGGATGTCCACGCGGATCGAGGAGTAAAACTTCAGCGCGCGGCCGCCGGTGGTGGTTTCCGGATTGCCGAACATCACGCCGATTTTCTCGCGGATCTGGTTGATGAAGATCAGGCAGGTGCGCGACTTCGAGACGATAGCCGTTAGTTTCCGCAGGGCCTGCGACATCAGGCGCGCCTGTAAACCCATTTGCGGCTCACCCATTTCGCCTTCCAGCTCGGCCCGGGGCACGAGCGCAGCCACCGAATCCACGACGACTACGTCGACGCCGCCCGAGCGAATCAGCGCCTCGGCGATTTCCAGCGCCTGCTCGCCATTGTCCGGCTGCGAAACCAGCAGGTTGTCCACGTCCACGCCCAATTTTCGCGCGTAGGTGGGGTCGAGCGCGTGCTCGGCGTCAATGAACGCCGCGATTCCGCCGGCGTTCTGCGCTTCGGCGATCACGTGAAGGGTGAGAGTCGTCTTGCCGCCCGATTCCGGGCCGTACACTTCGATGACGCGCCCGCGCGGAAATCCGCCGACGCCCAGAGCGGCGTCGATGGAGATCGAGCCCGTGGGAATCACGCTGACGGGAACCAACACGTCGCGGTTCCCCAGGCGCATGATCGAGCCTTTGCCGTACGATTTTTCGATTTGTGCGATTGCCAAATCCAGGTTTTTAGTCTTTTCGTCGTTCACGGTGCACCTCGAGAGGACATTCGTTTAGGTCCCACCTGCGCCAAGGCTCCGGCGGGCAGGCCCACCCGAATCGGCAGGCCCGCCGTGGCGGGCGGCCCGATTCTAGCAGAGTGCGGCTGCCCCGGCCCGGTCGTTTCTGGAATGCGATCATAGCACAAGGCGAACAAAAAGCGAAGCAAGTGCGGTGAAATCGTTCTTCTAATTTAAAGGGTCCCGGCCGAAGCGCACCATCCGCACCGGCCGGGTTATTCCGGGATGCTGAAATCGTAGACTCGGCCGGAGGCGGCGCCGCCCGACCTGTTGCCGCCTCGGGCGCCGGCCATCGTTGCGGATGTGCCCGTGCCCATGAAGAAGGCGTACTCCCCGGGCTTGAGGTCCGTTCCAAGCGTGAGCCTGTAGGTTCTGATTCCCACGTGCTCGGCTTTGAATTCGAGTTCCTTGTCGCGCTTCACGCCCGACTTGCCGCCGGTGACGCCGCCAAACGATCCGATCTGAAACTCCCTGCGGTCACCCTTTTTGTTTAGCTTGATCAACACGAAATCGGAAGCATCGGTTCCTTCGGGGACGTAAAAATAGAAATTCGGCCGCCGCTCTTTGACGACATTTTGCGACCTCGGGCCTTCGACGTACGCGTCCCAATGCTGGTTCCTCATGCCGTCCGTGAAAAAACTGCCGGCCTTGCCTCCAACCTTGGTCTGGTCCACGGCACGTCCCTCGATGAGAACGAAGTGCGATCCATCTTTCCAATAGACTCCGACTTCCGGTGGCGGCAAATTGGGGTCGATGGTCATCGGCGTGGTGGCGGCAACGATCGGCGCGGGAGGCGGAGCGGGGTTGATCATCACTTTGATCACCGCGTCGGAGACGTTTGCGGCTTTCAGAGCTTTCAACCCGTCCACGGTAGTGTCAAACGCCGCAGCCTCGGCCCCGGCTCCGCTGACGGTGCGAATCTTGGCGATGATCACATCGTCCGAAAGGCCCAGCTTGACCATCTCGATGACGTCCTGATTCGTGAGCCTCTTTCCGGGCTCCTGGCCGCGCGCGGCCGAAACGAAAAGAAGACAGCCAATCGTCGCAAGGTACGCGAGTCGCTTCATACAGGACCTCCCAAGCCAGAACGATCCGATGCCGGCAATTTTACAGAACCTCATCCAAATTTGGGAGAAGTTCCGGAATTGCGCCGCAGGGCCTCTCGCCTTTCAGTATTCGTAAAATCCGCGACCGGATTTGCGGCCGAGGCGCCCCGCGGCGACATGTTGCCGGAGCAGCGGACAAGCGGAATATTTCGGGTCGCTGAAGCCCTTGTGCAGCACGTCGAGAATGTCCACGCAAACGTCGAGGCCAATCAGGTCGGCAAGCTCCAGCGGGCCCATCGGATGGTTCATGCCGAGCTTCATCACCGCGTCCACGGCCTCGGGCGTCGCCACGCCCTGCATCACCGCAAACGCGGCTTCGTTGATCATGGGCATCAGGACGCGATTGGAGACAAAGCCGGGAGCGTCGTTGACTCCGACTGGATTCTTGCCGAGCTTTTCGCAGAGCGACATCGTCGTTGCAAACGTGGCGTCGCTGGTGGCGTGCCCGCGGACCACTTCGACCAGCGCCATCATCGGCACGGGATTGAAAAAGTGCATGCCGATGAATTTTTCAGGACGGCTCGTTTCGGCTGCGAGCTGCGAAATGGAAATCGAAGATGTGTTGCTAGCTAGAATCACGCCCGGGCGCAGCGCTGCGTCCGCCTCTTTCAGGACGCGGACTTTCAGGTCGAGCTGCTCGGGAACGGCTTCGACGGCGAAGTCAGCGGCGGCGAGAGCGGTCATGTCGGTGGTCGGTTGGATGCGCGCGAGGGTGGCGGACTTATCGGCGGTGGTGATTTTCTCTTTCTTCACTTCGCGGTCGAGATTTTTCCCAATCGTTTCCAGGCCGCGATCGAGGAAACGTTTTTCAACGTCACGCAGGACGACGCCGTAGCCCGCGCGCGCGAAGACGTGCGCGATGCCGTTGCCCATCGTGCCCGCGCCGAGCACGGCGACGGTTGTGATTGCGTCAGGTGACATCCGTGCGGTGATGATATCGGAAATTCCGCATTTCGAGGGCGGGAATTGAAGGCTCAAAGCCTGTTCGAAGAAGTTCTCATCCACTACTTCGATGCGAGGGCCAGCCAGGCAACCAGGGAGGCGAGCTTTTCGTCCTGCGACCATGGCGGCCCAAGCGGGCGGCCGAGATCGGCAACGCGACGCGTGAGGTCGCCGGCCGTGATTCGGAGTGTATGCGCAGCAGAATCGACGAGCTCGCGCTCTCTGATCGTGAAGGCTTTGAGACCGCAATGGTTGCTCGCGTGGAGCAGCGCGTCGCGGAAAAGCTCGCCATCGGCAGAGTGTATCAACGAATGCGACGCGAGAATCTGGGGCAGGGCGGGAAGCGGCCTGCCGGAGGAAAGCAGGAGGCCGCAACGGGCGAGTTCGTGGCCGCGCCCGCGCAAATCCGCTTTCAGGTCGCGAATGGCGCCGAAGGCGAGGCGTTTCGCCTCCGCCTCGGATCGAGAGATGAACGCGCGCGCTTCGTCGAACTTCATTTTCTCGGCGGTGTGGAAGGGCTGCCGAAATTCGTAAGTGAAAGTTTCGACGAGGTGGAGACGCTGGCGCGCGAGGACAGAGGGCCCGTCCTTCGTCGCCGCAAGCGCAATGAGGGCGGTCCAGCCCGAATGAGCGCGAAAACCAAGCGCAGCAGTCTTCATAGGTTACTCCGCTCTGCGGAGGTGGTCGCGGACCTCAGTTCTACTCCGGCGGCGAGGCTTCAACGATCTCGCGGATGATTTCGCGGGCGCGCCCTTCCGCTGCCGGTAGCACGCACACACGCATCGTGTTGCCGTCCCGGCTAAGCACGAAGCCGATCCCGACTCCGCGCAGGCAGTCTCCGAGATACTCCGCCATCTTCTTAGCTTCCCCGGCCCAGACTTCGCAGGTCGCCCGGCCCGGATCGAAATCTTTGACCACGTCGTCCGGCGTTAGAACGTCCAGCGATTCCGGATCGACGAGTTCAGCGTCCTCGCTGGGCAGTGTCTGCCCGCCCGCACTGCGTTTCAAGCCGGTCCCAGTCAGGCTTAAGGGATTCTCAAAAGATGAGAATCGATTGACCCGCTCGCCAACGGAGACTCGCCGGTCCAGACCCCGATACGGGTTCGCCGTCACCGCGGCACGCGCCAACTCCGCCGGCGTCGTTGGCACTTCCGCGCCCATGCCGTCAACTAGATCCTGGAGCACCCTGTCTGCCGCGTCTCGATCCACTGGACGCACGGAGAGCTTGTAGACTGCACTGGGGAAAGCCCGAAGAAAACTGAGTTCAACAGAGTCGTCGCTGTGCTCGATCTCGGCGCGGTCGAGAGCATCCGCCAGCGATCCCGCGAAGCCGGGGTCGGTGCCGCTCCACAGGACTTCCGTAGCGTCGGGTTCCGCGGGCGAGGAGCCAGGGTTCTTGGCGGGCAGGCTTTCGACGAGCGGCACGTGACAGTCCGAGCACTCTCGGGCGCCGCGGCGGTATTCCGCTCTGCAATTTGGGCAGAACATGACGGTGCGTGCAGTTTTATCGCAAAGAGTGGAATTTTGCTAGTAGCGCTCGACGGCGAGGGCGACAGCGTTGCCGCCGCCGAGGCAGAGTGCGGCGATGCCGCGCTTCAGGTTGCGGCGCTGCAATTCGTAGAGCAGAGTGACCAGGATGCGCGCGCCGGACGCTCCGATGGGATGGCCAAGAGCAACCGCGCCGCCGTTCACATTCACTTTCGCCGGGTCGAGTTTCAACACGCGCGTGACGGCAATCGCGGCGACGGCGAACGCCTCGTTCAGTTCGTACAGGTCCACGTCCTTGTCGCGGTCCCAGCCGGCTTTCTGCAAAACCTTCTCGACCGCGTCCACAGGCGCCATCATCACCCATTTTGGTTCGACGCCGCTGACAGCCTGCGCGACAATTCGCGCCATCGGTGACTTGCCGAGCCGCGCGGCGGTCTTTTCGCTGGTGACGACGAGCGCCGCGGCGCCGTCGTTGGTCCCCGGCGCGTTTCCCGCCGTGACAGTGCCGCCTTCCTTCTTGAATGCGGGCTTGAGTTTTGCGAGAGCTTCAAGCGAGGTGTCTTCGCGCGGCGATTCGTCCGTCTTGATGACGACGGGCAGACCTTTCCTCTGCGGCAGCTCGACGGGAACGATCTGCTCGGAGACGAAGCAGGACTTCGTGGCGCGCACGGCTTTCTGGTGACTCTCGAAGGCGAAGCGGTCCTGCTCTTCGCGCGTGATGCCGTATTTTTCTGCCACCAGCTCGGCGGTCATGCCCATATGAAAATTTTCGTAGGCGTCCCACAGGCCGTCGGTAATCATCGAGTCGAGCAGTTCCGCATTGCCCAGTCGAAAGCCGGCGCGCGCGCCCTTCATCAGATAGGGCGCGTTCGACATGGACTCCATGCCGCCGGCGACCACGATCTCCGATTCGCCGAGCGCGACGGCCTGCGCGGCAAGCCCGACGGCCTTGAGTCCCGAGCCGCAAACTTTGTTGATGGTCATGGCGGCAACGCGCGGGTCGAGCCCGCCGCGCAGGGCGGCCTGCCGCGCCGGATTTTGGCCGAGGCCCGCCTGAATCACGTTGCCCAGGATCGCCTCGTCAACTTGCCGGGGTTCGATACCGGCGCGGCGGACGCATTCCGCGACGGCCTTCGCGCCCAGTTCGGGAGCCGAAAGCGGGGAGAGTCCGCCCATGAATTTTCCGATGGCTGTGCGCACGGCGCTCAGGATGACGGGCTTTTCCATCATGAGTCTAAGGGCCCTCCGCGGCCACAAACTCAAGTATAGGCGCGGTGCCTCGAAGGGTCAAAGGGGCGCAGGGGCACATCGTGTCCTAATTCCGTTGAGAGGTTCGGATTCTCGTCAGGGCACGCTTTCGAGCGTGCCTCCCATGTTCGAGCAAGCGACGGCTACGGCCGCTGAGGCCCCAGCGTTAGACTTCCTTCGGTTCCTCGGAAGATGCGGCACGGCTAGAGCCGTGCCCTGGCGTTGCATCAAGTTAGGATAGTACGCGGGTGTGAGAGAAAAGCTCGTGTGAAGGTGTTCCGCCCGCGCATTACAGCTGTTCGCCACCAACCAGAAAACCGAGCGTGGCTAATGAACGAATTTGTCGGGTTCCTTCACGAGCCTGGCATTGAGCTCTTCCAGATGGAATCCGATCGGAAAATGTGAGTATCTTTTCAAGGCCGTCGATGTAACTATGCCACGGCGAACGTGGCGCACTTTCGTCAAGAGAGTCAGTTAGCACTTTGAAGAGACCTTATCTTCTGATTTCGGGCGCATGGCTGATCCATGCTGCTGCCTGGTTCCTTCCTGTTGTAAAGGGCGGCGTGCCGTTCCCTCATGGGCTGCCAGGCTGGGAAGCCTTCCGTGTCGCGTCCTCCGCGGTGTGGCCTTACGAAGGCGTGGTAATCGAAGCGTGGTACTACGCGGTGCTCTCGACCCTGAGCGCTCTAACAACGCTCCTCTTCATAGTCGGTTCGCCCTGGGCTGTATTGCGCGGATCGCGTTCTCTACAGAGCGTGTCTGCGTGGGCTGCCGCTATTTCCTTCATCCTTAACGCGCACTGGTACGTCCTCTTCGGTTCCGATAGGTCAGATCTTAGAATCGGATACTTCCTGTGGTGGCTCTCGTTCATTTTTCTGGCGTTAGGTTCGTTCGATCTCGCTGGAAGAAACAGTGAAATCGAGGCGAGGAAACGAGACCTTGACGCCTTGCCGCAAGACAGCCCGCCCCAAATGCACAATTAGCTGCAGGTAACATACGGTCGCACTTTAGCCGCAGTGGCGGCGCTCGTCCTGAAAAAGATGTCGCCTAAGGCGAGACGCAACGCAGCGCGACTTGTCACCGATCGCGGCTGGTTTCCCGGCCGCGTCAGGCCGAGGGAATCCGGAAGACCCGCTCGGCATTGGCGTGGGCGATTTTTTCCAGGTCCGCCTGCGGCAACGGGGCGCTGGTAATGAACTCCGCCGCGCCTTTGGTTTCCTGATAGGGATAGTCGATTGCGAACATGACGTTTTCCGGCCCCAGGACTTCGTGGCAGAACTTCAGCACAGTATGATCGTTCACGCCGCTCGTCGTAATCATGAAATTTTTCTTCACATACTCGCTAGGCATTTTCTTGGTGCGGGTCCGCCCGCGTCCCGCCGCCGTGTAGACGTTGTACATGTAGTCCATGCGGTAGAGCCAATAAGGCACCGCCTCGCCCATGTGCCCGAGAACGATCTGCAGGTTCGGGAACTTGTCGAACACGCCGCTCACGATCAAGCGCATGGCGTGGAGCCCGGTGTCCATCTGAAAACCCCAAATTGCGCCGTCGAGGTTGAGCCGCGCGTCCATCAGGTCTTCCACGTGCTGCGGCACGTTGCGCGGATGAATATAGAGCGGCACATTCAGCGCCGAAAGGGCCTCGAAAATCGCCCAGTATTTCTGGTTGTCCAGATATTCGCTGTTGGTGTGCGAATTGACGATCATGCCGTTCAGCTTGAGGTCATTGATCGCGCGGTCGATCTCTTTGGCGGCGCGGTTGGGGTCCTGCGGCGCGAAGGTGGCCAGCCCGGCAAAGCGCGCCGGGTGTTTCTTCACCGTTTCGGCCAGCCGATCGTTCGCCGACCTTGCCAGCGCCGTTCCCGCATCCGCGTCCAGAAGCTGCACGCCCGGCGAGGTCAGGGAAAGCAGATGAACGTTGATGCCAAATTGATCCATGATGCTGAGCCGCTCGGTCTCGACGTCCAGCAGCCGCCGCAGAATCGTCTCGTTGCCGAGAAAGCTGCGCCACATGACGACGTCGGGATCGGCCCATGAACTTGCGGCCGCACGCCGGAAAAAATCCACCTGCTCGGGCGTAGCAAACGCCTCTTCGGTTGCGACTAGGCGAAGCTTTCCGCCGGGCCTTGCCGGCTCTCCGGCAGCGCCTCCCGCGGCCGCGCCGAGCGCGCCCGCGGAAATCAGCGCCGAAGAACTCTCGAGGAATTTTCTACGGTTCATTTTCATGGTCTGCCCCCGCTCGCAGAGGATCTCACGAAGATCGAATTCATCTGCATAAACAAACTCCAGGTGCCAAGTACACCCTCGCGAACTTCGGTGTCAAGCCAAACTCCTACCGGGCGATGACGGGGATTCACGCCCGCGCGGCGCCAGGCACTCCTTTCTCGAGTGACGGCGGCGCGATGACCAACCTGCCGGCCAATTTCGAGCTGCGGCTCTCTTCGCTTCACTTTCGCCTGTGCGAATTCTGTTAGAATGAAGCGACGGATCTGACCCGCATGACCTCTCCTCCGAATCCAAAGCGACCCACGGGGTTGAACGCCGAGCAGCGCGCGGCCGTCGAGCACGGCGAAGGGCCGCTGCTGGTTGTCGCCGGCGCTGGAACAGGCAAGACCCGCGTAATCACGGAGCGCATCCGGAACCTGCTTGACTCAGACCCCGAACTCGCGGGCGAGAATATTCTCGGACTCACGTTCACCAACAAAGCCGCGGGCGAAATGAAGCATCGCGTGGTGAAGGCTGCCGGCGAGCGCGGCGAAGGCGTCTGGCTCAGCACGTTTCACTCTTTCTGTCTGGAAAAAATCCTGCGGGAGTCGAATCCTGATATTCAGCCGCTCGATGAGATCGACCACCGCGTCCTTCTGCGCCGTAATATCGCCGAGCTCGGACTGGTCCTCTTCCGGCGGCTGGCCGAGCCGGCGGAATTCCTAAAGGATTTTCAGGCGTTCTTCTCGCGCTGCCAGGACGAGCTGGTTACGCCGGACGATTATCAGCGTTACGTGGAAGGGCTGCGGCGCGCGCACGAAGCGGGAAAGAAATCGCTCGAGACAGACGCCCGGGAGATGGCGGAAGAAGAAGTAGCGCGCCAGGAAGAGCTCGCGCGCGTCTACCGCGTGAGCGAGCGGCTGCTCCGGGAGCGAAACCTTTACACCTTTGGTGCCCAGTTGTTGCGGGCCGTGGAGCTTCTGCGCGCGGACCCCGCTCTACTCGCGCGGATGCGCAAACAGTATCGCTACATTCTCGTGGACGAGTTCCAGGACACCAACATCGCCCAGCTCGAACTGCTCTGGCTGCTCGCCGGCGACCGCCGCAATATCCTGGCGGTCGGCGACGATGACCAGGCGATCTACCGTTTCCGCGGGGCATCGTTTGGCAGCTTCACGATCTTCCTCGAGAGATTCTGCGGACCGAGCGGAAGAAGAACCGGCGCAGCGGCGAAAAAGCATCTGGTGACGCTCACGCAAAATTACCGCTCGACGCAACGCATCTTGCGTGTGGCCGGCGAGATGATTTCGCACAACGAGAAATCGCCGCTGCTGCCGCCGAAGAATCTTGCGACCGAAAACCCCGAGGGCGAAAAGATTCGCGTAGTCGAATTCGCCACGTTTGAAGAGGAAGCGCATTGGGTCGCGTCGGAAATCAACCGGCTGCACGAGGCGGGAGCGGCGTGGCGAAGCTTCGCCGTACTTTACCGCAAACACACGCATCGGGCGCAACTGCTCGGCGCGCTGCGGCGGCGCGAGATTCCCTTCGTCATCCGGAAGTTTTCGATACTCTCGAGCACGCTGGTCCGGGACCTGCTCAGTTGGATGCGGCTCATTGTCGTGCCGGCGAACAACGTGGCCTGCGCGCGCGTGCTGGCCGCGCCGTACTGGGGAATCGAGCCGCGCGATCTGGTGCGCCTTGCCGAGCGCGCGGAGAAGAATCATCGGCGCCCGCTCTGGGATGAGTTGGAGTCGGCGCAGCGGGAGCCGCCCTTCAACCGGCCGGGCGTGCGTCTCGGCGAGCTAGTCGAACTGGTGAAGGCGCTGCGGCAGAGCGCGCGCAGCAGGACGGCGAGCCAGATGCTCGACGAACTGATCGGGAGTCTCGGGCTCGCGCCGCTGACCGCCGAAACCGACCGCCAGTACCTCGACCGCCTCGTCGAATTCGTGAAGGAATGGGAGCGGAAGAGCGAGGCGAAGCAGCTTCGTGATTTCATCGAGTATCTCGGCTACTTCGACGAGCTGGACGGCGACGTCCAAATCGAGGAGGAGCTTTCCGACGACTCGGTGCAATTGATGACCGTGCACGCGGCCAAAGGCCTCGAGTTTCCGCACGTCTTCATCCTGCGTCTGAGCAGGAACGATTTCCCCTCCGGCGCGCGGCGGCCGGAGTTCGAGTTCCCCCCCGAGCTGATGAAGGAGGAACAGCCGAAGGCGGATTTTCACGTTCAGGAGGAGCGGCGCCTTTTTTACGTGGCCCTGACGCGGGCGCAGCGGCGGCTGACGCTTTCGACGATCGTCAACCGGCGAAAGAAACCCTCTCCGTTTCTGGACGATTTCCTGATGAACGCGAAAATCCAAAAATCCGACACGGTGCAAGCGGCGCCGAAAGTCGAAGTGCCGCCGTCGGAAGAGACGACCGGCGCCATGCAGGATTCCACCGGGCCGCCGCGACTATTTCCGTTGGCGGGGGCGGATGCACGGGCCTATTCGCGCGTCGCGCTGTGGGCGAAGGCTTTTCACCCGCCGCGTCCCGAGCCGCTGCAATTGAGCGCATCGGCGATTGACGCGTACGAGCGCTGCCCGATGAAGTACATGTTCCAGTACGTCTGGGGCATTCGTGGCGGCCCGCACGGGCAAATCACGTTTGGAAACGTGATGCACGCGACGATTCGTGAGTTCGTCCGGGAGGCGCGCAAGCGGGGCAAGGTGCCGCTCGAAGAAGTTCTTGCGATATACAACCGCGAATGGTCCTCGGCGGGCTTTCCCGACGAATATCAAGAAGGGGAATACCGCAAGGCGGGGCGCGAACAACTCGAAGCATTCCATCGCAGCTTCGCGGCCGCGCCTCCCGACGTGCTCTACCAGGAGAAAACCTTCGAGCTGCCGCTCGAGCACAACGTCGTCGTCACGGGCCGCATGGACCAGGTGAATCGCCTCGATGGGCGCGAAGTCGAAATCCTGGATTACAAAACCGGAAGACCTCGCGACGCGAAGAAGGCCGCGGAAGATCTCCAGCTCAGCGTCTACGCGCTCGCGGCGCAAGAGGTGATGGATCTCGTGCCGGTGCGGCTCGTGTTCTACAATCTAGTGAACGATGAGGCGGTCTCGACGTCGCGCGATTCAAAGGCGCTCGCGGCCACCAAGCAAGTGATCGCGGAAGTTGCGGGCCAGATTCGCGCCGGTGAATTTTCCGCGAAGCCCGGCTTTGCCTGCGGTTACTGCGATTTCAAGCCGCTGTGCCCCGCGCACGAACACCTGATTTCCATTCGACCCGCGGCGCCGTCAAAATAACAGGAATCGACCGGATGAAAAGCAAACGGGGCGGTCGCTGCAGCGACCGCCCCGTTTCGTTTTCCCGAAGGCTCCCTTTCCATCGAAGCCCCGAGTGGTTCCGCGCATGAACTAGAGTGGAACTCTCTCCCGCAATCGAGCGCTTCGGACTTTCCGTCTGCGCCCCGCTTGCTTGGTTCATCTATAGAGGCGGTCGCGAGCGAAGTCAAGAGGAAAAACTGACGCGTGCGCCCCCGCCGGAAAAAATTTCCGCCGGAATCAGTGGCCGGCACTGATCGCGCTCGCGTAGTAGCCGTGGCGTGCGGTGATATTCAAGTCCGGCCGCCGCACGCGCACCTCGATCGGATGGTAATCCTGATTCTTGGGGATATCTTGCGGAGAAAAAGTCAGCGTATATTGATTGCGGGCCTGTTCGGTGACGCTGGAATAGAGCCGCTCCAGATCCCGTTGTTTCGAAGCGAAGAAGGTATCTCCGCCGGTGTCGGTGGCATACTTATCGACCTCCGACGCCCCGCGCTGAAGAATCGCGCGGCCGACAGGGATCGAGCGCGTGACGGATATCGAATACACCGCGATGTCACCGGAGAGGAGCGAGCGAATCGTCTCGTCAAAGGAGTGCTCATTTTGGCGGGAATTGCTCCCGTCCGAGATTAGGAAGATAATCTTGCGGCGGTCGCGCCCTCGCGATTTGAGCATTTCGCCCGAGGCGAAGAGCGCGTCATTGAGGGCGTTCGTGTTCTTGTACCGCTGCGAGCCGTGGACTTGCACGGTGCTGCCCGGCGCCTGAGGCTTGCCGCTCACGATGGGGCCGGCCGTCGTCGGGTCGGCGATCACTTGCGGATTATGCGAGCTGAGTTCGAGCCGCTTGAGCTTGGTGAAGAGCTGGTCGTTGTTGAACGAAAAATCCGCGACGGTTTTAGGAAACTGGTCGTAAGTGACGAGGGCGACTTCGTCGGCGGGCCCAAAGCCCGCGGCGATCGTCGTAAGGCTTCTCTGGACCTGCGACGCGTTCCTTTCCGCCAGATCGTTATCGATGAGCACGACGGCCGAGAGCGGAACCGCCTCGGCGGAGAATCCCGAAATTGGCTGTTCGATGCCGTCGGCGAAGACGCGAAACTCATCCCTTTGAAGATCTCCGACCAACTGCCCCTTGCTGTCCTTGACGGTGACCGGAACGATCACCGTGGGGGTGCGAACGATAATGGGCGGGGGATTTTGTTGTGCCGGGGGAGCGCCCTGCGGCGGACGGCCGTTCGCGGAATTCGGGGCCTGCGATTGCGCGCGGGCGAAAACCGCGAGGAGCAGCATCGTGGCTAACAACGAAAGGCCCCGCATCATCCGATCGCCTCGCTTCGTATGCTTTGTGACGGCATCGCGTTTTCGCATATGTCTCGCGTCTCACGAACTCGCCCGAACATCCGGCGGCGGGTTCCGCGCATCGTACCAGCCTGAGCGGTTCCGGGAGGAAATTATACAATGCGGCTGACCAGCATCGCTGCGGGGATTCTCACGTTGGCTTTCGCGGGATTCCCCGCCGTGAGTACGATCGTAACGCGCGCCGCCTCGCCCCGGGAATCGCAACAGGGTACGACGCGCGGGCCGATAGCGTCTCCGTCCCCGGCGACGCCGGGCGACGCGCCTCAAACGACGCAGCAGGAACCGCCCTCCTCGCAGCAAACGCTCCAAGCCCAGACCACGGTGGTCAACGTATTCACCACGGTTCGCGACCATCACAACGGCATCGTGACGGACCTCACGAAAAGCGATTTCAAGATCTATGAAGACGGCGTGGAGCAGAAAGTTGCCTACTTCTCGAAGGAAGTGGATATGCCGATTTCGCTCGGCATCTTGATCGATACGAGCGGCAGCATGTCGCACATCCTGAGAGCCGAGCAGGACGCCGCTTCGCGCTTCGTCGAACAGGTGATGCGCAAGAAAGACGAAGCGATGGTCATGAGCTTCGACCTCGATGTAAACCTACTGGCTGACTTCACCGAGGATCCGCGCGAGCTCGATCGTGGCATCCGCCGGGCGACGATCAACGCGGCGGGGCCGATGGTCACGCCAGGCACGGTTCCGCAGAATACGCCGATGGGCACAAATCTTTACGACGCCATCTATCTTGCCTGTCACGACGAATTGGGGCCGGAAGCGGGGCGCAAGGCCATCGTCCTTCTCACCGACGCTGAGGACAACGGGAGCAAAATGACCGAGCGCGACGCCATCGAGGCGGCGCAACGCGCCGACGCCGTGGTCCACTTCATCCTCATTACCGACCCGGAACTAAGCGAAGGATATGGCCCCGGAGTAGCGGCGAGAATTGCGCAGCAGACGGGCGGGCGCGTGATCAATGTACGCAACGAGAAATCGCTCGAAAAAGCGTTCGATCAAATCTCCGAAGAGCTGCGTTCGCAGTACGTGCTCGGCTACTATCCGTCCAATCTCGCGCGTGACGGCACGTTCCGCAAGATCAAGGTTGAAGTCACCCGCCCGGACCTGAAAATCCTGGCGCGAAAGGGTTACTACGCTCCCTCCCGCTAGTCTTAATTGGCGGAACTCAAGGATGCGGGCGGCGGCGCTCCGTAGTAACCCTTGCGAGTGCGCACGATCAGGCCCTTGCGCACGGTCTCGACGTCAATCTTGCGATATTGTCCGACCGGGGGCGGGTTCGAGGGGGCGTAGGCGATGAAATATTGGCTGCGCAGTTCGATGCCGATGTTTAGAAACGACTGGGCAAGATCGTCGAGGCGGTAAGGGAAGAAGGCGCTGCCGCCCGTCTGGTCCGCAAACTGCTGCAAGACTTTGTCTCCCGCGTCGAGATTGTACTTGGACGGCTTGTTCGGATTGTCGATCGCCAGCCAATCGGTGTTGGTACTGACTGCAAAAACCGCGGCTTCGGAGCGAATCGACGCGTCTACGGCGTCGCTCAGCGCCCGGTCGCTCAGATTGTCGTCTCCATCGCTGATCACCACTACCACGCGGCGAACGTCGGAATCGGTTCCCTTTGGCACCGGCGCGTGCGCCAATTTCTCTGAAGCCATGACGATCGCATCGTTCAGAGCCGTGCCTCCGCCGGCGCGCTGCTCGCGGATGGCTGAGTCCAGCAGGTCGAGGTCGCCCGTATAGTCCTGGATCACCTCGGGCTCGTTGTCAAAGGTCATCAGAAACGCCATGTCCTTATTGCGGCGGATCACCTTGTTGAGAAAATCCATGGCCGCGTCCTTTTCGAATTCCAGGCGCGGGCGAATGCTGTTTGAGGTGTCGAGGAGCAAGGCGATTCGAAGCGGAAGGTCCGTTTCGCGGCCAAAGAACCGAATGTCCTGCGGCACGCCATTTTCCAAAACTTTGAAATCGCTCTTGTCGAGATCCGTGACGAAACCGCGATGGTGGTCCATGACTGTGACGACGAGGTGGACCAACCCGGTCGTGCTGACGATGGGAGGCTGTTGGCCCGCCGCGGGAGACGTTGGCGGATGCTGAGGAGTAGCCGCCGGCGAAGCGGCAGGCACCGGAGCCGGCGCATCAGTCTGGCCGGGTTGTTGCGCTCGCGGGCCGCCGAAGGGCAGGGCCAAGAGAATCCCCAATGGCAAAAGAGCCCGCACGATCTTTGCAATGGGACCCTTCACAAGGGGGCGTTCCACAAGAGCGATTATAGGAACTCCCGCAGTGCAGCGTCAATCAAAGCCGGGTCGACTTTGGCTGCCCGGCCGATCGCGGCCAGATAGCCCACGAGTTCTGCCGGCAATGATGCGTGCACGTCGATCTCTTGTTCCGAGCGCGGATGGATGAAGACCACGCGCGCTGCGTGCAGGAAGTTCCTGCCGAGCGGCGGGAAAACCTCCGCACCGATTCGCTCCTGGCGCGGCGCGCCGTAGAGCGTGTCGCCGACCACCGGGCATCCAAGGGCGGAAAAATGGACTCGAATCTGATGCGTCCTGCCCGTGAGCAAGTCCGCTTCGATCAGCGTGAATCCGTCGATGCGTAGAAGGGCACGCCAATCCGTCCGGGCAGGACGGCCTTCGCGGCGGCGGGCGGTCATTCTGGCGCGTCGGCGCAGATCGCGCGCAACCGGCAGCTCGATGCTGCCCGAGCTGCCCTTTGTTTTTCCGTGAAGCAACGCTAAATAAGTCTTGTGTACGCGACGGTCGCGAAAGTCCGCGCTGATCTTCCGGTGGGCTTCGTCGGTCCGCGCGATCACGATCGCACCCGAAGTTCCCTTGTCGAGGCGATGCACGATCCCGGGACGCAGGGGGCCGCCGACGGTGGACAATCCCCGGCCGTCCCCGAAGCGATGCAAGAGCGCGGCCACCAGCGTTCCGCTCTCGGCGCCCGCGCCCGGATGGACGATCATGCCGGCGGGCTTGTTGATGACGGCCACATCTTCGTCTTCAAAAAGAACTTCCAGGGGAATCGGTTCAGCTTCGACACCCGGGGGTGCGGGCGGCGGAATTTGTAGCGTCACCACTTCGCCCGTTTCGATTCGATGCGACGCCTTGAGCGCCACTCCGTTGACTTGCACGCGCCCCTCGTCCATCAGCGATTGAATACGCGAGCGGCTGAGCTCAGGAAGCCGCGAAACGAGAAAACGGTCGAGGCGCTGGCCAGCGCAGTCGGAGGCAACGATGAATTCCGTTAGTTCGGCTGGCGGCGTCATCGGTGAGCTGCAGTCGTAGAACGCAATCAAAGCGAGAAACTTACGAGCGGCTTGCTGCGGCGCCGGCGGTGGTCACGCGCGGGACGGGAGCCGCCCGCGCAGGCCTGCGCCTCCACAGGAATATCCCGGCCACGATCAAGCCCACACTCACGATCTGCATCAGAGACACGCGGTCGTGGAACATCAGCGTCCGGCCGGGATCGTCGCGAAGGAACTCAATCGCGCCGCGCTCGACGCCGTAAAGAATGAAAAACGCGCCCACGATCTGTCCTGCGAACCGCCGCTTGGCGCCGAGCCACACGAGCAGGCCTACATTTATGAACTCTGCGGCGGCTTCATAAAGCTGCGTTGGATGGAGAGCCACATGCAGCGGCGTTCCCGCCACCCGTTCCGCCACAGGACTCGTGAATGTGACGCCCCACGGCAGCGAAGTCGGCTTGCCATAGCAGCAGCCAGCCATGAAGCATCCCAGACGGCCGATCGCGTGTCCTAAAGCAACGGGCGCAGCCGCGAGATCGAGAACCCGGAGAAACGACATCTTTTGAAAATGCGCGTAGAGAACCACCCAGATAATCCCGCCCAGTACGCCGCCGTAAAACGTGCCCGCCGACTGGAAAGTGGTGATGCTGAAGATCTCGCGCGGGTTCGCGGTGTAGTAGTCCCACGCGCTCAAGATAAGCCAGAGCTTCGAAGTTCCCAGAGCTATCAGGATTCCGTAGATGCCGAGGTTCCAAATTTGGTTCGGATCGAGCCCGGCGCGCGGGGCCTTCCGGTATGCGTACCACAATCCAACGAGGAAGCCCACCGCGGCCAGCACGCCGTAGGTGTAGATCGTGACCGAGCCGAACTGAAACAGAATCGGATGCATCTCTAAGCTCGTTCCTGGCTTGGATGCCGCCAGTCGCGCAGGAGTTCGAGAACCACGAGGGCTGCGCCGAGGACAATCGCCGAATCAGCCAGATTAAAAGTATACCAGTGGTGTTCTCCTACATGAAAATCGATGAAGTCAGTGACGGTGCGGCGCAGCATGCGGTCGAGAAGGTTCCCGGCGGCACCGCCCAGGATCAGCGTCATCCCGCACTCCCCGAGCCACCCTCCGGCGCGCCCCGTGGCCAATAGCCACACGATCAGCCCAATTACCGCGACGGAGAAACCAATCAACAGTGGCGCCCGCCACGGCATCTGGGAATCTGCCAACAGCCCAAACGCCACACCGGGATTGCTCGTGTGCACCAGGTTGATCAGGCCGGGGACGACGACGCGGACCGAACCGAGGGAGGTCAGTTCCTCGACCGCATGTTTGCTCGCCTGATCCGCGGCGAGCACCGCCGAAGCGAGGATTCCGAGCGTCCAGCCCGAGCGCAACCCGGTCGAGCTCACGACGAGGCGCTCCCAGCGCGATTTCCGCCGTCACGCTCGATTTCAGCAACCGCCGCGAGGCAGCGTTCGCACCACTTCGGATAGTCGGCGCTTTCGCCAACGTGCGTCGAATAGTTCCAGCAGCGCTCGCACTTCGAGCCGCGCGCGCGCTCCACGCGGATCTGCAAGCCTTCGATGCCCGCGGAAGTCGCACCGCCATCGAGCGGACCGCCCGCAACCTCGACCTGCGAAACGATGAACAGGCCCGGAAGAGTCGCGGAATATTTCTGTAGCAGCTCCGCAAGATCGCGTTTTGCCGCAAGCGTGACCCGCGCCTCGAGGTTGGCCGAAATCGTCTTCGCCGCGCGCACCGGCTCGAGCGCCCGCAGCACTTCTTCGCGCACACTCAGCAGGCGGTCCCAATTCCTGGCGCGAGCTTCGTCGAATGCATTTTCGAAATGCTCGGGCGTCGGGAAAGAAGCCATGTGCACGCTTTGCGGTGCCGAAGCACTTTGGGGCAGGTGCCTCCAGATTTCCTCGGACGTGAAGACCAGAATCGGCGCGAGCAGCCGGACCAAAGCCCGGGCGATGTGATATACAGCCGTTTGCGCGGAGCGCCGGCCGCGGCTATTCGGCGCGAAGGTGTAGAGCCTGTCCTTCAGCACGTCGAAATAGAACGAGCTCAGATCGACAATGCAAAAATTGTGCAGGGCGTGATAGACCCGGTGAAATTCGAATTGGCCGTACCACTCCTGGCACTGGCGCAAGAGCGCGCCCGTGCGGCGAAGCATCCACGCGTCCATTTCCCACATATCCGCGTCATGCACGACGTCGCGCACGGGATCGAAATCAAAAAGATTGGAAAGCGCGAAGCGAAACGTGTTGCGAATCTTGCGATAGGCTTCCGCAAGCTGCGTCATCATCGCGGGCGAGTTGCGCATGTCCGCGGTGTAATCCTGCGAGACGACCCAGAGGCGCAGCAGATCGGCGCCCCACTCTTCGCAGATTTCCTTCGGGTACAGGGCGTTGCCCTTTGACTTGGACATCGGTTTGCCGTCTTCGTCGAGCGTCCAGCCGTGCGTCACCACCTGTTTGTACGGCGCGCGTCCTCGCGTGCCGATGGCGTTGAGCAGCGAACTCTGGAACCAGCCGCGAAACTGGTCGGGGCCCTCCAGATACACGTCGGCGGGCCAAGTGCCGTCTTTTTCGCTGAGCACGGCGAGATGCGTGGAGCCGGAATCAAACCAAACGTCGAGAATGTCGGATTCCTTGCGCCATTTCGCCGCGCCGCAAGAACATTTCGTGCCCGGCGGGAGAAGTTCTTCCGCGGAGTGCGTATACCAGGCGTCGGCGCCTTCGCGTTCGAAAAACGGAATGACGTGGCGCAGCGCCTGAAAATCCTCGAGGCGCTTGCCGCACGCGTCGCAGTAAAAGACGATCAGCGGAACGCCCCAGAAGCGCTGCCGCGAGACGCACCAGTCGGGACGCTCGGCGATCATTTCTTTCATGCGATCGTGTCCCCAGGCGGGAAGCCACTTCACCCTATCAATCTCCGCAAGCGCTCGCTCGCGGAGCGGCGCTGCCTTCGGCGCAGCGACGGCCGTCGATCCCGCATCCATTTGAATGAACCACTGCTCGGTGGCGCGGAAGATTACCGGATTGTGGCAGCGCCAGCAGTGGGGGTAACTATGCGTGAGCTTCCGCTCGCCTACCAGCATGCCCCGCTGCTTGAGCAGGCCGATGACAATGGGATTCGCTTCCCATACCGTCTTGCCTTTGTATTCCGGCAATCCTTCGGTGAAGCGGCCGTCATCGTCCTGCGGTGCGTAGGGCTCGAGGCCGTATTTCTGGCCAGTGCGGAAGTCGTCCGCGCCGTGTCCGGGCGCGGTGTGCACGATGCCGCTACCCTGATCGAGTGTGACGTAGTCCGCCAGGACGGAAGGAACGCGGAAATCCAGGAACGGATGCTGAAACCCGATGCCTTCAAGTTCGCTTCCTTTCCAGCCGCCGCGAACTTCAGTTGCTTCGAGATTCAACTCATTGCTGAGCGCGTTCAAGCGCGCCTTTGCAAGCAGCAGCTTCCCGGCAGAAGTGTCCGCGACGACGTATTCGAAGTCCGGATGAAACGCCAGCGCGCGATTGGCGGGCAGCGTCCAGGGGGTGGTCGTCCAGATGAGAGCGTGGACGCCTTTTCCGAGCGTCGCCGCCTTCTCGCTTTCTGCGACCGGAAACTTGACCCAGATTGAAGGGCTGGTGTCGTCCTCGTATTCGACTTCGGCTTCGGCGAGCGCGGTGCGATCATGGATGCACCAATAGACCGGCTTCAACCCGCGATAGACGTAACCCTTCTCCAGGAAGTCGATGAACGCCCCTGCGATGCACGCCTCCAGCGACGGGTCCATCGTGAGATAGGGCTTATCCCACTGGCCGAAAACCCCCAGCCTTTTGAATTCGCGCTTGTGCGTTTCGATATAGCGCGCGGCGAACGTCCGGCACATCCTCCGAAACTCGGCCGGGGGCACCTTGTCGGTTTTTCCGCCCAGCTCCTTTTCCACTTGCGTCTCGATGGGGAGGCCGTGGCAGTCCCAGCCGGGAATATAAGGCGAACGAAAGCCCGCCATCGTCTTCGACTTGACGATCATGTCTTTCAGGACCTTATTCAGGCCCGTGCCGAGGTGGATTTCACCCGTCGGATAGGGAGGGCCATCGTGAAGGATAAACAGGGGTTTTCCGGCGCGCGATTCGAGGATGCGGCCGTAGAGCCCCATCTGCTCCCAGGCGGCCAGTTGCTCAGGCTCGCGCTCCGGCAACTTGGCTTTCATGGGAAAATCGGTCTTTGGCAGATTCAGGGTGCTTTTCAGGTCCAAAGGTTTCGCCATCTTGCGGGATCGAGAGGCCCTTTCTTCGAAGCCCACGCGCGCGGTGTGGCGCGGGGATAACCGTTTGTGTTACAAGTTTCGCCTTGGAAACTGAAAATTTGCGTTGCGCGCCGTATGTTACAATGAATCTTGAAGCGTGTCAGCCGTGCCCAGGGTTAGACATCCTTTTCCGCAGAAACGCGTCTAATAGTGAGTACTACGGCGGCGAGGGACCCAGGTAACTCTATGTCAGATTTTAGCGCGAGACTCGACGAAGTGGGTCGCTCGACCCGCGAGCCATCGCTCCGGCTGGGCCGCCTGCCTTCCCCTTCGCACCAATCGAGCTTGCGCAGCCTTTTCTCGAATCTAAAAGATTTCCTCACCGAGCGCCCCGCCAAGATCAGGGCGGGAACTCCGACGGCGTTTGACACGCCCAAGTTCGGTTCCGGCTTGGGTGGCAACCTGAAGGAATTTTTCCGTTCGGGGCCGCGTGGCAGGGTGAGGTCGGCACTGCTTGTGAATTGGAATCAGGAGCCGGGCCTCTGGCAGAATCTGCGGGACTGGCTCGCTCCCCCAAAGTTGCCGCCGCTCAAAACGACCAGCAAGCCGATCCCGGTTCCGGAGATCTGGTCGAAGAACACACAGTTCAACCGCGTGCAAGCGGCTTCGGTTTTGGCCCATGCCGTGGCCATTGCGTTGATTGTGTTGATTCCCCTTTTGCTCCCGGGACTGATTTCACCGCCGGTGACGAAGGCATTCAACCCGGTGGCGACGGACATTACCGTCTCGCCGTATCGTACGAAACTTGCGCCCGCGGCAAAGGCCGCCGGCGGCGGCGGGGGAGCGCACGACAAGCTTCCAGCGTCGAAGGGGCAGGCGCCAAAATTCTCGTGGACGCAAATCTCCAGACCGATGGTTAAACCTCCTGTCAATGCGCAGCTTCTGGTGACGCCCACGGTTCTGGGCAACCCGGATATCAAACTCCCGAACAACAACCTGCCGGGCTGGGGCGATCCGCTCGGCCGTGCGCTGAACGAATCGATGGGTGAGGGTCACGGCAACGGGGTCGGCAACGGAAACGGCGCCGGCGTGGGACCCGGTGAGCAATATGGCGTCGGCGGCGGGGTCCCCAACGCGGGGACGGGCGGCTTCGGTTCTCCCGCATGCCTCTATTGCCCGCGGGCAGATTACAGTGACGAGGCCATGAAGGTAAAGCTTCAAGGCGTCGTTGAACTCATCGCCGTCGTTACCCCAGACGGCCGTGTTACCGACATCCACGTGGCGAAGGGTCTTGGTGTCGGCCTCGACGAGAAGGCCATCGAAGCGGTTCGCACCTGGCGCCTGAAGCCCGCGCTGGGACCGGACGGCCGACCCGCCGCCGTTCGGCAAATCATCGAAGTCACGTTCCAACTCTTCTGACGCCGAGCTGTCGCGGTTTCGGCCTGCCGCCGCATACCCCATTCCTCCCAACTAGCGTTACCAACTGGACCAATTTGTATCGGGCCGCTCGCCCTTCTGCTACGATGAGCGGCATGAAGAGCGGAATTCGATCCCTCGTGATTCTCTTCGCCGCGATCATGGCGATTGTTCCGCGCGCCGCAGCGCAAGACGCCTCGATCGAATTTGTCGCGCGTGCGACTCCCTCCGGAGGATTGGAAGAGCCGGTGCGCGGCTTTCCCTTCTTCCTTTTGACGAAGAGCTTTCAGGACATCAGTCAGGAAGTGGACGCGACCGACCCGAAGCCCAGCATGGATTCCTTCGTCGACAAGCTCGACTCGACGTATTCTCCGGAGCTCAAAGCGTGGATGAAAAAGAACCAGTGTGTGTCGTTTGCCGGAGAGGATTTCATCCACTTGCTCAGGCCCGCCGATGTCTTGGGCGTGCCGGAATTCGAGAAGGCGTACATGGAGCGGAACGCGGGCGATCAATCCGCGGATTTTCCAAAACCGAAGGTCAAGCCGTCCGATGAGAAAAAGCACCCCGAAAAATTCGAAAAGCTTTCGGCCGACTACGTTGAAACCGTCCGCCACTATATCGAACAGCATCCCATGAGTGTTGACGGCATCGATTTGAACCTCGCGGAGATCGATCCCGGCCCGAAATGGAATACCCTGCTGGGCAAGCGAACGCCCGAGATTCGCCGCCGCGCTCTGGATCTGGCCCAATCGACGTATCTGGTCGCACGAGTGGAAACCAATCTTCAGGGGCAGGGATTCCTTCGCGGACTCCGACCGGGAACTTATTGGCTCAGCACGCTGGACGTGGCCGCCACCGTCGGCGACGCCCGCCCGCGATGGGACGTGCCGGTGGCCGTACATGCCGGCGAAACGAAGTATGTGGCGCTTTCAAACGCCAATTCCGTTCAGCCCGCTCGCCCTTCACCGTAGCGGATTCTCCAACTGAGGTCCCGCGTGCCTGATTCCGGCGAAATCGTTGCGATGATTCGCGGTCTTGGCGAAGCCGATCGTGCCAACCGCGAACGCGCGGCCGCGGAAATCTTCGCGCGCGGCTGCGAATTGGCGCGAGCTGCGTCGCAGGGATGGCTCGATGACCCGGACTTGCGGGCCCTACTGATTCGCGGTGAAGCCGGATCGCTGGAAGTCACCGTGGGCATCGCGGTCGAGCCAAGCAGGTTCGAGCGAATACGGGCGGCGTGCGGGTCGCCGCGTCTGGCGAGCGTCCCGCCGGATCAGGACGCGATGGAATTCGAGATAGAATTCCCCGGCGGCGTGAAGCTCGACGTATTGCGGCCGCGCCAGCCGGATGGCGACGGCGCGATCGCGCGATTTCTTAAGAAATTCGGCGAGGCGATTCAGCAAGTCGAGATTCCCGTGCTCGACGTGGGTCGCGCCACGGAAATCCTTCGCGACCGCTTTGCCGTGACTCCGATTTACCCCTCCCCGCGCCCGGGCGCCGATGGGGCGCGAGTGAATTTTTTCCTCGCGACGGCTGGCTCCGGTAAGAAGGTCCTGATTGAATTGGTGGAAGCACACGCCGATACAAATCGTTCCGAAACTATTCCCCGCTCTGCTCGATGAGCTTGGCAACCAGCGCCGTCCATCCGGTCTGGTGACTCGCGCCGAGCCCCGCGCCTGTCTCGGCGTGAAAATATTCATAAAAGAGAATCAGGTCGCGCCAGAGGGGATCCTGCTGAAGCAGCGTGACACCTCCGTAGACGGGGCGGCGGCCATTTTGCCGGAGAAAAATGTGCGACAGGCGTCGCGAGAGCTCGCCCGCCACGTTCCAAAGCGTTTTCTTCTCGCCGGAGCCCGTCGGGCACTCCACTTTGAATTCGTCGCCATAGTAGTGGTGCACGCGCTGCATCGACTCGATCAATAGAAAGTTCATCGGAAACCAGACCGGCCCGCGCCAGTTCGAATTGCCTCCAAAGAGATCGGTGGAAGACTCGGCGGGTTCGTAATTCACGGAGTGCGACTGGCCGTTGACCGAGAGCACGAAAGGATGATCTCGATGAAATTTCGATAAGGCGCGAATGCCGTAAGGCGACAAGAACTCATTCTCGTCCAGCATGTAACGATAGATTCTCTCGAGCTTTGCGCGATTCGCTATGGTCAGGAGCAACCGCGGCCCTTCCTGCGTCCGGCGGCTCATGTCCACGTGTTCGGCTACGTTCGGGTGGTGATTCAGAAACCATTGCAGCCGGCGCATGAACGCCGGCAGCCGCAGCAGATCCTTGGCATCGAACGCCTCGATGGCGAAGAGCGGAATCAGCCCCACCATCGAGCGCACCTTCATTGGAATGTTCGCATTCCTCTGGCCCAGGTGCAGAACGTCGTAGTAAAACCCGTCGGTCTCATCCCACAGGCCGATTCCCCGGCCGCCCATGTCGTTCATCGCCCGCGAAATGTATACGAAGTGCTCGAAGAACTTGCTCGCCACGTCTTCATAGGCCGGGTCGTCGTGAGCCAGCTCCATCGCCATCGAGAGCATGTCCAGGCAAAACATCGCCATCCAGCTGGTCCCGTCGGATTGATCTATGAAACTGCCCGGGCCGAGGGGTTGGGACCGATCGAAGACGCCGATGTTGTCGAGGCCCAGAAAACCGCCTTCGAAGACGTTTTTCCCCTGAGGGTCCTTGCGGTTTACCCACCACGTGAAGTTCAGCAGCAGCTTGTGAAAAACGCGCTCGAGAAACGTCCGGTCCGGTTTTTTCTGAATTCGGGCAGCGATTTTGTAGACGCGCCAAGCCGCCCAGGCGTGCACTGGAGGATTTACGTCGGAGAAATTCCATTCGTAGGCGGGCAATTGCCCGTTGGGCTGCATGTACCATTCGCGCAGGAAGAGCACGAGCTGGTCCTTCGCGAAATCGGGATCGATCAGCGCCATCGCCACGCAATGAAACGCCAGATCCCATGCGGCGTACCACGGATACTCCCATTTGTCCGGCATCGAAATTACGTCGGAATTGTGCAGGTACGTCCAGTCGTGATTCCGGCCCTGAAGCCGGCGAGGATCGGGAGCGGGCTGCGTCTTATCGCCCTGCAGCCAGCGGGTCACGTCGTAGTGATAGCTCTGCTTGCCCCAGAGCAGGCCTGCAAACGCCTGGCGCTGGACCAGCCTGGGATCGCTGCTCATGCCGAGATGGACGCGCTGCTCGTAAAACTCGTCCGCTTCCTTGAGGCGCTTTTCGAATACGGAATCGAAAATCGCTCCGAAAAACGCGGTCGCCAGCGGTTTTCCCTCGGCGGGATTGCGGTCGAGCAAACGAAGACGGACTGTCCGGCCTTTTCCGGGCGCGATCTCGGCGGCGAAATGCGCTGCGGCTTTGGTGCCTCGCTGTTCGGGATTGATCGCGGCGCGCTCGCCACTGATCACATAACGGTGGAAGGCGTCCTTGACGTAAGGCGAGCGGTTGGGGTGCTGATACAGCCGCTCCGTGTTGGTTTCATTCTCAGTGAAGAGCAGCTCGGGCGCGCCTTCGATCAGCAGCCAGCGCTTGCCGTAATGATATTCGGAGATTTCCATGAGCGCCGTCCCCGCCGGCGCGTCGATGCGGTACGCCTGCGGTGGATCGTAATTCTCGCCCCAGCCCCAGCGGTTCCGAAACCAGAGTGTCGGAAGGAGGTGCAATCGGGCGGGCTCGGGCCCGCGGTTCCACGCCGTGATGCGTATGAGAATGTCTTCTGACGCCGCCTTGGCGTACTCAACGAACACGTCGAAGTAGCGGCTCTCGCCAAACACGCCGCTATCGAGGAGCTCGAATTCGGGATCTAGCCGCGTGCGCTTCGCGTTTTCGGCAACCAGCTGGCTGTAAGGGAATTCCGCCTGCGGATATTTATACAGAAATTTCAGATACGAGCTGGTCGGCGTGGCGTCAAGATAGTAGTAATACTCTTTGACGTCTTCGCCGTGATTGCCTTCGCGATTCGTAAGCCCGAAGAGCCGTTCCTTCAGAATCGGGTCCCGCTCGTTCCATAACGCGATCGCGAAACAGATGTGCTGGTGGCGGTCGCAAATTCCGCCGATGCCGTCTTCTCCCCAGCGATAGGCGCGCGAGCGCGCATGATCATGGGGAAAATAGTTCCAGGCGTCGCCATCGGCGCTGTAATCCTCGCGAACCGTGCCCCACTGGCGCTCGGAGAGATACGGTCCCCACCGCTTCCAGTGGACTTCGCGCTCCACGCTGGCCTGCAGCCTCTGTTCTTCGCTCGTCATTCCGCAATTCCTCGCATCGCGAAGTGCAATTTACTCTATCGGTTCACGCGGTGCGTGGCAAGGCGCAGGCTTTAGTGGCGGGGAGTCCTTCGATTCTGTATTCTCGACGCAACCAGCATCCTTGAACGGAGCCGACTCTGACCGAGCCGAAAATCGAACCCACGCGCCAGATCCTGTCATCTCTCGCGGGAGCGTCCTGGCGATCTGCCCTGCTGTGTGTCGGCCTCGCGGCGACAGCCGTGGTCGCGCCGATGCTTTTTCTGGGCAATGTCTCCGGCCACGATTTTCAGTTTCACCTCGCCTCCTGGATGGATGCGGCCCATCAGTGGCGCGAAGGAATCCTCTTTCCCCGCTGGGCTGAGTGGGCGAACTGGGGATTCGGCGAACCTCGATTCGTGTTTTATCCGCCGGCGTCCTGGATCGCCGGCGCAGCGCTCGGCTCGGTGCTGCCGTGGCGGATTGCTCCAGGAGCATTCATCTGGTTGACGCTGATCACCGCCGGAATGTCGATGTGGGTGCTCGCGCGCGGGCGGTTGTCGGGCCCGCACGCGGTCGTGGCGGCGGTCCTGTTTGCCGTGAATCCATACCATCTTGTGATCGTCTACTACCGCAGCGACTTCGCGGAGCTGCTGGCGGAAGCGCTATTGCCTCTGCTCGTGTTGGTAGCGCTGCGGGTGGTTTGCGAGAAATGGTCGCACGTGCCGCTGCTCGCCTTTGCGTTCGCCGGAATCTGGCTCTCGAATGTGCCTGCCGCGGTGATTGCGACGTATTCGCTGGGGCTGGCTTTGATTGTGGGCTGTATCGTCCGCCGCAGTTTCCGGCCGCTGTTGCCGGGTGCAACCGCAATGATCGCCGGATTTTGCGTTGCCGCTTGTTACATTTTGCCCGCGGCCACTGAACGAGGCTGGGTGCAGATTACGCAAGCACTCGGAGAGGACCTTCGCCCCGCCCAGAATTTTCTTTTCACACGCGCGAACGATCCCGACTTCGTCCTCTTCAACTGGAAAGTGTCCTGGGTGGCGCTCGGCGTGATGACTCTTTCCGGTATCGCGGCGGTTTTTGCGGCAAGAAAGCGGCGGGACTTCCCCCACCTTTGGTGGATCCTCGTCGCGCTTGCTGCGATCGCCGCGGCGTTGATGTTTTCGCCGAGCCAGTGGTTCTGGCTTCACCTTCCGGAGCTTTCCTTCGTGCAGTTTCCATGGCGGTGGCTCGAGATTGTGAACCTCGCACTTGCCTTCTTCGTCGCCGCTGCGATGAGCCGTTACCAGAAGCGGTGGGCGTCCTGGCTCGCGGTAGCGCTCGTTTTCCTGGCCATCGGCGCGACCGCGCGAGCTATGGTTGCCGACGCCTGGTGGGACAGCGCGGACGTGCCGGCGCTCGCAACCGCCTTCAGTTTGCAGCACGGCTACGAGGGCACGGACGAATATGCGCCGAACGGTTGCGACCGCGCGCAGCTCGCGGGGAATCCAGACGATTCGACTCGCCCCGAAAACGTGTCGGCCTTGCCCGCGCCGCCGATCGGGAAGCTCGATCCGGCGAGTGGAGAAGAAGTCCCCGCCGCCGGTGTCCGAATTCACGTCGCGCTGTGGTCAGCGGAACGAAGGGTTTTCACCGCGGAGGCCCCTGCACCCGTCACCCTGGCGCTGCGGGTAGTCGACTATCCAGCTTGGGGGCTGCGCGTGGACGGCCAGAAAATTCGCGCCGGGCTGCGACCGGGCACGAACCAGGTGCTCCTCTCGCTCACCGCAGGCACGCATCGCGTTGAAGCGCGTTTTCGCCGGACTGCGGACCGCACCGCGGGAGACACGATTTCCGCTTTCTCGACACTCATCTTGCTGGGATTTGTGGCTGCGCGACGAAGAAGACGGAACACAGAGCGGCGCGCTACTCCAGGCGGCGGTGCTTGAATTTCTTTTCGCCCCTGGCATACGGGCCCACGGTGTGGCCGTCGCCGCACAGCTTATACTTGTACGTCGTCAATCCCTCGAGGCCCATTGGCCCGCGCGCATGGAGCTTGCTGGTGCTGATTCCGACCTCGGCGCCGAGTCCATAGCGGTAGCCATCTGCAAAGCGCGTTGAGGCGTTGTGAAAGACGCCCGCGGAGTCCACTTCATTCAAGAATCTCCGCGCCGCCTCCGCGTCCTCGGTGACAATCGCGTCCGTGTGGCGCGACCCGTAACGATTGATGTGGCCGATAGCCTCGTCCAAGTCGCCCACGATCTTGATGGACAGAATCAGGTCGGAATACTCCGTCGCCCAGTCTTCTTCGCTGGCCGGCAAAACGCCTTCCCGCGGGAGAAGCGCGGCCGTCTTCGAGTCACCCCGGATTTCAACTTTCGCTTCCTTCAGTTTCGCAACCACCTGCGGCAGAAACTGGCCGGCAACCGCTTCGTGGACCAGCAGCGTCTCCACCGCGTTGCACACCGCCGGATACTGCACCTTCGCGTCGTAGGTGATGTCCACCGCCTTCGAGAGGTCGGCGGCGCGGTCCACATACACGTGGCAAATCCCTTCGCTATGCCCTAGGACCGGAATCCGGCTGTGCGCCACAATGAACTGAACGAGCGCATAGGATCCCCGAGGGATGATGAGGTCCACATCGCGGTCGAGCGCCAGCAGTTCCAGCACGTCCGTCCGCGATTGAAGCAAGTTGATCGAATCCGCTGGGACCTCGGGTAATCCCGTGAGGCACTCCCGCCAGATGGAGACGAGCGCCTCGTTCGTGTATGCGGCTTCCGAGCCGCCCTTCAGAATCGCGGCGTTGCCGGACTTCAGCGCCAGCGAGGCCAGTTGAGGAATTACGTCCGGCCGGGACTCGAATATCACGCCGACCACGCCGAAGGGACAAGACTCCTTATAAAGCACGAGCCCGCTGTCGAGTTCGGTAGCGGCCAGCCGACGGCCCAGGGGATCGGCCAGGCCCGCGACTTCTCGCACCTGCGCGGCCATCTGAGCGATTCCGCGCTCGCTGGTGCGCAGCCGCGCCAACATTGCAGAGGTCATTTTCCCTGCGGAGACCTCGGCCTCCGCCGCCCGGCAATCGCGCTTGTTCGCTTCGAGGATTCGCGCGCGGCCCTCTTCGAGCGCCTTGGCCGCCGCCGCCAAAACTCCGTTGCGAGTTTCAAGAGAAAGATTTCCAAGCGCGCGCGAAGCCGCCCGCGCTCTTCGCGCGATGGACGCGACAGAGGGCTCCGTTGTTTCGATGGGCGCAGTGGTTGGCCGGCTCATGATTTCTGCAATAGAACGATGTTATCGCGCGTCACCAGCACCGGGGCGGGCACTGCATCGCGGCCGCTGCGGCCGCTTCTCTTCGCCGAAAACTTTTCCGCTTCGTCGCTCGCGCAATTGGCGATGCCGCGCGCAAATTCGCGCCCGTCTGAATCCACGATGCTCACCACGTCCATCGACGCAAAATGATTCTCCACGCGCACGATTCCCGAAGCGAGCAGGCTCGCCTTTCCCTGCGTGATCGCGCGATGCGCTCCTGCGTCCACCACCACGCGTCCCCGGACGTCCGCCGCGTACGCGATCCAGCGCCGCTTTCCGCGCATGCGCTTGGCGGGCAGGAACGCCGTGCCGATTCTGTCTCCGGCGAAAATCCGGTCGAGCGTGTCCGCACGGTTGCCGTTGGCAATCACAGCTGTTCCGCCGCAGTTCATGGCGATTTCTGCGGCCTCGAGCTTCGTGCGCATGCCTCCGCGCCCGCTCGCGGAAGGCCCCGCGCCAAGCGCTTTCAGCTGGGACGTGATCCCTTCGACGAGGGGGATCACATCCGCGGTCTCGCCGTTGCCCGCTTCTCGCTGCAGCAAGCCGTCAACATTGGTGAGTAGCACAAGCGCATCCGCCTCGAGTCCGCTCATCACCAGAGCCGCCAGCCGATCGTTGTCGCTGAACGCCGCAGTGCGTGATCCCGGCGCGACGGACTCGAGTTCCGCCGTTGATACCGTATCGTTTTCGTTCACGATCGGCAGAACTCCGAATCCGATCAGCTTCTCCATCGTTTCGTGCAGACTCGAATAGCGGCGCCAGTTGGTAAAATCCTCTTCAGTGAGCAGGACTTGCGCGATTTTGATCTCCCATCGCGAGAAGAGATTCTTGTAAGCATCCATCAGCAGGCTCTGACCGACAGCGGCGCATGCCTGCTTGGTCACAAGATCGTCCAGTCGCGAGCGGTGCAGTCCCAGCCAGCCGCGGCCAAGTCCCACCGCGCCGGAGGAAACCAGCACGACCTGGCGACCCGCCTTCATCAGGGCTGCAATCGAGCGCACGATGGGCTCGACACGCTCGAGGCACAGCTCACCCTCGGCGCCCGTGACCGTGGTCGTGCCGACTTTGATCACCACGCGCCGGGCTGCCTTCAGCAAGCGTTCCCGCTCGGCTTCCATTTTGTAATCGTCTTGCACGCAAAGTCCTTGCGAGATCCGATTCAGCGCGCCTGAGTTGCGCCTTACGAGGCGGTTGACTTCTCTCAATTGTACCGAAATCGCTCGCCAGGCGTCTGCCGTTTCTGCGGCGCAGCCCGGGCCCGTCGTAGCATGCGCGCTTTGTCCGCCTAGACGAGCACCAGTGCGATGCGCCGCGAAACGAAGTGATAGTGGCTATCGCGCAAGCTTGTGCGGGAAGATTTCACTGGATGGAACACGGGAAGCATGCTACGTTTGGGTTGCGTTTGTCGCTCTTGTAACACCTTTAGATTCGATTGAAGGGGCTGCAAGTACAAACTTGCGGCCCTTTTTGCTGTACGGCTGGAGGCGGTCGAGAAGCACAAATAGCTCAAAAGAAAAGTGAGTACATCAGTGAGAGAACAAGGAACAGTGAAGTGGTTCAATGCCAGCAAGGGATTCGGGTTCATTCAGCGCCAGTCCGGCGAGGATGTTTTCGTTCACTTCTCCGCCATTCAGGCGGAAGGGTACAAGTCGCTGAACGAAGGCCAAGCGGTTGAATTCGAGGTTACCCGCGGCCCCAAGGGCCTGCAGGCAGCGAACGTCACCAGCCTCTAGTCGAAGAAAGGCGGACCGGCCTGCGCCGGTCCGCCTTTTTTGTGTCCTGTTGCAGAAGTGATTCGGGCAGTCGATGTAGTGTTAGGAAATCGGTTCCAGGCACGCCGTGAGTGACAACGTAATCGTCCAATTCGTGGGCTTCCAGGCGAAATCCTTCGCACGCGAGTACACGTTTACCGTGCGAGAGCCGGAAACCGAGCCTCGCGAGTATATCCTCAGCATCGCCAACGAGGCATTTGATTCCCGCCGCGTGCGATATCAGGACGCACCGGACATCTGCTCCCACAAACTGCATCGCGAGCTCGCCGCTGCGGAGAATCATCCGCCCAATACCCATTTCCTCTTGAGCGATCTGGAATTGGACGAGTACCGCACGGCCCACACCCTCAAGCCTCTGAAATACCCCTACGCTCCCAAGCCCGATCGCGACGCCTGACTCCGGATTCCACTTTCCTTCGTGAGCTCTCGCGCGTATTGACGGATTGTCCCGGCGTCCGGCGAACCCCGGAGCGCCCCGGCCGAGCCAGGTGTAGAATACCTGCTGAAGCCTGCGCGAGACGCGCCCGCGAACCGCGATACGCAACAGGTCGCCAGCCTCTGCGACCTTGGGCGGGCGAACTCTCGAACGTGCACCCGTGCGCAACCTGCAGACGAAGGGAAGAGCCTCATGCCCGAGATGAAAGCTCCGCTGCCCGCCGACGCCTATGCCGAACGCCGACGCTCGCATCGCGTGAATATCGCCATGCCCGTACTTGTTCGCGGGCAAAAAGGTGCGCAGCGATTCGAGGAAGAGGCCCAGACGATTTCCGTCAGCGCGCACGGCTGCATGGTGCGCGTGGCAACGCCCGTGGCCCGAGCACAGGAAATCTCCATCGTCAACATGAAAACCGCGGAAGAGCTGCCTTGTACAGTGACTTTTCTCGGTCAGCGAGAAAACGGAAAGACGGAAGTGGGCGTTGAATTCGGCGAAGCCTCCCCGCTCTTCTGGCGTATCGCATTCCCTCCGGAAGACTGGGATCCCTCCGAGCGCAAGCGCCCCGGCGGTCCGCGCCGGCCCGCCGATTCGTCGAGCTAGTGCCGTTCCGCCTTGTAGACTTCACCGCCGGGCCGCAATTTCTCCGCTTCGCGCGCGAGCACGGGCTGAAACTTCTCGCGATCTCCTGTCTCGTCCTCGTCCCCTGTTTCTGGCATCGGGAAATCGTTGCATCCGATCTCGGAAGCCATCTCTATAACGCGTGGCTCGTGCAACTGATCCATCGCGGCCGGCTGCCCGGCCTGTGGATTGCTTCACAGCACACAAACGTGCTCTTCGATATTCTTTTGAGCGCTTTCGGCTCCGTATTCGGCTTGCTTGCGGCTGAGAAGATCGCGGTCTCGCTCGCGGTTTTGATTTTCTTCTGGGGGCTGTTCGCACTGGTATCCGCGGCCACGCATCGTGCGCCGTGGTTTCTCTTGCCCTGCCTTGCTTTGTTCACGTATGGCTGGACCTTCCACTTGGGATTCTTCAACTACTACCTTTCTCTCGGCCTTTCCTTTTTCAGCCTGGCAATCTTCTGGCGAGTCAAGGGGTGGCAGCGGCTGGCCGCCGTCGCGATTGCGCCGCTGGTCCTGGTGGCTCACCCGCTGGGTTTCGCGTGGCTGCTCGGCGCCGCAGCCTACATCGGAATCGCGGAGATGGCGCCCGGCTGGCGAAAGCAATTGATGCTGTTCGTGCTGGCAGCCGCTTCGCTCGTCGCGGTCCGTCTTTACTTGCTGCGTCACTATCAGATCAGCGTTGGGGCAAGACCTTTTTTCGTCTTCAACGGCGCGGACCAACTATTCCTTTTCGGAGCGCGCTACTACTTGCCGAGCGTCGCGCTGATCGTATTCGCGGTTTTTTCGCTCACGTGGGATGTCGTTCGGCGCCGGGACGAGCCGGGATTCTGGGCGCGTTTCGCCCTCCCGCTCCAGCTCTACTTTCTGGCGGAGCTGGCGGTCCTTCTGCTGCCTGGCGCGATCTACTTTCCGCCGCCTGCCGCGCCCGCCGCCCTTCTTACGGAACGGTTGACGTCCGTTTCCGCCGGACTTGGCTGCTGCCTGCTGGGCGTCATGCGGCCGAGCAAATGGCACTTGGCGGGTTCTGCCGCCATCGCCGCCGTCTTTTTCTCTTTCTTGTTTCACGACACCGCGACCGTCAACAGAATGGAGGCGCAAGTCGAGTCGCTCGTGAGCAAGCTGCCGGCGAACCAGCGCGTGATGGCGACGATTTTCCCGCCTCCCGGCTCGCGAGTGCTGATTCAACACATTGTCGATCGCGCTTGCATCGGCCGCTGCTTCAGTTACGGCAATTACGAGCCGGGTTCAGCCCTGTTTCGCGTTCGCGCGCTACCGGGCAACCACTTCGTTCTCAGCGAATACGCTCTGGCTGTGGAAATGGAGGAGGGAGGGTATAAGGTCCAACCGGAGGATCTGCCAGTCTATCAGGTTTATCAGTGCAGTCTTCGAGGTACGGACCTTTGCATTCGCCCGCTCAATCCCGGGGAGGAGAACGACCGGCTCGGCGTCCATCCGGATGACTGAGGCCGGTGTCGGCCCGGGCCTTTCGTCCTAGGGCAGCAGGCCGAAAACGACGACCGCGTCGGGTGTGCCGACATACACCTTCCCGTTGGCGATCATCGGCGTCACGAACTTGTCGTTCGAATTGCTCGGGAACTGATCTCGCGAACCCGCCTGATTGCTGTTGTAAAGCTCCGTCGAAAGGTTGGTTGCGTCAAAGGCGCGTAGCGTTCCTGTGCCGCCGGCCTCCAGCGTCCACACGATTCCATTGGTGGTTCCGTTCGCCGAAACGCTCGGCGTCGTGCCCGGATACCCGAACCCGTGCGCGCTTGAAGACGACGGCGATGCCCCCAGTCGCGCGCTCGCGATCGGGAATGCCAGGAGGTTGTTTCCGCTGGGGCCGTAGTAGGCCGTACCGTTGAAATAGGCCGGTGCGGACCACACCCCGCCGCTCAAGGCGCCGGGAAGCTCCTGGTAGATGCCGCTATCGTTGCTGGTGAACTTGCCCATGTTGTCGCGATCCACCATGTACAGGTTCGAGTCTTTTCCCGCCCCGATGGCCAGATGGCGGGTGTTGCCTTGCGCGTCCTTGAGGTCCGGGAGCAGCATCTCCCCGCCCGAACCCAGGTCGGTGTCCGCCGTCGATTCCGTCTCGGCATTGCCCTGGGAGTTGTTCATCGCAAAATAATCCGCCACCGCGAGATTGTTCCCGGTGGTCGAGAGCTTCATGAACGAGTTGCCGAAGTCCGCCTTGTTGGGAAACCCGCCTCCGTTGAGCGTCGTGTCGAAGGTGCCATTCCCGATGAGGAAGTAAATGTTGTTGGACGCGTCGGCGGCGGGGCCGTCTCCGGCCATCCAGATGCCGCCTTCCTGGCCATTCTGCGTCGTGCCGTTCGACGTCATATTCAGCACGCTCAGCCGCTGCAAGGTGGATTCGCTGGAGCTGATCACCCAGCTCGTGTAGTTCGGGTTGTCGCAGTGGGACGTCCAGGTCGTGTAGAGCACGCCGTTCTGCAGCAGCAGCGCCGCGCGCTCCTCGTAGGAGCCGGGATTGAACGTCTGAGTCCCGCCGGAGCTGCCTGTGCCCGTGCCCGGAAAAGTGATTTGGCTGTCGATTTCTTTCGGCCCGCCGTTGAGTTCCGCATGTGTGACCAGGTCGATGGCGTGCAATCGCTGATGGTATTTGCTGCTCGAATCGATCGACATCGAAATCACGAAGATCGTCCCGTTGGGCCCGGAGGTGAGATCGATTACCGGCGTGGAAGTGATCCCGATTTCGGGCACCACCTGATTGCAGCTTCGCGCGTCGCTGGGTCTTTCGGCGCCGGGAATTACGGACATCTGCCAGAGCGGCGGTCCCGGCGTATCCGCATCGAACGCATAGAGCATGTCATGCTCGGTCGCGACGTACACCACGTTGTGCGCGGCTCCGCCGATGGTCAGGTTTGGAACGTAAAGAGGCTCCGCATCCACCAGCCCGGTCACAGACAGGGTTCCCAGTTTCCCGAACTTGGTCGAGTTCACGTTGGTGGTAGTCAGAATTGCTTCGCTCGGGTTCAAGCCCGTGCGCCCATTGTCGTTGTGGTAGGTGAGCACGGTGACGGTCGGAGGCGGTCCGCTGGGATTGACAGTCAATGTCGCCGCACTGCTCGTCGCCGGAGGATTTATGCCGTTGCTCACCACCACCCGGAATGTCGACCCGCTGTCCCCTACCGTCGTCGGCGGCGTCGTGTAGGTCGCTGAGTTCGGCGCTCCCGATATCGGTGAGTTGTTCTTCTGCCACTGATAGTTCAGCGTAGCCGTACCCGTCGCCGTCACGCTGAATGTCGCCGTCGCCGGAGCGGTCACGGTCACGCTCGCTGGCTGCTTCGTGATCGTGGGCGCCACCGGCGCCGCACTCACGGTCAGCGTCGCCGCGCTGCTCGTCGCCGGAGGGTTTATGCCATTGCTCACC
>DATEHV010000014.1:0-398141 GCA_035279445.1 Candidatus Acidiferrales bacterium | reverse complement strand
CGCCCGGAACGATACCTTCGGGTTGTTCTTGCTCAGCACCTTGGTGATCGCCGCCGTCAGCGTCGTCTTCCCGTGGTCGATGTGCCCGATCGTCCCCACGTTTACGTGCGGCTTGCTCCGCTCGAATTTCTCCTTCGCCATCTCGCTTCACCCTCGCATCAAGGATGCGCAGCAGCGGCTGCGCTCCATCGGTTCCCCGGTACCGCGTCGCTTCGAATTCCCTCGACGCGCTTCGCTGCCTGCCACGCTCTGGAGCGGGGGACGGGATTCGAACCCGCGACCATCTGCTTGGAAGGCAGAGACTCTACCCCTGAGTTACCCCCGCTCATGCCTCGCTCGCTTCCACATGGAGCCTGGGACCGGGATTGAACCGGTGACCTCGTCCTTACCAAGGACGCGCTCTACCAACTGAGCTACCCAGGCCCGGACCGGTTCCCAAATTCCTATCTACAATCGAGCCGGAAACGCAACCGAGGCCACTTCGCTTCCGAGTACTTCACCGAACCGGAGCCGGGATCCTCACCAAATTCTCAGGACCAGCCGCCCGGAACAGCGGGGTTCGCTGGTGGACGGGGGAGGATTCGAACCTCCGTAGCCCGCAAGGAGCGGCAGATTTACAGTCTGCTGGTTTTAGCCACTCACCCACCCGTCCCGAGCAGGCCTCCAAGGCGCAACCCCTGCGTCCGGCGAGACGCATCCCAGACACAAGGACTGTCTCCTGCAAGACAAACCTGAACTTAACCGGACTGCTTTTCGAGGTACTCCCCAACGCAGAAAGGGCTCGTGTGCGGACACACCAGCCCTGTTCGCTTTTTTCGCGAGGAACCCGTCCTATTACTGACCGAAAAATCCCGACTCCCTCAAACTCAGCTGGCGGAGGGAGTTGAACCCCCGACCCTCTGATTACAAATCAGATGCTCTACCAACTGAGCTACGCCAGCCCTGCCCAAACCCGTAGAAATTATCACACAGGCAATCAAATTGCAAGCAAGGATCCGCCCGGCCCAGCAAACCCATTGCCAGCGCTCCAGTTTTCTTGGACGATTCGGTTCCCGGCATGTCCTATCGTGCAGCCGGTTTCGCGAATTCGGAATCGTCCAAATCGACGTTGTGGTGCAGTTCGTCGATGTGAATCGTGAAGGGCGCCTTCTCGTCAACCTGTTGAAGTGTGAACGGCAGTTTCACGCCCTCCACTTCCTTGTAGTCGTCGAAGTCTTCCTGCACCTTCGTCGCGCTGGTGTCGTCGTGGCGCTGGCCCACGAGACGCAGCAACAGTCCGGATGCAGCGTCGAAATACAATTTATCCACGCTTCCATCCGGAAGTGTGGCCTCGAGAGCGTAGCAATTGTGGCCGTTGATTTCTTCGACGCCGGCCGTTGCGAACTTCGAATAGAGTTTCTTCAAATGCAGCGGATGATAGAAGTCCGCGTCGCGCGCCGTCTCGGTCAGCTGCGCGCCCGTGATATCCCGCAGGCCGTCCTGGGGATCATCCGTCCATCCGGCGATCCCATCGTAGCCCTGTCGAAATGTCGCGCCGGCCAGGATCACCACGAGCAGCGACCGGTTGGGCGCCTTGTCGTGAATCATCACCGTGCCCGAAAGATGCATCGACGGGATATCAATCCTTCCCAGCGATGTGCGCGAATTCAGTTTTTCCCAGGCTGCGCGCCCGCCTATGGCGCTGAGATAACGATCGAGTATCTGATCGGCGGAGGGCGCGGCCGCTGGAGCCTGCGCAGGTCGAGGCGCCGGCGCTTGGGCGCGCGCAAAGAAGCTCGCAGCCAAAAGCAGTGCGAGGCCCGCCAAGGCGGACGCCGCGAATAGTTTCAGGGATGAACGCATGTTCCCGGGAAGAATCGAACTCCCTCACTGAAAGTAGAGTTTGCGCCGCTCCGTCGCTGTCTTCCTTTGGAAGCGATATCCGCGCGCCGGGTTGCCACGGCATCTTTCCGATACGCAATCTTGAGCCGAGACATTACACTACCTCGCGGGAGACAGATATCACTTTTCGCATGCCGGTTTCCTCCACAAAACGCGCGTGGATCGCGGTTGCAATCCTGGTCGGCGTGGCCGCGGCGGGGGTCGGCGTCTATTTCTACCGCATGCAACGCCCGCTCGCTGGCCCGAGCGCCGGAGCAGCCCCGGACCTGCTCAGCCTGTTTCCTGCCGACGCGCCCGCGATCGCCTTCGTCGATGTTGCTGCCCTCAGGAAGTTGCAGGGTTCGGAGCTTGCCGAAATGCTCGGCCTTGCCGGCGCGGACCCGAAAGAAGACCGCGACTACCAAAAGTTCGTTCGCGATACCGGTTTCGACTACACGCGCGATCTCGACCAGGCCGCCATCGCCTACTGGCCGGCGAGCCTGATGAATCCCAACTCAGGATTCGGCGAGAACCGGGTCCTGGCGATCGCCGACGGCCGCTTCGACCAAATGAGAATCGAGGCGTACGCGCTCCGCACCGGGAAACAGGTGGCCCGAGGAGCGCGGCAGCTTTACGAAATTCCGGGCAATCCGCCCGTGGCGTTCGAGTTTCGCTCGGCGACGCGGATTGCTCTGGCAAGCGGGACCGATGCCGGGAATCTGATCGGCGCGACGTATCCCACTGCGCGCGACGCGGCGACGCAGGCTCGCATCGATCGCGTAGCCGGAGCGCCGATCTTCGCCGTGGCCCGAACGGACAATCTGCCGCCCAGCTTCTACGACAATTTCCGCAATGCGCCGCAGCTCGCAAACCTCGCGCGCAGCGTCCGCGGGCTTACACTCGCGGGACAGCCGCAAGGCGAAAGCATCGCGATCGCACTCGATGGCGAATGCGATTCGATGAAGAGCGCGCTCGAACTCGCGACGCTTCTCGACGGCTTCCGCATGGTCGGCTCGATGGCGCTCGCCGATCCCAAAACGCTTCGCCAGATGACGAAGCCGCAAGCTGCGTTTCTGACGGCGCTCGTGAACCAGGTGAAGGTGAGCCATCAGGATCGCTGGGTGCGCCTGACGCTGGACATCACGCCGGAGATGCTGGCGCCCGGAAAATCCACTCATGCCGGCCTGCGCTAAGTAAGCTGGCACAATCCGCTACACACCGGCCCAGCTCCGGGGTGAGCGGCCCTCAAAGGCGTCCTCGAGCAGCGCGCGAATTCCTTCCTTCGAAAGCGGCCGCGGATTGTACGAAGGATTTTCCACGGCGAGCTCCGCGGCGTGGTCCAAATTCCCGCGTTCCATTCCGAGAGACTTGAGCGAAAGCGGCGCGCCCAGGCCGATTTCCAACTCGCAGAGACCCTGCGCGGCGGACTTCGCGGCGGCATTGCCGTTCAGGGCGCGCGAGATTCGATGCATCGCTTCGGGCGCCGCTTCGGCGTTATAGGCGGTGGCGTGCGGCAGCAGGACGGTGTGCGTTTCCGCGTGCGGCAAATGGAAAGCGCCGCCGAGAACGTGGCACAGCTTGTGATGCAGCGCCATTCCGGCCGCGCCAAGCGAAGCGCCTCCCAACCACGCGCCATAGAGCGCGAGCGACCGCGCCTCCATGTTCGACGGCTCCTTCACGACCAACGGAAGGCTGCGCGCCATCGCGCGAATCCCCTCTTCGGCCATCAGCGAAACTATCGGATTTGCGTCCTTGGCGTAGAGCGCTTCGACGCAGTGGGCCACCGCATTCATGCCGCTGGTCGCGGAAAGGACGGCGGACATACTCGCGGTCAGCGCGGGATCGTAGATGACCGTCTTCGGCAGGACCCGCGGATCGCGAGCGTTTTTTTTGATGCCGCCTTCGGTGAGCCCCCACGTCGAGGTCATCTCCGACCCGGCGTAGGTGGTAGGTATGCACAGGATCGGGCGGCCCGAAATCAGCGCGATCGCTTTTGCGAGGCCTGTGGCGGAGCCTCCGCCGATCGCCACGTACGAGTCCGCATCGAGGCGCGCGGCTTCTGCGCGTCCCGCTTCGGCGGTTTCAACCGGAACATGCATCACCGCGTTGCCGAACACGCCGACGACTTTCGGTCCCAGCCGCGCCGCCAATTCCTCGCCGAGCTTCTTGCGCCCCGGCGTCGTAATCACTAGGACGCGCGCCGCGCCGAGCCGATCGATTTCCTCGGGCGCTTTTTCAAAGCTTCCCATGCCGAAGACGACGCGCGATGGCTGCGATTGATATACGAACGCGAGTTTGGGTTCGGCCGTCATCGTGACGCCTCGAGAGTTGCCTTCGTAGCGGCCGCCTTCAGTCGGGCGACTTTATCAACGAATTCCGGGCGTGCCACGCGGACAGGTCCCTCTTGAAAAGTGTGACACTTCGCGAGGGCCTTCTGTGATTGTTTTGAACAAGTTACGCGGGGATTTGATCGGCAAGGTGTGACACTTCGTTTGTGCATGCGAAAGGCTCGATCGCCGCTGATGTATGGCCGCGCTCCGCAGTGACGGATGGCAGCCGTTAGCCGAAACACCAAGTTACCGTGAGAATCCGCCTGGGGCGCGGTCGAACGCGTCCCTGCTCTCGGCAGAGCCTTCGACTGCGCCACGCCTGCGGTCTTCTGGACCATGTTTCCATGGTTGTTGACGGCAACGGCGGTGTCAAGTGTGCGCTCGTGTGGACTTTTTCGGAGCTCACCGTCCATTCCGCGCGCTCGCGCGGCTCGAGGCCCGAAGGCGCGGCTGTCCCGAAGGCAATTTGTGGTTTCGTCGCAGTTTGAAAGCGCACAGGCAAGATTGCCTGTGCCACTAAGGTGAGGGTTATGGCAAGGCGAAGGCGATGATGCTGTCGCCGGGGGCGTCATTGAAATAGCCGGAGAGGGCGACGATGCCGGGGCCGCCGAAGGCTTCGACGACGACGTACTGCTTGCCGTTTTTCCCCATATAGGTTACGGGAAGCGTGTGGGCGCTCGCGTCGATTTTTTCGGTCCACAGTTCTTTTCCGGTGCGCGAATCGAAGGCGCGGAAACGGCCGTCGTTGGTGGCGCCGATGAAGATCAGTCCGCTCGCGGTGACGATCATCGAGCCCGTATTCGGCGCGCCCGTATGTGCGAATCCCATTTCCGCGAGCGCGTCAATCGTGCCGAATGGGACGCGCCAGACGATGTCGCCCGTCTTCGCGTTGACGGCAAATAGTTCCGCCCACGGTGGATTGATGCACGGCCATCCCGTTTTCGGGTCCCAGTAGCGCGCGTTGTACCGGGAGCCGCCGCCGGGATAGATTTTTTCGTAAGGGCCTCCGGTGGGATTCTCCTTTTCGCCTTTGACCAGCCGGCCGACCTGCGCGGTATTGAAAACGGTGGTGCCGAAAATATATTGCAGCCTGGGATCGAAGGCGACGCCGCCCCAATTGCCCGAGCCTTCCCTCCCCGGAGAGACGATCGCCATGCGGTCCGGATCGGCGCCCAGGGGCGTGAACGGCCCATTGTTGTAGAAATTGTTCTTCTCCCAAAGGTCTATACAAAAGGCGGCATGCTCCGGAGTGAGATTGTAGATGTCCGCCTTCGAGACGCTCTCCGGCGCAAGCGGCGGAGGTTTTAATGGGAAAGGCTGCGTGGGCGAAGTGGCTTCTCCGGGCACGTCCGACTGGGGCACGGGCCGCTCCTCGAGGCCGAAAATCGGCGCGCCGTTCGCGCGGTCGAGGAGAAAGAGAGAGCCCTGCTTGGCAAATTCGGCGACGCCCGCGATCGTCTTGCCGTTGCGCTTCACGTCGAACAACGTAGGCGGAGCGGCGATGTCGTAGTCCCAGAGATCATGGTGCAGGAGCTGCCGGTACCAGACGAGCTTGCCGGTCGAAGCGTCGAGCGCGACGAGGCTGTTGCTATACAGCGTATTGCCGGGGCGAAAGCCGCCGTAATACTCGGTGCCTCCGTTGGGAGCGACCGGTACGAAGACGAGGCCGCGCGCGGCATCGAGCGTCATGAAGCTCCACACGTCCGTGCCGACCTTCGAGTCCCAACTGCTTCCGCCCCATGTTTCGTGACCGGGCTCGCCAGGCTGCGCCTTCGTGTAGAAGGTCCAGACGAGCTTGCCCGTGCGGGCGTCCCACGCGCGCACGGACTGCACTCTGTTTTCACCCTCGATGATCAGATCGCGGTAAATGACGGGCGCGGCGGCCGGACTAGCGCCGCTGACGAAGCCGCCGTCGCCAAATCCTTCGGCGGGTTTTCCGGATTTCGCGTCGAGCGCGAGCATCTGATTGCCGGCAACGCCGAGGATGATGCGTCCAGGCGTCTGCGAATCGCCCGGCCAATAGGAAGCGCCGCGAGGGCGCGTGCCCTTGGTCTCGTATTTCCAGATCTGCCGGCCGGTTTCGGGATCGAGCGCGTAGACGTTCTTGCCGGCAACGAAATAGAGGACGCCATCCACAACGAGCGGCGCGCCTTCGGAATTGACGTCGCCGGCGGGGTCGCCGGTGTGAAACGTCCAGGCGCGGCGGAGTTGCGTCACATTACGCGCATTGATCTGCCGCAGCGGAGAGTAGCGCTGCGCGCCGGGATCGTGGCCGGCGTAAGGCCAGTCGCCTTGCCCGCGGAGCGATGAAGGCAGGAACAATATGGAAAGGATGCTGAAAAGGAAGGATGCGAGTTGTCTTTGCAAGCCGCTCAGTTGGACGCCGACGCCTTGAGGAGCGGGGTCACGTCGCGCTCCATCTCCTCGAACGACAGCGCCTTCTCGTAGAAATGCGCCACCTTGCCGTCGCGGTCGAAGATCGTGGTCATCGGCAGGGCCTCGCCGTCGGCGGCCCATTTGGGATCAACGCCCTTGTAAAAATCGTCGTCGATCGACGACGCGAGATACACGGCGAAGGTCGGCTTCGTCTGATCAAGATACTTGGCCATCTCCGCCCTGTCGGCGGGATCGGAGGCGTCGTTCATCGAAATTTCGACGACCTCGAGGCCCGCGGCTTTGTATTTGGCCTGCAGTTTGACGATGTCCGGAAATTCCTTGTGGCAGGGCACGCAGTAGGTGGCAAAAAAATTGAGGAAGACGACTTTGCCCTTGTTGGCGGCGATCAGCGCCTTCACGTCGTTCGGTTGAACCGTTTTCAGCTGCGGCTCGGACGCGGGTTGGGCGCGAACGCCGATTCCGGGGAATGCGGCGGCGCAAAGCGTGCCGAGAGCAAGGCAAGCGAATCCCACGACCGAACGGCGCAATCGCGGTCTCATTGGCCGCCGTTTCCGGGCCGTGCCGCCGCCAGCATCTTGGAGGACGCGTCGGCAACCTTCTGGAAGGTATCGTCGGTCACATTCACGAGATTGGAGACGACCTGCCGGTTGTCGTCCACCAGGAAAGTGTTGTCGGCCTGCGTGTTGATCCTGTAAAGGCGGACGCCCAAGTCCTGCGGGCCCCTCTGCAGGTACACGAGCGGGATTTGCAGGCCCTTGTCCGCGGCGAGCTTTTCGAGCCAGGCCTTGGTGTCCGGACCGGCGATCATCACCGCGAAGCCCTTCAGATTTTTCTGCGATTCAACCAGGGCGTTGAGCTTCACGATCAGGTCCGCAGCCTCCGGGCTCGGCTTCTGGAAGAATCCGATCACGGTGGGCGCGGTTCCGTATTCGCAGACGTAGCAGGTATCCTGACCCTTGTACTTGCCGGTCACATCGATCACGCGGAACGAAGGTGTAACTGCGCCGACCTGGCGGCCCGACGTAATCGGTCCGGCAGTGGCGGCAGCGGGTTGCGCAGCCGGCTGAGTCGCAGCGGCACCGGCGCTCGAGGCCGCAACGGAACTGCCGTTGGCGGCAGCTGCGTCCGCCATCTTGATGGCGTCGGCCGCATCGGTGCCGTCGACGGGGTACCTCAGGGCGACCCACTTGTACCATCCGCCCTCGAGAATCTTCACGTTGAGATAGCCGAACTCCGCAAGCTTCTTGTACATATCGAGAGAATCTTCATCGTGGTTGCAGGGGCAATAGAGCACCAACATCTTGTTGCGCGGAAGCGGGATTGGGGGCTTCACTCGCTGGACCCAGGGGTAGTTGATGGCTCCGGGAATGTGCCCTTCGGCGAAGGCCTCCTCGGGCTGCGTATCCACGAGGGCGAAGCTGGTGTCTTTGTTGTCCATCAACTTCTTCATGTCGGCCGGGGTGATGAACTGGGCCGGGGGAACGGCCATCTCCGTGGGGTCGTCAAACCCTGACGTGGAATCGTCCTGCGCAGAGGCCACCTTCGGCAGGCACAGGAAGAGAGCGAATGCCAGGCAACCAGCAGCAAACCATTTCGCCGCGTTCGTCATGCGGACCTCCCTCAAATCTGGCCGGCCGGACTGCTCAACAATTTTCTCGTCCTTCCATCGATGTTACCCACCGCTCAGAAACGTGTCAAGGCTACGCGCCGCAGGCCATAAACCACTCGGCGACAAGCGCGTAAGGCCAAGCTCTTACATATTGTTAGACGCGAGGCTATCGGGCCGGTTTCAAGGACTTCGGCGCATGCGTTTCGCACGAAAATCGCGGCGAATTCGGCGGAGGGCGTTTCAGCGCGCCGGCAGAGAGAACGCATAGACGACGCCGTCCACCGGATAGACAACGTATTGCCGGCCGTCCAACTCGTAGGTCATCGGAGCGGTGCTCAGGGGCCCGCCCGCGTACAGGTGCCAGAGCGGTTTTCCCGTCAGGCTGTCGAGCGCGATCAAATTCTGGGAGTTGTCCGCCGTGAACAGGAGCCGGCCCGCGGTGGTGAGGATGCCAAACGTTCCGCCGCGGCCGGAGGTTTCGTAAGTCCAGCGAACCTTGCCCGTCTGGTAGTCAATCGCCTTCAGCATGGATTTCGACGAGAGAAAGAAATCGCGGCCGGCCCAGCCCTCGGCGCTTTTTCCCGGCATCGTCAAATAAAAGACGCCCATGGCCTCCCGCGAGTTGACGTAGAAGAGGCCCGTGTCCGGAGCGAAACTCGGCGCCTGCCAGTTTGTTCCCACTCCACCGGACACCAGCACACCATCGGGCTGCGGCTCCTTATCGCGGCGAGGAATGGGCTGGCCACGGTCGTCGTAGCCTTGCACCCAGTTTGCGTGAACGAACGCCTCGGAGATCAGGCTCTTACCGTTGGTCCGGTCGAGCACGAAAAACAGGCCGTTCTTTCCCGCCTGCGCGAGCATTTTTCGCGGCTTGCCGTTGAAGCTGCCGTCGAAAAGGACCGGAGTCATCACCATGTCCCAATCATGCGTGTCGTGCGGCGAGGATTGAAAATACCAGACGAGCTTTCCGGTGTCGGGGTTCAGCGCGACGATCGTGCAGGTATAGAGATCGGCGCCGGTGCGCGTGTCGCCGTTTTCGACCGGATGGGGATTCCCCGTTCCCCAGTAGAGCAGATTCAGCTCGGGGTCGTATGTGCCGGTGAGCCACGTCATACCGCCGCCGCGCGTGACAACGTCGGTATCGTGCGGCCAGGTTTTCCACGCAGGGTCGTCCGGCTTCGGCATGCTGTCCCAGCGCCACTCGACTTTGCCCGTGATGGGATCGATCGATTGGAGAAAGCCGGGGAGATCAGCCGTGTCGCCCGAGGTTCCCACGATGATGTGATCCCGAATCACCAGCGGGGCCATCGTGCCGAAGGCTTTCAGCGCGGGATCGTCAATCTGGATCTGCCAGAGCAATTTTCCATTGCGCGCATCAACGCAGACGAGCTGCGCGTCGAACGTGGTCATGAAGAGGCGGTCCTTCCACATTGCGACGCCCTTGTTGCCGCCCCCGGCCGGCCCGCCCGGGCGCTGAAAATGCCAGATCTGGCGGCCGGTGCGGGCGTCCACGGCCCAAATCTGATTGCCGCCCGAGATGTAAAGGACGCCGTTCACTTCGAGCGGCATGGACTGCAGACCCTGCGAGTGGGCCTGAAACGCCCAGGCGAGAGTCATCGAAGCCACATTGTCTTTGTTGATTTCAGTGAGAGGGCTAAAGCGACGGCCGGTGTAGTCGCCGTTAAAGGTCGGCCAAGTATCCGTGGGCGGCTTCAAGATTTTTCCCGGATCAAGCCCCTGCGCGGGCACCGAGAGCGCGAATGCCAACCCGAAGGAAAGGAGGGTCAGAAACCTCTTCACTTCAAAGTCTCCAGATAGGTGAAGAGGTTGTGCATGTCGGCGTCGGTGTATTTCTCGAGCAATGCCGCATGCGCGGCGAGCGGATCGTGCACTTCGATTTTGACGGCGCTGCGCGGCCACGAGTGATACCAGCCGTCCTTGCCCTGGATGGCGACGTTGAAGCCGTCATTCAAAAGCAGCGTCCCTTCGAATTTCTTGCCGGAAGCAAGCGTCACCACGGCTGTGGAAGGCGTGCCCGAGGGATAGAGAAAGCGCACCTCCAGATCGGGAGGATTGTATTTCTTGGCGATGCCGGCGAGATCGCCCGTCGGGGAATGACAACCCGAGCAGCCCCCGGGTCCATTGAAATAGGCTTTCCCAGCTTCCACGGTTCCGGTGGCAAGGCGCTCCGCCGGAATGTCGTTGGGATACGGACCGAAGCGCGTGTGCAGATCGAACAGGTCGAGCTGCGACTGGATGAAGGCGACGATATCGGCAATTTGCGATTCAGTGAAAGGAAACGCCGGCATGCCCTTGTCGGTGCGGCCCTGCGTGACTACGGGACCGATCAAGTCGCCGTTTTTGTCGTGGCGAACCAGCGACGAGCGTATAAGATCGGGGCCGCGGCCGCCGGTGGCGTCCTCCGCGTGGCAGCTCGCGCAATTCTCTTTGAAGAGAGCGGCGCCGCGCGCCGCAGCCGCCGCTTGCGCCGCTGCCTGAGCGGGATTCGGCGCAGCGGGTCGTCCCGGACCGCCCTGGGCCGCGAGCGACCCCGCTAGGGCGAGCATGGCCAACAGAACGAGAGCAGGTTTCTTCAAATGAATCTCCCTTGAACAGGCGTATTCATGGACGGCGAGCGGGCGGCGCCCGTTTCACAGTCTTCGCTAGCGCCCAGCCTTGGTCAGAGTGGCGCCGGATATTTTCTTCGTCTCGTTCGCCCAATTCGGGCCCGGGTAGCTGAACAGAAGAGTGTAGCCCGGCGATCCGCCGGCGACGACGATGTGGAAATCGTCGGGGCTTTGCACGATCGGGACTTTGCCGCCGGGCTTCAACCCGTCCTTGAAAATCTGCGCACGATCGGGGCGAATCCGTCCGTCGGCGATCGACTGCTGAATCTCCTCGATTTCGCTGGCGTGACCGAATCCGCTCGTGGCCGAGACAAGTTTTTCGTAGGGTATGCTCGTATGTTCGTACAGCCACTCTTGCAGGCTCTTGCGCGTGAAGCCGAGCTTCCCCAGTTCGTAGGCGCAGTCCGGATGCAGCACCAGTATGAACGTCTGCGAGTGAACCCATCCGAAGACGTTGGCGCTCAGGGCGCGGGCCGCGGCGGTATCCAGGATTCCCTTGGCGGTCCACGGAGCGACGGCGCCTCCGCCTAGATTCTGCGGATCGCGGGACGTCGCCACGGTCACGGTGCTGTCCTCAGGCTTGAAACCCAGACTCACGTCGTACGGTTCCCACGGACTCTTGGCTTCATCCTCCGCGAACGTGAAAAACGTGTACGCCTCCAAGCGGCCGATCAGCGACATGTCGTTCACGGCCGGCCAGGTCTGGCCGAGGTTCAAAAGCGAGAGCCGCAGCGCGCGGCCCACGGTGCTGTTGGCCCGCCACCCGTGGCCGAGCATGCCGATGCCGGAATTGAAGTCCAATTCCTTCGCGATCGGCCCGTTCACTATCACAACGGGAGTGAAGGAACCGGTGGACGCCTGCACGTGCGTCAAGTCGTAGTGCTTGTCGAGGAAGCCGTCCATGGCCGCGAGAATCACCGGAAAATATTCAGGCTTCGCGCCGGCCATCACGGAGTTGACGGCGATTTTCTCGACCGTCGCCGTTCCGTTTTTCGGCGCGACCTGGCCCAGCACGTCGTCGGGCGAGCGAGTGGTGGCGGCCAGCATCGCTTTCACCAGAGCGGGCGTGGGCGGAACGATGGGCAATCCGTCCGCCCAGTGGCTATCGAGGAAGAGATCGTTCACGTTCTGGTAAGCGTCCTGATAGTCCTTTCCGGTGACACTGATGTTCGTGTTTTCCTTCTGCTTCTGAATTTGCGACGGCTTCGCCTCATCCGCGGTCAGCGGGCGGATGAGGTCGTCCGCCATTTGATCGAATGCCGCGGCGGCAATGGGCTGCAGCTCCGGCTGGGTGGCGCGCGCCCGGTAATACTTATCCGCGGGCAGCGCGATCATGCGAATTCCGGGCATGCCGCGGTCTTTCGCCGCGGACTTCGCATCGTCGAGAAACTCGGTGGTCGTGAAGTAAACGCCTGGCATTCCGGTCTTTTCAATTTCGATCGTGTCGTGGGAACCCCACCACGTGCAGCTCCCTCAATCACCCACACCGAAAATGAAGAGATCGCCCTGCTGCTTCACCGTGGGATACCACTTGGGCAGGTTGGTGATGGTCTGCGCCGAGGGCTTGGGATACATCACGATCGTGGCGGTGGGATATTTCTGTTTGAGCATCTTGGCGACGACGTCGAGGAAATTGTCGGCGCCGAATTTGCCGTTGTCCACCAGCACGATCTTCTTCCCGTCGAGACTGGGCACGCGAGGGCTGATTCCGACCGTTTTCGGAGGAGGAATCTCGCCCCGCGGATTCATCACCTCCAAAGTCACCTGCGCGGCCGCGGTCCCCGCGAAAAACAGGCTCGCGCCGATCAGCGCTTGGCCGAGCAGCCAGTTCGATCGTCTCTTCATGTGCGTGCCTCCACCGAAACCTGCCTCAAGATAGTCAGTGGACCATCGAATGTCAATTCCATCGCACGGCTTCCGTCAGCCCCGCGGCCGTTATCGCCTTAGACAATTTTCGCTCGTGAAAATGAGCCGCGTGCGAACTTTCCGGCGTTTCGATATAATAAAAATGTAATCCTCGAAGTACGCCCATCCTGCCCTGTTTCTGCTCTTCATTGCCAGCCGGAAGCGGCGCCGTAGGGCAGGCCGGTCATCACCGCGATAATCGAGTCAATCTTGCCGTCCCTAATCTCAAAAATCTCGTCCACTTCTTCGCTGAACGGGCGCAGGGCGGCGGGCGATTCGTCCATTTGGCCCACGCCCGGCACATCCACGCTTTTCACCCTGCCCGACGTGTTGAACATGAACGCGCCCATGACGATCCCGCGCTCGCGATCCACGACGGTGTAGCGCCGCGGGCTGATGGGGAAAATATAGCTGAAGATGCGGCTGTTCAATCCCGCAGCACAGCCTACGGGCTGGCCGTTTCTTGAAGCCGCGCCGAAAGAGGACGGACACGTCTGCGTGCCGTTCTCGACGCGAATCACATCCGCCGCGAAGGGCACCATGTCTCCGCTGCTGCGTTCGATTCCGTCGAAATAGAGATCGGTCTGCGCGATCAAATCCTTCCGCGATTCGCGCTCGGATTCCGGAACGTCCTGGAAAAATCCCGCGATCGCCGGTGCGATCTTGGGATCGGTGAATCCGTCGGGGCGCGTGAAGCCTGCGGCGGTTTCCTTGCGCGTGATGAGCGTTTCGACTTCGGTGATCTTGCGGTTCTCGACGCGCAGCCGGGTGCACAGCAAGCCGGACATGCCGGCCTCGTCCGTCACGCCGACGAATCCGGCTTCGCCTTCCTCCGGATCATCGATATAGAGCTTGTAGCTGCCCCAACCGGTGAGCGTCCCCCACAGGCCGTCGCCAAACTTGAGGTCCTGGGCGTTCTCGGTGTAGCGCGCATTGGCCGCGAGCGGGAGGCGCGAGGGATCGTGTTCGATGAGCGCCGCGCGATAGGCGTCCACCAGACCGTTCAAGCATTTGCGGTCGCAAGCGGCTGCCGCGGATTCGCGGGGCTTCGCGGCGGCAGCGGCGGGATGCGGCGTCGCAGGCCTCCATCCCGACGTGATGCCGTAGGGCTCCTGCGTGAGCGCGGCCTGGATCGCGTGAATTTTTCCGTTTTCGATTTTGAAAAGCTCGCCGATCTCGAAAGTAAGCGGATGGCGAAGCGTGGAGGGGAACGTCGTCCCGCCCGTGAGCGTGACGGACTTCACCGTGCCCGCATGGTCGAAAAACGCAAACGCGAACGCCAGCCCGCGCTCGCGGTCCACGATCACCCAGCGGCGCTCGCGAATGTGCGTGACGATCTTGAAAAACCCGGTCTTGAATTGCGCCTCGCAACCCAGACTCAGAATTGGGAAGCCGCTGCCCGGCGGCTGGGTTCTGTAGGCGCCCGGATTGTTAGTTGTCTGCGCGCCGTTCTCGACGCGGTTGCAATCCGCGGCGAATGGATAGACCCCCTTGCCGTCGTTGTTCTGCAGGCCCGAGAAATACATGTTCGCCGTCTTCACCAGCTCTTCGCGCGATTCCCGCTCCGCCGCGGGCACCGCTTGCAGGAAAAGCAGGTTCGGCGACATCGCGTCCAGATTCTTCGCGGCGTTCGCGTCGCGGACCACGAAGTCTTCCACTTCGGCGATCTTCCCGGCGCTCACCTTGAGGCGAAGGCAAAAGATGACCGGGTTGTCCCACTCCTTCATCACACCGATGAAGCCCACCTGGCCGGCCTCCGGCTCCGCGAAATAGAGTTTGAATGCGCCCTCTTCGTTCGCGGTGCCCCAGAATCCCTGGCCGATTTTCAGTTTCGCCGTGTTCTCCGTGAATTTCACATCACTTGCGAAGGGCGCTTTCGAAGGATCCCGCGCGGCGATGGCCGCGAGGTATTGGTTGACGAACCCTTCGAGGCACGCGCGGTCACATGGCTCCGCGGGAGCGGCCGGGGGAGCCGGAACGGCGGCGCCGCGCGGTCCGGCGCCGGTCGCGCCGGCGGCCAGCGCTGCGAGCGAGCTGAGTGAGATGAATCGCAGGAATTTCGATTGCATTGGCAGCCTCCGCTTCGAACTTCAAGGATCACTCGGCGATTAAACGCGGCTTCCTGTAGCACGGCAACCCGGACTCCGGTGCGATTCCGTCGAGAGCAATGTTCTCGCTACGGCAAGCCGAAAACGAAATAGGTGGTGCCCGCCGTCACGAAGACGCATTGCTTGCCATCCACCGAATACGTCACCGGATTGGAGCGAATCGACGATCCCAGATTGATTTCCCAGAGAGGTTTTCCGGTGACGGCGTCGAGCGCGAAGAAATCGCCTTCGTCGCTCCCGGAAAAGACAAGACCGCCCGCCGTGGCGAGAGTGCCGACCCACGACGGCGAGTGCAGCCGGAATTCCCATTTCATTTTTCCGGTGGTGGCGTCAAGCGCGCGGATGGCTCCGTAGGCGTCGTCACCGCTGAGCGCGCGCTCTCCTCCGGCGCCCGCGGGAAATTTCCCCATCTCCCATTTGGTGGTCGTGCCCTTCACGAAGTACGAGCCCATTTCGCGCGCGTCCACGTAGAAAAGCTTGGTCAGCGGGCTGTACGAATTGCTGGTCCAGTTGATCGCGCCGGTGATGCTCGGATAGATGAGGTTCCCTTCGGGGCTGGGCCCTGAGTGCGGAAGAACGATGGGATGGCCCGTCGCGTCGAGTCCCTTCGCCCAGGTTTGCTTGGCGTAGGGCATGCCCGCGACGAAAACGCCCGTCTCGCGGTCCAGGACGTAGTAGAACGCATTGCGATTCGCAAAGCCCAGAAGCTTTCGCGGCACGCCTTTAATCGTGGCGTCGAAAAGAACGGGCGGCTCCGATGCGTCCCAGTCGTGGGTTTCGTGCGGCGAGAACTGAAAATACCACTTCATTTTTCCGGCATCCGGATCGATGGCGAGCAGCGAGCACGTGTAGAGGTTGTCACCCGGCCTCGCATCCCCGTTCCAGTCCGGGGCGGGATTGCCCGTGCCCCAGTAGACGAGGTTGAGCTTGGGATCGTACGCTGCGGCATTCCATGTGGTGCCGCCGGCTGGCACCGCATCGCCCCACGTTTCCGAACCCGGCTCGCCCTGCAGCGGAACCGTCCAGATTCGCCACAATCGCTTGCCGGTTTTGGCATCGTAGCAATCGAGGAAGCCGCGAACCGCCGCCTCGCTGCCTCCCGTGCCGATCAGCACTTTCCCGTCGATGGCGAGAGGAGGACCCGTAATTGCGTAGCCCATTTTGTTGTCCGCCACCACGGTGTTCCAGATCACGGCGCCGGTGGTGGCATCGAGCGCCACCAGGTGCGCGTCGATGGTCGCGACGTACACGCGGCGATCGAGCACCGCAACGCCGCGATTCGTCTGAAACAGGCCGATGGCGACCACATTCTTCAAAACGGGCGACCACGTCCAGAGCCTGTCGCCCGTGTGCGCGTCGAGTGCCGTCACCGTGCTGGGCGGCTCGGTGACGTACATGATTCCGTCCACGACGATTGGAGATGTCTCGACGTTGCCGGCGGGGCGATTGGGCTGGTATGCCCAGGCGAGCTTTAGGTTCGCGACGTTTTGCGGCGTGAGCTGCTTGAGGCCCGAGAACCGCTGATCGTAGTAGTTCCCGCCGTAGGTCAGCCAGTTCGCCGGTTCGCTGTCCGAGTTGACGACGCGCGGATACGGCACCGGCGATTGGGCCGCCAGCGGGCCGGCCACAGCGAGCAGAAAGAGAGCGCAGCGGATGGCTTTCATTGGGCGCCTTTCAGGCTCGCCAGATAGGCGACCAGATCGTCAAGTTGCGAAGCCGAAAGCGCGTCCTTAAAACTGGGCATTACGCTCTTGCCCGGGATTTTTTCGACTTTCTGCACATCGAGTTTCCGGAAGGAATGAAAGTGCCCGGTCGCGTCCTTGATCACGATCGTGAACGAATCCTCGCTCACGCGCGTGCCATCCGCGGAATGGCCGTCCTTGGCGACCACGTGCACGAAAAGAAACTGCGTGAAGCGTCCGCGCTCCATCGCTCCGGCTTCCTGCGGCAGGTTCGTGCCGGGAGTCAGCAGCGCGGCGCGCAGGTAGCTCGGCCCGCGCATCGCCCCGACCCGCGTCAATTCCGGACCCGCGCCGCCTCCCTCGCCGCTGATGATGTGGCATCCCGCGCAACCGCTCTGCTCGTAAACTGACTTCCCTTTCGCCGCGTCGCCTTTCGCGATCTCGGCGTCCGCCGTGTGGCCCAGCGTCCGCAGATACCCGACGACCTGCCCGGCTTCCTCGACGTTGAGCGAGCCAAAACCATTCATCCCCGTGCCCGGGATTCCTCCGCGAATGATTGCGCCGACGGCTTCGTCTCCCAGTCTTTCAGGAGATCCCTGAAGGCTCGGCCCGTCTCCGCCGCCCCCGTCCAGTCCATGGCACTTCGAGCAGGTTGCCTCGTAGAGAATCTTGCCTGCGGCAACGTCCTGTGGCGAGGTCCTGGCGACCACCGGCGTCGTATCGCGAGGGATTTGCGACATGGCGGCCGGCCCGTATGCGAAAAAGACGAGAGCAGCCACACCCAAAGGCCGAATTGCGCTCATGTGCGTTTCCCCCGGGCAAAATTCGGTAATTCGATGCGGATTATCACACCGAAAATTGGGCTGTCAAGCGCGGTGCCGCGCGACGAGGTGGGATTAGCCCGGGGCCGCCTGCACCGTCTGCAATTCGCGGCTTCCCTGCTTCGCGCGAATCACGCCGCCGATCCATGCGGCAGGCACGGTCAGCGCCATCCCTGTGATCCATCCCCACAGCGGCGCCTGGTGAGGAAGCGTGAACATTGCCCAGACGGTCAGCACCACCTGGACCGCGCCCATGATCACCGCGTGGCGAACTTGCGAGCGGCGCGCTATCCACGCGGTGACGTAACCGCCCGCCGCCACGCATATCATCGTGTACGCCATCATGAATAGCCGCGCCGGAAGATTGTGGCTGAGCGCGGCCGAATTCGGCAGCGCATTCGGAAACATCCGCATGAGCAGCGGGTCGGCCGCGGCCTCAATCGCGAATGACGTGATCGTCAATACGGCAATTCCCACCAGGACCGCCAGCACGCTGCGAATCATGATCGGCTCCTGAAATCAAATCCGGCCGCCATCGCCGGCGGATCACGAATACGTTTCCTAGAACACTCTCACCGGCTCCGAATCCGGCCAGCCGTCACGCGCTCAGCTCGTGACAGCCCGGAAAGTTCACAGGGACTTCAGGAATTCGATGACGGCATCCTGGTCCGGGCGCTTCAGTTTTTCAAACCGCTCCTTGACTTCTTCGGCCTCTCCGCCGTGTCGGACGACGGCGTCATGAAGAGTCAGGGACGCGCCAGCGTGCATCAATCGCGGACGCAGGCGTACTCCCCACAAAGGAGCCGTGCGGATTTTGTTCCGGCTGCTCTCGAAGTCCTGCCGGGAGAGATAATCGGACATCTGCTGGAAAACCTGGCGCCCATAGTGCTCTGGCGCGGCCTGCAGGATCCCGTCGCCGGTGCCTACGTTGTGCATCAGGAAATCGCCCCACGGATGAAAGCTGACGGAGCCGAGCGCCGCCGGAATCGTAAACGCTCCGCCGTTTATCTTTGTACCGGCCGGTGCCGTGGTCAGCGTTTCCACGTGACAAGTCGCGCAGCCAGTTTTGTTGAAAAGTTCGAGGCCCCGCTTTGCCGCGGCGCTGCCGGCGAGTTTCAGGTCGCGCGCGGGCGCCTTGGTGGCGCGAACGAACCGGGCGAAGTGGTCGATGTCGGAAAGGCCGTCCGGCCCGGGAACGTCATTCGGCTCCGAGACGCTGTTGCAGAGATTGGTTACTTCCGCGGGCTGCAAGCGATTCGTGATGCCCATCTCGTTGAGATACGCGTCGCCGGCAAACGATAAGAGGCTGGCGTGCTGATCCTTCCATCCGAAACGGCCGACGCCCATCTGTCCCGGCGCTTCCACGATGGGGACATTGAGAATCTGACCGCAGATTTTTCCGCGCGAAGTTTTGCATTGCTGCCTGGAAAGATCGACGAGGGTTTGATCGGCGACGGCCTCGACGAACCCATCGCCCAAAAGATTCAGGGAGAGGCGAAACGCCCGAATCGTCTCGGTCTGTGGCACGCGCTCCTGAATTTCCTTGTCAGGAAAGGCCGCGTTGGGACAAATGGCGCGATCGTTCACCAGAGATCGGCCGCTGATCACCTCCGCTCCGTCGGCGATCGGAATGTCGGGAGTGCGGAAATGCCCGTCCGGCCCGTTGTGGCCGACGCGCAATTCCGAAACCTGCGAAGCCCCGCCGGAGACGGGATTCTGGTGACATTCGCGGCACGACTGCGCGTTGTAAAGCGGTCCGAGGCCGTCGCTCGGCTGTTCGACCTCGTCGAACTTCACCTGGTCCGCCTGATGCGTGGCGTCGTCGACCATGCCATTGGATTTGTTGTCGAAGGCCGACGGGGCGTCGGCAGGCTGCGCGACGGCGGAAACCAGAGCAAAGCTCAAGGCAGCCGCTGCGGTGTAGATCCTCATGACTCTCCCTCCTCGATCGAATCGGGAGCTGGGCTAGGTTCTAGATACCACCTTGTGGTCGTACGGCAAAGGCCAAAGAACGAGGGAGGCGGCGCGACCCAACGGTCGCAGGAATTGCGGAAAGACCGCCGGGCCCGAAAGGCTCACGGCAGGCCGAGGCTGCCGTAGGCGGGCGGATAGGTCACGATGCCCCACGGCAATTGAAATCCTTCGAGGACGCGGATTGGCTGGTACGTCTTCGCGTCGAGCACATGGACGCTGTTCGATCGGCCGCAAGCGAGCAGGATTTTCGAGTCGTCCGGCGTGAAGGTGAAATGCCAGCAGCGCTTTCCGATATTTGCCTCACCCAGCAACTGCAGCGAGTCCGCCGCGAAAACCTGCAGTTTTTGGGCGGCCGCCGCGGCCACGAGAATCCGGCTCCCATCGCGATCGAAGGCGACCCCGTACGGCTTCGCGGCTGTGGCCGCCGAGTGGACCACGTTGAAATCCTGGTCGAGCGAAAGCAGCGTGCCCGAGCCTTCCATCGTGACGGCAAACAGGTTTCCTTGCGGGGATATTTTCACACCTCGCGGGCGCTTGCCGTAGCTGGCGAGGTTGATTTCCTTGATGCGCGCCCCGGATGCAATTTCATAAACGCCCAGAGTGTTTTGGGCCTCATTCGCCACAATCAGGAGCTTGCCGTCGCGCGAGAACTCGAGCCCTTCCGTTTCCTTGCCGGCCACGAAGTTCCCCGCCTGCGACCAGGTCTGCGCGCTGAATTCCTTGATCTGAGCGGGCGGCTCGCTCTCATCATCCGCTTCCTCGCCTGCGGACCCCTCTTTCGGCGGCCCGGCGGTGGATCCCGGCTCGTACGAAATGAAAATCCGGTCGCCGCCGGGACCGAACTTGACGAATTCCGGGTTGTCTCCCACGGGTATTCGCCGGACCAGGCGCAGCCCGCGCGTATCGAACACGGCCGCGTCGCCGGTGTCCTTGTCCGCGGTGACAACGTATTTTCCATCGAAGGTAATTCCGATTCCGCGGGGCGCGACGTCCTTTGGGTGGACTCTCTTCACGACCCGCAGCGTGCGCAAATTGATGACGGAGATTCCTCCATCTTCCTCACTGACATACGCGACGTTTTGGGGAATCCTCACAAATCGCGCGTACACGATGATTCCCGCGGCCAAGATCGCCGTAACCACCAAGGACCACACAAAATATCTGCGCAAGCTCATCCCCACCCCTCGCCGTGCATATCTCCCCTGACCGGCAATTCACAACCTGCGGACCACGTTTTACGACGTGATCGTGACGCGGAAAGGTACGTCCTGACGTGCTCTGACGATCCTCAGCGAAATGAGTTGTGACGCAGCCGCGTTCGCGCTCACATCATCGCGTGCATCGGCACATCCTGCCAGCTCGTTCCCTTCTTGACCTCGAACTTATCCACCAATATGGATCCGCCCCTCAATTTCCCGGTGATGCGAATCGTCTCTCCAACGAAGTCTGCGATATCCGGCGACGGCGCGACCAGCACGAAGAACTTCTTGTCGTTCGTCAGGATTCCTGCCGGACGTCCCATATTCAGACAGGCGGTCCCGCAGCCCTTCATCCCCATGTGGTCCGGGCCGGACTGCGAGTTGTCGGTCAGGTAGCAGCTCGCATCCACGAGCGATCCCGTCCAGGTCTGGTTTTCTTCGGCGCGTCCGGCCGTCAGAGTTCCCGCGAGCAACACGCACACAGCCAGAATACGAATGATTTTCATGATTCGGCTCCTCGATGGGAGAATTCCATCACGACAGCCGCGATTTTACACCTGTCTGCGCAATCAAATCGCTCCGAATGTTTTTCAATGCCCACCGATCGACGCACACAAAGTCCCGCGTCCGGACCACGACGCGACCGCGACATGCGCTTGGGCGCCCCTTCCTTAAACTCCGGGCCCGTGATATATCAACTACAACGCTAATGTATCGACCTCGTATTCTGTCTGTCTTCTTACCGCTTATTCTCTTTCCGCTCATCGCCACGACCGCGCGTGCCCAACAGCGCTGCCCCGCTCCGCCCGTGCTGGGAGTTTCCACGGCACCGAACATTTTCACGCCGCGCCAGGAAGTGGACCTCGGAGACGTGGAAGCCGAACGGATCGAGCAGGCGGGTCACGTTTTCCACGACGACCAGCTGACCGCCTACCTGAATAGGGTGATGGCGCGGCTCCTCGCACAGTTGCCTCCGACAGAGCTCCAGTTCCGTGTGTTCCTGGTCGATGAGCCGGCGGTCGATTCCTACAGCCTCCCCGGCGGCCGCATTTACGTCACGCGGAAGATGGTGGCGTTCACGAAAAACGAGGACGAGACCGCCGGCCTTCTCGGCCACGAAATGGGTCACATTCTCACTCACCAACTGGCAACCGACATGACGCGCTTGCTCCGGAGCATCCTCGGCGTGACGGCGGTCGGCGACCGCAAGGACATCTTCGATAAGTTCAATCGGTTCCTGGATAACGCCGCGCGCAATCCCAAGGCCCTCCAAGAGATAAGCAACCGCGAAGAACCGCAACAGTACCAGGCCGATCAAGTCGCGCTGTACGCGGCCGCAAGCGCAGGATACTCGCCCCAAAGTTTCGCGGATTTCTTCGACCGTCTGGCGCAAACGAAAGGAAAGACAGGCGACTTTATTACGGACCTCTTCGGAATGACAAAGCCGGATGAAAAGCGGCTTCGGCTCATCCGCAAGTCGCTGGAGGACCTCCCGCCGGGGTGCCGTAACATTCCGTCAGCGTCGCCATCGGACGAATTCCGGCAATGGCAGGCCGACGTGATCGGATACTCCGGGCTTGGCAACAAGGAGGCCCTTACCGGCCTGATGGACAAGAAGAGCCTCGACCCGCCGCTACGGTCGGATATTTCAAACGTGAAGTTCAGCCCGGATGGGAAGTACCTGCTGGCGCAGGATGACTCAAGCGTCTTCGTGCTTTCGCGAGACCCGCTCCATTTGTTGTTTCGCGTGGACGCCCAGGATTCGCACCCCGCGCAGTTCACGCCGGATTCGCAGAGCGTTGTATTCGATACGCGTGGAACGCGGGTAGAGGCATGGAGGATCGCCGATGGCGAACGCACCAGCGTGCATGAACTCGCCCTCCGAGGTGGATGCATCCAGAGCTTGCTCTCTCCGGATGGCCAGTCCTTCGCATGCATCAACCGCGACTTCGATCTCTCACTCTACGACGCGCCGACGGGGAACTTGGTCTTCAGCAAGAAGGGCTTCTTTTACCCAAGTGAGTTCAATATGTTTCCCCTGTTATGGCAGCTGCTGGTGGCCCTTGAAGACGGGACAGATTTTCAGTGGGCCCGCATGGCCTTTTCTCCGGACGCCAAGACATTTCTGGGGGCCGCTCCGAACGCTTCCATCGCAGTCAGCCTCGTGAGTCACGAGCAGATTTCGCTTCACGGAGCGCTTTCGTCTATGGTCAAGGGAGGGTTCGCCTTCCTGACTCCGGACCGCGTGATTGCGATTGATCGCGGCGACATAAAAAACTCGGCGATCTTCAAATTTCCGTCCGGCGAGGTGGTGGAGCGGCTCGTTCTGGGAGGCGTGGAATTGTCCGCCACATCTCACGGCAACGACGTAATCGTCGGCCCCCTGAAGGATTATCCCGCAGCGGTCTTGAACCTGTCCTTGCACAAACTCGTTTTCGGATCGAAAGAAACGACCATTTATGACGTGTACGACGACTCGGTCGCCCTAGAGGCCCGCAACGGGGAGATTGCGCTGTACAACCTCGGTTCCGGGAAGACGGATGCGCAAACCTCGCTCTCACTCTCTCCACTCGGCACCCTGCGCGCCGTGGCGGTTTCCCCGGACTTGAAGTGGGTCGCGCTATCGGGGACTACCCGCGGGGCGGTCTGGAATATCACCACCGCGAAGCGCCTCTATTTCACTCGCGGTTTTCGGGGTGCGTACTTCGATGGCGACACGACGGTTTTTGCCGATTTTCCCGAGCGAGACAAACAGGCACGATCCATCGCCCGCATGGATTTGGAGGGGAACGCGCTCAAAACGGGAATCTCCGTTGACGAGAAATCGTCAGCACGCCAGTGGGGCCCGTACCTTGTTTACCGGAAGCCGGCGAAAAAGGGAGGTACAGACTTCCGGAACGAAATCATTGAAGTCCGGGATGTCCGCGATGGCAACCTGCTCTGGACTCGAACCTTTCCCAAAGAAATCCCGACGATGACCTTCGACGCTCCGGAGGGTACCGTGGTGCTCGCCTGGCAAATGTCTGAGGATGCGGCAAAGGACGAAATCAAGCGCGACCCCGCCCTTCAGGCCCGCCTTGCAACTCTCCGGGATCGCAAGAATCCGTACGTGCTTGAAGTTCTTGACCTCCGCACGGGCAAGCAGTTGGGAGCGCTGATTGTGGATACGGGGAAAGGCTCGTTCGACGTCGAGAGGGCGTACGCCGCGGGAGATTGGGTGGTTGTCGCCGATTCCGATCAGCGTACGCTTGTCTATTCGCTCTCGAGCGGAGACCAAAAAGGCGTGTTTTTCGGGGCGCGGTCGGTGCTCTCGCCCTCTGCCGGGATGCTCAGCGTCGAGAACGCGCCCGGTAGGGTCGACCTGTACGCGGTTCCATCGTTTGAAAAGCGCGGTCAATTGGTTTTTGCCTCGCCTCTTGCTATTTGGAGTTTCAGCGGAGACGGCAAGCGATTGTTCGTGCTGACGGAGGACCAGACCGCCTATACATTTGACGCATCGCGGATAAATCTCGGCGACGCCGCCGCGCCGATTTCGGCTGGCGCCGTAAAACAGTAGATCGTTCGGATGGGGTCAGCTGCCGCGGCCACTCAAGTGCCCGGGAAGATCCGCGAGGCTGTCGAGCATCAGGTCCGGAGGATGGTCCCGCAGGCCCTCCGTACCCAGGCCGTAACTTACGCCGCAGGCCCACGTGCCGGCATTCCGGGCCGTGCGCACATCCACTTCGGAATCTCCCACCACCATCGCCGCGCGCGGCGCCACGGCCAGGTCGCGCAGCAAGACGTTGATTCCCTCCGGGTCGGGCTTCTTCGATGGAAAGCTGTTGCCGCCGTAGACGTACCGGAAATAGCGGGATAGACCCAGCCCATCGAGGATGGCTTCGCTGAACCTCACCGGCTTATTCGTCAGCACGGCCATCGATTTTTCCTTCAGCAGCTCGAGCGCCTCGCGCACGCCGGGATAGGTGGCCGTGTTGTCGAGCATGTGTTCGCGATAGTACGAAAGAAAGTAGCGGTGCCCCTCCCCGGCTTGTTCGTCGGTGACGTTGTCGCCGAGCGCGCGGCGCACCAGTGTGGCGGCGCCGTTGCCGACGTAGCTGTAGATGGTCTCGTGCGCTAGCACCGGACGGCCCATATGTTTGAGCGTCGCGTCGATCGCCAGCGCCAGGTCGAGCTTCGAATCGATCAAGGTCCCATCGAGATCGAAGATCAGCGCCCGCACGCCCGAGAACTTGCCGCCGTCGCTGCCGTTGGGCTTCGTCATACCTTTCGCTACTCTCCGCCGAATTCTCAATTGTAAGGGGCGCACCATCCGATGTCACGCCGGCGCAGGGCTATTAACGATGCCTGTGCTAAGGCGGGGAAGCCCTCCGCGCCCCTCCGAAGAGGGTGCCGCGCCTCTGCCAAGCCCCCGTTACCGACAAGAACACCTGCGCGAGGCTTTTTCGCCTTCGACCTGCGCCGCGGGCTATCGTGGGCAAATGGGCAAGGGCCCCGCAGGCGACTTGGGAGGCTGGTTTGAGCCGCATCTGGGAAGCACTGAAGCAAGCCGAGCGACAGAGGTCCCGCACGGCCGCGGGCGGCTCCGCCGCGGAACGCCCCAAGGGCCGCGCGAGCGACGATTCCGATCGCCGCGAACGCCTCCGCCACTCGCATAGCGTCCCGCTGCTCGTCTACGGTTCCGACGCCGACAAGCAGCCATTCCACGAAGAGGCCGAAACCCACGATGCCCATGAAGACGGCTGCTCGCTGAGCATCGAGAGTGTGGTCGCGCGCGGCCAGCGCCTGTTTCTCACCAACACGCGCAACCAGGCCGAGCAGGAGTGCCGCGTGGTCCACGTCGGCCGGCGCATCCGCGGCAGGGCGCGCATCGGCGTCGCGTTCATCTCCCCCGCCCCGAATTTCTGGCGCCCGCAGTAGTACCCGCCTGCCCTGGATCTCCATTGATCTTTGGCGCACGCGCACGCCGCTGCTACAATGTGCGGTTCCGCATCGGACCACGTTTCATCCTGGGGCCCTCGTGGCAGACATCCAACCATTCCGAGCCTACCGCTACGACACCAAACGCTGCGCCCTCGCCGACGTGCTCACCCAGCCCTACGACAAAATCACTCCCGCGATGCAGGAGCATTATTACGCCGCAAGTCCTTACAACTTGATCGCGGTCGAAATGGGCCGCTCGCTGCCCGGCGATTCAGCGGAGAACAACGTCTACACGCGCGCGGCGCGCAAAATCGAGGATTGGATCGCCGGGAAAATCCTGGTGCAGGATGACGCGCCGGCCGTGTACGTCTACTCGCAGGATTTTCAGGTTCCCGGTACGCACACGCCCCGCGTGCGCATCGGCTTCATCGCGCTCGCGCGCATCGAGGATTACGACGCCCAGGTCGTCTTCCGGCACGAGCGCACCCTATCGGCGCCCAAAGCCGACCGAATCGAACTACTCCGCCGCACGCGCGCGCAGACGGGCCAGCTCTTTTTCCTGTACGACGACCCCGCGCGGCAGATCGACACCTGGCTCGAGCAAATCGCGCGAACGAATCCGCCAATCGAGCTGCGCGACGAATTCGACGTCACCCACCGCCTCTGGCCGGTCGTCGATCCGGACGTCGTCGCGCGAATTCATAAAGCGATGGCGGAAAAAAAGCTCGTCATCGCCGACGGCCATCATCGATATGAGACGGCGCTCAACTATCGCAACGAATGCCGCGCTCGCTCGGGCCGGAGCGATCCGCGCGCCGCTTCCGAATTCGCGATGGCTACCTTCGTCAACACGCATTCGAGGGGACTCACGATTCTCGCGACGCACCGCCTCGTGTCCCATCTCGCCGATTTCGACTTCGGCCGCTTCCGTGGCAACGTCGCGCCGCATTTCGACTGGTATTCCTATCCGTTCGCGAACCCCGAGGAGCGCTCGACGGCGCTCGCGGAGTTTCGCAAGGATCTCGCCAGGCCGAACCACGGCCGGCGCGCCATCGGCGTCTATCCGGGCGCGAGCGATCGCGTGGGCGCGGCGTTTTACCTGTTTGCGCTGCGCCGCGAGGCCGACCTCGAAAGCCTGCTTCCGGATCTTTCCGAGGCGCAGCGTGGTCTGGACGTAGTCCTCCTGCATCGGTTGCTTCTCGAGAAAGGCCTGGGCATCACGGCCGAAGCGGTAACCGCGGAAAAAAACGTGGGCTACGAGCGGGAAATGGATTTGGCGATCGCGGCCGTGGACCGCGGCGAGGCGCAGGTTGCGTTTCTGCTGAATCCGGTCCGCGTCGAGCAGGTGACTCAGATCGCGCTCGGAGGCGACGTGCTGCCGCAAAAGTCCACGGACTTCTACCCGAAGCTCCTAAGCGGACTCGCGATCTTTCGAGTCGAAGGGTGTATCGGCTGACGCATCGCCCGACGCCAGATGAATTCGCGCGGCGGACCTTACTTCCCGAAACTCTGAATCGCAGCTGCCTCGTTGTCGTAGGTGTCGAAGACGGTCATCAGCTTCGTCACCTGGAGCACTTCCTTGAATTTCGCGCCGAGGTTGGTGAGCTTCAGCGTGGCGCCCTGCGATCGCGCGCTGTGAAATGTGGCCACCAGCGTGCCCAGGCCGGCGCTGTCGATATAGCTGACCTGCGCGAGATTCAAGATGATCTTCTTCTTGCCCGACGCCAGCAGGCTCTTCACTTTCTCGCGGAACGAGTTGCTCTCCTCGCCGAGCACGATCCGCCCTTCGATATCGAGTACGTTCACGCCGCTCACATCCCGTTCGGTCATTCGCAGTGCCACGTTCGCGCCTCCTGGAAAAATTCGAATCCGCAGTGGAATTCGTGCCCTGAAAAAATCCTGCCGGGCTCCGGCCTCGCGAGCCTTTGTCCTAGTAAAAGTCCGAGCAGGACATGTAATAGCCGCAGCTCGGGCAGATCAGCTTGCAACTTCGCGCCGCAAGACGCGCCGAGCAGCGCGGGCAGAAGCTCATGGCCAGCTCCGGCTCTACCGATGGCACGCCTGGCCCTGCATTCGAAGGGCTCGTTATCCCGCCCGGCGGTCCAATCGCCGATTCGCGCTGATCCATTTGGCCTTCTCGGCCCGACGTTTATAGCACATCCGGCGCATCGGGCAAAGCAACGAGGGACGCCGCAGCGGGTCCGAACCTGGCCGCGTTCGCGGACATCCACGGGACCCGCTGCGGGCAAGAGCCTCTCGTCACATTACCGTGGGACCGTATGGGTTGAGACTCTTCCGGCTCAGGCTGCGCGCCGGTTCCCGGCCAAATTGAGCTGAATGGCGCAGCGGGTTCAGTTGCTTGCTCCGCCTCCCGCCGAGCGCTTGGCCGTCCAGTCCACCGTGTTTCCCATCACGCTGAGCGAACCCTTCATGGCGTCTCCGGTGACGGTGCCGGTGTAATCGATCTTGATATCGCCGTTCGGCGTGGTTCGAGTCACGGAAAAGCTGATGTTGTTCCCGGTGATGCTGCCTGTCACCGGCGCTTCTCCCCGCTGGCCCTTGATGGTGCCGGTTAGCTTGGTGCCGTCCTGCTGCAGGGTGAGCGTCTGAGTCACCACGTTGCCGTCGCGGCCGGGCGCGCTGATGTCCCACGTGCCGGCGACCTTGGCATCTTGCGCGGAGGCAACCTGCGCCAGTGAAACAACCAAAAATCCAAGCGCCAAAAACAGAGTGACCTTTCTTTTCATAGATAGTCTCCTTGAATTGAACAAGCGATTTCGGTGGGAGTCGCGTCCTCTGCCCGCTGACAGGACGTTGGGCGCCTCCTACCTTACAACAAATGACCCTCGGAAGGGCATTCGATTGGACCGCCTCCCTGCGGCTGGACTAAGGCCGCACTCAGTGACACAATAAAAGCAACCGCGAGACCTGACTCAGCGTCAGATAGTTTAGAACCGAGGCAGCCATGAGACGCAAACACTCGATTGGGCTGGCCGCAGCAATTCTGGTCGTATTCACACTTTTGGGTGCAGTAGCCGCAGACGCCCAGCGCATGGCACCTTCCGCGAGTACGCGCACTTCCGGTGTAACCGTTCGCGCGCTGCCGGTTGGCGCCCGCATCCCGGCGATGCGCCCCGCGGGACCACGAAATACCGCCCGCGTGAGATCCGGTATGCGCTTCGATCGAAACACGAATTCGTTCGTGACCGCCGACGGAACGAGCCTCACTCTGCAGCAATTGCTCGACCCCTTCCCGGCGCCGGGCTTCGATTTCGAACATCTGGCGGCTATCGATCGCGACCTGGATATCAAGGCCGTCATCGACCCGGCGACGGAATTGCGTCTCGGCGTGGCTGAGCGATTGCTTCGCGACACGCGCGGTTTTACCAACTCCGGCTTCTTCCTGCTCGATGGCGGAGGCGCATTCGTGGTTCCTGCCGAGCCCGCCGAAATCCAGCCGCCCTCGCAGCAGCAGCCGCAAGTGATCGTTTTGCAGCAAGCACCTGCCGCGCAGCAGGCCGCTGCACAGCCTGAGCCGGAAGCCTCCGCGCCGCTCCCGGACGTGGGTCAATTTACGCTGGTGCTCCGCAACGGCAAGCAGATCGAGGCCACAGCCTTCACGCGCAGGGGCGACCGGATCATCTACATCACCAGCGACGGCAGCCGCCGCACGATCGCCGCTGCAGACCTCGATTCCGGCGCCACGATGCGCGTCAATGAGGAGCGAGGCACACCTCTCCAGCTCACTCTATAGCTCGCCTGGCGCCCGAAGAGACCAGTACCGCTCCCAGCGCCGCGAAGATGCCTGCGTAAAGAAAGCCTGCCGCCGGACTCACGCCGGACCACAGCGCGCCCACAGCGATGCTGGACACGAAATCGCCGATGCCATTCGCCGTGGCCAGCACACCGAAGCCCGATCCCCGGACATTCGACGGCAGCAACTCCGCCGCGAGCGATTTCTCGAGCGATTGTTGAAACGCATCGTGTATTCCCGCAAGGCCGAAGAGAATCACCAGCACGGGAACCGTGGGCCGTTCGAGAATGAATCCCACATAGGTAAGTACGCCGATCGCGTAGCCAGTGGCGAGCAGCCCGCGCTTTCCGATGCGGTCGCCCAGCGCCCCGGCTGGATACGACGCGGCCGCATCCACAAGATTGTGGAACGTGTAAAGCCCCACGGAGAACGCGGCGGCGCCGACGACGCCCATGCGCGGCGCGAGAATCTGGCTTGCGCGCAGGATCAGCAGCGTGGGCGCGAAGTCTCCGATGCCGTGCGCAAACACGCCGGCAAGAAAACGCCAGTAGGTTCTCGGAAGCTGCGAGAAACTCGTCGCGAAGCTCGGAGCGTGATGGCCGTCCGTTTTCTTGCTCGCGGGCGCGAGAAACGCGAAGGCCAGCGCGGCGGTCAATCCCGGGGCGAGCGTCCAGCGCATCACGCCGCGGGCGCCCAGCACGCCCAGTAGCGCCGCGGCGCAAAGCGGTCCAAGGACGGCGCCGAGCGTGTCCATGGCGCGCTCGAAGCCGAACGCGCGTCCCGTCTGCGCGGGCGCCACGCAGTCCGCAAGCAGTGTGTCGCGCGACGGTCCGCGGCTGCCGCGCCCCATCCATCCAATCGCACGCAGGCCGAGCACCGCCGGCCAGCTCTGCGCGAAGGCATAGCCGAACGTCGTGATCGCGGTCGCGAAGTAACCCACGATGCCAGTGGGTCTGCGCCAGAGCGGCCGGTCCGCGATAAAACCGCCCGCCAGCTTCGCAAAACTGGAAAGGCCGTCGGAAACGCCTTCGATCACTCCCAGCGCCGCGGCGGGCGCGCCGAGGCTGGCAAGAAACGCGGGCAGAATCGCCGTAGCCGCCTCGTGGCCCCAGTCGGAGAAAAGGCTGGCGAGTCCGATGCCGAGAACGCCGCGTTTGAGCCAGTGATTCGAATGCGGCGATTCGGCGGCGGGTTCGCTCATGGTGACGAGCCAGCAGTCTTATCGCATGCGACGCCCCGGGTCAACACAACGAAGGCCTGGACACGGTAGAATCCAGGCGATGCGAGCCGTCGTTCAACGAGTGAGCCACGCGCGAGTCGTCGTGGAAGGCAGCGCTACGGGCGAAATCGGAACGGGACTTTTGGTGTTGGTCGCCGTGGGCTGCGACGATACCGCCTCCACCGCGGCTTCGATGGCTGAGAAAATCGTGCACCTGCGCATTTTCAACGACGGGTATGGCAAGATGAACCGCTCGCTCCTCGATATCGGCGGCGCCATTCTCGCCATTTCGCAGTTCACGCTCTATGGCGACGCGCGCGGCCAGCGGCGCCCGAGTTTCCTGCAGGCCGCACCGCCCGAGATGGGCAAAGCGCTCTACGATGAGTTTGTGCGCGCGCTTCAGGCGCTCGGCGTTCGCGTCGAGACGGGAGTATTTCAGGCGCACATGTCGGTCGAACTGGCGAACGACGGCCCCGTCACCATCCTGCTCGATTCCGACAAGACATTCTAACGGGTTGCTGAAAATGGTTTGCGACAGGAGGGCGGGGTTTCAACCCCGCCGTAAGTTGGTGCTTCTCCTCAGGGGTTTTAACCCCGGAAGCCTTGTTTCAAAGTCTCCAGCAACCTGTCGCGGCCGGACCTCTTCAACCGCTTGCCATGCGGCCGCTGCTGGCTTACGCTTTTTGGCGGGGAACATCCATGAGTGAAATCAAGAGAATTCTCGATCAGATGGATCGCGCATTCTCCGGAGACGCCTGGCACGGCCCCTCGCTTATGCTCCTGCTGGAAGGTGTCTCCGCGGAAGATGCGTCCAAACACCCCGTCGCGGGAGCCCATTCCATCTGGGAGCTGGTGCACCACATCGGCGCGTGGAACACCATCGTGCAGCACCGGCTTGCCGGTGAGGCGGTGAAAGTCACGACGGAGCGCGATTGGCCGCCCGTGTGGGAGGTCAGCGAAGCCGCGTGGAAGCGCGCGCTCGAAAATCTGGCGGAAAGCCGGACGCGATTGCGCAAATCGGTGGAGGCATTGCCCGACGACCAGCTCGGACTGAGGCCCGCTGGAACGAAAGAATCTCGCTACGTGACGCTGCACGGAGTTGTGCAGCATGACCTGTATCACGCTGGCCAAATTGCCGTTTTGAAGAAAGCCCTCGCGTGATCGGCTTCCCGAGCCGCAGATGACCTTCTTATCGGACTGGTCGGCTGAAGCGGCGTTCGCCGTGGTGCTCGCGGGCTGGCTCGGCTTTGGCGTGATCCTCGCGGTCGGGAAAAAGGGCTCGGCGAAGGGTGCCGCGAAGCGCGACCTGAAATCCAGCGTCGGCTTTCTGCTGCAGCTGATTGCTTACGCGATCGCTTTCGGCTTTTCGCGAAACTATTTCTCCCCGCTCGTGCCGATGTCGAAAACGAAGGAGGAATTTCTCTCGGCGGTCACGGCCCTGCTGGCCGTCGCATCCATCTGGTTTTGCCATACGGCGGCGCGAGCGCTCGGCAGGCAGTGGGCGCTGATGGCGCGCGTGATCGAAGGGCACGAACTCGTCCGGCAGGGCCCGTACGCCATCGTGCGGAACCCCATCTACCTTGCGATGCTTGGCATGCTTCTCGCCACAGGCCTGGCTATCGCGCGCTGGCAGGCGCTGCTGTGCGCCGTCGTTGTGTTCGCGGCGGGCACCGCGATACGTATCCGCACCGAAGAAGGGCTTCTGCGCGATGCGTTCGGTGCGAAATTCGACGAGTACGCCCGCCGCGTGCCCGCTTTCCTGCCGCGTTTGCGGCGTTCACCCGGGCAAACCGGCGCGAAAACCCGCACGTCCTCGTGAAAATGCTGTTAGTATTCTCCGCGACTTTCGTGGAAGGGGCTCGGTGCATGCGTTCGAACTGGATTCTGAAAATGGCCGGCGTCGTGATTTTACCGGCGCTGATGGCGCCGGCTGGCTGGGCTCAAAAGGCAACGGGCGACTGGCCACTCTATCGGCACGACCTCGGCGGCACGGGCTATTCACCGCTCAAGCAGATCAACGCCGAAAATGCCTCGAGCCTGAAACAGGCCTGGTCCTTCCAGTTGAGCGAGCGCGGTGGCCTGGAAGTCACGCCCATTGCCGTCAAGGGCGTGATGTATCTGCCCGGCGCGAACAAAGTTTTCGCGCTCGACGCGGCCACGGGCAAAGAAATCTGGCACTACGACGTCACCCAGCCGTCCACCCGCGGAGTGGCTTACTGGCCGGGCGATAAGACCAATCCACCGCGAATCATCTTCACGACATTTGGCCGCAAAATGATCGCGCTCGATGCGGCGTCCGGAAAAATTGTCCCAGCGTTCGGCAAAGAGGGAATCGTCGATATGACCGTGGGATACAACGGCGTGCCGACAATCTATAAGAACATCGTCCTGGTCGGTGCGAGCGTGGGCGAAATGCCGACCGGGCCGGCGGGCGACTCGCGCGCGTTTGATGCTTTGACGGGTGCGCAACTTTGGGATTTCCATTCGGTTCCCGAACCGGGCGAGACGGGCCACGAGACATGGCTGAACGACGGCTGGAAAGGCCGCTCCGGCACCAACGTCTGGGGCTGGTACATGACCGTCGATGCGAAGACGAACACGGTTTTCATGCCCATCGGCGGGCCCTCGCCGAACTACTACGGTGGAGACCGCCCGGGCGACAACCTCTTCGGCAATTCGATCGTTGCCGTCGATGCGGATTCAGGGAAACTGAAATGGTATTTCCAGACAATCCATCACGACTTGTGGGACCAGGATTTGCCGCCGGGCCCTGGATTCGTTGACATCAAACAAAACGGTAAGACGATTCCCGCGCTGGTCGCGGTCGGCAAGACCAGTCTGATGTTTATTCTGAATCGAGACACCGGCAAGCCGGTGTTTGGGGTTGAAGAGCGCCCCGTGTCGAAGGGCGACGTGCCCGGCGAATGGTATTCCCCGACCGAGCCGTTCCCTCTCAAGCCGCCTCCGCTCGCGCGAATGAGCTACAAACCCGAGGACATGGTCACAGCTGAGTACACAACTCCGGAGCACGTGAAGGCTTGTCAAGACCTGCTCGCGAAAAGCGGCGGGAGCTTCTACAACGCGGGACCCTTTACGGGCTGGCCTTACCATGAAGACGGCACTCCGCCGAAAACGGCGATCCAGTTTCCCGGGGGCACCGGCGGCGTAAATTGGGGAGGCGTCGCAACCGACCCGGCGTCGCACTACATTTACGTGCAAACGCACGACATGTCTTTGATCGGCTGGCTCGAGAAAAGGAAGCCCGGATTGGTGTATGGCAGAGGCAACGACGGTTCCCCGCAGTTATATGATCGGGGAAGCGTGGACGGCCCGGGCCCCTACTTCAGCTTCAGCGTCAACATGAAGGACGCCGAAGGCCATTCGCTCGGCGTGTGGCCCTGCCAGAAACCTCCGTGGGGACGCCTCTATGCGATTGACGCAAACACCGGCGACATCGCCTGGCAATCCGTGATCGGAATTACCGAGGGACTGCCGGAAGGCAAGCAGAACACAGGGGGTGGCGGCAGCGCTGGTCCCATCGCGACCGCGGGCGGTCTGATTTTTATCGGGGCGACGCCGGATGATCGCTTCCGCGCGATCGACTCCAAGACCGGAAAACAGCTGTGGGTCACCAAGCTCGAGAAAACTGCGAATGCCGACCCGATGACCTACGAGGGCAAGGACGGAAAACAGTACGTCGCCATCGTAGCCGGCGACACGGTGTACACCTACACACTGCCCTAGACCTTGAGGCGCGGCGGCTCCAGCGCTCTGGCACCGCCGCCTTCTCGCGCTCGCCCAATCACGGTCCTTCGTATCCCCCGGCCTCTCGAGAATCCGCCCGTGACGCTCTAGACATGATCCGCTGTTCTCCGCTCCCCTTTTTATATCGTAATACGATATAATTGATTTCGCGATGAGTCGACGAACCATGGGGAAGATCGACTACAAGGGACTTGCGGATTTCCGGCACGAAATCCGCCGATTCTTGAATTTCAGCGAGACGCTCGCGCGCAAGGCCGGCATCGAGCCGCAACAGCATCAAGCGCTGCTGGCCATCAAAGGGCATGCTCCCGAGTCGGAAACGACAGTCGGTGTTCTCGCCGGGCGCCTGCAAATCCGCCATCACAGCGCTGTGGAGTTGAGCCGGCGGCTCGAAGCCAACGGCTGGATTCGGCGCTCGCGCGGCCGCAGGGACCGCCGCGAAGTCTTTTTGCGCGTCGCGCCCCGGGGCGAGAGGCTGCTCGAAACTCTTTCTCGGTCCCATCGCAGCGAGCTGCGAACGGCGGGACCTGGGTTGTTGAAAGCGTTGCGGTCGGCCATCGCACACAGCAACAAGCCGGGCATGGGTCGCGGCAAGGGGCGGCGCCGTAGGCGCTAGCCGCATCCGCTGCGGAAAGCGGAACGGTAATTCAAACCAGAAGGAGGAACTTTTTTGGCATCTCCAGCCGCATCGGCTTCAGCAGGTTCGAAGGGCGGTCCACCCGCATCCCCGGCCGGTTATCGAATTGGATGGATGTCTCTGCTTGCGGCGCTCACCGGCGTTTTGGCCGGAATCATTGCCTTCCTTTTGTACGACCTGATCGGGTTGTTCACGAATCTCACCTACTACCATCAGTGGTCGTTCCATTTCCGGAGCCCAGAAAACACCGCGATCGGACCCTGGATCATCGTGGTGCCGGTGATCGGCGGGATCATCGTCGGGCTCATGGCGAAGTACGGCTCGGACAAAATCAAGGGTCACGGCATTCCGGAGGCGATGGAGGCGGTGCTCACCTCGCGCAGCCGGATCGAGGCGAAGGTCGCGATCCTGAAGCCCTTTTCGGCCGCGATCGCCATCGGCACCGGAGGCCCATTCGGCGCCGAAGGCCCGATTATTCAGACGGGCGGCGCCTTCGGATCTCTCGTCGGCCAGTTGATCTCGACAACCGCGGCCGAGCGCAAGGTGCTGCTCGCCTGCGGCGCCGGCGCCGGCATGGCGGCCACCTTCAACACGCCGATCGCGGGCGTGATCCTGGCGATCGAGCTGCTGCTGTTTGAGTTTCGCGCGCGCTCCTTCATCCCCCTGGTGATTGCGACGACTCTGGCCACCAGCGTCCGCGCCGTGCTGCTCGGCCAGCGCTCGATGTTCTCGATGGGCAATGTGGATTTCAACGTCCCGCGCGGTCTGCCGTTCTACGTGCTGCTCGGCCTGATTTGCGGCGTCGCGGCCGTGGGTATCACGAAACTGCTTTACTGGGTGGAAGATCAGTTTGACCGCCTGCCCATCGACGAGTTATGGCACCCAGCCGTCGGCGCGCTGGGCCTCGGCATCATCGGCTTCTTCATCCCTCGCGTTCTGGGAGTCGGCTACGACACGATCTCCGATATTCTGAACAACAATCTCGCGTTGAAGCTCCTGATCCTGGTCGCCGTTTTCAAGGCTCTGGCCTTGGTCATATCGCTCGGCTCGGGAACCTCCGGCGGATTGCTCGCGCCGATGTTCATGTCGAGCGCCGCTCTCGGTGGCGTTTTTGCCGTAGCCATGAACGCCATCTTTCCGGGGGTGCATCTTTCACCCGGGGCGTACGCGCTGGTGGCCATGGCGGCGGTCTTCGGAGCCGCCTCGCGCGCCACCTTTGCGTTCATCGTTTTTGCTTTCGAGATCACGCACGATTACAACGCGGTCTTGCCGCTGATGCTCGGATGCGTGGTCGCTGATTTGATCGCTCTGCGCTATCTGCCCACGTCCATCATGACCGAAAAACTCGCGCGGCGCGGACTCTTCGTGCCGGGCGAATATGAGGCCGGCGTGCTGAATATCGTGCGCGTAGCGGATGTGATGAGAATTGACGTGCAGCCCATCCCGGCGGACATGACCGTCGGAGAGCTGGCCGACCGCATGAGCCGGGGCGAGACCGCCTACAACCTTGCGCAGGGACTCCCGCTGGTGGGCCCGGACGGCCGTCTCGCCGGAGTAGTGACACAGGGCGACTTGCTTCGCGCGCTGGAGAATGATCCCAAGGGCCAAATCACCGTTGTCGAGGCCGGCTCGGGCGCTCCCATCGTGGCGTACCCGGACGAATTCGTAATCGACGCGCTTCACCGCATCCTGAAGCACAACATCGGCCGGCTTCCCGTCGTCGCGCGCGAGGATCCCCGCAAGCTGGTTGGCTATTGCGACCGCTCCAACATTCTCGGCGCCTGGACACGCCAGATCGAAGACGAGGGCGTGCGCGAGCACGGCTGGTTTGCGGCCTGGCGAGCCTCAAACTAACGACGGATCGACATCCGGGCAGAGCGATCAGTGGATTCCGAGTTTTTCGATTGTGCGGAGAATATCCGGAGCGGAAACATCATAGAGGGAGTGTTCGTCTTCCTGCTCGAGGCGCCCGCGAAGATATTCTGCGGCGATATAGCTGGCCTCGCGATCCGATAGGTCGCGGCCCGCGCGCTCGCGGAACTTCACGAATCCGGGATGCGCCAGGCCGAGCACCACGCCCTTGCCGTCCACAAAGAATTTGCAGTCCATCGTGTCGCTGTGGCGCGTGGCGATGCCGTTCCAGCAATGGGAAAAGCGGCAGCGATAAATATAGTCCGTTACCTTCGACGGCACCTCGAACGCCCCAATGAATTCGTTCATCGCTCCGGCATTCGGAATTGTCGGATACGCAGTTTTGTTTGCCATGATCCGGCCTACGTCCTCGCGCCCACTGTGGCGGGCTGCAGGGCGTGCTGGTAACTCTGGATCGCCGCGGCGACGCCCGCCCCCGCTGGCAATCGAGAACCCTGGTCCAACAGCGCCTTTTCCAGCGCCGCCAGGAAGAGCAGCACGTTGGGCTTCTGGCTCGAATAGCCCATCAGTCCGATGCGCCAGATCCGTCCCTTCACCGGGCCCAGACCTCCGGCGATTTCGATGTTGAATTCGTCGAGCAGTTGCCGGCGCACCCTGGCGTCGTCGACCCCGCCGGGAATGTTGACGGCCGTGACCGTCACCAGGCGATCCGCAGGTTTCGATACGAATAGTTCCATGCCCATCGCTTCGAGTCCCGCGATCAACGCCTGCTGATTTTGCAGGTGGCGCTCCCAGCGCGGTTCGAGCCCTTCCTCGAGCACCAGGCGCAACGCCTCGCGCATCGCGTAGATCAGAGTAATCGGCGGCGTGTGGTGGTAGAGGCGTTCCTTGCCCCAGTAACTCATCGCCGGCGTCAGATCAAAGTACCAGCTGCGAACCGGCTCTTTGCGCGCGTGCATCAATTCCTCGGCACGCGGGCTCACCGTGATCGGCGCCATGCCCGGCGGCGCACTGAGCGCCTTCTGCGAACCGCTGAAACAGATGTCGATTCGCTGGCTGGCCACGTCCAGCGAAACCCCGGCGAGCGTCGCCACCGTATCCACCACCAGGAGCGCGCCCAGTTCATCGGCGACCTTGCGGTAATCCTCAATGCGCTGAACCACGCCCGAGGAAGTTTCGCCGTGCGTCAGGCCGACGAACTTGATTTTCCTGCCTTTGCCCGCGCGAAGCACGTCCTGCGGATCAACGGTGCGCCCGTAAGGCGCTTCCACGCGGATCACCCGCGCCGGTATGCGCTCCGCGATGATGGCCATGCGCTCGGAAAACGCTCCGTTCACGCACACGATGCACTCGTCGCCCGTTTCCAGAGGATTCATCACCGCCGCTTCAATTCCGCCCGAGCCGGATGCGGAGATGGGGAAAGTGATGCGGTTCTGGGTCTGAAAAACGCGCCGGAGCATCGCCTGCACTTCGCCCATCATTTCCGTGAACCAGGGATCCACGTGGCCGACCAGCGGCGCGGCCATCGCACGGTACACTCGCGGGTCCAGGCACGACGGCCCCGGCGTCAACATCAGCCGATCGGGGGGCAATAACTCGCCGACGGTTTCTTCCCCACGCTCATTCATGGTGTTTCCTCACGGCCCAACGAATTTTCTTCCCACCCTCGCGGACCGCATTCGGCCGGTTTGCGGCAGGCAATCGGGGACGAATCAGTGCTGGACTCGACCTCTAGTCTCCCTAAATCGCACGGCCGTGGTCAACCTCCAAAATGGACGTCCTTGGCGAGACGGTCAGGCGAAGATCGCCCCGAAATTCGGTCCGCAGCGTCCCGAAACCCCTTCTCGCGAAGGTGTTGCGGCCTTCGCAACTGCTTTCAAGCCGTGTTGAAAGGCCTATACCCCTATGCTAGATTTTCAAATTGACCCCTTTGTGAGGATGATGGACGCGAAATTGGCTGCGAGTGAGAAGGCGAAAGTCTCTCGCGTGGAGGTGTACTGGCACACGGTGCGCTATCGCACCGTGGCGCTTTACGCGATCGCCAGCATCGCGATTGTGCTGTCGATGGTGTATCTGGTCTTTCCTGAATTCTCGAACACAATTTTGAGGCGGCTCTCCGCGGCGGCCGAGACACCCGACAACGGCGTCGCGAATCCCTCGTCGCGCCAGGCGCGTTTCGTCAATCTCGACGGCAAGGTGCAGGTAAAGAAAGTAAATTCCGTGCAGTGGATGAACGCCGACTATCAGCTCACGCTGGATAAAGGCGATCTGATCCAAACCGACTCCGAGGGAGTGGCGCGCATCGCGTTCGCCGACGGAACGACCTACACGGTGAAGGGTGATACGCTCGTAACCGTGGAAGAAAACATCGTCGAGCCGGACCGCGCGACCCAGGTCGGCGTGCACATGACTTCCGGCCAGGTGGATCTCCAGACCGGCTCATGGCAGATGCCGGGCTCGACGGCGGAGGTATCCTTCGAAAACGCCGTGGCTTCGGCGCGAGCCAATAGCCGCATGGGTGTGCGAGCCGATCCTGCGACCAAGGAACAGGAGGTCACGGTTGATTCCGGAAGCGCAGAGCTGAGCCGTGGCATCGAGCACGTGGACATCGGCCAGTACGAGCGCGCGACGATTCCCTCGGACGGCGGAAGCATCACGAAGACGGAAGTGCTCGCGCCTCCCGAACTTCTCGAGCCCCTCAACCTGCAGCCGATCATCCTGTCCGATCCCAAGCACGACCCCGTCCACTTTTCGTGGAAGGCGGCGGCGACGGCCAAAATGTATGATTTCCAGGCCAGCACCACCGCGATGTTCAGTCACATCAGCGTGGAAAGAAAAACGGCCGCGACCAGCGTGGACATTCCCGGCCTCGATCCTGGCGATTACTTCTGGCGGGTGCGGGCGATCGACGAAAAGAACAACGTGAGCGATGCCAGCGATTCCTTCAAATTCACGCTGGTGGCGCAGGGCAAAGAGCAGGAGATGGTCCTCGAGGTGGACGATACCCAATTGCAAGGCAGCGTCGTCGAGGTGATCGGGCACACCGAACCCGGCGCAACCTTGATCATCAATGGCGAGCAAGTGGCGGATATCAAGCCGGACGGGCATTTCCGGTTTTTCACCCAGCCGATGACGCGCGGCAGCCACACCATCGCGATCACCGGACAGAACCGGCGGGGCGGGACCGCCACCAAGCGAGTCGACGTAGTGATTCCCTGAGAACTTAGAACACCGGCCAGGCAGCCTGCCGTCGCGGCGGCGCTTCCGCGGAACCCGAGAGGAAAGCAATTTGTGAACAAAAACGGCTTCAACATGCGGTCGGTGTTCAGTCTGTTTTCGTCCGACCTGGCCATTGACTTGGGAACCGCCAACACGCTCGTCTTTGCGCGCGGCAAGGGGATCGTCGTCAACGAACCTTCGATTGTCGCCATCAACAAGAACAACGGCGAAGTGGTGGCCGTGGGCCGCGAGGCCAAGGAAATGCTCGGGCGTACGCCGGGCAACGTGGTCGCCATCAAACCGATGAAGGACGGAGTGATCGCCGATTTCAAGGTGACCGAAAAGATGCTCACCTACTTCATCCAGAAGGCCCACAATCGCCGCGTCCTCGTCCATCCCCGCATCGTCATCGGCGTGCCCAGCGAAATCACTCCCGTCGAGAAGCGCGCCGTGCAGGATTCGGCTTATCGCGCTCGCGCGAGCGAAGTCTATCTGGTCGAGCAAGCCATGGCGGCCGCCATTGGCGCCGGCCTGCCCATCGAGGAACCCTCCGGAAACATGGTGGTGGATATCGGAGGCGGGACCACGGACATCGCCGTCATTTCCATGAGCGGAATCGTCTATTCGCGCTCGGTGCGCGTGGCCGGCAACGAAATGGACGAATCGGTGATGCACTACCTGAAGCGCAAGTACAACCTGCTGGTCGGCGAACGCACCGCTGAACAGATCAAGATCGAGATCGGCTCCGCGTATCCGCTGGAAAAACCGATGACGCTCGAAGTGAAAGGGCGCAACCTGATCGAGGGCGTGCCGCGCACCGTCACGATTGACGACAGCGAAATCCGCGAAGCGCTTTCCGAAAATATTTCCACGATCGTGAACGCGATCCGGGTGGCGCTCGAGCGCACCCCGCCCGAGCTTTCCGCCGACATCAGCGACCGCGGCATCGTGCTCACCGGCGGAGGCGCATTGATCAAGAATCTCGATAAGCGCATCCGCGAAGAAACCGGCTTGCCCGTTTCGATCGCGGACGATCCGCTCGCTTCCGTCGTGCTCGGCACGGGGAAGATGCTGAGCGACTTCCGCCTGTTGCGCCTAGTCTCGATTGATTAGGGGGCTCGTCATCCTGAGCGCAGTGGCCGGACCGATTTTGCAGTTTCGGCGAAGCCAGAGCGTCCGGCTACGAAGTCGAAGGGTCTCTCTTCTGCGTTGCCATTACGGAGCGCCGCTTCAAATGGCTCTCTAGAATGCTCGACACGAATCTTCATCGCCGCCCGCTGGCCCTGCTGGCCGCCACCGTGCTGGCGCAGGTCTTGCTCCTCGCCTTCCAGATCAAACGCGACCACGACGTCCGCCTGATCCGCTACTGGACCCAGGAAATGGTCATGCCGTTCGAGCGCGGCGGCACCTGGACGTTTTCCCGGACCGGCAACGTGTGGACCAACTATATCGGGCTGCGCGGCACGCGCGCCGAAAACGCCCGCCTGCGCTCGGAAGTGGATCAGTTGCGGCTGCGCAATCGCCAGCTCGAGGGCCAAGCCGCCGAAGCCCAGCGCCTCAGCGTCTTGCTAAATTTCCGCGATACGCATCCCGAAGCCCAACTGCTGGCCGCGCTGGTGATCGGAGCGAGCGCTGACCCCGCGTCGCACACGCTCTTCATCAACCGCGGTGACCGAGACCGCGTCCGGCGCAATCTCGCCGTCATTACTCCGGATGGCGTCGTCGGCAAAATCGTCGAGGTTCTGCCCACAACCTCCCAGGTGCTGCTGATCAACGACAAAGACAGCGGCGCGGGCGCCCTGCTCGCCGACACCCGCACGCACGGCGTGCTGAAGGGCAGCGGCGATCCCGACCCGCGGCTCGATTACGTCGTCAACGACGAACCCGTCCACGTGGGAGAAATGATTCTTACTTCGGGCGAGGATCGCATCTTTCCGAAGGACCTGCTGATTGGCACGGTTGCCAGCGCGAATCCGGGGAACCCGTTTCAGATCATCCATATAAAACCCGCAGCGCACCTGGACCGGTTGGAAGATGTTCTGGTCCTTCTCACCCAACAGGAACTGAAAAAGCCGAACGAGGCCGCCGCCACGCCGAATTCGCAGGCGAGCCCGGGCGGAATCGTGCAAAGACCCGCCGCGGCGGCGACTGCGCCTGCGACGGCTCCGCAAAACGCCGCGCCTCCCTCTGGGAAGCCCGCCGGCGCCGAGCCGCCGCCTGCGGCGCCCTCCGCTCCGCAGAACTGAAATGGCTTACATGCTGAATCCCGGCGCGCAGTCCGAGTCGAACATCGAGGTGCACAAGTACTACGGCGGAACCGTAATCGTCACCGTCTTTCTGGCGCTGGTTCTGCAGGCGTTCCTGCACAAATATGGCCGCTGGTCCGAGTTGGTGGATCTGCCGCTGCTCGTGACGATCTATTTCGGCCTCAGCCGCCGCAACGCCGTGACCGGAATGTTTCTCGGAGCCGCGGTCGGCATCCTCCAGGACGCGCTCAGTCACGACAATCCCATCGGCCTGTACGGCATCGCGAAGACGATCGTGGGATACCTGGCGTCCACCGTCGGTGCACGAATCGATACCCAGAATCCTGCGAGCCGCTTCCTGCTCGTATTTCTCTTTTTCCACCTGCATCAGATCGTGTTCGCTGTCACGCAGCGCGTCCTGCTGAATCATCCGGAGCCGTTCTTCACCTTGCGCTTGCTGCTCAATTCCTTCGTGAGCGCGATTCTTTCGGTGATTCTCTTTGCGTTCCTCGACCGGCTGCGCAAATCGCGTTAGAAGTTACCTGCTTGAGCCGGCGCCGCCCATCGCGAGCGATGGCTGATCGCCGGGATAAGTAATCTTTCTTCCACGGACGCGCGCGAATGGCGTCAACTTGTGCTCCCTGGGTTTGCCCGCCCCGACGATTTCCAAGACGCCGATATCGCGAACGATCAAGGCGTCGGCGACGAGCGAGCGATGACATCGCCACGGGACCGCCTCGGCGCACATCAATGCGGTTGGGCGCGCCTGCGCGAGTTCGATCACGCGGTTGAGCGCCGCCTCGAATTCGGGCGTCTCCATATAGTCGGCAAAGCCTCGAAAGCTTGCGTTGCGCCAGCCAAGATTGACCGACTCGCGCCGCGCATGGCGCAGGCCCCCGAGATCCTTGAAGGAAACGTAGCGAATGTGAGCCGCGCGCAGCGAGGCGGCGAGCGCGTCGGAGTTGAATTGCGGATTGTGGCGCGACTTCGGGATTGTGCGGATATCGATCAATTGCCTGACGCCGTTCGATTGCAGGAGTTCGATGAATTCGCCGATCGCGCGAGTGGAATGGCCGATCGTGAAGACCGTCAGGGTATTTCGATGCTGGCGCGCTTTCATACGTCCTCATGATAATGCGGTTCTCCGGCCAATGAACAATTCCTGCGTCGCCGCCGCTTACCTTAAAGATGAGAATTGTGCTTCTGCGGCGGAGGACGGATGAGGATAATGGGGGCTGTGATTTTCACGCGTCGCCGCAGGACGCGACGGCAAGAGCGCCCACGCCGCGAAAGGCATCATGGCGGAAGTCAGCACACTTTTCTGGGACAACGGCGGCGTGATCCTGACGAATGGGTGGGACCGCGGGTCGCGCCAGAAGGCCGTCGAGAAGTTTCATCTCGACTGGGCCGATTTCGAGGATCGCCACGAACTTATGCTCAACGCGTTCGAATGCGGCCAGGCAAACCTCGACGAGTACTTGCAGCGAACGGTCTTTTACCGGGACCGGCCCTTCACCCCGGTCGATTTCAAGAAGTTCATGTTCGCGCAGTCGCAGGCGATACCCGACGCGCTCGAATTTCTCGGGCAGCTGGCGAAGACGCGGCGCGAGACGCACGCCGCACTCAACAACGAATCGCTCGAAATCAACGACTACCGCGTGCGGACGTTTCGCCTGCGCGACTATTTCGCAGCGTTTTTCAGTTCCTGCTATCTGGGCGTTCGCAAGCCCGACCGCGGAATATACAGCCTGGCGCTAAAAATCACGCAGCGCGAGCCGGCAGAGTGCGTTTTGATCGACGACCGCGGATTGAATCTGGAGTGCGCGCGCGAGATGGGGATGCACGCGATTCATTTTCAAAATGTCGCGCAGTTGCGCGAAGAACTCGCGCGGCTGGGGGTGACGGCGGAGCGGTGACGAAGCCGGCGGGAGATTCCTCGCTGGGCGGCCGGACGCTCCGCGGAAGTCGCAGGCACAGGAAAGTCCGGGCACTCCGCTGAGAAGCACCGCTATCGGGAGGCGAGAACTATGGAACTGGGAATGGTTGGGCTGGGGAAAATGGGGGCGTTCATGACCGAGCGCCTGGTGCGCGGCGGGCATCGCGTGGTGGGGCTCGATCGCGATGCGGCAGCCGTCTCGCGCGTGGTCGCAAAAGGCGCGGCGGGCGCGGATTCGACCGAGAAACTGGTGGCTCAGCTGAAATCGCCGCGCGCCGTCTGGCTGATGGTCCCCTCGGGCGCCCCGGTGGACCAGACCATCGACCTGCTGGCGCCGCATCTCGCCCCGGGCGACACGATTGTTGACGGCGGAAATTCCTACTACCGCGACTCCATGCGGCGCGCCGCTGCCCTCGCACAGCAAAAGTTCAACTTCGTTGACTCAGGCACGAGCGGGGGCATCTGGGGACTGACCGAAGGATACAGTCTGATGATTGGCGGCGACGCCGAGGTCGTCCAGCGGCTCGCGCCGATTTTTCAGACGCTCGCGCCCGGCCCCGAGAAAGGCTGGGGACGAGTGGGACCCGCGGGCTCGGGCCATTTCGTGAAGATGGTGCATAACGGAATCGAGTACGGGATCATGCAGGCTTATGCCGAGGGCCTCGACCTGTTTCGCCACAAGAAAGAGTTTGGGCTGGACCTGTTGCAGATCACGAAGATCTGGCAATACGGCAGCGTGGTTCGCTCGTGGCTTCTTGATCTGACGGTTGACGGGCTGACGAAGAATCCTAATCTCGAAGGGATTGCGGCGTACGTCACGGATTCGGGAGAAGGCCGCTGGACGGCGATGGAAGGAATCGACTTGGGCGTTCCGCTGCCTACGCTGACCGGTGCGCTCGATGCGAGGTTCCGGTCTCAGGATCCCGAGCCGTTTGCGAACAAGATTCTGGCGATGATGCGGCACGAATTTGGCGGCCACGCCGTACAAACCACAAAATAGCCGGTCCTGGCGCGCCGGCTCCATCGACGGGCGGCAAATTGCCCGGCATCTGCGCCGTAGCCGAAATGCCGTGTCCCGCCGGCGTCTCCGCGAAGGCAGAAATCGAACTCGATGAAAATGGACTCGCGAGTTTTCCCCGATATTGACGCGCTCAGCCGCGCCGCGCTCGAAGAGCTGCTGCGGACTCTGCAGGACGCCGTGAGACAGCGCGGCCGTTTCGCGATTGCGCTCGCCGGCGGCCGCACGCCCGCCAAACTCTATGCGCTCTGGGCGCATGCCGCCGAACACGGCGTGCGCACGCCCTGGGATCGCGTGCATCTTTTCTGGGGCGACGAGCGGTACGTTCCCGCTAGTTCTCCGTTCCGGAACTACCGCATGGCGCGGGAAACTCTGATCACGGGAGTCCCGATTCCCGCCGCCAACGTCCACCCAATGCCCACGGATTTTCCGAAGCCAGATCGAGCCGCCGAGGCCTACGAATCCGACTTGAGGAGTTTTTTCGGCGCGGCTGCGCCCGCTTTTGATTTGCAACTCCTGGGTCTCGGAGTCGAGGGCCACACAGCCTCGCTCTTTCCGGGTTCTCCGGCGCTGGAAGAGAAGCAACGCTGGGTGGCCGCGGTAGAAGTCCCGGCCAAGCCTCCGCAGCGGCTGACCTTGACCCCGGTTGTGTTGAATCAGGCCAGGAATACGCTCTTTCTGGTCTCGGGTGCGGACAAAAGGGAGATCATTGGCGCCCTGCGGAGCGAGCCGGACGCGCAACAAAGCCAGTATCCCGCAGGCAGGATTCAGCCTGCCGGGCGGGTGGTCTGGATGCTGGACCAGGCTGCTGAGGGCTGAAAAGCGGGCACTTGCGGGAAACTTCGGCCGTGCCGCGCGCGTCTAATTTGCTTAGGGATGTGAAGTTCAGCACGCCCCAGGTGATACCGGCCGATAGGAATTCGAGCGGCTGAGAGAACGCGGTATCATAATGTTTTGCACCTTGCCGGGGGCGCGAAATCGCGGATAATCTCGCATTTTGCCCGTCGGGGGCTTCGATCGGGCGCCACGCGGAAAAACTAGGGATACGACCATTCATGACTAGAAACAATGCCCGATCAGCGATCCTGTTGGGTATTCTCGCCACGCTCCTCTCGAGCAGCAGTTGCACGACGAAGACCGTACAGACGGCGCCGAATTTCCTCGTGCCGGTGACCGTCGCCAAGGCGGAGGTCAAGACGGTTCCCATTGACCTTACGGCGATCGGTTCGGCGGAAGCCTACTCCAACGTTTCGGTCAAATCGCAGGTGAATGCGGTACTTGAGGAAGTGCACATCAAGGAAGGACAGTTCGTCAAGAAAGGCGATCTGCTTTTCACGCTGGACGCGCGCCCTTTTGAAGCGGCGCTCGCGCAGGCGCAGGCGGCCCTGGCGCGCGATAAGGCGCAAGCCGAGCTCGACGGCGTGCAGGCTGCCCGCTACGGAGAGCTTTACAAGGCCGGCGTAGCCCCCAAGGAACAGTACGATCAGATGGAGGCCAACGCCGATGCCCAGCGAGCCGCGGTCCGCGCGGACGAGGCGGCGGTGCAGTCGGCGCAGCTTCAATTGGACTACTGCAAGATTTATGCGCCGATCGACGGCCGCACCGGCGCGCTGCAGGTCTATCCGGGCAATATTGTAAAGCAAAACGACGTGCCCATTCTGATCGTGATCAATCAGATTTCACCGATGTTCGTCGATTTTTCCATACCCGAGCAGTACCTCACGGCCGTTGAGAAGTTCATGGCCAAGGGACAACTGCGGGTGGAGGCGACACCCTACGGAGAGACAAAGCCGGAATCCGGCACGCTGACTTTCGTCGACAATTCGGTGGACAACACGACCGGGACGATCAAACTCAAAGCCCAGTTCGAGAATTCCGACCACCGCCTCTGGCCGGGACAATTCTCCACGGTCCTGTTGCGACTGGCGCAGGATGAGGACGCAACCGTTGTCCCCTCGCAGGCGGTTCAGACCGGGACGCGCGATGAATTCATCTACGTCCTGAAAGCGGACTCGACCGTCGAGCAACGGACGGTGAAGGTGGCGCGGACCGTCGGCGGAGATGCGGTGATCGCGAGCGGAATCCAGCCGGGCGAAACCGTGGTCACCGACGGCCAGTTGCGATTGATCCCGGGCATGAGAGTGCAAGTCGTCAAGTCACCCACCGGGAGCTGAAGACCCTTCGATGAAGATTGCGGAACCATTCATTCGGCGCCCCATCATGACCACGCTGGTCATGACGGCGATTCTCCTTTTCGGCGCGCTGGGCTATCGCTCGCTCGCCGTCAGCGACCTTCCGAACGTCGATTTCCCGACCATTCAGGTTTCGGCGAATTTACCGGGCGCCAACCCCGACACCATGGCTGCGGCCGTGGCCACGCCCATGGAAAAGCAATTCTCGACGATCGCCGGCATCAACTCGATGACCTCGACGAGCACGCTCGGGAGCACCAGCGTAACGCTGCAGTTCGATCTCAGCCGCAATATCGACGGCGCGGCTCAGGACGTACAGGCCGCCATCTCGCGCGTGGCCGGGCAGCTTCCGCCCAACATGCCGAGTCCCCCGACCTTTCAGAAAGTGAACCCGGCGGATCAGCCCGTTTTTTTCATGGCGCTCAGCTCGAGCACCGTGCCGCTCTACACGGTGGATCAATACGCGGAGACGCTGCTCGGCCAGCGCATCTCGATGGTGAAGGGCGTGGCGCAGGTCCAGGTATTCGGCGCCCAGAAGTACGCCGTGCGGATTCAATTGGACCCGCGGTCTTTGGCGGCGCGGCAGATCGGAATCGACGAGGTTACCTCGGCCGTCCAGAACGCGAACGTGAATCTGCCGACGGGCACCCTGTACGGCGCACACCAGGCCTTCACTGTGCAGGCCAATGGCCAGCTGACGAGGGCCTCGCTCTATCGCCCGCTGATCATCGCCTACCGCAACGGCTCGCCCGTCCGCCTGGACGAACTCGGAAACGTGATCGACAGCGTGCAGAGCGACAAAATTTCGAATTTCTACAACGACGAGCACGCCGTGATTCTCGCGATCCAGCGCCAGCCGGGAACGAACACGGTCGAGGTCGTCGACGGAGTCAAGCGCATCCTGCCGCTCTTCCAGGCGATTCTCCCGCCCTCGATTTCGATGACGGAGATTTACGATCGCGCCGCCCTGATTACCGAATCCGTGAACGATGTGAAGTTCACGCTGATTCTCGCCATGTGCCTGGTCGTCCTCGTAATTTTCCTGTTTCTGCGCAACCTCTCCGCCACGGTCATTCCTAGCATCGCGCTTCCGATGTCGATCGTGGGAACCTTCTCGGGAATGTACCTGTTGGGTTACACGCTCGATAATTTGTCGCTGATGGCGCTGACGCTCTCGGTGGGCTTCGTCGTGGACGACGCGATCGTGATGTTGGAAAACATCGTGCGCCACATGGAAATGGGCGAAGGGGTGATGGAAGCGGCGCTGAAGGGATCGAAGGAGATCGGATTCACGATTGTCTCGATGACGCTGTCGCTCACCGCCGTGTTCATTCCGGTGCTCTTCATGGGCGGAATCATCGGAAGGCTGCTGCACGAATTCGCCGTGGTCATCATGATGGCGGTACTCGTCTCCGGATTCGTCTCGCTGACGCTGACGCCGATGCTTTGCAGCCGCTTCATCCGGCCGCAGCACGAGTTGAGGCACGGGCGGGTTTACATGACGCTCGAAAGATTCTTCGAGCGGCTGCTGAACAGGTACAAGACTTCGTTGCAGTGGGCTCTGCACCACCGGATCGTCGTGATGACGGTGTCGGTGGCTATTCTGCTCATCACCGCCTGGCAGTTTGTCAGCATCCCCAAGGGTTTCCTTCCGGAAGTGGACCAATCGAGCCTCAACGGCTACACGCTGGCGGCGCAGGGAATCTCGTTCGATGCCATGAAGGAAAAGCAGCTCGCGCTGAACAAAATCCTGATGACGGACCCGAACCGCAAAGGCTTTTTCTCCAGCCTCGGCACGATTGGAGGCAGCAGCAACTCGGGATTTGTTTTCATGCACCTATTGCCGCCCTCCGAGCGCCCCGAGGTACCCAGTCCGACCATGATGCGGCTGGTGCGCGAGTATGGCGGCGTTCCGGTGATCGGTCGCGCGCTGCGCGCCGCAGCCCCTCTGTTTCGGCACCACCCTGACATCAACGAAGTTCTGCAAGAGCTGCGGATGAAGTTCGCCGCCGTTCCCGGCATCTCTGTATATCTCCGGAACCCTCCGCCGATTCAGATCGGCGGCCAGGTCACGAACAGCCCGTATCAAGTGGCGCTCCAGAGTCCCGATACCGAGGAGTTGTATCGCGAGGCCACCGTCTTCGAACAGAAGATGGAGGCGCTGCCCGCGCTGCAAGACGTGACCAGCGATCTGCAGATTAAGAATCCGCAAGTGAACGTCAATATTGATCGGGACAAGGCGTCCGCGCTCGGCGTCACCGCGGCGCAGGTTGAGGACGCGCTCTACACCGCGTATGGACAGCGGCAAATCTCCACTATCTACGCTCCGAACGATGAATATTGGGTCGTGATGGAGCTCGCCGACCAGTATCAAAGGGATCCGACGGCTCTCTCCTTGCTCTACGTCCGTTCCAGCACGGGCACTCTGGTTCCGCTCAATGCCGTGGCGAGTCTGGGCACGAGTCTCGGCCCGCTGAGCGTCAATCACCTCGGACAGCTTCCCGCCGTCACGATTTCGTTCAACCTCAAGCCGGGCAAGGCGATTGGCGAGGCCGTGACCGAGGTGAACGATCTCGCGCGTTCGCTTCCGGCGACGATCTCGTCTCAATTCCAGGGCAACGCGCAGGCCTTCGAGTCTTCTTTGACCGGACTGGGAATTCTGCTGCTGATCGCGATCCTGGTGATCTATCTCGTGCTCGGAATTCTCTACGAGAGCTTCATCCATCCGATCACGATTCTCTCCGGCCTGCCCTCGGCCGCATTCGGCGCGCTGCTCACGCTCGAGGTTTTCGGCTACGGCCTCGATCTCTACGCATTCGTCGGCGTGATCATGCTGATCGGCATCGTGAAGAAGAACGCGATCATGATGGTCGACTTTGCGATCGCGCGCGAGCGCGAGGGCCACACCACGGCCGCCGAGGCGATCTATCAGGGCTGCCTGATTCGGTTCCGGCCGATCATGATGACCACGATGTCGGCGCTGATGGGCACGCTGCCGATTGCTCTGGGCACCGGTTCCGGTGCAAACTCACGCCGGCCGCTGGGACTCGCGGTTGTGGGCGGCCTGCTCTTCTCTCAACTCGTCACGCTGTATCTCACGCCGGTGTTCTACACCTACATGGATTCGCTGCAAATCTGGCTGGAGCGGCGTTTTGGCCGGATCGCCGGAATGGCCAAGCCGCGACTCGCCGGCGGACCTGCCTCGGCCGACTGAACTCCGATCCCCCGTATCCGCACTCGCGCGCCGGTTTAGGGCCTGCCGCTTTCGCTTGTCCCTCGGTACAGCAAAAGCCTGTCTCTGCGTACCATTGACCTCACTACTCAGCCTGCCTAGCATGTTCTCGGACGCAGCGAAGCATCCCGGAGCGCCGGGATTCGTCGCTCCCCGTATCTCGCAAAACTCCGCAGGAGACTCAAACAGGATGCTCTACGGGGAAGACCTACCGAGAGACATGAGAACCCGAAGTAAGCGGCGCGGGCCGCGCATGAATTCACGCGTTCCGGTGACAATCGAGTGGCGTGGAGGCGGGGGACCATTGCATTTCGAAGCCGGTTTCACCCGCGTCGTAAACAACTACGGTTGTTTGCTCGTGAGTCCCAAGGAAATCAACGAACAGGAGCGGCTCCGCGTGACCAATCTCTCGACGCGCCAGACCGCGAACGGTGTGGTCGTGTGGAAGGGAGCGCAACGGTCCGATGGCTGGGACCTGGGTGTGGAACTCGTAGCAGCTGATCTGAACTTCTGGGGGGTCGACTTATGAAAATCCATTCCTTCAAGATTCCGCCTGCAAGGCCGTACGCGGCTCCCGGCCGCGCCAACATCGCAACGGTTCACCCCAGCGGAACGCTGGACGACTCCGTTACGCCATCGGCGCCGGTGAAGAGGGCGATCGCGAGTCAGGATCGCGAGCACGGCCAGCGCGTCCTGCTGCGCATCCGCGCGAGCATTCATGTGGCCCTGCAGGGGAAGGCCGCGACGTTCGAGGTCTCCACGCTGAGCGTGACTCCCCGCGGAGCGCTTGTGGTGATGAACCGCAATCTTCCCGCAGAAACCAAGCTCGTACTCGAGCACATGGGCACGAAGCAGCGCGTTAATTGCAAAGTCGTGCGCCCCTCCCGCGAGACGCGCGAAGGCTTTCAGGTCCCCCTGGAATTCGATTCACCCACGCCCGGCTTCTGGAAGATCGATTTCCCGCCCACCGACTGGCACCCGGACGACGTCTAGTCCTTGAGTTAGAACGTAATTGGCTTCCGGATGCTCGGGATTAGGAAACTGTAATCCTCGCAGCGAACCGGTCCGGTCCGCCGGAAAACAATCCCTGCAAAACTTCGCCTGCGCCACCTGTCGCCTTGCGCGTCGAAGCGCCGCGAAACTCACGCGAAGGCAACATTAAAACCGTTGACTCGCGTCGCGTCCGGTGCCACCCTCGAAAAACCCCTTCCGCACGCGATTCGCCCAAACCGAAGCTACGATTTGACAGGAGAAAACCATGTCAGATAGAGAGCGCCGCATTTCGCCCCGCAAGCGATGCGTAGTCCCGCTCCGCTTTCGTGTGGTGATGAACGGACACAACGTTCAGCCGGAGGAGATCACGGCGAACTTTGGAATTCAGACTTCGAAGGATTCGCTCTATGCCGCGACACTCGAAGGCGAAGCTCTGAATATTTCCGAACGGGGAATGTACTTCACTTCTCGCGAGAAACTGCGCGTGGGGCAGCCTCTGGAAATTTACATCACGCTTCCGCGCGAGTTGACGGGTCGCAGCCCGGAGAGGGTGAGATGCAGCGCACGAGTAGTGCACGTGGATGAGACCGCCGATCCGCGGGGCATGCGCGGAATCGGAGCGACCGTCGAGCGGTTCGAGCCAGTGCTCGAAGCGCGCGAGTGGGCGAACTAGGCCTGCCGGAAGAACGCGCCGTTCGCGGCGAGACAGGGCCCGCACGCCGGCGCTCGGAAATCTACTTTGGCCCTTTGGGTTGAACGGTGAACGTAGTTTTCGCGGTGGCCGTGTTGCGGAAAGCGTCCTCGACTTCGACGGCGATCGTGTGCTCGCCCGCGGGCAGCCCCGGGATTTCGATGTAGTAGCTTTCCTTCGGCGCATCGGAAAGCGATCCTACCGGGAAGACAATCTGCCAGTCTCCGGCATCCACGTTGTAGCGGGCGCGCGCGATCGCGCCCGACGCCGCCACCGCGTCGAACGAGGCCCTCGTATTCAGCAGGCCCGAACCGGCGCGCAGGTTCTGAATCTGTGGCGGCGTGTTGGCAACTTCCCATCGGTCGCTCTCGCGTTCGCCCCAGAGAGCCTGGTTCGCGGGATTTGATGGAGAATCGGACGCCACGATCTTCAGGTAATAGGCGCCGTCCGGCATCGACGTCGTGTCCCACGAATAGTAGCGCTGCGTTAGCTTGTCCTTCAGCAGGCGCCAGTTCTGCTCGTCTTCGCCGCGGAAATAAATCGAGTAGACCAGATCGTCGTCGTTGTCGTCGTGCGCGCTCCAGAGCACGCTTTGATATCCCTTTTCTTCGAACCCCTGCGGCGGCGCCTCCACGCGCGTGCTGGACGCCGTAACTTCACCGCCCATCATCGCGGGCGAGGCGTTCCCGCCGGCGCGGCGCGGATTCCGCAGCGGAACGGGCGTCGAGTTCCCGGGCCCGCTGGACGGCCCCGAAAATCCGACTACGCGAATGCCCGGATCTTGGATGGCGATGTCGTCCACCACCGGCGCGACGTTCTTCGGCTGATACGCGAGGCTGACCCACGAGATGCTCGGCGTTCCGCCCTGATCCGTGTCGAGAAAAACCGCCTTCCATTGCACGAATCGCGCAGGCGGGCAATCGGTCGGCGTTCCGGCGGCGTCCTTGTAGGGTCCCGCCCAGAGACTCCAGTTATCTTCCGGGCTCGAAGTATTGCCGGAGCGAACATAAAACGCGACTTTGCCTTTGGTAGCCCCGTTTTCGCCCCACCACGTCAACCGGCCCCAGTGGGAAAAAGTCTTGGCGTCAAACGCCTCGGATTCGAAGGTTCCGCTCGGCTCGTAGCTCGGCAGCAGCGCAAAGATCTTGCCGGGGTTGGCGGTTGCCACGAAAACTTTCCCGGCGGGTCCGGGCAAGATGCTCGTCACTTGCGCCGAAGCCGTGTTTGCCACGCTCGCATACACGTCGTTGCCCTCGAGCTCGATTAAAGCTCCGTTGTTCCCGGTTCCGAGCAAAAGTTTTCCGCCGGGTGAGAGTCCCAACGCAAGCACGAGGTCTTCCCTGGAAGTCCAGAGCGTGTCGGGTGAGCCGTCCGTCCCGAGCTTCACCACCTCGGCGCCGGTCGCGGTGGAGATGCCTGGGAACGTGAAGAAATTCATCGTCTGCGGCGCCACCGGCTGTACCTGCGAGATCACCACGCCCGGAGCGGTGACTGCGGGCGCAGCGGGCTGTGGCGCAACGCCCGGCAACACGCGCGGCTGGACCGGCACGCGCGATTTCTCTCCGATCGAGGAAGCGTAGATATTTCCGTCGGCGTCTTGAACGAGCGAAGTGACCTCCGCTTTGCTCGTCTCGTAGAGGACGAACGGCGCCCCGGCCTCGGGAAGCCCGCGCGGAGTCTTGTGCACAACGGCAACGCGCAGCACCAGGCCGTCCGGCTCCGTTCCGATCAGCAGGTCGCCCTTCGAATCGAACGCAAGCGATCGCGCGTGGCGCTCCCTGCTCTGATAGAAGAGCTGGCCCTTGCCGTCCGGCGCCACCACGAAGACCTGGCCCGTATCGCCCGTCGCCACGAAGAGATCGCCCTGCGGGTCCACGGCCAGCGCCCAGATGTATTTTGTTTTCGGCTCGAAGAAGACGCTCTTCTTGCCATCGGGCGTGACCTGATAAACCTTGCCGTCCGGTGAAGTTCCCACATAGAGGTTGTCCGCGGCGTCGAATGCAATGGCTTGGGCGGCAAGCTCGGCGGATTCGAAAACTGTAGTGGGCTTGCCGGAGTCGTCGAACCGGAGAACTTTCGCGTCGGACCCGCCCGCCGCAAAAAGCCGCCCGCGAGAATCGGTGCGCAACGCCCACACATACGCGAGATTCGGATCGGAGAACGAATCGAATTTTGGGGCGGGCCGGAGCTTTCCATCACTTCGAATCGCCACTCCCCTGGCGGTGCCCTTCTCGAAATCGGAGAAACTCGTCTGCTTCCATTCGCGCGTATGCTCCGCGAATGCCTTAGTGGGCAGCAGGGCCGCGAGCGCCAGCAGGCACACCACATTCGTTCGCCGCGTAGTCACTCAGGATCTCCTTTGGAATCGGGCCTCACTTCACCGTAATCGTCAGCATGTGCTGGCCGACAATCACCTGATGCATCTCGACCGACCATTCCCCCGCTGTGGATTGCCAGAGCAGCCTGGTGCTGCCCGGGTTCTGGCGGCCGTCGAGCACATTGATCGCCGAGAGGGGAATATTGGGCATTTCCTTGTCTTCGACGAGTACGGTCGGCGTGGACTGGAGAAGCGTGGCATACAAGCGGTCGTTGTGGCGTTCGCGATTGGTCAGTTGAATCAACTCTTCGAGACCGGGAAGCTGCCCCTGCGAAGTCGCCGCCAGGGACTGCACGTTCCGGTTGAGAAACTCGGCGTCGCTGATCACCAGCTCGAGCGCCCCGCGCGTCGATTGCTCGGGTATGGTCACCGGAATTTCCTGAATAAATGGCTCGCCGCGATAGGGCCGCAGCAGCACCTTCACGGAAACGCTGTCGCCGGGCCGCACAGCGCTTCTCTCGATCCACGCATTGTCGATCGTGGCCCAGCGCCGCTCCGTCAGCGTCTTTACATGCAGGCTGACTCGCTCCACTTGCGGCAGCTCGTAAGGATTCGAATAGATCCGCCCGAAATCGGACTGGACCTCGGTGGCCATGAAGAACGCGGCGGGAGTCGCCTGGTCGGTGGGAACAAAGAGATCCTCGAGGCGAACCGGAGTGTGCCCCTTCAGTTCGATCGTGCCGTCCATTTGCAGTGTCGAGCCCTCCCCGTAAGCCGGGCTGCCCACGATTCCGTTGTACGTGGCCGCCGCCACAAGCGTCGGAGTCAGCTGCGGGCTCTCGATCACTTCGAAATGATATTTCTTCTGCAGCGTCGGCGTATCGAGGTCCACGTCGACGGGAATCATCGGCGGCCCCGCGCCCAGCTTGCCCATCACGGCCGTCTGGCGGTCCTGCATCAGCGTCCCGATCGTCGCGCCGGTCGACATAATTTTCGTCGAGGTCGCCGCGGACGCGAGGGTCATCAGAACGTGAGCGCGAGAGAGCGGCATGGTGACGGCGCCGAATCCGAAAAGCGGATGGCCGCACGCCAGAATGCGGTCGCCTTCCACAGTCGTCACCGTGCAACCCGAGCTGATCGAAAGGTCCCCTCGCACTAAATCGATTCCCACCATGTCGCCCGGCTCGAGGTGCGCGTCTTCGGGCGAGGGCGCCGCCGTACCTCCGGCCATCACCGACATGCCCCACGAAGAGAAATCCTTGCCGAAGCGAGCGAGCGTTTCGGGATAGAGGCCTGCGGCGATGAGCGGTGTTTCAATGGGCACAAGAATTTGGCCGGAACCTGCCGCTGTGCGCTGGGCGAGCTGCTCGGGCACGGGAACGCGCGAAGGTATCGAGGCGCTTACCGGGGCGGGGGCAGTCGAGGATTGCTCGATTTCGAGCATGTTGGCGATCGGCGTCACACCGCCAATAGCCTCCTTCGTGAATGTGCCAAGCTTCAGTGCCAGCGCGCCCGCCAACCTGCCGTCGAAGTACACGGGGCTGCCGCTCATTCCGGCGACGACGCCTGTCTGCTGAACCTTGTCGCCCAGAAGTCGCACAAGAATGACGTCGAGCTTCGGTCCCACGGCGTTATGGAGAACACCGATAACCTCAAGATCGACCTTTTCGACCTGGTCGCCCTCGAAAATCGTATACGTGAATCCCTTGAGGCCCGGCGCTACCTCGCTCAGCGGAAAAATCTTGAGATCGTCGCCGGCACGTGCCGGGCGAGTTCCGGCAATCAGGGCAAGGGCGAGCAAGGACAGACACAGCGCCCGCAGGTTGAATGGCATGGGACGACCATGATACCTGCCGGGGAAGCCGGAGGCAAATGGCGGGCGGCCCGGGCGGGAGTCGTGCAGCAGCCCCATCATTGCGGGCCCAGGCGCACTTCGAAGAACATGAGCGGCTTATTGGCAGGGAGAGTCGTCACTTCGGGCACGTAAAGGCTTGCATCCTTAGCCAGCGACATTTCCTGGCTCAGGTTGAAGAAAAGGAAACCGTGGATCGTCGCCATGGGCGGCACGATATCGGCGTCGAGCGAGAGCGGCTGCAGGATGTCCACGAGCTTGTCGGCCCTTTTTTCCGCGCCGGAAGGTATTCCGATGGGGAAGCGCCGCGATTGCGGAGCAGCAGGACCCTTGGGGTGCGCCACGGCGTCGGCAACCTCTCCCACCGAGAGCGCGTCGAGCTCCTGATGCGCGCCGTTTTGAAAATGCACCTCGAGTTGAATCGCGCTCAGATTGATGTGGATTGGCTGCGGGGTTTCATTGCGCAGGAACACCTCGACCGGAAGAATACCGAACGGCACGGGATTGGCTTTGCCGAATTTTTCTTTTGCGCGGCCCGATTCCGCGTAAGAATCGGCAGAAACGCTCATGCCTTCATGGCGGTCCTGAGGCAGGGATTGTGCGGCATGCGCCGCAGGCGGCGCGGAGGAGGAATTGCCCTGCCCGAAGCCGCCCGTGCACGCGAGCAGGCCGGCCGCAACGAGTGAAAGCGTTCGCATCATCATCAGCAGCTTATCGGATGCCTTCGTAGCGTAGGACGTTGTGCGTGTTCCGCGCCTGCCACTATAGCGCGGATTTACGATTTGAGAATCATCGCCGGGCCTGCCCCCGGGCGCGCCACTTCCGCCGGTGGCCAGATTCCGCTTGACACGTTAGTTCCTGCATGCAAACTTCCCGGTCGCCGCAGCTCAGTGTCTCGAAGGAGATGATTTTATGGCAAGCCGACGAGAATTCCTTCAAATCGGAGTCGCCGCTCTGGCCCTCCCCATCTCGGCGCGCAACTCGGTCTCGCCTGTGGTTCCCGAGCACGACGCAGAACCGGCGCCGACTCCGCTTTACAAAGCGGTCTTTGACGAACGATTCACGGCGAGTCGCCTTTTCGGGGAAACGGTTCAACGCTTGGGCGTACCTGTTCACGCAATCAGGGGCGACATCACGGATCTGTGGTTCCACGATCTCTACGCCCGCTGGAAACAAGGTCCGGCGGCCATCGCCGGCTTGACGGGCCACGGCCCGATATTCTGTCTCGACAGACTGGCGTGGGATCAGGGCATGCGCGTCGTGTTTCGCGCCGAACACACGCGACGGTCCGACGGCACGATCGAGCACGCGCTCTCCGGCCCCGCTGTCATGCTGCGTCAGGCCGCAGACCTGGGAGGCAGCGATACGGAGTGGGCCGTCCGAATGGCGGAGCTGGTCACCCGCTGCCCCGTCAACCGCTCTCCGGTTTCGAAGGCTGCAATCCTGACACCTTCAGCTGCGTCTGCCTCCAGCGAACAGGAAACCCTGATCTCCTGGGTCATCGCGCCCGTCAAGCGCGCGTAGGCCGGCCAATCATCGGGAGCGTCGGATGAAAGTTCCAAACGGTGTGAGTCCCAGTGATTTTGCCGCGGCCATCAGGCAGTTTGAAGATGCGGTCGGCAAAGAGTGGGTCTTTACGAGCGATGAAGACGTGGCGCTGTATCGCGACGCCTACTCGCCATTCTGGGGCGAGGAAGACGAGCTCGTTGCGTCGGCTGCGGTCGCTCCCGACCGCGTCGAGCAGGTCCAAAAGGTCGTAAGGACCGCGAATGCCTTTAAGATTCCGATCTACCCCGTCTCCACCGGAAAGAACTTGGGTTATGGCGGCTCCGCGCCCGTTCTCTCCGGCAGCGTCGTGCTCGACCTGAAAAGGATGAACCGGATTTTGGAAGTAAACGAAGGGAGCGCCTACGCGCTGGTCGAGCCGGGCGTGAGCTACTTCGATCTCTACCGCTACATTCAGGAGAAGGGGCTGAAGCTCTGGGTGGACGTTCCGGATCCCGGCTGGGGCAGCCCGATCGGCAATTCGCTGGACCGAGGCGGCGGCTATTTAATGGCGCAATACCGCAACCACTTCGACTCTCATTGCGGAATGGAAGTCGTGCTCGCCAATGGAGAGGTGATGCGCACCGGGATGGGCGCCATGCCCGGGGCCAAGACCTGGCAGCAATACAAAACGGGATTTGGCCCGTGGATTGACGGCGTTTTTTCACAATCCAATTTCGGCATCGTAACAAAAATGGGATTCTGGCTGATGCCGGAACCGGATGCCTATCTCTCCGGCACCGTCTTCGTGCCCAGGCACGACGACTTGATTCCGCTTGTGGAAATCCTGACGTACCTTGAAAACGTGCGCGTGACCAACGGCATGCCGGACCTCGGGAGCCCTCTGCTTGGAATTCCCATGCTTTCGGAGTTCGCCACGCGGTTCGACGAGGGCAGCACCCCGTTCGAGCGTCCGCAGGACGCGGAGCTTACCGCGCTTCTCGCAAAACCCGACGGCGGCTCGCCGGCCGAATTGGACGAATACGCGCACAGAAAAGGAATCAGCTACTGGAGCTGCAAACTGACGTTCTATGGAGCGGCTAAGGCGAACGAGGCCAACTGGGAATTCGCGAAGGAAAAATTTTCCGCGATTCCGGGCGCGAAATTTGAAGCCGGAGAGTCCTACAAGCTGCCCTTGACTCCCGAGCAGCGTGAAAAAGTTCATAAACCGCAGTTCGGCATCCCCAGCCTCGCCATGTTTTCCATCGGTGCGCGGTCGGCCACGAATCCTCAGCCGACAAACGGGCACATGTGGTTCTCGCCGATCATTCCCCGGACGGGCGAGGCGATCTTCGAGGCAAATCGTGTTTTCAAGGACGCCGCAAAGGAGTTTGGCCTACCCTTCCTCAACTTCAACCTCCCGTCAACCTACTGGGAGCGGGCTTTCATCTTCATCTTTGCTTTTCCGGTGACCCACGACCCCGAGACGAACAAGAAGAATCGAGGGTACTTCAAGCGCCTGATTCAAATCGCCGCGGAGCATAGCTGGGGCGAATACCGCACGCCGCCCGCCTTCCAGGAAGCGATCATGAACACTTATTCCTACAACAATCATGCGCTGTTGCGCTTTCACGAAACGGTGAAGGACGCCGTGGATCCGAACGGGATTTTGTCCGCGGGCCGGTACGGAATCTGGCCCAAACACCTTCGGGAGAAGAAGGCGTGAGGGGCGTCGGTCTTCGGCTGGCCGTCGCGGTTGCTTCTCTCCTTGCAGCGCGGACGGTGGCGGCGCAGGGCCAGAGGATGCCTTCGTCCTGGACCACTGCGACTGTGGCGGGCGAGGGCCAGCCCACCGGCTTCGTGGAATATCAGAAATACTGTTCGATGTGCCACGGCGAAGGAGTCGGCAGGCCGGGCACACTGGCGCTGCAGGCGAAGTATAAGGGCGCCGAGCCCGCCCTGCTGGAGAAGCGCACGGATTTAACGACGCAACTGATCAAAACCTACGTCCGAAACGGCGTATCCGTCATGCCGTTTTTCCGCAAGACGGAAATCAGCGACGCCGAATTGGACGCCATCGCAGCCTATCTCACGCGAAACAAAAAGCCCTAGCGGTTCGGGAGCCAGGGATGAGAGTTCCGCCCGGCGTAAGGCCGGGAGATTTTTCCGACGCACTCAGTCAGTTTGCCGGAGCCGTGGGCAAGGACTGGGTGTTCACGTCCGAAGACGACGTGGATCTCTATCGCGATTCCTATTCGCCGTTCTGGCACGAGGATGAAGAACCGATTCCCGCCGCAGCCGTGGCGCCGGACGGCGTCGAGCAGGTGCAGAAGGTGGTCAGGATTGCCAATCGCTACAAGATTCCGCTCTGGACTATTTCGACCGGCAAAAATCTGGGGTACGGGGGATCAGCGCCTCTTCTGGGCGGGACTGTCGTGCTGGACTTGAAGCGGATGGATCGCATTCTGGAGGTCAACGACAAGAACCACTATGCGCTGGTGGAACCCGGTGTCAGCTACTTTGATCTGTATCGCTACATACAGGAGAAGGGGCTCAAAGTGTGGATTGACCCGGCGGATCCCGGCTGGGGTAGTCTGATCGGCAATGCCGTCGATCGCGGCGGTGGGCGCACGCCGATGCGCGATCATTTCGACGCGCACTGCGGGATGGAAGTTGTTCTGTCGAATGGCGAAGTCTTGCGCACGGGCATGGGCGCCCTTCCCGGCTCCAAAACCTGGCAGCAATACAGGTACGGATTCGGCCCGTACGTGGACGGGATCTTCTCGCAATCCAATTTCGGCGTGGTCACGAAGATGGGCTTCTGGCTCTTTCCCGAGCCGGAAGCCTATTTGACCGGCGTTGTCACCGTCCCGAAACGCGATGACCTCATCCCGCTCGTCGCCGGTTTAGCGTACCTAATGAATTCCGGCATCGTTCTGGGAACCACAAGCGTCGCCAGCCCTTTGGATTTTCTGCAGCCGGATGCGGAGCTTGCATCGCTTCGTGCGCGGCAGGGCGGTCCTTCGACCGTTGAATTGGAGAATTATCTGCGGGACAAGAGCCTCGGCTACTGGAGTATCGAGCTGCCGTTCTATGGCCCTTCCCGGGTTGTCGCCGCGCAGTGGGAATACGCGCAGGAAAAGTTTTCGGCCATCGCAGGGGTCAGGTTTCGAGAGGGAGTCAACTATCGCTTCCCGCTCGGCCCGGGCGACGTGGCTCAATTCCCAAACTCCGTGGCGGTCGGCATCCCCAGCCTTTCCGTATTCGGCGTTGGCGGGGGGCGCAGCGAAGGGCACGTCTGGTTTTCGCCGATTGTTCCCATGACGGGCGAAGCGGTGCTCGAGGCGCAGAAGGTGTTCAGCGACGCGTACGAGGAGATGGGCGTGGCCAAGGGTCCACTGTTCTTTCTCGGCCCCGCGTCCAATTATCCGCGATGTTTCCTGGTGCTGTTCGGCTTTCCCATCGAACACGACGTGGCGAAGAACAGGAAAAACCGGGAATCCTTCAAGCGCCTGATAAAAGTAGCCGCCGAACACGGCTGGGGCGAATACCGTACGCACACCGCCTTCATGGAATCGGTGATGGACACATATTCTTTCAACAACCACGCGCTGCGGCGTTTCCACGAGTCCATCAAGGACGCGGTGGACCCGAACGGAATCCTCGCTCCCGGAAAGTGCGGCATCTGGCCAAAACACTTGAGAAAGGCGACGGCATGAATCACGCGAAGGCTCTGCTGTTGGTTTTGTTGACCGCCACTTTCGCCGCGCCGGCGCTGGCCTCACCCGACGGCGCGCAGATCGAGCGAGGGCACAAGGTCTACGACAAGTGGTGTTACCCGTGCCACGGCACCGGCGCAGGAAAACCCGGCACGGATTCTCTTGCGGCGCGCGGCCAGAAACCCGCGGTGTTGGAAGAGCGCACGGATTTGACCGCTGCGATGATCAAGACGTTCGTCCGCCACGGCGTCCTTTACATGCCCGTGTTTCGGAAGACCGAAATCACCGACGCCGACCTGGACGCCATATCGGCGTATCTGATGCGGAACAACAAAAGATAGGACCCAGACGGCATTTCCGTCACAGCCATCGATGCGGTTCCTCGCCGTTATCGAGTGGCCGCGAACGAGGAGCAAACAATGAGAGTTCCGCCCGGCGTGAACTCCGGCGATTTTGCCGCAGCCCTGGCGCAATTTGAAGCGGCCGTCGGCAAGGAATGGGTTTTCACGAGCGACGACGATGTGGACCTCTATCGCGACTCGTTTTCACCCTTCTGGCACGAGCAGGAAGATTCGGTTCCGTCCGCGGCCGTCGCGCCGGACAGCCTGGAGCAGGTGCAGACGGTCGTCAAGGTTGCCAACAACTACAAAATTCCCCTCTGGACGATCTCGACCGGCAAGAATCTGGCCTACGGCGGCTCGGCGCCTCGATTGTCCGGCAGCGTCGTCCTCGATCTGAAGCGCATGAACCGGATTCTCGAAGTCAGCGATACGAACCACTACGCGCTGGTCGAACCCGGCGTCAGCTACTTCGATCTCTACAGGTACATTCAGGAGCACAAACTCAAGGTCTGGATCGACCCGCCCGATCCCGGTTGGGGAAGTCCGGTCGGCAACTCCCTCGAACGCGGCGGCGGGCGCACTCCCATGCGCGACCATTTCGCCAGCCAATGCGGAATGGAAATCGTGCTGGCTAGCGGCGAGGTAATGCGCACGGGCATGGGCGCGCTTCCCGGCTCGCGAACCTGGCAGCAATATCGTTACGGATTCGGCCCCTACGTCGACGGGATGTTTTCTCAATCCAATTTCGGCGTGGTCACGAAGATGGGGGTCTGGCTGCTCCCGGAGCCGGAGGCCTATCGGGACGGCACCGTCATGGTGCCTCGCCACGATGATCTGATCCCTTTCGTCGAGACCCTGTCGTACCTGATGAACTCCGAAATTGTCCGTGGAACGATGGTCCTGGACAGCCCCCTGCTCAACTATCGCGTGTCGCAGGGCGGAGGAATTGTGGATCTTCCGGGCGGACTCTCGGTCGCGCAACTCGAGCAGGTAGGCAGGGAGAAGAATCTCGCCTATTGGAGCGCCGAGCTCCATTTCTATGGCCCCGCCAAAGTCGTCGAAGCGCAGTGGGAATACACAAAGGAAAAGTTTTCCGCCATTCCAGGGGCGACGTTCAAAGAAGGCCGGTCGTACCGGATTCCGCTGGAACTGAAAGACACGGACGATGTGCCTAGAGTTGCGCTCGGCATTCCCAATCTGTCCGTATTTGGATTTCTGGGCACCACGCAGGGACACATGGATTTCTCGCCGATCGTGCCCATGACCGGGGAGGCTGTGTTCGAAGCGCTGAAGGCTTTTGGAGACGTCTATGCGGAACTCGGCGTCGCGCCGAAAAACCAGTTCGTCTCGCTTCCGTGGGCGTTTTTCCCAAGGGCCTTCGTTTTCCTATTTGGTTTTCCGATTGTGCACGATGTGGAAGCCAATCGGAGGAGCCGCGAGGTTTTCCGGCGCCTTATCCAGGTGTCTGCCGAGCATGGCTGGGGCGAATATCGCACGCACATCGCGTACATGGATGACGTGATGAACGTTTATTCCTTCAATAATCACGCGCTCCTCCGTTTCCATGAAAGAATAAAGGACGCGATCGATCCCAATGGAATTCTGTCGCCCGGGAAAAGCGGCATCTGGCCAAAACACATGCGAAAGGAGCGCGCGTAGTTCCCGCCGCAGGATTCTCACCGCTCCGTATCTCCCGCCGTTGAGTGTTCCCCGCATCCGCTCGATGTCGTTCGGCTGCCGCCGCTCCGGCGGAAATCGCTAGGTTCGCGCTATAATCCCCGCTTTGCGCGCGGCGGGATCGTCGCGCCCTTGAATCGTCGCGAGACGCGCTTCGCCTTCCCATGTATTTCTTCTATCGCATACTCACGGCGGTGGGCATGTTTCTGCTGGCGCCATACTACGCCTTGCGCGGCTGGCGGCGCGGCGAGCCCGCAAGCGCGCTTGGCGAACGTCTGGGCATTCTGCCGGGGGACATCCGTGAGCGGGCCCGCGCCCCCGGCGCGATTTGGATTCATGCGGTTTCCGTCGGGGAAGTACTCGCCGCAAGGCCCCTCGTCGAAGGCCTGCAGCGGCGCTTCCCGGATCGCGCTGTCTTCGTTTCCACGACCACCGAGACGGGCGGCCGCCTTGCGCGCGAGCGTCTTCAGACCGCCGACGGCATTTTCTATTTCCCCCTCGATTGGGTTGTGCCGGTTCGCCGCGCGCTGCGCGCCATCTCTCCGGCGCTCGTGATTGTCATGGAAACCGAAATCTGGCCGAATTTTCTGCGCGAGACACGGCGGCGCGCGGTTCCCGTGATTTTCGCGAACGCGCGCATTTCCGAGCGCTCGTTTGCGCGTTACAAGCGGTGGGAATTCCTGGTCGGCCCCTTTATGTCGCGCGTGATGCAGGATGCGGAGCTCTTTCTCGCGCAGACGCTCGAGGACGCTTCGCGCCTTCGCGAAATGGGCGCGCCCGATGCCCGCGTGGAGGTTACCGGCAACCTGAAATACGACGGCGAGCCTCCTGCGGCGAGCCGATTTGGCGCATGGCTCGAAGGCCAGATCCGCGGGCAGGAGCGATGGCCGGTCTTCCTGGCGGGAAGTGTGGTGGCGGATGAGGAAGAAGCCGTGCTCGCCGCCTACGACATCGTGCAGCGCCAGTGGCGACACGCATTGCTGATTCTCGCCCCGCGCAAGCCGGACCGCTTTGACGCCGCGGCAAGCATCGCCGCCGGCGGCGGCTGGAACGTGGTTCGTCGCAGCCGCGTGGATCTCGCTACAGCGCTCGACGAAAATGCGGATGTGATCGTGCTCGATTCGATCGGTGAGCTCGCGGGCCTCTATTCGCTCGCGGACGCCGTATTTGTCGGCGGCTCGCTGGTTCCCGCCGGCGGCCATAATATTCTTGAGCCGGCGTGGTTTGCGAAGACCCCCGTTTTCGGCCGGTCTATGGAAAATTTCCAAGACATGGCTGCGAAGTTTCTCGCCGCAAAGGCAGGTGTCCAGGTGACCAGCGGCCAGCAGCTTGGCAGGGTCTGGGTACAGCTCATCGAAGGCGACGCGCTGCGCGAACGCATGGGCAGCGCTGCGCGCGAGCTTTCCGCGCGCAATCGCGGCGCGGCCGCTCGATCGCTCGATCGCATCGGCGCCGTTCTCGATTCTCAGGGGCGTCGGGCGTGAGTTTCGTCGAATCGCTTTTGTGGCCCCTGACGCTGCCCTATGGAGCCGTGTCTCACCTGCGCGCCCGCGCCTACCGCAAAGGCATTCTCCGGCAGCGGCGGCTCGACGGCTTCGTGATCAGCGTCGGCAACTTGACCACCGGCGGCACCGGCAAAACCCCGATGGTCCTGTGGATCGCGCAACGCCTTCTCGCCGAGTCGAAAAAGGCCGGCATACTCACCCGCGGATATCGCGGAAAAGTCACGTCCTCCGGAACGGCGAGCGACGAAGCGCAATTGCTCCAGGCGCGCCTGGGCGGCCGCGTCTTACTCGGCGTCGGTTCGGATCGCTACGCGCAGGGCCAAGAACTCGCCACTCGAGGCGTCCAATGGTTCGTGCTCGACGACGGTTTCCAGCATCTTCCGCTCGCGCGCGATGTCGATATCGTCCTGCTGGATGCGACAAATCCGTTCGGCGGAGGGCACTTGCTTCCCGCCGGGCGGCTTCGCGAGCCGCGTTCGGCCCTCGCCCGCGCCGACATTGTGGTCATCACGCGCAGCGATCATTCCCCGGCCGTTGAAGCCGCCATCCGGCGCGATTCCGATGCGCCCATCTTCTACGCGCGCGTGCAGCTCGATTCCGTTCGGCTCTGGCGCGGCGAATACCCCGGGGCCGAGAGTGCCGATGCCCGCTCGCGCAAACTCTTCGCGTTCAGCGCAATCGGCAATCCTTCTGCATTCCGCGCTGATTTGCGCGATTGGGGATTTGAAATCACGGGCCACAAAGTGTTTCCCGATCATCACCGCTACACTCCGTCCGACTCGCGTGCGCTGGAAGCGGACGCGCGCGCGACCGGTGCACGCGGCGTCATCTGCACCGAGAAGGATATTTTCAATTTCGAGGGAGTCGATCGTATCTCTCTCGATCACTATTACTGCTCTGTCTCCCTGCGTATCGATCGGGAGGAGCCGTTCTGGCGCGCCATCCTCGCGACTGCAGAGTCCCGGGCCCCATCCGCGAAAGATTCCCCGCGGTGAACTTGACGGCGAAGCGCGAATCTCGCTTGCATGTCGCGTTTTCAGAGGAAGGTGACACCGAATTCTGCCGGCTGTAAGATGCCTCGGGCGAAACCTCGCCCCCGGTGAGTCAACATGAAAATCACACCGTTGATTGCGGGCCTCATTCTCTTCGCCGGCGCTGCCGGAGCGGACCCGCCCTCGAAGCTGCACCTGACGGTCTTTACCTCTCCTCCCGAAGGCATTGCCGTCAATTCGACGCTGATTTACGGCGACACGGACGCGATCCTGATCGACGCGCAGTTCCGTCTGAGCGACGCGCATCGCCTCGTGGCCTCGATTCTGGAATCGAAGAAGAATCTGACGACGGTGTACGTCACCCATCCTCATCCGGACCACTATTTCGGTCTGGTGGTGATCCGCCAGGCTTTTCCCAACGCGAAGTTTGTCGCACTGCCGAGGGTCGTGCAGGGCATCAAAGCGAGTTGGGAAGGCAGGGTAAAAGCCTGGAAGCCCCAATATGGCGACAACATCCCGCCCAATCCGATTATCCCGGATGCTCTCGACGGGAATACGCTGACCCTTGAGGGAGAAACCCTGCAAATCTTCGGCCCGCTGCAGGGAGATAGCGCCGGGGACAACTCCTTCGTCTGGATACCGTCGCTCAATGCCGTCGTGGGCGGCGACACGCTTTTCAGCGGCGCACATTTCGCGTACGCGCCGATGTCCGCCGCGCAGAAAAAAGACTGGATGGCTACCATCGACCAGGAAGCTGCGCTCAATCCCGTGATCGTCGTCCCCGGCCATCAGATCGCCGGTGCGCCGAATGACGCCTCCGTCCTCGGCTTCATGAAAAAATACATGCGGGATTCCGACGAAGCGCAAGCGTCGTCGAAATCCGCAGATGAGTTCAAGTCCAGGATGAAAAGCCTGTATCCGAATCTCGGCATCGACGGCCTTCTCAACATCAGTGCCGGAGCTGCCTTTCCGGCAAAGCCCCCATCCGGTGCCACTCCGGCCGCGAGATAACAAACAATCGCTCTCGACCGAATCGAATCGCTCCTGCGGCGCGTCAAAAGAGACAGGATTCGAAACTGAGGAGGACGTATGCGCAGAGGATCCGCCGCCGCTTGTCGAGTCATGCTACTGGGCGTCATCGTAGCCGCGATGCTGGGCGGGGCCCAACTCTGTTGCGGGCAGATCGCCAGCCCCCCGGCAAAGGCCGAATGCAGATTCTCTGACGGCAAGGCCATTCACGTGGACTATTCGAGCCCCCGGATGAGAGGGCGCAAGATTATCGGCGACCTGGTGCCGTTCGGCGAACCCTGGCGCGTCGGCGCTAACGAGGCCACCACTTTCGTGCTTGATGTCGACGCCGATGTCGCCGGTAAGCTGGTGCCTGCGGGCAGTTACACGCTGTTTGCCCTACCCACCAAGACCGCTTGGACGCTCATCATCAGCAAGCAAACCGGCGAATGGGGCATTCCGTATCCCGGCGAGCAATACGACCTCGTGCGCGTTCCGATGAAGGTGTCGAAGCTGGCGTCCCCGCTCGAGAATTTCACGATTGCGTTCGATCACGACGGGAGGGTTTGCAGGATGCGCCTGGACTGGGAAACCACTCGGGCCTCAGTGCCAATCGAGGAAAAGAAGTAGCGGCTATCTCTGAACGCGGGCCTTAGCTTTGGCGCCGTGCAGGTCCGGCTGGACGATCGCGCGAAACACGCGCCCGCGCCCGATCAGGTGCTCGCCCACCCGCGCTTCGACCTCGAAGACCAGGAACCGCCCTTCATATTTCACGAACCGCGCCCACGCGCGCACCGTCGCGCCCGGCCCCACCGCCTTTAGGTGGTCCACTTCGATTCGCGTGCCCACGGATATTGCGCCGGGAGGCAGCTCCTCGCGGATGGCCCTCACACTCGCGTGTTCCATCATTCCAATCATGTGAGGGGTGGAAAACACCGCGGGAAGGTTTGGATCAACCATTTGAATCGTATGCTCGGGCCTCACGACGTGTTCCACAGTTGCTTCTAGCCCGATCCGCAGGCGCTGCTCCGGCAGTCCGGAATGAGCTTGGGCGGAGGAGTGCGATGCCGTCTTTTTTCCGCGACGCTTTGCAGGACGCCTTGCGCGCCCGGTCTTTCGCCGCTTCATCGCAAGGGCTCGCGGCGGGCCTGGCGCGCCGCCGAGGCAACCGCGCGAGGATCGAGGAAACTGCGAGCGAATTCGAGGAATGTAATCCCCAGCTGATCCCACAACCGCCGCTTCAGGCTGCTGTAATCCTGCGAGCCGCTGAAGACGTCGCGGATCAGGTCGCGGAAGGCCGGGGAATAGTTCAGCAGTTGCACCATCCGGGTGGTGATCGCGCCGCCGAGAAAACTCCCGCAAAAGATTTTTCTCGCGATCTTTGCGGCGAATTCCAGGTCCGCGGAAAAAGCGGCGCGCAGCCGGTCGGGATAGGCGTCCGGCTGCCCCTCGATTAGGGCCTGGGCCAATAGGTCCCCGGATCGCAGAGCGTAGTAAAGTCCCTCGCCGGTAATCGGATCCACGCAGGCCGCTGCGTCCCCGGCCATGGCCCAGTTTTTTCCTGCGATGCGGCGGCCGCGAATCGTCTGCGCCTGCGGCGAAGGCAGCATGTGACTGTAGAATCGCGCGCCTTCCATGGGTATCTTCTCTTCGTCGACGAAATCATCCAGGTGGCGGCGCAATTTCTGCGTCGGGTTTTGGCCCATCTTCGCGCAGATGCCCACCGAAAGGTGATCGGCGCGCGGGAAGGACCACAAATAGCCCTCGAACTGCTTCAGGAATTTCACTTTGATGATGTCCTCTTCGGTAGGCACGAAGTAGCCGAGCGTCACTTCCAAGTCCATCGTGCCGAGAGCCGTCGTCTCGGGCAGCAGTTGATTGCGCGCGCCGGCTGCGAGCACCACGAAATCGGACTCCCGCTCTTCGCCGCCCGCTGTCAGCCGCACCGTTTCGCCGGCCGTCTGGACGCTCGTCACGCGCGAGCATACCGCGGTGCACCCGGCCGCAAGCGCGCGGTCCAGCAGCATGCCGTTCAGCACCTTGCGCGCGTAAATCACGATGGGGTGGCTCATCTCAAACCGCGCCCGATGCCCGCCGCCGGAAATCAGCTCCGCCGTGCGGACGATTTTCTTCGGTTGGGTCGAATCCAACAGAAAGGGATACGCCTGAATCGCTTTGTGCGTCAGGCCGCCGCCGCAGGGCTTCTCCCACGCCAGCCGTTCGTCGTAAATCGTCACCCGGAAACCATGGCTTGCAAGGCGCTCGCCGCAAAGCGCGCCGGCGGGTCCGCCCCCCACAATGGATATATCTTTCATGGCTCCGGCAAAGGCCTCGTTACGTCTCGTATCAGGTCAGAGGAAACACGTCTGCGATAAACCAGGCAGAAAGTATAGCACTGAAAATCGCGGTAGCCGTGGCGGTGGCTGTGCGTATACGTAACGCATCGGTTGCAAGTCTCTGCAGGATCGAAAACAGCGTCAGGAAGGTAACCAGGATGACGATCAGCACCTGGCCGCTGGCCAGAGAATAGTAGGCGAGCAGGCACGCCAGCCACAGTTCCGCCCGCAGGGCAAGGAATAGCCCGAATCGCCGCGCGCGACGCCGGCCTGTTTCGACCGGTCCTAGCATCACCTCTTCGGCAAAAGAAAAAATCCAGGCCACCGGCAGGATCGCGGCGAACCGCATCCAGCGCGGCCCATCCAGCCACATGTCGTCGATCTGCCAGTTCAACCACAGGCCAATGCCGAGCATCACCGCCAAACCAAGCGCCGCCGCGGCAAGAATCGACCATGCGTCTGACGGCAGAGATTGCCTCGCCGTTTTCCAATTCAACGCGAGCAGCGGCACTCCCACCGCCAGAAGCAACGAAGCGAGGTAGTCCCCCGCATAGATGTGCAGAAATCGCAGCGGCACAAAGACCTCAAGAAGCAGCGCCGCCGCAAGCGCGCACACCGCTCCTTCGGTTAGCATTAGTGTCGGCCGCGCACCCGGAACCTCAGTTGGCGCCGGCCCCGAAGCTCTTGCGGCGACTGTCGCTAGCAGTGGAAACGCCAGAAGCAATCCAATCAGGCCTGCGAAACTTCCGGCAACGCCGTTTACTAGTCGCCCATGATGAACGAAATCGATGAGATGACTTCCGCCCGGCTCAGGCGCACTTCGAGCTGCCGGGGAAAGCGCCTCGCGGATCCATCTGCGGGATTCGGCATTCACACGCCAATCGAATAGCAGGCTTGTGTGTGTAGCGTACGACACGGACTCGAGATGAAAGGCGCGCTGTTGCAGGAAATCGTCGCCACCAGTCCGATCACCTCCCGCCGCGTGCGCCAATTCCAGCGCCTGGCGTTTGAGCATTCGGAGGTCGCTGCCCGCGCTGAATACGAGCAGGTTGGCGGGCATGCGTCGGGGGAGGGTCATGGGCGCCGGCGAGATTGCGATCGTTGCCGCGGCCGGTTCTCGATCCGCCATGCGAATCGCGATCGCTGCACCCATCGAGTGTCCGACGAGCACGGTTCTCTTCGGATCAATTTGGCCGCTACTTGTTAGCGACTCGACTGCGGCCGCCGCGCACTCCTGAGCCCGCGCAAACGTAAATGCGTCGGTGTTGTCACCGTGCCCCGGCAAATCGATCAAATAGACGCGCAGGCCTTCCTGAGAGAGAGATACGCCCAAGCCTTCCATGATCCGTCGATTAGCCGAGAGTCCGTGGAAGACGACTCCCGAGCCTGCGATCTTCGGCGCTTCCGGCTCAATAACCGTAATCGGCGTGCGACAATGGGCGTCGGCGAGGATCAATTCGCGGTGCGGCGGCTCGGTTCGCCGTATTGCCCAAGTGCTGACGCCGAGGAGTAATGCTCCCGCAATGGCGAGCACAATCTCCCATTTCTTCATTGCGGCGTCCGCGGAGATTCCAGCACGCATGCTAGAATTGTTTGCTCGGCCGCTCCTTTGGGAGTCGGCCGGCGGACAGAAGTTTGGGACAGGTCGTCTCGCAAAGTGAGCTGATTCTCCACCGGGGCGGGTGGAAACGCAACGGTAAGGGATTAGTGTGCGAGATCGAGTGTCCCGGCGTGCTCCGCCCCCGCCAAACCCGGAGTATCGGGCAACTCTGCACTCTCCGGCACCAGATTCTGTCTCACCCGATGGACTCCCGGCATTCCGACTGTCGCCGGATCGAACGAACCCTGGAAGCCCCCGCATGATTCTCCCGCTGGTTTCCGAACTCTTGTCGCGGATCGCGCGCCGTCCCGAGGTCGAGGAAGCCTGCGACAAGCTCGGGCGCAACGTGGGCGACATTCGCCTCACGGGCCTCACCGACCCAGCGAAGGCGCTCCTTGTTCCCCTGATTTTTGCCGAGCTCGGCCGCCCGGCCATTCTCATCGTGGAGTCCAACCAGCGCGCCGAAGCGCTTCTCGAACCCCTTCGCTGGTTCTATCGCGCTGTCTCCGGAAAACCCGGTCGCCGCGTCGCTCATTTTCCGGCGCACGACGTGCTTCCGTATGAGAACCGCTCACCGCACGCGGAAATTTCCGAAGATCGCGCCGTCGCGCTCTGGCGCCTCGCTACGGGAGAATCCGACCTGTTGATCGCCCCGGTGCAGGCCGTCCTTTGGCGCATGTGCGAGCCTGGGTTTTATCGCGGCCTCGCCCGCGTGGTCGCTCGCGACGAATCCATCGCCCACGAAGATCTCATCGGCTTCCTCGCGCAGTCCGGCTACGAGAAACACCCGTCGTGCGAGATGCCGGGGCAGTACGCCGTGCGCGGCGGAATCATCGACGTGTTTTCGCCCGAGACTCCGCAGCCGGTCCGTATCGAACTCCTCGGCGACACGATCGAATCCATCCGCGCATTCGACCCGAATACCCAGCGCTCCACGAATCCCGTTGAGCGCGCGGCGCTGCTGCCCCTCACCGAAGTTCTCCGCCGCAGCGAGGTTCTCGAGCGGCAGCGCGTCTCGTCGGCGTCGGGCCGCGACGATGACTCCGCGCTCGAAGGCTTTTATCCCGGCTGGGAGTTCCGCGAGATGGCCGCCCGCGAGCGCCCCGCCGTGCTGTTCGATCTGCCGGTCGAGCCGATCCTCGTACTGGACGAGCCTGATTCCCTCGACACCGCCGTGGAGAAATATCGCGCGCGGCTCGAAGAAGCGTTCGAGGAATCCGGCGACTCTCGTGCCGAGCCTCCGGGCCGTTACATTTTCAGCGAAGAGGAGTGGTCGCTCGCGCTCCAGCTCTTCCCGCGGCTCGCCGTTGAGCAGCTTGGCGTCGAGCGCGGGGGCGCGGCCTCATTCGCGTTGCAGGCGCGGCCCACCACCAGTTATCACGGCAATGTCGCCGCCTTTGTGGCGGAAGTGCGCGACCGGCTGAGTGCCGGCGAGCAGGTGATGGCGTCGGCGGCGAGCACGGGCGAACTCGAGAGGCTCGCCGACATCTGCCATGAGTACGAATTGCCTTACCGCATCGGCGAACTCGAGGAAAACGTCACGGTCACCCGGTTGGCCGAGGAATCGAGCGGCGGCAGCGCCCCCGCCATAGTGCTCGTCAAGGCGCCTCTCGCAGAAGGTGTCGTGTTTCCCGAGGACCAGCTCGCGCTTTATGGAAATGCGGACCTATTCGAGACCCTCCCGCCTCAACGCCCGCGCTCGCGGCCCCGGACCGCGAGCTTCTTCAGCGATTTCTCGGATCTCAAACCGGGCGACTTTGTCGTGCACGTGGACCACGGCATAGGCCAATTCGAGGGACTGCGCCAGGTAGTCGTGGAAGGCGCCACCGGCGAGTTCATGTTCCTGCGCTATGCGGGCGACGCCAAGCTGTACGTCCCGCTCGCCCGGCTCGATCTCGTGCAGAAGTATCAGTCGCTCGGCGGCGTGGAGCCCACGCTCGACCGACTCGGCACCAGCGTATGGGAGACGCGCAAGTCGCGCGTGCGAAAATCCGTCAGCGACCTCGCGGAGCAGCTTCTCGCGCTCTACGCGGAACGCAAGACCGCTCCGGGCCACCCTTTCCCAAAGGACTCCAATTGGCAACACGAGTTCGAGGACGCCTTCGAATTCGAGGAAACCCCGGACCAGCAGCGCGCCATCGAAGACGTGAAGCGCGACATGGAATCCGGTCTGCCGATGGACCGGCTGCTTTGCGGCGACGTCGGATACGGCAAGACGGAAGTCGCCATGCGGGCCGCATTCAAGGCGATCGCGGATTCCAGGCAGGTGGCCGTCCTTGCGCCGACGACCGTGCTGGCCTTTCAGCACCTGGAAACGTTTCGCCGTCGCTTCGCCGCGTTTCCAATGCGCATCGAAATGCTCAGCCGGTTTCGCGCGCAAAAGGAGCAGAAGAAGACTCTCGACGAGCTTGAAGCTGGAAGAGTGGATGTGGTCATCGGCACGCACCGTCTTCTCTCCAAGGACGTGAAGTTCCACGATCTGGGCCTGCTCGTCGTGGACGAAGAACAGCGCTTCGGCGTGGCGCACAAGGAGCGCATCAAGGAAATGCGCAAAAACGTAGACGTGCTCACCATGTCGGCTACTCCTATTCCGCGCACCCTGCACATGTCGCTCGTCGGGCTTCGTGACATGAGCGTGATCGAGACGCCGCCGAAAGACCGCCTCGCCATCCAAACCACCGTGGCGACCTTCAGCGAAACGCTCGTCCAGCGCGTGATCGAGGAGGAGATGGCGCGCAACGGCCAGGTGTTTTTCGTTCACAACCGCGTCGAATCGATCGCCTCGCTCGCCACGATGGTGAAGCGTCTTGTGCCGCGCGCGCGCGTCGTGGTCGGCCACGGCCAGATGCGCGAGTCGGAGCTCGAAAAGGTGATGCTGAAGTTCATTCGCGATGAAGCGGACGTTCTCGTCTCGACCACGATCGTCGAAAACGGTCTCGACATTCCTCGCGCAAACACCATCCTCATCAATCGCGCCGACCGCATGGGCCTTTCCGAGCTTTACCAGCTCCGCGGGCGCGTCGGCCGCTCGAACCAGCGCGCCTACGCTTACTTGCTCGTCCCGGCGGAAGGGTCGCTCACCTCCATCGCCCGACAGCGCCTGGCTGCACTCAAGGAATTCAGCGACCTCGGCGCCGGTTTTCGCATTGCCGCACTCGACCTCGAATTGCGCGGAGCCGGCAACCTGCTGGGCCGCGAGCAGCACGGCCACATCGAAGCAGTCGGCTTCGACATGTACTGCCAGATGATGGAGCGCGCCGTCGCGGAGCGCAAAGGAGAGGCGGTTATGCCCGAGCGCCACGCCACACTGAACCTCGGGCTCGAAATCCGCATCCCCGCGGAGTACATCGAGAGTGAAAACCTGCGCCTGCGCATCTATAAGCGCATCGCCGGCGTCGCCTCGGATTCCGAGCGGGACGAGGTCCGCCGCGAACTCGAGGATCGCTTCGGTCCGCCACCGCCGGCGGTCGCAAATTTGCTCGACTATGCGGTCCTGAAAGCCCTCGCGGAAAAGCTGCTGGTCGCCACCATCGATCGCCGCGGCGAGCAGGTTGCCATCAAGTTCTATGACGATACGCCGCTTGGCCCCGAGCGTCTCGTAAAGCTGATCGGCAAGCGACGCGACCTGCGACTTGACCCTACCGGCGTCCTGTGGGTTGGCTGGAAGGCGGCCAAGAGCTCGGCGATGGACGCTGTGAGAAACGTGTTGCTACAACTACAATCGTAGGGATAGAATTTTCTCCGAGTGATTGCCATGAAAAAACCGACTGTCTTGGCATTTCCGTTCATTGCACTTTGCGCTCTGTCTCTTCTGGCTCCCGGGATTTCCCGCGCGCAGTCGAAGGGCACCATTGTCGAAGAGATTGTCGCGCGCGTGAACAATCAGATCATCACGCTCTCCGATTATCAAAAGGCGGCGGCCGGCCTTCAGCAGGAGACCGAACAGGATTGCCAGAATTGCACCCAGGCCCAGATTCAGGCGGAACTGAAAGACCGCCAGAAGAACCTGCTGCGAGACATGATCGATCAGCAGCTTCTGATCGAACGGGCGAAGGACATGGACATCACCGTCGAGACCGACCTCGTCAAGCGGCTCGACGAGGTCCGTAAACAAAACAACCTCGCGACCCTGGAAGATCTCGAGAAGGCCGTCGAGTCGCAGGGAATCGTCTGGGAGGACTACAAGAATCAGCTCCGCAACGGCCTGTTGACGCAGGAGGTGATCGGCAAGGAAGTCGGCGCTCGCATGGATATCGGCAGCGACGAAGTGAAAAAGTACTACGCGGCCCATCAGCAGGATTTCAACCGGCCCGAGCAGGTCTCCCTGGCGGAGATTTTTCTGGGCACGGAGGGCAAGAGCCCTGAAGAAATCGCCGCCGTTCGCACCCGCGCGGACGACCTGCGCAACCGCGTTGAAAAGGGCGAGGACTTCGTCGCCATCGCCAAGCGCTATTCCGAGGGCTCCACGGCCCATGACGGCGGGAATCTGGGCGTCTACGAACGCGGCCAGCTCTCGAAGCAGCTCGAGGACGCCGCCTTCACCATGGAAAAGGGCCAGGTCACCGACGTCATTCAAACCAAAACCGGGTTCGAGATCCTGAAGGTGCTCGATCACTTCCAGGCCGGCCTGCAGCCGCTCGACAAGGTCGAAGGCGAAATTACGAACATTATATACAAACAGAAGATGGAGCCGGCCATGCGCGATTATCTCGCGCAGCTCCGTGAAGAGAGTTACGTCCTGGTGAAGCCGGGCTATACGGACACCGCCGCGATCAAGGGCGGAACCGTCATCCAGGAAGTTGCTCCCACGCCGGACGCCGCGGACAAGAAAAAGTCCCGGAAGAAGTTGCCGCTGCCGAGAGCCAGCGGGTCATGAAGTCTCACTTCATTATCGATCTTGCCGATGGCCAGGTCGTTGCCTCGCTCTTTTTGGTCCGCGAAAAGGAAATACGCACTTCGGCGCGCACTGGAAAGGCCTGGCTCGAGCTGAGTCTCGGCGATCGGTCCGGATCGATCCCTGCGAAGATGTGGGACAATTTCGAGGGCCTCGCGAAAACCTTCGAGCGAGACGACGTCGTCAAGGTTCGCGGTCGGGTGAAGCTCTACAATGGCCAGAAGGAACTGACGCTCGAGCAAATCATCCCCGCCTCCGAACGCGACTACGACCTCGGCGATTTTCTCCCGCACACGAAAAACGACGTCGAGAAGCTTTTTGCCGGCCTGCGGGCCGCCGTCTCAGGAATGAAAAATCCGTGGCTCCGGCAGTTGCTCTCGAGTGTCGTCGAGGATCCGGCGATCGCCCCCAGGCTCAAGCGCGCGCCCGCCGCCATGACCATGCACCACGCCTATCTCGGCGGCTTGCTCGAACACATTGTCAGCCTCATCGATCTCGGGGCCGCCGTGGCCGCGCACTATCCCGAGCTCGACTCGGACCTGCTTCTTGCCGGCATCGTCCTCCACGATATCGGCAAGATCGACGAGCTTCGCTACGCGCGTGGAATCGACTATTCCGACGCCGGACGCTTGCTCGGCCACATCACGATGGGAGCCGCGCTGGTCCGGGAAAAATGCCAAGCGATTTCCGGCTTTCCGTCTCCGCTCGCCGTGCTCGTCGAGCATCTCATCTTGAGCCATCACGGCTCTTATGAGTTCGGCTCTCCGTCGCTGCCTCAGACGCCCGAAGCCGTCGCGCTTCATTTCATCGACGATATGGATTCCAAAATGGCCGGCATTCGCGCCACGCTCGAGTCGGCCTCCGATGCTTCCACGGCGAATCCATGGACGGAGCGCAATCCATCGCTGCGCCGCGCCTTGCTTCGCGCGGACAAATTCCTCGCCGGCGAAAGTGGCGCGACCGGCGCGAGCCCGTTAGACGCTTCGGCGGGACGATCGGCCGCCGCCGGCGCGTCGAAGACGGCGCCGCAAAAGGGATAATCTCGCCCGTGACCCAAAACACGCCATCGCCGCGCCGCTCTCTGCTGGATCTCGCGCCCCTTGAGCTCGATTGCATGAACACTCTCTGGCCGCTCGGCGAAGCCACCGTCCGCGAAATTCGCGACCGCCTCGCCGCTCGACGCCCACGCGCTTACACCACGATTATGACGATCATGGACCGCCTCTCCCGCAAGGGCATCGTTGACCGCCACAGGGCCGGTCGGGCCTACGTCTACCGGCCGAGGCTCAGCGTCGAGGAGGCTCGCGACCACGCACTCGGGCAGGTTCTTGAGAATTTCTTCGGCGGCTCCAGAGAAGCCCTGCTCGCGAAACTTGGAAACGGCTTGGAAGTTCGAAAAGCTGCTGCCAGGGCCGCTGCTGGCGGCGCGGGTCAGTCTGAAGCCACGTCGTCCGGCGTGGTACTTCCGGTCACGGGGTCCGGCTGAATGTTTCCCGTGGAGCTCAAAATCCGAGATTTGGCGATTCGCCCGGCCACGATCCTTGCTCCCATGGCCGGCGTCACCGATACCGTCTTCCGCCGCGTAATCCGTTCGCTCGGGGGATGCGGTCTCATCATGACCGAATTCACGAGCGCCGAAGGCCTCACGCGCAACTCCGCGCGCACCCTTCATTACCTCTACTTCGACGAAGACGAGCACCCGATCGCCGGCCAGATTTTCGGCTCCGATCCGGCCGTGATGGCTTCCGCGGCCGCCCTGATCGAGGACCTCGGCTTCGATCAGGCGGACATCAATCTCGGATGCCCGGTCAAGAAGGTTGTCAAGTGTGGAGGCTCGGGCCTGCTGCGCGACCTGCCGCATCTCGAAAGGCTGCTGCGCGCGGTCCGCGCCGCTGTGCGCATCCCGTTGACGATTAAGATTCGCTCCGGCTGGGACGACAATAATATCGTCGCTGTGGATGTCGCCCGCATGGCCGAACAGGTGGGGATCGAGGCAATCGCCGTCCACCCCCGCACCCGCATGCAGGGCTACGCCGGATCGGCGGATTGGAGAATCATTCGCGCCGTGAAGGAAGCCGTGCTCATTCCCGTCATCGGTAATGGCGATATTCGCGCGCCGCAGGATGCCGTGCGCATGGTCGAGGAGACCCGCTGTGACGCGGTGATGATCGGCCGCACGGCGTCGTCCAACCCTTGGATCTTCCGCCAGATTTCCGACTACGTGGCTTCCGGCCGCTTTGTCGAACCCACGGAGGCCGATCGCTATCAACTATTGTCGGAATATTTTCGCAGTCTGATCGCCGCCGATATGCCGGACGCCATCGGGAAAATGAAACAGTTCGCCACGCTCTTCACCCACGGCGTGCGCAACGGCGGCGAGCTTCGTCAGGCCGTCCATCATTCCCAGACTGCCGCTGAAATTCTCGATCGCGTCGACGCCTTTTTCGCGCACACCGCCGCGTCTCCCGCCGGTTGATTCTCAGCGACTATTCGTCGCGCGTGATCAGGAGCTGCTTGTAGGCTTCGCGCCGCGTCAATCCGCGTTCGCGCGCGGCCAGCTTCAACGCCGCTTTGCGGTCCACTCCGCGCTCCTGCATGATTTCCTCGACGTGTCGGGCCAGCGGCATCGCGCTCTTGGAATTCTCGCCGCCCGGAAGGTGCTTCGCCTGCCCGTCCGGAGGCCCGATCAACAGCGTCATTTCTCCGCGCGGCTGCTTTTTCCTCGCTGCTTCAACGATGTCCTCAAGATGTCCGCGCAGAAACTCCTCGTACACCTTCGTCACTTCGCGCGCAATCACCGCGGGGCGGTTTCCGAGAATTTCGAGCGCGTCTTCGAGCGTATCCAGCAGCCGGTGTGGCGCTTCGTAGAGCGCCAGCGTTCGCGGTTCTGCAGCCAGCGCGCGGATTGCCTTTCGCCGCTCCGTCGGCCGCGACGGCAGAAAGCCCGCGAAGACGAACTCCTCGATGGGCATCCCCGAAGCCGCCAGCGCCGCCACAAAGGCTGACGCGCCCGGCACGGGCACTACCTTGATGCCGTGCCGCACGCACAGACCCACCAGCCGGTGGCCCGGATCGGAGATCGCCGGCGTGCCCGCGTCGCTCACCAGCGCCACCTTCGCGCCTTGCTCCAGCTCGATCACGATTTCCGGCGCGCGCGTGATTTCGTTGTGCTCGTGATAACTCACCAGCCGCTTGGGAATAGCGAAGTGCGAGAGCAGCTTCATCGTTTGCCGCGTGTCCTCGCACGCGATCACGTCGGCTTCCTTCAGCACTCGTAGCGCGCGCAGGGAGATGTCTTCGAGGTTGCCGATCGGCGTCGAAACCACGTAGAGGCAGCCTGCTCCCGGGTCGCTCGGCGCCGCCTTCGGTTTTTTCTTCGCCATGGCGTTTTCCCGTTCCCGTGTCCGCGCATTGAGCGTAAGCTCGCCGGCCCCTTCTTGGCAAGGCGGCGCACGTGTGCGCGTTCAGATGAGTCGCGGCTCAAAATTGACACCGCCGCGCCCGTCGGATACTCTGGTCAATTCGAATTCGCGTGCGAAGGAGCGTTGAATGGCTCAGGGTACCCCCGTAAAGCACAAGAAAAAGACGAAGTCCGTACTGAAAAATATTCGCCAGGCCGAACGGCGGGCGGCGATCAATCGCATGAACCGCACGCGAGTGCGAACCGCCATTCGCCGGATGCGTGCGGCGCTTACCGCCGCGGATGGCGCGGGCGCCGAAAAGCTCGCCTCGGCCACGTTTTCCGAGCTCGACAAGGCCATCCGCAAGCGCACGCTCTCCGAGAATACGGCCAATCGGTACAAGTCCCGCCTGGCGCTGGCGCTCAACGCCCTCAAAGCCAAGAAATAGGCTTTCCCACCTGCGAATTCGCCGCAGAGGCGTTCCCGAATTTCGGCGCGCCTTTTTCGTTCGCTTGGCAGCGGATGAAAGGGTTCAGGCGGCGGGAGTTGTGAGGCGCGCGATCAGGAATTCCATCATCGCGCGCGGATTCGGGTTCGCCGATTTTAGCTGACTGTCCGCTTCAGCGAGTGCGACAAGTCCTGCCAACAAATCTTCCTTCGGCACTAGGTGCGCCTGTCGCAGTGCCGCCTCCGCGGACTCCGGCCGCATGCTGAGTTGCCGCGCGGCTTGATAGCCACTCGTGTGTGCGGGCAGATCTCGCGCCTCAATCAGCTTGCGGTAAGTCCACGCGAGCGCTCCAACAATCCCCGCAGGCTGCTCGCCCTCCCGCAAGAGGTTGTCAAGAAATCCCAGCGCCGCGTCGCGCTTGCGGCTCGCAAGCATGTCGGCGAGCTGCCAAACGGTGTTCTTGCGTGCCGCGACGACTAGAGTTTCTACGTCCGCGGACGTGATCCGGCCGCGGCCCTGCGTGTAGCTCGCCAGTTTTTCGAGCTCGACCCGGATTCGGGCGGGCGCGCCATTGAGAATGTCCGACAGCAGCGCCGCAGCCTGGCGGTCGATTTCCGTTCCCAGCCCCTTCGCCATCTGCGCAGCGAGCGACGCGGCCGATTCCGTTCCGATCGTCAATTCGACAATCAGCGACCTCTCATTGAGAAGCTTGTAGAATTTCTGGCGTCCGTCGAGTGCGGTGGCTTCGAGCAGAAGCGTCGTAAACGGCGCAGGCGAGTTCAGGTATTCTCCCAGACCGTCGAGAATCTGGTCTCGCGATTTCTCTCCCAGCTTTTCCACCGATTCGGCGCCTTCGATCACTATCACCTGCCGGGGAGCGAGCATCGGCAACGTTTGCGCGCGCCCGAGGATTTCGTCCCAACCGGTGTCCCGCGCGGAGACGCGCGCCACGGCCCACTCGCGCGCGGCTTCGGGCACGCACGCTTCAATGATTCCGTTGCGGCACATCTCGCGCAGGTAATGGTCGGAACCGACCAGCACGATCGCCGCCACTGATTGGCCGCGCGCGAGGCGCTCGAGCAGTTTTTCCGGGGAAACCGGCGCCATCAGAAATTCTCCAGCACGTCCGAAACCACGTGGGATGCCAGGTCGCGCGACATCCTTTCCAGTGCCGGATCTTGTTCTTCGAAAAAAGTGTTTACGTCGGATGAGATTTGATACTCGTCGCGAAAAACCATGTCGTCGTTGTGGTAGACCGGCTTCTGCGTCTTGTTATCCAGCAGCAGGATCTTCGCGTGCACGGTGACGAGCATCGTGGTCACCTGGCCGGTTGTCGCCTCGAAGAGCGCTGGGTTTGTTTCGATCGAGAGCACCTCGCCGCTCAGCACGGCGTCGGCAGATTGGGTGTCCTGCACGACGCGGTATTTTGTCCGCGAGATGAACTCGCGGATCACCGCCTGCGTCACTTTCTGCTCGATGCGATAGCGCGTCGTATCGTTCTTGAATGCGGGAATGGCGATGGTCTTCCACTCCGACGGCAATTGCGCGCCGTGACCCGCCACATGGTATCCGCAGCCTACTGACGCAGCCGCCGCGGCGAGGACCGCCAGCAAGAGTGCAATCCCGCTCCCGGCGCGCCGGGGTTCAGTCGTTCGACGAGCCAATAAGCTCCTCCGCGATGCGTACCGCATTGGTGGCGGCGAGGCGCAGATTGTCCGCGACGCCCCAGAGCCACACGCCGCTCGGCACATTCGGGTCGCGCTCGATCCGCGCGAGGTGAATCTCGCTTTCACCGGCCACGCTGACGTTCGTCGGCGCCGTTTCGCCCGCGGCACTCGTTTTCACGCCGAGGTGCGCAAACGCGCCCGCGAGTTGCTCTGCGGATGCCGGCGAAGCCAGCTCTGCGTACGCCGCGACAGCATACCCGTAAAACACCGGCGCCTGCACCAATTGAATTGCGGGCAGCGGGGCGCGGCCGTCCAGGTACATCGCAATATCGCGGGCCACTCCCGAGCGCATGTCGGCCAGGCTCGGACGGCACTCCTCGCCGTAGCCCACCAGTAAATTAAACGCGACTTGCGCGCCAAAAACGGGCTGGCCGATCTCCCGAAAGGAAAGCAGGCTCGCCGACTGGCTTTCGAGTTCTTCGATGCCGGCCTGTTCGCGTTCGGAGACCGGAGGAAAGAGCAGCATCGAAATTCGCAGCGGCTGAAATGTCCGCAGGCCGATTGCCAGCGTGCAGCCAATGATCACCGGAGCCGGCGGCGAATAGTAAGCGACGCGCCCGGCCGGCCCGCTTACTTCACCCCCGGGCCGTGTCGGCGCCGCGGAGTCGAGCGAGGGAATGCGCGTCACCGCGGAAGCACTCTTGCGGCCCGCGCCGGCGAGCGCGCCGGTCAAATCAATCACGGACGCTCCCGCGCTCTGCGCCGCCACGCGGTTCCGCTCGGCGTCGCCGCTGCTGCCAGCAAAGAACGCGAAGCGAATGCCCTCGAAACTGTCTTCGTCAAGCGCCCGAATGAACGTCGGCTCCCCGCCAGCTTCGGTCAAGGTTCCCGCTGCGACGCTTTCGTCGAGCAGTAAGATGTCGCTCGCAGGGAAATGACGGTCTTCGAGCACCTGTTTCAGCTCTTTGCCGCGGAGCGAAGAGGCGCCCACAATGGCGACGCGATGGGAATTCCCCTGCCGGGAAGGCATCGCTCAGGCGTGGCGCGAAGCGAGGCGGTGTCGCACCGACCGCGCCACGTACAGCGTGACGCCGTGGAGCGTGTACACGCTTGCGAGCAGCATCAGTGTGATCTGCGAGAAGAGGACGATCGCGCCGATCAGCAATACCATCAGGACCACCGCCAGCGATGGCTGCCGCCGCGTCCATTCGATGTCTTTGAAGCTGTAATGCCGCACCGTGCTCGACATCAGCAGGCCCAGCGCCAGTACGAGCAGCAGCCATAGCAGCGACGTCCGCGCATCCTGTATCGGATTCACAAAGGCATGGACCGACGCCGCAATCATGCCCGCCGCCGCGGGCGTCGGCATCCCCGCGAAAAAGCGGCTTCCGCCCGAGGCCATTCCCTGAATGTTGAATCGCGCGAGCCGCCAGGCGCAACATCCGAGATAGATGAATCCAATCAGCCAGCCGAGCTGCGTCAGATGCAGCCCTTCCGGCGCGTTTGCCGCTGCCAGCGCGCGGACGCCCCACGCGTACGCCAGGAACGCCGGCGCGATTCCGAAACTGATGACGTCGGCGAGCGAATCGAACTGCTTCCCGAATTCACTGTTGGTGCCCATGGCCCGCGCCACGCGTCCATCCAGCGAATCGAAAACGATCGCGATGCCGATGGCCCGGGCGGCGTTGTCGAAGTCCGGCGCTTGGCCTTCCAGTGTCGCCAGGATGGCGTAGTAGCCGCAAAGCAGGTTTGCGACCGTGAACATGCTCGGAAGCAGGTAGATACCGCGGCGGAGGCGATGATTGCGGAACAATCGCCGCGGTTCTTCCTCGTTGCCGATCGGGTCTATGCTATTGAATTCCATTTCGCCAGGACGCTTGCTCCGCCCTCCACCTTTTGTCCGCGACGCACTACCACTTCCGCCTCTAGCGGAAGCCAGATGTCCACTCGCGAGCCGAATCGAATCATGCCGACGCGCTCGCCCAGCGCCACCGCTTCGCCTTGCTGTTTCCAGCATAGCACGCGGCGCGCGATCGCCCCGGCGATTTGCTTGAAGACCAACGTCCCCCCTGGCGTATGTATCGAGATCACGTTCTGCTCGTTCTCCCGCGATGCCGCCGAGCGATAGGCGCCGAGGAATCGTCCGGGCCGGTAGACCACCTCCGAGATCCGGCCCGCCACCGGTGCGCGCTGGACGTGGACGTCCCAGATGGAAAGAAAAATGCTGACGCGGTGGCCCATCGTCGAATCCAGCTTCTCGTTCACGATCTCGACCACGCGGCCGTCCGCCGGAGAAACCACCGTCCCCGGCTCGGAAGGAATCGCGCGCTCCGGGTCGCGAAAAAAATAGAAAACGAAAAGTCCGAGAAAGATCAGGATCCCCCCGGGCCATTTCCAGCCGGGCACCAGACAGGCCACACCGGCGACAATCGGCGGGACCGCAAATTTGTACGCTTCCTTGACCATGAGGACGGGAGTTACCTCGGCTCGAATGCAGCCGTATTGTACGACAGAAGCGATCGCGCGGGCTCGGCCCTACGAACTTGCTGTTCGCTGGTGACGCGCCAGAATCAGCTCCATCCGGTCCTTCAAGCGCAGTTTTAACCTCTTCAGCGCCGCTTCCTGCATCAGGTCTTCTGCATTCAGGTAGGGTGACTTCACGATCTGCTCAAGCTGGGATTCACATCGGGAGTGCTCTTCGGCGAGACTTCGAAACTCCGGATCTTTTGCCAACAGGGACTGCCGGACATCCTGGGCCGAAATCGGCATGCGCTCCCTCCTGGTTGGGCTGAGACTTCACATGGCAGTAAGAATTACCACAATCCGGGCGCGGAGCCAATAGCCTCGGTGCGCATCGCGAAATAGAACTGCGGACCGGTGAATGAGTCCCCGGGGTGCGCCGGTTCGTGAGACAGCCGTCGGAGCGGTGAGCTATAACGAGTTGATCAGCTCTGCCGAGAGAAGGCGAGCCTTCTGCGCCAGATTCTGCGCGCGGGCCCAGTCGCCGTCCTTGCTGGCATCGCGCGATTGGGAAAGAAAGCTGTGAATCTTGTCGAAGAGATCCTGTTGCGCCGCGCTCAATTGCTTGCCGTTAATCTGGGCCAGATTCTTTTCCGCCACGTAGATGTCGTCGTTCGTCTTCCTCTCGTAACTTGCCTGGTCGCCCGGCGAGAGCCGGGGCGAAATTTGCGGAGCAGGCGGGTGCGCCGCGGGCTCCGAATCGGCTTCCGCGCCGGGCTGATCGCCCGCAAGTTTGCGCGGCGTAGCGGGCCGCGGCGCAGGAATTGCAACCGGCGGAGGAGGAGGCTCGGAAACCGCGGGAAGCGTTGGCGGCGCTTCCACCGTTTCAACCGGGGGAGCCGCGTCGGTATCCGGCGCGGTATTCATCGGCCGTCCCGCGTCCTTCGGAACGGGCGCGCTGGCAGGCGCGGCGGCGTGCACACTCGTCCGCCCGCATCCCCCTGCGGCGATCGAGACGGCGCACGCAAGGAGAGCAACGGTCATTCGGGCATCGATGAAACGGCTGGGCATCGATCCTTTTCCTGCTACACAGAGCCGGCCGAGATCGCGGCTTTCCCGGCGGGCGTATCCACAAAGCGGGCCAGAGGCAGCTCCACCCGGAAAGTCGTTCCGCGACCAGCCTCTGATTCGAATTCTATCCGGCCGTTGTGCAATTGCACAAATCGAAAAGCGTTCGCCAGCCCGATGCCGGTTCCCCCCGGCCTCGTGGTAAAGAATAGCTGAAAGATCTTCTTCTGATCGTCCGCCGGGATCCCCCTTCCGGTATCTTCCACGGCAATCACGGCAAATTCCCCGTTTCGGCGCAGGCTGAGCGTGATTCTCCCGCCGGGATCGGTGAAATCGCAAGCATTCAACAGCAGGTTCAGGACCGCCTGATGGATCAGCTGGTGATCCACGCGGACTCGAGGGAAATCGGCGGGCATATCCGCGCGCAGGGAAAGGCCGGCCTTCTCGATCGCGGGCCGCGCGGCGTCCAGGACCTCATCCATCAGCGCCCGCAAATTCGTCTCTTCCAGGTTGATCTCCACGGGCTTGGTGAAATTCAGGAACGTTTTCACGGCGCGGTCCAGGCGGTCAATCTCACTGTCGAGCATTTTCACGGCCTGCTGGGGCTCGGGATCGACCGGCATATTGGCCTTCAACACTTCGAGCCAAAGTCGCATCGAGTTGAGTGGGTTCTTCACTTCGTGCGCCACTCCCGCCGTCACGCGCCCCAGCGCCGCAAGGCGCTCCGATACCTGCAGCTGGCTGCCGATCCGTTCGATCGACTCCACGTCGCGCAGCGTCATCAGCGTGCCCATTCGCGTCCCTTGTTCGCGGATCACCTGCACGCTGACCCCCATCCGCTGCGGCCCCCCGCTTCCCTCAAGGGTCACTTCCCGGCTGTCCGCGGGTTCGATTTGTTCGCCCTGGATCGTCAGCACGCTGCGAAACGCGTGCCTCGCCGGAAAAATATCGGACACGTGCCGGCCCCGCAGCGCTTCCGCCCGCCCTCCGAGAAAGTTTTCGACCGCCGGACTCACCAGCACGGCGCGGCCCTCGGCGTTGAACAGCAGCAATCCGTCCTCGAGCCCGGTCATCACCTGGTCGAGGTTTTCGCGCAGCGTGCTGAAAATCTCGCGCACGTCGCGCAGCTGCTGCCCGATCCCCACGATCTTCGTGCTCACCGCTCCCAGTTCGTCGCCGCGCTCAACCACCGGCTCCGCGTCGAACTGGCCCGCCGAAATGCGGTCCAGCTGGGCCGAGATGCGGCTGATGGGGGCTAGGGCGATCGTGCTCACGACGAACGCCAGCAGCGTCGAGAGCAGCACCGACCCGAGCGCCCAGTAACCCGCCGATACCAGCCCCGGCGATATTTGTTCGCGTATCAGCGCGGAGGACAATCCCACGCGGATGTCGCCGAACGGGGCCGTCCCGAGTTGAAAGGGCAGTGAAAACTCGTAGATCTGCGGCGGACCGTACAGCTCGCGCAGTTGCTCGAAAAATCCCGCGCGCGCCAGCGAACTCATTGGCAGGCGCCGGGCCACCTGCTGGTCTCGGAGCGTCGCGTCGCTGGAAACCAGCACGATCCCGCTCGCGTCGCTGATCGTGATTTCATAGATGGTCGGCGAGATTCCCACATCGGATTCGATCAGCGAATTCAGCGTGCTGCTGTTGTCAAACGCGCGGCGCACGTACGCTCGCAGGTCGTCCGGCTGCAGCGAAGCCGGCGCCTGCTCGCTCTCGGCGGCCTCCTTCAGCGCATTGCCGCACGCGCCGTACACCTGCTGTGCGATGAACCCGGCGTTGTCGCTCGCCTCGCGAAGCGTCTGGCGCATCAGTCGTCCGAGATACAGGCTCGAAACCACGGCCACCACGGCGAGTACCAGCAGAGACGTGGCTAGCGTGAATTTAGTTTTCAGGCTGAGACGCATCTCTCCGCCCCGCCTCGTATTCCTTTAGCTTGTTGTGGAGTGTCTTCAAGCTGATTCCCAGCAGCTCCGCGGCGCGCGTCTTGTTCTGGTTCGTGGCCCCCAGAGTCTGCAGGATCAGCTCGCGCTCGGCATCGCCCACGGTTGTGCCCACCGGAAATCGCACTCCGCCTAATCCTGCCCCTGCCACCGTCGGGGTATGGCCGAAATCCGGCGGTAGATGCTGGCGGCTCACCGTCCCACGGTCCGATGCGATCGCGGCGCGCTCCAGCACGTTCCGCAGTTCGCGGACGTTTCCTGGCCAAGGGTACGATTTGAATAAGTCAAGCGTATCCGCGTTCACTCCCGAGACTTTCTTCCCGTGTTTCTCCGACATCTCCGCAAGCAGATGGTCGATCAACAAAGGCAGGTCTTCCTTGTGCTCGCGCAGGGGCGGAAGATGAATGTGAAACACGTTCAACCTGAAATAGAGGTCCTGCCGGAGGTGCCCGCTGGCGACGGCCTGCTCGGGACTCTTGTTCGTGGCCGCCAGCACGCGTACGTCCACCGGCGTCTCCACTTTGCTTCCCAGCCGGCGAATCTTGCCGTCCTCCAGCACGCGAAGCAGTTTCGCCTGCGTCGGCGCGGGCATTTCGCCGATTTCATCCAGCAGGAGTGTGCCTCCGTGCGCCAGTTCGAAGCATCCGACCCGGCGCTCGGCCGCTCCGGTGAAAGCGCCCTTCTCGTGGCCGAAGATTTCGCTCTCCATCAGCGATTCGGGAATGGCGGAACAGTTGATGGCGATAAACGGGCGCTCCGCTCGCGGCGAAAGCATATGGATCGAGCGCGCAACCATTTCCTTCCCTGAGCCGGTCTCGCCGGTGATGAGGACCGATGCGGTTGAGGGAGCGGCCATTTCGACCTGCCGCATCACTTCTTGCATCGCGCTCGACGATCCCACCAGTGTGCCGAGCTTTCCCGCTTCGCGGAGTTGGCGCGTCAGCGCCGCTACGGCCTGCTGGTCCCGCACGCGCCCCAGCGCGCGATCCAGCAGCGCGCGCAGGACCGGCGGTTTCAAAGGTTTCTCGATATACCAGAAGGCGCCCGCGTCGATGGCCTGCACCACGCGCTCGTCGCTTCCTCGCCCCGTGATGATGATCACCGGAATGCGCCGGGTGTCGTCGCCCATATGACGCAGCAGTTCCAGGCCGTTCATGCCCGGGAGTTCGACGTCCGCCAGAATCGCCTGGGGATCGAACTCCGGGAATTTTGCCAGCGCCTCTTCGCCGCTTGCAACGCCCAACACCTCGCAATCCCATTTGCGCAGGAGGGCTTCATAGCCCTTGCGGGCGTTTTCTTCGTCTTCGACAATCAGGATGCGTTGCAGGGACGAATTGTTGGTGGCCATCGAGAGAATGAATCTACCAGCACTCTCCCGGAATTCCAAGGCGAGGCGGGCCTTAACGGCGTCGCAGCGGCCGGAGATTCGTGCCCGGTGCGTGGCGCCGCCTGTAGCCACGGCGCCACGCACCGCCCGGCAAATCAGGTCCGAGGAAGGAATAGCGACCTCTCAAGTATCAGCTCGAGTTTGGTGTTCTTCTCGAGCGACAATTCCTCGCCGAGACCGTAGGTAACCATGAACGCGGCAACCGCGCCGGCGGCGGCGCCCACGGCCGCATCCTTTCCGCTGCGCGCAGCCACTCCGGGTGCGGCGCCCACGAACGCTCCAGCCGCGGCGGCCTGAAGCGCTTCACGCCGCTTGTTCGAGTTCGCTTCGATCTCTCCCTCCCGGTTGTAATCCACGCGGATCGAGTGCACACCGGGCACATCGTCGAGCATGGCGACCAGCGGCACCCAGCCCTCCGGCGTCTTGATCTCGTCAAACGTCAGCCACATGCGGGCGCGGCCCGCCTGATGAGCGGGTTCGAGCTTGTCGATATGTCCGCGGATTTCCGCGCCTGGGCGCAGGACGGTTCCGTCGGCGCTCAAGAGCGGTTCAAGCGTTCGCGCTGTGAAGCCGTCGCCCGCTTTTCCGTCCTTTGTGCTGAGCCCATCCTGCAAACCGATCAGAAAACGCGTTCCGGGCGAGATTTCATTCGGTGCAACGGACGCCGTCGAGCTGGGCGCCGCTTGGTCCTGCGCCCGCGCCTGCCATCCAACGGTTACCACGAGGCTCAGCAGAGCTGCCATAGCCGGAAGCATACTGGTGCGTTTCATTTGCTTCTCCTTTTTTCATTTGGCTTGGCGCCTTCTGCTGGATAGAAAGCGTTACATCGAGTTTCGTCTTTTTCAGATGTCGCACGGCACAGCAAGGTGGCCTGAGTCGGCCTGTCGCGTCACTTGCCAGCCGAACCCATTGTAAGCGCAACGGCCCTGGGATTCCCAAATCAGGACTTGACCCCCTCCCATATTCGCACTCGATTGAAGAACAGGGACTTACGGCCCTGTGTATTTATACGGGCTTGCCATTCGTCCCAATTCGGCACTAGAGTCCCGGCCGCACGCTGTCGTCCCCTGCTTCTAAGCGCGGCACTTTCAGCAGCGTGTCCGTTCCAGACTGGTCTTCGCTTTGCATTTGCATCGCGGAACGGAACACAAGGAGGAATCCCATTGCCCTCCAGTGGAGCAGAGACTGCCCCGGTCGTTGAACGGCCGAATCCTGTAAGCGTCCTGATCGTTGACGACGAGGATGCCACACGCACCCTCTGCCGTGACATAGTAGCCGACTCCGGATTGCGCGCCCGCACCGCCTCCACGACCGAGCAAGCCATGGACGTGCTCGACCAGTACCCCACCGACATTGTCATCACCGACCTTCGCGTCCCTCAACTCGGTGGAATCGAGCTCCTCAAGCGTGTCCGCGAGATGTATCCCCAAACGGCCGTGATCGTCCTCACGCAATACGGCACGATCGAGAGCGCCGTCGAGGCAACGCGAATCGGGGCGGCCGACTATGTCACCAAGCCGTTTCATGTCCCCGAACTTCGCGCCAAGCTCGACCGCGTCGTTCGCTCGCTTGAGATCGACCAGGAAAATCGCATCCTGCGGGAGCAGCTTCGCACCCGTCCCGGTTTCGGCGGTTTGATCGGCGTTTCCCCCAAAATGCAGCGCGTGTATCGCCTGGTCGAAAAGGTCAGCCAGCACAACTATCCCGTCTTGATTCTCGGCGAGAGCGACACTGGCAAGGAACTGGTCGCCAAATCGATACATTTCCTGGGCACGCGCCGCAACGAGCCGTTTGTTCCCGTGGACTGCTCCTCCCTGGTTCCCACGCTGATCGAATCCGAACTCTTTGGATACGTAAAGGGAGCGTTCACCGGGGCGGTGCAATCGAAGACGGGCCTGATGCAGTCGGCGGGCAACGGGACGCTCTTTCTCGACGAGATCGGCGACCTACCCGTGGATTTGCAGGCGAAACTCCTCCGCGCCCTCCAGGAAAAGGAAATAAAGCCTGTGGGCTCCACTGACCGGATCTCCATCTCGACTCGCGTGATTGCCGCCACCAACCGCGACCTGGAAGCCGCCGTGCGCCAGGGCCACTTTCGCCAGGATCTCTTCTTTCGGCTCAATGTCGTGCAGATCAAGCTCCCGCCGCTGCGCGAACGCAAGAGCGACATTCCCATCCTGGTGAACTCCTTCCTCGAAAAATTCTGCGATGCGCACGGTAACATCCGGGCAATCTCGGAGGATGCGATGGCGCGCTTGATCGCCTACGACTGGCCTGGCAACGTCCGCGAGCTCGAAAATGCCATTGAGCGCGCCGTCGCCCTCGGTTCCGGCCCGCTGCTTCATGTCGGCGACCTCCCTTCCAATCTTCAGTACGGCTCCGGCAGCCGCATGCCGCAGAGCGACGAATTGCTGCCGCTTGAGGAGCTCGAGCGCCGGGCCATCCTGCGCGCGTTGCGCGAAGTCGGCGGCGACAAGCTCGCCGCTGCGCGACTGCTGGGCATCGGCAAAACCACTCTCTATCGCAAGCTCAAGCAGTACGAGGCTGAGTCGCGCTCGGATCTAGGTTGATGCGCACGCTCCCCCGCGCCCGCGCTTCCCGTCAGTCACCGTTTCCATCGCTCGCCTGAGTGATTCCTAGACAGGGAAGCCCGCGTCGCCATCCGTGTCGAAGTGGGAAGTCCTCCGCTCGCTTGCCGTCCGAACTTAGCGCCAATTCATTCAAAATCCGCGACTTCTGACCATAACAACGCTTGGCCAAGGTAATGCAGTAGACCAAACATGCGCGATCGGTGGAGTTGCGCGGGGAAATTTCGTCTGGCGAAAGCCGTACGCCGCGGCGTGGAGTATGCGGTCGCCATTGGCTTCGCGCTTTTTTCAAGCTATTGGATCGTGCAGGGCCGATGGTAAGTCCATGAAACAAACGGATGCGTCTGCTTTTTCTCCGAGGGCCGGCCCCGTCCACGCGTCGCCGAACCCCGGCGCCGACCTCGCTTCGCTCCGTGTGGATTTTCTTCCTTCCGAAGCTGCGTTTCATGCCTTGTTCGATTCGAGCTCCGAGGCGCTTCTCGTTATAGACAAAGCGGGCGCAATTCAGAAAGCCAACCGGAGGGCCCGGGAACTCCTGCGCCTGCGGGAAGCGAACGTCCGGCGCACGACTCTCGGCGAACTGCTTCCCGATCCGCCCGACGGGCAAGTCTCCAAGGTGTGGTTTCCGAAACCGCATCCGACAACACAGAGCCTGGAGACGTCTCTTTCCGGTGGAGTTCACGTCCGCATTACGCTGCGTGCGATCCTTCCCGGCTCCGAATACCTTTTGCTCTGTCTCGAGGAAGGTTCGATCGTGCGCCGCGCCGAGGAAAAATGGCGTCAGCTCGAAGCCGAGCTTCGTAGCGTGCTCGATTCCGTGCAATCCGGAATCATCCTTTTCGATTCCTCGGGTGGTTTGCGATTCTCCAGCGCACGATTCAAACAGCTCTTCGGAATCGGCGTCAACGAGTTCGCGAGAATCAAGCAGTACAGCGAGCTGGAAGAACTCGTCGCCAATCGCTTCCGCAATCCCGGGGCCTTCGCCGCTCCCTGGAAAGCCTTCGAGAGAGGTGCCGGAGAACCGGGCCATGACGAACTCGAGATGGTCAGGCCGCCGCGGCGTGTCCTCGAACGATTTGTTCGTCCGGTCCTCGATGCGGAAGGCCGCACTGCCGGGTGGCTTGAGCTTTATTCCGACGTAACGGGCGAGCGCCAGATTCAGTCGAAAATGCTGCAGACCGAAAAAATGGCGGCCGTGGGCCAGCTGGTGTCCGGCATCGCGCACGAACTCAACAATCCCCTCACCGCCATTATGGGCTATGCCCAGCTGCTGCTCGGCCACAGCCTGAGGCCGGCGCAGCTCGCCGAGGCCCGCAAGGTTTTCCACGAGGCCGAGCGCGCCCGCAGGATCGTAAAGAACCTTTTGTACTTCGCCCGCGAAAACAAGCCGGAGCGCACGCGCGTGGACCTCAACGAAATCGTCGAGCGCACGCTCGCCCTCCGCAGCTACGAACTTAAAGTCGAGAATATCGTCGTGAATAGCGAGCTCGCGCCGGGCCTGCCTCTCACGATGGCCGACCCCTATCAGTTGCAGCAGGTCGTTCTGAATCTTCTGATCAATGCGGAGCACGCCTTGCTCGAGCAGCGCGGCCAGGGCCATATCCGAATCGCCACCAGGCGCCTCGCGCCCGGCTCGGTTCCCCGCGCCGGGGAGCGAATTCTCCTGGAGATTTCCGACGACGGCCCGGGCATTCGCCAGGAAATCGCTTCGCGAATCTTTGATCCATTTTTCACCACGAAACCTCCCGGCGTGGGAACGGGACTGGGGCTTTCCATCGTGTACGGAATCGTCCACCATCACGGCGGCGAGGTGACCCTGGAAAATCCGCCCGGCGGAGGCGCGAAATTCGTCGTCGAGATTCCCGTCGTCGCCGTCCCCGCGGACGCGGGCGAAGTCCGCTCCTCTCCGTCGGTCAGCCGACGCGGCGCGGTTCCCTCCGGCCGAATCCTGGTCGTCGAAGACGAACCCACGGTCGCGCAGTTGGTGGTGGACGCACTCCGGGAAGAGGGTCACCAGGCGGAAGCCGTTCTCGACAGTCAGGATGGCCTTACGCGGCTCTCCCGCAGCCGGTTTGACCTGGTCATCTGCGATCTGCGAATGCCTCGACTCGATGGACCGGCCTTCTATGACGCCCTGGTCCGGGCGGGCAGTCCGGTGCGCGACAGAATTCTGTTCACCACGGGCGATACGCTGGCCCCGCGCACCCTCGAATTCCTCAAGTCGAAAGACTTGCCGTATCTCGAAAAGCCCTTTCTTGTCGAGGAACTGAAACTTGCGGTCAGTCGCCTTCTCGATGCCTGCCGGCCGGATAACTCGAAAGCGCAGAATACCGTTGTGTCGAGGTACCACGACTCGAAGACGAGGAATTGACGCCGACGTTCGGGAATCGAGATGCCGCGATCGATCATGGACACCGCAGCTAAAACCGCTTCCATCCCCAAGACACGCAGCTCGCTGCTGGGGGTAGCGGATGCGGCGGTTGGAGAGCGGCTCGCGCGAGAGGTCGAGCGTTGCGCGAGCGTGTGCCACGTCGCCACTGCCTCGAGCCTGTTGCAGTTGCGCCTTCTCGCAAGCCGCAGCGCGCCGTACGCGATTCTCGTGGATTGCGAATTGTTAAACGGTGCGCCGCTGGCCGAGTCGCTTCGGCCGCTGGCCGCCATTGCCCCCGTGATTCTTCTCGCGCCCGTCGAGCGCCAGGCCGAGGCCGCGCCGCTCGTCGCCGCGGGAGACGTGGAATTCCTCGCGCGCGCCGGAGACTTCATCCCCATGGCCGCAAGCCTCATCGAGCGCCGAACTCGCTGGGCCGAGATGTCGGACTTGGACTCCCTGCTCGGACCGCCCTGGGCTATATTGCCCGGCGACCTCGCAGCGATCTTTCGCCACGAAATTAATAATCCGCTCACGGGCATTCTTGGCAATGCCGAGCTGCTTCTGGCCCACCGGGAGCGCCTCTCCGCCGTGGATACGCAACGCCTCCAGACCGTTGTCGACCTCGCGGTCCGCCTTCGCGAAACGATTCGCCGCCTCAGCAACGCCTGGGAATCGCGCTCGCCCTCCGTCAAATCCGCCTAACCCGGCGCCGCGTTTCCGGCCTGCCGCCAGGGAACCAGTTGAGGATTGCCTCGAAACAACGGATAATCGCACGCCGTATCGGGCCGCTTCTGGTGGCCGACCGATTCGCAACGGGGGCCTTGGATGGGAACTGAAAAGCGCATGGACGCCGATCGCCTCACCGCCATCGACACGCACGTGCATATCGAGCACGAAGGGCAGGGCACCGCGACGGACGAAGCCGCGAGAAAATATTTCGGCGAAGGTGCCGCCCGCGGCCGCCAGGGAATGGTGGAATACTACCGTTCCCGAAAAATCGGCTGCGTCGTCTTCACCGTGGACGAGCGTCTCTCGGGCCGTCCCCAGGTCTCCAACGATTCCGTCCTCGAATTCGCCGCCCAGAACTCCGACATCATGATGGCGTTCATCAGCATTGATCCCACGCGCGGCGCGGAAGGCGTGCGCGAGGCCAAGCGCCTGCTCGCCATGGGTCAGGTCCGCGGCCTGAAGTTGCACCCGCCGATTCAGCAGTTCTTCCCCAATGATCGTGTCGCCTATCCTCTCTACGAACTCTTTGCGGAAGCGCGGCTGCCGGTGCTGTTCCATACGGGACACAGCGGAATCGGCACGGGCATGCCGGGCGGCGGCGGGATTCGGCTGAAGTACGGCAACCCGATGTATATCGACGACGTCGCCGTCGATTTTCCCAACATGCCCATCATCATGGCGCACCCTTCCTTCCCGTGGCAGGACGAGGCCATCTCCATCTGCCTGCACAAGCCCGAGGTGTACATCGATCTTTCGGGATGGTCGCCGAAATATTTTGCGCCGAACCTGGTGCAGTACGCGAACTCGCTCCTCAAAAACAAGGTCCTGTTCGGATCCGACTATCCGCTGATTACACCGGACCGGTGGCTGGCCGATTTTGCGAAGGTTGCGTTCAAGGACGAGGTGCGCCCGCTGATCCTGAAGGAAAACGCGATGAAACTCTTCGGCCTCGGTTCCGCCGCGGCCCGGTAGCCATCGCCCGCGATTCCTACTCGAGGGCGAAGGCGTAGATCGCGTTGTGCCCGGTGGTGAGGTCCACGCCGCTCTGCCTGCTCAGCACAGGTTCCGCGAGATTGTCTCCGGTGATCACCATCACGTACTGCTTCCCGTGCACGGCGTACGTGATCGTGCTCACCGAAATCGGCCCCCCGAGAATCGATTCCCAGAGTTGCTTGCCGGTTGCGGCGTCGAACGCCCGGAACCTTCGATTAATGTCTCCGTGAAAGATCAGGCCTCCGGCCGTGGCGAGCAGCGCGCCGGTTCCCGGCGAGCGGCCCGTGTCGAATCGCAGCATTTCGCCCGTGGATAGATTGATCTTCGCGATTCCGGCGATGGCGTTCGGGTCGGAGCCCTCCCGCAATACTCCGTGCCGGATTCCGCTCGTGTTGTTCGCGGTCATGTCCAGGCAGTTGTCGACGTAGCCGGTGTAGAGTGAGTTCGTTTCCGGATCGTACGCCGTGGGCCAGTAACTGCGCCCGTTCCAATAGCAGATTACGTGATGATCGCCCGGATTCTTCATCACGACGTCGTAGTTGATCGTCGCCAGCCCGGTTTTCCCGTCGATATTCGAGAGCGCGAGATTTGGCGCGTCAAACGGCACAGGCTCCGCCCACAGGAACTGGCCGTTGCTGCGGTCGAGCACGAACATGATGCCGCTTTCTCCGACCATTGCCGCGACATCGTGCTTCGATCCGCGCGGCACTTCGGTGTTGTACCACTTCACCGATTTTGGGTCGGGATTGAAAGTCGTGGTCACGAGAGTTCGCTCGTGCGTGTGATCGGTGTCCCAATCGTCCGCCGGGAGGTGCTGGTAATACCATATGAGCTTGCCGGTCGCGGGATCGAGCGCAACCGTGCAATTGCTGTAGAGATCGGCCGGCGCCGTCCGCGACGTGCCGTCCGGGTTGCCGCCGTGCCGCGCCAGCCTTTCGTATGGCGAAGGATTTGCCGTGCCCCAGTAGATCACCTTGCGAACGGGATCGTAGTTCCCCGGCAGCCCCCAGGTGGACGCGGTGTATTCCGTGTTGTCCGCGCCATTCCAAGAGGCGTAGCCCGGATCGCCCGGCCCCGCGACGTTGTAGAACCTCCACAGCTTCTGACCCGTGTTGGCATCATCCGCTTCGATAAAGCAGCTTTCCCGCCCCTTGCCGCACGTCCCGCCCGAAATCACTTTGCCCTCGACCACGATCGCGCCGGACGTGTTCTGTGTGTCCGTCTTGTAGGTTTCCCAGCGGACTCTTCCGTTGGTGGCGTCCAGCGCAACCACGTAGCCGTCCGGCGTCGTGTAGTAGAGCATGTCCTTGTAAATCGCGAGCGCCTTGGTCCGTTCCACCGCCCCCATCTGCGAGTTCTTGTACGTCCGCTTGTATTCCCAGATGACATCTCCGTTGGTCGCGTCGATGGCCATCACGTCGGAGCCGGGCGCGATCGTATAAATCACGCCGTCGTGGACCAGCGGAATCGTTTCCGTGGTGCCGGAAGGTAATCCCTTCACCCACGCGATGTGCAGCTGCCCTACATTCTTTTTGTTGATCTGCTTCAGGGGACTGTAACGCCAGGCGTCGTAAGTGCGGCTGAATTGCAGCCAGTCGTCCGGGCTCGGATTCAAAAGCATTTCATCCGTCACCGGCTTGTAATCCGGCACGGTGCCGTGCGGCAAAGGTCCGAGCGCCAGCATTTCCGGGGGGCGCTGCGCCGGCCGTGTCGTCTCAGGTTGTGCGGTGGATGACTGGTCTTGCTTGGCGGGCTGCGGGCGTTGCAATTCGTCCTGCGCTTGTACCCGCGCCGCCGCTCCCGCCAATAACAACACCAAAACCAGACAGCATGCTTTGATCATCCAAGCCCCCAGACCGTTTTCAAGATGCGTTTCCGCGACTATTGTGACGCGCCTGGAGCAGTGGGCGTTTCGTCCTACTGGCTCGGAGCTTTCGGCGCGGAATCAGCGTTCCGCGATTGCTCGGGTCGCCTACCCGCCGGCGATGGCTCCGATGATCATGAACGGCTCTTTGCCTGACGAAACGGCCTCCGGCAGCGGAGTGTCCGGCGATTCCAGAGACAAATCCTCCTGGCAGGCGAAGAAGCGCAGAAAAGGCCGGCGCTGCAGAGTCACGTGGTCGCGGATCGTTCCGCGCAGCATCGGGTAGCTCGCTTCGAGCGCATCGAGCACCGAGCGCACGGTCGCCTGGCCCGTGACCTCGATCGATACCTCGCTGCCCACGTGCGCGAGCGTCCGCAGATGTGCCGGAAGTACGACCTGAATCATGGCAGCGTCTGCACCTCGACCGACAGCACGGCCGGAAGGTCCCGCACAATCGGCGCCCAGTTGTTGCCGGCGTCGGCGGAGGCATACACCTGTCCTCCGGTGGTGCCGAAATAGATGCCGCACTTATCGAGCGTGTCCACCGCCATGGCATCCCGCAGCACGTTGACATAGCAGTTGCTCTGCGGCAGCCCTTTGGTCAGCGCCTCCCACTCGTTTCCGCCCGATCGGCTGCGATACACGCGCAGTTGTCCGTCCAGCGGAAAATGCTCCGAGTCGCTCTTGATCGGGACCACGTAAATGGTCTCCGGCTCATGCGCGTGCACGTCAATCGCGAACCCGAAGTCGGTCGGCAGATTCCCGCTGACCTCGCGCCACAAATCTCCGGCGTTGTCGCTGCGCATCACGTCCCAGTGTTTCTGCATGAAGAGCACGCCAGGGCGCTTCGGATTCATGGCCACGTGGTGAACGCAATGCCCGATTTCCGCCGTCGGATCGGGGATGTACTGGGAGCGCAGGCCCTGGTTGATTGCCTTCCAGCTCTTCCCTCCGTCGTCGGTGCGGAACGCTCCGGCGGCGGAAATCGCGATATAGATCCGCTGCGGATTCGAGGGATCGAGAATGATCGTGTGCAATCCAAGACCGCCCGCGCCCGGTTGCCACTTGGGTCCTGTGCCGTGCCCGCGCAGACCGGCCACTTCGTGCCAGTTCTTGGCGCCGTCCGTCGTGCGGAAAAGCCCGGCGTCCTCGACTCCCGCATAGACCGTATCCGGATCGGTGAGCGAAGGTTCGAGATGCCAGACTCGCTTGAACTCCCATGGATGCTGTGTGCCGTCGTACCACTGGTGCGTGGTGAGCGGTTTCCCCGTCGCCGCCGACGTATCGTAGACGAATTTGTTGCTCGCCCCGGAAGGCATCGCGCCCGGCGCCGGCATCTTTTCGCCTCCCGGAGTATCCCAGGTCTTCCCGCCGTCGTTCGAGCGCTGGATGATTTGCCCGAACCAGCCGGAGGTTTGCGACGCATAGATCCGGTTCGGATCGGCTGGCGATCCCTTGAGGTGATACATCTCCCATCCTGCGAAATGCGGCCCGTTGACGTCCCACTTCTCGCGCTTTCCGTCGGACGTTAGAATAAACGCGCCTTTACGTGTTCCCACCAGCACTCGTACTTTGCTCATCGCTCTGTCCTTTCTCTCTCGTATCCCTTAGGCGTTCGCGGCCGCGGCGCAGTTCACCATCCACGGCACGCCAAATTGGTCGACCAGCATCCCAAATTTTGCGGCCCAGGATGTTTTCTGCAGTGGCATTTGCACGGTTCCGCCTTCGGCCAGCGCGTTGAATACCTGCTCGGCTTCGGCTGGCTGCTCCACGTGCACGGACATCGAAAATCCTTTCGGTTGGTCGTACCGGCCCGGCGGCGCGTCCGAGCCCATCAACACGTGATCGCCCACCACCAGATGTGCGTGCATGATCTTCTTGCTCCAGCCCGCGGGGAGTTGGCTCACGTCCCCCGCCGCCTCGAACGTTGCCATCGCGACGATCTTGCCGCCGAAGCAGCGCTCGTAAAACTTGAACGCGTCCTCGCACCGCCCGTCGAAATTGAGATACGGAGTCAGTTCCATGGGATGCTCCTTCCTTTTCCGGCTGGGTTTGAAACTTCGCTTGCGTCAGAACCTTGAATTCGCAGAACTCAATGCCCGCTTCGATGCGCATACGGGGCGCGCGCCGCCGTTCAGGGCCTCTTCGCTCCGGCCCGCCCGGTCGCCGCGAAACTTGGAAGCAGCGGGGTGGGATTCCGTTGCCGCCAGCGTCTTCGCGCTTCCGCGATTACCCCTTCCCGATTCCTCTCCATCTCCGCGATGAGCGCGCACGGCGCCTGCGTCTCCTCGTGCCGCGCCCCCCAGATCAGCAGCTCCAGAAGCACCGGCGCCAGATCAATTCCCTTCCCCGTCAGCCGGTAGCTTCCCCTTCTTCGGTCCTTCTCTGCGGCCTCCGCGGTAATAATCCCGTTCCTTTCGAGCCTCCGCAGGCGATCCGCCAGTATGTTGCTCGCAATTCCCTCGTCCGATCCCTGAAACTCCTTAAAGGTTCGGAACCCTCGGACCATCAAGTCGCGGACGATCAGCAGCGACCAGCGGTCTCCGAATATTTCCAGTGACATGCTCACCGGGCAGCCGGAACGGTGCTTTGTTCTCCGCTCTCCAGGCACGCCGGACAACCTACCAACATCACTTGCACAATGCAAGTCACATTTCGCACGCGGCCGGAACTCGGCTGAACGACTGCCCGCTTCAAGCCCTCCGCTCTCCTGAAAACCCCTGTCGGGAGGTCTCGGCTACCGGGCTCACCCTCGCAACGGAATCAGCGCCCTAAGCCTATGCTCGCGCAAGTAAAGCGCGCCCCATGCCAGCACGCCGAAAATGAAAGGAAACGCTGTTTCAAACGCCGGATTGTGGGCGCGCAGTTGCGTCGCGATGGCCCCGCCAAGATAGCCCGTCAGCAGGATTGCGCCCAGTATCGAGGTCCGCGGAATCACGTAGGCGGCGACGCAAACAAGCAAAATCGCCCCTGTCGCCACGATCCTATCTACCGGGTATCCCAGCTGAGCCGAGGCCTCGAGTACATGACGCTCCTTGATCACTTTCGTCACCCCGTCGAAGATCAGGAACAGCACGAGCAGGCCGCTGACGATGCGTCCGGTCCACACGGCCCATTTTGAATCCGCTCCCGTCCGCGTTTCTGTTGGCACGATTCTTCCTCCTGATGTCCTTAAGCCTGTGACCAGCGGAGTCGCGTCTTGAGACGATTTGGCCGGTAGCGTCTCGCCTCCGTTGGTAAGTCGATCGAGAGGGTGCCAAATCGACACGTACAGTATCTTTTTTTCGCCAATTTGTTAAGTGCCGGCGATTTCTCGAATCTTTCCTCCGCTGCGACGAAGCGCCCTCGCAAGGGCCGTGCCTGCGACAGGGGGGACCAAAAGGTTTGTCCAGCCGGCTCGGTCTCTTGCGAGAAATGTCACGGATCGGTCGGGCGTTGAGCTCAGTAAAGCAGCGGTGTACAGATTACGGGCCCGCTCTTTCGGCCCGCCGGCCGCCAAAGGCGTGGATTGTCCGGGTTCCGGCTGCGGGTTCGCCGCCGTGCCAGAGTCCCCGGGGAATGAAATATTCTTCTCCGACTCGTACTGGGATGCGTTTGCCATCCACAATCAGTGTGTAACAGCCCTGGACCACGACCATATATTCGTCGTAGTCGTGGACGTGAGGCACCGAGGCCGCCGTCTCTCGGCAGGTCCAGAACGCCATCTGGCTCCCGTCCGCTCCGTCGAACACGTACCCCTCCACTCCGGGAGTTGCCTGACTGCTCGTCGCGATCCTGTTTGCCGGACGCTTCATGAAGTCCGGGAAGCCGTCCATCGTCCCTCCTTCAACGCGCGGGCGCGAGCCGATTAGATCACGCGCAAGACGATTTTACCGCGGGTGTGGCCCGTGGCGTTCGATTCCTGCGCGGCGCGAGCCTCGGCGAGCGGGAATACCTTCTCAATCGTCAGCTTGAGTTTCCCGGAATCGACGAGGCTGGCAATCTCGTTCAGCTGCTCGACGTTCGGCTGCACGAACGTGTGCGCGCAGCGCACTCCGTGTGCCGCGGCCTTCTCCTGCGACGGCGGCGCGAGGATGGAGACGTAAATTCCGCCCTTTTTCAGCACCGGCCACGAGCGGTCTGCCGTTTCGCCGGTGATCGTGTCGAAGACGACGTCCACGTCGTGCACCACGTTCTCGAATTTCGTTGTGTTGTAGTCGATCGTCTCATCCGCGCCCAGCGACCGCAGGAATTCATGGTTCTTCTTCGACGCCGTGCCGATAACTCGCGCACCCTTCATCTTCGCAAATTGCACTCCGAAGCTGCCCACGCCGCCCGCCGCCCCGTGAATCAGCACCGACTGGCCCGCGGACAATTTTGCCGCGTCGAAAAGCGCCTGCCACGCCGTCAGCGCCGCGAGGGGAATCGCCGCGGCGTGCAAATGGTCGATCGACTTCGGCTTCAGCGCGACTTCCGATTCCTTCACCGCGATGTACTCCGCGTACGAGCCGTCGCGGGAAATGTCAGGCCGGCTGTAGACTTCGTCGCCGGCCCTCAACCGCGCGACGCCCGGGCCTGCCGACGCGACCACACCAGAAACGTCCCATCCTGGGATGAACGGCAACTTGTACTTCAGCCTTTCCTTCGCAAATCCCGCGCGCACCTTCCAGTCCACGGGATTTATTCCCGCGGCGTGCACTCGAATCAGGACTTCGCCCGCTGTCGGCTCCGGCCGCGGAGCATCCTCATACCGGAGTACCTCCGGGCCGCCGTACTCGTGAATCCTCACCGCCTTCATCATCGCCACGATTCTCTCCTCTGTCGGCATCCCGCGGATCCTTCGCTTGTCTCCTGCCGCGGGCAACCGATAATACTCAGCCGCGGGAGTTTCCCAAAATTTTTCGTTCGTGGCCCGATTCGCGCCGCTCCCCGCGAGGGCTGCATGCGCTTTGGGGGCGATCCCGCGCGGAAAATAGATTGTATTGAACCCGAAACGCCCGTCGTGCTAAGTTTCGCGCAATACGGGATTGATTGAGGGGCTCTTGTGCGCCACTCGATCCGGCCGGGACCGGACCGGCCAAGTCGAGCCATGGCGTAGGCCGGCGGCCGACGCCGGCGAGCGAAGGAGGGCAAATCGATGTTTGAGGCATCTCAGCAATCCGAGCAATCGAGCAAGTCGAGCTGGCTGATCGCGATCTTGATCATAGTGGTCCTGGCCGTTGTGGGAACTCTGGCCTATAGGAACTCCAAAAGCAGCACGAAAACCGAAGCGCCCGCCGCAGCGGCTCCCAAGGCCACCGCACAATCCAACGCCGATGCTGTGAAGGATCTTCACATCGTCAACGCCAAAATGGATAAGGACTATACCGGCACGACGGCGGTGTGGTCTGTGGATCTCAAGAACGAATCTTCCACTTTTACCTACAGCCAGATCGCTTACGAGACTACCTACGCGGGTGCGGACAACAGCATTCTCGCTCAGAACCACGGAACGATGGCGCTGAGCCTCGCTCCCGGCGATGAGGAAAGCACGCAATTTCGCGACGCGCTCTATCCCAGCGGCACGGCCTGGTTCAAGTTCCGAGTGACCGGCGCCGCTTCCTCGAGATAGCAGCCGGCCCGGGATAACTCGACGCTCGCGAAACCCGCCGGTGCGGTGCCGCCCGGCGGCGCAAGCGACTCCTAGTTGCTGCCGGTGGCGGCGGCCTTCAGGACCAGCACGAGGATGCGGCCGTCGGAATGAAAACTTCCGCCCGTGGCCGTCTTTGCCTCCGTAAGCGGATCCTTTGGAGTTACGTGCTCGCGCTCGATCACCAGCCCCGTGCCCGAAAGCGTATCGTTCACGTACTCGCGCTCGCCGTCAATCGCCGGATCGATCTTGTGCGTCACCCCGTTGTTGCGCTGGTCGCGCTCAAATCCGATGTCGTGCGTCGCGGCGACGCACCACACCTGCTGGCCGTCCGCGGCCGTGTACGGCGATTTCCACACCCGCAGATGATTTCGCGACATGGCCACGCGCACGGCCTCGGCGTGCGCGAACCCGTAGTCCTGCGGCCGGTCGAAAAGATAGAGCGTGCTCATCGGCATCGTCAGATAATCTTTTTTCTGGAAGGAATCCATCAGCCCGGCGAGCATCGTATCTTTCACCGAGCTGTCCACGTGCACCCATCCCGCCGCGGCGAACGCCTGGACCACCGCGTCTTGCGTCCCCACCAGCAGAATGTTCACCATGTCTCCCGGATTGTGCTGTGGATCCGAGACGCGCCGGGGAATCTCGGCGAGCAAGTCTGGCGTGATCGAAGAAATGTGCGTCTCCGCTGGTCCGCCGGCGATCGCCGCGGCGGCCGTGCTCAAGCCCGGATCGGTCACGGCGATCGTCACGTGAAAACTTCCCTGCGCGGCGCCGGCGTCTTTCAGGCTCTGATTGATGCCGAGGAACAGTCGGCCCGCGACAGGCGCTTGATAATCGCTCGTCGCGCCCACCAGGAACGGTTGGCCGCCGTCGCCCGAACCCAGCCGGCCGATCAACGCGCCGTGTCCTCCGTCCGGTACCGCGTACTGGTGAATCAAATCCGCGAATCCCCGCGCGAGCCCATCCGGCCCGAACGTCCGGGCTTGCGATTTGGAGGAGTTGCCTGCGGGATAGGTGATCGTCCCGGTTGTCGTGATGTGCAGCTTTTCGCCCGCGCGGAGATCGACGTTCGTGTCCACCCACTGCTTCGTCCCGTCCACGTCGATTGTGTACGTCTTGCCCGCGGCCGCGCCGGTCGGACTCGTCTGCGACGACTGTCCCCGCGCCTTTGGCGCCGCGCAAGTGGCCATCACCACCACAGCAAGCGTCACTGCCTTTGGGAATCTCATTGCGGCACCTCCGCAGCCGGTCTCGGCGGATCGTATCGGAGTCCGCCGCTCCGACGCCAAATATAATACAGATTCGCGCTGCCGGAGACCGGCGACCTCAAGCGGCGCCCGCAAGCGATCTCTGGCGAGCGAATATATAGCTATCGTTTGCGTCTCTAGTTGGTATATGCTCCCCCCAACTGAACCGGCGCACGACTCATCCCTGATCGTTCGCACAATGGACGGGCATCGCTGACGGAGCTTTCGCGACGCCCACGGTGGCGCGTACTTTTTACGCCCAACATCAGCGCGGGTCTCGCCGGCCGGAACACGTATGAAGGCGAGGCGCAATCCTGCCCTTTCCCGTTCGGGGCGCGCCAGGCGCATCCTTTCGGCGCGAAGTTCGTTTCCGGTGGTCGCGATCGGGGCTTCAGCCGGCGGGCTGGACGCTGTAACTCAGCTTGTTTCCCGCATCCCTGCGAATAGCGGAATCGCCCTCGTCCTCGTTCAGCATCTCTCCGCGAATCACGAAAGCTCTTTGGTTCCGCTCCTCTCTCGCGTCAGCAAATTAGCAGTCTCCGAAGTCACCAGCGGATTAGCCGTCAAAGCGAACTGCATGTACGTCATTCCTCCCGGAATGGATCTCGTCTACTCGCGGGGGATTCTGCGCTTGAAGAGCCAGATGAAGGCTCATGGGTTGCACATGCCGGTGGATCGCTTCATGGAGTCGCTTGCCGGCGAGAAGTCCCACCGCACCATCGGCGTGGTGCTCTCCGGCACGGGCTCGGACGGTGCCCTCGGTGTGCAGGCCATCAAGGCCAAGGGAGGGATTACGCTCGCCCAGAGCCAGGAGTCCGCGAAATTCGATGGCATGCCGCGCGCGGCGATTGCCACCGGATGCATCGACTTCGTTCTGTCGCCCGCGCAGATCGCCGTTAAATTGATTCGCATCGCCCGGCATCCCTTTCGCCTTCGGCCTCCCGCGCGCCGCGCGGAGAAATTCGTCGCTCGGACTTCGGCAGGCCGGATTCCTCGCACCGGCCGCCGGTCCGTTGACCGCGATCTTCTTGCGCAAATGAAACGCGAGCTCGAACAAACGCGGGCGCGCCTCGAGGACGTCATCCGCGGCCACGAAAACACGAACGCCGAACTCCAGGCAGCCAACGACGACATCTTCGCCCGCAACGTGGAGCTGCACAGCATCAATCAGGAGCTGGAGGCCGCCAAGAAAGAATCCCAGTTTACCAACCACGAGTTGACCACACTGAACCAGGAGCTCGAACACCGCCACTCTGAGCTCAGCCAGCTCAATAGCGACCTGACCAACCTCTTCGACAGCCTCGAGATCCCCATCCTCATTTTGGGCAGAGATCTGCGCATTCGGCGATTCTCTCCGGCCGCCGAGGGATTGCTCCATCTAATGCCCGGCGACGTCGGGCGGCCGGTAATTGACATGAACTTCAGCGCCACGATCAAGGATCTACGCAGCGACTGCCTCGCCGTGATTCACTCGGGCAAGGGTCGCGAGCGCCAGATGCGGGATTCCGGCGGCCGTTGGCGCTCGCTACGGATTTCCCCATACGTCGCCTCCGAAAACAAAATCGAAGGCGCCGTGGTTTCGCTCGTGGATATCGGCGCCCTCAAGCGCGCCAGCGACGCGATCGAGGACGCCCGCCAGTACGCCGAGGCCGTCATCGAAGCCGTCCACGAATCTCTGCTCGTGTTGGACTCGGACCTCCGCGTGCTGACCGCGAATCGCCCGTTTTACAAAACCTTTCATGCCAGCCCGAAGTCCGCGGTCGGCCAGTTCATTTATGATCTCAACAACCGCCAGTGGAATATTCCCGAGCTTCGGTCTCTGCTCGAAAAAATCATTTCGCACGACGCGCCTCTGGTGGATTTCGAATTGGATCGCGAGTTCCCAGGGCTCGGACGCAAGGCGCTCCTGCTCCATGGAAGGAAGTTCCGCAGCCCGAAAAGCGGCGCCGCGTTGATCCTCCTCGCCATTCAGGACGAGACCGAGCGCCGGCGGGCTGAGGTCGCCGCCGCCCGTTCAGGCATGATGTCCGCCCGCCTGCTGCGCTTCCGGGATGAAGAACGGAGGCGGGTCGCTCGCGAGCTCCACGACAGCACATCGCAGTCCATGGCCGGATTGATGATGAACATGAATCAGCTCACCCGGAGCCTCGACAAGTCCGATCCCGCGATCCTCGCGACCTTGGCGGAGACTCGAAAGCTCGCTGACGAGAGCATTCGCGAGATTCGTACCATCTCCTACCTTCTGCACCCGCCGCTCCTCGAAGAAGCGGGATTGGCTTCCGCCTTGTGCTGGTTCATTGACGGCTTCGGAAAGCGCAGCGAGATCCGCGTAAAATTGAGCCTGCCGCCGAGGTTGCCTCGCCTCGCGGGTGACCTCGAGCTGGCGCTGTTTCGAGTCGCGCAAGAGGCCCTCACCAACGTCCACCATCATTCCGGCAGCACGTCGGCGCGCGTTGCCCTGGCCATCGCATCGGGCGAAGTCATCCTCGAGGTGAGCGACCGGGGCAAAGGGCTTCCGCCGGATGTCTGGAAGCCCGACGTGGGAATTTCCGAAGGCGCCGGCGTGGGAATCGCGAGCATGCGCGAACGCGTCAGGCAACTCGGCGGGAAACTTGAGATCAGATCGAGCGCGCGCGGCACTGGGATCAAAGCCATCCTCCCGGTAATCAAGCGCTGAACGCCGGAGTGCCTCAGAGCTAGTGCCCCGCGCGCTCGGGCGCGGCGTAGGCGCGGAAGTAATTTGGTAGTAGAATCCCGGCACATCCGGGGTGCAGCGGGTATCGCTTGCGCCCGTCCGGAGATTGGGAAGAATGGATATTCTCTGGCCCGCGCTCGCCATTGCTGCCATCGTAGTGTTTGTCTTCTACGTTCTGGCGCAGCACTGGCAAAGAGTCCTCCGTCAGCAGTCTTGGACGATTCGCCGCCTTTTCGAGCGCGTCCAGAATCTCGAGGAAATGAGCGATCCTGAGTTTCGCCGCCGTCTCGGCGAAGCCGCGCCCGTGCCGCTCGAACAAGTTTTCACTCTCTCCTTCCGCCTCGGCGACCGGTTCTGGCAGGACACCCTTTGCGCCACCGACGAGGACCGGAAATACGTTCGCGAATACGGCAGCTTCGTCGGCTCTGTGAAACTGGAGCGCTGGCGCAGCCACACTGTGGCGACGATTACCGAGGTTCTCCCCGATCGCAAAGCCACGGGTTGGCAAACGCGTTCGCTCGATTTCTATTCCGATCCCGCGAAAAGCGGTGAATCCGCCACGCTCTGGGAACTGGCTCTCGCGCGCCCCTCGCTTTCTGTGGAGCGCGCGCCGTCGCTCCAGCTCCTGCTGCGCGCCAATTCGCTCGAGCTGCGCGGATATTTGCCGGCGTTCGTCGAGGCCGCATCCGGCAACGGCCACCGCGCCGTGCCGGGCCGCGACGACGTCGTCTTTTTTCGCGTGCCGCTCGATACCTCTCAACTAGCGGAGTTCCGCAGTCACGATCCGCTCGGCGGCCCGGGCAATGGAAACGGAGGCTCCGGTGCGGAGGAAGGCGCCGCCGGCGCGAGTCCTTGGCAGGCGTTCTATTCCGATCGAAACGAAGCCCTCGGCATCGAATGGCAGCTCCGCCTGCACGATCTGACGAAGAAATCCGAGTGGGATCGCTGGAAGATTCTGGATTCCGGTGTGGAACCGCTCGTCGCCGAAAAGAAATAGATGCCGCTCCGCGGGCCGCTCAGGAAGAATGAGGCCGCACGGGAAGCCCCGCCCACGCGTTCAGAAGGCCCATCATTTCGCGCGCCACGGAGTACGCATCGCGCGTGTTGCTCCACCAGTGGTCCGCGTCGAAATCGTCCTGCGGCGCGCCGCGCACAATCGCCCGCAGATTTTTTCCGGCCAGCTTGCGCCACAGCGTCTTCACGCGCCGCGTGTGCTGCGGCGACGTCACGATCGTCGCGCTCGTCTTTCCCTCGCGCCGCAATTCGCCCGCCACCTCTTCGATCTCTTGCTCGGTATCGACTATCGTGCCCTGCAGGATGTGCACGTCCGTTTCGGGCACTCCTTCGTGAATCAGGACCTCGCGGTTGTACTCTTCTTCCCCGATGTAGGGAATGCCCATTTCCCCGAGAGTTGTGTGAGGAGATTCCGGCCGGCTCAGCCAGACCTCCGGCGCCTCGCCGATCTGATAAATCCTGCCGGCCTCGATGGCCCTCGCCGGCATGCTCCCGCTCAGAACCACGATGACGTCCGTCTTCCCCAGCGGATCCTCGCGAACCAGCCAGCGCCCGGCCCCGCGAAACGCGATCGCGGCCGCTGCGCCCAGCGCCAACACTACCGCCAGCGCCACGATTCGAAGCGAAAACCGGCGTGACATTGAAGACTCGCTAGCCGCGGGGCCGCGCGAACGTCCCGCCGCGCATCAGCAGTCCGCGCAGGCCCAGCAGTATTAGCCGCGGCTGGCGCAGGCAGACCCGCCAGAGAATCTTCCACGCTTCATCGCGCGAGTATTCGCCGAGCGATCGCTTCGCCGGATCGTTCAGCAGGTCCACCAAGTAGCTGTAGTCCGATTGCTGGAAGCGGTGGAGGGAGCGCCGCAGCAGCAGATGAAAATCGAGCTCGCGGCGCAACGTCCGGAACTCCCGGCTCGCTCCGTTCAGGATGGCCTCGGCCACGCCCATCGCCCCGCGAAACCCGGTGACGATGCCGCCCACCGTGGACACCTTTACCTGCGCGGCCGCGTCGCCCACTAGGTACACCGATCCGTCCCCGATTTTCCGCCGCACCGGGATCCAGCGCTTGTAAATCGGAATCCGCGCCCCCTGATATTCGATCGCCTCGAGCTTTCGCTTTTCCAAAAACTGCTCCAGACGACGGCGCGTCTCCGGGCCCGATTCGCCGATTACGCCCAGCGCGCCGCGCGCCGGTGATTCCGGAATGAGCCAGTAAAAGTACGGCGTATCTTGCGGGACGAACCACACGCGCACCGTGTCCGGCGCCATGTCCTTCGGCAGCGGCACGATCGCTTGCACCAGCGGAACCGTCTCAAGCGGCGCCCATCCTGCGGCCCGCGCCACGCGGCTCGACGCGCCGTCTCCCCCAACGATCGCGTCGGCGTGGACTTCTTCTCGGCTCCCGTCGGCGCACCGCTCGACCTCCACCACCAGCGCCTTCCCGTTCGGATTGCTTCCGTTCGCGTGGAGCGCGTGAAAACGCCGCCCCAGCTCGAGCTTCGCGCCGGCCGCTAGCGCCGCGGCCGCGAGTCCCTGAATCAGCGCGCGCCTTTCGATGATCAGGTCGGGCTCGTCCAGCGAAATCGTGGCGGCGCGCCCGTCCGTGAAGAGTTCGAAGCGGCGGATTTCATTTACGATGCTGCCTTCGGCCGCGCGGCCGAGCAGCGCACGCATGCGGCGCGTCACAATCAGCGTCCGCGCCGCCGGCTCGAGCGTCTCGATCCGCTCGAATACCCGCACGCCCGCGCCCCTCCGCGCAAGCAGCATGGACGTGAACAGTCCGGCGGCCGATCCGCCGATCACCGCAACGCTTTGCCTGCCTTGGAGAGGAGTGGGAATGGAATCGATCTCTTTCGTCTGTTGTCGGTACACCGCTGCCGTCCCGCGCAGCCGGCCCTTGAGCCAAACGTTCTGTCTGGAGGCTGTCCGCACGATTTGTGCGGGAAAATCCAATTCAGGAATCGCTGCTGGTCCCAGGCGATCGCCCCCGCCACCCGGAAAGCCTTTCCGATAGCCTCTCCCGTTTCATCCTCGCTCGGGGCCGCAAGTATATCCTACGCACGCGCTTCCGCCAACGACGCGGCGTCATTTCCCCGCGCCGGCACGTCGTGTACTCCGCCTTTCTTTCGATTCGCAGCCTTCGCCCGAACCGCCAACGCGGCGCCCTCCGATGTTATACTCGTGGTTCGCTGACGATACATTCGAGCGAGGGAATCATGGCCAAATTTACGATCGCACCGCACATGCGGCTTCATGAATGGGTCGCCGAAGAGAAGGGATACTTCGCCGCCGAGGGCCTCGACTACGAATTCCACGAAGCGCTTTCCTCGACCGAAGCTCGCAACCACAATCTCGGCGATAAGGTCGGAGCGTTCCAGACCTTCGAAAAGGGCCGCGGCTCCGATATCGGCTGCGCGTGCCACTGGACCGTCAACGTTTCCGCTTCGGTCGGTCACGGCAAGCTCTACGCGGATGCGTACTCGGTCGCGCCCGCCGGGATTTTCGTGCCGCCCGAATCGCCCATTCACGATCCCGCCGGCCTTGCGGGCACCCCCATCTCCGTCGGCTATCAATCGGGCAGCCACTATTCCGCCATACAGGCGCTCGAGCAATACCTCAAGCCAGCGGACATCAAACTCTCATTTGCCGATGGCATGCTCTTCAGCCGCATGGAGCTTTTGATCGACCGCAAAGTTCCCGCCGCCTCTCTGTTCAGCGGCCCATACTACTTCCTGGAACAGCTCGGCTTCCGGAAAATCATCGACACCACCTTCATGATGGCCTCGCTGATCACCCGCGACCCGGATATGGAAGACGTCCGCAAATATTTTCGCGCCCTGCGCAACGCCCAGCGCGATATTGATCTCCGCCCCGATCTTTATACGCATTACTACAAAAAAGAATTTCCGGTGCGCTTCCACAGCGTGATGGACACCCGCCGCTGGGGCCCCGGCGAGCGCCTCGTCTTCGAGCCTTATACCAAAGACGTATTCGAGAAATCCTTCGAGTGGATTTCCGAACACCATATCTTCCCGGAAGGCGCCATGGGCTCGGGCAAGTACGAGGATTCCTGCGTTTCGCTGGTCTCCAAATAACGCTCCGTCCCGGCGCCTTTCCCGAATCCCCGAGCGATGATTCCGCCCGCTTCTGCTAAGATTCTGCCGTGACAATCGAGCGCGAAAAACTCGAAGCGGACGTCCTCATCATCGGAGCGGGTCCGGCGGGACTCTCCTGCGCGCTGCATCTCGCGAATCTGATCGAGCGGCACACCGCCGCGAAAAAAACCCCCGCGCTTTCGACGGAAAGCATCTACGTTCTGGAAAAGGCTCGCGAAATCGGCGCGCATCAGCTTTCGGGCGCGATCATGGACCCGCGCGCGCTCCGCGAGCTGGTCCCCGATTTCGAGAAATCCGCGCCCCTCGACACACCCGTAACAGGCGACGCCGTCTTCTACCTCACCGAAAGCGGCTCCTGGAAATTCCCGATCACTCCGCCGCCCTTCCGGAATCACGGCAACTATGTCGTCTCGGTCAGCAAAATTGTGAAGTGGCTCGGAGGACTCGTCGAAAAAAAGGGCGTAAACCTGTTCACCCAGTTCGCCGGCCGGGAGCTGCTCTACGAGAAAAACGGAATCGCGGGCGTCCTCACCGAAGACAAGGGCGTGGACAAGAACGGAAAGCCGAAGGACAACTTCACGCCCGGCTACGAGCTTCGCGCGAAGGTTACCGTGCTCGCCGAAGGCGCGCGCGGCTCGCTCACAAAGGACCTCGTCGCCAAATTGAAACTCGACGGCCTCAACCCGCAATCCTACGGCATCGGCATCAAGGAGTTGTGGGACGTGCAGCCCGGCCGCATCGCCACCGGCTACGTCGCGCACACCGCCGGCTGGCCGCTTACCTCGGACATCTACGGCGGCGGTTGGATCTACGGCATGCGCGACAATCGCGTTTCGGTCGGAATCGTCGTCGCGCTCGAATACCGCGATTCCCTGTTCGATCCTCACGCCGCATTTCAGAAATACAAGACCCATCCCTTCATCCGGCGAGTTCTTGAGGGCGGAAAGCTCGTCCGCTACGGCGCGAAAACGGTTCCTTACGGCGGCTGGTATTCTATGCCCCGCAACTATTTCGACGGCGGCCTCATCGCCGGAGATTCTTCGAGCCTGTTGAATTCGCAGCGGCTCAAGGGCATTCACACGGCGATCAAGAGCGGAATGCTCGCGGCCGAAACCATCTACGACGCACTCTGCGCCGGCGACACCTCCGCCGCGCAGCTATCGGCCTATCCGAAAAAGATCGAGCAGAGCTGGATCCGGAAAGAGCTTTGGGCGGTGCGCAACGTGCACCAGGGATTCCACGGCGGCTTCATGAAGGGCATGGTCAACACCGCGCTTCAGATGATTACCGGCGGCCGCGGCCTGATCGATCCCATGCGCAGCGAGGCTGGCTACAAGGAGTACCGCAAGCTGAATCGCGATCGCACCCTGGTCGACCAGTCCACTCGGTTCAAGGGCGATGGCAAGCTCACCTTCGACCGCCTGACCGATGTCTATCACTCCGGCACGCGCCACGACGAGGACCAGCCCTGCCACCTCGTCGTGCTCGAGCCGGCGATCTGCGGCGACCGCTGCGTCCGCGAGTTCGGAAATCCGTGCCAGTATTTCTGTCCCGCGGCGGTTTATGAAATGGTGATCGAAAAGGGCGAGCCCAAGTTGAAGATCAACGCGGCAAACTGCGTCCACTGCAAGACCTGCGACATCGCCGATCCCTACCAAATCATCCAGTGGGTTCCGCCCGAGGGCGGCGGCGGCCCGAACTACGAAGGAATGTGACGATCCGATGAGGATCGTCATCCTGAGACCGTCGCCTTGATCTCTTGTCGGCCGAAGGATCTCTCTTCTGTTTTTGAGGATCCGACCAGGATCGTCATCCTGAGGCTGGCGCCCTGACTTCTTGCCGGCCGAAGGATCTCTCTTCAGCTTCCGCCGCCGTTCTCTGCGTCGCGTCCCGAAAATCTGCAGCAATTCTCTTTAGGAGGCCGGGGCTTCAGCCCCGGCGTAACGCATCTCAAATCGGCGGGCTTTAGCCCCTAAAGTTGCACAAATCCTCGCCGCGTGTTTCCGCGAAACGCCGCTGGCTCGGTCTTGATTCTAGCTTCCGCCGAACGCTCTCTTCAGCGACGCCCAGAATCCGCTCTTTCTCTTTGACTGCTTCGCCGCCGACTGATTCGCCCCGGCCGTATTCATCGGCGGCGCCGAATCTTTTTCTCCGAGCGCGTGCTGCATTTCCTTCGCGAATTCAGGCGCTTCCACGCGGCCGGAGAACTCGTAGTCCGGCGAGATTTGCGCATTGCGGATCAGAAACTGGATGTCCGTCCACGCGTCCGGCGGGCGTGGCGGCGAACTCGCCATGAACGTCAACGCAGGCAGGGCCTCGGCGTAAACTTGCGGCGCAACTAGCGGCTCGCCGGGCACTTCCGCCGTCGCGCCCGGCGCCACCGGATGCGCTTCGTTCGCGCGCGCCGGCAGGACGAAGTGCACGCTCGACTCCGCAGGCGGCTCCGTCGCCGCGACGGATGACCTCGGGTCCGCATCTACTTGTGGCGGGGCCGTCGCGGCCGCGAATTCGGGCGGCGGACCCGCCGCAGTAGGCGTCTCGCGCGGTTCCAGGGCCAGGCAGTCGCAGCCACCGGGCGTGCCCGCCACCGGTAGCAGTTTTCCCGCATTCAAAAAAAACTCTCCCGCCTGCGGCACGATCAGCTTTTCACCCGTGAATTGATGCTCGAGCTGGATCGCCCCGCTCGTCGCCAGCACGCAGAGTGAGTCGTCCAGATTCAGCCCCATGGTCACGTCGCGCGAGCCGCCGCTGATATCGAGCGGCGTGCCGATGATCGACGGCGTGAAAACCCGCAGCGCCGTCTTCGCCGGCAATTCGACGCGCACTCTTCCGAAACTCAGCGCCAGCGTTATGGCGTCCCCGGATACGAGCAGCGTGAGCTTCGCGGGACCGCAGATGCCCACCTTCCCTCCGGCGAAGAGCGTCATCTTCGCCCGGCCCGAGTGAACCGTCACGATGCTGCCGTTCGACACGTCGATGCTCGGTGCGACGGCTGGCGTCCCGTTGTGCTCCGCCGTTCCTTTCTCGACCGAAATGTCCGGGCCCTCAACCCGCCCGATCGCCTCGGCCGGAGCGCCCTGTGCCCGCGCGCGCGCGGGACAAATCGAAGCCGTGGCCAGAAGAAAAATCGCCAGCGCGCGCCTTGCGGGCAGGCGTTCCGCGATCGCGCGACGCACGAATTGGAGCCGGGGGCGCATCCAGACCGCCTATACTATACAGCAATGGAAATCGCCTCGAAATCGGGAGCGTCCGAGGCGCGCGCAGAGGCGGGTGTCGCAAGCCGCATTCCGATGCCGGAACTTTCCCGCTGGCGCAGGATGCAGATCCCCGTCATCGCCGCCGCCGTCTATGCGGCGGTCCGTCTGCTCGGTCCCACACTGCGCCTGGAAGTGATCGGCGTACACAACGCCGTGCAAATCCGCAGCGCAGGCGAACCCGCCATCGGCGCGTTCTGGCACCGCTGCATTCTGCCCGCCGCGTGGACCTGGCGCGGGCGCGGCATCGTCGTCCTCAACACGGTCAACTTCGATGGCCAGTGGACTCGCCGCGTGATCGAGCGCTTGGGATTCGGCACCGCGCAGGGAAGTTCGTCGCGAGGCGCGATCGAGGGTCTTACGGCCATGGCGCACCACCTCGAGGAAGGCCGCCACGTCGCCTTCACCATCGACGGCCCGCGCGGCCCGCGCTTCATCGCCAAACCCGGCCCGGTGATTCTCGGGCGCCGCACCGGTCGCCCCATCTCCGTTTTTCATATCGGAGTCGAGAGGGTGCACACGTTCCGGAAATCCTGGGACCTGTTTCAGCTCCCCTATCCGTTTTCGCGCGCGGTGATGTTTGTGGCCCCGCCGATTCGCGTTCCCAGGGATGCGGACAGCGAGACGATGAAAGCCAAGCAAGCCGAGATGCAGGCCGCCCTGGAGCGCGTCCGCGATCTCGCTGAATCGTGGTTTGGTCTGACGGAAGAGGAACGAGACCGGGTGCGCGACGAATGGCGCGCGAAAGCTCACGACCAGCCGTCGTAGCCTTCATTCTTACAGAGCGGTCGATCTGATGCGCGCGAGCCTCACCGCCGTAAACGCCGCGCCCCTATCTTCGCGCGTTTCTTCGCGGTTCTGCCCCCGGCGGGGCTGCTCTTAACCACACTCTCGCCGGTTCCGCGCGTCCCGGTTGGCGCCGCCTGTTCCATCGCTTCGCGGATGTAGCGTCGCACGAACGGCCGCTCCACGTCGCCGAGGCTCGCGAACGGGATGTGCCGTATGGCCTTGCCCTCACCCTGCAGCACGCGATTCGGGTCGGGCAGCGAAGCGCCTCGCGGAAAACCGAGATTCACGTGCCGCTCGTGGGTTGTGATGTAGCAGAACATGTCCTTCATCTTTCCGCTGAATCCGAACCAGATCGCCACCGTGTACACCCGGTAGATCGATTCCGAAGCGTCGGGCGCCTCTTCGAGAATTGTCTCCCGCAGCGCGAGCGCCAGGTCGGAGATGTGCCGGTCGTACGCTTCGAGGAATCCGATGAGTTGGGGATCGGGCGGGCGTTTCATGTGCGGGCTAAGTTTTCATTCTCATTCGATGGATTGGAGCTGCGCCTGGCAGGTCATCCGCGAACTTGCGAAGTCGCGATGTCGGTGACCCCCAGCCCTCGCTTTTGCCATCTGATGGTGCGCTATAGTGCAATCGGCGAAAGACCTAGCCTTCGCCGAGCGTTACTCGCACTTCCATCTTCTTGCCGTCGCGCACGATCGAGAGCGTCACGCTGTCCCCGGGCCGCGCGCGGTTCAGCAGCAGGTTCAAATCCATCTGGCTCGTGACGTCCTTTCCGTTGATCGCCACCAGCACATCGCCGCCGATTCGCAGTTCCTGCAGCCCCGCGAGCACCGAGCGGCTGCCTCCGCGGATCCCCGCCTTCGCCGCGGGCCCTCCCGGCACCACGCGCTCGATCAGGATACCCTGGTCCACGCCGAGATGCAGGGCGTCCGCAAGGCCGGGCCAGATCGCGCGGCCTTCGGCGCCGAGCGTCGCGCGCCGCACGCGCCCCTGCGTGATCAGGTCCTCCGCCACGCGCCTCGCCGTGTTGACCGGAATTGCGAAGCCGATTCCGGCGGTGGTCCCCGTGGGCGCGTAGATCGCGCTGTTGATGCCGATCACTTCCCCGCGCGTATTCAGCAGCGGCCCGCCCGAGTTGCCCCGGTTGATCGCGGCGTCGGTCTGGATGGCCTCGTCGATGAACGTGTTGTCTCCGGTTTGCACGGTCCGTCCGAGCGAGCTCACCACGCCCGTCGTCAGCGTGCTCTGAAACCCGAACGGATTCCCGATGGCCAGCACGCGCTGGCCCACCAGCAGGTTTCGCGAATCGCCCAGCGGCAGCGCCGTCAGTTTCCGCCCGCGCGGATCGATCTGGATCAGCGCGATGTCGTTGCGCGTATCCGCGCCGATGTACCTCGCCTTGAAGTGCGACTGATCGCCCAGAATCACTTCAATCGTCTGCGCGTCCTCCACCACGTGATAGTTCGTCAGGATATGGCCGTCCGTATCGATCAGGAAGCCCGACCCCGCGCCTTCCACCGGCACCGCGTTGAAGAAGAAGTCATATTGCACCGTTCGCGTGACGATGTTCGCCACCGCCGGCGAGGCTTGCTTGTAGATGCGCACGTTTTCCGTTTCGGTGGCATCGAGGCCCGTGTCGGCCGCCGCTGCAGGCAAATGGAGCATGCCCCCCGGCGCCGGAGCGCGCTCCCCGTAGCGCGTGCCGATCCAGTAGGCGCCGAGTCCCACGATCAATCCGAGCGCCAGCAGTCGAGCCGCGCGTTGTCGATTCTGATTTTCGGTCATGGCGGTGTTCCTTCTATCGGCAGATACGGGGAAGCGGCGGAAAATGTTTCTCGTCGGGAGGTTATTTCCCGCCGAGCTTCGCGAGAACTTCGTCCAGCTCCTGCTCGGTCCGTTCGATCGACCCGGAGCAATCGATCGTGTGGTCCGCCAGCCGCCGCTTTTCTTCCATGGGCATCTGCGCGGCGATGCGGAGCTTTGCGTCCTCGGCCGAAAGGCCGCGGTCTTCCAGTCGCTGCAGCTGCTGCTCGGGGCGGCACCAGCACACGACCACGCGGTCGAGGTTCTTCTTCACGCCCGCTTCGAGGATCAGCGCGGCGTCCTCAAACGCCAGCGCCGGCCCGCCCGGCCGATCGAGCGCCGCGAACCATTTCGCCACGATGTCCTGAATGCGCGGGTGAATGATGGCGTTGAGCCGCGCGCGCTTCTGCGCATCCGAAAAAACGATTCCGCCGAGCTGCCCGCGGTCTACCGCTCCGCCCTGCGCCAGGATTCCCTGCCCGAACTCGCGCACCACCTCGTCGTACGCCGCCTGTCCGGGTTCGAGCAACTCGTGAGCCAGCGAATCGGCGTCGAGCACCGGGCACTCGCGGTCGCGCAGAAGCGACGCCACCGTCGACTTTCCCGACGCAATCCCGCCCGTGAGTCCTACGCGCAGCATCACTGGTTGGACAACACGGCCGCCGCCGAGCGCGCTCCGCGCCGCATGCGCGCGGCTTTCACCGTGTTGCTCATCAGCATCGCGATCGTCAGCGGCCCCACTCCGCCTGGCACCGGCGTGTACGCGCCCGCGACCTCCACCACCTCGGGGTGCACGTCTCCCGCGAGCACGGAGCCTTTCTTGCGAAACGATTCCAGCTTTGCCGGAAATTTCGCGAAAATCCGCTCCGCCTCCGCGGCGTCCTTCACCACGATCTGGCCCACGTCGATCACCGTCGCGCCCTGCCGCACGAAATCCGGCGTCACCATCGCCGCCTTGCCGATCGCCGCCACGATGATGTCCGCGCGCCGCGCGATGCCCGCAAGATCCTTGCTCTTCGAATGGCAGACCGTCACCGTCGCATTCGCGTGCAGCAGCAGCAACGCCATCGGCTTGCCCACGATGTCGCTGCGCCCGATCACCACGGCGTTTGCGCCTTCAATCGGAATATTGCTGCGGCGCAGAATCTCCATCACTCCCGCCGGCGTGCACGCGACGAACGCCGGCCGGCCCGCCACCAGCCGGCCCACGTTCACCGGATGAAATCCGTCCACGTCTTTTTCCGGGTCCACCGAATCGAGAATTCTCTTCGAATCGATCTGCTTGGGCAGCGGCGTCTGCACCAGAATTCCGTCCACGTCCTCGCGCTCGTTCAGCTCGCTCACGATGCCCAGCAATTCCTCGGTCGTGGTCGCCGCCGGCGGTGTGATATGGAAACTCCCCAGGCCCAGCTTCTCGCACGCCGCGACCTTGCTCGTCACGTACAGCTTCGACGCCGGATCGTCTCCCACGCGCACCGCCGCCAGCCCCGGCCGGATTCCTTCCGCCGCGAGCGCCGCGATTTCCGCCTGCAGCTCCGCGTAAATTTGATCCCGGATTGCCATGCCGTTCAGAATCCGCGCCGCCAATGGAGACTCCTTGTGTGGTGTGACGGTCCGCTCGAATTTGCAATCATAGCATACGCAATTCCGCCGCGCCCCGCTCGCCTCCGTTGCTCGCCCTGACGCCGAGGATTCGCCCGCGGCCGGCAGTGTACAATGTCATCCGATCTCCACAACCTGGCGCGGGAATTTCAGATGCTCTTCGGCGAAACCTCCGAACGCAAACAACTCGAGCGCGCCATGCGCGACGCCGGACGCCTGCCTCCCGGGCAATCACTCACTTTGAAATGGCCCGTTCTCCACGAAGGCTCGGTGCCCCGCTTCGACCCGCAAACCTGGGACTTCCGGATCGCGGGCCTCGTCGAAAAGCCCGTCCGCCTCTCCTGGGACGACTTCACGCGCCTCCCGAAGAAAGCAGTCACCGCCGACATGCACTGCGTCACGCGCTGGAGCCGCTTCGACGTCCGATGGGAAGGCGTGCCGTTCACCGAAATCATGAAGTTGGCCGCCGCGAAGCCCGAAGCGAAATACGTGATGGTCTTCGCCGAGCAGGGCTACACCTCGAACGTGCCGCTCGACGACTTGCTTCGCCCGACGACGCTCTTCGCCCTGAAACACAATGGCGAGCCGCTTCCCGCCGATCACGGCTATCCCGTGCGCCTCGTCGTTCCGCACCTTTACGCATGGAAAAGCGTGAAATGGGTTCGTGGCCTTGAATTCATGGCCCAGGACGCTCCCGGCTTCTGGGAGGAAAACGGTTACCACATCTACGGCGACCCCTTCCGCGAGCAGCGCTTCAGCGGTACCTGATTTTGCCGGGCTTCGGGCCGCGCATTGGCCGAGTCGCTCCTTAATTTTTCCTGTGCCGCGCTTGCCTGCCCTAGGCGTCGTCGAACGACGCCTGCGGTCCGTGCAACCCTAGTGATCTCCTCCCAACTGTTGACTGTTGACTGTCGGCTCTCAACCATCGTCCTCCTCATCCACCATCATCATTTCAGCGTGAACTTCACCGCATCTCCTTGCTCGAGTTTCCTGTACAGCCGCTCCAGATTCTCCTGCTCGCGCTTTCCCAGCACGCACATCATCGCGCGCAGCACCTTGGCCCGCTTCGGCACCATTTCCGCGACCAGCTTCCGCCCTTCGCGTGTCAGTTCGACGATGGCCTTCCGCCCGTCGGTCTCATCCGCTCGGCGTGCCAGAAGCCCCGCGCTCTCCAGATTCTTGGCGACCACGCTGATCGTGCTGTCGCCGAACAGCACCCCCTCGGCAAGCTCTCCTGTGGCCATCGGACCGTAAAGCAGCAAATGCTCCAGCACTCGAAATTGGCTCGGAGTAAATCCCAGGTTCTCGCACTGGCGGTCCAGAAGATTGTTCAGCGTATGAACCGCGCGCGCCAGGCTTGCGTACGTCCCGAGAGCCCGCGCTTTCTTCTCTCTTTGTGATTCCGCCATAATCGCTCCAAATCTGCAGAATAGTGGCGTTTTAAGCCCATTTAAGGGCCTTATTCGCCGCCATTAGTGAACGATGGAATGGTTCGGACTGAAAGGACGTGTTCCTATGGGCTGGCGCTTTTTCTTTCTCTGTTGCTGCCTTCGTAGCGGCCGCCTTTTAGGCGGGCGCTTTTTCTTTCTCTGTTGCTTGCCTTCGTAGCGGCCGCCTTTTAGGCGGGCGCCTTTTCCTTCTCTGTTGCTGCCTTTGCGTGCCCGAAATCAACACGCCACACCAACGGGAGTCGAAAGTGGCCCGTGCCCCTCGCCTTCCTAGCCTTGAGTCCGTCGGAGCGGGCGAACGGTCGCGGCACCCTGCTTAGGAGGCCGGAGCTTCAGCTCCGGCATAAAGCGGCGGCGCGAAGCGCCCTACCGATGCGCAGTTTCACCTGCAGCAATCGCTCGCGCTGAAAAACCCGCCCGTTCAGGAGGGCGGGGCTTCAGCCCCGCCGCAAGTCGCTTAGTGACCTCACGGGTTTTAACCCCGGAAGCCCCACTTTGACTTTCTCGCTTCCCGGCCAATTTTGTCGCGAAGTTCCGTGGCCTTCGCCTGTCTTTCCAATCTCGAATTTCAAATTGCGCTTTGCGCCGGATGCCTCACTCGCCGCTTACACCAGAGAGACCGGGTTCGGCGGCGGCACGCTACAAGCGCAAAAAACAAGCGCCCCGAAATATTCCTCGGGGCGCTCCGGAGACTCTAGCTTCTAGCTTCTGGCATCCAGCTTCTAGTAAATATCGTACTGCTCCCAATGCAGCGTCGGGTCGGCCTGGATGATGTCGCTCTTTTGCCCCACTTGCCCTGACGAAGGAAGGGAGCGCTGTGCACGAAGGATCCCTACATCCGCAACGCGCTTTCTTGGTCCCGGATTCTTACCCTGAGCGGAGCGAAACGAAGTCGCACTCTTCGCATGGCAGAGGGACCCGGCGCCCTGGCAACTTGGCCCAAGGTGTTCCGGGGTGGCGTCCTCTGCTCGCGCATGCCTCCAATCGACTCTGTTCGAACGCGTATCGCGAATGCTGTGCTACCGGCGAGAGAAAGGATTTCGAAAAACCCAATGCACCGTTCAATCTTGTATGCGTAACGTACCTAGTGTAGCCAGAGTCAGCAGCCGTGAGATAATCTACGACGCATGGGCGGGAATACTCGAACAGGCGGAGTTTTGGAGGCGATGGTTCTGCCCGCATTGAAGTGCGGGGGCTACACCTATGAAACGCAGGTCAATATTGGCAAACGCCCCGGCGGCGGCACCCACAAGGTTGATGCTGTCGCCGAAAAATCCGGTCAGAAGATACTCGTTTCGTTGAAATGGCAGCAAGTTGGGGGAACCGCCGAACAAAAAGTTCCATTCGAGATAATCTGCCTTGCCGAAGAAGTTCGCGCCGCAAACTTTCAAAAAGCCTATCTTGTGCTGGGTGGTGACGGTTGGAGCCTTCGAGAGTTTTACGTGAATGGTGGGCTGGCGAAACACCTTACCGACGCAGGACTGGTCAGCGTTGTGACGCTTGAACGGTTCGTCGCAGTTGCGAACCAAGGAAAGCTCTGATCCATGCGCGATTTCCCCAAGCCCATCGGTGACACTCCAACGAAATTCACGAAGTACCTGAAAATCTCGGACAGCACAAGAAAGGGGCTACGACGAAAAGTTCTTGATGCTTGGCAGGAGGAAGAAGAGAACTCGCGGTACAGGTACGACGTCGAAACCTGTAAGAACGGCAAGAAAGTGTACCTGTTGCGTCCCACGTGGCTAAACAAGGGTCTGGATTTTCAAATCAACCTTGAGGGTTTCAAAAGCAAATCGCAGGAGGCCCCTAAGCACGGCGACCTAATAAGCGATTTGGAGGATAAGAGCCACGAAGCACCAGCAAAATACAAGCAGCTCAGGGAAATGATTGACCAAGTCTATGGGTGTGTGGAGCCTGACGAAGCTCTGAAACAGTACCCGAGCCTTACGTTCAAAAGTGGATTGCCCTCTGACACCCTTTTGAAGCTCATAAAGTGGCTCTTCATTGAGCAGGACTTGACATACTGGAACAATTCGGGGAGGCGAATGTTCATGAATGCGATCAAGCGCATCGATTAGGGCGCCGCTGCGCTTAGGGCGCCTTTAGCGAGCTCCCTCTGCACTCCCGCGAGGCGTCTCTGAGTGATAACGACGTATTTTTCATCCTTCTCAATCCCAACCCATTTCCTGCCGAGCGCCTCGCATGCTACGGCTGTGGTGCCCGTGCCGAGAAAGCAATCCAGAACCACGTCTTCCGGACGAGTCCAAATTTTCACCATCCTCATCAGCAGTGCGATGGGCTTCTGCGTTGGGTGCGTGCCAAGCTGTTTTTCAGATGCGGGCGTATACGGTATCGTCCACATATTCCGAAGCTGTTTGCCTGCGTTGAAAAGTTTTGCATCGGCGTAATTGAAGGTCCAACCCTTGGCCTCTTCCGGTGGCGCATTTACGGCCCAAATTACGAATTCAGTGCTCTCGGTCAACAGACGCCCCGTTATGTTTGGTTGGGCATTAGGCTTGAACCACGTCACCTGCTGCAAGATGCGTCGCTCGAGCAGGTTCTGTAATACGAAGCCAATCAAGTAGATATTGTGAAAGCTACCGAAGATTAGGAGGTTGCCGTTCGGTTTTACAACACGACACACGCTTTTCAGCCAGTCCCGAGTGAAGCTGGCGTACTCATCCTTTGAAAATATGTCCCACTTCTCCTGCATAGTGACGTGTTTCGAGTATGCCCAACCCAGCCCTTTCTTCTTGGACATGTTGTAAGGAGGATCTGTGATGCAGCAATCGACAGATGCGTCCGGCCACGACGACAACTCCTGAAGGCAATCGGCTTCATATATGCGGCCCGGCAACGGGTGATTGTTCGGCTTTCCAAAGTGGCACCGCTGTTGTTCCAAATCGGCAAAGACCTTGTCGCTAGCTACGCCCACTGGCTGCCCCCTAAGAGTTGTTCTCGTTCCCTTCGCATAGGGTCAAGCACATTTAGTTCCAACTTGCGTAGCTTCTTGTTACTGGCTGTCATTGCGCCCGTCCCACTAAAAATAGCATCGAACGCTCCCCCGAGGGAACATTTCGTAGTTCTGTAATGCGGGGCGATTTGTTTGATGTCTTCCAATAGGTCGTTGTGTAGTCCCGTCTAGATTGGACTCTTTGTTTCCCTAGCTAGTAAATATCGTATTGCTCCCAATGCAGCGTCGGGTCGGCCTGGATGATCACGCTCTTCTTCGTCCAGCGCTCGAGCTCTTCGACCAGTCCCGACTCGCGCGTCTTCAGAGCCTTTGCGACTTCCGGATGCACGCGCAGCGTAAGGCTACCGGAGCCGAGATCGCCGGCCATCTTCCGCGCTTCCGTCTGAATCTCGTAGCACAGCGTCGGAATCGACTTCACCATGCCCGAGCCGGTGCAGTAGGGGCACGGCTGGGTCAGCATTCGCTCGAGCGCCTGCTTGGTGCGCTTGCGAGTGATGGCAATCAGCCCGAATTCGTTGAACCGCAGCATCTTCGAAGGCGCGCGATCGGCCTTCAGTGCGTCTTCGAGCGCGGCCATCACCTTCTCGCGATTCCGGCGGTCCTCCATGTCGATGAAGTCGATCACGATGATTCCGCCCAGATCGCGCAGCCGCATCTGCCGGACAATCTCTTTGGTCGCCTCGAGGTTCGTGCGGACGATCGTGTCCTCCAGCCGGTTCGAGCCTTTGCCCACGAATTTCCCGGTGTTGACGTCAATCGCCACCAGCGCTTCCGTGTGGTTGATTACAATGTAGCCGCCCGACTTCAGCCACACCTTCGGCCGCAGCCCCTTGTCGATTTCCTGCTGGATGCCGAATTCCTCGAAGACTGGATTTTCCTTCGTGTACAGCTTCACGCGGTTCACAAGCCCCGGTTGGAAACGGCCCATGAATTCGACGACCTTCGTGTACTCCTCCTCGGAATCGACCCAGATGGCCGTGTAGTCCGAACTCATGTGATCGCGCAGCATGCGCTCCACAAGATTCAGGTCGCGGTGCAGCAGTGAGGGCGCTTTCCGCTGCTCCGAGCGCGCCTTGATCTCGGCCCACGTGCGCGTGAGGAATTCCACGTCGGCGCGAACTTCCTCGGGCGCCGCCGTGCCTGCCGCCGTGCGTACGATGAAGCCTCCGCCCGCGCTGCCCTTCGCTTCGTTTACCAGATGGCGCAGGCGCGCGCGGTCTTCGGCCAGCGCGATCTTGCGCGATACGCCCGTATGATCGAGCGTGGGCATGTAGACCAGGTAGCGTCCGGGAAGAGCAACGTGGCTGGTGATGCGCGCGCCCTTTTTTCCCAGCGGCTCCTTCGCAATCTGGACGATGATCTCCTGGCCCTGCTTCAGCAGGTCCGCGATCAGCTGTGGACGTCGCGGTTGCGAGCGGTAGTGCCCGTGGCCGCCGTGACCGTGCTGCGGGCGGCGCCCGCGATCGTCGCGGCGTCCCCGATCGCGGCCCCGGCGCGCAGGATGCTGCATCCGCGCGCGGAAATCGTCGTGGACACGCGCTTTCCAGGGCGGCTGTCCCTGAGCGAGAGGACTCTCCGCGGGAATCGGCAGTCCGTCTTCGGTCGGCGCCACCCCTGCGTCCGCTTCGAGAGAGTGTTCCGTGTCTTCCAGCGAGTGCAACACATCCTGATTCTCCGCTTCGGCGTCTGCCTCGTCTTCGTCCGCCGCAGACTCTGCGTCGTGGGCTTCCGGTTCGTCTTCGGCTGCATCGCGTGTCGCCTCGGCGGCCTCATCCGCCGCGCTGAACGCTCTCTCTTGAGCCGCGCGCGCTGCTTCTTCGTCCTGTGCTTCCGCCACGTGTTCTGCCAGAGCGGCGGCTTCTTCTTCGCTCAGCTCCGGCGCGGCATGCTCTTCGTGCACGGGTTCGGCGGAGCGGAATTCGGGTTCTTCAGGCGCGGGCGGCGTCTCGAGATGCTCAGGAATCTCGGCGGGAGAGGCGGCTTCAGCGCGCCCCTCCACCGGCGCCTCGCGGTGCTTCCACTTCGAAAGCGTCTCGCCGGGCAGTGGTTCCAGGCCCGCAGAAAACGATCGAGGCGTCTGCGGGCGCGGCTCGGCGCGGAATTCGCGCCTGAACTCGGACGCGCCGTGCCGCTCGGGTTCTGCATTCGCCTCGGGCGTCTCGACGGGGGCCGCGGGCGGCGCGACCGCCGCCGGATCGCTCGGCTCGGAGGCCTCCATCGGCGTGAAAACTCTTGTGGTGTCTTCCTGCGCTGCCGGAGCCGCCTCGAAAACAGGCTTGTCCTTATATTTCGCGAAAGATTCTCCGGGAAGAATCGTCGAGACATGACCTTCGCCGGGCGCCGATTCGCCCGGGCGTTCGTCGTAAGAACGCGGCGAAGCGTATTTCGACGGAGGCAGCTCGCGCCCGTAGCGCCGGTCTCCGCCGCGCCCTCCTCCGCCGCCGCGCCTTCCCAACCGGCCGCCTCCGCGCCCGCCGCGGCGTCCAAAGTCGCGGCCTCCGCGATTGGGGCGGTCAAAACGCCCGCGGTTCGGGGGAGCCGTGCGGTCCGGTGGCGCCGGATTCATCGCGGGCGGGGCCGCCGGGATTTCGGCCGAGTTCCCGGGTTCCGGTGCGGGCCCTTCGTAGGCTGCGGCCAAAGGTTCGGCTGCGGGCGGGGGATTGGCTGGCTCGAAGCTCGGAGCGGAGGCGTCGCTTGCGATTGCGGCCTGTGCGCCCGCGTCCGCCGCCTTGGAACTTTTTTCTTCGGCGATTGCGGCGACGTGCTCGTCGAGCTCTTCGATGCCTTCCAGGAAATCCGTGACGTAGAGGAACGCGTCGCTATCGAGGCCGATGTCCACAAAGGACGACTGCATGCCCGGCAGCACGCGTGTCACTCGCCCTTTGTATATGCTTCCGACTAGCGCAAATTCTTTTTCCCTCTCAACGTAGTACTCACAGAGTTGTCCTTCTTCCATGATCGCGACCCGCGTCTCGTGCGGGTTCGCGGAGATAACCATTTCCTTCGACATGTGAACTCCTCATGGCGCATGCGGAGGCCGCGGCGCAAGAATGCGCGCGCGCCCGGCCGGCGTGGCGGAAGGCGATGCCTTCGAGCGGCCACGGCGAGCCGTGCAGGAAAGTTCCATGGCGTTCTGAGATGGCTTTCCTCACCCGATGCGTTCCTCAATACAAGACTGATTTTCCCGCCCCGCACGACGGGGACGCGGGCACTGAATCGGTTCGAAATGCGCGGGGCTCAATTGACGAATCGCCGCATGCGGACGTTCATCACAAGCCCCAACGCCAAAAACACAAAGGCGGTTGCCGACCCTCCATAGCTCATCAGCGGCAGTGGAATGCCGGTGACCGGCATATATCCGATCACCATCGAAGCGTTGACCAAAACGTGGAAGCCCAGGATCGCGGTCACTCCCATCACCACGTACATTCCGGCACGATCTTTCGCTTTTTGGGCGTTGTCCACCAGCCGCAGAATCAGGCCCAGGTACAACAGCAAAACGACGCACACGCCGATGAAACCCTGCTCCTCGGCGAGCGCGGCGAGAATAAAATCCGAATACCGCACGGGCACGAAGCCCAACTGGTTCTGGCTGCCCTTGCCGAATCCCTTGCCCCAGAATCCTCCGGAGCCCACGGCGATCTTGGACTGCAGAATCTGGTAGCCCGCACCGCGCTGATCTTCCTCCGGATGAAGAAACGTGTGAATGCGCTGTTGCTGGTACGGCTTCAGATGGCTCCGCATGTTCCATGCCAGCGGAACCAAAAGCCCGATCAGAATCAAGCCGACCGCCACGTGCTTCCAATGGATGCCGGCGAAAAACGCTCCGATCACGGCAACCGGCACGAGCACCATCGCCGTACCTAGATCGGGCTGCTTCAAGATCAAGCCTACGGGAATCGCCGTTAAAACGCCAACCTTCAGCAGATCCACCAGCGACAGCCGATCCGTGCGAACCTCGGCGAAGAAGCGCGCAAGCACGATGATTATAATCAACTTCATAAGCTCTGACACCTGCAAATTGGCCACGTCGCCCACGCGGATCCATCGCTTCGCTCCCAGCCGGGAGTAGCCGAGAACCAGCACGAAGAGGAGGCCCGCCACTCCGCAGAGGTAAAGCGCGGGGGCTTGATCCATCAAGGTGTGATAGTCAATGCGCGAGATCAGGAACATCCCCACCAGGCCGACTCCGATCCACGCGACCTGCTTCCATTGCATGCCCGCCATGGCGCTCGCATGGGTGGAGGAATAAATCTCGAGGAGGCCCACGCCGCTGATCGCGGCGACGATGGCCATCAGCGTCCAATCGAAATCCTGAACGCGCGGTCGATCCCTCATGGATGCGGCGCCCCGGCGGTGGTGACGAGCGCCGCCGTCTTCGATGCCGGCGGAGAAGCCGGCCGCTTGCCTGCGGTTTGCGGAGCCGGCTGCGCCTGGAAACGCCCCGCCTTCTTGTCGTAATAGGCCTTCACCACGTCGCGAACGATCGGCGCGGCCGACGTGCTGCCCCAGCCTCCGGACTGAACCAGCGCCGCGACGACAATTTCGGGATTGCGGCGCGGCGCGAGGCCGACGAACCATCCGTTCTCCTTCAATTTCTTGCCCAGCTTGTTCTGCAGATCGAAGCTCTCGATTTGCGCGGTGCCCGTCTTGCCGGAGAAGTCGATGTCCTGCAGCTTGACGAGCCCGGAGGTGGTGCCGTCCGGCTCGTTGACCACTCCCCACATGCCGTCCGTGACTTGCTCAACCGTATCGCTGGAAATCGGAAACGACTCGGGCTTCAGGTCGGCGGGGTCTTTCAGCAGGTGCGGCGGGATCAACGTGCCGCCGTTCGCGACCGCGGCGACCATCCGGGCGAGCTGGATGGGCGTGACCATCACCGCGCCCTGTCCAATAGATACCGAGATCGTCGAGCCGGGATACCACTTGTGATGGTCAACGCGCTCGACCCAAGCCTCCGAAGGCATCAGCCCGGGCTCTTCGCCCGGCAAATCGATTCCTGTGCGGCGGCCGAGGCCGAGTCCCATCGCGTACTCGTCGATGCGGTCGATTCCGAGTTGTTTGCCGACGTTGTAGAAGTAAACGTCGCAGGAAGCCACGATGCCTTTGTGGAGATTCACGGTACCGTGCGCGTGATCGCAGTGAAATAGCCGGCCGTAAAACACTGCGTAGCCGGGGCAGTTCACGGTGTAGTTCGCGGGGATCGCTTTGGATTCGAGCATGGCTGTGGCCATCACGATTTTGAAGACCGAACCGGGCGCGAGCTGCGCCTGAATGGCGCGGTTCAGCAGCGGCGTTTCGGGATCGGAGTTGAGGCGCGCCCATTCCTGCGCCGGAATCCGGACGGCGAAATCGTTGGGGTCGAAGGTGGGCCGGCTGACCATCGCCAGAACCTCGCCGGTGCGCGCGTCCATGGCCACTAGTCCGCCTTCCTTATTCGCGAAATCCGCCTCGGCCACGGACTGCAGGTCGGAATCGATCGTCAACTGTATGGGTTTTCCGGGAATCGCCTCGACGTTGTCGAGCGTGCGCATCACTTTGCCCACGCTGTTGACCACCACGCGGTGCATGCCGTCGGTGCCTTCGATCTGGTCGTTGTATTCCTTCTCGAGCCCGGCTTTTCCGACGATGTCGCCGGGGCGGTAGCGGTCCGGATTCTTTTCCATATCCTGGACGGACACCTCACCCACGTAGCCGATCGCGCTCGCGAGCATCTGGCCGTGCGAGTAGCGCCGGCGCTGCACCATCATCAGTTCGAGCACGGGAAGATCGGCGCGGTGCGATTCGACAAAGGCGAGGTCCGCCTGGCTCGCCGCCGGCTTGATGATCACCGGGAGGAACTTGGGCTCGGCCTTCGCGGCCTCGAGCTGCTGCATCAAATCCTGCTTCGAGATTCCCAAACCGTCTTCGATCTGCGGCAGGCTTTTTTCGATGGCCTTCGGATTGTCGCGGAGCAGCAGAATGCTGAACGAGGGATAGCTGTCTACCAGCACGCGGCCTTCGCGGTCGAGCATGGTGCCGCGGGGCGCGATGATGGAGATCGAGCGGATTCCGTTTTTTTCCGCCAGATCGGCGAAATGCTCGGAGCGCACAACCTGCAGTTTCCAGAATCCCGCCAGCAGAAACACGACGAACGCGGCAGACAGATAGGAGAACAGCGCCAATCGGCCCTGGGGAATTCTCTGGTCGTTAACGTTCCACGATGGCAAGGAAACTCCTGAGCGGCGGGTCGAGCTGGGGACCTGGTGCGCTCTGCGACTCGAATCCGGGCAAAATTCACCCTGAAACCGGCTTGTTCAAGCTAACACCGCGCGCACGTGACCCGCAAGCCGCCCATGTCCTTTCGGTCAATGCGGAGGCTGCCAGCTTTCGCCTCGGGCCCTGCGATTCGCACAATCCAGGCCAGTTGACGCCAGCCCGCCGGGAAGCAAAAGGCCGCCATTCGGAGACCGCCCTCGGGGATTGACCACCTGGCTTTTGGGGCCTTAAACGCCTCCCGGCAGGTCGTTTCAACGGTTTGACGGCTCCGCTTGTTCTTGCTGTCAGCAGGGTCCCCTGCCCGGAGCGGACGCTAGTGCGGCGGCGGGGCGTCGCCTCCATTCCGCTCCGGCTTGACCATGATGAATGCCAGAGGGATGAGGCAGAACACCACGATGGCGAGCACGGCCACGACGTCTTTGAACGCCAGCGCCGCGGCCTGCTGCTCGACGAGCATTTCAATCCGCACGTACGCTTGCCGGGTGGCCTGCGCCGCGCTCAATCCCTGGCTGCGAAGCGTGGCGGTGATGCCCTCGAACAACTGCCGGAACATCGGATTGCCGTTCTGCATGTGCGCCGACAAATAGTTCTGACGGCTTTGCGTGCTGCGCGTCACCATCGTGCTGACCAGGGCGATTCCGATGCTGCCCCCGATATTCCGGACGAAGTTCATCATGCTGGAGATTTGGTTGTTCTTTTCGCGCGGAATTCCCGCGTAGCAAAGCACGTTGGACGGAATGAAAATGAACGCCAGTCCGGCCACCTGATAGGTGCGCAGCATCGCGGCCGTTCCGAAATCGATTCCGAGGCTCAAGTGCGTGGCCATGTGATAGAGGCCAAGCGCGGTGGCGCCGTATCCGAAAGCGAGCAGATATCGCGGATCCATTTTCCCGGTGAGAAAGCCGGACATGGGCATGGTCAACATCATCAGAAAGCCGCCCAGCGCCATGCACTCGCCGGCCTGCGCGGCGGTATAGCCGAGCAGGTTTTGCAGAAACTCCGGAAGCAGCACGGTCGTGCCGTAAAGCACCGAGCCGAGGATGACCATCGAAACCATCGCCGTCGCGAAGTTCCGCCTCCGCAAAAGCTGCAGTTCCACGATGGGGTGCGCGTGGCGCCACTCCCAGATCACCCATAGAGTCAGAATCACCACCGCCGCGATGCTGCCCGCCACGATCCAGTGCGATCCGAACCAATCCAGTTCCTGCCCTTTGTCCATCACCATCTGGAGACACCCGACTCCCAGGGCCACGAGCCCGAGTCCCATGAAGTCGATCCCCGACTTTTTCGCCTTCTCCTGCTCGCCGCGCAGGTACGGCGGATCTTCGACAAAACGATAGCTCATCAAAAGCGAGACCAGGCTGATGGGCACGTTGACGTAGAAAATCCAGCGCCAGCTGTAGTTGTCCGTGATCCATCCTCCGATGGTCGGGCCGATGGCCGGCGCCAGAACCACGGCCATGGCGTAAATCGAAAACGCCATGCCGCGCTGCTGCGGCGAAAAAGTATCGGCGAGAATCGATTGTTCGCTCGGCTGCAGACCTCCTCCACCGACGCCCTGGAGGATCCGGAAAAACACCAGAAGGCCTAGCGTGGGCGCGAGGCCGCAAAGAAAACTGCTCCCGGCGAAGAGCATCACGCAGAACATGTAGTAGCGCTTCCGCCCGAACCGCGTGGCGAGCCAGGCGCTGATTGGCAGCACGATGCCGTTGGAGACCAGGTAACTGGTGAGCACCCAGGTGGATTCGTTCGTGCTCGCGCCGAACGACCCGGCGATATGCGGCAGCGCGATATTGGCGATGGAGGTGTCGAGCACCTCCATGAACGTGGCGAGCGTGACGGTAAAGGCGACGAGCCACGGGTTGTAGCGCGGGCGCCAGGCGCTGTGATCGAAGATGACTGCGGTAGCGGAAGCCATGGATCCCTGTTGTAATCGAGCGGACTCTCAACTAAGATACATGCATGTATGTATCCTGTAAAGCGCGTGGGGCGAAACAGTCATGAGCCGCCTAGTGGCGCTGCGCGCCGTTCCGCCGCCCGCGCAAACGCCGTCGCGCGCCGCCACCAAACAGCAGCTCCGCACCGAGGCGACGCGCCGGCGCCTGCTTGCAGCGGCGGGAAGAATCTTCGCGCGCGACGGATTCGAGGCCGCGCGGCTGGAAGACATCGCCACGCTCGCCGGCTACACGCGCGGCGCCTTCTACGCAAATTTCGGAAGCAAGGAAGACATTTTTTTTGCCGTCCTCGAGCACTGGATCGGCGAGAGGATCGCCGAGGTGGACGCACTGCTCCGCCAGCAGGAAAGCCCGGCGAACCGCCTGCGCGCCCTCCGCGAGCACTACGCTCAGATTGCGAAGGACCGCCGCCTTGCGCTGCTTTCGCTCGAGTTCAAGCTCTTCGCCGTGCGCCATCCCGAGGCCCACGCGCGATTGCGCGCGCGCCAACGGCGGTTTCGCGCCTCCGGCGGCGGCTTGCTGCGGCGCATCGCCCGGGTGACCGGGCGAACGCTCACGCTTTCGAGCACGGCGGCGGCCACAGGCCTCGGCGCGCTCTCGAATGCCCTGCTGCTCGAGCATTTGGTGGATTCAGCGACGATTACCGAGCAGGATGTTCGCCACTTGCTGGGAGTCTTTTTCGACGCCGTCTTTGCCGCACGGTCCGCCAAATAGGCTGCGCGGGACGAGGCGGCATCGGGGACGCGCCGTGTCCATTCTCGTGTGAATCCAAATTTTGTGGCAGAGTAGGCGGTCATGGCCGCCCCCGGGGACCCAAGGCTCGCCGGCTCCATCGCGTTTACGTATCCATCCTTCCGGCTGTATCAGATCGCGCGATTTTGCATCGTCCTCGCCACGGAGATGCAGGCGGTCGCGATCGGCTGGCAGGTCTACGAAATCACGAAGCGCCCGCTCGACCTCGGCCTGGTGGCACTCTCGCAATTTCTGCCCGGCATTCTCCTTTTTCTCGTGTCCGGATATACGGCCGACCGCTTCGACCGGCGCAGAGTTCTCACTGTCGGCTACGCCGCATTCGCGGTCTGCTCAGCGATGCTACTGACCATCACGATTCACGGCGCGCGCAGCGTGTATCCGATCTACGCGGTCAGTGCGCTCGTCGGAGTCGTGCGTTCGTTCAATGCGCCCGCCAGCCGCGCCATTCTTCCGCTGATCGTTCCTGAAGACGTCTTTCACAGCGCCTTCGCGTGGGGCGCGACGATCATGCAGATGGCGATGGTTTTGGGGCCCGCGGTCGGCGGAGTCATTTACGCACTATTTCGCGGGCCGTCCGCTGTGTACGCCGGAGCGATGATCACCGCCACGTCTGCGGCCGTCTCGATGCTCGGCGTCCAGCCGCAATTCCGCCCGCGGCCACGAGAGGCTTTCAGCTGGAAGACGGTTCTCGCTGGAATGCATTACATCTGGCAGGAGAAGCTCGTGCTTGGGTCCATCTCGCTCGACATGTTTGCGGTGCTGCTTGCCGGAGCGGTCTGGCTGCTGCCGGCGTTCGCGAGCGGCATTCTGAAAACCGGCCCGTGGGGACTAGGGCTGTTGCGGTGCGCTCAGGCAATCGGCGCCGCGGGAATGGCGCTGATCCTTGCGCACCGTCCGCTCGGCGGCAAGGCGGGAGCGAAGATGCTGTGGTGCGTCGCGGGCTTCGGAGTGTTCACGATCCTGTTCGGTTTGTCGCACAGCATGGCGCTTTCGATCATCGCGCTGGTGCTGGTCGGCGCAACGGACATGGTCAGCGTGGTGGTTCGCGGCATCCTGATTCAGCTGGCGACGCCAAATGAAATGCGCGGGCGCGTCAACGCGGTGGACATGATCTTCATCGGCACTTCGAACGAGCTCGGCGGGTTCGAGTCGGGCCTGACAGCCGCATGGCTGGGCATCGTGCCCGCCGTCATCGTCGGCGGTGCAGGCGCGATCGTTGTCACGGCGCTGTGGGCCTGGATGTTTCCCGCGCTGCGCAACGCCGACCGGCTTCCGTCGGCCGAAAGCGAGCCGAGCCTGCCCGAGCCGCTGGGCTAGCGCGCCGCCTAGTTGGCGCTGGCTTTTTTCTCCGGAGGGGCCACCGCGCCGGTGTAGGTGTGCGCCCGGCGCCAGGGCTTCACCGTGGTGCCTCCGCTGATGCGGCCCTGCGTCATCGGCGCGAAGAAGACGTACGGATGAGCCGGATCGAGCGCGCTGATTTCGTCGAGCTTTTTGCGTTGCTCCGCGGGGATTTCAAATTCGATGGCGGCGAGATTGTCTTCCAGTTGCGCAACTCTCGTGGCGCCGAGGATCGTCGAAGTGATGCCGGGCTGCGTGGCGCACCAGTTGAGCGCCACTTGCGCGGGCGTCTTGTTGATCTGCTTGGCGATCTCGAGAAACGCGTCGCCGATGCGCCAGTTGCGCTCCGTGAACCGGTTGAAGATGTTGTTGGGGCCGGTCAGGCGGCCCTCGCCCTTGCCGGCCGTGCCTTCGCGGCGGTACTTGCCACTGAGAAAACCACCGGCGAGCGGGCCCCACGGACAGATGCCGATGCCGAGTTCCTGCGCGGCGGGAATGTGCTCGCGCTCGATGGTGCGCTCGACGAGCGAGTATTCGAGCTGCAAAGTGGCCACGCGCTCCTTGCCCTCTTTTTCGGCGAGCGTTTGCGCGCGAGCGACGTACCACGCCGGCGTGTCTGACAAACCGTAGTAGCGGATTTTGCCCTCGTGGACCAGGTCGGTGAGCGTGGAAACGACTTCCTCGACCGGGGTGACGATGTCCCACGCGTGGAGATAGTAGAGATCAACGTAGTCGGTCTTGAGGCGGCGGAGCGAGCCTTCGAGCGCGCGATAGATATTTTTGCGGCCGTTGCCGCCCGAATTCGGATTGCCGGGTTGCGGGTTGAAAGTAAACTTCGTGGCGATCGCGAGGCGGTCGCGCAGCCCGGCTTCGCCGACGAATTTCCCTACCAGCTCCTCGCTGTGGCCGTTGGTGTAGGCGTCGGCGGTGTCGATGAAATTGCCGCCCGCGGCGACGTAACGGTCGAACATCTGGCGCGAAGTGGATTCATCCGCGCCCCATCCCCATTCGGTTCCGAAGGTCATGGCACCGAAGCACAGCGGGCTGACGCGCAGCCCGGTACGTCCCAGCGTGACGTAGTCGCTCAATCTCATCTGCTTCCTCCTGAAAAACTATCCGATGCCGCCCGCGAGCCGCAGGACTCGGGATTTGAAATTGTAAATGGGCGGGCAGGAAATCCAAAACGCGAAATTGGGGGTCGAAAACGGCGAACCAAGCCACGCGAAAAGTGTGACACTTCGCGAGTGTCTCCGCCGTTTGTTTTCAATGACTTAGCCACAAATTTGATCGCCGTGGTGTGTCGAGTCATTTCGAGGTCCCACGCGCGAAATCGAAGGCCGGAGTAGGCCGCTGTGGGGCGGTCATGTCCCGCATCGGTCCGCCGATCACGTAGCTTGCGAAACTTGGTCGCGTTCTTCACACGACGATCTTATTACACGCGAGCGGAAGTGCAAGGGTGCGCAGCGGTGGACAATGTCGCGTGCCATGAGATCAGAGCCCGCAGTTCTATAGCCGCGGGTCGACGGGTTCACTCTCCAGCGCGAGAACGCCGAAGACACACTCGTGGACACGGCGAAGCGGTTCCTGGCGCACGAATCGCTCCAGGGATTCGATGCCGAGAGCGAATTCGCGGAGGGCTAACGAGCGCTTTCTGGAAACGGAGCGGCTCCGTAGCCGCTCCAAATTATCGGCTAAGAGATACTCAGGGCCGTAGATGATTCTCAGATACTCGCGGCCCCGGCACTTGATGGCCGGCTGAACGAGTTCGCGACGTCCGCGCATGACGAACTCGAAAGGTTTTAGGACCATCCCTTCGGCGCCGCGTCCCGTTAATTCTTCCCACCACTGGGTGGCCTCTTCAACGCTGGCTGCGTCCGTCACGTCAACCAGTTTGTAGGGCGTCGCGAACAACAGGCTGTCACGCGCCTTGCAGAGTTCTGTAAGTGTTTCCATTTGCCAGGCATGATCGCGTTGGACGTGGACTTGACCTTCTGTCGCCAGCAGATGAAATGGCGCCAGTTTCAAGTCAGCAAGGGATCGCACTGGCCAGCAATAGCGACGGTAGGAACTCACGTACAGATTGACCGCTTCCAGACGATGTTTGCAGCGGTCCACGAGCGTGTCTCCCTCGCCGTTGGCGGCTGCAAATCGTTCCAGCGACGAAACAGTTTCGGCAAGCGAAGCTCGCGCGGCCGCACCTACCGCAGCGTACTGTTGGCGCAAGAGTTCCTGAGCCTTTGCTGACCACGGCATCAACTCTGCGTCGAGGCAAATCCAGCTCGTATGAAACCGCTCCCAGAATCCTGCCGCATCGATCGACGCGCTCACGCTCTCGAGGAATTCCTTTTCGATGTTTGCGTCGTCGAAGAATCGCCTTCCCGTCCGCGTGTAGCAGATGCCGACGCCTTCTCCGACAACACCGAAACGCCGTCGAGCGGCATTTTCATCTCGGCAGACAATCACTACGGCGCGCGAACCCATGTGCTTTTCTTCACAAACGACACGCGGGACCCCTTCGCGACGGAAGTAGGAAAAGGCTTCCGCCGGATGTTCCAAGAGCCCAGGCCGGGACGTCGTCTCGGTGGGCGACATCGTGGGAGGCAAATAGACCAGCCATTTGGGGTTCGCTGCAAATCGGCTCATGACTTCGAGCGCCGCCAGCGCATTCTCTTCCCGGACTGTGATGTTGTGGTGGAGGCGAGTTGTGATGATTCGCTTTCCGATTACATCATCGATTTCCAGCAAATCGTCGAGAGCCTGCTGAGACGTCAGCGGCGGCGCAGAGTCTGCAGATGCAACGAGCGGCTTGACCGGCCGTGCGTACGTCGCACGCGCGGCCACGGAGACGAGTTCCTTCTCCGGGTAGCGCAGTGCAGTCAAGCTACCCCCGAAAACACAGCCCGTATCGATGTTAATTGTTCGATTCAGCCAATCAGGTCGGGGCACTGGCGTGTGGCCGTAAACGACCATTGCCTTGCCGCGATACTCGGCGGCCCAGTTGTAGCGAACGGGCAAGCCGAATTCATCCGTCTCGCCCGTCGTCTCCCCATAGAGCGCAAAATCCCGCACCTTGCCGGAGCCGCGTCCTTGCATCTCTTCCGTCATGCCGGCGTGAGCGACCACGAGTTTTCCATCGTCCAAAACATAGTGACTGATCAGATCGTCAATGAACTCGGAGACCTGAGCGCGAAATTCCGGAGGTTGATTATCGAGTTGCTCCAACGAATCTGCGAGCCCATGCGCGATCTGCACATCCTTGCCTCGGAGCTTGCGCATCAGCTTGACGTCGTGGTTGCCAGGAACGCACAGAGCCGAACCGGCCTCGGACATGCTCATCACGAGGCGAAGCACATCTGGAATCTTGGGGCCGCGATCCACAAGATCACCCAGAAAGACGGCCTTGCGCCCGTCGGGCGGCTTCACTGAATAGCCGGGTGAGCCTTCGCCGTTGGATTGCGTCGCAATGGCATAGCCAAGCTGCGTCAGAAGCTCAATGAGTTCGTCGAAGCAGCCATGGACATCGCCGATGATGTCGAACGGCCCGTGCTCATGTTTCAGATTGTTCCATAGAATCTCACGCACGATCTCCGCAGCGTCAACCTCATCGGGAGAGTGCAGCACATGGACTCTGCGAAAGCCCTCACGTTCCAGATTGCGCAAAGATCGGCGCAGTTGCTGAGCCTGTTGGCGCACAACATGCGGACCGAAGGTGCGCTCCGGACGATCACGGTTACGCTCGTGGCAGAGTTTCTCCGGCAGATCAAAGACAATAGCGACGGGAATGCAGTGATACTGCCGAGCCAGAGTTATGATGGCCTTGCGAGCTTCGATCTGTACGTTCGTGGCATCGATCACGACGAGCTTGCCAGTCCTCAGCCGCTTGGAAGCAATGAAATACAGGACCTCAAAAGCGTCATTGGTGGCCGCCTGGCTGTTTTCATCATCGGATACCAGGCCACGGCAGAAGTCCGATGATAGAACTTCGGTCGAACGAAAATGCTTACGAGCAAAACTCGACTTGCCAGACCCGGAAGGGCCCACTAGGGCAACGACTGCGAGCTCAGGAATCGTCAGCTTCATAGACGAGTGAAAATGGCCATCTGCGTGGGGCTGCCCACCGCAGGGTCTTCAGGTCCGATCGGCAGAAAGCGGACTGTGTAGCCGAAGCGCTTCGCCGCGGTACCCGCCCAGGATTGAAATTGCGCACGTGTCCATTCGAACCTGTGATCTTTGTGCCTCATCTTGCCCGCCGGTAAAGTCTCAAATTTGACGTTGCACTCGACATTAGGTGTCGTTACGACGACCGTGTGCGGACGCGCGAATTCAAAGAGAACCCGCTCGAATGCCGCCAGACGCGGTGGGTCCTGATGCTCGATGACTTCCACCACGGTCGCGGCGTCGTAACCGGCCAAGCGCTTATCTCGGTAAGTTAACGATCCGTGAATCAGGCGGATACGTTCCCTAGCCATCCTAGGCAAATCCTCGAGGCGCAGTCTCTGCGAGGCCATCTCCAGGGCGCGGTGGGACACATCCACGCCGACGATCTCCGCAACGGCTTTGTCTTTCAGAAGCTCTCGCAGAAGCCGGCCCTCGCCGCAGCCGAGGTCGAGGATGCGCTTGGCACCGCTGCTGCGAAGAACTGCCATTACTGCGCCGATGCGGTGCTCGGCCAGACTGATGGGCTTCTCAAGCGCCTCCTCTTCGCGTGCGTGAGTTTCGGCTACTTCGTCCGCCGCGGGCGCTTCGTCCCCAATGAGGCGATTCAAAGCCTCACGGGCCAGGCGCTTTTGGTGCTTCAAATAACGGTTGGTAATCAGCTCGCGCTCGGGATGGTCTCGAAGCCAACCCTCGCCATGGCGCAGGAGCTTCTCCACTTCCGCGTCGCCAACCCAATAGTGCTTATCGTCGTCCAGGACTGGAATCAGGACGTAGAGTTGCGTCAACAATTCACGCAATCTACCTCTGACCTTGAGCGTGACTGTAAAATACCGACTCTCCCCCCAGTCCGGGAATTTCTCATCGAGTGCGTGGCCCGTCGCGGCGACTTCGTAGCCTAATGGCTCGAACAACCGGCGCAGCAGAATCTCCCCGCCGCGACAAGGCAGCACCGCAATTCGCGCTTCGAGCGGCAGCCGCGTATCGGCGAGTTTCTGACGCTCTTTACTCTTGCCCGCCATCGCTGTGCCGAAGGTGCGAGCGATGGCGACGCTCAGGAAGGACGACGCGGCATAGGGTCGGTCGTTTACGTATTCCTCCAAAGTGTGCGCCTCGCCGCCCGGTCCGCGGCGATTCCGCACAAGACCAATCGAATCAATCTCCAGCAGCAGAGCGGCAGTGCAGCGGTCCCGCGTCGCCTCCGGGTAAAAGACGTGCGCTCTTCCAAAAACCTGTTCAACCGAGTGAAGGCGAAACGGGTTCTTGTGAAGCAAGTAACCCAAATCCGTCGCCGGGCGCTTCGTCATGGTGATCGTTAGGAGCATGACATTTCCAAGGAGCCATTGTCGCAGCATGAACTCCCTGAGTCCATCAAGGCGAGGGCACGGATTGGTTTGAGACGACGAGCTTGGCTGACACCGCGTCATAGCGAGCGCGCGGGACTCAGGGGAAACGGCGGCGCTACGAGGGCAAAGGCACCAAAGGCAAAGAGTAACAAAAGCAAGAACGCCGGCTGGAAGCCAGCGCTACGAAAGGCAAAACTAACGAAAGAAAGGGCGGAAGAAAGAACGAGAAAGAGCGGGCGAGAATGAAAGAGAAGGAAACAACGAAAGCAAGAAAAAAATGAAAGAGCGGCGCCACGACAAAATCGCCGCAATGGCAACGCGAAGACCAGGAGGACTAGCGTCCCGCGGCGTCCGACATTGCCTTGGCGATTTCGGGATGTTCGGCGAGCACTTCGGCCATGGACTCCTGCCCGGCCTGCTGACCGATGCGCATGCCCTCGGCTTGCAATTCCGCGGTCAGCTTGGGAAGGATGGTGAGCGTCTTCTGTCCGAGAGGCGTCTGATAAAACTGTATTAGCCCCTTGATATCTTCGTCCGACAGGTATTTGTCGTAAGCGGCGGCGGCCGCATCGAGAAGCTGTTGGACGCTGATCTTGGAGTGAAACCTCTCAAAAAAGAGGTCAATGAGTTTTTCGCGGTAGTCGCCGGGGGGCAAGGCCTTGAGCATCGTGGGCCGGATATTCGCTTCCATCAGCGCCATCGTTTCCGACATGCCTTTTTTCAACCCGGCCAACTCGATGAGTCGCTGGATGTCGGCGGCCTTCACCGGATCGATATTCGCCGGAGCGGCAGGAACGGCCGGAGAATCCGTCTTTGGCGGGGCCTGTCCGCGGGCGACCTGGGCCGACGCGCCGAGCACGAGAGAGACAGCCACGAGGATGAAACCCTTCATAAAAACCTCCTGAGCGATCCGCGAGGCCTCGTTCGTGCGATCCGATTTCAGAATCACGCGCGCTCGCGGGGCCTCGCGAGTTCTTCCACGATGGGAAACGAGTGCGCTTCGACGAACGTCTGCTCCGGCGGCTGCGAGCCCTGGTTCAACGCCTGAACCAGCTTGGGCATCAGCGCATCCATGGTCAACGAAGTGAAGACCGCTGCGCGCAAGACGCCCTGCTCGACCAGCGGCTTCATCTGTTTCGGCAGACCCGCGCCGGCGAACGGCAGGGCGAGCCACTTCGCGCGTTCCGCTTCGGGTGTGTTCGTCTCAAACGCTTTCCTCGCACCCATCAGGAAATCCGCGTTTTGCGACACCACCATGTGCACGCCGTCAGAGCGCCCCGAGGAAAGCCCGAGCCAGGAGCAGGTGGCAGTGTACGCGGTTTCCGACCCTGAGCCTTGAACTTTCACGCTCTTCACCTCCACGTTTTTGGGCTTGGCCCCTTCGAGGCCCTCGAACCGCCGCGATGCGAGCGAGTTCATCTGCGGCCCGCGCAGATAGAGGACCGAGCCTCCGTCGGGCAATATCGCGCCGATCTGGCAGCCCTGAATCCGGCCGATTTCGACGTGATCCTGCGACACCAGGAACACCGGAGCCTTCGCGTTCTTGCGGAGCGCCGCGAGGTAGTCCACCTGCGCGTTGCTCACCGCCCAGGCGATTCCCGCAGCCACCGCCGCCTCAGCCACGCGCGGGTATCCGGCCGCGCTCACCGGTTCGACGATCAGGGCGTCGGGCCGCGACTCGGCGGCTGACTGCACAAATCCCAGCAGTTGCTGACTCTGAGCAACGGAGTCCATTTTGGCGTTTACCACCTGCAAATCGACACCGAGACGCGCCGCCGCCGACTCCGCGGCGATCGCCTGGTCGCGCAGGTACACGTTGTCGCCGGGAATCGCGTATACGAGCTTCCACTTTTTCACGTTGGTTCCCAAGGCCAGGAATGGAACTTCCTGGCGGCGATCGTCCGCTCCCTCTTCCCTTTACGATACCTCAACAGCGGCGGCCGCTTGCGACCGGGTCGGGAGAATGTCGGCTATCAATTACTGCGGCAAGGAATTGTGACGCGCGGGCGATGGCCGCCGCGCGGAAATGGGTTCGCGCGCAACGCCAGGGTCTCGGTGGCGCGCCTGTGGAAACGCGCGATGGCGCAGACCGCTCTCCAGTGGCGGGTCTTCCCGAGAAGAAAGCCGGGAGGACCCGGGTGCCGGTTCGAGGCAAATCTCGGCACGCAAGGACTACTGCATTTGCTGAATCTTGCCGCCTTTGGCCGAGAGCATCAATTGGATAAGCTCCTCGGTGATCTTCGGCTCAAGGCCTTCCGTGTGCCCCTTGTCCGCCCGGACGACATCCGCGACGATGCGGCCGTCCTTGCAGTTCGGGTACGCCATCACGTCAGCCGTGCCGGGCTTCGGCTGGTGTCCCCAGGCATCGGAGCCGGGATTCTGGCGAGTCGGGTCCCAAACGTAGCCCGGCTTCGCGTCCACGATATCGGTAACGTGGGCGCGCGCGCCGCAGCCGTATTTCGTGGCCCACTCCGAAGCCGCCGGCAAACCCTTGTCGTCCATTTCGTGCCGGCCCGTCTCAAAGATGAACGAGAAATCGGCGGCGGGAGGATCCTTCAGCGCGGCCATCGCTGCAGAAAGTGCGCCGGGTCCGGGCGGCGGAGGCGCGCCAGGAGCCGGCCGAACCGCGGTGAAGAACGTGGGGTTGATCGTCGGCGCCGGAGCGAGGCGGCCACCCGAGAGGCTGAGCCAGCCGTCCACGCGCTTCGCGAAGAAATCCGTGCGCAGCAGGCGGTTGGAGGTCATACCGCCCTGCGAATGGCCGGCGAGCCAGAAGGCTTTGATATTTTGCTTGCCGATCTGCTCGACGACGAAGTTGACGATGTTCTGGAGATACTCATCGTCGGCCGTGGACCAGACGCGCGTGGGCGAATTGGGCGTCGCAACAACCAGGCGGTACTTGTCCACGTAATCCAGGATCGGGAAGTAGTGCCGCTGCCAGTTGCCGTAGGATCCGGCGCCGTGGATGCTGAGAATGAAAGTGACTTGCTCGCCCGGCTTCAGGTCGCAGGGATAATCGAGGAAGTAGGGGCGGCGGGTCTTCATCTCCACGACGGGGCCCTGATTGATCTCGCGGTCGCCCGTGCAGTCGGTGTCGGGACAGTGCAGGACCGGGGGCTTCGCGCAGGGCGCGCCCGAGATCTGAACGAATGGCTGCTGCTGCGCGCCGGCGTATCCCCAGAACGCCGCGACGGCGGCGAGAAGGACGAGCGGGCGAATCCAATGGCGTGACACGGCAATACGATTTGCGGAGTGCATTTCCTTTCGTGCAAGCATGTAGTTTCCTCCGGAAGCGAGGCGAATCTTATACCATATTTGATGTTATTTGATAGCGACTAACATTATTTCGGTTTGGCGTTCGATTCTGCCCGGAATTGGAGTATCCTCCTCGCGCGCTCGGCCCGCTCCCGGAGACGCGGAGATGCGCGCGAAGAGATTTCGCGGCGCTTGACGAATTCGTTCCGGCGGAATGCAAGGGCGGGCATCCAAACACGGCATCGAGGAGGCACTTCATGAACGGGAGAGCGGCCAGAGTGCGAACATTCGGATTTGCCGCGGTGGCCATTTTGAGCCTGACGCTGATCAGCGGCGCGTGGGGACAAACGAAGAGCGGCGATTCGCTGGCCGCGCGATTGCGCGCCGTCGAAGATCGTCAGGAAATCGAGCAGTTGTTGACGGGCGATTATCCGAGGGCATTGGATGCGACGGACTGGAAAGCATACGCGGCGCTTTTCGCGAAAGACGGCACGCTGATCATGGGCGGCGGAGCGACCAAGCGCACGGGTCCCGCGGCGATTGAGGAATATTTTAAGACGCTGCGATTGCCGGCTCAGCCCGCTTCGGCGACTCCGTCGCCGTGCCCCGCAAAGCCGGGCTCGCCCAGATTCGAACACGTCGTCACCAATCTGAGTGTGAAGATCGACGGAGACATGGCGACGGACGAGGCCTACTGGCAGACTATCCTGACGAGGGATTGCAAGTCCGTTGTCGCCGGAGCCGGGCACTACGAGGACACGTTGAAACGCGAAGACGGTCGCTGGAGATTCTACAAGCGGGAGATCTTCGACGATTTCCCGCCGCGAATGGCTCCGGCTGCGGCGCCTGCGGCCCCAGCTGCCCCGAAGCCGTAACGCCAGCCGGGCAGCGCGAACTGCGAGGGGACTCGGGCGGACTTGAGTTCGCCGGGAAGACCCCGAGGGACGATTGATTTCGCCCCGGCCGGGGCGTAGTCTTGCGCCATGTCCAATAAGAACCTGCGCCGCATCGCTGCGGCATTGCTACTAGCGGGCGGTCTTGCACTGAGCGGCATCGCCGGCGATCGCCGAGCGCCGAAGTTTAAGGATCAATACGTGAAGGTAAACGGAATCGAGCTGCACTGCGTGACGGCGGGGAAGGGGCCGTTGATTCTCTTCCTCCACGGCTTTCCGGAATTCTGGTACGAGTGGAAAAATCAGCTCCCCGAGTTCGGCAAAGACCATCTGGCCGTCGCTCCGGATATGCGCGGCTACAATCTTTCCGAAAAGCCGAGCGGCGTCGAACAATACCGCGTGGACGTCCTGGTCGCGGACATTCTCGGCCTCGCCGATCATTACTCGCCGAACCGGAAATTCGTTCTCGTGGCGCACGACTGGGGCGGCGCGGTCGCCTGGGCGTTTGCCATCGCTCATCCCGAGCGCCTGGACAAGCTGGTGATCATCAACGCTCCGCATCCCGGCGTATTCGGGCGCCTGCTGACATCCGATCCCGACCAGCAGAAGGCGAGCCAATACATGCTCATGTTCCGCAGCCCGCAGGCCGAATCGATTCTTTCAGCAAACAACTACGCTTCGCTGGTGGACGCGGTGCTGGGCCCGGGGTTGAAGACCGGCGTCTTCACCGAGGAAGACAAGGCCGCGTATATCAAGGCGTGGTCGCAGCCGGGCGCGCTGACCGGAGGACTCAATTATTATCGCGCGAGCCGCGTGGGACCGCCGGCGCCCGCGCAAACCGCGTCCGAGATTGGCGCTTCGGTCACCAACTTCGCGTCCGATCCGTCGCAGCTGATGGTGAAGGTTCCGACGCTGGTTATCTGGGGCGAGAAGGACACGGCTCTGACGGTCCACAATCTTGAGGGGCTCGACCAGTATGTTCCCCAACTGACCGTGAAACGCGTGCCGGACGGCTCGCACTGGGTGATCCACGAAAAGCCCGCCGAAGTGAACGGCTACATTCGCGATTTTATCCGCTAAGAATTTTTCCTGAACTGCACGGGCACGGCGCCTTGGGCGAGCCCCCGCGTATGAAAGTTGCGCCAGCGTCCTTCGCTCCACAGGTTTGGCCTCGCACTCCCAGCTGAGTTACTTTCCCGCGCGTGTGCCCGCGGCGAAAGGAGCGATGCGCGCAAGGCCAAAGTAAAATCTACGGGAACTCACTTCTTGCAGAGGATTTCCGTGGGCTACGACCTTCACATCACACGAGCCAGGTCCTGGCCGCAGAACGCCTCCGAGGAAATATCGGCGGCGGAATGGCTCGCCTATGTCCAAAGAGACCCTGAGCTTTCGCTGTTTCCGGAGAACGGCCCATATTTCACGCGATGGAGCGGCAAATCGAACTACCCGGACCCGTGGTTGGACTGGTCCGGCGGCAACATCCATACCAAGAATTCCGACGCGGCTCTGCTCAATAAGATGGTCGCGATTGCGCGCGAGCTGGGCGCTCGAGTCCAGGGCGACGATGGTGAAATCTATCGGAGCGCTGAAGTGCCGCCGATCTATCCCAAACCCTCCGCTCTCGATCGCGTGAACAACTGGTTTCGCGCCCTTCGCCCTGCGCCGCCGGTCCACGAGATCGTTTCGCCCTTCCAGGCCGGCGATCGAGTGCTCGACGCGTTTAACAAGGAAGCCACGGTGATCGAAATCGCGCCTCGATCCAATCACGGACTCGGGAAGGTGCGAGTGCGGTACGACGACGGCCGGGAAGCCGCTTTCATGCTGGCGGCCTCAGGTCTCACGCCCATCGACGAAAAAAAGAAGAAGAGCTAGCGCGCTTCGCCGAATCCCCGAGCGAACCCCGGTCCGGCCTGCACAAAAATCTGAACGTAACGCGCGGGGCGGCGGACTAGGGCTTGGTGGGCGGTGTCGGAGGCGGCATTGCGGGCTGAGGAGTGGGCACGAGGCGCATCGAAACCCGGAAGCGCTTGTAATCGGAGTAGTGGACGGTCATGCGGATGTGCACGTCGCCGGAGCGGAAGTGCAACACGTCGTCGGAGTGCGTGTAGGTGGGGAACCAGTAGTGGCCCTCGATATTCTCGCGGTAAGTCTCAAAACGCGGAAAGACGTCTTCACTGCTGCCCTTGTGAATATCCGGAACGGCTTTGCCATCGGTCTTGACGATTTCCAGATCCCGATCGTCAACCCAGATGCGTCCCTGAAAGTAGCGCTGATGTTTCTCGATTTGCTTTGGCGCGACGTCGAAGACGTAGGTGCCGATTTCGTCCAACTTTTGGCGGCCGACGTAGGAAATGTTGTACTTGGGTAATTCGTCGCTGGTGAGGACGAAGGGCTGGACGTTGCGCAGATCGTCGAAATCCTGCTGCGAAAGTGAAACGCGCTCGAGCGTGGGAGGCGGGGCGTAGGTGACTGTCTCGTAGCGCTTGCCGGCGGGGGTGAAGACGATGTCGCTGGTCATGCGGTATTCGCCGTCCGGGCGCCCGCCCGAATCGATCGTCTGCACGACGAAGTCCTGCTCATAGGTGAAGTTTTCGCGCTCGGTCTTGAACTCCGCCTCGCGCTCTCCAAATCGCTGAATGATCTGGTCCACGGGAACCGCGGGAGGTTCCTTCGAAATCGCGGACGAGAAATGTTCGCGATCCGGAGGCTTCTGGGGCGGCGGCGCGGGAACGCCCGCCTCGCGATGAGGGGGAGGCGGCATCGGACCCGTCTCTTGTGCGGCGAGCGAGAGCGCGCAAGAAAGGCAGGCCAACGTAGCGAGAGCCGCCCCAAGCGGCCATCCGAACTTCGCGAAATTCCAAAAACGATCGTCGAACACTTTTTCCGCGGCTCCCCTGCGAATCCATTCCACTTTATACGAACTCTCGCGCAGAGCAAGGGTTGCTTGTCTCACGGTAAATTCGATCCCGAGCGGCGCTCGCGATCGCGCCGCGCATTCGCCGCCCTTCAGGTTCTGTTCGTCACACGAGGCGCAGCTTTTTTCTTGCGCCGGCCTGCCCAGCGCAGCCTGGCTTGCCGTGAACGGCGCGATATTCATCCTGTTGAGTTGGTGCGCGCCCGAATCCGGAATGCTCTCCGATTCACCAGGTTCTCACACCACCTTCATCGAAACGTCACAGTTGTGCCGCGTAATGCAGGCCGGGGTGGATGGAATTTTGGCCGGGCCGGGAATTCGTGGCCCGAGCCTGATGCGACGGAAGACGGTGCGGCGGGAACGCCAGCCAGCGCGGCCCGGGTTCCGGTGAAACGAAAAATGGAGGAAAACGCATGACGCGCACTCATAATTTCTCGCTCTTCGTGTTGCTGCTCGTTGCGGGCGGGTTTCATCCCGCAGCCGCGCAAACCGACCGGGCCACGCTCGAAGGCACCGTAAGCGACCAGAGCGGCGCCGTGATCATGGACGCACGAGTGAAGATTTCGGCGGTCGCCACCGGGCAAGCCCAGGAGCGCGCCACGAACGACCACGGATTCTACCGCTTCCCTGGAATTGCCGTGGGTCTCTACGCGGTGGAAGTATCGCACGCCGGGTTCAAGACGAAGCTCGTCGAGGACGTGGAGCTGGAGGTGGGCGAAACCCACACGCTCGACGTGCCGCTCATTCTCGGCGACGTTTCCGAGCGCGTCGAAGTGAAAGGCTCCTCCGAGCCGGCGGAGAGGAGCACGGCCGTGGCCGCGTCGGTGATTCGCGGGGACCAAATCAACAATCTGCCCGTCAATGGCCGCGACTGGGCCGGTTTGACCCTGCTGGCGCCTTTCGCTCAGGACGACGGTGGCGGCGACCAGCGCACCATTCGCTTCGCCGGGCGCGCGCGCGACGACAACAATTTCAGCTTTGACGGCGTGGACGCCGGCGGAATCCAGGAGCAAGCGCAAAAGTCTCAAACCCGGCTGCAGATTTCCGACGACGCAATCGAGGAGTACCGTGTCAATAGCGCCCTCTATGACGCGGAGTACGGCACGCAGGCCGGCGGTCAGATCAACGTCGTCACGAAGTCGGGAACGAACGACTATCACGGAACGGTATTCGGATATCTCCGGAATTCCGTGCTCGACGCGCGCAACTTCAACGACCCGCCGGCAATCCCTCCGTTCCGCATGGGGCAGTACGGCCTAACTTTTGGCGGCCCAATCGTCAAGGACAAAACATTCTTCTTCATCGACTACGAAGGGCTGCGGCAGTTTGGCGGAACAACCGCGACGGCGGCCGTGCCCACCGCCGCGTTCCTAAGGGAAGTGCTGGTCACCGGGAGGAGTGGCGTTGGGGGCCCATCGCCGCAGATGTGCCCCATCTTGCAGTCTTATCCGTGGCGCCAGTCAACGGGAACCGTCGGAGGATGTGCTCCGCGGTTTTCTTTCCCCGATAGTATGTTCAATACGCCGCAGGGCGATGCGGAGAACTTCACGCACGTCGCAGCCACGACAGTCCATGAGGACACATGGCTAGTGCGCGTCGACCACAAGTTCAGCGACAAAACCACGCTCTACGGCCGCGCCCAGCGCGACATCAGCCTGGTTGCCGGGCCGCAGGGTAACGCGCTTGACGAACTGCGCACGATCAATCATCCGGCGAATTATTTCATCGCCCTCCAACACGTCTTTACGCCGAATGTCGTGAACGAAGTAAAGGTCTATGTCAATCGCTCGCCGTTTCAGAACCCTCAGGCGAGTGTTCTTCCGTATTCGGTGGATACCGGCAACCTCTTCGAGACGATCAACAACGACCAGGCCGACATCGAAATCGGGAGCACCTACGGCGCGATTGATAACCTGACCTGGACGCATGGCCGTCATGCGTTCAAGACGGGAATGGAGGTCCGTCGTGTGCGATTGAATCAAGGCAAGACGGCGAGCAACACGCTCGCCTTTGCCGATGACTCCGGCATACTCACTGCGCAGCTCGCTTCGGTCACCTTCACGGCTCCCTGGTGTTGCCACGCATTCCGGCGAAGCTTTTACATGCCCTATTTTCAGGACGAGTGGAAAATCACTCCCGCGCTGACCGTGAACCTGGGCCTGCGCTACGAGTACTACGGCGTTGCGAATGAGGCGCACAATGCAACGACGGTTTTCGACTTGAATCAGTTCCACGGGGTTTGCCTCGGATCACATTCAAGAAACGTGCCGCTGGGAGTCACACCTATAAACACACCGCCGTGCCCGACGAATCCGGTGCTCTACAACACGGACTACCTCAACTTCGACCCGCGCGTCAGCGTCGCGTGGGCGCCGGGCGCCCTCCAAGGAAGGACCGTGATTCGGGCCGGATTCGGCATCTATCACGGCGCCGCTCAAAACGACGATCTGAACGCGGGACTGGAGAGCGACACGTTTACTGGATCGATTTCAAGTGTGCCGCTGACCCCGCCGCTCGAACAGGCTGTGCCGGACACATCAGCATTCGCAAAAACAGCGAACAGGCCTCGCGCCTTGCAGCGTCAGGGGCGCCGGGATCTCTACGTTGAGGAATGGGGATTGACGATTGATCACGAATTGCCGGCCGCGTTCTTGTTCACGACGTCCTATCTTGGGTCCCACGGAGTGCGGTTGTTTTCGCGGGGCGCTGTAAATCTTTGTACCAGCACGCCCGACGTTAACCTCAATTGCTCTCGGCCATTGGATCCCTTTTATCCGGACCCCACTAACGTTCTTCCAACATTGGACCCTTTCGGATCGGTAGACATCAAGAGAGACATCGGGTCGAGCAGCTACGACGGCCTGCAGTTCTCTCTGGAGCGAAGATTGACCAGCGGAGTTTCGTTTCAAACTAGGTACACTTTCTCGCACTCGATCAACGATGGATCGGTGGGTGGCGGCGAATCGAACGGACCTGAGAACGTGAATTGCCTTGTGTGCGACAAGGGACCAAGCACATTCGACGTTCGACACAGCTTCACGGCGAACAGCGTTTACCAGCTCCCATTCGGGCCCGGAAGAACGCACTTGAACGGTGAAGGTCTCTTCGCCAACATCCTGGGAGGATGGGAACTAAGCGGCGTCGGCGCGTGGCACACCGGCCATCCTTTGACAGTTACGTACAACGTGCAGCCAAACCAGCTTCCCGACGGAAACGATCAGACCAATCAGCGGCCAGACATCACGCCCGGGGTGCCACTCTATCTTCCCGGTGGAGGAAAAAATGAATTGCCGTGGATAAACCCGGCGGCGTTTCAAGCCCCGCCACAGAACACGGGTTCTAGCGTCGCCGGAGCCGTGACCAGATTCGGAAATGAGGGAAATGGTGTGATCCGCGCGCTGCATTCTTGGCAACTGGATTTGGCGCTAGCGAAGGAAACGAAACTGACCGAGCGATTTGAATTGGAGTTCGCCGTGCAAGTCTTCAACATCCTGAACCACACGCAGCTCGGCGACCCGCACAATCTCCAGCTCGACTACGTACCAAATCCGGGCGGGCCAGGATTCATAACGCAGCCCAGCACAGATTTCGGCGTCATCAACACGACGAACAACTTCAACAACAACAACGACAATGCTGCCTCGCCGAACACGGGCACGGGCTTGCCGCGGCAAATCCAGTTCATGCTGCGATTCAAGTTTTAGCATGCGCGCGAGAACGGCGGCCATCAAGGAGCAGTCGTGACGAAACGCGCGATGCTCTTGGCGGGATGCGTGGCCGGAGCGCTGCTCGCTGGCTGCGGGCATCAGGCGAATCGCCAGCCAGATTCCGCGGAGGCTGCATCGTCCGCGCGGGCTGCCGCTCCCGCCGTTCCGCCGAGCGGCGATCCAGTCCTGATTGGCGCGGGCGATATCGCCGATTGCGCGGATTTATCAGGCGCTGAGGCAACCGCAAAGATTCTGGAGGCGACGCCGGGCACCGTATTCACCGCGGGCGACGATGCGTACCCCAGCGGCACCAAGGAGCAGTTCGCCAACTGCTACGACAAAACGTGGGGCCGCGTGAAATCCCGCACGCGGCCCTCGCCGGGCAATCACGAGTTTCATTCCGGCGGCGCGGCGCCCTATTTCGATTATTTCGGTGCGAGCGCCGGCGACCCGAAAACCGGCTATTACAGCTACGACCTCGGCGCGTGGCACATCGTTGTGCTCAATAGCGAATGCGGCCAGGTGGGAGGCTGTCGGGCGGGCTCCGCTGAGGAGCGATGGCTGCACGCGGACCTCGCATCGCATCGCGCGGCCTGCACGCTGGCCTACTGGCACAAGCCTCTCTTCAGCTCGGGCGCGAAACACGGAAACGATCCGGAAGTGAAACCATTGTGGCAGGACCTCTACAACGCGAAGGCGACGATCGTGGTAAACGGCCACGATCACGACTACGAGCGCTTCGCCCCGCAGGATCCGGACGGCAAAGCTGACGGCGCTCGCGGCATCCGTGAATTCGTCGTCGGCACGGGCGGGAAAAACCACCGGCCGTTTGGCCGCGCCGAGGCGACCAGCGAAGTCCGCAACGCCGATACGTTCGGCGTGCTGAAACTCACCTTACACGCCACCGGCTACGACTGGCAATTCATTCCCGAGGCGGGCAAGTCGTTCACCGACTCCGGCAACGGGACTTGCCATTAGGGCAAGCGCGATCAGCGGTCGCGGCCCGAGCGCATTTTCCACACCATCTGGCGCAGCATCCCCAGCCAAATTACTGCGTCGCGCGCGGGCAGATTGAGGCGGCGGACGAGGCGGCGAATGCGCTCGTCCGAATCGGCCACGCGCCGCAGCTCGAGGAAGCCGCTCAGGTGCAGCGCGTCGAGCAGCATCGCGGTGATCCGCTCGACTTCCGCCGCCGACGCGCGCGGGAGCTTTTCCGGCTGGCCCGGCGCCTTCGCGTCGCGAATGAGTTCATAGAGGCAGACGGCGACGGCTTGCCCCAGATTCATGGAGATGTTCGCTTCCACGGTGGGAACGCGCATCAGCCAGTGACAGTGACTCAGATCTTTGTTCGAAAGGCCGAACTTTTCCGAGCCGAAAAGGAGCGCCACGCGATTCGATCCGAGCCGCTTGCGGATCATGCGGACGCCCTCCTCGAGGCGCCGCAACGGATGATGCAGTTGCCGGTGGCGCACGGCCGTCGTCCCCACGACGAGCGTGCAATCGGCCACCGCCTCGGCGACGGTCTTGAATTGTTCGGCGCTTTTGAGCACGCTGGACGCCCCGACGGCGGAGCGCGCCTCGCGGAAAGCGGGCCGGTAGGGGTTCACCACCCGCAAGTGGCGAAAGCCGAAGTTGCTCATGGCGCGCGCGGCCGCGCCGATATTGAGCGGATTTCGCGTGGACACCAGAACCACGCGCAGATGGTCGAGTTGTGCGGCGTTGGCCACGCGCGCCTATTCTAAGGCAGACGACGCGCGGCTTTCTTCAGGAAAGCTGCAGCCATGATCTGACTGTCAGTTCGCAGGTGTTGATCGTAGGTTCTGACCAGTACCCCAAAAAGATTCACTCCAGACTGTTGGCCCCAACATTGTGACATTCCTGAAAGTGTCACAACCCCGTGCCCCCTCCGAAGGCCGCCTCGCTAAGCTGCGTTCATGACAAACGTGAGAGGTGCAACGTGAAGAGATTTGCCGGGCTTTTCCTAATTTTGGCTGTGTTCCTGCCGGTGAGTGCGGTAGAGAACGGACAGGCGCTGTATGTGGGCGGCACGGTTCCAGCCTTGAAGGCCGACGCTCTCGGCCGTATGGACACGACGTCGCCGACTGTTCTGACATTTGAGTATCCAGGAGGCGCGCTGGAAATCCCGTACGCGAAAATCGAGTCGTTTGCGTACTCTCAGCAGGTCGCGAGGCATTTGGGAGTTTTGCCCGCGATCGCCGTTGGGCTGCTCAAACAGCGGCAGCACAGGCATTTCATCCGCATCTCCTATCGCGACGAGAGGAACGCATCTCAAGTCGCGATTTTCGAGGTGCCCAAGCAAATCCCCCACACGCTACTGGCGATTCTTCACGAACGCACCAAGCAAGCTTATAGTGCTGAGCCACAGGGAAAGTGCGGTGGAAACAACTGAGCACTGCCGAAACGAGATTCCGGAACAACTCCGTCTTGCACGGATACCTTGACGGGCGTTGGCCACGCGCGCCTACTCTAAGGCAGACGACGCGCGGCTTTCTTCAGGAAAGCTGCGCCTGGGACCGCAGCAAGCGGTACAGGACGTGGCGCCGCAGGGGATGCCTTTCCGGCAGATTCGGATGGTCGAAATCCTCCGCGGGGTCGTGGGTCATTCCGATCTTTTCCATCACTCGCCTGGATCTGGAATTCGCGGGAACCGTGAAGGAAACGAGCGCGGCGAGTTTGAGGCGCTCGAATGCATCGCGCGCGACCGCCCGGGCGCCCTCGGTCGCCACGCCCTGCCCCCAATGCCCGGCGGCGAGCCTCCACCCGATTTCGACGCACGGACTGAAGTGGGCGCGGAAGCCCGGAACGGCGAGTCCCACGTAACCGATGAACAATCGCTCCTTCCGCAGCTCCGCGGCGTAGAGGCCGAATCCGTGCCTGCGAAAATGTTCTTCGATTCGATCAACCAGAACGTCGCTCTCCGCCGCCGAAAGGCAGCCGGGCATGAATTCCATTACGCGCGGGTCGGAGTTCAAGCGCGCGAAGGGCTCGCGATCCCGCGTTTCCCAGAGTCTCAGCACGAGGCGTTCGGTTTCGATCATCGGATCCCGGTCTGCGGCAGGATATCGTCCGGCGCAGGATCACACAACCATCCGCTCGCGCCGCCGAATCGCTCCTCCAAACGGACCGCCTGAAAATTTGCGCATGCCTTGACGGGCGTCGGAAGAACGTGAAATCATTTCGGCCTCCACAACCAATCGACCAAGGAGCATGCGGCATGGCGACACAACTGGCAGCAACCTATGCGGATCTGACGCTTTTCATCGGCGGCGAGTGGCTTTCGGCCGAAGGGCGGAAAACTTCGCCGGTGATCAACCCGGCGACCGAAGAAATCATTGGCCACGTTCCCCACGCCTCGGTCGCCGATCTCGACCGCGCGCTGGCCGAAGCGGAGAAGGGTTTTAAGCTCTGGCGCGCCGTCTTTCCCGACAAGCGCGGCAAAATCCTGAGGCGCGCCGCGGAGCTGATGCGCGAGCGCGCGCCGGAAATCGCGCGCATTGCCACCGTCGAATCGGGGAAATCCATTCACGAGACGCGGATCGAAGTGCAGATGTCCGCGAATATTTTCGAGTGGTTCGCCGAAGAGGGACGCCGGGCCTACGGCCGCATGCTGCCGCAACGCGCGCCGGGAACGCGCCTGGCGGTTGTCAAGGAGCCGGTCGGGCCGGTGGCGGCGTTTGCGCCCTGGAATTTTCCGCTCGGCAATCCCGCGCGCAAGATCGGCGCGGCGCTGGGAGCGGGGTGCTCCTGCATCCTGAAACCCGCCGAAGAAACGCCCGCGTCAGGACTCGCGGTCGCGCGCTGCCTGGCCGACGCAGGTTTGCCGGCGGGCGTGCTGGCGATTGTCTACGGCGTTCCGGCGGAAATCTCCGCGCATCTTCTGGCGTCGCCGATCATTCGCAAGGTGTCGTTCACCGGCTCGATTCCCGTGGGCAAGCAGCTGATGAAGCTGGCGGCGGAGGGCATGAAGCGCACCACGATGGAGTTGGGCGGGCATGCGCCGGTGCTGGTGTTCGAGGACGTGGACGTCGAAAAGGTGCTCGACGCCTGCGCCGCCGCGAAATACCGGAACGCGGGGCAGGTCTGCGTTTCGCCCACGCGATTTTACGTGCACGAGAAGATCTACAACCGCTTCGTCGAGGGCTTTGCGGCGCGCGCGAAATCCTGGCCGGTGGGCGACGGCCTCGACGAGAAAAACAAGATGGGGCCGCTGGTGCATTTGCGGCGCCTCGCCGCCATCGAGGCTCTGATCAACGACGCCAAAAATTCCGGGGCGCACGTCCAGGCCGGCGGCTCGCGCCTGCGCAGCCCCGGATATTTCTACGCGCCCACGGTTTTGTCCGACGTGCCCAACACCGCGCGCATCATGAACGAAGAGCCGTTCGGTCCGGTCGCGGTGATCAATTCGTTCTCGGATTACGACAGCGTGATCCAGCTGGCGAACCGCCTGCCTTACGGGCTTGCCGCGTTTGCCTTCACGAACTCCGCGCAAAAAGCGAAACTCGTCGGCGAACAACTGGAAGCCGGCATGGTCGGCGTCAACACGTTCGCAATTTCCGTGCCGGATTCGCCGTTCGGCGGCGTCAAGGAGAGCGGCCACGGCTCCGAAGAGGGCATCGAAGGGCTGGAAGCGTGCCTCGTGACGAAGTTCATCAGCGAGGCATAGCCAACCAAGAATCGGCAGATTCCTCCCTGCGTCCCGCGCGCGAACCCCCGAGGGTTCGTTGACAGTTTCGCTGCGAAGGTGATACGAGAGGGGTTGTTGAGTCTGCAACCACCCGATCGAGGAGTGAGGCCGCGATGACCACGAAATTCCCGGACACATTCGACTACGCCGGAATGAATGCGCCGATGCGCACCGAGTGCGACATCTACGATCTGATCGTCGAAGGGAATCTCCCGAAGGAGATCAATGGCTCGTGGTATCGCACCATTCCCGACCCGCAATACCCGCCCAGGCTCGGCCACGACACGTATCTCAGCGGCGACGGGATGATTAGCTCCTTCACGTTCGAGTACGGGCACGTGGATTTCAAAATGCGCTACGTGATGACCGACCGCCTGAAGGCCGATCGCAAAGCGCGCCGCGGGCTCTTTGGACTTTATCGCAACCCCTACACGGACGACCCGGCCGCGCGCGGCGTCAACCGCTGCGTGAACAACACGACGCCGATTTTTCATGGCGGCCGGCTGCTGGCGCTCAAGGAAGACGGCCTGGCGATGGAAATCCATCCCGAAACGCTCGACACTCTCGGCGTGTACAACTATCGCGGAAAGCTCAAGAGCCAGACCATGACTGCTCACACGCGGCTGGATCCCGATACAGGCGAGCTTTGCTTCTTCGGGTACGAGGCGAGCGGACTGGCCACCAAGGACGTTTCCTATTGCGTGGCGGACAAGGAGGGGCAGCTCGTCAGCGAAGAGTGGTTCCAGGTGCCCTACGTTTCCCTGATGCACGATTTCGCGGTGACGAAGGAGCACGTGATCTTTCCCGTGTTCCCCACGACGGCCGATCTCGACCGCATCAAGGCGGGCGGCGTTCACTGGGTGAACGATCCCACCAAGGATACCTACGTCGGGATCATGCCGCGCGACGGCCACGTTGGCCAGATGCACTGGTTCCGCAGGCCCGCGTGTTCCGCGTTTCATTTCATGAACGCGTACACCGAAGGAAAACGCGTGCATCTCGATTTCGGTATCGGCAAGTACGCTCCGTTCCCCTTCATCCAGGAAGCCTCCCACATCCATCCGACGCCGGAAGACATGGCGTACGGCCGGGTGGTGCGCTGGTCGTTCGACATGTCGAAACCCGGTGAAAAGTTCGAGGAGTACAATCTCGCGCCGTCGGGAGATTTCCCGCGGATCGCGAATGCGGACCACATGAAGGATTACTCGATCGGCTATTACGAGCGCTTCGACCCGGCAGCCGGCCCTCCGCTGGTGGCCGGACCCGTGGGAGCGGGCTTCAATACGCTGAGCCGTCTGGAAGTGAAGAGCGGAAAGCTGAAGTCCTGGCATTCGGAGAAGCCCGTGACGATTCAGGAAGAGGTGCACATCCCGTCGAGAGTCCCCGGGCACGAGGGGTACCTGGCGCTCGTCGCCGATCTGCACGACGAAAGGCTTTCAGACGTTTTGGTTTTCGAAGCCGAGCATTTGGACAAAGGTCCCATCGCGACCATCAAGCTTCCCCTGCGCCTCCGCAACCAGGTGCACGGCAATTGGGTGGCGGCGGAAGAGCTTCAATAGTGGAAAGAAAACCAGGCGCAACGGCAGCATGGACCATGCTCCCTTAAGCAGGTCTTTTTGGGCTTACCTCGCAGGTTCGAGACCGCGTTCGTGCGCGAGTGTGCTGATCCCGCGTTTCAGTCGCTCATCGAAGGGTCCGGATGACGCGACGCTCGGGCGCCCGACCGTGATCGCGGGCGCCGGCGCGGCAGCAATCTGACAACATGGCGAGAGAGCTTGAGGGCCAAGTCGCAATCGTCACGGGCGCCGGCCGCGGCATCGGCAGGGGCATCGCAATAAGACTTGCGGCCGAGGGCTCGGCTGTCGCGCTGACCTCCCGCAACAGAGCGCAACTGGACCAGGTGCGCGCGCAGATCGAAGCGGCGGGAGGACGAGCCCTGGCCGTCGCGGGGGACGCCACGAAGCGCGAGGATGTGGCGCGCGTCGTGCACGCGTCGCGGGAAAAATTCGGCGGCGCGACTCTTCTGGTGAACAACGCCGGATTGGCCGGCCCCTACGGGCCCGTGGGAGTCGCCAATCCGGAGAAATGGTGGGCGGCGCAGGAAGTGCACATACTCGCGCCGTTTCTTTTCATGACCGCCGTGCTGCCCGGGATGATCGAGCGCCGCGCGGGGCGCATCATCAATATCTCGTCGCCGAGATGCCACATGCTGACCGCGAATCTATCCGCGTACAGCCTCGGAAAAACCGCGCAGAACAGGCTTGCGGAGCTGGTGGCCAACGAAGTGAAGGAGTACGGAGTGCACGCGTTCGCGCTCGATCCCGGCTCCATCATGACGGAGATGGCGGACGAGACGATGTCTTCGCCCGATGCGCAGCGCTGGGTGCCCAAAATGGTCGAGCGCCTGCGCGAGCTGCAGCGCACCCAACGCCCCAACGATGGCATGGATTGGTGCACGGACCGCTGTGTGGCGTTTGCTTCGGGCCGCTACGACGCGCTCTCGGGGCGATACATCGACCGCACGGACGATCCGGAAGAGCTGCTCCGGCAGCCAGATCCCAAGCCGCCGCGATCGAATCCATAATGGGGAGAGAAACGACATCATGAGAAAAATCGACATCTTCACGCACATCTGGCCGAAGCCGTTTCATGAAGCGCTCCTGAAAACGACCGGCCAGATGAAAGACATCCACCGCCGCAGCGAGGCCGTCCCGATGATGACGGACCTCGGCATACGCTTCAAGGTGATGGACACGTTCGGCGAGTATCAACAAATTCTCTCGCTCGCGTCCCCTCCGCCCGACGCCATGGGATCCCGCGAGGACTGGCGCGAACTTTCGCGCATCGGCAGCGACAGCATGGCTGAGCTTTGCCGGAAATATCCCGACCGCTTTCCGAGCTTTATCGCTTCGGTGGCCATGCGCGATCCGGAAGGCGCCGTGGAGGAAGCGCGGCGCGCGATCAAGGAACTCGGCGCGTGCGGCATACAGATCTTTACGAACGTGAACGGCAAGCCGCTCGACGCGCCCGAGTTCCGTCCCGTGTTCAAAGCCATGGAGGGCTTTGGAAAACCGATCTGGATTCATCCGGCGCGCACCGCCAAGTTTCCCGACTATCAGACCGAAGAGCTTTCGCTCTACGAGATCTGGTGGACGTTCGGATGGCCTTACGAATCCAGCGTCGCGCAGGCGCGGATCGTTTTTTCGAAAATGCTGGACGAGATGCCCAATTTGAAGATCATCATTCACCACGCGGGGGGCATGACGCCGTTTTTCGAAGGTCGCGTCGGTCCGGGCTGGGACCAGCTCGGCGCGCGGACGTCTCACACCGACTACAGGCCGCTGCTCAAACAACTGAAGCATCGCCCGCTGGATTATTTCAAGATGTTCTACGCGGATACGGCGACGTTCGGTTCACGGGCCGCGCTCGAATGCGCGCTGGATTTCTACGGCGCCGGTCACGTGCTCTTCGCCTCCGACGCACCGTTCGACCCCGAAGGCGGGCCGATGTACATCCGCGAGACTCTGCGCGTGATTGATTCGCTCGAAATTTCCAAGGGCGACCGCGAAAAGCTCTATTACAAGAACGCCTGCGCCCTGCTCGGCATTCAGTAGAGTTGTAGCCGGCGATTTCCGAGAATTGGGGAGTCCGAAACGCGAAGATCGTCGCCAAGATGCCGTCGGGTTCGTCACTCCAAACGATTCTTTCTAAATGACTTTCCCCGCGGCAACCCTTCTCGTTGCCTGGGCCGTCTAAGTATGTAAGTACGGTCTCAGCCGCAAGAGACCGCATGACGCCTGAAGTACCTCCCAGCAAAAGGCAGAAAGGTGAAAGTCATGAGAATAGCCCCAGTTGTGTTTGCTGTGTTTCTGGCGTTTGGGTCGCTGTCGCTAACGGCCGAATCCCGTGCACAAGTCGCTGTGGGCGTTTCCGTTCAGATTGCCCCTCCGGCGCTGCCGGTCTACGAACAGCCGATCTGCCCCGAGCCCGACTACATCTGGGTTCCCGGGTATTGGGCATACGGCCCCGACGGCTATTTCTGGGTTCCGGGGACGTGGGTTGAGCCGCCCGAAGTTGGTCTCCTGTGGACTCCGGGATACTGGGCATGGGAGGACGACTTTTACGTTTGGCACCCGGGCTATTGGGGGCCGGAGGTCGGTTTCTATGGCGGCATTGACTACGGCTTCGGCTACACGGGTGTGGGCTTCTTCGGCGGTTACTGGAGAGGACGCACCTTCTATTACAATCGCGCGGTGACTCGTGTGGACGTGAACATCATCCACAACACTTACCACACGACGGTCGTCAACAACAACGTCAACAGAGTCAGCTTCAACGGCGGCCGCGGAGGAATCGTCGCTCGCCCGACAACGCAAGAAATGGGTGCCGAGCGCGGGCGGCATGTCCAGATGACCTCCGAACAAATGCAGCACCAGCATGCGGCGAGCACGAACCGGACGTTCCTGGCTTCCGTGAACCATGGCCGGCCGGACGTAGCCGCCACAGCGCGGCCCGGAGGTTCCAACGGCCGGAACGCCGTTTCAAGCGGACCACCGCCCACCACCAACAGGCCTCGCGACAATCGGATGGAAACGAGGCCGGAAGCGAACACCGCTCCGGTCAATCCCACGCTGAACCCCAGGCAGCAGAGAGATATGGACACGCTGCGCCAGCGTCAGGATGCCGAGCGGCAGAAGATACAGCAGAGGCAAGCGCAGGAGCAACAAAGGATGAATCGGCAAAATGCAAATCAGGAGCGGCAGGACCAGCTTCAGCAGCGGCAACAGCAGCAAATGGAGCAAATGAACCGCAAGCACGATCAGCAAACGCAGAAGCTGCAGGAACATCAGCAGAGGGACGTACAAAAACAGCAACAAAGGGAGCAGAAAAATCAGTCGGCTCCCAAACACCAAGACCACTAGCAACGAGTGAGGCTGACGGGGCGCTTCTTACGGGGCGCCCCGTCCGCTTTCCTACTACTCTCCCCAGGTTTCAGAGAGCCGATTCCTCTAAACGGGCCGAATCCCGCCACGCGAAATGCATCACTGCTTGTCCCGATTGCGGAAGGCCAGTTCGTCGAGAACTTGTCCGTTGGGAAGAGTGAGGGAGATAAAAAGGCCCCCCTTCTCTCCGCTCCTGAGCGGCCAGATGATCACGGAGATTTTATCGCCGGGCTTGACGCTGCTGGATCTCCACCCCTGCCGGGAGAGGTTATTCGGGCTGTTTAGCTCCAGGCTCCATTTATCGACGCCCCCATTCTCGTTCGGGACGTCCAGCTCGATCCAACTGTGCGGATTCGTCCACTGGAATTCCTGGACCACGCCGACCAGCGTCATCTCCTTCGAGCGGTCGAACATGGCGAAGGAATGGTGCGCGAACGCGGCGCCGGCGGCCAGGAAGACGAGCGCGGCCAGACAGGCGATCGAAACCTTTTTCACGGTGCGCCCTCGCACGAGCGGATGAAAATCCAAAAAACTCACGCCGGGCGTTCTGCGCGGCGCTCGCATAAAGTACTATAATACGCGGCGAAATTTGTAGCATTGTTTCGCGCGCATTCGTTGGCGCCGCCGGCCCGCGTTTGCGGCAGCCGTCGGCAGTCCGGGACCCTGGATACGGAGCGGGTATGAAATTTTCTCGAGCGATTCTGATTTTGGCGCCCGCGTTAGTGTGGTGCAGCACAGCGGCCCAGGGCCAGGCGGAACAAAAGCCCGCCGGCGTGGCGGTACCGCGAACCGATGCGAAGGCCATTGCGGCTCTCGCTTCGCTGCCGGACTGGTCGGGAATCTGGACGTTCGATTTTGGGATGCCGGGCGGCGCTCCGCCCGAGCAACCGTCGCTGACTACTCCGGCGGCGGCGGAATTGAAGGTTTTGGAAGACGCCGAAGCGAAGCATCAAGAGCCTGCCACCGAGAGCGCCAATTGCCTGCCGCCCGGGATGCCGACGATTATGTTTCAACCCTACGACATTGAATTCCTGTTTACGCCCGGGCGCGTCACGATTATTCAGGAAGCCTACATGCAGGTGCGGCGCGTTTTCACCGACGGGCGCGGGCACCCGCCAGACCTCGATCCCACTTTCAACGGACACTCGATCGGGCATTGGGAAGACGACACGCTGGTGATCGACACCGCCGGCCTCGGGCACAGGACGCCGCTCGGATTCAATCGCCTCCAGCACGGTCCCAAGCTTCACGTGGTCGAACGGATCCATCTGATCGCCCCCGACAAGATGGAGGATGAAATGACACTGACGGACCCCGACGTTCTCCTGAAGCCGTGGCACATGGTGAGGACGTTCACGCGCCACCGGGATCTCGATCAGCTGGAATTCATCTGCGAGGAAAACAACCGCAATCCGATCGACAAGAACGGCCAGGTCTCGACCATCCTCCGCCACTGATTCTGACCGGCGGGTAGCTGACGCGGGACAGCTACGCGATTCGGCTGGTGGCGCGCTCGAGCAATTCGTGGATAAACGTCTGATAAGGTTTCTGCCTGGTTCGCGCGAGCCGGCGCAGGCGGGCGAGGAGCCGCGGGTCGATGCGAATGGCGATCAGTTGTTTCGCATGCGGAGATTTGGGCCTGCCCACGCGCCGCGCGCGCTTCAACTCCTCGCGGGTCGACTCAGGAATGTCGGAAAAATCAATCCGGCTGTCCGGCATAGGCCTTCCGTTCCTTGCGGCTCGCCTGGCGCGCGCTGATGATTCTGACGTTCTCTTTCGCATTCCTGACCCTCCGTATGGTGTAAACAACCAACAGTACCCGCCCCGCAACGGACACGCCGAGCCGCTTGAACCTCTCCTCGCGCTCGGAATGTTCCGCGTCATCCCAGTCAAGCGCTTCCGGATCGGCAAAAACAGTTGCCGCTTCCTCGAACGAGACGCCGTGTTTCTCCCGATTTCGAAGCGCCTTGGGAGCGTCCCGCGAGAACACATTTCTGTATATACGCTAATACGGAGCAGGAGTCAAACCACGAGCTTTGGCGACCGCAGCCGAGCGCACCTCTCGCGCGCAACAACACGCAACGGAAGCCGCGGCGCACGCGCACCTATGCGATAGAATGGCGGCGAGATGGACGAGAGGTTCTACCGCGCGACGATGAGGATTGGGGGCGGGACGCTGCTGGGGCGGCTGGCGTTCACGTTCCTGGTGATCTTCGCGATCGGGCTGGGCGCGGCGGTCGGACTTCTCTTCGTGTATTCGAGCGACCTGCCGGAAATTCGGGCGCTGGAGGACTATCGGCCGGTCATCGTGACCGAGCTATACGCCGACGACGGCCAGTCCATCGGCACCTTCGCGCTGCAACGGCGCATTCTCGTCACCTACAGTCAGATTCCGCCGGTGCTGCGGGACGCGATCATCTCGACGGAGGACCAGCACTTCGAGCAGCACTGGGGCGTGGATTTCCCGCGGGTGCTGGAAGCCGCCTGGCGGAATATCGTGCGCGGGCGCGTGGCCGAAGGCGCGAGCACGCTGACGATGCAGCTTGCCGGCGGGCTTTTCCTGAACCGCTCCGACCGCAGCTTCCACCGCAAGCTCGAAGAAACCATTCTCGCGCTCCAGATCGAGCGCCACTACACCAAGGATCAGATCTTCACGATGTACTGCAATCAGATCTACCTGGGCTCGGGCAATTACGGTTTCGAGGCCGCCTCGGAATACTATTTCAGCAAGCCGATCGGACAGCTCGCGCTCCCGGAAGCCGCCCTGCTCGCCGCCATCATTCGCGGCCCGATCTATTCTCCGATCAACTTCCCGGATCGCGCGCTGGCGCGGAGGAATCTGGTCCTCTCGCTGATGGCGCACGCCGGCAAGGTCACGGACGCGCAGGCGGCCGCCGTCGCCAAACTGCCGCTCGGGTTGCACATCGAATCGTTCCGCAACGACCTCGCGCCCTATTTCATCGAAGAGATACGCCAGTACCTCGAACACACCTACGGCACGGCGGCGGTTCACGAGCAGGGCCTGCGCGCCTACTCCACCCTGAACGTGGCCATGCAGAAAGCGGCGGACCGCGCGGTGCGCGACGGCTTGCACGCCTACGATCGCCGCCACGGCTGGCGCGGGAATCTTCCGAATATCCTCCGCGATCATCTCGCAACGATTGACAGCTATCAAAACGACGAGTGGAAGGCGCCCATCCAGAAGGGCGACTACGTCACCGGGTTGGTCACCGGAGTTCAGCCGACTTTCGCGATCATCAAGATCGGCCCGTACCGCGCGCTGCTTACGCCCGCCGATTTTTCGTGGACCGGCCACCGCTCCGCCTCCGAACTGCTGCACCCGGGCGATCTGGTGGAGGTGAACATCCGGGAGATTTCCGGAACGGCGGCGCAGATCGAACTCGAGCAGGTGCCGTCCGCGCAGGCGGCGCTCATCGCCATCGACAACGCGACCGGCGACATCAAGGCGATGGTCGGCGGCTACGATTTCGAGGAGTCGAAATTCGATCGCGCGACCCAAGCCCTGCGCCAGACGGGCAGCTCGTTCAAGGTCTACGTCTATGCGGAGGCGCTCTCGCAAGGCGCGTCGCCTTTCGACACGGTCGTGGACGAGCCCGTGACTTTCACGAGTGGCGGGCAGAGCTACACGCCCCACAATTACGATGAGAAATTCGAGGGCCGCATCACGCTGCGAAGGGCTCTCGCCGATTCGCGAAATATCCCCGCCGTGCGCCTGCTGGACAAAGTAGGAATCGAGAACACGGTGGCCCTGGCCCGGAAGTTCGGCGTCACCAGCCCGCTGCCTCCCTATTTGCCGCTGGCCCTCGGCGCGGCGGATTTGACGCCGATCGAGCATGTCTCCGCGTTCACGGTGTTCCCCGACGACGGCATTCACATCGAGCCGCACTACCTGCGACGCGTGACGTCCTACGACGGAGCGGTCCTCGAAGAGTTGCGCCCGAACGTCACCGACGTGCTCTCGCCCGACGTGGCGCGCACCATGGTGGCCATGCTCGAGGACGTGGTGCAGTTCGGCACGGGTGTGCGCGCCAAGGAGCTGGGCCGCCCGTCGGGGGGCAAGACCGGGACGACCAACGATTTTACCGACGCGTGGTATATCGGCTTCACGCCGCAGATCACCGCCGGAGTATGGGTGGGCAACGACGACAAACGAATCTCGCTCGGCAAAACGGAAACGGGCGCGCGCGCCGCGCTTCCCATCTGGCTCGAATTCATGCAGCAGGCGATGCAGGGAATGCCTGTAGAGGATTTTCCGAACGTCGTGCCGCTCGAAAAAATCGCGCCGACGAAGCAGGTACAAGTGGACACGCCCGATACCGCTCCGCCTGCTGACGCTACCGAGCAGGGCCTGACGGAAGGCGCCGAGCCGGCGCCGACACCGTCGCCCGCTCCCGCGCCCACGCCCACGCCAACGCCACCGCCAGCGACTGCGCCCACGCCCACGCCAACGCCACCGCCAGCGACTGCGCCGCCGACGCCCGCCCCACCGACTCCGCCGCCAACTCCACCGCAAAGATTGCCGGCGGCCCCGCAACCGCAGCCGTCCGCCCCGGAACCGCCTCATTAGCTCGCGGATATCGTTTACTTCCTTCGGAAGGGATCCCAACCGCCGGGGAGGAGTTGCCGCGCGCGTTCATCTGTGCCGGCGAGAAAAATAGTCTTGCCGCGTTCGATCTCACCGATGGCGGTCAAATGGGAAAATCCCGGAGCTCTACGCAATCGCCCGGCATATCTGCGAGGAACCGTGAAGAGAAGCTCGTAATCTTCGCCGCCGTGCAGTGCCAACTTCAGAGGGTCGAGTTTCAAGTTCGCGATTATCCGGGCCAGGCGTCCCGTTCTGCCAGCCGGCACCTCCACGCGAGGGATGCGATTGACCCACAGGCGAGCGCCGACTCGGCTCGCCTCGCACAACCGCGCTAGGTCGGTGGACAGCCCGTCGGATATGTCCATCATCGCCGAAGCGATTCGATGCCGCGCGAGCCACAGGCCGAGGCGCACGCGGATTTGCGGGTAAAGATGCCGCTGAACGAGCGGGGATTGAGCCTTTGTACGAGGCCCAGACGCGTTCAAGAAGCCATTCCTGACGAGCTGCAGCCCCAGTTCAGCCGCCCCCAACCTTCCGCTCACATAGATGATGTCTCCCGGCCGCGCGCCTGAGCGCGTGACGGCGAGGCCGCGCCCTGCCTCGCCCACGACCGTGATGCTGATCGAGACGGCGTCGCTCCGCGTCGTGTCTCCCCCGGCAAGACGCATGCCGAGGATGCGGGCTGCGCGGGCCATGCCTTCGAGGAATTCGTCGAGCCACCTGTCCGAGCGGTGCGCCGGAAGGGCGAGCGTCAGCAGGAAGATCGTTGGCCGGGCGCCCATGGCCGCGAGGTCACTCGCCGCGCGCGCGAGCGACTTGAAACCCACGGAGTCCGCCGGATGATGGTCCGCGAGGAAGTGGACTCCCTCCAAAAACGCGTCGCAGCTCAAGACCCAGTCGGCGCTCCTGCTTGGTGCGATGATCGCGGCATCATCGCCAATCCCCAGGCGGACCCTGCCCCGGGCCGAAATGCGGCCCGACGGCAAGCCCCTGCTCGCAGACAGGGTTCGCGCTATCCGCTCGATCAGTTGGGCTTCGCGCCGCATCCTGTCCTCTCGTACAGTTGTTTCGCGCGCCTGCAATAAGCTACAGTTGGGTCAGGTAGTCCCCGGAATTATAGAGTGCCCCGGAGGCAGAAGCGAGCGCGCTACCCCTATGCAAAATGGAAGATGGGGGTTGACGCCTGCGGGCCCGATCATTACAATCTGCTGGGTTTCGGACCAGGGCTCGCGGTTCAGACTCGAGAGTGAAAGTCGTTCTGAGGGGAACGGCCTACCGTAGCACGGGGCGCGCGGTCAAAGGCCGGCCGACTTAAGAATCATTCGAACGAAATTACGGCTATGAAGCGCAAGTCTTCCTATACGTTTTTTGTTGCATCCAACGCCTCGGGCGACATGAAACGAGTGCGCGTGCCCTGGTACGTCCTGCATGTCTTGGCAATTCTAGCGGTTGTGGGCGGGATCACCATCGCCGCAGGCATGGGGTCCTACTCGCGGATGCTGTGGAAGGCGACGAATTACAATTCGCTGCGCCGCGAGCAAGACAGCCTCAAGCAGCAGTACGTCGAGCTTCAGTCCCAAGTGAAGGACACCAACCAGCGCTTGAACTCCCTGCAATCTCTTGCAGGCGAGGTCGCGATGGCGTACGGCATCACGCGTTTCAGCCAGACCCCGTTTGGGCTGAATGACGCAAACCCCGAGCCGGATACCGAGTTTCAGGAATCCGTCTACGAATTCAGCTACCTCGAGAAGAACGCGACGGCGGTCGCCATGTCGAGCGGCGGGCTGCGCCTCCTCCCCGCGTCCGAGCTGAGCAGCCTGGGAATCGTTCCTACGCTATGGCCGGTGGTCGGGCAGATTACCGGGCACTTCGGCGAGCGGCTTGATCCGTTCAGCGGTGAGGGTGCGTTCCATGCCGGTTTGGATATCGCTTCGCACTACGGAGACGGGGTGCGCGCGACGGGTGACGGCGTCGTCCAGGAAGTTGACCAGCGAGCAGGCTATGGGCGGCTTGTGGTGATCGACCACGGCTTTGGCGTCACCACATGGTATGGCCATCTTTCCGGTTTCAACGTACAGGACGGCATGCGCGTGAAGGCCGGAGACGTGATCGGCTATGAGGGCGATAGCGGCCGGTCCACCGGAGCGCATCTCCACTATGAAGTTCGCATTTACAACACGCCCGTAAATCCCTGGCGTTATCTCCGCGGCATAACCCCCGCGCCGGCCGCGAACGGCGACTAGTTTTCTCCTGCAGGCTAAATCCCAAGAGTAAAAGCAGCGAAGGTATGCGGATTGAACGGTGATCGCGTGCGCGGGATTCTCAGTTTGTGCCCGGCGCTGAGGATGCGAGCTCCGCGCCGGCTGTCTCGCTCGCGCCGGGAGCGCGACGAACCCAAAATGCGCCGATCATCACCAGCACGGCGGGCAGCAGAAACCTCAAGCCGTCGCGAAGCAAAGCTGCGGGTCCGACCTCTTCGTCCGGGCCGATGCCGCAGCCGCAGTTGATGCGCAGGCCCCGAAAATAGGCGAACGCGATTGCGGCCATGAATCCGCAAAGCACCAGGCTCGCGAGGAGCGCTGAAAATCGTCTGCCAATGCCGCTCACCAGCCACAACCCCAGAAACAGCTCGAAAAAGGGCAGCAAATGAGCCACCCGGCTCGCGGCTCCCGGCGAAAGCACTTCGTAGGATTCGACTTGAATCACGAAGAATGAGATTGATGTCCTGAGGGAGGCCCACGACCACGGAAAGCCCGGAAGCGGCTTCATCTTCCCGTAGGCGGCGGCAAGGAATATCGAGCCGACCACGATCCCGCCCAGGATCAGGAATATTCGCACCGTCGCCCGGCGCTTTCGAGGATCGGGCACACAAAACGCCGCAACCACGCCGGCGAGGACGAACCAGTAGCCGTGCTCCCCCAGCCACGTCAACAATGCGCCTAACGTATCCATGGAGGAATCACCCGCAGCGGATCGTCTACTGGCTCAGGAGCGAATCGAAAAACTGCTTCAGGATGGGCCACGTGACGATGCCCGATCCGGCCGGAAGACGCTGGCCTTTGTATGTGATGACGTACGTCGGCGTCGCTCGCACCGGGATCGCGTCGCCCATGGCTCGATCCTTGTCAATGTAGGAATCCAGGGGACAACCGCCCGGCGGGTCGACCACAAGCCGCGCGGGCTTGATCGACGCGGTGGCTACATCCTCGCAGCCTCGCATCAAGGTTTGCACGCGCCTGAAGGTCGCAGGCGGCATCGCAGCGGCCACGTATTTCTCAATGTTGCCGTCCGCCGCCCAGGAATTCTGGTTATCGTAGAGCGCCGCCTCCACGTTCTGAAATTCACCGACCCGCGCCGAGGCATTCAGCCAGCGCGCGGCCTCATATCCATACTTGTGCATCGGTAGCGGAAAGTCGCGATGAACCAGATAAACCTTGCCTGTAGCCACGTAGTCGTTGATCAGCGGCCGCAGCGTCTGTTCGAACAAGCTGCGGCACGACGGACATTCGTAGTCGCTGAACACCTCCATCGTAATCGGGGCGTTGCTCGATCCGTAGCTCTTCACCGGTGCGGCCGCGGCCTCGGCGGTTCTCCCGTGAGGCGTTGCTACTCTGGTCGTCTTCGCGGTCGACCGCTGTGTCTGCGCAGTCGCGGCGGAAGCCACGCCCAGCGCGAAAACGGCCATCGCGATCAACGCCAGCGCCGTCGCGAGCCAGCCGGCGCGACGTACTGGAGCATTCTCAATTCTTGGCGATCCATCCATTCGGCGATTCAATTCTGCCTCCCCAGACATCATGATAACGGGTCTATTGTATCGCGATTTCCGCCCGCAAGGCCCGGGCGTTGGGCGTCCTGCGCCAGTTCCACAACAGGCCAATTAGGATGCGATATAGGCCGCGTAGGTTCGCCATGAATCCGCGGAGTGTTTTGCACTGCGCGAAGGATCTCGGGGCGGCTGCTGCGGTTGATCGGGTGCCCTTCCGGTTGGAACGGCTGGGTTTCGAATTGGGCGCTAGCGCTAGCGTCAGGCCAGCGTACTTCCTTGTAGCCGAGAAACTCGAAATCACGGACTAAAGTGCTTAGAAGCATAGGAATACGGACGCACAACAAACTTGACAATAAGGCACTCAATCTGTATACTCGTCGTGTTTCAGCGGAGGCAATTGTCAACTGAATCGCCAGGACGCCAACAGGAGCAGATTCCATGAGCAAGATTATCGGTATTGATCTCGGGACGACCAATTCGGTCGTCGCCGTCATGCAGGGCGGAGAACCTATCGTTATCCCCAACCAGGAAGGCGCGCGAACGACGCCTTCGGTAGTGGCCATCACCAAGAGCGGCGAACGCCTGGTGGGCCAGGTCGCCAAGCGCCAGGCGATTACCAACCCCGAAAACACGGTCTATTCCATCAAGCGGTTTATGGGCCGCCGTTACGACGAAGTGCAGGAGGAAGCGAAGCGCGTCCCCTACAAAGTGACCAAGGGGCCGCACGACGACGCGCGCGTGGAGATTTCAGGCAAGGCCTACAGCCCGCCGGAAATCTCCGCCATGATCCTTCAAAAGCTGAAGAGCGCCGCGGAAGATTTTCTCGGGGAGAAGGTAACCAAGGCGGTCATCACCGTCCCCGCGTATTTCAACGATAGCCAGCGGCAGGCCACCAAGCAGGCGGGCGAAATTGCGGGGCTGGAGGTGCAGCGCATCATCAACGAGCCGACCGCGGCGGCGCTCGCCTACGGTCTCGACAAGAAAAAGGAAGAGACCATCGCCGTGTACGACCTGGGCGGCGGCACCTTCGATATTTCCGACCTCGAGGTCGGCGAGGGCGTCGTCGAAGTCAAGTCCACCAACGGCGACACGCACCTGGGCGGCGACGACATCGACCAGCGCATCGTCGAGTGGATGATCTCGGAATTCAAGCGCGATCAGGGCATTGACGTGGGCAAGGATCGCATGGCCATCCAGCGGCTGAAGGAAGCGGCGGAAAAAGCCAAGATCGAACTTTCGCAGTTGCAGGAAACGGAAATCAACCTGCCGTTCCTCACCGCCGATGCCTCCGGGCCGAAACACATGGCCTTGAAGTTGACGCGCGCGAAGCTCGAGCAGTTGATGGAAGACCTGCTCCAGCGGACGGTCGGTCCCGTGAAGCAAGCCCTCAGCGACGCCGGGCTGGCGCCGGACAAGATCGACGAAGTGGTTCTCGTCGGCGGCTCGACGCGCATCCCGCGCGTGGTGGACATCGTGAAGGGACTCTTCAACGGAAAAGAGCCTCACAAGGGCGTGAATCCCGACGAAGTGGTCGCGGTGGGCGCCGCGATTCAGGGCGGCGTGCTGGGCGGCGAAGTGAAGGACATCCTGCTGCTGGACGTCACGCCGCTTTCGCTCGGCGTCGAGACGCTGGGCGGCGTGATGACCGTGCTGATCCCCCGGAACACAACCATTCCAACGCGCAAAACGGAAGTGTTCTCTACCGCTGCGGACAGCCAGACATCGGTCGAAATCCACGTGCTGCAAGGTGAGCGGCCGGTCGCGAGCGGCAACCGCTCGCTCGGAAAATTCCATCTGATCGGGATTCCGCCGGCTCCGCGCGGAGTGCCGCAGATCGAGGTCACGTTTGACATCGACGCTAACGGTATTCTCAATGTCTCGGCCAAGGACACCGCGACAAGCAAGGAGCAGAAGATCACCATCACGGCTTCGACCGGCTTGAGCAAGGAAGAAGCCGAACGCATGAAGAAGGAGGCCGACGCGCACGCCTCCGAAGACAAAGACCGGCTTTCCGAGGTCGAGTCTCGCAACAAACTCGACAACCTGATCTATCAGGCTGAAAAGCTGATCAAGGAGAACCGCGAAAAGCTGAGCGATGCGGACGCCAAGGCTGCCGAGGCCGCCATTGAAGAGGCCCGCGGCGCGCTGAAGGAAGGCGGTTCGGCCAAGCTGAACGCTGCGTCGGATAGCCTGACGAAGGCGCTTCACCACATCGGCGAAACGCTTTACAAGGCGCAGCAAAACGCCGCTGCTTCCGCCGGCGCCGCGGGCGGGGCGGGTTCGCCCGGGGCGGACGGCGCGTCGGGCGGCGCCGGCGGCAAATCCGGACAAGGCGAAGTTGTGGACGCCGAGTTCGTGGACGTGGACGAATCGAAGAAGGCGAATTGAAGTCGCGGGAGCCGGAGCTGCCGGCTCGAAAGAACTCTCTTTGAAGGCACTGGGGGCGGGTCTAAATCCCGCCCCTATGCACGTTGGATGGGGAACGCGCCCGCCGCGAGGCGGCCGCCGGACACGTCGAAATGTCCACGACAACCAAACAGGACTACTACGATCTGCTGGGCGTTCCGCGCAAGGCCTCCGTGAAAGACATTCGCGCGGCGTACCGCAAACTCGCGCGGAAATACCATCCGGACCTGAATCCCGGCGACAAATCCGCGGAAGAAAAATTCAAGCAGATTCAGGAAGCCTACGAGGTCCTCTCGGACGCCAAGAAGCGGCAGATGTACGACCAGTTTGGATTCAACGCCCCGGGCGCGGGGGGCGGGCCGGGACCGCGCACGGGCTACGGCGGGGCGTCTCCTGAAGACATTCATTTCGATTTCGGGGGATTCGATTTTGGCGGAGGCGCGCCGGGCGCCGCGGGAGGCGGCACCAGCTTCCGCGATCTTTTCAGCCAGTTTTTCCGCGGGGCTACCGCGGCGCAGGCAGGCCAAGAGCGCGAAGCAGGCAGCGATCTCGAATATCAGATCGAGATTACGTTTGCCGAAGCGATGCGCGGCGCAGTGAAGAAACTCAATTTCACGCGGCTGGATGTCTGCAACGTCTGCCATGGCGCCGGCGCGGCGCCGGGCGACGAAAAAATCTGCCCCACCTGCGGCGGCTCGGGCCACGTGACTCAGGTCAGCGGCAAAATGCGCTTTCAGGTGGGGTGCTCTCGGTGCGGCGGACAGGGGCGCCTCCGCGCAATCTGCCGCAATTGCGGCGGCGAAGGGCGCGTGCAGCGCGTCGAAACGCTCGACGTGCGCATCCCGCCCGGCGCCCAGACCGGCTCGCGCGTGCGCGTGGCCGGGCGCGGAAACGCGGGAGTGCAGGGCGGCCCCCCGGGCGATCTCTACATCATCACCAAGGTTGAGCCGCACCCGTTTTTCGAGCGGCGGGGCGACGATCTTTATACGGTCGTCCCGATCACAGTGAGCGAAGCCTCGCTGGGCGCCAAGGTCGAGGTCCCGACGATCGACGGCCGCGCGCAGGTCCGCATCCCTCCGGGAACGAACAGCGGCAAGAAGCTCAGGCTGCGGGAGAAGGGCGCGCCCTCGGCGCGTCACGCGGGCAAGCGCGGCGACCAGATCGTTGAAGTACAGATCGTGGCGCCCAAGCCGGAGGACGAACGCGTGCGCAACCTGCTCAAAGAGCTCGGCAAAATCGATCACGAAGACCCGCGCCGCGACATTTTCTCGCACGCGGCGGTCTGAGAATTTTCTTAGGAGAGGACGATGGCGGCGCGGCCCAGGAAAAAAGCGAAAGCCGGTTACATGATCAGCGCCGTCGCCGAGCTGTATCAACTGCATCCGCAGACGCTGCGGCTCTACGAGCGCGTGGGACTGCTGAAGCCGTCGCGCTCGCAGGGAAATACCCGGCTGTACACCGACGCGGACCTCGAACGCCTCGAAGTGATCCTGAATCTGACGCGCGAGCTGGGCGTCAATCTCGCCGGGATTGAAATCATCCTCAACATGCGCGACAAAATGGGCGAAATGCAGTCGCAGATGGAAGCGTTCATCAAGTTCGTCCGCAACGAGGTGGCGGTGAATTTCAACAACGCGAACGAGCGCCGGTCCCGCAACGCCATCGTCCGCGCCGCCCCGCGCCACGCGATCCGCGTCGAGAAGTGACTATCCGATTAGGATAGTCATCCCAAGGGAGAAGCCCGACCGAGGGCTCTCTCCTCAGTTTTGACTGACTCTTCTACTGGCCGGCCCTACTCGGCGGTTGTGGGATCGATGATGGTCTTTATTTCCGAGACGCGGTTTGCCGGAAACCCGCCCTGTCGCGCATGCTCGCGCACCATCTGCTCGTTCGGAGCGATGTACACGCAATAGATTTTGTCGCCGGTGACGTAGCTCTGCACCCATTGAATCTGCGGGCCCAGGTTGCGCAGAACGGAGCACGATTTCTGCGAAATGGCCTGGAGCTGTGCTCCCGGAAGCGCCCCCGCGCCCGGGATGTCTCTTTCGATTAGGAATTTGGGCATGCGGCCTCCTGTGGTTGAGTTCCCGCGAGTATATATCACGTCTGCCGGTTTCGCAGTTTTCCGCAAACCGGACGAAGGGATGAACCGAATTTCCACAACTCATCCCGCTTTGCACAGGCCGGCGTCAGCTTGCGCTGGCCGCTCGGCCCGCATATGCTTCCTTCATGGCGCGCGCGGATTGTCCCGTCTGTCAGGGCAGCGGCTGGAAAATTGTGGAGCGCACAACGCAAGGCGCGCAGGCGCTGGCCGCCGCGGAGTCGGCGCGGCCGGGCGCCGCGGCCGGCGAGCCGAAAATGGTGTGGGCGATTCCGTGTGACTGCACCGCGGGCGACCGCACCGATCGCGTGCTCGCGAGAGCGCGCGTCCCGGAACGCTATCGCCACTGCGACTTCGAGAATTACGAGACGGACAACGAAATCGAAAATGTCGCGCGCGAGCAGCTCGCCGCCTGGAATCGCAGTCTGACGCAGGCGAAGCTCGTGGTCCGGCGTTTCGCCGATGAATTTCCCGTGGGCAACGAGCACGGCTTGCTGCTGATGGGGCCGTGCGGCGTCGGCAAGACTCATCTCGCCGTTGCGGCGCTGAAGGAGATCGTCCTGCGCGGGCACACCGGGCTTTTTTACGATTACCGCGAGCTGCTCAAGGAAATTCAGGACAGCTACACCACCGAAAGCGAGTCCACCGAGATGGGCGTCCTCGAGCCGGTGCTGAAGGCGGAAATTCTCGTCCTCGACGACACGGGATCGAGCAAGCCGTCGCTCTGGGCGCTCGAGACCGCCGGCCACGTCCTGAACACGCGCTACAACGAGAAGCGCGTCACCCTGCTGACCACCAACTTCCTCGATTCCGAAGCCGGCGAGAACGCCGCCGCGCCCGCCCCGAGCCGGCGCGGAGCCGGCCTGCGCGCGCCCGCGATCGAGGATTCCCTCACCGACCGCGTCGGCAAGCGCATACGTTCGCGGCTCTACGAAATGTGCCGCACCGTTGAGATTTTTGCTCCCGACTACCGCAAGGAAATCCGCAACCTGAGCCGCGGCCGCGCCTGAGTCACGCGCATTGGCGGAAAGCTCGCGGGCGCGCTGGTTCCCCTAACGCGCTTTCATTTGCCACGATGCGCCGCATCGCGTAGAATGGTCTTGAATTCTCCGACCTCCGCGGCCTGACGGAGAGAAATCCGATGGCCACCGAGGCGATGCCCCGAAATCTCGGGGCTGAGGGTCCGGGCGGAAACGCCCGAGCCTCCCGTGCTTGGAAAGGGGAATGTCCGGCTCGCGATGGCGCTGCCGGGCGTGTCGCCCAAATCCAAACACGGATTTGGGCGTTCGCATTTGTGGAGCCAGAAATAACGCATGCCACTCGTTGACAAATTCGGCCGCCAGATCACCGACCTGCGCGTCTCGGTGACGGACCGCTGCAATTTCCGCTGCGTCTATTGCCGGTCGGCGAATCCGGAAACGCATATGCCCTCGGGCGAACTGCTGGAATGGGACGAATACGAACGCCTGGTGCGGATCCTGGTCAGCATGGGAATCCGCAAGGTGCGCGTGACGGGAGGCGAGCCGCTGGTTCGTCCCGGCGTCGAGGATTTCATCGCGCGCGTGAAGGCGCTTGGCGTGCAGGACCTCTCGATGACCACGAACGGACAACCGCTCGCGGAGCGGTGCGACCGGCTGGTGGCCGCGGGCCTGAACCGCATCAACATCAGCCTCGATTCTCTCGACCGCGAAAAATTTGAGCGCATCACGCGTACGAAGACGTTCGATCAGGTGATCGCCGGGATCGACGCGGCGCAGGCCTCGCCGCTTCGCCCGGTGAAGGTCAACGCCGTGCTCGTGCGCGGCATCAACGACGACGAGGTCGAGGCGTTCGCCGCCTTCGCGCGCGACCGCGATCTGATCATGCGCTTCATCGAATTCATGCCGCTCGATGCCGACCGCGCGTGGTCGCGCGATCTGTTCGTGCCGGGCGCGGAAGTGCACCAGCGCATTGCGGCGCGCTGGCCGCTGGTGCCCGTGGTCCACGAGCGCAGCGAAACGGCGCGCAAATACCGGTTCGCCGACGGCCGCGGTGAAATCGGCCTGATCTCGCCGGTCTCGCAGCCTTTCTGCGGATTCTGTTCGCGCATCCGCATGACCGCCGACGGGAAGCTGCGCACCTGCCTCTTCAGCAAGGAGGACCACGATTTGAGATTCCTCCTGCGCGGCGGCGCCACGGACCGGGAAATCGGCGACGAGATTCTTGCCATCGTCGCGCAAAAAGAAAAGGGCCATCGCATCAACGAACCGGGGTTCCTGCCGCCCTCGCGCACGATGGTTTCGATCGGCGGCTGACGGCCGGCAACGATTTTCACCCCTCCTCCGTCATACAATCGGAGCCGGGGCGCGACCCAGAGGCCCGCGTCTCGAAGCCATGCGGGGACGGCAGAATGGCCGACGAAGAATCCAAACTGACGATCCGGCCAGGATCGTCATCCCGAGGGAGTCCGTCGCGGCGGACGACTGAGGGATCTCTCCTGCGCTTGTACGGAATCGCAACCGAGCCGTTCGAAAGTGTCCGATAGAATGGCCGACGAAGAATCAAAACTATTTTCCCTGCGCGAGGCGGAACGCCTGCGCTCCCAAGTGGAGCCAATTTTGGTAGAGACGATCGAGTCGCGCCGCAAGCTCGGCGAACTCGAAAGCCAGCTCGGCGCCCTCGCCGAGCGCATCCAGCGCTCCGGCGGCCTGATCGTCTCCTACGAAAAGGCGGCGCGGCAGCGGATTGAACGCAATCGCCTCGCGGAAGCGATTCAGGCGGCCGTCGAGCGCATCCATTCCACCGGTTGCATCGTCAAGGACCTGGAAATCGGTTTGCTCGATTTCCCGTCGCGCATCGGCGGCGAGGAAGTCTATCTCTGCTGGCGCCTCGGAGAAGACCGCATCCGCTTCTACCACCGCCAGGACGAGGGATTTGCGGGCCGCAAACCCATCGATCCCCGCGACGCCGATTACCGCAATCCCATCCAGTAGCGCCTCGGCTGCAGCCACCTTCCAGGGATTTCTTGATATCACGCTCTATTGTGTCCGCTTCGCGGGATGATCCCCGCCCTGGTGCAGGACCAGCCCGGTCGCGTGTCCCTGGCTATCCGTCACAAACGTAATCTGCGCATCCACCACCTTGTAAAAATATTCGCGATCGCCCTCGGGAAAGACCTCGAACTTCGGTTGTCCCGTGGCCTGCACGAAAAGACGATCGCCCTCCCGAGTGACGGTCAAAACGAAATTGGGCGCGAGCTGGTAGCTTCCCACGTAGCCGTCGAATAGCTTCGGGTCGACGGCGACTTCCTTGCGTTCCGACGTCAATACGACCTTCTCGCCCAGTGCGATGGCCCCGATTTTCCCGGCGATTTCGTCCGGCGCCTGGCCGTTGAGGTTGCCGAGCACGACCACGGTCATTTTGTCGTCGGGATAATAGGCGAGATGAGTGTCAAAACCTTCGATCCCGCCGCCGTGATCGATCACCTCGTGCCCGCTCACCGTACGCACCCCCAGGCCGAACGCGTAGTCGTTCTTGAACGGTGTCGTCATTTTCGCGAGCGATGCTGCCGATAGCAGTTTGCCGCCGAATAGTCCCTGTTCCCAAAGCAGAAGGTCGCCAGTCGTGGAATAGAGGCCTCCGGCCGAAAAAGGAATGGTCATATTGATGAAGCCCGCGTTGACGGGGCCGTGCGGACCCGGGGAATACCCCGAGGCGCGCCGCGGGATGACCGCCGAGTTTGAGTCGTAACCTGAATCCTTCATCCCGAGCGGCATGAAAATATTCTCCTGTACGAATTTCTCGTAAGTCTGGCCGCTAATCTTTTCGATCAAGTAGCCGAGCAGCACGTAACCCGAATTGCTGTAACTCCACTTCTCGCCCGGCTGAAAATCGAGAGGTTTGTCCCGAAATCGCGCCACGAGTTGCGCCGGTGTTGCTGCAAACGGTTCGGTCGACGCGTAATCGGGGAAGCCCGTAAAGTTTGGAATCCCGGAGGTGTGTGTCAGCAGGTTGAAAATCGTGATTTTTTCCCAGGCAGCGGGCGCGTCCGGCATGTATTTCTTTACCGGGTCGCTCACGCTCAGCTTTCCGCGCTCTTCAAGAAGCAGAATGCAGGCCGCCGTGAATTGCTTCGTGACTGACCCGAGACGGAACCTTGTGCTCGGAGAATTTGGCACTTTCCATTCCAGATTTGCGAAGCCGTAGCCCTTGTCCAGCACGATGTCGCTTCCCCGAGCCACAAGCACGGCTCCCATAAATTGCCCGTTCGACACGTACGACTGAATCACCTGTTCCATCCGGGCGACGTCAGGCGGGGCGAAAGCAGCCGCCTCAGCCTGGCCCCGGGAGCCGGCGACCGCCGGTGCCGCAAGCCCAATGGTCGCCATGAGTAGGAGAAGAGGACTCAGCCCAAGATGCACGACTCGCATGTCGCACCTCCCACGCGATTCCGCCGTTCGCACTACCGGCGAAGCTACCACAACACCCCATTAAATCGCAGGTTTCACTTCAAATCTCGGTGCGCGTAACCCTCGGCGCCACAAACGTTTGCGCTACTCGACAATCGGCTGTCGATTTGCATTGTGTGATAGCGTGGAGGTGAGGTTGAGTAGTGAACGTGAGTCAGCGTGAATCGGGGAATCAGAATCATGGACAAGGGTGAGCGGATCGCGAGAGCAGCTGCCGAATCGCGCGCGGTCGGCCAGCCTCCAGCTTCGAGCCTCGAGGCCCTGAAATCTAATCGACAATGGTGCCGATTAGAAGTGCCGATAACACCCCTTGCAATCAGCCACTTGCATTTTCCTAATCGACAAAACCCCGAGGACTTCCCAACATGACTCAAGCCGCCGAGAATCGCCTGAAAGATTCGGCGAGCCCGTACCTGCGTTCGGCGGCGCATCAGCCAATCGACTGGAACGAGTGGGGCGAGGAGGCGTTTCAAAAGGCGCGCGCCGAAGGAAAACCCGTCCTGCTCGATATCGGCGCGGTGTGGTGCCACTGGTGCCACGTGATCGACCGCGAGAGCTACGAAAACCCCGAAATCGCCGAGATGATCAACCGCCTCTACGTTCCCGTAAAGGTGGACCGCGACGAGCGCCCCGACGTGGACGCGCGCTACCAATCCGCGGTGAGCGCGATTTCGGGGCAAGGGGGCTGGCCGCTGACCGCCTTCTTGACGCCGGAAGGAAAACCGTTCTTCGGCGGCACATACTTTCCTCCCGACGATGCCGGGGGGCGTCCCGGATTTAAACGCATCCTGGTAGCGATTTCCGAGGCATTCAAAACGCGCCGCACGGAAGTGGACAATTCCGCGAAGGCCCTGGAAGAAGCGGTGGCGAAGGCGGAGATTTTTCACGGCGCCCGCGGCGTATTCGATGCCCGCATGGTGGACGCGGTGATCGAATCGGCGCTCCAGCAATTCGACGGGCAGCACGGCGGCTTCGGCCACGCGCCCAAATTCCCGCACGCTGGAACCGTGGACCTGCTCCTGGAACGCTACCAGTCCGCGCGCGACCCGCAACTGCTCCACATCGCCGTGCGCACGCTCGAAGGAATGGCGCTCGGCGGCGTTTGCGATCAGCTGGGCGGCGGGTTTCATCGCTACTCGGTGGACGAACGCTGGTGCGTGCCGCACTTCGAAAAAATGACCTACGACAATTCCGAACTGTTGCGAAATTTTCTCCGCGGATTCCAGGTAACCCAAAATCCGCTCTTCCGCGAAACAGCCGAAGGCATCCTCGCGTGGGTGGGCGAGGTCCTCTCCGATCCAGAGCGCGGAGGATTTTATTCCAGCCAGGATGCCGATCAGACGCTCGACGATGACGGAGATTATTTCACCTGGACGCAGAGCGAAGTCCGCGCCGTGCTCGCTCCGGAAGAATTCCGCGTCGCCGAGCTTTACTACGACGTCGGCGCGCACGGGGAGATGCACCACAACCCCGCGAAAAACGTCCTCTGGATCGGGGCGAGCATCGAAGATGTGGCAAAAAGGCTCGCGCTCGACGAAGCGAGCGCGCGCATCCTGCTCGCCCGAGCGAAGGGAAAGCTCTTGGCCGCGCGCCGCGAGCGGCGGCCCAAGCCGGTGGTGGACCAAACACTTTACGTGGGCTGGAACGCGATGTTTGTCTCCGCGTATCTCGAGGCGGCGCGCGTGCTCGAACGCGGCGATTGCCGCGACTTCGCGCTCAAGACGCTCGAGCGCCTCCTCGCCGGGGCCTGGGATGAATCGAAGGGTTTTCTGCACCGCATTGGCGGGCCGCGCCTGGAAGGCTCGCTCGACGATCAGGTCTTCGCGGCGGCGGCTTTGCTCGATGCGTACGAGGCGACGCTCGACCGCCGATACTTCGATATCGCGGAGCGCGCGATGCGCCTGGCCGTAGAGCGCTTCGGCGATCCCGACGGCGGCGGATTCTTCGACCGTGCGAAGGATGCCGCGCCCATGGGCGGGCTCGATGTTCGCCGCAAGCCATTGCAGGATTCGCCCACGCCGGGCGCGAACTCGGTTGCGGCAATCGTTCTCGACCGACTCCACACCTATACCGGCGAGCGCGCGTACCGCGAATGGGCCGAGAAAACCCTGGAAGCCTTCGCCGGGCTGGTGCCGAAGTACGGACTCTTCGCGGCGACTTACGGCCTCGCTGCACTGCTTCATGCGCGCCATCCGCTGCAGGTGGTCATCACCGGCGCGGCCGGCGATTCCAAATCGAAGACCCTTGAAAGAGCCGCGCACGAAATTTATCGCTACGGAAAAGCGGTCCTGCGCGTCACGCCCGAGCATTTGGCGGCGGACACGCTTCCCGCGGCGCTTCGCGAAACCCTGCCGCACCTGGACGTGGGCGTCCCGCAGGCCTTTGTCTGCGTCGAAACGACCTGTTATCCTCCGGTTTCGGAACCGAACAAGTTGGCCGCGCTGCTCGTCGAAACCCCGGCAGGAGCCGCGGGCTCATCGCGATGATCCTCACCGGCTGGGTCCCGAAATTCAGCCGGCGGCCCCAATCCAAAGGAGGCGATCATGCGGTCCATTAGCTTGCTCGTCGTCGTTGGCGCGCTGCTTGCTTGCGGCTCCGCCGCCGCTCCGCCCAGGTCAGTTGCGCCGACGGCAACGGCCAACAAGCCGACGCCCCTGATTCTGGAAAAGCTCGAAGGCGAGCGGCGAGTCTGGAGAGAGATCGTGGGCGTACCGGGATCGGCAGACCCGTCGCACTTTATCCTAAAAGTCGATCCGCGCAATGGCGGCTCGTCGCATCTGGTTTTCGGTACGGAAGACTTGGGGCCCGGAGACAACATAGAAGAGCACAGACATCCGGGTGCGGATGAAATCGTCTTTCTTCAAAATGGCACCGCGAGGGCCAGCGTGGGCGGCGAGACGAGAGAAGTGCACGGTGGCGCGACGGTATTCATCCCGGCCAATACGTTGATTTCTTTGAACAACACCGGGAAAGAAACGATCCACTTGGTTTTCGTTTTCTCCGCGCCTGGATTTGAAGAATTCATGCGCGCTGAATCCGTTCGCGAAGGCGAGAAAAACACGCCGCTGACGAAGGCGGAGGATGCCGCGATCATGAAGCGGCACGCCCGCGCGGTGGTCTACACGCAACCATAGCGTCGAGAAATTGACGCGCCTGCGGGCAAAACAATTGACGCGCGGCAAGAGCCGATGCGATAATCATTCGCTTTATTCGTCCTGAAGTTACTGTGCTGGTGGGCAGACTGCTCGCCGGGAATCGTAAAAACAACCAGGAGATTCACCGCAGCAGCTTTCCTCCACGATGGAAATCGTCCACCAGCTCGGAAAACTGTTTCTCGGTTCTGTGCCGACGGTCATCGTCGTTCTCCTGTTCTACTATTTTCTCCGCTGGTCTTTCTTCGGACCCATTCAAGAGGCGATGGCGAAGCGCGGAGCCCTGATGGAAGGCGCACGCGCGGAAGCCGCCGCCGTCGAGGCGGCCGCCCAGCAGGAAATGGACTCCTACAATGACGCCCTGCGAAAGGCGCGCGCCGCCATTTACGCCGAACAAGAACAAGCGCGCCAGGACGCGCTCGAAAACCGCTCGAAGCTGCTGAAAGCGATGCGGGCGCGCGCACAGGAAGACGTAGCCAGCGCCAAGAAGCGCATCGCGACAGAGCTGGCCGCCGCTCGCGCCGCGGTCGAACGCGAGACTCCCGCACTTGCGAGCGAAATTGCCCGCGCGCTGCTCGAGAAGCCGCCGTCGCTGCGCGGAGGGGCGGCCCGATGACGCCCCGCGCGACTTATTTCCGGCCACTCGGTCTCTTCGGTTTGTTTTTCCTATTCATGGCCGCGCCAGTCTTCGCTCAGGAAAGCCAGCCTTCGCCCGCCGATACGCCCGTCGGCCAGGTATTCCGCTGGATCAATTTTGCGATCGTCCTCGGCTTGCTGATTTACGGATTCCGAAAGGCGCGCCCCTACTTCCGCGGCCACGCGGAGGAGATTTCCGAAAAGATCGCGGAAGGCACGCGGGCTCGCGAAGCGGCGGAAAAGCAGCGCCTCGCGGCCCAGGCGAAGTTCGCCGGAATCGAGGACGAAGTCGCCGAGATGCGCGTGGAAGCGGCGCGCGCGTCGGAGGCCGAAGCGGAACGCGTTCGCCTGCTGGCTCGCACCGAGGCGGACGCGATCGAGCGCGCCTCTCAGGCGGAAATCGCCGCGGCCGAGCGCGCCGCGCGCCTGGAATTGAAAATGGCGGCCGCGCGGATGGCCGTCGAACGCGCCGAAGCGCTGCTGCGGCAGGAGCTGACTCCGAAAGCGGAAGCGGCGCTCTTCCGCACCTTCGTCGCCGAGCTCGAGGGGAACGTCAATTGAGCGGCGCGGTTTCGTCCCGGTACGCTGCGGCTCTGGCCGATGTGGCGCTGGAGGAGAAGACCGCGGACCGCGTAAAGCGTGACCTCGCCGCATTCACCGAAGCGTATGCTTCCTCGACCGATTTGAGGAATTCGCTCGCAAGCCCCGCTGTGGGACGCGACGCTAAGTTGCAGGTGATTCAGAAGATCGCCGCGCGAATGGACCTGGCGCCGGCGGTCCGGAATTTCATTTGCCTGCTGGTGGACAATCGCCGCACGGAAATGCTGCGCGAGATGCAGCAAGCGTTCCACGTGGAACTCAACGCCCGGCTCGGAATCGCGGAAGCCGAAGTGACCTCGGCGCGAGCGCTGAGCGCCGAAGACCGGAAGCGATTGACCGCGGCGCTGGAAGAGCGTACGGGCAAGAAGATCGAAGCGCGTTTCCACGAGGACGCGTCGCTGGTGGGCGGGGCGGTCGTGCGCGTCGGCTCGACGGTCTACGACGGCTCGGTGCGCGAGCAATTGACCCGGCTGCGCGAGAAGCTCGAAACGGAATAGGAGCCACGGATGGCGAACATCAAGGCGGACGAAATTACCAAGATTCTGCGCGAGCAGATCGAAAACTATCAGCAGACGGTCGCGGTGGAGGAGGTCGGCTCGGTCATCTCCGTCGGCGACGGCATCGCGCGCATCCACGGCCTGGACCGCTGCATGTCCGGCGAGATGTTGGAATTCCCGCACGGCGTGTTCGGAATCGCGCTCAACCTGGAAGAGGATCAGGTGGGCACCGTGCTGCTCGGCGACTACACGGAAATCCGCGAAGGCGACACGGTCAAGCGGACGAACCGCATCATGTCCGTGCCTGTAGGCGACGCGATGATCGGCCGGGTCGTGGATCCCCTCGGCCAGCCTCTCGACGGCAAAGGTCCCGTACAGACGGACCATCGCAATCCGCTCGAGCGCCTTGCCCCGGGCGTGGTGGATCGCCAGCCCGTGCGCGAACCCGTTCAAACAGGCATCAAGGCCATTGACTCGATGATTCCGATCGGTCGCGGCCAGCGCGAATTGATCATCGGCGACCGGCAAACCGGAAAGACCGCGATCATCCTCGACACGATCATCAACCAGCGCGGCGGGGACATGATTTGCATCTACTGCGCGATCGGGCAGAAGCGCTCCACGGTCGCGCAAGTGGTGAAGACGCTGACCGACCACGGCGCGATGGAGTACAGCATCATCGTCGCCGCGTCGGCCAGCGAGCCGGCCACGATGCAATACATCGCGCCTTTCGCCGCGGCGGCCATGGGCGAGTACTTTCGCGACACGAAGCGCCACGCCATCTGCTTTTACGACGACCTTTCGAAGCACGCGCAGTCCTACCGCGAAATTTCGCTCCTCTTGCGCCGCCCGCCCGGCCGCGAGGCGTTTCCGGGAGACGTCTTCTTCCTGCATTCCCGCTTGCTCGAACGCGCCGCGAAATTGAACGACAAGTTGGGCGCAGGTTCCCTGACGGCGCTGCCCGTGATCGAGACGCAGGCGGGCGACGTGTCCGCATACATCCCGACCAACGTCATCTCGATTACCGACGGCCAGATCTATCTGGAGGCCGACCTTTTCAACTCGGGCATTCGCCCGGCGATCAATGCCGGCATTTCCGTCAGCCGCGTGGGCGGCAACGCGCAGATCAAGGCCATGCGGCAGGTGGCCGGGACGCTGCGGCTGGACATGGCCCAATATCGCGACCTCGCCGCGTTCGCGCAGTTCGGCACGGATCAGCTCGACAAGACCACGCAGGCGCAGCTTTCTCGCGGCCAGCGGCTCGTGGAAATCCTCAAACAGGATCAATACCAGCCCCTGCCGGTGGAGAAACAGGTCCTTCTGATCTTTGCGGGCGCCAACCGCTATCTGGACAGCATCGACGCGACAGATTGCGCGCGATACGAACGCGAGCTGTACCCCTTCGTGGAAGCGAATTTCAGTGGCCTGCTGAAGACGATCCGGGAGAAGAAAGCTCTCGATGATTCGGTGAAGGCGGAAGCGATCAAGGCGCTCGATGCGTTCAAGGAGCGTTTTCAAGCAAGCGCGGGAGCGGCAGTCGCGGCGCACTGACGCCGTGTGAATCTCTACGATGCCCACACTTCTCGATTATCGGCGCCGCATTCGCTCCGTGAAAAGCACGCAGCAGATCACGCGGGCCATGAAGTTTATTTCCGCCGCAAAATTGCGTCGCGCGCAGGAGGGCGTCTTTGCGGCGCGGCCTTACGCCGGCGAGATCCTCCGCGTAATGCGCTCGGCAGCGGCGCGCATGGAATTGGCGGCGCACCCGCTGCTGGAGCGGCGGCCCGAGGAAAAAATCCTGGTCGTCGCCCTCACCGGCGACCGCACCCTTTGCGGAGCGTTCAACACAAACGTGATTCGTCGAGCGATCCTGTTCATGCACGAAAACTCCTCAAAAAAACCGCGGGTGATGGCGATCGGAAAGAAGGGCCGCGATACCCTGCGCAAGCGCGGCTGGAATGTGACCGCCGAGTATTTGAATGTCTCGGCGAACGTGGATTTTTCCATCGCCAAGGAAATCGCCGGCCGGATTGCGGAGATGTATGCGGCGCGCGAAGTGGACGCTGTCTACACCGTTTACAACGAGTTCAAGAACATAATGGTGCAGAAATTACGCACGGCGAAACTGCTCCCCATCGATCCAGCGGTCCTGGATTCCGGGTCAGCAGAGGCGGCGGAAACGCGGCAGGCAAGCGATGCGGGGCATGAGGAGTCGCTCCCTCACGACCTTTCCGCCAGCGGGAAGTCGCGGCTCGTGGACTACATTTACGAGGAGCCGGTCGAAGAGATCTTCAACGCTCTCGTCCCGCGGTATTTGGAAGCGGAAGTCTTTCGCGTTCTGCTCGAATCGGCGGCGGCGGAACACGCGGCGCGGATGACGGCGATGGATTCCGCCACGCGGAATGCCTCCGATTTGATCGATTCGCTGACGCTCGAAATGAACAAGATTCGCCAGGCAAGCATCACCAAAGAACTAATCGAAATCGTGAGCGGAGCTGCGTCAGCAACATCGTGAGTGGTGATTGGTGATCGGCGCCTCGTGATTAGCGAGGGCAGTGACTCGTGATTTGTGAATCGTGACTCGTGAAAATCAAAAGCTTCTCCGAGCTCACGGTGTGGCAAGGGTCACACGAATTGGCGCTGATGGTTTACAAGCTGACCGCAAGTTTCCCTCGGTCGGAGATGTTTGGAACGGTTTCCCAGCTGCGTCGTGCGTCGGCTTCGGTGCCGGCAAACATCGCCCAAGGGTTTGGACGACGGACCACGCGAGAACTTCTGCGTTCCTTGCAGATTGCGGCGGGAGAGATGGAAGAAGTTAGGTATTTTTTGATTCTGGGTCGCGATCTCGGATACGTGGCGGCCCCAGGTTTTGACCGCGCCTCAGCGCTGTGCGATTCGGTCGGGCAACTGATCAAAGCACTTGGGCGTTCGTTGAAGCAACGAGGTGGAACAACGTAGAATCTTGCGACGCTCAGCACGAGTTACGAGTTACGAGTTACAAGTCACTAGTCACGGATTTTCGGGGAGCTGAAATGGCAACAGACAAGAACAAAATCGGCCGCGTGATCGAGGTCATTGGCCCGGTGGTCGACGTGCAGTTTGAAGAGGGCCACCTGCCGCTGATTCACAGCGCCGTGCGCATCACGAGCGAAGGATACGACGTTCCCACTCCGCTCGACATCGTCGCGGAAGTCGAACAGCATCTCGGCGAGGGGCGTGTGCGCTGCGTGGCCATGAAGCCGAGCGAAGGCATCGTGCGCGGCATGAAGGCGGAGGACCTCGGCGAGCCGATCTCGGTGCCGGTGGGCCGCGGGACGCTTGGCCGCGTGCTCAACGTGCTCGGCGAGCCTGTGGACGGCCTGGGACCGGTGGCAACGGATAAACGCTATCCGATTCACCGCCCCGCGCCTTCGCTCGAGGACCAGTCCACGACGCTGGAAATGTTCGAGACGGGAATCAAGGTGGTCGATCTGCTCGAGCCCTACTTGAAGGGCGGAAAAATCGGATTGTTCGGCGGCGCGGGCGTGGGAAAGACCGTGCTGATTCAAGAATTGATCAACAACGTCGCGATGAAACACGGCGGCGTGTCCGTGTTCTCCGGCGTCGGAGAGCGGACGCGCGAGGGAAACGATCTTTGGCTCGAGTTTCAGGAATCGGGCGTCATCATACCGGGGGATTGGCAAAAATCGCGCTGCGCGCTGATCTACGGGCAGATGACGGAGCCGCCCGGGGCGCGTCTTCGCGTCGGCTTGACGGGCCTCACCGTCGCGGAATATTTCCGTGACGAGGAGCATCTCGACGTCCTGCTCTTCATCGACAATATCTTTCGCTTCGTTCAGGCAGGTTCGGAGGTCTCGGCGCTGCTCGGACGCATGCCTTCCGCCGTGGGCTACCAGCCGAACCTCAACACGGAAATTGGCGAGTTGCAGGAGCGCATCACCTCGACCAAGCACGGCTCGATCACGTCCGTGCAGGCGATTTACGTGCCCGCGGATGATTACACCGATCCCGCGCCGGCTGGGACGTTCACCCACCTCGATGCCACCACGAACCTCAGCCGCCAGATCGTCGAGCGCGGCATCTATCCCGCGGTCGATCCTCTGGCCAGTTTCTCGCGCATTCTCGACCCGCGCATTCTTGGTCAGGAGCACTACAGCGTGGCGCGCGCGGTGAAATCCGTGCTCCAGCGTTACAAGGAGCTGCAGGACATCATCGCCATTCTCGGCGTTGAAGAACTTTCGGACGACGACAAGCAAGCCGTGGCGCGCGCCCGCAGGATCCAGAACTTCCTTTCGCAACCGATGTTCGTCGCCGCTCCGTTCACTGGCCTGGAAGGGAAATACGTCAAGATCGAAGACACGATCCGCGGCTTCAAGGAAATTGTCGAGGGCAAGCACGACGATCTGCCCGAGCAGGCGTTTTATATGGTCGGTGGAATCGAAGAGGCGCGGGAAAAAGCGCAGAAGATCGCTGCGATCGCGTAGCTTCCGCACGCGAGCGGCACCAGGATCGACCGAATGTTACCCGAAGCGATCGAACTCCAAATCGTCACTCCCGCGCGGCACGTGCTGCAGGAGACCGTGCAGGCCATCGAGATCCCGGGCAAGGAAGGATATCTTGGGATTCTGCCGGGCCATGCGCCGCTGATCACGGAACTGGGCGTGGGAATTCTGGGCTATCGCAAGGGCTCCGAGAGCCGCTACGTGACGATCATTGAGGGCTACGCGGAAGTGCTGCCTGACCGCGTGATTGTGCTCGCCGAGATTGCCGAGCGCGCCGAAGAAATTGACGTCGAGCGCAGCCGCGCCGCCCGCGACCGCGCTCAGGCCGAACTCGCCAGGGCCGGAATCGGAAGCGATGACTGGCAGCGCGGAAGGCTTGCCCTCGAACGCGCCCTGGTGCGCATGCAGGCCGCGGCCCGGACCGGCGCGGCAGCCGGCTCGCACAACTAGGATGGTCCTGCACCCGCGACGGAGTGTCCCCATCTGGTTAACTCGCGGCGAATCCAGCCGCTTCCCGTCTCATCCAATAGATGACAAGATAGATTCAGGCGCTTTCTTGAGCCCACGTTGATGTCAGAGACGGAAATGGCGGAAGTCACGATTTACGGGAGCCCGTGGTGCGGCGATTGCCGCCGGGCCAAGCAGTTTCTGCGCGAGCGCGGCGTGAAGTTTCGCGAAGTGAATATCGACGAGACGCAGGCTGCCGAGGACCTTGTCCTGCGCGTGAACAACGGCCTGCGCAAAATCCCCACCATCGAAGTCGAAGGCCGCTATTTTTCGTGCAGCCCGTTTGATCCCTACCGGCTCTCCTCAGAATTGAAAATCCCGCTGAATCCGAAGGCCAATACCTAGGAATTCCAGAAGTCCATGTAGACGTCCGTAATAAACCTTGAGACGGCCTGGAGGTCGACGGCCTCAGGCAGCAAAGACTTTTCGTGAGCCTTCATGGCTTCCGACTGAAGCTGCTTGCCAATTTCTTCGATTTCAAGCCGCTTATACTCTCCCTGCCGGATGCCGATCAGCAGGTCGACCCTGGGATTCGGGAGCGTAATCTTTCCGGTCTCCATGTACTCCTTCGCTTCCAAGTACAGTCGGATCAGGTGCATCGCATACTTCGTATCGTACCCGTGTTGTCTTTCAAGAGCTGCGCGGTGAACGTTCTTCTGTCCTTTGCGTCCACACAAGCGCTCCATCTGGTCATCCGCAAACTTCAAAAACGGCTTCACGTGACGCTTCGAGGCAAATAGGTCCCGGCGCTGAACGATTCGTGTCCACCAAACGGTGGAAAACTCCTCCCTGGCAAACACAAAATGCAGCGCAGACGGATTCCCCTTAGCGGCCATCCCGGCCCACTTTCGCAACGGGTAAAGGCAAACGTCCACATCCTGTGGGCCGTTCCCTCCCCGCTTTCCTCCGGTCGTAAAGACGAAGAACTCATCGCGATCCAGCCCGATCATTTTGTTGGGCGGCTCGATAAACACGCCGTACCAGTCCGTATCGTCGGTACCGCCTACTTTTGCGCCGTGCAGCTGAGAGCCGCCAATGAAGGCTTGGATCAGGTTTGGGGAATACGGAAAGCCATATTGTGCGAAATCAGGTTTCATGGCCGCGCTAGTGAAAAGAGTACCGGCGGCGGCTAGGCAAGTCCAGCGCCCCGGGTCATCACGCCTGCGACGCGCAGGTCCGGCGTGAGCGCGACAAGGTCGGCGTCGGCGCCCACGGCGATGATGCCTTTCTTGCCTGCGAGGCCCAGGCGCCGCGCCGGCAGCACCGTGGCCATTCGCACGGCATCGGTCAGCGGCACGCCTAGCGCGACAACATTGCGGATCGCGCGATCGAGCGTCAGCGTGCTTCCGGCGAGTTTTCCCTCCGCGTTGCGGCACACGCCGTCCTCGACACTCACTTCGAAGTTCCCCAGGCGGAAATTGCCGTCGGGCATTCCCGTGGCAGCGGTGCCGTCGCTCGCGAGCAGCACGGTATCGAAGCCCTTGACCCCGATCAGCACCTGGATCGCGGGACCGGCTACGTGAACGCCATCGGCGATCACCTCGGCGGTGACCTCCGGGTCCGTTAAGATCGCCCCCACCACGCCTGGATCGCGCGGCGCGAACGGACGCATGGCGTTGTACACGTGGACGGCATGGCGCGCGCCCGCTTGAATGGCCGCCCGCGCCTGGTCGTAGTCCGCGTCCGTGTGTCCGAGCGAGACCACGATTTTCGCCGCCACGGCGTGCGCGATCAGCTCCTTCGCGCCGGAGATTTCAGGCGCGAGCGTGAGAATCTTCACCAGCCCGTCGGCCGCCTCCAAAAACTTGTTCAGGATTTCCATCGAAGGCCGGGCAATCGCGTCCGGCGGATGGACGCCCCGGCGGGCCTTGCTGATGAATGGCCCTTCGAGGTGGATGCCGAGGATTTCGGCGGCGAGCCGGCCGTTTTCCGGTGGCTCTTCGTGGCTGCGAATGTAGCGCGCAATTCCCTCGAGGCTGTGGCAGGTCTCTTCGACCGGCGCGGTGACGGTGGTGGCGACGATCGAGGTGGTGCCGTGGCGCGCCACGGTGGAAACGATGCGATCGAGAGCGCGCGCGTTCCCTTCCATCACGTCGTGCCCGCCCGCGCCGTGGATGTGGACGTCGACGAAGCCGGGAACGACCGTCATGCCGGCCGCGACGAAGTCGACCGCGTCCGGCGGCAGGCGCAGCGTATCCCGATGGCCCAGCCCCGTAATGCGGCTGCCTTCAACCAGGATGATGCCGTCGCTGATCTCTTCGTCCGGCGTCAGAATCCGCGCGGCATGTATCGCAGTGGTCGGCATGCTGCCCAGCGCCCCCCGGAGAGCTACTTGAGAATGCTACCGGAACCGAGCCTCGAAATCACAGGCGAGCTTGCATCCATGTGCCTCTTCGTTACAATCGTGTGTCCGAACTCTTCGGGAGGAGATGGAATGGCATATGACAAGAGGTACGTGGCCCAGAAGCGGCAGCGCCGCCGCCGCAAAACCGCCAAGGCTAAGGTGAAACTCTACGAACAGGGAAAGATTCCGCACGACAAGTTACCCGCCCTCGCCCGAAAATTCCTCAGCCGCAAGATGCGGGCTCTCAGCAAATCGGAATAGGATCGCGCGAAAAAAGAAGAGGCGCCCCGATTGGATCGGGACGCCTCTTTGGACTCCTCAGCTGCCTCCCCGCCAAGGTCGGCAGACCGGGTATTTAGTTCCCGGAAGCCTGTGCGTGTGCGCTGGCGACTTTGGGCACACTCAGGTAACCGGTGATCTTGTCCTTGCCAATCTGGTTCACGGTCAACTCCACGGGAGCGCGGCCGCCGTGTGTGAAGAAGTAGATCGGCTCGTTCGCCGAGCGGTTCTTCTTCTCATAGCGTCCGTCGTCCACGTAGATGGCCACTGTGAACAGATTCTTCTTCGGGTTCACGCCGCGGAGCTCAACCATCAGATCGCCCACTTTTTCGCGGGTGTTCTTCTTGTTGATGGTGAACTCGTAGTAGTCGCGCTCGCCAAGACGCCGGAGCTCTTCCACTTCGTCATGGTTCTTCGCGATCAGCGTGCCGAATTCGCCGCGGGTCATGTTCAGGTTGTTTTTGGTGGCGTCGAGGTCGCTCTTGACGCCGGTGACGTCGCTGCCCAGCTTGTTGACGTCATCGACGTTGGCCTTGGTCGCCAACTGACCGTTCATGTTGGTGGTAAGATCGGTCAGCTGCTTTGCGTCCTCTTCCTTGATCTTCTTGGCCTGGGAGCGCGCCTGGTTTGCCTCGGCTTGCGTCAGCTTCATCTTGTCGGCCACAACGCTCAGCTCGCCCTGAAGCTGCGCGTTGATGTCCTCGGCCTTCGCAAGGCGCTGGCTTAGGACGTCATTGCTTTCCTTGAACTGTTGCGACTGGGTGGTAAGCGTCTGTTGCAGTGACGCCGAGCGGTTCGTTGCCGTCCAGCCCACACCCAGAGCCGCCAGCGAGACGATGGCAAGCACTACCACAACGATTCCGATCCATCGAGGCGCCGGGGCTTCCTGTATCACTTCCTGTTTATCTTCGAGCATGTTGGTTTCCTCCGTGGGAACCCCTTGCTGCGGTGGGTAGAAGCACGCCCGGAACCAAACGCTGGAGCGCCCGGGCCATACGGCAACAGTCTTGTAATCAGTAAGTTGCAGTCGAAGCTCGGAAGGAGAGTCGGGAGGGCGGCTGTGTCCGCATTGAAGTTTTTACACGCCTTTTATTATTTCTGCGCGGTGACAAGAAACGGGCCTGGACATGTGGCTCTGCCTTCGACGAGCCGAGCGGATCACCGCGTTATGGTCATGCTCTGGAGGCGCGCGATTCGGTCCGCGAGCGGCGGATGCGTGCTGAACAGTTTGGAGAGAAACTGCCCGCCGGTGAAAGGCGCCACGATGCACAACGCTGAAGTGGATGGCGGAATATCCATCGGGATTCGCTTGTTGTAGGCGCCGAGCTTTTCGAGCGCCCTGACGAGGCCGTAGGGATGCCCGACCATCCGCGCGCCCGAAGCGTCCGCCTGGTATTCGCGCTGGCGCGAAATACCGAGTTGCAAAAGGGCAGCGCCGATGGGCGCAAGAATCAACATGAGCAGCGCCGCGATTCCGCCGCCTTCGCGGTCACGATCGTTTCCGCCCCCCACACCGCCCAAGATCATTCCCCATCGGCCCATGTAGCCAAGCCAGGTGATGGCGCCGGCGATCGTCGCCGCAATCGAAGACGTCAGGATGTCGTAATTGCGCACGTGCGAAAGCTCGTGCGCGATCACGCCCTCGAGCTCTTCATCGTCCATCAGTTGCATGAGGCCCTGCGTGACCGCGACCGACGCATGGCTCGGGTTGCGGCCGGTGGCAAAGGCGTTTGGGGCCGCCTGCGGAATCATGTAGAGCTTGGGCATGGGCAGATTCGCCTTCGCCGAGAGCCGCTCCATCACGGCATAGAGGCGCGGCGATTGCTCGCGGCTGATCGGCTGCGCGCCGCTGGACATGAGCGCGATCTTGTCGGAGAAAAAATACGCGGAGCCGTTCATGATCACCGCGACAACAAGCGCCAGGTTCAATCCGTTGCGGCCACCGAACGCCTGGCCCACGAAGAGCAACAGCAGCGTCAAAGCAGTCAGCAAGAACGCCGTCTTAAAAGTTTTCATGGTCCGTGTCCCCGGCGCCTCTTCAGGCGGCGCCTGCCTTCATCGTCTCGCTTTTGAACTTCATCTCGCCCGATTTCGAATCGGCGTCCACGACGACCGTATCGCCGGGCTTCACTTCTCCGTCGAGGATCTTCAGCGCCAGCGGATCCTGAATCAGCCGCTGGATGGCCCGCTTCATCGGCCGCGCGCCGAAGGCCGGGTCGTAACCCTCGCGCAAGAGCAGCGCCCTGGCGGCTGCCGTAAGCTTGAGCGCGACCTGCCGCTCGGCCACACGGTCGAGGAAGGAGCGCATCTGCAAATCGATGATCCGCTCGATCTGATCCTTGCCAAGCCCGTGGAAGAGCACAATATCATCGATGCGGTTCAGAAACTCCGGGCGGAAGATTTCCCGCAGCGCGCCCATCGCCTCTTCGCGCGCCTTCTTCGGGTCTTTTTCCGCAAGCTCGAAGATGGCGGACGATCCGGCGTTGGACGTCATGATGATCACCGCGTTGCGGAAATCCACCGTCCGGCCCTTCCCGTCGGTTAGACGGCCGTCCTCGAGAATCTGTAGCAGGACATTGAATACGTCCGGGTGCGCCTTCTCGATCTCATCGAGCAAAACGACGGAGTAGGGGCGACGCCGCACCTGTTCGGTGAGCTGGCCGCCCTCTTCGTAGCCGACGTACCCCGGCGGCGCGCCGATCATGCGCGCCACCGAGTGCTTTTCCATGTACTCGGACATGTCGAGCCGGACGATGGCGCGCTCGTCGTCGAAAAGGAATTCGGCGAGCGCCCGCGCGAGCTCCGTCTTGCCCACGCCGGTCGGCCCCAGAAACAGGAACGATCCGATGGGCCGGTGGGGGTCGCTGAGCCCCGAACGGCTGCGGCGAATGGCGTTTGCCACGCTGGCGAGTGCCGCGTCCTGGCCGATGACGCGCTGGCGCAGGCGATCCTCCATGTGAACGAGCTTTTGGATTTCGCCCTCGAGCAGCCGCCCCACTGGAATTCCCGTCCACTTGCTCACAATCTTCGCGATCTCTTCCTCGCCCACCTCTTCCTTGAGCATGGGGTGATCTTTTTGGAGTTCGGCGAGGCGGTCCTGCGCCCTTTTCAATTCCTTCTCCGCGGCGGACAATTTTCCATAGCGGATTTCGGCGACTCGTGAGAGGTCGCCGGCGCGCTCGAATCGCTGCTCCTCCGATTTCAGGCGCTCGATTTCCTCTTTCTGTTTGCGGATGCGGCCGATGGCGTCTTTCTCGGTTTGCCAGTGCGCCTTGAGCCCGTGGGACTGCTCGCGCAGAGCGCCCAGCTCCCTTTCGATCTGGGCGAGCCGCTCCCGCGAGTGCGCGTCGGATTCCTTGCGCAGCGCCTGCCGCTCGATTTCCAGTTGGAGGATGCGGCGCTCGATTTCATCGATCTCCGTAGGCAGGGAATCAATCTCCATGCGCAGTCCCGCGGCGGCTTCATCCACCAGGTCGATGGCTTTGTCCGGAAGGAACCGGTCGGTGATGTAGCGCTGCGAAAGCATGGCGGCGGCCACGATCGCGGCGTCCTTGATGCGCACGCCGTGGTGGACTTCGTAGCGCTCCTTGAGGCCGCGCAAGATGGCGATCGTGTCGGCCACCGACGGCTCGCCGATCTGCACGGGCTGGAAGCGGCGCTCCAGCGCGGGATCCTTTTCGATGTATTTTCGGTATTCGTTGAGCGTGGTTGCGCCGATGGCCCGCAGCTCGCCGCGCGCGAGCGCCGGCTTGAGCATGTTGGAGGCGTCCATCGAGCCTTCCGCGGCGCCGGCGCCCACCAGCGTGTGAAGCTCGTCGATGAAGAGAATAATCCGGCCGTCGGACTCGCTGACTTCCTTCAACAGGGCTTTCAGGCGGTCTTCGAACTCGCCGCGGTATTTCGCGCCGGCCACCAGCGCCGCAAGATCGAGCGCGACAATGCGCTTGGGCTTGAGCACTTCCGGCACATCTCCGGCAATGATTCGCTGGGCGAGGCCTTCGACGATAGCCGTCTTTCCCACTCCCGGCTCGCCGATCAGAACGGGGTTATTCTTCGTGCGCCGCGCGAGAATCTGCATCACGCGGCGAATTTCCTCATCCCGGCCGATCACCGGATCGAGCTTGCCGCGGCGCGCGGCGTCCGTCAGATCGCGCGCGTACTGCTCGATCGCGCGGTAGGTCCCTTCGGGATTCTGCGAGGTGACGCGATGGCTGCCCCGGATCGAGGCCATCGCGTGCAGGATCGCATCGTGGCTCGCCCCGTGGCGCGCGAGAAGCTGGGAGGCCGGATCACGGTCCGCTCCGGCGATGGCCAGCAGAATATGTTCGGTAGAGACGTATTCGTCCTTCAGCCGCTGCGCCTCGTCAAAGGCCTTCTCAAGGACATCATTCGAGGCGCGGCTGAGCGACTGTTCGGATATCCCGGAAACCTTCGGAAGGCGCTCAATCTGTTTCTCGATTTCCCCCGCAAGCGTGGCGGGCGCCACGCCGAGCTTTTCAAGCAGCGGCGGCACAACGCCGTCGCCCTGCGCCGTAAGCGACCAGAGCAGGTGCAGGGGCTCGATCTGGGGCTGGCCCGAGCGCGATCCCATTTCCCGCGCCGCCTGCAGCGCCTCCTGGGCCTTCACGGTCAGCTTGTCAAATCGCAGCATGGTTGGATTTTCTCACTTCGCTCTCGCATATTCAAAGAGCCGCGGTTTCGAGTCGTTCGACGCGCCGGGGGCCGGCGGAACGCCCGCCCGACCCCCGTCCGCGCGTCGTCTTAATTGTTGCCGTTGGTTACGTTCACTTTCACTTGCTTCGGCTTTGACTCGGCGCGCTTCGGCAGGTCGACGGTCAAAACGCCGTTCTTGTACTCGGCCTTGATGGCTTCGCTGTTCACCGTGTTCGGCAGGCTGAAGCTGCGGCTGAACGAGCCGTAGGTGCGCTCGATCCGCAGGTAGTTATCTTCCTTCACCTTTTGCTCGAACTTCCGCTCGCCGCGGACGGTCAGCATGTTGTTCTCGACCCGAACATCAAGGTCCTTCTCGTTGACGTCGGGCAGATCAGCCTTCAGCACCAGTTCGTTCTCGGTTTCATAGATATCGACCGCCGGAGCCCAGGCCGTCAGAGCCGAGTTATCGGCGCGTCCGGGGAACGACGCCTCGAACAAACGGTTCACCTGCTCCTGCAGGCCTGGGAGGCTGTGGAATGGGTCCCATCGAGTAATCGCACTCACTGTCGTGTCCTCCTGAAAGATTTGGCGCTACATTAGCGCACACAGATAATATAATATGAGCGTCATAATGTCAAGTGATTACAGGACGGGAAAACGCCTGGTAGACGCCGCGGCAACTCTATTCCAATACCTTAAGTATCAGACACTTAAGATAGTGCGTCTCTGGCATGGTTAGCAGGATGGGATGGTCTTGCGCCTGAGTCCTTCGCTCCACCACGGCGACCTTCCGCCGCGCATCTACGGCTGCCTCAGCTACGATCTGTAGGAACAGCGCTTCGGTGATATGGTAGGAGCAAGAGCATGTAAGAAGGAAGCCTCCGGGTGACAGGAGCTTTAGCGCGCGAAGGTTGATCTCCTTGTACCCACGGCGAGCCGCCGGGATACTGTCGCGGTTCTTGGCGAACGCCGGAGGATCGAGGATGATCATCTGAAACCGCCTCTCCGCCTCGTCGTACTCCTTGAGAATGTCGAATGTGTTCCCTTCGCGAAAGCTGGAATTAGCAATTGAGTTCAGCTGCTGGTTACGGCGAGCCGCCTCGACGGCTGTCGGCGCCATATCGATGCCCTCGACGCGGGCGCATTTATCCGCAAGGGTGAGCGCGAATCCGCCCTGATAACTGAAGCAATCGAGCACCTCCCCGGAGGCGTACCGGCGCGCCGCCCAGTGGTTCTCGCGCTGGTCGAGAAACGAGCCGGTCTTCTGCCCCTTCGCCAGATCGCAGGCGAACGTCACCCCATTTGCTTTCACAAGAATTTCAGGGGGCAGTTCCCCGTGAAGGACGCTGACGCGCTGTTCGAGCCCCTCGAGCGTCCGCACCCGGGGATCGTTCCGTTCGAGCACGCCCTTGGGCGAGAAGAGTTCGACGAGGATCTCGACGAAGAGGTTCTTCAGGCGGTCGGTGGATTGGCTGAGCGTTTGCAGGACCAGGAAATCGCCGTATTGATCGACGATGAGCGAAGGCAGCAGGTCGGCCTCGCTGTAGACGAGCCGGAAGGCCTCCGAATTCTCAACCACTACGCCGCGATAGGCCGCTGCCCGTCGAATCCGCTCGGCAAAGAACGCGCGGCCGATGGGCACGTCCTCGCGCGTAAGGAGCCGGATCGAAATCTGCGACTTGTCGCTGTAAAACGCCTGGCCCTGAAAATTCCCGCGTTCATCGGTTAGTCGGACCACGGCGCCGGGTTCCGCGTGCGCCGTGCGAACGTCGCTGCGGTACACCCAGAGATGCCCGGAGCGAAGGCGTTCAACGCCCCGCGGGCTGATCACCACGGATCCCTCTGTCACCGGTCTCGCAGTCGCCAAGGTCCCTGCCCGGAAAACGTTCTGCTGGTTCTCCTTAGCATACTCGCGGGAGTTGTGCCAGCGGTCCCGAGGGAAGCCAAAGCATACGCGGTGGTTGGACGTGCCAGCACCTGTGCAACCGACCAGCCGTTTGCGATTGGCAGACCGAATTATGAACTAGCCGCCTGCCGATCCCAGTTTGCGCTTCCTGTGGAGTTTCAGGGCGGTCGAGCGCAGGGTTTCGGGTACGTTCTTATTGGCTGTGAGTTTCACGAGGTCGGTGGCTGTAAGCCGCGGAAAGAGGTGCAGGGAAACGTCCAGGGGCGTCTTCGGATTGTTCACCAGGTTCCGGACGATGCTGTAGTTCTTCATGAAGATTCGCGTCAGCGAGATGGCGCGCAGGATTTCGCCCGTGAGATTAGTCATCTGGGCAAAGGCTTCCACTTCGGTGTCGGTCAGCCGGGGCGATTGCAGCACGCACCGCTGGACGAGCTTGTTGGGGTCGTGAATCAGCAATTGGCGCTCCGTGCGGCCGCCTTTGAGCGCCAGGGTGAGGCGCTGGACCACGTTCATGTGCGTCACCCTTTGCATGAGGGTTTCGCGCTTCACCGGGTCAGGCTCGATTTCGGCGGCGGCCTCTTCGATTTCGTTCATCGCCACCGCGCCTTTTTTCATTTCGCCAAGGAGGTCCCGCTGTTCCGCACTGGCCGCGGGCAAGCCGGCGACGGCGAGGACCAGCTGGGGATCGGAGACGAATCGTTCGAGATTGTCGAGCAGCGCCTGGATTCCCGCCGAGGTGAGATGCTGGGCCACGCGCGCCACGCGAGCCATGGGACAGGCTAGGTTTTTCGCGAGCGCGTCGGCCATGCCGGGCTTGTCGCCCAAATTATCGGCGCAATACGCGAAAAGGCGAGGGTCCGCGTCGGCTCGCGCCACGGCCGCGAGGAAATTCTCGACGGGCTGCGCCAGCAGGGCGTTTTGCGCGCGTTCGGCCAGCGTCTCATCCGGGTCCGAAGCCAGCACGACCAGCAATTCGACGCGGTCCTCCGGACTCAGCGGCACACTGCCCGCGCAGACAGCGAGTTTCTGTTCCGGCCGCGCGTGCCCGGAGCAGATCTGCGTGCGAAGTTCGGCGCTAATGGTTTCCTCCCGCGGCAGCCTTCAAATTTTGTCGCGTCAGGGTAACGCCGCCGGGCTGTCCGGGGGTTCCGATGGGCGGCAAAGCTTGTCCGTTGAGCTCCAGAAGCAACGCGCTCGATTCGCTGGAAGTGATTTCAAAATATTCGCGCGCGGCGAACTCTTTCTTATCGTTCGCTTGCACGGGCCCGTCGAAAACGGCGGCGCCGTCGGCAATGACCTTCACGCTGGCCGGCTTTCCGGCCTCGATTTTCAGTCTGAGTGCTTCCCCGGCAGACGGCAGCTCGCCCGCCGCAGGTACGGCCGCCGCACGACGAGCCGGTGACGATTCCTTCGGGATACCGCTAGTGTTCGGAGTGTTGGTTCCTGCGCCGGCATGTGCGATCGCCGCGCCGGCGCGTCCATGCAGGCGCGCCGACACGCGAGCGCCGTAGCGCGCGTAGGCAAAGAAGGCGCCCGCGATCATGACGGCGACCACCACGAATGCGACCGCCGCGGGCCGCCAATTCCGCGGAATCTCGGCCGGATGGGTATGTTCCGCGGCGACGTGCACGTCGGCGGCCACGACTGTCCCCAGCGAATACTCGGCGACAAGGCTGTCTTCGTCGAGTCCCAGGAAGCGGGCGATCGAGCGGATGAAGCCGCGATTGAACACGCCGCCGGGCAACCGCTCCCACTGGTCTCGTTCCATCGCTTCGAGAAAGCGCGTGCTGATGCGCGTGGCGGCGGAAATTTCCTCGAGCGAAACGCCGCGCATTTCCCGCTCGCGCTTCAGGTGTTCGCCGAAAGGTGTGGAAGACATCCGCAGGGACCGTCAAAAATATAGGCGCGCATAACCGGAGTGTCAATCCTGTGCGGAGAGGCGGGCGGCGCAGGCCATTGGCCTTTCGGCAATCCCGTTGGAAACACCGTTGCAGGGTGTGAAAACGGTTCACTATAATGCAACTGTTGCGCCCCGAATCCCAGGACCCAAAAGTGCCAAGCCCTGCTGAGCCATTGCGCCGAGCCTCCGACTCCAAGTCGTTCGCGGGCGTGGAGCGCCGCCATGCTCCGGGCACGATTCCGGACGCGCCCGAGGGCAACGAAGTCACCGTCTTCCACGAACTGGGCAAGGCCCTTACATCCTCTCTTCAGCTCGACCAGGTGCTGCGCACCATCATGGAAAAAATCAACGAGGTGCTGCGCCCCGACACGTGGTCGCTCCTTCTGATGGACGTCGACAAGAAAGAGCTGTACTTCCAGATTGCCACGGGAAGCGGCGCCGACGCGCTCAGAGATGTGCGCATCCAGGTTGGGCAGGGGCTCGCGGGATGGGTGGCGGAGTCGGGAGAAGCGGTGGTTGTGGCGGACACCAGCAAGGACTCGCGCTTCTTCGGAAAAGTGGACGAGAAAACGAAGGTCGCCACCCGCTCGATCGTGGCCGTGCCCGTGCGTTTCCGCGACCAGTGTCTCGGCGTGATCGAGCTGATCAACTGCGTCGGCCCGGAGGGCTTCAGCCAGCGGGATCTCGCTCTGCTCGAAGCGCTGGCCGACTACGCCGCCATCGCCATCGAGAACGCGCGGCACGTGCAGAGGATTCACGAGCTGACCATCACCGACGATTGCACGAGCCTTTACAATGCCCGCCATCTGAATTTCATGCTCGATACCGAAATCTACCGCTCGCACCGGTATGCGTTCGAATTCTCCCTGATCTTCATCGACCTCGATCACTTCAAGAGTGTGAACGACACGCACGGTCACCTGATTGGCTCGAAGCTGCTCGCCGAGATCGGCGAGGCCATTAAGGAAAAGTGCCGTCTGATCGACCTGGCGTTCCGCTACGGCGGCGACGAATTCGTCGTCCTGCTTCCGCAAACGTCCAAGGAAAACGCCATCGGCGTGGCCCGCCGCCTGCACAAGCTGATCCGAGAGACGGTGTGGCTCAAGGACACCGGCCTCAACGTTCACCTCACCGCGAGCGTGGGAGTGGCCGCGTATCCCACCGACTCGCGCACGAAGGCGGAACTCTTGCATCTCGCCGACGAAGCGATGTACCTGGTTAAGAACACGTCGCGCGACAGCGTCGCTTCCGCCGGCGTCGGACTGCTCCCCAAGATCTGACGAGTCGAGCAAATTCCCCTTCCGCGTTTGCGCGTAACCCCCTCTTGTTGTCGGGAGCTAACCACTCCCCTATACTCGGCTTCTAACTGAGTTTAGGAGGCTCCGTATTGCGCAACCGGGAAGCAGCGCGCTACGCACGATGGTCGGCGATCGCCGCGGGCGCCATCGCGCTTCTAGTTGCCGGCGTCTACGGCGAGCGGGCGCTCCAGCGGGCCCGGGCGCGCCGCAATGCTCCGGCCGCCGTTCCCATCACCGTGCAGCAGCAATCGGCGCAATTCTCGTTTTCCGAAGTCGAGCAGGACCGCACCATCTTCACCATTCGCGCCTCTCAAGCCACGCAATACAAAAATCCCAATCGCGCGATGCTCGAAGACGTATGGATCACCGTCTACGGCCGCGACGGCAGCCGCAACGACAACATTCACACGCGCGAATGCAGCTATACCCCGGAAACAGGAGACGTCCGCTGCGCAGGCGAGGTCCAAATCGATTTGGAGAATGCGGGCGCGGACCCCGGCAAATCCACTGGCCCGCCGCGAAACAGCGTTGAGGTGAAGACCAGCGACCTGTCGTTCAACCGCAATACGGGCGAGGCTTCGACAGCTGCGCCAGTGGATTTTCGATTCCAGGCGGGCCAGGGCCGCGGAGTGGGAATCGCCTATAACACGCACGACTCGACGGTCCGCATTGAACATGGCGTCGAATTCGATGTCGCGCCCTCGCCGCAGACCGGCGGCCTGCCCGTGACCGCGACAGGAAGCAGTCTCGAAATCCGGCGCAATGAACGCACCGTGGTGCTCAACGGACCGGTGAAGATAGCGGAGGGCGCGCGCGAACTCTCCGCGGACACGATCTCGGTGAAACTCGATTCGGATTTCCACGCCCGGCGGGCGGTGGCCGAAGGCCACCCGGGGCTTCGCTCGACCGAGGGTGGCGGAAAAATCGCAGTATCCGCCGACCGATTCGAAGGGCTGCTCGATCCCTCGGGCTGGATTGATAAAGTGACTGCCGATGGAGGGATCACCGGCACACGCCAGACGGCCACCGGCACCGACCGTTTCTCGGCGGCGCACCTGGAGTTCGCCATGGTGCCGGGGCGTAACCTGGTCCGGGACCTGACAGCTACCGGCGGCGTCGCCGCAGAGTCCGACCAAGGCAACGATTCGCGCGTTCTGAAAACGGACGCAATTCGCGTCACATTCTCCGAAGGCGCCGAGGAGGACATCTCGAAGCCGTCCGGCGCCAGGACAATGGACCGGCAACGCATCGAAACCGCGGAAACTTTGTCGCCCGCGACGATCGAATCGAAGAACGGCAGCGACACCACGACTCTGCGCGCGAAACGGTTCGCCGCGCGACTCAGCCCGGGCGGCCATCTCGATGAGTTGCTCGGCCATGGAGGCGTCGAAGTCCGCACCCAATCCGGCAGCGGCGCGCCTCGGACGATTTCGGCCGCGGAGCTGGCCGCCACCTTCGGCGCGCACGGAGAATGGAACACGCTCGATGAGCGCGGAAGTGTCCGGTTCCAGCAGGCCGACCGCGAGGCCAGCGCCGACCACGCAAACATCGTTCGCGCCACAGACATGATCACGCTCGAAGGCTCGCCGGTAGTTTCCGACTCGATGAGCCGCACGACGGCGGCCAGCGTCGTGGTCAACCAAAAATCAGGCGAGCTGCGCGCGACCGGCGGCGTGGCCTCGACCTACCTTCCCGCTGCGCAGGGAGACGCTGTGAGCCTGGGCTCAGGCGCCGCTCACATTTCCGCGGACGCGCTCTCCGGGTCGGTCAACTCGGGCCACGTGGCCTACGCGGGCCACGCGCGCCTTTGGCAGGGCGATTCTGTGCTCGATAGCGATCAGATTGACCTTTGGCGCGACACCAAGAAAATGCAGGCGGCCGGTCACGTGGTAGCCGTCTTTCCGCAGGCTTCCGGAGGGTTCGCGGCGATGGGTGGCAAGTCCGCATCCTCTGCATCCGGCAAATCATCGGGGCCAACGCTTTGGAGAGTCGTTGCGCCCGTGCTCACGTACTGGGGCGACCAGGGTAAGGCGCACATGGAAGGCGGCGTCACCGCCCGTTCGAACGAGGGCTCGCTGGACTCCCGCACACTCGACGTATTCCTCGATCCCGCAGGAGCGGCGCCGACCGGCGGGCCTCCGCACCCGCCTTCGCGCGGTTCGGCTGCCGCACCCGATGCGAACGGTGGAAGGCAGCTCAGCCGGGTGCTGGCGCAAGGAAACGTCGTGGTGCGCCAGGGCGACCGGCGGGGTATGGCCGAGCAAGCCGAGTACACGGCGGCAGACGGAAAATTCGTGCTTTCCGGCGGCCAGCCGACGATTGCCGATGCCAGTAGCGACACAACGACGGGCCGTTCGTTGACCTTCTTTGTGGCCAGTGATACGATTTTAATTGATTCGGAAGAAGGTTCGCGCACACTGACCAAGCACCGGGTTGAGAAATGAACCGGCATGTTGAAACTCCAGGCCGCCGATCTGCGGAAGTCGTACAGGGGTCGGAGGGTAGTTGATGACGTCAATTTGGAGATTCGACAGGGTGAAGTGGTTGGGCTGCTCGGGCCGAACGGCGCAGGGAAGACCACGACGTTCTATATCCTGGTCGGACTCGCGCGTCCGGACTACGGGCGTGTCTTACTGGACGGCGAGGATATCACCGACCTCCCCATGTATCTGCGGGCCCGCAGCGGCATCAGCTACCTCCCCCAAGAGCCTTCGGTTTTCCGGAAACTGACCGTCGAAGAGAACTTGCTGGCTGTTTTGGAGACCCTCTCGGTCACCTCCGAGCAGAGGCGCGAGCGGGTCGAGGAGCTTTTGGCGAAAATGGGCCTCGAAGGAGTTCGGGAAAGTCAGGCATACATGCTGTCAGGCGGCGAGCGCAGGCGCCTGGAAATCGCCCGCTCGCTCGTGCTTTCGCCTTCTTTCGTGCTGCTCGATGAGCCTTTGGCTGGAATCGACCCCCTCACCGTCGTTGACATACAGAAAATTATCGCCGAACTCAGCCTGGCGGGAATCGGCGTTCTGATCACCGATCACAACGTCCGCGATACTCTTGCGGTGACCAACCGCGCTTATATCATCAGCGAAGGTAAGATCCTGGCCGCGGGAACCCCTCCTGAACTTTCCGCCAACGCCGATGTTCGCCGCATCTATCTAGGAGAAGGCTTCCGCCTCAACTGACCCCATGAACTGGCTCGCGCCCAAATTGCATCTCCGGCTGGCTCAGAAACAGATTCTGACGCCGGGGCTCGTGCAAATGGTCAGCGTGCTCGCGCTGAATCGCCTCGAGCTGCGCGAAATGATCAACCAGGAGATCATGGCCAATCCCGTGCTCGAAGAGCTGGGCGAAGACAACGCCACGGCGGACAACTACACCGATGAGGCGTTCCTCAAAAAAGAAACTGAGAAGGTGCCGGAAACCGAAGCAGCCAATCCCTTCGACGAATTCGATTTCGGCTCGTTTTTTACCCAGTATCTCGATACCGGCGGAGAGCGCGCCGCCGGAGGAGAGCGTGAAGATATCGAGAAACCGTCGTTCGACAAATTCCTTTCTTCTCCCGCCAACCTGACCGACCATCTCACCTGGCAACTGAGCGTCAGCATCTGCTCCGAAACGGTCCGCAAGATCGCTGAGGCGATCGTCGGCAACCTCGACGAGAGCGGTTACCTGACCGCGACGCTCGACGAAATCGCGCAGTCCGGCAACTATTCGATGGAGGACGTGGAAGAAGCCCTGGCCGTGGTCCAGGAATTCGACCCGCCCGGAGTAGCCGCTCGCAACCTTGAGGAATGCCTCCTCATTCAGGTCAAACTGCTCGATCCGCAGAATACGCTCGCTCAGCAGATCATCGCCGAGCACCTGAAGCTGCTCCAGAATAATCAGCTCAAAGAGGTCGCCCGCGCGCTCAACCGCCCGGTCGAGCTGGTCAAGCGCGCGGTGGACGTCATCAAACGGCTCGATCCCAAGCCGGGCCTGCGCTACAACAAGACCGAGCCGCGCCTCGTCGAGCCGGACGTCCAGTTTCGCAAGGTGGACGGCGAATGGCAGGTCTTCATGAACGAGGACGACGTGCCGCAGCTCCGCTTGAGCGCCACCTACCGGCGCCTGCTGGCCCGCGACGCGGCGGACCGCGACGTCCGCAACTACGTGAAGGAGCGCTTCACCGCCGCCATCCAGTTGATGAAAAACATCGAGCAGCGCAAGCACACGATATTGAGGGTCTGCAATTCGATCCTCCGGCGACAAGGAGATTTCCTCGATTACGGCCCCGACAGCCTGAAACCGATGATGATCAAGGAGGTCGCCGAGGAAGTCGGCGTCCACCCCTCGACCGTCAGCCGCGCCGTCGCCAACAAATACGTGCACACGCCTCAGGGCGTGCTCGAACTGCGCAGCTTCTTCTCGGAATCCGTCAACGGGCCGCAGGGCGGAGAAATGTCGCTGCTGTCTCTCAAGCGGCGGGTCAAGCAGATGATCGAAGAGGAAGACACCGCCCACCCCCTCACCGACGAGCAAATCACTAAGAAACTCAGCGACGAAGGCATCCACGTTACCCGCCGAACCGTGGCGAAATACCGCGAAGACTTGCGCATCCCGAGCACGCACCGCCGCCGGGTGAAGGCCTAAGACTTTTCCGCCGTGACGCGCCCCAGCCGGAAACGCGCCGCCCGCAAATCGGACTCCCGGCAGCTCGTCATCCTCACCGGGCTATCCGGCTCGGGCAAGGGTTCCGTCCTCAACACCTTCGAGGACCTCGGTTTCTACTGCGTGGACAACCTTCCCGTTTCGCTGATTCCCACATTCGGTGAGCTTTACACCGAAGGCCGCGGCGAAGTCGATCGCGCGGCTCTGCTGGTGGATGCCCGCGAGGGCGAGCAGATCGAAAGGCTGCCGGGCATCTATCGCAAGCTGAGCAACGAGCATGCCGCCACGCTAGTCTTTATCGAAGCCAGCGACAGCGCGCTGCAGCGCCGCTTCAGCGAGACGCGCCGCCCGCATCCGCTCAGCCACGGAGGCTCGATCGCCGAAGGAATTCGCGAAGAGCGCCGGCGCATGGCTCCGATCCGGCGTCTGGCCGACGTGGTGATCGATACCACGAAATTCAATGTCCACGAGCTGCGCCAGCTCATCATCGAGCGTTTTCAAAATCCGGGGCGGCGGCCGCTGCTCGTGTCGGTGGTCAGCTTCGGATTCCGCTACGGCATTCCCGCCGACGCGGATCTGGTTTTCGACGTGCGCTTCCTGCCGAATCCGCACTTCGTGCCGCGCCTCCGCCGGTTCAGCGGCAAGGACTCTCGCGTGGCGCGTTACATCCGCTCGTTCCCGCAGACCGGTGAGTTCCTGCGCCGCATCGAAAGCCTTCTGGGATACTTGATCCCGCATTACATTCGGGAGGGCAAGAGCTATCTCACGGTCGCGCTCGGGTGCACGGGCGGGCGGCACCGCTCGGTCGCGCTTGCCGAAGTGATTCGTCGCGCCCTCCAGCGCAAGGGTTACGCCGCCAAGGTCGTTCACCGCGACCTGGACAAGTCCGCCTCTTGAACATGCGCGCCGCAAATCGGCCTTTCTCGATCCAAAGCCCGCCCTCGTACCGCTCTTGCGATTACGCCTTGCAAGATGCCCACTCCATGCATACGCTAGGCAAGTTCGATTCGCCGGGGCGGGGCGGAAGCCGCTCGGCGCTCTGAAATCCGACACCGGAATCTTGACGCCTGAAACCATCGACGGCATTCCGCGCATGAATGAGCGCGACGAAATTCTCCGGCTGCTGGGCTATTTGCGGCCGTACGTGCCGCGCCTTAGTCTGGGAATTCTGTTGATCGCCGTCATGGGCGTGGCGGAGTTCCTGGTGGCCTTCGCTTTTCGTCCCGCTTTCGACGTGATTCTGAATCCGCATTCCACAGCCCAGGCCCTGGTTCTTTTCCAGATCCCGTACACGCACAGGGTCATCGATCTGCGTTCGTTCGTGCCGCACCACTTTCACAATGTCTGGACGGCCTTCGCTGTCGCGTTGCTATTCTTCGCTCTCGTCAAAGGCGCGTCGGAATACGCGGGCAGCATCCTGATTCAGCACGTCGGCCTTTCGGGCGTCACCGATCTTCGCAACGAGGTGTACAGCCAGGTCGTGCAGCAGCCGGTCGGTTTTTTCCAGCACAATCCGGTCGGCCGCGTGATGTCTGCGGTGATCAGTGATATCGAACAGATGCGCAGCGCCTTCTCCGATTGGTTTGCGGAGTTTTTCCGCCAGGCGTTTGCGCTCGTCGCGTTCGTCGCGGTCCTGCTGATTATCAACTGGAGGATGGCCGTCGGCTCCGCCGTTTTGATCCCAATCGTCGTGTGGCCGGTTGGCAGATTCGGCAGGCGAATTCGCCGTTCCTCGGAAAAGAGCCGGTCGCGCCTGGCAGACTTGAGCCAAATCCTGCAGGAGACCGTCGCTGGAAACCGCGTCGTCAAGGCTTTCGGAATGGAAGGATTCGAAATCCGCAAATTCCGCGAGGCGGCGCGAAACTTGCTGCACGAAAACATGCGCTGGATCAGGGCCTTCGCCGCCACATCGCCGGTGATGGACCTTCTCGGCGCCGTTGTTGTTGCCTTGGTGCTGCTCGTCGCGCGTAACGAGATCAAAGTCGGCCGGATGACCGTCGGTTTGTTCGTGTCCTTCGCGTACGCCCTGTTCAAGGCCTACGAGCCGGTCAAGCGTCTCGGCAACGTCTACCAGCTCTTTCTCCAGGCGGCAGGAACCTCCCGGCAGGTCTTCGCGTTCCTCGACCGGCCGCAGGAAGTCATGGAAGCGCCGGGCGCAAGGGTTCTGCCGCGATTCGCCAAGTCGATTGAGTTTGGCCGCGCGAGCTTCTCCTACGACAGCGGCCCGCTCATCCTGAAGGGCATCGACTTGGAAGTGCCGGCGGGTTCCGTGGTCGCCATCGTCGGCTCGAGCGGCGCCGGTAAAACGACTCTTGTGAATCTCTTGCCACGGTTTTATTCAGCGACGTCCGGTTCGTTGCGAATCGATGGATACGACGTTCGCGACGTCACTCTCCGCTCGTTGCGCGAGCAGATGGCCATCGTTACGCAGGAAACGATTCTCTTTAACGACACGATTCGCGACAATCTTTGCTACGGCCGTCCGGACATGGCGGAAGAAAAAGTGATTGCCGCGGCCCAGGCGGCGCTCGCGCACGATTTCATCATGCAAATGCCGCGCGGCTACCAGACCGTGATCGGCGACCGCGGTCAGCGGCTTTCCGGAGGGCAGCGGCAGCGCCTGGCCATCGCGCGGGCGCTGCTCAAGGACGCGCCGATCCTGATTCTGGATGAAGCGACCTCCGAACTCGATTCCGAATCCGAGATGCTGGTCCAGCGCGCCCTCAACAATCTCATGACGGGCCGCACCGTCTTTGTCATCGCGCACCGCCTCTCGACCATCCGCCGCGCGGACATGATCGCCGTGCTCGACGATGGCGCCATTCGCGAGCGCGGCTCGCACGAAGAGCTTCTGGCGCGCAGCGGGCTCTACGCGCGCCTCTATGACATGCAGTTCCGCGACGCCGAGCCGGTCTCGCGCGCGGCAGGTTCGGAGTAAAATGGCCGGCGCGAAATCCCAATCCGCTCCCTCGGTTCCGTCGAAGGCGCCGGGACTCCGCTCGATGACGGGTTATGCCCAGGCGCAGGCGTCGGAAAACGGCTTCGGGCTGCGCGTTTCCGTGCGCAGCGTCAATCACCGTTTTCTCGATCTGCACTTGCGCGTGCCCGAGGGCTTTGAGCCGCTGGAGCCGCGCATCCGCCAAATCGTGCGCGAGCGCGTCCGGCGCGGACACCTGGATGTCGCGCTGCGCTACGATCTTGCCGGGCCCGCGGCCGTGGGAGTCAATCAAGAAGTCGCGGCGGCATATTTGCAGGCGGTCGAAGCGCTGCGGAAGCAGTTCGGCATCGGGGCGGAACCCGACCTCGCTTCGATTCTCCGCCTGCCCGGCGTGATCGGGCCGGCGGCCGCGTCCCTCGATGAAGAGCTCGCGCGGCTGGAAATCGTGGTGGCCCGGTGCCTCGCGGAAGCGCTCGATAAGCTCGACCGCATGCGCGAGAAGGAAGCGGACTCGCTCCGGCTGGAGATGACGGGACGCCTTTCGAGCATCGCGAGCCTTGCCGCGCGAGTGGAGATCCTGGCCGAGCGGGCGCGGCCCGCATTCGCGCGGCGGCTTGAAACCCGCCTGCGGGAACTGCTCGGCGAGGCGCAGCTCGATCCCTCGCGCGTCGCTCAGGAAGCGGCGGTAGCCGCCGAGCGCAGCGACGTGTCCGAGGAGTTGGCGCGTCTGGCGAGCCACGTGCGCCAGTTCGAATCGCTGCTCGCGGGCGCGTCCGACGTGGGCAAGAAGCTCGATTTCCTGCTTCAGGAAATGCAGCGCGAGGCCAACACTCTTCTTTCCAAAACGCCCGGCAACGAGGCCGAGAGCCTCGAAATCACCGATCTCGCGCTCGAGATTAAGTCCGAAATCGAAAAGCTGCGCGAACAGGTGCAGAACATCGAATGAGCCAAACCGAGCCATTGGTCCTGATCGTTTCCGGGCCATCCGGCTCCGGAAAATCCACCCTGGTGCAGAAGATCCTGGAGCTTCCAGGCACGATGCTGTCGGTTTCGTGCACCACGCGCCCGCCCCGCAAGACGGAGAGCGACGGCAAGTGGTACAATTTCATCTCCGAAGCCGAATTTCAGCGGATGGTCGAACGCGGCGAATTTCTCGAGTATGCCCAGGTCTTCGGAAAGAATTGGTACGGGACGCCGCGCAAGTCGCTCGAGATCGCGCTCGAACAGAAAAAGGATCTCGTCCTCGAGATTGACGTGCAGGGCGCGCTGCAGGCCAAGCAGAAGCTGCCGGGAGCCATCGCGGTTTTCGTGATACCGCCTTCCCGAGACGATCTGGAGCGCCGCATCCGCGAGCGCGGCCAGGATTCGGAGGATGAAATCCGGCGGCGGCTGGAGCGGGCGCGACAGGAGATGCTCAACTACAGCAGCTACGATTTCGCCATCATCAATGACGATCTCGAGCGCGCCGGCCGCGAGGTGCAGGCCATCGCGCTCGGCTCTCGTTGCCGGGTGGCGCGGGAAGAAGAGAAAATTCGCAAGATATTGAACTCTTTTGGAGGCTGATGCCCTCATGGCCGTTCTCAGAGACGTTCCGGAAAGCCAGTTCGCCTACGTCGTCGTTGTCTCGCGCCGCGCCCGGCAGTTGATGATCGGCGGACGCCCGCTGGTGGACAACCCGAAATCGCGCAAGACCTCGCGCATCGCCGAGGAAGAATTGGTGCAGGGGCTTCTCGAATACGAATTGCCGGAGCTGCCCGAGGGTGCGGAAGATCGAGAAGGCAAACGCCGCAAGTAGCCTTCAGTATCCGCAACGGCTATTTCTCTTTTCGTGGTTTTTGTTCGAGGCGGTTTGGAAATGAAAATCGCTCTGGGAGTAACGGGCGGAGTGGCGGCTTACAAGGCTGCGGAACTCGTTCGCCGCCTGCAGCAGGAAAAGCTGGACGTGCAGGTGGTGATGACCCGCGCGGCGCAGGAGTTCATCACGCCCCTCACGTTTGCCGCGCTCACCGGAAAGAAAGTCATTACCGAGATGTTCGGCGCGGAAAATGCTGCGGCCGCCAACGTTGAAAGCGCCATCGAGCACATCGCCATCGCGCAGCGCATCGATCTCCTGCTCGTCGCGCCCGCAACCGCCGACATTCTGGGACACTTTGCGCACGGGATCGCCGGCGACTTCCTCACCACGCTGTATCTCGCCACCAAAGCGTCCGTGGTCGTCGCCCCGGCGATGAACGTCAACATGTGGGAGCATCCGGCTACGCAGGAAAATTTGCAGACCCTGCGCGCCCGCGGCGTCCACGTGGTTGACCCCGATGAAGGCTACCTCGCGTGCGGTATGACGGGCGCAGGGCGGCTCGCGGCCACCGAAGCGATCGTCCAGAAAGTTTGCGGCGTTCTGGGGCTGCGGCGCGATCTGGAGGGCCAGACCGTGCTTGTCACCGCGGGCCCGACCCGCGAAGATATTGATCCCGTGCGATTCCTCACCAACCGGTCGTCCGGCAAAATGGGCTATGCGCTGGCGGAGGCGGCCGCGCGGCGCGGTGCTCGCGTGGTCCTCGTCAGCGGGCCCACCGATCTGCCCGTTCCCGAGGGCGTCGATTGGGTCCCTGTGCGCGCGACCGAAGAAATGCGCAGCGCCGTGCTCGAGCGCTCGGCTGACGCGACCATCGTCGTCATGGCCGCGGCTGTTTCCGACTACCGCCCCGCGGCAGCGCAGATGCAAAAACTCAAGCGCACCGGTGAGCGCCTCGTGCTCGATCTGGAACCCACTCCCGATATTCTCGCCGAGTTGGGGCGCGAAAAAGGCCGCCGGGTTCTTGTGGGATTCGCCGCCGAAACCGATCGCATGGCGGTAAACGCGCGCCGGAAACTGGCGAGCAAGGGCGCGGACATTATCGTCGCCAACGACGTCACGCAGGAAGGCGCGGGCTTCGACACGGACACCAACATCGTCACACTTTTTCTTTGCGACGGCCGCGAAATCCCTCTTCCGAAACTCGCGAAATTCGAGGTGGCCAACCGCATTCTCGACCACGTCCTCGAAATCCAGAAGCGTTAGCCCCCTGCTCGTTGACACATTCGGACCTATTGGGATACAAAACTCAGCCGGGCCTTCCGGCCATCCGCAATCGTTGCATGGGTCAGACAGGAGACCACATGAAGAACATTCGATTCGCAAGTCGTGCGCTCGCCCTGATGGCAGGCCTGCTGTTTGCCTCCGGCGCGTTTCAGGCCCAGGCTCCGCCCGCCGCGCGCAAGTCTTCCGATCTCGCGGTGACCAAGCCCGAATCCGTCGGCTTTTCATCGCCGCGGCTCGAACGCCTCCATCAGCTGATGCAGCAGACCGTGGACGCGAAGCAGATTGCCGGCGCCGTCACCATCCTCGCGCGCCACGGCAAGATCGTGGACTTTAAAGCGTACGGCCAGAACGACATGGCCAGCGGCTCGCCCATGACGAAGGACGTCATCTTCCGCGACTTCTCGATGACCAAGCCGGTGACCGGCGTGGCCATGATGATTCTTTACGAACAGGGCAAATGGCTGCCCTCGGATCCCATTTCCAAATTCATTCCCGAATTCGCGCACCTGAAGGTGTTCAAGGGCGTCGATGCGGACGGAAAAATGATTCTCGAAGATCCCATCCATCCGCCGACGATGCGCGAGCTGCTGAGTCACACCGCCGGCTTTACCTACGGAATCTTCGGCAATACGCCTGTCGACAAGATGTACCGCGATACGCAGGTGCTTGCATCGAAAAACCTGCAGGAAATGATCGAAAGGCTGGCCAAGATTCCGCTGGCGTACCAGCCCGGAAGAGCGTGGGTTTATAGCGTCTCGGTGGACATTCAGGGGTACATCGTCGAAAAGCTGTCGGGCCAGTCCCTGCCCGACTTCATGGAAGAACACATCTTCAAGCCGCTGGCGATGAAGGACACGGGCTTCTTCGTGCCCAAGGAAAAACGCGGCCGCTTCGCGGCGCTCTATCGCGCCAATCTCAAAGGCGAGCTAATGGCGGATCCCACCGCCGGGGGCTTGGCCGGCGATTACTCCACCCAGCCGACGATGCCATCGGGAGGCGGAGGACTGACTTCCACCACCATGGACTACTTTCGCTTCGCGCAGATGCTGGAGAATAAAGGCGAGCTCGATGGCGTGCGCATCCTCTCGCCAAGCTCCGTGCAGCTCATGAGCTCGAACCATGTCCCGACGGACCTCCTGAACGGCCAATTCGGAATTGGGCTCCAAACTCTCCGGCCTGGGTTCGGTTATGGCTACGATTGCGCGGTCATCTTCGATCCGCTCGAAGCGAACCTGTCGGACGGTAAAGGCACATTTTTCTGGGACGGGCTTGCGGGAACCTGGTTTTGGATCGATCCATCCAACGACGTGGTGTTCATCGGAATGATTCAGCGCATCCTCGGACCGTCGAGCCCGAATCTCGAGTATGAAAGCCGCTCGGTGGTCTACCAGGCGCTGATGAATCCGAAGTTGTAGTCGGAGCGCAACGGAAGCATCGCGCGTTCGCAAGCTCGGAGATTCGATGAATCCGTCCGTCCGTGCAAACCTGGAAGCATGGCTCCGTTATGCGGACGACCTGGGCCTCGGCCCGTACTACCGCGAGCGTGCGCCGCAATCGGCGCGCGAACTCGCGGGTGCCCCACCCTCGGTTCCTCAGACGGTGGAAACAATCGAGACTCCGATTCCCGTCCCGCCACCACCTCCGGTTTCGCTGGGATTGGGAGCGCCGTCGAAACCCGCAGCCGTCATTGCGCCTTCACTCTCCGGCCCGTCGCTTTTCGATGAGCGCATCGAGGGCGACTCGCTCGATCGCATCCGCGCGGACATCGGACCCAATTGCACTCGCTGCAAGCTGCACAAGGCGCGCACCAACATCGTCTTCGGTGTTGGAAACCCCAAAGCGGAGCTCGTCTTTGTCGGCGAAGGGCCGGGCCACGATGAGGACCTCCAAGCCGAGCCCTTCGTCGGCCGCGCCGGAAAATTGCTCACGCAAATGATCGAGGCGATGGGCCTGCGCCGAGCAGACGTCTACATCTGCAACGTCGTAAAATGCCGCCCGCCCGAAAATCGCCTGCCGGAAAAAGACGAGATCGCCACGTGCTCGCCGTTTCTCTTTCGCCAGCTCGCCGCGATCCAGCCCAAGGTGATCTGCTGTCTCGGCAGTTGCGCCGCGCAGACGATGCTGCAAACCAATCAGGGCATCTCGCGCTTCCGCGGAGAGTGGTTCGACTATCGCGGCGCGAAATTGATCGCCACCTATCACCCGGCATACCTGCTGCGCAATCCTGCGGCGAAGAGCGAAGTCTGGAAGGATTTGCAGAAAGTGATGGCCGTTCTCGGCCTCGAGCCAAAGAAGCGCTAGCGTTCAAACACGTGGGTGTCAGGTCTTATTCTCGACGATGAATTTGGCGCGGGCGTAGAGTTCATCGAACGTCATGATTTCGATTCCATGAATTGCCCTGCGGAAACGTTGAAAAGTCTCCCATTTGGTTCGGTCCGATTCGAGTTCCTGCAGCGAGCCAATCACAACAATGCCCTTGGGATGGACCGTGTAAACACGCTCCCGCTCAAGTTTGTCTCTGTTATCAGGTATCTGCGACCCACGCAACTCCCATTCATGCAGGTTCGCCTCGATTTGCGAGAGAGCATCCGTTAGATCTTTCGATAAGCTCCACGCGCCACTCCGGATCGGCTTGTGCCCTTGGAGCAGGGCCGTATTAGGCGTCTTTATCTCTACGAGAACAGTAAAGCTGATGTCACCTACCGTCGAAACTAGGAAATCACCCTTTTGTGCTCCCGTACCGCTTACGCTCGTGCCGCCGAAGCTTGGTTGGCTCTGTTCTTGCCTCAAAATGTGGTAGTTCAAGCCATAGCCGAAAATCCACTTATTCTCCTCAAAGAAGTTCTGCCAGTATGCCTCACCCTCTTGACTATTCATCCCAATTTCAAACATTGACAATTTGTCTCTGCGCTTGAGGAGCTCGTTCACATCTTCATGCGACAACGAGACATTTTCTATCTGCGACAGCTGCTTAATGATGCTTATCAAGCTCGGCGTCTTGCGCCTACGCAGAGCGTCTACGATTTCACCTTCTTCGCTGGAGACTAATGAGAAGGGAACTTTAGGAATGTCGATCTGTCGAAGTGATTGCAAGTAAGAAATCAATGCCCAAAAGTTCTCGTGGCACTTTTCGAGACTAACGCTGGCCTTGATGTTGACTTCTCCTGATTGCGCAGACGTGTTCTGTATTCTTTTTTTCGCATCCCGAATTGAAAACGCCAACCGCGGCGTGAATCTTTCGTTTTTCTTAATCAATATCACTTGGCAGAGGAAGTTCACATGCTGCTTCTCTTCGAGGACGAAGTACTTAACATAGCCGGGGTGATGTTTCCGAGAAAAGTAGTAGAAACTCCCCAAGGCAGTGGGGTTGATCCGGAGATCCTTGAAATCATCATGCCCGATAAGAAATTCCGAGAATGGAGCGGGACTCATAGCCGTAGTGATACTTCATAGTAATATATACACTTGGCTGGAGCGGGTCTTTGTCGAAATATGTAGGAGATCACGGGTTCAGATCCCCTTAGTGGACTCAGAACCGCACACGCGGGCTGTTACACTATGGCGCTGCCATGGCTCCGCGCTTTTGCGATGTCGCGCTCCCGGTTCCCCTGCGCTCCACGTTCACCTACTCTGTGCCCGCCTCCTTCGGCGGCGAATCTCTCACCGGCCGGCGCGTCGTCGTGCCCTTTGGCCGGCGCGCGATGATCGGAATCGCGCTCGCCGAATCCGACCGCGCGCCGGATGTCGGGCGCATCAAGGAAATCGCCGAGCTGATGGACCCGCTCCCGGCGCTTCCGCCGAAGCTCATCGAACTCGGCCACTGGATCAGCCGCTACTATCTTGCGCCCATCGGCGAAACGTTTCGCGCCATGCTGCCGCCCGAAATCGAGCTGCGCCACGACCGCGAATTCTCGCTCACCGATACCGGCCGCGCGTATCTCCGCGAGCTCGCCTCCGCCGAAGAAACCACCGACGCCGAGCGCGCCGAGCTCGATTTCATTCGGCAATTCGATCAAGGAGATTCCGCGGCGCCATCGACGCGCGTGCGACGCCGGCCCGGCGGCGAAGCGGTGGCCGAACGCCTCGTCCGCCGCGGAATTCTCTCCGCCCGCGATGTGGTACGCCATCGGATGACGCGCGCCCAAAAGATTGTCGCGTGGAATTCGGGAACGGAGGAGCGTCCCGCCGGCCAGCCCGAAAAGCGAGTCCGCGAAGTGCTCGCGGCTACGCGCGGACCGCTTCCCCTTGGGATGCTGCTCAAACAAGCCAGCGTCACCCAAATGGTCATCAGGCGACTCGAGAGTGCGGGCATGTTGCTCACCTGGGAAGAGCCGCGCACTCCGGGAGAGGATCCGTGGGACACGGACTTCGTTCCTCCTGCCAACGTCCTGAACGCCGAACAAAAGGAAGCGCTCGCCGAAATCTGGCGCTGGCTCGTCGCCGAGAAATTCGCGGCCGGTCTTCTCCACGGCGTCACGGGCAGTGGAAAGACGGAAGTGTATCTCGGCGCCATCGGAGCGGTCCTTTCGCGAGGCAAGTCGGCAGTCGTACTCGTTCCCGAAATTGCGCTCACGCTTTGGATGGGACGGCTGGCGCGCGCGCGGTTCGGCGAATCGGTGGCCGTGCTGCACAGCGGTCTGCCGGACATCGAGCGCGCGCGCGCATGGTGGCGCGTGCGACGCGGCGAGGCGCGCATCGTCGTCGGCACGCGCTCCGCTGTTTTCGCCCCGCTCGAAAACCTCGGCCTCATCATCGTGGACGAGGAGCAGGAGTCGAGCTACAAGCAGGAGGAAGCGCCGCGCTACAACGGCCGCGACACGGCTGTCTATCGCGCGCGCCTCGAGGGCGCCGCGGTGCTCCTCGGTTCCGCCACGCCTTCGCTCGAGACGTACCACAACGCCCGCGCGGGAAAATACCGCCTCCTGAAACTGACTTCGCGAGTCGAGAACCGCCCTTTGGCCGAAGTGCGCATCGTGGATTTGCGCGAGGATTTTCGTCGCGAGCATCGCGTCGCGCCCGTTTCGGAAGCGCTGCGCGCGGCCATCGCCCGGCGCCTCGAGGAGCGCACCCAGGCGATGGTACTCATCAACCGCCGTGGATACTCGTGGTCGCTCCTCTGCCGGAGCTGCGGCGCGCTCGTCGAGTGCCGGAATTGCAGCATCGCGCTGACGTATCACAAAAACCGCCAGCGCCTCGAATGCCACTACTGCGGCTATTCGGTGCGCCCGCCGAAGCAGTGCCCCAAGTGCCACGGCGAATATATGCACTTCGTCGGCGACGGCTCCGAGCGCGTGGATGAATATCTGCGCCAACAGTTTCCGGGCGCCCGCGTCGCGCGACTCGATCGCGATACGGTGCGGACCAAGCGCGAATACCAGCAGGTGCTGGGCGCGTTCGCGAAAGGCGAGCTCGATATTCTTGTCGGCACGCAGATGGTCGCCAAGGGCCACGATTTCGAGCGCGTGACGCTGGTCGGCGTGGTCGCCGCCGATCTCGCGCTCGGCCGCCCGGATTTCCGCGCCGCCGAGCGCACCTTTCAGCTGCTCACGCAGGTCGCGGGCCGTGCGGGCCGCGGCGAACTTTCCGGCGAGGTTCTCGTCGAAACGTACTATCCGGAGCACTACGCGATTCAATATGCCGCGCAGCAGGATTACGTTTCGTTCTACGAAAAGGAAGCCCACTTCCGGCGAATCCTGCACTATCCGCCGTTCACTGCGCTTGCCACCGTGCTGGTGCGCGATCGCAAAGTGGAGAACGCGATTCGCTGGTCCCGCGCGCTCGCCGGATATCTCGGCCCGTTTGAGGGCCACGGCGTGAAAATCCTCGGCCCCGCCGCTGCGCCGCTCGCCCGGCTGCGGCGCGATTACCGCTTTCAGTTCGTGCTGAAATCGCCGCACCGCTCCGCGCTGGGAAAAGTACTCGCGGGCGCCCTCGATTTCTGCGCCGCAAAGGAAATCCCCGAAACCGCCGTCATCGTGGACGTCGATCCCACCAGTTTGTCTTGAGCGGATAATTAGGAACCCGAAGGCTACTGAATCATCACCGGCCAGGGGGTGAAGCACAAAAGAAAAATCGCGAGCGCCGCCGCGGCCCACGCCCGCCGCGCGGGATCAAGCGGCTGCCAGCGGTCGTAAACGGGCGGATGCCGGAACCGCAGCGAAAGAATCAGCAAGATGATTCCCCACGTCGCCCATCCGTGCCACGCCGTAATCCCCAGCCCGATCAATCCCAGCGACACGGCGAGCGAAATCTTCGCATGTCGATCGCTCGCGATGCCGTACATGATGTGCCCGCCGTCGAGCTGCCACACCGGCAGCAGGTTCAGCGCCGTCACCAGAAGCCCCACGCCCGCCGCGCGTCCGACCGGATTCACCAGCACCCAGCTCACGTCGATTTGCGGATGAAAGAGCGCGCTGAAGAATCGCACCAGCAGCGGATGCCCGAAGACGACGTCCGCGTTTATCTCCGCTCCCGGCACGATTCTCGACGTCGCCATTCCATACGCCAGCGCGGGCAGCGCCACCAGAAACCCGACCACCGGACCCGCGAGCCCCACGTCGAAAAGCGCGCGGCGCGTGGTGATCGGAGAGCGAATCTTGATGAAGGCGCCAAACGTCCCGAAAAGAGTCGGGGCGGGAATGAAATACGGGTAGCTTGCGTCGATGCCGTAAATCCGGCAGGCCACGTAGTGGCCCATCTCGTGCGCGAATAGGATCGCCAGCAGCGTGAAGGAAAACGGAATGCCCAGCGCGAGAAGCCGCGGATGCTCGAACGGAATCAGCATCATCGCGAACGGATTCTGGTCGCCGGAAAACGGCTCGCGGTTTTGCGCGTAGGATCGCGCGAATTCCGCGCCGACCGCGAGCGTCGAAATCACCGTGAGCAGAAAAAGAATCAGCGCGGGCCAGAGCGGACGGCGCTGCGGCGCAGGGGGCGGCAGCTCCACGAGCGGCGGGAAATGCATCTCCAGCACTTCCACGGGAACCCGAGTGTGGCCGTTGCCTTCGCTCATTTGCTCGCGCTCATAGGTTCGATGAGGATTGGATGCGCCGGCGCGGAAATTCGGCGCGCCGCCGGAGACCGTTCGCGCGATGCGGGCAAATCGTCAGGGTTTGGCGGCGGGCGCCGGAAGCGCCTGGAGTTCCTTGCCGGGCTTGAATCGCACAGCTTTGCCGGGCGGGATGTTCACCTGCTGGCCGGTGCGCGGGTTGCGGCCGATTCCCGTTTTCCGCGGTTTGACGTTGAACACGCCAAAGCGGCGCAGTTCGATGCGGCGCCCGCGGCCGAGTGAATTCTTCATGGCTTCGAAGACGGTTTCCACGGCCTGTTCGGCCTTGGTCCGCGTAATATTGGTTTTCTGCACGATGGCATTTACGATGTCGAGCTTGATCACAACAGCCTCCGGAAGACTCGCGCTTTGGCCGGAACCCTATGCTAGACAGGGGTTTGCAGGTTGTCAAGCACGTCACCGTGTAATACACTGCGCGATTCGCAGGAGGCTAGGATGTCGGTGAAGTCGGACAAGTGGATTCGCCGGATGGCGCGAGAGCACAAGATGATCGAGCCGTTCGAAGACCGCCAGGTGCGCGAAGGCGTGATCAGCTACGGCGTCTCCTCGTACGGTTACGACATGCGCGTCGCCGAGGAATTCCGCATTTTCACCAACGTGAACTCCACGATCGTGGACCCGAAGAATTTCGACGCGAAATCGTTCGTCGAATTCAAGGGCGCGGTCTGCATCGTCCCGCCGAATTCGTTCGCGCTCGCGCGCTCCGTGGAATTTTTCCGCATCCCGCGCAACGTCCTGACGCTGTGCGTGGGAAAATCCACGTATGCGCGCTGCGGAATCATCGTCAACGTCACGCCGTTCGAGCCTGAATGGGAAGGTTACGTCACGCTCGAGATCAGCAACACCACGCCGCTTCCCGCCAGAATCTACGCCAACGAAGGCCTCGCTCAGGTCGTCTTCTTCGAATCCGACGAGCAGTGCGAAGTCTCCTACAAGGACAAGAAAGGAAAGTATCAGTCGCAGCAAGGCATCGTCCTGCCGAAAATCTAACCTGCAATCGCAATCGCCATTTTGATTTTGCTTCGGCCGCGCGCCGAGTGCCTTGCACGCGCCAGGTCGCAAACGAGCGCCACGGCTTCCCTTGACGGAATTGAAAATCGAATCTAACTTGTGACTTAGCGATTCGTTTCGACAGATCCAGTTACTGGTTCGCAGTCACCGGAACGAGAGATCGTGCAGTCGCTCGGTGTTTTCCAGTCCTACCCCCGGGACTGATAGGAGTTGAGATGCCTTCTGCGACGCTTCGATTGGTGATCGTACAGGCCGCTTTTCTGACGTTCTTTGCGGCCTCTTGTAGCGCGCAGTGGCTGGATTATCTGGACCCCGCCACTCCGTTGACACCGGCCGGAAAGCCGGACCCCTCCGCCAAAGCGCCACGGACCGTGGACGGTAAGCCCGATTTTTCGGGAGTCTGGCAAGTCGAGCCGCCCCCGCCGGGCGAGATTGAGCGGCTTTACGGCAAGGGCATCGCCGACGGTCCTCAGGCTACCGCCGGTGACGACGTCAACCTTCACAGCAAATACTTCATGAACATATTCATCGATTACAAACGCGGTGAAGAGCCAATCACCCCCGCAGCCCGCGCAGCGATGTTCCGGCCCATCCCGGGCGGAGGCGAACGCTCGCCGCTTTCCTACTGTCTGCCCACTGGAACGCCAAACCGCTGGTTCTTCGACCGGCCGCTCACGATTTTCCAGACTCCGAAGCAACTGGGAATCTACTATGAAGCAGACGGCGCTTTCCGCGAGATCCACACCGATGGGCGCAAACTGCCCGAGGACCCGTTTCCTTCGTGGCTGGGTTATTCAACAGGACGCTGGGACGGCGATACGCTCATCGTAGATTCGAACGGATACAACCTCAGAACGCGGCTCCCCGGCGGATTCCCGCACAGTGAGGCCATGCACATCCAGGAACGGTTCCACCGCCGTGACTTCGGCCATCTGGATATCGACATCACGGTGGACGATCCGGTGATGCTCACAAAACCGGTCACCGTCAAGGTTACCGAAATCCTGCTCCCGACCAGCGACATGCTCGAGTATTTTTGCACGGAGGGCGAACGGGACGCGGCGATCATGACCGGAATTCGCGCGGCAACGCAGAAGGCGGCAGCGCCGGCAACGGTCCCGAGCCAATAACGCGGAAGCGCAGTTGAATTTGCAGCGGCCGCCTTCAGGCGGGCGGTGTTGCTTTGATTGTCCCGAGGCCTCGCTGCGGCCGAAGCAGCCTACCAGCAGAAGCCGAGGGATCTCTCCTGGCACGTCTGGCCTGCTCTGGCAGTCGTAGCGGCCGCCTTCAGGCGGGCGGCGTTGCTTTGGTTGTCCAGAGGCCTCGCGCTCTCTCATTCCGCCCAAGCAAGGCAGTTGAAACGTTACGTTCTCCGGCGCGTCTAGCTGGCTTGACCGACTTCTTGACCCTCGTAACACGGCCGTCTCGCTTGAGACCATCACCCGCGCTGCAAAAGGCCTGGGCAACACTCTCGTTGCCAGGATTACGGACGCGAGCTCTGCTGGAATGAAGACGCCCATCCCGCGTTTCGTTCCGCGGCGCCATCAGGCGTGCGATCAACGGACTCCGCAGCGCACACGCCGACCGGCCCTCCCAGTAGCTGCGGAATTTACTTGTACGTACGCTCATGTACGTATATTATTGACACCTCGGGGCTCGGCAAGTACAAATTGATACGTACTTAAATTAGATGCGGATCGTCTGGGATGAGGCGAAGAGTCGCCGCAATCTGGCAAAACACAAGGTCAGCTTTGACCGCGCCAGCCTTGTCTTTGAGGACCCGCTGCACATCAGCGAGCTCGACCCGTGCGAGAGCGAAGAACGCTGGCGCACTCTGGGTCTCGTCAATGGCGTGGTCATCCTGATGGTGGCTCACACGGTGAAGGAAGAGGAAAATGCAGAAGAAGAGATCAGGATCATATCGGCCAGAAAAGCAACCCGAGGTGAGAGGAAAACGTATGAAGACCCGCGCTGACGAACAAGATCAGGAGCTCGCGGCTCTCGTCCGACTTCGTGACGAGGATATCGATACGTCTGACATTCCCGAAGCAACGGATTGGAGCAAGGCTGTGGTTGGGAAGTTTTACCGCCCGATCAAGGAGCCGGTTACCCTTCGCATGGACCTCGATGTGCTCGTTTGGCTGAAGTCCGAGGGCCCGGGTTACCAGACGCGGATAAATACGTTGCTGAGGGCGGCCATGACAGGCCGTTCCCAAGCGAAGGCACCTCTGAGCCGCGAAATCGAGGCCGCCCCGTCCGTTCTCTCGGTTGGTGAACTTCGGTTCCCAGGCTTGGAAAAACACGGCGAACTCGAGAAATACGAACACCTCGCCCAGCTCATTGAAGGAAGGCATTCTTTGTTCGCGCCGACCAGCTAGGAAATATGGAAACAATAACCTTTTACTCGTACAAAGGCGGGACCGGACGATCCTTGGCATTGGCCAATGCCGCAGTCTATCTTGCTAAGTTGGGATTCAAAGTCGTGGCACTTGACTTCGATCTAGAAGCGCCGGGCCTACACTACAAACTCTCTAGGAACGAACAAGGTGCACCTCTCAAGGTAGAAAGAGGTGTGGTGGACTACGTCATTTCCTTCCTAGCGGATGGCGAGGTCCGATTGCCTCTGAGGGATTTCATCGTGGATGCAGCCGTTCCCGGTATCGAGAGGCCGCTTGTCCATCTCGTGCCGGCAGGGCAGGTGCCCTCCGCGGATTACTGGTCCAAACTGTCTCGTCTTGATTGGCACGATCTCTTTTACAGGAAGGGCGCCAAGGGCGTCCAGATTTTCAAAGAGCTCCAAACGCGAATTCTGGATGAACTGCAACCAGACTTTCTGCTTGTCGACTCCCGCACCGGCATCACCGAGATGGGCGGAGTTGCGACGACCCTTCTAGCTGACAAAGTGCTCTGCCTTGTTCTGCCGACGCTTGAGAATCTGGAAGGCGCGCGAGCGGTCCTCAGGAGCCTCAAGCGGTCTAGACGCGAGAGCCACGGGACAGAGCTTGAGATTATGGTCGCTGTTAGCAGACTTCCCGAAATGAGAAGCTCAGAGGACGAGCGGGAGGTGACGGAGCGGATTCTGTCGGTGATGAATCAGGCGGCGGACAATCCCAAGGATAGCCTGTTTCTCAAGAGCGTGTTCGTCCTCCACTCCGAGGCAGCCCTGCAGGTCCAGGAATCGCTCAGGGTCGGAAGCGGCACCAATCCCGACGAATCCATTCTCCTCAGAGACTACCTGAGGCTTTTTGCCAGCTTCGTTCCGAAGCAATCAATCGAGCCAAAGGTGCATGACCTTATCGAGAAGGCTTGGCAGAGGCTTCGATATGACCCTGACGCAGCGATAAAAGAGATGGAGGAGTTGGCCGAATCCTTCGCTCACCCCGAGAACTATCGGGAGCTCTTGCGCTTCTATCGTGCGAGGAACGCAGAGCCGACGTTAATTCTAAGGCGAGCGCAGCGCTTGTGGGAGATCACTCGCGACTCCAGCGACTCCTATCTTTGGGAAGTGATCGCCAGATACTTCGAGCCGAAGCCACCCTACACGCGAAAAGAGAAGGATTGGCAGCCCGACTTGTCCTTTATTCGGGCGGTCTGGCGGGAGGCTGGCGCGAGAGATCCTAAGTTCGGCGCAAAGTTGGCGGAAGCATACAGCTCTGGAGACGAGGATTCAGCCGGTGCGGATGTTCTATCTGAAATCATAGAAGCGTCCGGACCGTCTTCCTCCGTTATTGCACGATCGATTTTCATGCTTGATTTCGCGAAGAGAATGGACGAATCCGAAGCACTAATTCAGCAGTACAAGGCTGCGTTCGCCCCTGAGTCGGATTTCGCAAGCGCTTGGGCCAGACACGCTCTCAGATCGAAAAATAGGGCGGCACTAGCGGAGATCACCCAGTCTCCAGCTATCGAGAAGCTTCGTCCTACAATGACAGGACTCGTGTACTTCGGCGCTGGCTTAACTGAACGAGTCGTTCCGATAGCGGATGCCATCCTGAAGGACCTTCGGCAGCAAGATCTTCCGACGAGAGACATCGATGAGATCGGTAGATTCTTTCACGAAATAGGGCGGTGGGATGACTTCGAAAAGATCGTTGCTGAAAGATATCCCCGCGAGATGTTAGTGGAACTCCGAGAACGCCTTGGGTTGCGGACCCTCCATCGGCGCTGAGAAGTGTCGCTTCGCCCCAGGCGAATCGGGCAATGTGCTCAAGGTCCGAAAACCCCACAGGCGCGCACGTTTGACGCACCCCTCCCGCGTAGAAGCGTGAGCGCATGGTCCGCAAGAAATGGAATCAAGCAAACCGCACGCTGAGGCGGCCCTGAGTGCGCCGCGCCGGCGATTCCTTCACCACCATTTGAACATCGCGGCCCAGCCGCGTCAGGCAGCGCAACAGCCGCCGCTCTGACACGCCTCGAAACTGCCCTCGCAGCAGTCTCGATATCTTGGGCTGAGTAAGCCGGAGAATCCTTGCGGATTGCTCCTGAGTCAGCCGTCGCTGCTCGAGGATCTCCGCAATCTTCGATACGATCTGCGCCTTCACGAGCATGTCTTCGTTGTCGGCGTAGCCGAGGTCGGCATACACATTCCCCGAGCTCTTCCCTACGGAAATCTCGCTGCGCATCACCCGCTTCCTTTTCATGGTCCCAACGCTAAGACTATGCCTATATTGGTATATAGTAAAAGCTTGCTCTTACCTCCCGACTCTCAACCCTCCCTGCCCCTGAAACAAAGGCTGCCCGCCTGAAGGCGGCCGCTACGAGGGCGAAGAGCTCCACAGGCGCGCGTACTTGACACGGCATCACCTGTCTAGAAACATGGGCGCATGGTCCAAAAGACCGAAGTCTTGGCGAAGTTGGCGGATCGCGGAAGAGCGGGGACCCGCTCGAATCTGCCGCCGGCGGATTCTCAGGGTAAATTGGCGTCCCGGCGAGCGGACTCGATCCGCCGCTGCGGCGCAGGAGGCTCCAGCTTCCAGTTTCAAGCGTCCAGAATCCAGAAACGAAGTGTCACACCATGCCGATCAAATCTCAGTCTAAGTCATTCAAAACAAACGATCGAGGCCCCCGCGAAGTGTCACACTTTTCGAGGGGCCATTCGGCGAGGACTTGCGCCCAACGAGAGCGGACGAGAGATCCCTCGGTCACGATGTTCCCTCGGGATGACGACCCTCGTCGGGTCGTCACTTCCCGGTTACAGGGTTCATGTAGTGATAGGGCGGGATGTAAACGTCGGGATAGAGTTTGTAAACCTCGGTGGGAGGCTCATCCGGAGGAAAGCCGGGAATCGCGGCGGGCGGAGGGTCGCCGCCCTGGTCCCAGCCCTTGTAGTAAGGGACGTAGTAGGTGAAGTAGGCGTGAAGCTTCTTGATCTTCCAGACACCGTCCTCTTTCGCGTAAACATTTTCGTAGGTCGCCTCGCCCCACTGCGACCGGCCGTGCAACTGGCCCACTTGTATGTAAGCTCGCCATCGCCCCTGGGCCGTCAGGCCGCTGGGGTCGATGTGGACGACCGGTTGCAGCTGGCTGTGGTTGAAAACCGTTCCGTACTTCAGGTCGGGCAGAGTTTTCAGATACGCGCGCACGCGGTCCTGGCCCTTGTAAACGCCGCGCAAGCCGATTTCGAGAGTCGCGTCCCTGGTAAAGAGATCTGCCACCTCGTCCCACCGCGCCTTGTCCACGTAGTAGCCGTAGGAGTCTTCCAAATTGCAGATGGCGATGTAGTCCTCCGAATTCCGGATATGAAGCGCGATTCTCGCGATTTGAGATTTGAGCGCGCTGACTTCGGCGGCCAGGTCTCTGGTTTTTGCGGCTCCGCCGGCCGTCGCGATTCGCGCGGGACCGGCCAGCATCAGGGCCAGCGGCAGCACGAGAGCAATTCTCAGGACTCGGCTTTTCATTTCACGGGCGCCTCGCGCCGCACTCGAAGAATGATTCCTCGGTCACGCTGTTCCCTCGGGACGACAATCCTGATCGGGTCGTCATTTTCCGGTTACCGGATTTTTATAGTGGTACGGCGGAATGAAGACGTCCGGGTAGAGCTTGTAGGGTTCGGTGGTCGGGCGGTCCGGCGGCATTCCCGCGATGGGTCCCGGGGGCGGATTCCCGCCCTGATCCCAGCCCTTGTCGTAGTCCACGTAGTAGGTCATGTAGTAGTGCAGCTTTTTGATTTTCCACACACCGTTTTCTTTCACGTATTCGTTTTCGTAGGTTCCTTCCCCCCACTGTGCGCTTTTGTGGAGTAGGCCGAACTGTTCGAAGGCGCGCCAGCGTCCCTTGGCCGTTCGGCCGTCCGGAGCAATATCAATCACGGGCTGGAGTTGCATGTGATTGAAGAGCGTGCCGTACTTGAGTTCGGGAAGCGTGTGGAGATATTGGCGGACGCGATCCTGTCCGACCCACAAGCCGCGCAGGCCGATCTCGAGCGTGCCGTCTTTCGCGAAGAGATCGGCGGTCTGATCCCACTGGCATTTGTCCACGTAGTAGCCGTAGGCGCGCTGGAGATTGGCGATGGCGATGTAGTCCTGCGCGTTCTGGGCCTGCCGGGCCAGTTGCGCGACCTGGGACTTGAGCGCCTCGACCTCCGACGCGAGATCGTTCTTGTCTCCCGCCGCCAGCACGCCGCTGGGATTTCCGAGCGCCGGGCAAAACAACAGAATCACGAACAGAATTCGCAGAGATGGGAATTTCATTTCGCGCGCGCCTCCGCCGACTTGGCACGAACCGCACGGGAGAGTACCAACCGGCGATGCCGCGTGCAAGGGGCCGCGAGCGCACCACGCGGCGAAGCCCCGGCGCGGGGATTCGGTTATAGTGTGCGGTGTCCGCAGGAGGCGATACATGCAAATCCGCACGCGTCGTGAAATGCTCAAGACGGCGATGACGATCGGCGTGGGAGCCGTGGGAGCCGACAAGCTTTCGGTGTCCGAGAAAATTGCGGCGTTCCAGCAGCCGGCCCCGTCCGAAGCCGCCGCGTTTTTTCCGGGATTCAAGCAAGGAAAATTTCAGGCCAGCGGCGCGACGATCCACTACGTCGCGGGCGGCAGCGGGCCCGCCGTGCTGCTGCTGCACGGCTATCCGGAGAATCACCTGATGTGGCGCAGGGTCGCGCCGGAGCTCGCGAAGAATCATACGGTGATCGCCGCGGACCTGCGCGGCTATGGAGACAGCAGCAAACCGGCCGGCGGCGGCGATCATCTCGCCTATTCCAAGCGGGCCATGGCGCAGGACCAGGTCGAGCTGATGCGCGGCCTGGGCTTTCCCAGTTTTGCCGTGGTGGGGCACGACCGCGGAGGGCGAGTGGCGCACCGCATGGCGCGCGATCACCGCGACGCCGTCGCGAAAATCGCGGTGCTCGATATCGTGCCGACTTACACGCTCTACCATACGGTGACGCGCGAATTCGCCACCGCGTACTACCACTGGTTTTTCCTGATTCAGCCCGCCCCGTTTCCCGAGACGCTGCTTGGAAACAGCGTCGAGTTCTACATGCGGCGATCGCTCGGGCGCATGGTGCCCGACCTGATCCCGGAGGACGTTTACGCGGAATACCTGCGCACGTTCCGCGATCCTGCGGCGATTCACGCCAGTTGCGAAGACTATCGCGCGGGCGCGTCGATCGACCTGGATCACGACGCAGTGGACCTCTTGGAAAAAGTTTCCTGCCCGCTGCTCGTCCTGTGGGGACAAAACGGCCCGATGAACCGTCTCTACGACGTGCTCGCGGTTTGGAAGGAGCTGGGCACGAACGTCAGCGGGCGAGCGCTCCCCGCGGGACATTTCATGGCGGAAGAAAAACCGGAAGCGGTGCTCGACGAACTTACCAAATTCTTAGCAACGTGATGCCGCGAGAGAGCGATCCTTCGGCGAGCCGAAAGCGCTCGCCTCGGGTTGACAATCCTGATCGGATCGTCACTTGTGGACAATCGGCGAAACCTGGCCCCATTTCCCGCTGAAAACAAAGTCGGAGGCCGGCTTGCGCTGACGCGTGCCGGTTTCCTGGTCGCGCAGGCGGCCATCGGGCAGCGTCATGGGGTCGCCCGGATAGCCGAGCGCGATTCCCGCGACTGCCTCGAAGTCGGCAGGGATGGCGAAAATCTCGCGCGCCTTGTCGGGAAGAATTCCGGCCATCTGGTGAATTTGAAGTCCGAGCGCGGTGGCCTGCAACGCGAGATTCGCGGCGGCCTGACCCACGTCGTGAAACGCGTGCCGGTTCTTCGAGCCGTCGTGCGACATGATATGGCCGGCCACGCTGAGCGCCACCACGGGCGCGCTTTTCGCCCATCCCTGGTTGAATTCCACGAAGGAGTCCAGAACTTTTTTGTAGTTCTCCGGCTCCGCTTTCGTGCCGACGATGAAATACCACGGCTGGGCGTTGTAGGACGACGCCGCCCAGCGGGCCGCTTCAAACAGGCTGCGCAGTTTCTCCAGCTCAACGGGGCGGCTGTCGAATGCGCGGGGGCTCCAACGATGGAGAATGAGATCGTGAATCGGAGCGGCGGCTGGAGCGGGCCTCTTGTGGTCGGACATCATTCCTCCTTGGAACGGCGAAGCATTGTAGCTAGAAATCAGATGCCGGCAGCCGCCGGGAGATTCAGCGCAGGCGCGGCCCGCGCGACGCCTGCGCCGCGATCCAGGCAGGCGCGGATCGCGGCGAAAATCAAAATTTCGTTACGCTTTCGGCGCGCGGGAAGAATCGATCGAATAGGCGCCGGCGCCAAGCGTGGCGAGGATCAGCAGGCCGCCCATGATCGCCAGATTCTTTTGAAAATGGCCCATGTTGTCCATGCGCTCTGCGCCCAGCATGGCCCAGAAATTGTGGAAAAGGAATGTGGTGGGAATCAGGAACAAGAAGAGGATCCAGGAGGCCAGTTTCGTGTGAAAACCGGTGAGAACCGCCAGTCCGCCGAGAATCTCAATCGCCGCAGCGCATCCCAGCGCAATCTTCGGAAGCGGAAGGTGCGCGCTGTTCACGTATCCCAGCATCATCGAGAAGTTCACGATCTTGTTGATGCCGGACAAAATGAAAATCTGACTGATCAGAACCCGACCGATCAACGGCACGACGCTGCCCGAAGAATTCGACATGCGCGATCTCCTTTCAATGAGGGCCCAAAATTTGCGACAAAGTGGTAGCACACTACCACACGAGCGGCGGGAGACGGAAGTCGGGGCGGTGAATACTCCGCGAACGCGGTTCAGGCCAGATCGAACAGGAGGACTTCGGAGGGCTCGCGCGCTTCGATGAGGATTTCGGATTCGTTGGAAATCGCCGCGCCATCGCCGGCCTTTAGAGCGGTTCCGTTCAGCTGCACCGAGCCGCGCGCGATCTGCGCCCACGCGTGGCGGCCGGGACCGAGAGAGTGACTTGCCTGCGAGCCGCCATCGAGACGAGCGATGTACAAATTCGCGTCCTGCCGGATCGTGACCGGAGCCTGCGGTCCGGCGACTCGATGGAATTTGCCTCGCAATTCGGCGTCGGAAAACGCCAGCTGCTCGTACGCGGGATCGAGGCCCTTGCGCTCCGGCAGAATCCAGATCTGCAGCAGGTGCACCGGATCTTTCGGCGAAGGGTTGAACTCGCTGTGCAACACGCCCCGGCCGGCGGTCATGTGCTGGAGTTCCCCGGGGCGGATGACGCCGCTGCCGCCGGTATTGTCGCGGTGCTCGAGCGCGCCATCGAGAATCCATGTGAGAATTTCCATGTCGCGATGCGGGTGGGTCGGAAAACCTCCGCCGGGCGCGACGACATCCTCATTCATCACCCGCAGCGAGCGGAACTGGGTGTGTTCCGGGTCGTAGTACTGGTCGAAAGAAAAAGTGAACCGCGATTCCAGCCACGAAATCTTGTTGTGGCCGCGCTCCTCCGAGCGTCGAACGTCGATCATTCGGTTCACCCCTGCCCTTCGAGCGGTTGGATGCAAAATCGCCGGGAAAAGATTCCGGGCCGGTCAGGGCTTCATCGTGGGCCGCAGAAGAACCTCGCTGATGAAGCTTTGTGGCGCCTGCGCGAGAATCATTTCCACGGCGTGGGCCACGTCCTCGGGCTGGAGCATCTTACGCGGATCTTTTTTCCCGTGGGGAGAAAAATCGGTCTCGACCGTGCCGGGACAGATCGCGCTCACGCGGATGCCGTGCGGCCGGAGGTCTTCCGCCATGCACTCGGTAAGGCCCAACAGGCCCCACTTCGAAGCACAATAGATTCCGCCGCCTGCAAACGCATTTTTCCCGGCAAGCGACGCGATATTGACGATGTGGCCGCTGCGTCGGCGGATCATTCCATGCGCCACGGCGCTGCTGAGCAGGAACGCCGCCTTCAAATTGGTGTCCAATACAGAATCCCAATTCGCTTCCGACGCTTCGTGGGTGGGCCCGAAGTATCCCACTCCGGCGTTATTGACGAGGACGTCGATGGGGCCGAGCGACTGCTCGGTCTTCCGCACGAGCGCCGGGATGTCGCCGGAACGGGTTAGGTCTGCGGGCACGGCCAGGACCGCGCTCCCTGCGCGGTTGAAATCTTTGGCGACATCCCCGAGTCTTTTGGCGTCGCGGGCGCAGATACAGAGTCGCGCGCCCATCTTTGCCAGGCTTCGCGCAATCGCAAGTCCGATGCCCCGGCTTGCGCCGGTTACCAGAGCGACTTTGGCCTCGAGTTGTTCGCCGGCACTCATGAGCGAAGCGGCGGGGCGACACGCCGCCGCGGTTCGTCATCCTACCATGGAGGCGAGGTCGCCAAGAGATGGGCGCGCAGGCGAGATCGCATGGACTAGATGGTTTTAGGCTTGCGTGGGTAGGATGCTTTCCCTATAATCCCGTGGATTTCAGTGTTTTGGCCGTTTATCCTGCAGGAGTTGCGGTCCCGGGTTCGACCAGTCACCCAGAGTTCGCTCAGGAGGCAGGGAAGTGATCCTACGAAATCATTTCAACGGAATTGCAGTCATACTGACCGCCCTCGTCCTGGCATCTCTGGCTCCGAGGCCGGCGGCCGCGCAAGGCGCGACGACGAGCCAGCAACCAAGCTACACACTCCCGGAATACAACTCACTGCAGGCAGCTCAGACGGAGAAGGATCCGCAGGCGCGATTGCAGCTGCTGGACTCGTTTGTGAGGCAGTACCCCAATTCCACGCTGATGCAATACATTTATCAGTTCTACTACCAGGCCTATATTCAGCTCAAAAACGCAACCAAGGCCATCGAGTACACCGATAAGATGATCGCGCTCGGCGACAAGGCGGATGTGGCCCAGCGGGAAACGGCGATTTATAGACGGACCCAACTGTTTACCGCGCCCGGCGGGTTCGACCCCAAGGCGGCCGACGCCCGCGACCAGCTCACCAAAGAACGGGACGCCGCGCTGCTGGGCATCAAACTGCTGCCCGATCTCAGGAAGGCGAATGCGAATATAACCGACGCGCAAGCGAAGGATTTTACGTCCAACTTTCAGGCAGCGGCAGGCTACGCCGACTTGCAGTTGAAGGACACCGCGGCGGCGGCGGAGGCCTTCAAGGCTCAGCTGGCCATCAATCCCAATGACGCCACAGCCAGCTATCGCCTGGGACTTTCGTATCTCCAATCGAATCCTCCACTGTCGCTAGACGGATTTTGGGCGCTGGCGCGGTCAGTGGACCTGAAGATTCAGGAGGGCGACAAGGTGAAGGATTATCTTCGCAAGTCGATCATCAACTACGAACAGCCGAACTGCGACAAGCTGGTGGACGCGCAGCTGAGCGAGCTGCTCCAGCTTGCGGCGAACGCGCAGGATCGCCCGGCCACGTATTCGATACCGAGCGCCGCGGACATTCAGAAAATCGCGGCGGCAAGCACCATCATCAGCGTGATCGGCGATTTGAGCGCGGGAGGGGACAAGGCGAAGATGACGTGGCTTGCGATTTGCGGCGCGGAATTCCCCGAAGTGATCGGTAAAATCATCGACGTGCAGAAGTCGGACGACTTCGTCGATGTGATGGTGTTTACCAGCGCGAGTTCGGACGAGATCGCCGCCGCCACGACCGCCAACATGGACGTCAAGGTTTGGACCGGCGCCCCGCCCGCAGGCAGCAATGCCGGACAAATCACGCCGCAGCCCGATGTGGTGCGCGTGCAGAAAGAGGACGAACTTCGTTTCTCGGGCACGCTGGTCAGCTACGACCCGTCGCCCTTTTTGCTGCACTGGGACCAGGTAAAGGTCGATCCCGCGACCATTCCCGAAAAGTCGGCGCCGGCCAAGCATCCTCCGCGCCGGGTTACGCGTAAGCCCGCCAGCAACTAGCCCAAGGATTCGTCATTGCGACGACCGGCCCGGAATCGGGCCGGCCTTTTTTATTTCCGGCAATGGATTCGCGTGGGGAGTCAATCCGCGGCAGATGCAACCGCGCGTCCGGAAGGGATTGTCAGCGGCGGCGGCTGGCGTGGTCGAGATGATACTCGGTGATCTTGCGGCTCAACGTGTTGCGGTGAATTCCCAATATCTTGGCGGCGCGGCACTGGTTTCCGCGGGAGTGTTCCAAGACGCGGCGGATGAATTTCTTCTCGAACTCCGTGACCGCTTCTTCGAGCAGGATGCCGCGCTCGACCATCATCCCCACCAGCGATTCCAATTGCTCTTTCACGTGTGCACGCTCCGCAGTGAAGCTCTGAGAAAACGATCCCCCAGTTTCAGTCGAGTGCGTGGCCGGTGATGCGTTGATAGGCTTCCCGGTACTTCTGCTGCGTGGCAGCAACGACCTCGGGCGGCAGCGCCGGAGCCGGAGGCTGCTTATTCCAGCGGATCTGCTCGAGGTAATCGCGTACGTACTGTTTGTCAAAGGAAGGCTGCGCTTTTCCGGGCGAATACTGGTCGGCGGGCCAGAAACGCGAGGAATCAGGCGTGAGCGCTTCGTCGATCCAGATGAGTTCGCTTCCCAGGAGCCCGAACTCAAATTTGGTATCGGCAATAATGATGCCCTGCGCGGCGGCGTGTTCGGCGGCGCGGCGATAGAGCGTCAGGCTGGTCTCGCGAAGCCGCTCGGCCAGCGGGCGCCCCACGCGCGACTCGGTTTCTTCGAAAGAAATGTTTTCGTCATGACCCGTGGTCGCCTTGGTGGAAGGCGTGAAGATCGGGTTCGGCAAACGGTCCGATTCGCGCAAGCTGGCGGGCAGCGGAATACCGCAGATCGCGCCGGTTTTCTGGTAGTCCTTCCAACCAGAACCCGAAATATATCCGCGCACGACGCATTCGATAGGAACGGGGTCGGTCCGGCGAACCAGCATCGAGCGTCCGGCGATCGCATCGGCGAAAGGAGCGAGCTCGGACGGGAAATCCTTTGCCGCGATCACGTGGTGCGGCACAACGGCACTCAATTTCTCGAACCAAAAAAGCGACAGCTGGGTGAGGACGCGTCCCTTATCGGGAATCGGCGTGGGGAGGACGACGTCGAAAGCGGACAGTCGGTCCGTCGCCACGATCAGCAGGCGATCGCCGAGCTCGTAGATGTCGCGGACTTTCCCACGACCACGGAATTTGAGTCCGGGGAAATCTGTTTGTGAAATGACGGCGTGCATTTGCGATGAAGCCACGGGCTTAGCGTCCTCGGTTGCGGGAGGGCGGTATTCTAGCGCAGGGCGAGAGGTTGTCAACCGCTAAGAGAGCGATGCGATGGGTGAAAATTCCCGATACGAGGTGGCTGTGCAGATGCAGACGCAAGGCAAGTCGCCGAAAAGCGCGAGAGGGAACACCGAATCAGGCAGACCGCGGGAAAATTCCTGGCCTGGGACGCCCGCTCGAGAGGGCGATGCTCGTCGCAGCGTCAGGCGGCGTTGCTGGCGGCGCTTGCGGCGGCAGCTTCCGGCGCAGCGTTGGCAGCGTCTTCTTCCCACTTCACTGAGACGAGCTTCGAGACTCCAGGCTCCTGCATCGTGACGCCGTAGAGCACCGACCCCATTTCCATGGTCTTGCGATTGTGAGTGACGACGATGAACTGCGTCTGCCCGCACATTTCCGCCAGCAATTTGTTGAAGCGCCCGACATTGGCCTCGTCGAGCGGCGCGTCCACCTCGTCGAGAATGCAGAACGGGCTGGGCTGATAGCGGAACACGGCGATCAACAGGGCGAGCGCAGTCAGCGCCTTCTCGCCGCCCGAGAGAAGCAAAATATTCTGCAGGCGCTTGCCGGGCGGCTGGGCCACGATGTCGATGCCGGTCTCGCCGGAGCTATCGGGCTCGCCGAGCCGCATCTCGCCGTGGCCGCCACCGAAGAGCGACTGGAAGGCGAGCGCGAACTGGGCGTTGATGAAGGTGAACGCCTGCTCGAACTTCTTGCGGGAGACCTCGTCGAGTTCGTGGATGGTGAGCTGCGTGTTCTGGATGGACTGCACGAGATCGTCGCGCTCGCGGCGCAGGAAGCCGTCGCGCTGCTCGCATTCCTGGAACTCTTCGAGAGCCATCATATTCACCGGGCCCATCGCTTCCACGCGCGCCTTCATCTCGTTGTAACTGGTCTCCGCGGCCGCGAGATCGTCGCCGAACAGGAGCTGCGCTTCCTGCGCGATGAGTTCTTCCGGCTGAGCGTTCAATTCGCCGACGCAGGTCTGGCGGAGGTAATCGCGGTCGGAGTCGTTGCGCGCCTTTTCGATCTGCCGCTGGCCGCGCTCGGCGCGGAGGTCGTCGAGAGACTGGCGGCGGCCTCGCAGCGACTCGTCAATCTGTCCGGTGCGCGAACGCGCGCCGTCCCATTCCTTTTCGAGCACGGCCTTGCGCTCTTCGAGGCGCAGTTTTTCGCGTCGGAGATCCTCGGCCTGTCTGGCCAATTGTCCGCACGAGGATTCGATCTCGGCACGCTCGGTGGTTAGCGACCCATGCTGCTGATGCAAGGCGCTGGTGCGCGAACTCGCCTGGGCGATTTCGCCGGCGAGGCGCTGCTCGACGGCCTCTGCGCTCGCGAGGCGCTCGGCCATCGCCGCTAACTCTTCGCGCCGCGCGACGACCTGCTCCTGCAGCGCGTGAAAGTCGCGGCGCAGGTTGGCGATTTTTTCGGCGGCTTCGGAGGCCTCCGCTTCGGCTGCCGCGCGGGAGCGAAGCGCTTCGGCATGGCCGAAACGAGCCTGCTCGGCGCGCGCGCGGGCAGCTTCTGCTTCGGCGTGGAGTCCGGCGATTTCCGTGCGATCCGCGGCCAGCTGGCGATCGACGCGCAGGAATTCGCGCCGGGCTTCGTCCCGCTGGTGCGCCGCGGCGACAAGCGATTTTTCCGCATCCAGGTGCCGAGCCGTCGCGGCGGAAAGATCGAACTCGGCCGCGACGACTGCATTTTCCAAGCGCGTAAGCTCCGCCTGTTGCTCCTGGACGGCGCGGTCGAGACGCGCGGCCTCGGTTTCGCGCCGGCGGAGTTCACGCTTGAGCGCGAGCGGCCCCGCTTCGCCCTTTCGTCCGCCGGAAACCGTGCGTCCGTGATAGCAGGTGCCGTCCGGCGTCAGAAAGTAGCTGTGGGGATTGTCGTGGGCCATGCGCTCGGCGACGACGGAGGTTTCGACGATGTAGGCGGTGCGGAGCTTTTTCAGGAAATACTTTGTGGCAGGGCCGAGCGGCTCGCGAAACTCGACGAGGCGGTCCAGGCGCGCGATGAAATGTCCGGGCATGGAAGAGCCGTTTTCCATTTTGTCGACGTCGAGACTTCGCACCGAATCGACAAAGAATGTAGCGCGGCCGCCTACTTCGTCGCGCAACAGCGCGACGCCCGTGCGGGCTTGATCGAACGATTCGACGACAACGTATTCGAGCTCTTCGCGGAGAAACTGCTCGACGGCGCCCTCGTATTCCTCCTGCACTTCGGCGTAGTCGGCGAGCAAACCGACCGGGCGGAAGCCGCTCGACTCGAGTTCGGCGCTTGCGTTGAAAAGCTTTTGCACGGCGTCCGCCGTGTACGCGCGCTCGCGCAGGATCTGCTCGATCGAAGCGCGCCGGGCGCGCTCGGCGGACAACTCCTGGCGGATTCCTTCGAGCCGCTGGCTGGTTTCCTGCTGATTTTGGCGGAGGCCCGCAAGCCGCGCTTGCGCGGAGCGTACAGCGGCGCCGAACTCCTCCGCATCTTTCGCGGCGTGCTCGAACGCGGCACCGGCCGCATTCGCGCGCGATTCTAGCGTCGCGCATTCCTGCTCGGCGGCACGCAGCGACACCATGCGCAACTCTTCGGCGGCGGCATGCCTTGCGGCCGCCTCTTCGGCCTGTTGCGACTCGGCCTCGCCGCGCGCGGACTCTTCCACCAGCGCGCTGGCCAGCCGGCGAAGTGCATCCATGCGCGATTCAAGGCGGCCTTGGTCGGCGGCGCTCGCGGAAACGTGGTCGGCCGATTCCCGGAGGCTCGCTTCGAGCGATGCCGCGTGCCCGCGGAGAGCGGCGACGGATTCGCGCTGCGCCGCGATTTGCGAGGCGAGCTCGGACGCCTGAAGCCCGGCTTGCTCGATTTCGAGCGTCAGGCGGGCCGCGCGGGATTCGAGCTGTGCGACCTGCTCACGGTTGAAGGTGATCCGGTTTTCGGCGCGGTCGAGATCGAGCGCCGTCTGGCCGAGCAGGTTGTGGATCTGGCGGAGCTCGGCATCGAGCTCGTACGTGCGTGCGCTCAGGCGCTCCTGTTCGGTTTCGAGCTCCAGCACCGAGCGGGATTCGCGCCCCTCGGCCGCAGTCATGTCGCGAAGCAGATTTTCAATTCGCGCGGCCTCGGCATCGAGATGCTCGGCCTTGCTGGCGAGGACGGTGCGGAGCAGCCCGCGCATCTGTTCGCGCAGCTCGGCGTAGCGCCGCGCCTTGGAGGCCTGGCGCTTGAGCGAAGCGAGCTGCTTTTCCACTTCGACGAGAATGTCATTGACGCGCGAGAGATTGATCTTCGAAGCTTCGAGCTTCGCCTCCGCCAGGCGCCGCTTCGTCTTGTACATGGTGATGCCGGCAGCTTCCTCGATAATCGCGCGACGGTCCATCGGCTTTGAATTCAGAATCTGGCCGATGCGGCCCTGCTCGATGATGGCGTAGCTATCCGGGCCAAGGCCCATGCCCATGAAAAGTTCCTGGACGTCGCGAAGGCGCGCGACGCGGCCGTTGATCAGGTATTCGCTTTGTCCGGAACGATACAGTCGGCGGCCGACGACGACTTCGCCCGGCCGAAGAGTGATAGCCGGCCTTTCGCCGGGACGTTTTTTCCAATGCTTCGGTTGGGACTCGGCTCCGTCCGACGCGGCCTCGGGCGACTCGGGCTCGCCGGGCAGTGCGGCGGCGTCGCCGGATACCGCGCCAATCGCCGGCGCGGAACTTTCAAGGCCGCCATCAAGCACCTTTGCGACAGCTTCGGAGAGTTCGGGATCGTTGAGCGTGAGCGTGACTTCCGATATGCCCATGGGAGGGCGCTTGGCAGTGCCGTTGAATATGCAGTCCGACATGCGCTCGGCGCGGAGCATCTTGTGGCTCTGTTCGCCGAGCACCCAGGAGATAGCGTCCACGACGTTGGATTTGCCGCAGCCGTTCGGCCCCACGATGCAGGTGATCCCGCTGCCGCTGAACGTGATCGGCGTCTTCTCGCAAAACGATTTGAAGCCCAGCAACTCGACTTTACGAAGTTTTAGCACCCGGCCCTCGCGCGGTTCGCTCCTCATGCGCTATCGGCAGAGGAGGGTTCGCTCTGATTTTTATTAGGAGGTCTGCCGAGACAGAAACGTTCGGAGGGTCGATATGGATGGCCCTGCCGCCTGGCGCAATCGGATCGGCGGTTACGGAAATAAAAGCTAGCATGCCGTGCGGAACGTGTAAAGCGCGGTTTTGCGGATTGTGCAAAAGCCATGCGTCCCGGCGCAGCGGTGGCTGCGCCGGGGAACAACGCAACTCATACGTGATTCGCGGAGACGTATCCGCGGGCTTCGCGCAGCTCGGGGCGGGGCGACGCTACACGCCGGGTGGGCGAACGGCGACAAAATGGAAAGCGCGGCGATGGACAAAGCCGAGCCGGAGATACAACTCGATGGCGCGTGTATTGACCTCGCGCACGTGCAAAAACGGGACTTCCCCGCGACGGCAAATCTGTTCGATGACGACGGTAACCAGCGCCGCTCCGTAGCCGCGGCCGGTATGGTCGGGATGCGTGCACACGGCGCTGATTTCAGTGAAGCCGGGAAGGCGCAGGCGTTCGCCAGCCATAGCTATTAGCTTGCCTTCCCGGCGAATGCCGAGAAACGTACCGAGTTCACGGGCGCGAATGCCGAAAGGGCCCGGCCGCGTCAACTCGGCGAGAGCGAGCATTTCCGGGGCATCCGCCAGCGTCAGTTCGGTGATACCTCCGGGAGGGGGCGCGGGCGTGCGAGGCGATGAGTTGGCGCCCTGGTAGATCATCTGAAGTCCCACAGATGTCTCAAGAATCTGCCAGCCGGAAGGTGACTCAACCGGAGAATCAAAAACCACAACCGAAACCCTGGCGGCCGATGGCAGGCTGGCAAGGGCACTCCAGGCCTCTTCGGTGCGCGCGAGGATCGCTCCCAGCGCGGCGACGTCCTTGGGGAACCGACAAGCCAGGCCATTTGCCTCGGCAAGGTGCGCGTGAACCGTCGTCAGCGAATTCCATATTGGATTGTCGAGCGGATGGGTCGCCATAGCGTCAATCCGGCGCTGAGGGTTCGAATCCACGGTGCGCATGAGGGCATTCTAGAGGCAGGACCGATGCGGAACCATCCGAATTTCGCGGCTCGATGTGTGATGAGCCTGCCAAAATGGATTGCCCGCAACCGATCCGTGGCGTACCTTCTCAAGGCCGTGCTGAAGACAACCAGAGTGCTACTCGATGGATTGATTTTTCCCGAAGGTCCGCGCTGGCATGATGGCGCGCTGTATTTTTCGGACATGCACGCGGGGATCGTCTGGCGGGTTACGCCGGAAGGAGTCGCCAACAAGGTCTGGGAGTTCCCGGGAACCGTTTCGGGACTCGGCTGGCTGGCGAACGGAACGATGCTGGTCGTTTCCATGGCGGATCGCCAACTTTTGCGGATGACGCCGAAGGGACCCGAGACGGCTGCCGACTTAAGCTCGTTCGTCTCGAATCCCATCAACGACATGGTCGTGGATCGGAAGGGCCGCGCGTACATCGGCAATTTCGGATTCGATCTGATCGCGGACCAGGCACCGCGTCCTACGGTGCTCCTGTGCGTGGAACCGGATGGCAGCGCGCGTGCGGTCGCGGACGATCTGCATTTTCCAAATGGAATGGTCATCACGCCAGATGGGAAAACTCTGATTGTGGGCGAGACCTTCGCGGCGCGATTGAGCGCCTTCGATATCCAATCGGACGGCAGCCTCACAAACCGACGAGTCTACGCGGCGGTCGAGGGAATCAGGCCGGACGGGATATGTCTCGATGCGGAGGGCGCTGTGTGGGTCGCGTGGGCCGGCGGCAACAAAATCGTGCGCGTCAAAGAAGGCGGAAAAATCGCGGAGACGATTCCACTTCCCGAACGCCACGCCTACGCTTGCATGCTCGGGGGCGCGGACAGTCGTGACCTTTACATCTGCACCGCTAGAAGCTTCGTGCCGAAGATCGCCAGGGAGCTGCGCGCAGGCAAGATCGAAGTGGCGAGGGTGGAAGTTCCCGGCGCCGGGCTTCCGTGAAGCCGTGTCGCGCTTGCCCCGAGCGCGGGCAGCCTAATTCTTGTAAGCGAACGACCGGGCGTCCTGAAGCTCGGGACGGTCCGCGCCGGGCAATGAGATGGCGACGAGCTGGATGTAAAACTTTTGCGCCAGCACCGGATTTGCAGCCGCCGCGGCGGAGCGCGCGGCGCCATAGAGCGCGTCAAAGCGATTCGGATAATCTTTCAGGACGGCGTCGTATTCCTTGACGGCGTCTGCCGGCCTCTTCAGCTCGAAAAGCAAATCCGCAAGCATCTCGCGGGCGGGGGTCGAAAAGGGATCGGAGTGGTCGGAGTCCTCGCGGTCCGCAGCGGCGCGCAGCTTCGCGACGGCGTCATCGGACTTAACTTCCGCGTATGCAAGCCAACCCTCGGCTTCCAGCTGGTCGGCAGCCTCTCCCATCGGCATCCGGTCGCCGCGCTCCTTACCCCGTGCGTCTCTCGCGGCGATGCATTCGGTCAGTTTTTGAACATCCGCCCGCGCGCCTTCCAAGTCGCCGCTGCGCGCCGCACCGATCGCGCGCGCCCAATAAACGATGTCCTGCAGGTCAAGCCGCTCGTCCGGGATGGGAAGCGACGCTGCTTCCTTCCAGCGATGCAGTTCGATGGCGTTCTGCACGGCGAAGTCGCTTTGATGTTCGACGATCTGTGCGCCGGTCGCTCCGGGGACCGTCTTCACCCCGTCAACGACCTGTCGAGCCTTTGCCTCCTGGCCGCTTTGAAGATAGGCGTAGTCGAGGAAGTCCATGGCGTGAAATTGATAGCTAGCGTCGCCGCGGTGCGCCTGCGTGGCTGCCGCTGCTGCGGCAATCGCGGCAAGATTCGAATCGATCACATCCGGCCAAAGCCCCAGGCGCCGGAATATGTGCGACGGCATGTGAATAGCGTGTGAGGAATCGGGCGCGATCTTTGCGTAGGCGCGGGCCGCCGCAAGCCCCTGTGTCGCAAGTTCCGGCGTGTCGGTTGCGTGAATCAGATAGTGAGCAAAGCCGGGGTCGTCCGGCTGTTGAGCGAAAAGCGGCTCCAGGATGGCGATGGCCTTTTTCCGGCTCGCGAGCGCATCCACATCGTCGTATGCCAGAGAAACCAGCGACAGAGCGTAAAAAGCGGCTGCCTCGCTGTCCTGGGGATTGTCCCGCGAGAGTGTTGCCATTGCGGCTGAGTACGCCTCGACCCGCGCAGTGTGGGTCAGCTTCGGATCGTCCTTATAAAACGCAGCGGCGGCGGCGATGTAGGCGCGTTCGCGGCCGGTTTTTGCGTCCAGCTTCTGAGCTTGATCGATATAGGCGCTCCCCTTGGCAAGAGTTTCGGTGGAGGGAAAATCCCAGAGCTGATGGTCGAGCGCCATCGCTTGGCCCCAACGGGAAATGGCGCAGAGCGCATCCTGCTCAGAGGCGTCGGTGAACGCCTGCTCGGACTCCTGGTACTGAAAGGAATGCAGCAGGGCGACGCCCTTCTCGATCGCGCCCTGCACTTGGTGGGCGCAGGAGGTGGGAAAGTTCACCTGGCCGAGTTGTTCGCTGAAAGCGGGCCCTGCGCTTGCGGGCTGGGCCGCTGCCCCAGAGACAATCGCAAGGACAAACGCAGCCGCGAGAGCGCTCGTAAGGGGAATTTCGAAATGTCGCATCGGTGCCTCCTGAACCGTGGGAACAGCGATAGTAACAAATTTACGCGCCGCGCGGCGGCGCTCTCCCTCGCTTGAATTCCGAGCGTGCCGGGAATATCTTTACAGGTGTTCTAATGTCCAAGGCAGTGCAGCCCGGGAAAGGGAAATCGTCATGATGACAAGTCTCAGAAATGTGAAGATCGCTCCAAAGGGGATGGGCCTGAACGACTTTGTGGCGTCGCAGGAAGGCTACTTTGCGGCGGAAGGTTTGCACGTGGAGTTCGACTGGAAGACGTTCCGGGGAACCCAATCGAGCTGGAAGGATCTGTCCTATTTCGACCGGCCCCAGGACAAACCATTCGTCGAGGGGGAGGAAGTGATCCAAGGCGCTTGCGTCTGGGGCAGCATATGCAACGCCAGCGCCGGCATGGGCAGGTTTGTAGCGGACGGCTACGGCGTGTCGCCGTGGGCCATATTCGTGCGGGCCGATTCTTCAATTCGCAGGCCTCAGGATTTAAAGGACGTGCCCATCGCCGTCGGCATGCGCGCGGGCAGCCATTTCAACGTGCCCTATCGGCTGGAAAAGTATTTGCCGCTCGAACACATCAAAACGAGCAACGTAGGGGGCTTTGGCGCGCGCCTCACGGCTCTTCTCGAAGGCGAAGTGCAGGCCGCCAGTCTTTTGCCGCCGCAAATCGACATGGCTGAGCAGCTCGGGCTGCGCAAGGTGATGGAGGACACGTTCCACACCTTGTGGTGGGTTCCCGAAAACTCTCCGTCGGAAGTCGTCCTCGGATATCTTCGCGCCCTGGAGCGCGCCGAGCGGGCGCTGGAGACAGACCTACAGAAATTCCTGCCACTATGGAAATTCGCAATTCCGTCTGAGTTCGAGAACCGCCCTTGGGATTTCAGCCGGTTCGGGCGCGGCGAACGTTTCGTCTACAAGCCCATCCCCCGCGAGGAATTCAACGAAGTGTTCGACCAAGTGAAGCGCTGGGGCCTCGACGAGTACCTCAAAGAGCGCAGCTTTGACAATCTGGCCGCTCGATCCGGCGTCTGAACCAAGCCGAGGAATTTTGCGTTCCGCAAAGCCGGGGACAAGCTCACGGCGAGGTGCCGCCGGCCCGCTACCGGGGCGTTCGTCAGGCCTTGATGTACCACGGGACATTGATGAGTACGATGCGCCGGCTGCCGTGCAGCAGGAGGAACGCTTTCAGCAGCTCAGCTCGCTGATTGTGCAAAGGGTAGTGATACCAGTGTCTTTCAACGAGCTCGGGGATGATGATCGCGATCTGGCGGTCCGGGTGTTGACGCTCGACCTGTAGGACGTAGTCCAAGATAGGCCTGAGAACCAACCGATAGGGCGACGGGAGCGTGACGAGTACGGGTGGCGCATGCCCCGACTGTTTTACCGGAGTTTCAACGACTCTGGCCCATTGATCCCGCAGGGCGCTGGTTTCGTCCTCGGATGCCACGTGCAGGGCGCGAATATCCGGGGAGAGAGTAAGAGCAAACTGGAGCCCTCGCTGAGCGATCTTTCCCCACTCCTGGATCGGTACGATGACGATGGGCGGTTGGGGAGTTCCCACCTCGAGCGGACCTGAACTGGACGTTTCCTGCGCGACGGCGCGGTAGTGGCGCCGGACCCAGGTCATGGCAAAGATCAATCCCGCGACCAGCAGCGCGCTCACCCAGGCGCCCTCGGCGAATTTCGCGACGAGCACGACCGCGAGCGTGATTCCCGTGGCCAATGCCCCGAGGCCGTTGACGACGATGCTACGCGCCGCGCCCTTTCCTTTCACCCGCCTCCAATGGCTCACCATCCCCGCCTGCGACAAAGTGAAGGCAAGGAATGCGCCGATCGCAAAGAGTGGAATCAGGCGGTCGGTGACCCCGCGAAACAAGACCAAAAGTGCCGCCGCGAGCACCGTGAGAACGATGATGCCTTCCGAGTAGACGAGACGCCGCCCCCGGAATCCAAACGAGTGGGGCAGATAGCCGTTTTGGGCAACGGCCCTGCAAAGCCGGGGAAAATCGGCGAAGGCCGTATTGGCGGAGAGCGAGAGGATCACGAGCACAGAACCGATCGTCACGTAGTAGAACCAGCCGCGCCCCGCGACCGCCGCGACAAGCATCGAGAGCACGCTCTGGTAGCCCGGCTGTCCCGGTTCGGTGGCGGCGATGCCGTACGCGCGGACCAGATAGGCGATGCCCGCGAGCATGACGATCAGCAGGCCAATGATCACCGTCAAAGTCCGCTGCGCGTGGCGAACCGTGGGTTCGCGAAACGCCTTCACGCCGTTGCTCACCGCTTCGACGCCGGTCATCGCGGTGCAGCCATTCGAGAATACTTGCAAAAACATCCAGGCGCTCGCTGCGGCCATGGCCGTGCCCGCTGCCGCCGGAGGCGCCACCGCCGGGACGGGATGTCCCTCGGCGAGCACGGATTTCCATGTTCCAACGGCGATCGCCCCGACAAGAGTCGCCACAAACAGATACGTGGGAATCATGAAGAAGATGCCCGCTTCGCGGACCCCGCGGAGATTTACAAGGGCAATCACCACGAGAATCGCGAGGCAGAGCGAGAGAGTGTGGGGTTGAAGGCTGGGAACCGCGGAAATCAACGCGCCCACGCCGGCGGAGATACCGACGGCCACCACGAGAATATAGTCGATCATCAGGGCTGCGGCTGCCAGCAGACCGGGGAATCTTCCGAGGTTCTCCGTGGCAACGGTGTAAGACCCGCCGCCACCCGGATACGCCGCGATCGTCTGGCGATAGGAGAAGTAAACGATGGTCAGCAGCACGATGATGCATGCGCTGACGGGGACGATATACGCGACGCCGGCAGCTCCCAGGGGAATCAGGAGCGTGAGAGCGGCTTCCGGCCCGTACGCCGCCGAGCTCAGGGCGTCGAGGCCAAAAATGGGAATTCCGGCGGAAGTGCCAATTTGTTCCGCGCGCTCCTCCGACGTCGCGAGCGGTTTTCCAAGCAAGATATCTAAGACGGGCATTCCCTCTCCGCGCGAACGCTATGATGGGAGCCTAGAGTAATTCGGACCGAACTTAATTGGAACCTGAAAAGCCTGAATTTACGGGAAATGCCGATAGTTGCATTGCGCGGCAATTTCGGCTGGCGTCCGGTTTGGAGCGTCCGAAAAAGCCGGATTGCACATTGACTTACGAAGGGACGCAGCCTAGCATGGCGCGCGCGGGAGGGGTGTTTGGATTTACATAGAGGTCCGGGAATCACCCGAATTTTGTCGAGCGCGGTCGTTTTGGCCGCGGTTGTCGCCCTCGCGCTGTTCGGGCTGAGGCCGCCTCGGCCGAAGCCGTCGAACGTTCCGGCGACGGAGTTTTCCGCCTACCGCGCGCAGGAGGCGCTTCACCGCATTTTGGGCAACGACATGCCGCATCCCGTCGGAAGCGCGGCGGACGATGCAGTGCGCACACGCATCGTCGACGAACTGACGAATCTCGGCTACGCCCCGCAGGTACAGACAGCGTTCGATTGCTCGGAGTATGCGTCCTGCGCGACCGTGAACAATGTCGTCGCGCGGCTCGACGGAACCGAGCCGGGCAGCGCCGTCCTGCTGGCCGCGCATTACGATTCGGTTCCGGCGGGCCCCGGCGATTCCGACGACGGCACGGGCACGGCCACGGTGCTGGAAATCGCGCGCGCCCTGAAATCGCTGCCTACGCCGCGCCACTCGATCATTCTCCTCATTGACGAAGGCGAGGAGGCGGGGCTGATCGGCGCGCACGCGTTCGTCGACTCCGATCCGTGGGCGAGAGAAGTCCGCGCCGCGGTGAACCTCGATGCGCGCGGCACCTCGGGACAAAGCCTGCTCTTCGAGACGGGCAGCGCGAACGATTGGGCGATTGGGCTGTTCGCAAAGCACGCGGCCCATCCGGCGGCCAATTCGATCGCATATACCGTTTACAAGCAGCTTCCCAACGACACGGATTTCACGGTCTTCAAGGCCGCGGGCTACCAGGGCGTGAACTTCGCCTACGTGGGCGACGAGGTTCACTACCACACGCCGCTCGATAACTCCGCAAACGTCAGCCTTGCGAGCCTGCAGCATCACGGCGAAAACGCGCTGCCCTCAATCGTCGCATTCGCGAAAGCAGACCTTTCCAACCCGCCGCAGCGGGAGGCGGTTTACTTCGATCTGTTCCGGCATTGGGTGGTCCGCTGGCCGGCGCGGCGGACGCTCGCACTCGCGCTCGGCGCTACGATTCTTCTTTTGCTTCAAATCGCCTGGATGATTCGAAACAACCGGATAACCCTGCGCGGATTTCTCTGGGGCATGATCGGATGGCTGGTGATCATGGCGGTAATCGGCGTGTTGGCATTCCTATTGGCGTGGCTCGTTCACCGAGGCGGTGGAACCCCGGTCAACTGGATTGCGCACCCGCTACCGATCGAGATTGCATTCTGCTCGCTTCCGCTTGCCGTGGTGGTGACTCACTCGATTTTCTTCGCCCGCCGCGCCGGCTTTTGGGGACTCTGGGCTGGCGTGTGGATCTGGTACGCGTTGCTGTCGGTGATGATTTCCTGGCAGGCACCCGGCCTCAGCTACGTCATGGTGATTCCCGCCGCAGTGGCAGCGCTTGCCGGACTGCCGTCCACAATGCGTCAGGGAGAAAGCTCCCTCGGTTCCGCGCTTGCGGCGATTTTACCGTTTGCCTGCGGCGGAATCGTGGGATTCGGCCCTGCACTGTTGCTGTACGAGGGGCTGGGCAACCGCGGCCTGATCCTAATCGCGCTGGTGGTCGGATTCATACTCGCTCCGCTCGCCCCACTCTGCGCGGACTTGCGCGGCGTTGCAGGCTTGAAGGGCCTGGCTTTCCCGTGGATTCCGATTCTGGCAACTGCCCTCGCATCGTTCGGGGCGGTCGTCGTGCCGGCCTATTCGGCAAAAGCCCCCGAACGCGTCAATATCGAATACTCGCAGGACGCGGATTCTGGGAAGTCGCAATGGATCATCCGGCCCGACTCCGGCCGCCTGCCCGAGCCCATACGACTGGCCGCGACTTTCCACCGCGCCGACCGAGGCGCGTTTCCGTGGGACCCGCGGACCGAATTTCTCGCCGAAGCGCCGCGCCTCGATCTTGCCGCTCCCACGTTCACAATTCTCGAATCCAGCGTTGGAGACGGCCGGCGGAATTACCGGGCGCTATTGAGGTCGGAACGCGGGGCGCCGTTTGCGTCCGTGTTGTTTCCGCCCGGAGCGGACATCGAATCGGTCCGGATGGGCGGACTGCCCCTGCAACCGGAAACTGAGAGGTACAGAAGGTATCTGAACGGATGGTCCGCGTACTCATGCCCGGCAATGCCCGCAGCCGGAGTCGAGATGAGCTTTTCCGTGCCTTCGGGAAAACCGGTGGAAGTCTCCGCAATTGACCAGACCTACGGCCTCCCGCCCGAGGGCGCGTTTCTGCTGAAGTCGCGCCCACTGACGGCAACGCCATCGCAGGATGGTGACGTCACGATCGTCAGCCGCCGCGTGCAACTGCTTCCATAGCCCCCTCGGATCTCCGCCAGACGGCACGAACCGCTTCCTTTCCTATAAAAATACGGTACGGGGTGACCCGCGGGGTTCCACTCGGCGAATGCGAGCAATCTCCGATCAACACTCCTTTCGAAATATGAATACAATGGTCCCCGCATAGGGAACCATCGGGAATGAGTGAAACTGAAGATCTGCCCGCTGTTTCGTGGTGGAAGACACCGCTTCGTTGGTGGACGCAACACTTCGCGCAGCGTCAAGAGCGGATCTTGCTGGCCCTAAGTATATTGATCGGCGCACTCACGGGCCTCGCTGTCGTTGCGTTCATCCTCCTCACCGAGCGGCTCGGCATGAAACTCTACCCGGTGGGCAGCGCCGCCTGGCATCGCGTCCTGATTCCGGTGGCGGGCTCGCTGGGCATGGGCTACCTGCTGTTCCGCTATTTTCCCGACGCGCGGGGAAGTGGCGTCCCGCAGACCAAAGCGGCGCTCTATGCGCGCGAGGGCGTCATTACTTCCGGCACGGTTTTTGGCAAATTCTTCTGCACCGCCGCGACGCTCGCGAGCGGAATCCCTCTCGGCCGCGAAGGCCCCGCAGTGCAAGTGGGCGGAGGAATCGCTTCGGTATTGGGGCGCCGGCTGGGATTGCGGACCGAAAACGTAAAGGCCCTGATTCCCGTCGGAGCGGCAGCCGCAATCGCCGCGGCGTTCAATACGCCGCTGGCAGCCGTGGTTTTTGCTCTCGAGGAAATCGTGGGCGACCTCAACGCGCCCGTGCTCGGCTCGGTCGTGCTCGCTTCCGCGACTTCGTGGCTCGTCCTGCGACTGATCCTTGGTAACAATCCTCTTTTCCAAGTGCCGCAATACAAGCTGGTCCATCCTTTGGAGTTTGCGATCTACGCCGCCCTGGGAGTCGTGGGAGGCCTGGTGTCCGTCGTATTCACCAAGCTGTTGCTGGGACTGCACGAACGTTTCCGGCGCCTACCCGCGTGGACCTCGTGGTTCCGGCCGGTCGCAGGGGGCTTGGTGGCCGGGATGATGGCCTGGTGGGTGCCACAGGTGCTGGGAGTTGGTTACGGGTATGTCGGCGATGCGCTGAATGGCAAGATGACCGCCGAGTTGATGGCGCTATTGGTGGTGCTCAAACTTGTTGCCGTGACCACAAGCTACGGTTCGGGCAACGCGGGAGGGATTTTCGGCCCCAGCTTGTTTATCGGCGCAATGCTCGGGGGCACAGTCGGAAGCGTGGCGCACCATCTGTGGCCTGGGTATACGGCCGATCCCGGCGCTTACGCACTCGTCGGCATGGGCACTCTCTTTGCGGGCATTGTCCGCGCTCCGATGACATCGGTGCTGATGATCTTCGAGACGACGCACGACTATGAAGTGATCGTGCCGCTGATGATCTCGAATATGGTGAGCTTCTTCATCTCGGCGCGATTGCAGCCGCAACCGATCTACGATGCGCTTGCGGTTCAGGACGGCATCCATCTGCCCAGCGAGGATTCGCGCCGAGGCCACGGCCAGCGGCAGGTGGGCCAGGTGATGCGCGCTCCCACCGAACTGCTACGACCGCAGATGAAGGTGCGCGAGGCGGCCGAATTGGCAGGCCGCAGCGAGTTTCACGCCTGGCCCGTGATCGGGGAACACGGAGTAGAGGGAGTCATCGGCAAGGAGCAAATCGATCGCGCTATGGCGAGAGGCGACGGAAACACGGAATTGAAGGACCTGACCGTGTCTGGCGACTTTCCACACGTTCACGCGGACCACCCGCTTCATTTGGCGCTCGAACGTATGGGCGCAGCGAAACTGGACGTCCTTCCCGTGGTCAGCCGCGCCAACGTCCATCAGTTGCTGGGAATCGTGGTCTTGTCCGATGTTTTGAACTCGTTCGGCATTGAACGGCGAGACGTATCCGATCGCCGCCATTGAGGCGTCACCCGGCCGGCTCGATCAAAACCCAAGCCCTGTCCCGAGCGAATCCGCGCCCCGAGCCTGGCGTTTGCCGCTGGGCAGAGCGTCGGATAGAATAGCCGTTTTGCGCGTGCCGGAAAAATGAACCAGATACGCCTGCACAACACTCTCACGAATCGAGTCGAGCCGCTCGATCCGGTGCACCCGGGCGAGGTGCGCATCTATACGTGCGGCCCGACGGTCTACGCCTCCGCACACATCGGAAATTTCCGCACGTTTATGTTTCAGGACATCCTGAGGCGCTTCTTGCGGTCGCGGGGCCTGCGGGTGATGCAGGTAATGAACGTCACCGATGTGGACGACCGCATCATCCAGTCCGCTGCGGCCGCCGGCATCGGCATCCGCGAATACACCGAGAAGTACATCCAGGCATTCCTGGAGGATATTGACGCGCTGCATATCCAGACGCCCGAGGAGCTGGTGCGAGCCACCGACCACATCGAGGACATGGTCGCGCTGATCGAGCGGCTGCGGGAAAAAGGACTCACGTATACGAGCGACGGCTCGATCTATTTCCGCATTGCGAAATTTCCCGCCTACGGCAGGCTTTCGAAGATCAACGTGAGCGGCATGCAGGCCGGCGCGCGCGTGGACGTGGACCAGTACGAAAAGGAAGACGCGCGCGATTTCGCCCTATGGAAGGCGCCGAAGCCGGGCGAACACTTTTGGGAAACTCGAATCGGGCCGGGGCGCCCCGGCTGGCACATCGAGTGCTCGGCGATGGCCATGAAATATCTCGGCGACACCCTGGATATCCACACCGGTGGAGTGGACCTGGCGTTCCCGCACCACGAGAACGAAATCGCGCAGAGCGAAGCGGCCACGGGAAGACAATTCGTGCGCCACTGGCTGCACGCCGAACATTTGATCATCGAGGGCCAGAAGATGTCGAAATCGCTCGGCAACTTCTACACGCTGCGCGATCTCTTCGCACGCGGCCACAAGCCTTCCACCATCCGCTTCCTACTGCTCTCGGTGCCCTATCGCCGCCAGCTGAATTTCACCGAAGAGGGCCTTACGCAGGCGCGCAACTCGACCGAACGGCTGCGCAACTTCGTCGCGCGGCTGCAAACGGCACAGTTCCCGGCCGGCTCCAATCCGGAACTCGCGCAGCGCATGGAGAAGGCGGAAAATGATTTCGACGCGGGCCTTGCGGACGACATCAACACCGCGATGGCGCTCGCGGCCGTGTTTGACCTGGTGCGCGACATCAATACGGCGATGGACCAGGGCGCGTTCCTGCAACAGGACGCGCCGCGCGCCGTGGCGGCCATGGAAAAATTCGACGCCGTGCTGGCGCTGCTCGCCGACGACGACGAAAAGCTCGCCAAGCTGGGCTTCTCGCCGCAGAAGCCGCGCATGCCCGCCGCCGAGGTCGACGCGCTGATCGAGGAACGTCAGGCCGCGAAGAAGCGGCGCGACTTCAAGCGTTCCGACGAGATTCGGAAAAAGCTGGCGGATTCTGGTATCCTACTCGAAGATACAAAGGACGGCAGCGTCCGCTGGAAATACAAATGAGATTTTCCCCGAAACACGCGCATTCGCTTCACAGCGAGCCTTCCCACGAGCGCCCGAATCTTTACGGCGTTGACTAACCCCTATTCCCCCGAGTACGTGCCGGGCACGCGCCGGCGGAAACCGGTCCGCGCGCACCGGAGAAACTGCAACTCCGGGAGGAACACATGCAAGTCGCCGAGAGGAAGCTACCGCACTTCGTAACCGCTCTACCCGGCCCGAAGGCAAAACAAATTGTGGAGCGGGACCGCAAGGTGGTCTCGCCATCCTACACGCGCGATTATCCGCTGGTGGCGAAGACGGGTCGCGGCGCCGTCATCGAAGACGTGGACGCCAACACCTTTCTCGATTTCGCGGCCGGCATCGCCGTGGTCGCCACGGGACACTGCCATCCGCAGGTGGTGGCCGCCATCCAGCAGCAAGCTGCCGAATTGATTCACATGTCGTGCACGGACTTTTATTATCCGGGGACGGTAGAGCTCGCCGAGAAGCTGGCGTCGATTGCCCCGGGGAAGAGCGCCAAGCGCGTCTATTTCGGTAATTCGGGCACCGAGGCCATCGAAGCTGCCATGAAGCTCGCGCGCTATCACACGAAGCGCGACATCCTTGTCGCGTTTCAGGGCTGTTTTCATGGGCGCACGTTCGGCGCGCTGTCCCTGACGGCAAGCAAGGCTGTCCAGCGAAAACATTTCGGCCCGCTGCTCGGCGGCGTTTTTCATGCGCCGTATCCGAACACCTACCGCGGCGCCTACGGGATCCGCGCCGAGCACGCCGCGGGCGATTGTCTCGCCTACATCGAAAACGAACTCTTCAAGCGCGTTGCCGATCCCGAGGAGATCGCGGCGATCTTCGTCGAGCCGATTCAGGGCGAAGGCGGATACGTGGTCGCGCCCGCGGAGTTTTTACAGGGTCTTGAGCGAATCTGCCGCAAGCATGGAATCCTGCTCGTCGCCGACGAGGTGCAATCGGGCATGGGGCGCACCGGCGAGTGGTGGGCCGTGGACCACGCGGGAATCGAACCGGATATCATCTGCACCGCCAAGGGGATCGCCTCAGGGATGCCTCTTTGCGCGGTGATCGCGCGAGCGGACGTGATGGATTGGAAGTCCGGCGCGCACGCGTCCACGTTCGGCGGCAACCCCGTTTCGATTGCCGCCGCGCTCGCGACCATCGGGCTGCTCGAGCGGGATCTGATCGTCAACGCCGCGCGCATGGGAGAATTGATTCTGAGCCGGACGTCCGACTGGCGCGAGCGGCACAAGATCGTGGGCGACGTTCGAGGCAAAGGGCTGATGATCGGGATCGAATTCGTGCGCGATCAGGGAACGAAGGAGAAGGCGCCCGTTCTGCGCGACCGCGTAATCGCCGCGGCTTTTCACAAAGGACTGCTGGTGCTTGGCGCGGGCGAGAATTCTCTGCGGATCGCACCGCCGTTGATCATCGACGAGGAGCAGGTCGATTTCGCCGTGCGTACGCTCGATGCCTGCATCGGCGAGGCGGAACGATCGCTGTAGCTGCGTCGCGCCGTCCGTGTGCGCGGCCGCTTGAACCGTCCCGGATTCGGAGCTTCCGATGATTGCGCGCCTCGTGTTTGCAATGGTGGACTTCGCGGCCCGCAAAGGCCTCGCCGAAGCGAGCGCGGCGGACACATCGGAAACTGCCTCGAAGCAGCGCGCGCGCCGGACGGGCGTTCGGGGCGAAACCTACGCCTACTGGTATCTGCGCCGCCACGGCTACATCCTGATCGCACGGAACTACACTTCGCCGGAAATCAAAGGTGAAATCGACATGGTTGGCTACGATGGGCACGTGCTCGCGTTTGTCGAGGTGAAGACCCGCGCCGCAACAAACCGCGAGCAGCCAAAGCCCGAGGAGGCCGTGAATACGGACAAGCGGCGCTACCTGGCGCGCATGGCGCGGCAGTTTCTGCGCGCGCGGCGGCTGGAATCCGCCCCCTGCCGTTTCGACGTGCTCGCGATTGAAACCAGCGCCGGCTTCCACCCGAAAGTACGGCTGCACAAGGGCGCATTTGTTCCGGACTGGAACTGATTCACGCGAAGTGCGAAGAGTTATTGTCAGCGATGTCGTAAATCTTCCGTTGCGGGTTCCGCGTAGTAGAATGGATCCATGGACTAAGAGTTGTGTCCCCAAAGCGTGCTGCAGTGAACCGAGGAGGAAGGGTTGCCGGAACTTCGTAAGGACCCCATCACAGGCCGCTGGGTCATCATTTCCACGGACCGCGCCAAGCGCCCGTCGGATTTTGTTCGGGAGAGCGTTCAGATCAAGGGAATCGGGATTTGTCCCTTCTGTCCGGGGAACGAAGGAAAGACTCCGCCCGAAATCCTCGCCTATGGAAGGAACGGCACAGGCAAGGACACGCCCGGGTGGTCAATGCGCGTGGTGCCAAACAAGTTTCCCGCTCTCGGAATCGAGGGCGGGCTCGACCGCGAAGGCGAAGGCCTCTTCGATCGTATGAACGGCATCGGGGCGCACGAAGTGATCGTGGAAACGCCGAATCACCAGCTCACGCTGGCGTCAATGCCGGAGAAGGCCGTCGAAGAGGTCCTGTGGGCCTATCGCGACCGCATGCTGGACCTGAAAAATGACCGGCGTTTCCGCTACGTGTTGCTTTTCAAGAACCACGGCGAGCCGGCCGGCGCCTCGCTCGAGCACACCCATTCGCAGTTGATCGCGCTGCCCATCGTGCCGAAGCGGGTGCGCGAGGAGGTGGACAATTCGAAGCGCTACTATGAAGAAAAAGAGCGCTGCATTTTCTGCGATATGATCCGCCAGGAGATCGAAACCGAGACGCGCGTGATCCTGACCGACGATCACTTTATTGCGCTCGCACCCTACGCGCCGCGCTTCCCCTTCGAAACGTGGATCCTGCCGCGGCAGCACAGCTCGGCGTTCGAAAACATGCCGACGCCGTATTATGGAAACCTCGCGAAGGTCCTGCGAGAATTCCTCGCGCGGCTCGACAGTGCTCTGGCGTTTCCCTCCTACAACTACGTGGTCCACACCTCGCCCATCGGCGAAGAGATCAACGACCACTACCATTGGCACATCGAGATGATGCCCAAGTTGACCAAAGTGGCGGGGTTCGAGTGGGGCACCGGTTTTTACATCAATCCCACGCCGCCGGAAGAAGCCGCGCGGTTTCTGAAAGACGCAACGGTCAAGTAAAGCATCCCTTTTAGCGGTTTGCCGTTTTTTCCCCAACGCGGACGAATTCTGGCGATAGGCATGCACGGTCAATAATTGCATCGAAATACTTGGCGGCGGGTTCGGATACGTCCGAATAGGTCGCCAAATCCACTGCGGTTCCGAACCACCGCCAGGGTTTTCCAGCTTTAGACTGACCGATCGCGTCGATTCCGATGGGCTGTGAATTGGGCTCATTGATCCACCTTTCAGAGAAGGCCGACGAACCCCTCATTAGGCGGTCATCCGCGTCGGTGGCTCCCAGCGCGAAGCCGGACCACAGGAGCAGCCAATAGTCGCTGTGAGGGGAATTCACACGGTAGGAAACTGTGTCTGTATCCACGCTCCGTTTGATTTTAGTTCCCTTTGGCAGAGCGAACTGAAACCAAATGCCGACACTCTTTGAACTTTTTCCCTTTGGGGGACATGCCGTGAGTGTCTTGGCGGTCGCCTTCCCGTCGGCAAGAGCTATCTTTAGGTCGGTTTGGCCCGGTTCGACAACGATTGTGACGGGCTGGAACTTTTCATCTCTCACTCGGATGAAGGGTGTCGGGTGTATAAGCGTGAAAGAACCTGTGTTGTCTGTTTCCAAACGCTCCAATTCGGCGGGGCAGCAGCTCTTCCAATAATCGCCCTGAACGTGGGCACCTGCTATCGGCCTGCCATCCGTCGAAACGACCGTTCCGCGCAGCGCTGGCGGAGATTGCGCATTCGCGGCCGCCAGTACCAATTCAAATAGACAGAAAACGGTCACAAACCTCATGAGAAACCCTACGATTGTTTCAGTTTCTTTCGCGCGGAGACAAACAGGGTAATCGCAAGCAGAACGAACAATGCTACGCCGAGTCCCTGCACGTTGCTCAGATGCGGCATGAAGCGCTCGCCGAAGGCGAACATTTTGGGCGGCCACGGGAGACGCAGCGAAACGGCGAGCCAGTGCGGCACGTGCCGGCTCAGCTCCGGATCCTGAAACAGGTTGATGACGATCGCCAGCAGGCCAAAAACGCCCCCGGCGGCGATGAGCCCGCTCGAATAGAGCGAGCCGGGACTGACCTCACTTTCGGCGCCCTCTTTCTTCTCCGCGCCGCGCTCGGCGAGCCACCGCACGAGCCCCCCGGCGAACATTGCCATCGTCGTGCCGATCGAAATATAGGAGCCCACGGCGAAAGGCAGCGAGCGCACGCCGAGGATCTCGACGGCGATCACGAGAAAGACCCCGAGAAAAACCAGGTGCCAGGGAAGCCGCCGGTTGAGAATTCCACTGATGACCGTAGCCATTAATCGCGCCTGCGGCGCCGCCGCCTTGGCGCTGCCGATCCCCTGCTCCCATTGAACCTCGATCTCCCGCGTGGCCGGATCGTAGAGGTACTTGCCGTCGGGAATTACGCTCGAGCCGATGGCGTTCACGAGCGTGTAGGTTTTTCCCTCATGCGCATAATTATCTTGCTGCCGTTCGACCCCTACCGGCAGGTGCGTGATATCGAGGGGAATCTGGATCGGCTTGTACTGCGCGAGCCCCACGTTCATCAGAATCAAAGTGCCGCCGATGGCGAACGAGGAAACCATCACCCCGATGACGAGCGCAATCTGCTGTTTGGCCGGAGTCGCGCCGACCAGGTAACCCGTCTTTAAATCCTGCGACGTAGCTCCGGCGATGGCTGCGGCGATGCACACCACGCCGCCGATCGTCAGCGCGAGTACGGCGTAGGCGTTTGCGGTCCAGTGCACGACCAGGAAGACGGCGCACGTGGCCATCAGAGTCGCTATCGTCATGCCGCTGATGGGATTCGACGAGTTGCCGATCAAGCCGCTGATGCGCGATGCCACCGTCACGAACAGGAAACCGAAAACGATTATGAAGAGCGCGGCGATCAGATTCGCGAACGTGCCGGTCTGCGCTCCCGGAACCGGCTTGAACCTCAGAAACGCCCAAATCATCGCCAGAATCGCAGCCGAGCCGAGCAGCACGACGCGCATCGACAGGTCGCGCTCAGTCCGGCTTGCCACGGGCATTGCTTCCTGCTTTGCGCGCACGTCCTTCAACCCGGCAGTCAGCGCGGAGACAATCGTGGGCAGAGTCCGGATCAGCGTGATCAGTCCGGATGCCGCCACCGCTCCCGCACCCATGGGGCGGATATAGGTCCCCCAGAGCTGATCGGGACTCATTTGCGGAATTGGCACGGTGCTGGGGTAAAGCGGCACGCCCGGCGCCAGCGAGCCGAAAAACCGAATCGCGGGCATCATCACCAGCCAGGAGATCACACCGCCCGCGAACAGGAATCCCGCCACGCGCGGCCCGATGATGTAGCCCACTCCGAGGTACTCGGAGGTGATGGTGCAGCGCATGGACGCGCCGGGCAGCCATTTCGGCTGATAGTCCGGCTGTCCCGGCCACATTCCTAAAGTATTCATGCAGAACGTGTAGACGCCGCCGAGCCCCAGGCCCCAGAACACCCGCCCGGCGAACGATCCGCCGCGCTCCCCGGCGACGAGCACGTCGGCGCAGGCCGTTCCTTCCGGAAACGTCAGGTTCCCGTGTTCCTTGACGATGAGCTGGCGCCGCAGTGGAATCATGAACAGCACGCCGAGCGTGCCACCGAGCAGCGCCAGGAAAAATACCCGCCAGTACTCGGTGTTGAGCGAAAAGCCGAGAAAAATAAGCGCGGGCATGGTGAATATTACGCCGGCGGCCGCAGATTCTCCCGCCGAGCCGGTCGTCTGCACGATGTTGTTTTCGAGGATGGTGGACCGGCCAAACGCGCGCAGGATGCTGATCGAGAGAACCGCGATCGGGATGGAGGCGGAAACCGTCAGGCCCGCGCGCAAGCCGACGTATACCGAGACTGCGCCGAAAAGGATTCCGAAAAGTGAGCCGAGCACTACCGCGCGAAGGGTGAATTCGCGCAGGCTCTCTCCCGCGTCCACGTATGTACGGAATTCACCCGGCGGTGCGGTCGAGCTCCAGGACTTCGTCGCCACGCTTTTCCTCCTCGGAATCAGGATCACTCGGCGCAGGCGACTTGCGTGCCGCAGACCGCGTGCGAAGCGGGGAAGGTAGCATCAGAGGTGCATGGCAGGCAAGGCGCAATCGCGGCTTGCATTGACAGAATGCACGGTTTCGGAGTAGCGTTGCGCTCACGTCACTGCTTGGGAATTGAGCGCCGGAATTCGTCGCGCGGCGGCCAGCGGCGATCCGGGCCGCGGGTGTGGTCTACGTCCGAAAGAGTAAGGGAGCGTTCGCATGAACGGAACCGGGCGAATTATCTTCGGCGGCTTCATCTTCCTCTTGGGACTTCTGGGTTTCGCTGCGCCGGCGTCGGCCACGGACTGGCAGCCCATTTCCCCTCAGGATCTCGCTCTCAAGGACAATCCGAAGGAGCCGGGCGCTGATGCAATGATTCTCTATCGGGAGGACGTCATCGATGCATCGAAGGCCACCGTCGGCGGCGACTCGGTGGAGGAATACATCCGCATTAAGGTTTTCACACAGGAAGGCACCAAGCAAGGGCACGTGGAGATCCCATTCATAAAAGAGACCCATAATGTCCCCTACATAGCGGGCCGCACGATCAAGCCGGACGGAACCATCGTAAAGTTCGATGGCCAGGTTCTCGAGACGACTGTCGTAAAAGCGAACGGCGTGAAGGTCCTCGCAAAAACTTTCACCCTGCCGGACGTCCAGCCGGGTTGCATCATCGAGTACAAATATCAGGAACAAGGCCAGCCGGGTCTTGTCTACGGCCATGCGTGGCAGGTCTCGCAATCCGACTACACGCGGGAGGCCCACTTCAAGTACGTACCCTACACGGGTTACGGCTCCGGTCTGCGCCCCATGTATCAGACATATCTCCTGCCGGCCGACGTCGTACCGAAGGAGCAGATCGACGGGTCGTACCTGATGGTGGCGCACGATATTCCCGGCGTTGTGGATGAACCCATGATGCCTCCGGAAAACATGATCGAAGCGCGTGTGGAGTTTTTTTATCAGGACAACGGCGCCGCTTCGCCGACCGACCCCCAGGACAAATACTGGAATCACTACGCTAAAAAGTGGGATGGACAACTCGAGCATTTTATCGATAAGAAAAATGCCCTCAACCAGGAGATTGCGAAGATTGTCAGTCCGGGCGACACGCCGGAAATCAAGCTCAGGAAGATTTATGCTCGCGTCCTGAAGATCCGAAACCTGAATTTAGAAGATTATAAGATGCAAAAGGAGAACAAGGTTGAGAATCTGAAAGAGAACTCCAATGTCGAAGACGTGCTGAACCGCGACTACGCTTACAACACGCAAATCAATTATCTCTTTGTCGGCCTTGCGCGAGCAGCCGGATTCGAAGCGACCGAAGTGTACGTCGCACCTCGCAATGTGGATGTTTTCGCCCCTGCGCGGAAGGAAGTAAGACAACTCTCCGATGAGCTCACCTGGGTCCGCGCGGGCACGAAGGAGTACTACCTGGACCCGGCCGCTCGCTATTTTCCCTTCGGATTGCTGCCGTGGTACGAAACCGATGCGGGTGGCGTCCGGATTGACAAGTCCGGCGGTACGCTGGTTACTACGCCCGTGCCAACAACTTCGGATGCGACGATCAACCGCAAGGCGGACCTCGAAGTAAAGGAAGACGGCTCCGTTACCGGAATCGTGCAAGTGGACTTTACGGGACAGCAGGGTGGCCTCCTGCGCGAGCGGTTGCGAAAGGAAGATGAGGCCGGCCGGACCAAGGAAATCGGAAGCGATGTCAAGGCGTCGCTTCCCGTGGGCGCTACGTTTGACATTACAAAAATCGCGAACTGGGACGACGCGGACCAACCCGTCCACGTGGAAGGAACTTTGACGATCCCTTCGCTTGCCAACACGGCCGCACGGCGGATGCTCATGCCGGTCGAGATGTTTCTGCCGTCGGAGATGAGTTCGTTCGCGGCCGCGAAGCGCGTCAATTCCGTCTACTTTCACTTCCCCTACGAGGAGACCGACGACATCAACTTTCGCTTACCCCCCGGGTACAAGGTCGAAAGCGTGCCGCAAAACCGAAAAGTGGATCTGGGCGCCGTGTCCTATGAGCTCAGCGCAGTGGCGCAGAACAACGGCGTGGAAGTGAAGCGTCATCTCGTTCAAAAGGGAATTATCTATACCAAGAGCGATTACGCGACGCTTCGCGGATTCTTTGGGGCGGTGAAATCGGATGATAACGGCCGAATGGTGCTCGAAAATGCGCAGTCTGCCAAAACGAACTAGCACCGCTGCCGTGCTCGCATCGCTTGCCGCAGTGATGGTGTGGGTTGTCCCCGCCGCGTCTGCCGCGGATAGCGCTCCCGACTGGCTCCGCGCCGCCGCACAGGAAAAGCTGCCCCAATATGACAAGGATACTGTCGCGGTCACCTTGCTCGATGAAACGCGCACTACCGTCCGGGACAACGGCGAAATCGATACCCTCCATCGCGGCGCCATTCGATTGCTCCGGCCTGAGTCGCGCAAGGAGTACAGCACCGTCGACGTACCATTCGACAAGGACACCAAGGTTTCTTATCTGAAGGCGTGGACGATCGAATCCAACGGCCACGAGATATCCGTGGGGGACAAAGATATCGTCGAACATGCGTATCTGAGCGACTTGGAATACACGGACGTAAGAGTCAAGACTCTGCAGTTTCCAGAGGCGATTCCCGGCAACGTCGTGGGCTTCGAGTTTGTCCAGCGCAACCGGCCTTTCGTTTTCGAGGACAGTTGGTGGTTTCAGGACGAAGTCCCGGTTAAGACCGCCCGATTCATCCTTCAGCTCCCCAGCGGATGGGAGTTCACCGCCGACTGGTTCAACTATCCCGAACAGAAGCCGCAAGTTCAAGGCAATCAGTATGTCTGGGAGATAAGGGACCTCCCCGCGGTCGAGATCGAACCCGACATGCCCTCCTGGAGATCCGTGGCGGGCTGGGCGGGTGTGAAGTATTTTCCTCGCGATCCGGCGTTGCGCGCGAGGTCTTCCGGCGCTTGGAAGGATGTCGGATTGTGGTACGGAAACTTGACTCAATCGAGCCGCATTGCCTCTCCGCAAATTAAGCAGAAGGTTGCCGAATTGACTTCGGGCATCCCGGACACGCTCGGCAAGATTCGGGCCCTTACCGAGTACATGCAACGAAATATCCGCTACTTTGCCGTCGAGATCGGAATCGGCGGATATCAGCCGCATCCGGCCGCTGAGGTTTTCACTCACCAATTCGGCGATTGCAAGGATAAGGCCACCCTTCTCGGTTCGATGCTCGGCGAAATCGGCGTGGAATCCTATTACGTGCTGATCGATACCCATCGTGGTTTCGTACATGCGAATTATCCTTCGGTCGCCTTCAACCACGCAATCCTCGCCATTCGTCTGCCAGACGGCGTGGACGACACCCGCCTCTATGCCGTCGTGCACGATCAAAAACTCGGCCGTCTGCTGATCTTCGATCCCACCAACGAACGTGTGCCTCTGGGTTACCTGCCTTGGTACCTGCAACAGAGTTCTGGATTACTGGTCGCGCCCGACGGCGGTGAATTGATCTCCATGCCTTTGCTGCCCGCCGTGACCAATCGTCTGCTTCGCACGGCCAAATTCAAATTGACGCCCGCGGGCGATTTGTCGGGGGAAGTGCAGGAGCTCGAATGGGGAGGCCCGGCGGCTCAGGAACGTGCGGAATTTCTGGAGGCGCAGCCCGCGAAGCGAGCCGAGATCTTCGAGCACTTCCTCGGGTACTCTCTCAATAATTTCACGCTGACTGCGGCTTCGCTTGGGAATCTCGAAAAGTACGATCAGACTCTGGCACTGAACTACAAGTTCGTCTCCCCCGGATACGCGAGCTCAGCGGGGGACCTGCTGTTCCTGCGCCCGCGCGTGGTTGGCGACAAAGGCACGCGAACGCTGCGTTTGTTCACAGAGCAGAAGCCCCGAAAATATCCCGTCGAGTTCGAGGAGGCCACGCGCCAGGACGATGTCTTCGATATCACGCTGCCTGCCGGTTACGTAGTGGACGGGCTGCCTCCACCGGTCCAGGCCGATTGCGACTACGCCGCCTATCACAGCGAAATCAACGTAGCGGACGGCGTGCTGCACTACAAACGCACTTTCGAGATTAAAGGCGTGATCGTTCCTACGGAAAAGCTGCCCGTGATTCGAGCGTTCTTGCAGCAGGTCGCCTCGGACCAGGAGGCGTCCGCCGTTCTCCGCCGCGCGAATCCCTGATTGGCTCCGGGAGAACTTCAGGACTTTCCGCTCAGCCGTTCACGCACGCGGTCGCTGAGCACTTTCCCATCCACGTTTTTTCCTTCAAGACGCGCCCGGGCAGCCTTGATAACGGCGCCCATCTGCTTAAGCGAATCGGCGCCCGCCTCGGTGATGGCGGCCTCGACCGCGCGGTGAATTTCCTCGTCGTTGGGCGCCGCAGGGAGATACGTCTCGATGATCGCGATCTCCTTCGTTTCCTTCTCCGCCAGGTCCTTCCGTCCGCCCTTTGTGAATTGTTCCACGGACTCGCGCCGCTGCTTGACGAGCGTCTGCAGCACCTGGAGCGATTCCATATCGTCGAGCGCGTGCATTTTCTCGATTTCCTTGTTCTTGAGGGCGCTCTTCACCATGCGAAGCACGCTCAGGCGCAGCTCATCCTTGCCCTTCATCGCCGCGGTCAAATCGCCCTGGATGCGTTCGATGTAGCGCATTCGTCGGCCTCTCCGGAAAAAAAGAATAGCACACGCCTTGAAGTTCGCGTGCGTAATTGACACGAGCGCGTGCGCCCGATAACCTTGTGGGCCATGAAAATCGTTATCGCCGACAAAATCAGTGAACGCGGCATCGCTTTGCTGCGTGAAACGGGATGGGAGGTGCTCACGCCGACGCCGGCAGCGATGCCCAGCGAGCTCGCGAGCGCCGATGCGCTCGTGATTCGTAGCGCGACGAAGGCCACCGCCGCGCTGCTGGAGAAAGCCGCGAAACTCCGCGTCATCGGCCGCGCGGGCGTGGGCGTGGACAACGTGGATGTGGAGGCCGCCACGCGCCGCGGCGTCCTGGTGATGAACACCCCGGGCGGAAACGCCGTCAGCGTGGCCGAGCACACAATTGCCCTGATGCTGGGTCTCGCGCGCGCGGTTCCGCAGGCCAACGCTTCGATCCAGGCCGGTCGCTGGGAGAAGTCCTCGTTTTCGGGAACGGAGATGCGCGGGAAGACTCTCGGACTTGTCGGACTCGGCCGGGTGGGAACCGAAGTGGCACGGCGCGCGCGCGGACTCGAAATGAAGGTCCTCGCCTACGATCCCTACGTCACGCCGGCGGCCGCACACGAAGTGGAAGTCGACCTGGTGCCGCTCGACGATTTATTGAGGCAGTCCGATGTCGTCTCTCTGCACACCTCGCTCAGCGTGGCAACCGAGAAAATGATCGACGCACCGGCGATTGCGAAAATGAAAAAGGGCGCGCGATTGGTCAACTGCGCGCGCGGCGAATTGATCGACGAAGCGGCGCTCGCAGACGCTCTGCGCTCTGGCCACCTTGGCGGAGCAGCCGTCGATACGTTCGCGCAGGAGCCGCCGAAGAATTCTCCGCTGGTCGGCTTGCCGAACCTGATTGCCACGCCGCACATCGCCGGTTCGACCGCCGAGGCCCAGGAAGAAGTGGGGACGGCCATCGCGCAGCAGGTGCGCGACTATCTTGCGGATGGACTGATACGCAACGCGGTCAACATGCCCGCGCTTTCGCCGGACCAGTATCGCCGGCTGCAACCCTATCTGGAACTGGGCGAGCGACTGGGAGCGTTCGTCGCCCAGGCGTCGCCTTCGCGGAGTTTCAGCCGCGTGCGCATCCGGTACGCCGGCGAGCCCGCCGAACTCGGTTCCCACGTGATTCGCAGCGCTGTGCTGATCGGGGTTTTGAATCCGGTGCTCGACGAGAAGGTCAATCTCGTCAACGCCTCCGAGGCTGCTGCGGCGCGGGGGTTGCTGGTTGACGAGACGACGCGCCGCCGCGAGCGCGGGTTTCCCAACACAATCGAGGTCGCCATTGCCGACGGCGGGCGCGAGTTTGCGCTCGAAGGCACGGTCGGCCAGGACGGCTCCCCGCGGATCGTTTCGCTTGACGGCATTCCGCTCGAGGCGCCTTTGGAAGGCACGCTGCTGCTCACGCGAAATATTGACGTGCCCGGCGTAATTGGAAGGATCGGCGCAACGCTTGGCAGCCTCGGCATAAACATTGGGACGTTTGCGCTTGGCCGGCGCGCGCCGGTTGGCGGCGCGGAAGCGCTTGCACTGGTCGGCCTCGATGGCAATGTGAGCGCTTCCATCGTGCAGGAGCTTCTTGGTCTGCCGTCCGTCACCGAGGCGCGTCTCGTCCGGCTACCCGCAGCTCCTCAAGTCGCCGCCGCGCCTCGATGAATGGCTTCAAAAGCGGAAAGGGCCAGCCTGAAATCCGCCACTGAAAAGCCTTCGGCGCGATGGCATCAAGGCAGGGCGACGAGGCGCCGTCCGCTGCTCAGGCGGTAATGCGTAGATTGGCGGCGCGTGGGGCGCGCGATCAGAGGGGTGAAGTTACCCGCTCGCCGAGGTCTTCGCCGGGGCGCAGAAGCGATCGAAGGCCTTCGTGAGGTCGTCGGAAATGGCGAACGCGTCGCGGCTCTCGATGTCGCGTCGCTCCAGCATGAAGGCAACTTTCCCGTCGCGCATCAACGCAATGGAAGGAGAGGACGGGCCGTATCCGGTGATGTAACTTCGCGCGCGGTCGGTAGCATCGCTATCCTGCCCCGCGAAGACGGTCAGCAGAACTTCCGGGCGCGCGCCGTGAGAGAGTGCCCTGGCAATGGCGGGACGCGCCTTGCCAGCGGCGCATCCGCAGATGGAGTTCACGACCACGAGCGCCGTCCGCTGCTCCTGCTTCAGGGCAGCGTCCACTTCTTCCGGCGTTCGCATTTCGCGAAAGCCGATGCTCGTCAATTCCTCGCGCATCGGTCGAACCGCTTCTTCAGGGTACATCGGCGCTCCTTTCTCGAACCCAAACTCGAATTCCCGGCTCTCGATCGCGGGCGCGGGCTGCATGCCCCGAGCCGAGCCGTACGTCGCCTCGAATAACTATAGCACGACCGATTCTTGTCCTTCAGCCCGCATGCCCGAAAGACCTCAGCGTTGCTCGGTCGGCACGCCGAACCCGTCCGGGACGGCGCTTTGCAGGAAGATGCGCGAGCGGCTACAATGCAGTGTGGTGCATCAAAAAAGAAGCAGTCTCGCAACCGGCCATGCAGCGATCTGGAATTGATCCCAAAGGGTTTCCGGTTCAAATCGAGGGAAAGAAACGCTCGAGGAAAGGATTCGCGCCGCACGTAGAAGTCGGGCCTCCGACGGACGTCGCGGCCGCCAGGCATGGACGTTGAAAGGGTCATAGACAGCGTCGTTTCGCGCTTCATCGGGACCAAGCACGAGCGCGACGTCAAGCGCATCCAGCCGCTCGTCGTGGCGATCAATGCGCTCGAGCCGGAGATGCAGAAGCTCTCCGACGAGGAGCTCGGCGCGCGCACACCTGCGCTCCGGGCCGAGGTAGAGGCGCGCCTCGAGGGCCTCGAACGCGACGATCCGGACTACAAACGAAAAACACAGGAGGCGCTCGAGCCGGCCATCGTGCCCGCCTTCGCCGCGGCGCGCGAGGCGGGACGTCGCACGCTGGGCATGCGTCACTTCGATGTGCAGCTGATCGGCGGAATCGTGCTGCACCACGGCAAAATTTCGGAGATGAAGACGGGCGAAGGCAAGACGCTGGTCGCCACGCTGGCCGCGTATCTGAATACGCTCACGGGCAAGGGCGTACATATCGTCACCGTCAACGACTATCTTGCCCGCCGCGACGCCGAATGGATGGGCCCGATCTACAAGATGCTGGGACTCACCGTCGGAGTAATCGTGCACGACCTGGACGACGCGCAGCGCCGCGCCGCCTACGGCGCGGACATCACCTACGGCACAAACAACGAATTCGGATTCGACTACCTGCGCGACAACATGAAGTACGACGTGAAAGACTGCGTGCAACGCGGCCACCACTTCGCGATCGTCGACGAAGTGGACTCGATCCTGATTGACGAGGCCCGCACCCCGCTGATCATCTCCGGGCCCGCCGAAGAGTCCACCGACAAGTACTACCGGATCGACAAAATCATCCCCAAACTGATTCGCGACATCGACTACACGGTTGACGAAAAGCTGCGCACCGTGACGCCGACCGAAGAGGGCGTTTCGAAGTGCGAGCGCCTGCTGAATCTCGGCAATCTCTACGATCCGGCGAACATGGAGATCAATCACCACGTCTATCAGGCCCTGCGCGCGCACGTGCTGTTCGAGAAGGACGTGGATTACGTGATCAAGGACGGGGAGATCGTGATCGTCGACGAATTCACCGGTCGGCAAATGCCGGGCCGGCGGTGGTCCGACGGACTCCATCAGGCCATCGAGGCCAAGGAAGGCGTGAAGATCGAGCGCGAAAACCAGACGCTCGCAACCATCACTTTTCAGAATTATTTCCGGATGTACAAGAAGCTTTCCGGCATGACTGGAACGGCGGAAACCGAATCGCCCGAGTTCGATAAGATTTACAAACTCGAAGTGGTGGCCATCCCTACGAACAAACCGCTGATTCGCATCGAGCACCGGGACGTCGTCTACCGCACCGAACGCGAAAAATTCGAGGCCGCCGTCAACGGCATCATTCAGGAAGACGGCACGCGAGCCGGCGGCATCCGCCAATACTTCGAAAGCGGCCAGCCGGTTCTGGTGGGCAGCATTTCCATCGAGAAGTCCGAGAAAATTGCGGAGCTCTTGAAGAAAGCGGCCATCCCGCACCAAGTGTTGAACGCAAAACAGCATGAGCGGGAAGCCAAGGTGATTTCGCAGGCCGGGCGCAAAGGCGCCGTCACCGTGTCGACGAACATGGCTGGCCGCGGAACCGATATTCTGCTGGGCGGCAATCCCGAAGCCATGACGCGGGAATACTGCCTGAAAAACAAGCTCGCGATGCCGTACCTGCCGGCGGGTTCCGTGATCGGCGCGGTGCCCGGCTCCGAGACGCCCGCTCAGGCGGACGCCGCAGCGGCCGGCGCGTCGGGAAACGGCACGGCCGGAGCCGCAGGCGCCGCGGCGATGGTGCTCTTCCAGCAGGAAGGGAAAATTTTTCAAGTGCCGCTCGAGCAATGGAAGCCGCTCTACGAGCAGTTCGCCGAACAATGCCGCGCCGAACATGACGAGGTGGTCGCCATGGGCGGGCTTCACATTCTCGGCACCGAGCGCCACGAAGCCCGGCGCATCGACAACCAGCTTCGCGGGCGCGCCGGTCGCCAGGGCGATCCCGGCTCGTCGCGATTCTTCCTCTCGCTCGAGGACGATCTGCTGCGCGTTTTCGGAGGCGAGCGTGTGAAGTCGCTGATGTTTCGCCTGGGCATGACCGAAGGCGTTCCGATCGAATCGCGCCTAATCAGCAAGAGGATTGAAGGCGCGCAGGAAGCCGTGGAAGCGCAGAACTTCGAGGCCCGCAAACACCTGCTCGAATACGACGACGTGATGAACAAGCAGCGCGAGACGATCTATTCGCTGCGCCGCTCGTTTCTGGAGGGACGCGATCAGAAGGAGTTCGTGCTCGAGCGTGCCGAAGCGATCCTGGACGAGCTGGTCGAAACCTATTGCCCGCGTGAACAGCATCCCGATCAGTGGAACGTGACCCAATTTGCGAACGAAATGTTGAACCAGTTTGGCCTGGACTTGAAGGCGGTGGGCGTCGATGTCACCGAGCTTGGCCACGACGGGCTCGCCGACGCGCTGCTCGAAAAGGTCCGGGCCCGCTACGAGGAGAAGGAAACGCTTTTCAGCGCGGCGACACTGCGCTGGCTCGAACGCCACATCCTGCTCGATATTGTAGATGCCCAGTGGAAGGACCACCTTCTCACGCTGGACCACCTGAAAGAGGGCATCGGTCTGCGCGGATACGGACAGAAAGATCCGCTCGTCGAATTCAAGAAGGAGGCTTTCACGCTCTTCGACGATTTGATGAACCGGATCGACACCGAAGCCGTGCGCTTCCTCTTCCTCATGCAGCCTGCCAAGCCGCAGGACGAAGCCAGGCAGATCGAGCAGCGCCAGCGGCGCCAGCAGCAGAATCTCCAGTTTCAGGCCGGCCCTGCGCAAGCGGAAGCTCCGAAGCCCATCCGCTCAGGCGCCAAAGTCGGTCGGAACGAGCCTTGCCCGTGCGGCTCCGGCAAGAAGTACAAAAAGTGTCATGGCGCCGCTGCTTAGAGTTCGCTCGCATCCTCCGGCCTTCAACTCAGCGCAAGGGTAATCGAGTAGGTGGCTGTAAATGCTTCTGTGTCAAATACTTAGAAAGTGACACAACAGACACACATTTTGCTAGAAAGACTTGGCAGAGATGTACCGGAATGATACAAAAGGGGCCGGGCATCAGTACTTACCGTACTCGAACCATTCCATCGGGCGGGAAGGCTGTTCGTCTCGCGCTGCAGTTGGGCGCGAAGAATAAAAACAAGAGGAGAGCTAAATGAAAAGGTGGGCATTGTTTTGCGGGGCCATGCTGATCTTTGCGGGGATCGCAGCAGCCCAGGGAACTCCCAAGGCTGAAGTGTTCGGGGGCTACTCGTACCTGCGCGTTAGTGATCAGGGTGTATCGGCCAACCTCAACGGCGGCAGCGGTTCGCTGTCGTACAATGTCGGCTCGGCGCTGGGAATCGTGGCGGACTTCGGCGTCTATCACTTTAGTCAGAGCGGCGGAAGCGCGAACGTGACCTCTTATCTCTTCGGGCCTAAGTACGCAGTCCGGAGCGGCAAGATCACGCCGTTCGTTCAGGGACTATTCGGCGGAGCGCATGCATCAGCCGGCCTCACGGGCAGTTGTTCCACTGCGCGTGTACGTCCTGAAGCCTCCGCTTGCACTACGGGCGCTTCAGCGAACGCCTTCGCCTTCGCACTCGGCGGCGGTCTAGATGTGAACGCTACACCGCACATCGGTGTTCGCCTTGTTCAAGCCGAATACTTGATGAGCAAATTCAAGGACAGCGCGAACAATCGGCAGAACAACGCTCGCGTGTCCGCGGGTGTCGTGTTCCGCTGGTAATTTAACGTCACTGTTTTTCCGGGGCCGGCGGGAAACCGCCGGCCCTTTTTGTTGCTGGGCCGCCGACGAGAGCGATTTCCAGTACGCCGTGTCCCCAGATTCCAGCCGCTCGATTGCCGCCCGCGACATGCGGCCACCTCCGGAGCGGGCCTTGCTAACTTAGAAACAAGCATCAATCTGGATACTTCCACGCCTGTGGACAAATTGTGGTAGTCTCTCCCGCACGTGCCTCGACAGAATTCGTGTTGAGGCGATGGGGTTTGTCATGAACGCACCTGTCCCGGGGAGTTGCCGCAGGGCTCCGTGCGCGAAAACCATCCCGGCCGCCCTGGCGAGCGAGCAACTTTGCCTTGACCATTTCCTCGATGAGGCGTTTTTCCGTACGGACCAGACGTTCAATCGCTGCCGCGAGGGTCGCTCGATGAATCCTGCCGACCTTGAATGGCTGCTGGCCGACGCCCTCGCCATCGTCAAGAACCTGGAGGAGGGCGCAGGCGATCCAAATCCGGTACAGCGAGACCGGATGCTCGAGCTGCTATTGATCCTGGCCAACCTTCACGAGTACGTCGCGCACCATTCCGTTCGTCTCGACCGGCCGGCCTGACACCGAGGGTGCCTGGCCCGGGCGCACTTTCACGCTCACCGAGTCTCAGGATGCCATGAGCCCCCTTGCGAAAGCGTCAACACCGGGTGGGCACTGCCGTCTTGCATTTCCTACTCGCCCCATACAATCTGAAGGTGCCCTTTCGGGCGGCCCAGCATGCCGGACGAAAAGAAAGCCGATCCCTTCAAGCCGAAGCAGCCGAGCATTCCCGGTGTGCAACCGGGCGAGGCAAAACCGAAGCCTGAGCCGCCTCCTCTTCCCGAATTTCCGGAAGAGCTGCTGCCGGTCGCCGCGCCCAAGCGGTCTGTCCCGTGGACGGCTGTGGCCACAATCGGCGCAATTCTTACCGTGGGCGGACTCCTCTATTGGAGCCGTGGTTCTTCGACGCAGCCGAGTCATGCTGCGCCCGATGCTGCGACCGTCGCCCCTGCCTCGGCCGCCGATCGCCCTGTGCCCAACCGGAATTTGCCGGTCGGACCCGGACGCATTGCCTCGACGGATGAAATGAAAGATCCGTGGTCGGCGAAGCGCTTCTTGTTTCGCGATCCACTCTCAGCCGAGTCCCTGCCCGCACTGGTCGTGCGCCTGCCGGGCGGAGATTATTGGGGATTCTCCCTGCGCGAACCCTTTGGCACCTGCGAACTCGAATTCGTGACCGACTTGCAGAAGCTGCAGTCGGAATACAATTTCCGTGCTTCGCATCCGATGGTCGGAGATCCGTGCAATCACACCGTCTACGATTTGACGAAATACGGCGGAGGTTCGAGCAACGACGATCTGGTTCGGGGCCTGATCGTTCAGGGGACCGGGATCCGGCCGCCGATGGCGATCGAGATTCGGGTCGAAGGCAAGGATATTCTCGCGGCGCGCATGGAATAGCCTGGGTCCGGCACGCCGCGCAGCCGTTCGCCCGCTCCCCCTGAAACTTGATTCCGAAATACCGCCTGCAAATGCGGCGCCACCGTCCCGCCCGAAGCAAAGCGGAACAGTGGCGCGGATGCAGTGACTCTCTGCGGCTCTAGTTGGTCAACTCCTCGACCGCGCGAGCCACCATCACCGGCGAGTTGGTCGCCGGATCGATCAGGATGAATCCGACCGCGCGGAGCGGAATCGGCTGCGTCCCAGTCAACGCCGATAACCCACTGAGGTTGATGAACCGTGTGTTGTTCGTCGTCAGCACGGTGAGCGGACTCGGCAGGAGAATCCCGGCCGTCGATTGATCGGTCAGCTGGAAGCTGCCCGAATTGCCCGATTGAATGACCGTGCTGCCCGGAACCCACGCGCCCGCCTGGCCCTGCCGCCGCAGCACGACGCGATGGACCGTGAGGGTCGAGACGCCGTTTGTCGTGGTCAGCTTGCCGCCGACGTCCACCACTTGCCCGGCTGTCAGAGCTGAGTTGTTGAAAAGCAGCGCAGTGATCGGATTGTTGATGTTCGCGATTCGGTACTGCTCGGTGCCGTTCAGGTCCAGAGTTTCAATCTGGCCGTCCTGAATTCCGGTAATGTCGGGCAGCTCCGCGCGAACGTAGAGATCGGCCTGCGTCGCCGGCCCCTGCGGCGGACGTATGCTCGTGAAGAGACCGCCGAGGACGAAGCTGTCGTTGGAAACCACCTCGATCTCCGACGCCTCGATATCCTTCGTCACCGGATCGAGCTGGCCCGATACCTCGACGATCGTGTTGGTCGTGAACGAGCTGACCTGAACATCGGGATCATCAAGAGCCGTATTCCCATTCATCTGAACGGTCCAATGACGCCCATGCGGACCTTGAATTACGAAACTTCCGTCGCCGTTCACACCGACGACGCCTCCGTGGAAATCGTCAATGGAAACCTCCGAATCGTCCGCGGCGAGCAGTTTCATTTCAAACACGGGATTGACGGTGCCATTCACCTGGCCGTTGGTGGTTTGAAGAGACTGGCGCAGATCGAACTCCATGCGGAGGCCTACCAATTCAGAGTCGTTCATCACGAATGGGCTGGCGAAGTTCACGGTGACGGTCGACTCTGTGAGCGTGCCGTTGATCGTATTCAGGGCCGGCGGATTCTGAGTGGTATCGATGAACCCGATCACCGGACTTGCGAGCGTCACCGTGGCGGACGAATAGGTTCCCGTCGGCACGGCGTTGAGATCCAGAAGCTGATGCAATCCGCTCAGCTGGGCGAAATCCACCACTTGCGGCGTGGTCAGCACCGGCACGTCGGTCGTGCCGTTGTTGATGGTTACGCCCGTAACCGTAACCTGGCACGAGACCACGCTCGGCAATGGCGCATCCGTGCCGATCGTGAAGACGGAAGCCTGCTGGATCGATGAACCCGGATTGGAAGCGGAAGACGATCCGCCGCAGCTCGATAGGCCGGCGGCGGCGAGAAGCGCAAGGAACACGCCCGTAGCTTTCAGATTCCCCATGGCCATTCTCCTTCTCCAGATGAAGTATGACTGCCGGTAGCCGAAGACACGTTTCGGCTGCTCAGCGTGAAACACAGAGTCCTGAGAAAAGTTGCGCCAATATTTCGGAGAAAGCAGACGCCTGGAACCCGCGGAACCCCGGGCATGTCGCGCAACCATCAGGCACGCGACGATGTACAGCGCTTAGCGCCAAAGCGGCATCGTAGTAAACTGAAGTGCGCGGGCCTGCGAAACCCCGCCGATCAGCAGTCGACCCGCAAGAACGATAAGGAGATGGCACAATGCGCGAGAGATCGATCCTCTCGATCGCGGTACTTGCCGTGGCGCTCGTAGCCGGCTGCGCGAAAGCGCCGGATGACGCGGCACTGGTTACCAACATCAAGTCTCAGATGTTTTCCGATCAACAGCTCAAGAACGCGGACCTGCAAGTGACATCCGCCAACGGCCAGGTCACGCTGAGCGGGAGCGTCCCCAGCGACGCGGCCCGCCTCGACGCGTACAAGATTGCGACGCAGACACCCGGCGTCACCAAAGTGAACGACCAGATGACCGTGGAAGCGGCGCAAGCCGCGGCGGAGCCTCCCATCGCGCCCGCGCCCGAGCCTAGGCCAGCGCGCGAGGAAAAGCACGAACGCAAAGCTCACCTGAAATCGCACCAGCCCGCTCCGGCAGCAACGGAGTCGGCCGCGAATATTCCACCGCCCGATCCAACGCCGCCCCAGGCGCCGCCGCAGCCCGTTGCGCCGCCGGCTCCCGCTCCAGCGCCGCCACCGCCGCAGCCCAAGCTCGTGCGAATTCCGGAAAACACCACGGTGACGATTCGCATGATTGACGGCGTGGATTCCTCCGTGAATCATCCGGGCGAGATCTTTCACGCGTCCCTGGAAGCTCCGCTCGTCGTGGACGACCAAGTGGTCGTGCCAAAGGGTGCGGACATCTATGTTCGGCTCGTGGCTGCAAGCTCCGCGGGAAAATACACCGGAAAGAGCGAACTGCATCTGGAGCTCGTGAAACTCGAATTCCGCGGCCAGTCCTATCCGCTCGTGAGCAGTACTTACACGCTTAGCGGCGGCTCGCGCGGCAAGAACACGGCCGAGAAGGTCGGCGGAGCCGCCGCGGTCGGCGCGATCATCGGGGCGTTGGCGGGCGGCGGAAAGGGCGCGGCCATCGGCGCGGGAGTGGGAGGTGCCGGCGGCGGAGTTTACCAGGGCTTGACGCACGGCAAACAGGTGCGGATACCCTCGGAGACTAAACTCGACTTTCAGCTTGACCAGCCTCTCACCGTCAGCGTGATGCCCCGATCTGCACCGGCAGCGCAATAGCCGATAATCGAGGCCATTCGGCGGGAAGCGGAACCACTCTCCGCTTTCCGCCGTTTTTTTTTACAGAGCCGCCGGGGACGCCCCAAAAATCGACTGGATGGGTTTTCTCGCGAGTGCTACGCTTACCGCCTCGCGGGCGGCATTCGATCGTGTCGGTCGCTGCGGTGATTCATGGTGCGCGGCGCCGAGAGTGCTGCCGGGGGCTCGTTCGATGAAAATTCTGGGATTTTTGCTGCTGCTGTCGGGCTGGGGAATTGTGTTGACGGCTGTCGCCTTGCTCGTGGCGGACGCACCCCGCGCAGCGTTCGTGCTGGCCGGCATCGGCGTCGAGATTGTCGGACTCGTTCTTGTAATTCGTTCGCACCCCGCGCGGCGACGGGAACAGGCGTGACGCCCGCCTCCACACTCTCCGATACGGCGGCCGCGCTCTGCATCGTTTTCATTTTCCTCGTGCCGTTCGCCGGCGCCGGGCTCGCCCTGATCAATACGGGGCTCGGGCGTTCGCGCAGCGCGGCGCACCTGATGATGTCCTCGCTCTGCGTGGTATCCGTCGCGGCGGTCGTATATTTCGTCTGCGGCTTTGGCTGGCAGGGATTCGCCGGCCGTCCCGCGTATTTTCTGAGTGTCGGCGGCAAGCCGTGGGATTGGATCGCCGCCGAGCCTTTCTTTCTGCGTCACCTTGAGATTGACGGCTCGCCCGCTTCTCTGGCGGCTCTTCTGGGGCTCGTGAGCGTCGGACTGGCTTCCCTGATACCGCTCGGCAGCGGAGCGGACCGCTGGCGTCTGGGCGCGTCCTGCGCCTCCACGGCGCTTCTCGCCGGATGGACGTATCCGCTTTTCGCCCACTGGGTCTGGGCAGGAGGTTGGCTCGCGCAGCTTGGAACGAACTACGGCCTCGGGCAGGGGTTTGTGGACACCGGAGGCGCCAGCACCATTCAAGCGGTAGGCGGCTTGACGGCCCTGTCGATCGCCTGGATTCTGGGCGCTCGCCGGGGCAAATATACGCGCGACGGAATGCCCAGCGCGATTCCCGGGCACAACGCCGTTTTCGTTCTATTCGGCTGCGTGCTGGCGCTGCTGGGATGGTGGGGGCTGAACTCCGCGGGTACGATCCTGTTCAACGGCGCCGAGCCGGGGCAGGCGGTTCGCGTGGCGATTAACACGGCCCTGTCTGCGATGGTGGCCGCGCTGACGGCCGCCGTGATCACCCACATCCGTTACGGCAAGCCGGATGCATCGCTCACGGCGAACGGCTGGGTCGGAGGGCTCGCGGCGAGCAGCGGCGCGTGCGCCTTCGTCGTCCCCGCCGAGGCGGCCGCAATCGGTTTCGTCGCCGGAGCGCTCGTGACCCTCTCGGTCGAGTGGTTCGAACTCCGAATGTCGGTGGACGATCCGGGCGGCTCGATTTCGGCGCATGCGATGGGCGGGCTTTGGGGCGTGCTGTCCGTGGGAATCTTCGCGCAGATTCCGGCGCCGGCGCTCGATTCAGCCGGGAAGGCGGCGGGAGGCAATGCGGGCCAGTGGCTCGCGCAACTCGTGGGAATCGCGACGCTGATTGGTTTTGTACTTCCCCTGACCTATGTTTTGAACTGGATCCTAAACCGCGTCTACCGCCAGCGAGTGGCTCCCGAAGGCGAGCGGCAGGGCATGGATCTCTATGAACTCGGCGCCGGCGCCTATCCGGAATTCATCACGCACAATGAGGAACTCAAAGAGCGATAGACGCGGACCGCTTGCCGGAATGCGGCTGATTTGACCGGTGTCGGCTCAGCGGCCCGACCCGATCGTCCACCCATTGCCCAACCCATAAGGAATCGTGACGAACGGGAATACCTCTACCTCGTGGATCAGCCCGCCGCGTATTCCGAAGGTCTCCATGGTCACCAGATTCTGCAGCATTCCCGGAGGCGCGTCGGGCGGAGCGCCGCGCCTGGTCCCGTCGTGAACGAACAATGGGAAAGTCGCCACCAGGCCCTTTTGTTCGTCGACAATCAAGGCCCTCCGCGGGCGAATATGCTTCATATACGCGAAGGTCTTGCTGTCGATCTGCTGCTTGCACGTCATCATGCTGAACTTGAGCTGTTCTTTGCCTTGCTCCGTATTCGGGTCCGGAAGCATCGGGGCGGGCATCATCCGTCCTCCCGGCGGAGGATTATTCACGGTTTGATAGCCGTTCTCATGCCGCACGCAATCATCGGCGAACGCGGCGATGCCGCCATCGTCTCCTTCCAGCGCGTCGAAATAGGAGTTGGCCGCCCAAATCATCACTTCTCGTGAAGTCCTTTGCGAGGCGGGAACGTCGTTCACCAGCGTTTCCCGGGGCGTGGTCAACAACGGAATTGCGGCTTGATTGATGTTGCGGTCCCACAGCTGCTCGATCTCCAGAATCTTGCCGCGATCAATCTTCAAACGCACGGCCACCAGCGCGTCCCTGCCCTGAATCTTCAAGCGCGCCTGCTCGGCCACCTGTCCTGCGATCGGATCGGCGACGTAGATCTCAAAACTCGTCGGCTCTACTTTTGACCGCCACAGCATTCCGTCGCCCACGTCCATTTGTCCCGTGTTCTCGGTCATGCGTACGTCAAGCGCCAGCGGCGGCACAGCCTTCGGATCGTGCTTGAAAATTGCGTTCATGTAGCCGTCCATGATCCCTACCAGGCAGGCGCGGTCGCACTCCTTGATGGCGGCCGCATTCCACTCGGGCGCCCGCGATTGTTGGGGGCGCGGCTGGGCGGCCGGAACCGTCGCACCGAGAATCGAGAAACTCACCAGCACCGCTGTCCCTATCAACCCGCGGGCCTTTTTCATCATTCCGTTCTCCTGCAGACGAAAATTCTTGTGGACGACTGTTAACGCCGCGCCACGATAGCGCGGCGCGAGGCGTGCGTCAACGACGCAGGAGGCGGTCCGGATGGTCGCGCCGGCGCGAGCGCTCGCAATCCGGGAGCGAAGGGAGGGCAATGATGGTTGGTGTGAAACGAACAACCTGGGGGCTTCAAACGCACTTGTTGCAATTGGCGTTTCGCCAGAATATAAGCTGGAGTGTGTAACTTGGGACGATGCCTTGCCGTCTCAAAGGCAGTCGGGTCGATTGCGGCGGAGTTCTTCGGGGGCCTCGATGAACAGACGAAAACTGTTGTCGCTTTTGGGAGTTTCTCCGGCTCTCCTCGCCGGTGTCCCGGTTGGTGCGCAGGAGAAGAAGCGCAGCGCTGCCGCAAGTGCCGATGCGGGGCAGCAGAAGGTGACGGCGGTGAACCCGAAGGGCACGCCGCCTCCCATTCAGCTGATACCGATGGCTCCCCGCCTGGATACGCTGAACGGCAAGACGGTGTACCTTGTCGACACGGGCTTTCATGGCTCGGACGTGCTTCTCCATCAGGTTGAGGCTTGGTTTGACCGAAACATGCCCGGAGTCACCGTGGTGTTCAGGAGAAAGGCCGGCCCTTACGCGGAGGACGACCCGAAACTCTGGCAGGAGATCAAGGCCAAAGGCAATGCCGTCATCATGGCTGTCGGGCATTGAAGCACCTGCACCCCAGCGACCGTCGGTCACTGCATAACCACGGAAAAAATGGGAATCCCGAGCGTTCCGCTGGTCACGCGAGCGTTCAAGGATCTCGCCATCCTGAACGCCGCCAAGCGGGGAATGCCGCACGAGCGCATCTGCTTCACGCCTCACCCGGTGTGGGGCAAGACTCCGGAAGAGGTTCGGGCGTACGTCGACGGGCCGGACCCCATCAGCGGAAAACCGCTGATGAAAGAGGTCGTGGACGGGCTGACGGTGCCACTCAGCGACGACGAAAAGAAGTCGGGAATGGTGGCTGTCTCAGTGGGGCCGCCCACGTTTACCGACACGGTGGACAATCTGCAGGAATTCTATCTCAACAACGGATACACGGATTTTCTTCCCATCATTCTGCCGACGCAAGAAAAGGTCGATGCGATGCTGAAGGGTACGAGCCACCGGCCGGACGAGCCTGTCGGAAAGATGGCCGCGGGCGCCTACCCCGCCTGGACCTACACCGTGCGGCAAGTGGCGGCCAGCGCGGTGATGGCGGGATGCCGGCCCGAATATTTTCCAATCGTGCTGGCGATTGCGTCCTCGGGAATGGCCTCGCTTTTCAGCTCCACGAATTCGTTTGCGTTCGCGATGGTGATCAACGGGCCGATTCGCGACAAGCTCGAATTCAACTTCGGCATCGGGGCGCTGGGGCCTTTTGCGCAGCCCAATGCGACGATCGGACGCGCCTGGACGTTGCTTTCCAAGAATCTCGGCAACGGCGGGATTCCCGGCGACACCTATCTGGGCTCGGTTGGGAACAACCTCAACTACAACAACGTGGTAATCGCCGAGAACGAAGAAGCAAGTCCGTGGCCGCCCTTTCACGTGCAGAGAGGTTTCAAGAAGGAAGAGAATGTGGTGAGCCTCTTCCGCGGACTCGGCGTCGTCCCCGGGCAGGTGGCCCGCGGAAGCAGCGCCAACGAGAACGTGCAGTTTGATTACCAGCTGAGCGACCTCTTCAGCACCTTCACGGGATTTTTCGGGGCGCTGATCATCGCCGATCCGCTGGTGGCCGCGCGGCTGAAAGAGCAGGGCTACGACACCAAGGAAAAACTCATCGCCTGGCTCTACAAGAACACGACGCAGACGGTGAAAGACTACAAGAGCAGGAACTACGCGTACCTCTTCGACTATCCCCGCGCTCTGCGCGGGGACGAGCCCTGGGCCACCTGGTACAAGCTGCCGGACGACGCCGTGATTCCGCACTTCCCAAGGCCCGAAAGCTTCAATATCGTGGTCACCGGCGGGCAAACGAACGCGTACCCGCAGGCCGGAAATTTGAGCTTTGGAGTGAGTGTCTCGATTGATAAGTGGATGTAAACTAGATCTGAGTTCCCGAGTTGCGGCTCCGTAACTCGGTCTGCTGCCGTACACGGGCTCGCGGCATCGATAAGAAGTGCGTGTGTACCCGGGAAGGAGAAATGCACTTATGAAATTGAATCGGCGAAAATTGCTCTCGCTCGTGGGAATGTCCCCGGCCGTTCTGGCGGCTTCCCCAGTTTTTGCAGGCCAATCCAAGAAGAAGGCCGCGGCGGCCGGTGAAGTCAAGCTTACGGCGCTCAACCCGAGAGGCATGCCGCCTCCGATTACTCTGATCCCGATGGCTCCGCGCCTCGCGAGCCTCGACGGGAAGACGGTGTTCCTGGTCTCTGACGGATTCCCCGGCGCCGACCATTTCCTGGCCCAGGTTGCCAAGTGGTTCCAGAACAATATGTCGAGCGTTCACACCGAATACCGGCTGAAGGCCGGCGGATTCGCAGACGACGATCCGAAGCTGAAAGCGGAGATCAAGGCGAGGGCCAACGCGGTCATTATGGCCATCGGCCATTGAAGCACCTGCACCCCAGCGACCGTTGGTCACTGCATAGAATACGAGAAGATGGGCATTCCCGCCGCACCCATGGTGACGATCGCTTTCAAGGATCTCGCCGAGACGAATTGCGCAAAAAGAGGCATGCCGCTCCAGCGAATTGACTTCACGCCGCATCCGGTGTGGGGCAAGACGGACGAGCAGATGTACGCCTACCTCGATGGAAATGATCCGGTCAGCGGCAAGGCTTTGATGAAGGAGGTGGTGGACTCGCTGACGCGGCCGCTCACAGCGGCGGAATCGAAAACGGGCACGGTGACTCCTCCGACCGGCGCGCCCACGTTTACCGACACCGCGGACAACCTGCAGCAGTATTTTCTCGACAATGGAATGACGGACACCATGCCGATCATCATTCCTACGCAGGAAAAAGTGGACGCGATGCTCAGGGGCACGAGCCACAAGCCGGATGAAGTGGTCGGCAAAATGACTCCTGCCCGCGGCGCTTTCCCGGAGTGGTCCTTCAACGTGCAGCAGGTGGCCGTGAACGCCGTGATGGCGGGAGCCACGCCCGATTATTTCCCCATGATCCTGGCAATCGCTTCCACCGGAATCTCCGCGCTCTTCAGCTCCACAAACTCGCTCGTCTCCGCGGCAGTGGTCAACGGGCCCATCCGCGACAAACTCACGATGAACTACGGAATCGGCGCCATGGGTCCCTTTAACCAGCCGAACGCGACGATCGGGCGAGCCTGGACGCTGATGTCCAGAAACCTCGATGGCGGCGGAATCTGCGGCGAAACCTACATGGGCTCCCAGGGGAACGTGATCAACTACAGCAACCTCATCATCCCCGAGAACGAGAAGGACAGCCCCTGGCCTCCGTTCCACGTGCAGAAGGGATTCAAACCCGAAGAAAGTGTGATCAGCTTTTTCTTCGGCTTCTGCATCACGCAGGGTCAGGGCGGCAAGGGCCTCGGCGTAAAACCGATTCCGCTGTATCACGAGGCTATGTCGGCCAATTGCTCGCCCTTCGCTTCGCTCTTCGGCGCTCTTTTCCTCCTGGACCCGCTGGTGGCGCATGGGTTGGGCGATCTCGGCTACAAGACGAAAGAACAGGTAACCGACTGGCTCCAGGAGAATACGACGGTTGTCGTGAAGGACGTCAAATCGATGCTCTTCAGCGGTCTCCCGAGAGGTCCGGAGGCGGCAGGCCTGACCGACGATTCGGTGATACCGAAGTGGCCAAAAGCCGACGCCTTCAATCTCGTGGTCGTCGGCGGCCAGACCAACCCGTACCATCAGCTCGCGAACATGAGCTACCGGGTGAGCGTGTCCATCGACAAGTGGGCGTAACAATCCGACCAATATCATCACCCTGAAGCCGGCGTTTCTGTGCTTAGTCGGCTGAAGGATCTCTCTTAGCCGCGCGCTGAGGTTTCCGGAAAAGGCGAACGCCGGTTCCGAAGCGAACTCGAACTGCATTGCAGACGTCGGCCAGCACCGGCAACGAAGTATGTCACGCAGTGAGATGAACTCGAACGGATCGACGATAACGCTGCACGTAGTTTCAAGTCTCGACGGCTTCATCGCCAACGGGGACAACACTGTCGAGTGGCTGAACAGTTCTGGAGACGTCTACGAAAGAGGCGTTGCTGAAGACGGTGCTGAAGCTGAAGAGATCGCCAAAGCGATAGACTGCTTTGTTCTAGGTTCTCGCACCTATGAGCACGCGCTTCAACTCGGCTGGCCATATGGCGACACTCCGACCGTCGTAATAACAAACAGAAAATTGTCCTCCACGAGGAAGAGCGTGGAGTTCTATTCAGGTGACCTCAAAAGTTTGGTTGAGGTGACACTCGCGCCTCGATACAAGAACATCTGGCTCGTGGGAGGGGCAATGCTGTGCCAAAGTTTTCTCAAGCTCGGCTTGGTGGACGAGATTAGCCTGGTACTTGCGCCGGTTTTATTGGGAGGTGGGCTGAGCTTGTTCGGTAATTCCAGCAACGAAACGAGATGGCGACTGATGGACGTTGTCCCCTACATGAACGGCTTCGTTGAGTTGCGCTACGGGCGCCAATGAGCCGACTCCTGGTCGTGAAAGGCGAAGTTGGACGGGCAACATCGTGTCGAACAACGGCGGCATCATCGGTGTATCGGATCATGGCGGTTGGGCGGTGCTGGTGACGGTGGCGCGTGATGGGACGCTCCTCGACCGCCGCCGAGTGGAACTCGTGGACGAGGGTCTGCCGAAGCTTCCGCACCACAGTGAGGGCCAAGGTCTCCCGCTCGACGAGGCCGTCGAGTTGGTAGAGCGCGTGGGTGTCTCGGCGGAGCGGCACGCGGTGCTTGCCTTGGACGCTGTCGAGATGGCGGTACCGCGCATCCTCGGTGTCGCGCTTCGCGAGTGCCCAGGTTGGCTTCCGCCGACCATTGCTGAGCGGATCAAGGGCTACCGGGCGCAGAACGTCGCCGACTGGGTGATGTACCGCAAAGCCCTTGCCCGCGCGGCCGAGGCGCGCGGTTGGGACGTCCACTGGTACGACGCGAAGAAGGCGTTTGCTGCAGCGCGTAAGGCGCTGCGGGTCGCGGACCTTGAGGCCCACTTCCTGCAGGTGAGAAAGTCGGTCGGGCCGCCCTGGGGCAAGGATCACAAGCTTGCGATGGCGGCCGCGATCGTCGCCGCGAAGACACGCTAGCCGGATTGGGTGCTAAGGGAGCGTAAACGCGATGTACGCGTTTCCCGCCGTTTCGAAAATGTACTGCTTCCCATCCACTTCGTAGCTGATGGAATTGGAACGCGAGGCGTGGCCGAGATAGATATTCCACAGCGGCTTGCCGGTATCGGCGTCGAGCGCGAAGAAATTGCCTTCATCGCTGCCTGAAAATACCAATCCTCCCGCGGTCGAGAGCACGCCGACCCACGCCGGAGCGAGCAGCCTGAACTCCCACTTCTGCTTTCCCGTCGTGGACTCGAGCGCGCGAATCGCGCCGTAGGACTGCTCGCCGGCGAGCGCCCGGATGCCTCCGCCGCCGACGATTCCCTTCGGCTCGCCCGGCTCGATCTTGCCCGTGCCTTTGATGAAATACGCCCCGGTTTCGTGCACGCTTATGTAAAAAAGTCCCGTCAGCGGGCTGTACGACGGGCTTGTCCAGTCCACCGCTCCGGTGATGCTCGGATAGACCAGCGTTCCAGCGCCAAGCGTGGGCTGCTGGTCCTGCGCGAGGATCGGACGCCCGTTTGCGTCGAGACCCTTGGCCCACGTCTCCTTCGCAAACGGTGCGCCGGTGATGAACTTGCCCGTCGCGCGATCCAGCACGTAGTAGAACGCATTGCGATTGGCGAGCGCCACGAGTTTTCGGGGCTTGCCGTCGATGCTGGCGTTAAACAGGATCGGCGGCTCGTCCGAGTCCCAATCGTGGTTTTCGTGCGGCGAGAACTGGAAATGCCATTTCAGTTTCCCTGTGTCGGCGTCCACGGCCAGCAGAGAGCAGGTGTAGAGGTTGTCTCCCGGCCGGTCGTCGTCGTTGAAATCCGGCGCGGGATTTCCGGTGCCCCAGTAGATTAAGTTCAACTCGGGATCGTAGGCGCCGTTGTTCCAGGTTGTGCCGCCGGCGCTTTGGCTCGCGCCCGGTCCCCAGGTCTCGGCGCCGGGCTCACCCGTTCTCGGAACGGTCCAGAGGCGCCAGAGCCGCTTGCCGGTTTTCGCGTCGTAGGCATCCAGAAATCCGCGCACGGCCGCTTCGCTGCCTCCGACTCCGACGATGATTTTCCCGTCGATCGCCAGCGGCGGGCCGGTCATCGCGTAGCCGAACTTGTTGTCCGCAACCAGCGTGTTCCAGCGCACGGCTCCGGTCTTGGCATCGAGCGCGATCAGGTGCGAATCCGCCGCTCCGATGTAAACCATATCGCCTAGGATGGCAACGCCGCGGCTCGTCGCGTAGAGTCCGATCGCGACCACGTGCTCGGGAAGCGCCGGAGTGTAACTCCACAGCTTCAGTCCCGTGCGAACGTCGAGAGCCGTTACCGTGCTCGGAGGTTCGGTGATGTACATCACCCCGTCCGCCACGATGGGAGACGATTCCAGATTCGCCACCGGGCGGGGCGGCTGGTAAATCCACGCCACCTTCAATTTGGAGACGTTCAGTTTGTTGATCTGTTTGAGAGCGGAAAAACGCTGCGACTGATAATTCCCGCCGTAAGTCAGCCAGCTCTGCGGTTCGCTGTCCGCGTGGAGGATTCGCTCATAGGGCACGTTCTGCCCGAGAGAACAAATCGGGCTGGCCATTAGCGCAATGGACAGCACGACGGCGCGCGGGAAGGCGCTCATTGGGCCCCCTTCAAGCTGGAAAGGTACGCAACGAGATCGTCCAGTTGCGCTGCGGAGAGTTTGTCCTTGGCGCTGGGCATCAGGCTCCTGCCCGGTTCTTTCTTCAATTCCCGCAGGTCCGCCTTTTGATAGGAGTGAAAGTTTCCTTTCGCGTCTTTAAGAACAATTCGAAAGGAGTCCTCCGCCACGCGCGTGCCGTCCAAGGCCTCGCCGCCCTTCGTAACAACGTGGACGAAGAGATACTCCATCAGTCCTCCGGTCTCCAGAAACACCCGCTCTTGAGGCAAATCCGTTCCCGGATACAACACCGCGTTGCGCAGATAGCCGGCTCCGCGCAGTTGCCCGACCTTCGTCAATTCAGGCCCGGCATTGCCGCCTTCTCCCGAGATCGTGTGGCAATTGGCGCAGCCGCTCGCCTCGTACACTTCCCTGCCCTTGGCTGGATCGCCCGTCACTTTGCCGACATCCTTGTAGGTCAGCGTAAGAAGATACGCGATGAGCTGCTGGATTTGCGCGGCATCCAGTTGTCCCGCGAAGGGAGGCATTCCGCCGCTCATCCCGTTCCGGATGACGTTCGCTACGGCCGGAGCGCCCAGCCTCATCGGGATTCCCTGAATGTTCGGACCCATCGCGCCTCCGCCATCGAGGCCGTGGCAGGTGGAGCACCGCGTCTCAAATGTCTGCTTGCCCTGCTCGACGTCCGCGAGCGACGGATTGGCAATCGGCGCATCCTGCCCCGGCGGGGTCGAAGCGACCGCATGATTCTGCGCGACTCCCCACAGCACGAACAGGAATGCGGCGATCCACGGTCGCCGGATCGATGTCATGACTTCCCCCCAGGATCTTCGCGAAATCACCTCGCTGCCGGACATCACGCGGGCGCGAGATGCGCGTAGTGTAACCCTTCGAGTCAAGTTGCGGAATGCCGTTCCAGAAAGGCGGCCAGCAAACATCGGCCGCCGTGAGGGGAAAAAGCGTGTAAGCGGCCAGAGGATGCCGGGCCGAAATTCAGGCTTTCGCGGGCATGCCGGCGCCGACAGGCTGGGGTTCGGGCACGGATGAAGGCTGCGCCGCAGGTTCCGGCGCGGCGATTTCCCAATCGCAATTCTCACGAATGCAGGACCGGAAGTTTCCCTGCTTGGTGCGCTTCTCGACCACGAACGCCGCTCCGCATTTCGGGCACGGCTCGGCGATGGGCTCATGCGGCGTGGTGAAGTCGCAATCCGGGTAGCGGCTGCAGCCGTAAAAGATTCGGCCTCGGCCACGCCCTTTGGCTGTGCCGCGCCGGACGAACTCGCCTTCGTTGCACTTCGGGCATTTGATCCCGAGTGTGATGGGTCGCGTGTACTTGCACTTCGGATAGTTCTTGCAGCCGATGAACTCGCCAAATCGCCCGTGGCGCCGCAGGAGCTGTTCGCCGCACGTGGGGCACTTTTCATCCAGAACGACATCGGGCTGGAGCGCGCGCCGGGTCCCGGCAGCGAGGCGCCTCGTCGTTTTGCAGTCCGGATAACCCGTGCAGGCGAGAAACGTGCCGAAGCGGCCCCGCTTGATGGCCATCTCCTTGCCGCAGTTTTCGCAGTACTCGGTCTTGCCGTCGCCTTCGGCATGTTCATGGCCGGGTTCGGCAAGATCGCGAATAAAATCGCACTCGGGATAGCGCGAACAGCCGAGGAAAAATCCGTGACGGCTGATGCGCTCGAGCAATTCACCCTGGCCGCACTTTTCGCACTTCTGCCCGGTCGGAATCCCCGCCTTGTAGGACTCCATTGCGTCGGCGGCTTTGTCGAGATCCACGGCAAAAGGATCCCAGAACTCCTTCACCGCCGTGCGCCACGCTAGTTTCCCATCCTCGATCTCGTCGAGCTCGTCCTCCATGCGCGCGGTGAAGCCCACGTCGAAAATGTCCTCGAAGGCCTTCACCAGCAGGTCCGTCACTTTCTCGCCGAGCAGCGTGGGCGTGAAGCGGCCCTGGTCCTTGACGACGTATTCGCGCTCGACGATCGTCGAAATAATCGCCGCATAGGTGGACGGCCGGCCGATGCCTTTTTCTTCGAGATCCTTCACCAGCGTCGCCTCGGTGTAGCGCGGAGGAGGCTCGGTGAAATGCTGTTCCCGGCGAATCGTTTCGAGGCGGAGCCGGTCGCCTTCGCTGACCGCGGGCAGCCGGTTGCCGGTGGCGTCGGCCTCGTCATCCTTCTCTTCCTCATCCTTTACGGCTTGATACGCTGCGAGATAACCCTCGAACTTCATCACCGAGCCCGTGGCCCGGAACGTGTAGTCGCCGGCCTCAACGTCGATCGTGGTCTGGTCGAACACCGCGGGCACCATCTGCGACGCGACGAAGCGCTGCCAGATCATCTGGTAGAGCTTGAACATGTCGTCATCGAGATACCGCCGGACGCTGTCCGGCGTGCGCCCCACGTCTGTCGGGCGAATGGCTTCGTGCGCTTCCTGCGCGTCCTTCTTGGACTTGAAAAAGTTCGGCTTCTCGGGCAGGTAGCTCGGGCCGTAGCTTGATCCGATGTGATCGCGCACCTGCGCGATGGCGTCGCTGGAAACTTTCACCGAGTCGGTGCGCATGTACGTGATCAGCGCAACCGAGCCTTCCGCACCTAGCTCCACTCCTTCGTAGAGGCGCTGCGCGAGCATCATGGTGCGCTTTGCCGTGTACCGCAGTCGGTTGTAACCCGCCTGCTGGAGCTTCGAGGTAGTGAAGGGCGGTGGCGCGAACCGGCGCTTTTCCCTTTGGGCGACGCTCGATACCTGCCAGTTCGATTTCTCCACGGCCGCGAGAATTCTCTCGGCCTCGGCCTGATTCGAAACCTCGATGTCGGCGCCCTTGTATTTGAGCAATTTCGCTTCAAAGGACGGAGGCTCCCCGGCAGCCAGCAGTGCGTGAATCGTCCAGTATTCCTTGGGCACGAAGGCGCGGACCTCGCGCTCTCGTTCGACGATCAGCCGCAGCGCCACCGTCTGCACACGGCCGGCGGAAAGGCCGCGGCGGACCTTGTCCCACAAAATCGGCGAAATCTTGTACCCCACCAGCCGGTCGAGCACGCGCCGGGCTTGCTGCGCGTCCACGAGATTTTCGTTCACCTGCGTGGGATGCTCGAAAGCGGCCTTGATGGCTTTCTGCGTGATCTCGTTGAACATTACGCGAAAAATCTTCGGAGCCGTCGGCCGGATTTCGCTCTCCGCCTTCTTCGCCGGCTTCGGACTGGCTTCGGATTTGTCTCCGTTTTCGTTCGCTTGATCGGCTTCGGCAACCGCCTCGGCGACGACCTTGGTGTATTTGCGCGGCTTGCCCAGTATTTCGGCAAGGTGAGCGCAAATTGCCTCGCCTTCGCGGTCAGGGTCGCCCGCAAGATATACGGCATCCGCCTTCGACGCGGCCTTCTGCAGGTCGCCGATCACCTTTAGCTTGCTGGGAATCACCTCGTAGGTTGGCTCGAAGATGTTCTCGGTGTTCACCAATGGCGCTTTCGCGGCCTTTTTTTCAACAGCTTTGCCCTTGGCTCTGCGCCTGGACTTCTTTTTTCCGTTTTGTTCGCCGGGCAGGAGGATTCCGATCGACTTCTTCGGCAGATCCATCACGTGGCCGTAGGATGCCTTCACGCTGTAGTTTCGGCCCAGGTACTTGCCGATCGATTTGACCTTCCCCGGCGATTCGACGATTACGAGTGATCTGGCCATCCCAGTCTGTGTTCCTCGTGAAACATTCTCGCTTGAGAATCTCGGCCCGCAAGGCGTTCCTCGGTTCCGGCGGGCGTTACCATCCTAACCTGCTGTCCTCAGGATAATTACAACAGGACTTTTAGGAATTGCTTACCAGGCAACTGGCGTACCACGCCTTTGAGCTCCAAGTCAAATAGCGCCGCGAGCACCTCCGAGGAGCTGAGACCCGAACGCTCGACCAGTTCGTCTACATGACGGCTTTCATCGAGACTCAAAAGCTCGTAAAGAGGCCTCTCAAGAGGCGCGAGGCCTTGCTCCACCAGCGCGGCTCGCTCTTCCTGGGAAGCCGATTCCACGGGCATCAGTTCGGCGCGCACGGGTGTCGGGAGCTCCTCCACAACGTCTTCCCACCCCGTCACCAGCTTCGCACCCTGCTTGATCAGTTGATTCGGCCCGAAACTCGAGGGTTGCGTCGCGTTGCCCGGCACGCCAAACACCTCGCGGCCAAACTCCATTCCCAAGCGCGCTGTGATCAGAGAGCCGGAGTACTGCGCGCCCTCCACCACGACAACTCCGAGAGCCATGCCCGCAATCACCCGATTGCGAATCGGAAAGTTCTGGGGCGCTGGAAACGTACCCATCGGGAATTCGGTGATGATCGCGCCGCGCTGCTCCGTCTCCTGAAAGATTTTTTTGTTCTCCTTAGGATAAACCACATCAATTCCGCAGCCGAGGACGCCGATCGTCGTCCCGGTCGCCGAGCTTAGGGCCCCCTTGTGAGCGCTGGCGTCGATTCCGCGAGCGAGGCCGCTGGCAATTACGAGCCCTCGGTCCGTGAGGTCCCTCGCCAACTTCTCCGCCATTTGATTCCCGTAGGGCGTCGGGCGTCGCGCCCCGACGATCGAAATCACGTGGCGATTTAGAAGCCCTGCGTTTCCCTTCACATACAGAAGGGGCGGAGGATCGTAAATCTCCCGGAGCCGCGATGGGTACTCGGGTTCATCCCAGGTAAGCAACCTGCAGCCCGTCGCCTGGACCTTCGCCAGCTCTTTCGCCGCGTCGCTTAACGGCTGCCGCGAATGAAGGGCCTGCGCGACGGCTGCCGGCAAGTGCCGCGCCTCGAGCGCCGTCAGGGAAGCGCTGAAAATCGCGTCGGGGCTGCCAAATTCGCGCAGCAGTTTCCCTGCGGTGCGCGCGCCCAGTCCCGGCGTCAACGCGAGCGCCAACCAGCCTAAATAGTCATCGGAGTGCATCGAGAGGGAGTCCGCGGCTGAGGGTACGCACCCGCGCTCGGCGTTGTCAAGCTAGCTGATGTACGGATGAGGAAAGGTTCCGGTCAGTTGGAAGGAACTGGATATATCACCCTGCCGCGGCGAATCGTATAGCGGACGCTTGCGAAATTGCGGGCGTCGCGGGCCGGGTCAGCGGCGAGGACCACGATGTCGGCGTCCATTCCTGGCGCGACCTGCCCACGCGAGGCTGATTCTCCGAACCGCGCGGCGGGCGCGGTCGTGAGAGAGTCGAGAATCTGCATCCCAGTAAGCCCCGCCTGCGACATCAGGGCGTACTCCTCGCTTGGGTCGTAATCCGTCATGTAGCCGACATCCGTCCCGAAAAGGATCTGCCCGCCGGCGCGCCGGTATTGCAGGAGCTGGCCAGCCGCCGCGGCGTCGTACTGTTGGACTGCAGCTGGAGGCGCTTCGGCCTTATGCAATTCGTACCCCCAAAGCTTGAGAGTGGGGATGAGCGACATGCCGTGTTCCTTCAGCTTAGGAATGAGTGCGGCGTCCCATCTCCCGGACATCGGAGTGGTATGCGCGAGAACGTCTACGCCGCCCTCGAGGGCGACTTCGAGACCCTCGAGATTCGATGGGTGGGCGAAAACCATCCGGCCGTGCCGATGCGCCTCGGCCACCGCCGCGGCGGCAATCTCCGGCGGCATCACCCTCACCTCGGTGGGGCTCAACAGCGCTCCAACGAACAGCTTGACCACGTCGGCGCCGCCATTGATCTCTGCGAGCACGAGCTTCCGCGCGGCGTCAGGCGTTGCAGGTTCTTCCACTGCCTCCAAATATTCCAAAACCGCCGGCGGAAGCGTATCGCGAAGATAGAAAGGCGTGCCCTTAGGAGGGTAGACTCCTCCGCCGGCGGTGAGAATGCGCGGTCCGGGAATCTCGCCGGATTGAATGCGTACCCGCAGGGCCGTCGTGTTTGGCAGCGACGACGCCAGGTCCACGACCGTCGTGAACCCGTACCGCGTGAGCATATCCGAGAGATCCTGCCCCAACTGGGCTGCCGGCTGGCTCGCTGCGTTGTCCCACTTCGCTTCGGTGAAATGGACATGACTGTTCTGAAAGCCGGCCGCGACGATAAGCCCCTTGCAATCGAGAACTTTCGCATCGGCCGGGATTGCTACCGAGCCGGATTTCCCGACCGCCGCGATCTTCGCGCCTCGGACCACCACCACACCGTCAGCGATGGGTGGTTCGCTCGGCGACGGATAGATCTTCGCACCGGTCAACGCGAGTTTTTCGTTATCTGCTGGCAACGAATTCGCTTTCGTCGCAGTTAAACCGGCCGGAATCGCCAGTGCGGCCATCGCGGCGGCAAACGGGAGATAAAGCCTCATGATTCGGTAGTGCCCACATTTCGAATCGCTCATGGCAAACTTCCCGCTCACTCGGGGAGACCGCTTGAGTCCCCGCGGCGCTACTTCCCCTTGAACTGAGGTTTCCGCTTAGCGTGAAACGCGGCGATGCCTTCCTTGACGTCGCTGGTGTAGTTGGTGGCGATGGTGGAAAGCGCCGCGTCTTCGAGAGCATTGTCCAGAGACATCGTCATTTGCTTGTACATCATCCGTTTCGTGATCCGGATGGCCACGGGCGCGCCTTCGGCCAGGCCCTGCGCCCACGCCTTCGCCGTCGGCATAAGCTCCGCGTCGGGAACCACCTCCGTTACGAGTCCCAGCTCCTTGGCTTCCCGTGCCGGATAGACCTCGGAGAACAGCGACATCTTCAGCGCGCGTTCGAGCCCCATGAAGCGCGGGAAGAGGTATGCGCCGCCTTCGTCGGGGATCAGCCCAAATTTCAGCGACGTGTCTCCGAGCTTCGCGCTTTCCGCGGCGATGCGGAAATCGCACGAAAGCGCGAGCGTCAGGCCGCCTGCCACCGCCGGCCCGTTGATCGCCGCGATGACCGGCTTATCGAAGCGATGCAGGAATTGCACGAGTTCGTGCATGTTGGCCCGCATCTCCAGCATGGATTCGAGCGGGTGCCCCCGATAGGCGGCCGGGTATTGAAATTCGGGGCTGACATCTCCGCCCGAGCAGAATCCGCGTCCGGCGCCGGTGATGATCACGACGCGAATCGCGTCGTCGTCCCGCGCGTCCACGAGCGCTGCGATCGTCTCGTGCACCATCGCGGGCGAATAGGCGTTGTACTTTTCCGGACGATTGAGCGTGATGGTCGCAACCGCGCCTTCCTTGTTGGAAATGATATGGCCGCCGCTCATTTGCCGGAAAACTTTGGCGGGCGCTTTTCCAGGAACGCGCGGACGCCTTCCTTGTGGTCTTCGGTCTGCCCGCAACGCAAATGGGTTTCGGACTCGCGATCGAGCATCGTCCGGAAGTCCGCCGTGGACGCGAGGTTCACGTTCTCCTTCTGGTAGCGGAAGCTCACCAGAGGTCCCTCGGCCAGCCGCCGCGCGAAGGCGGCCGTTTCGGCGGCGAGCGATTCGTGCGGCACCACCCTGTTGAGCAGTCCGATGCGCATGGCTTCCGCCGCGTCGAACGCATCAGCGAAGAAAAGCAGTTCTTTGGCTTTGGCCGGCCCGGCGTAGCGCGTCAGCAGCCAGGTGATCCCGAAGTCGCCGCCGAAGGCTATCTTCGAATAGGCGGTGCCGAACTTCGCCGAATCGGAAGCGATCCGCAGATCTGCGGCAAGGCAAAGGGAGAGGCCCGCGCCCATGGCGTGCCCGTTCACCGCGGCGATGGTTGGCTTCGGCATGCTGTAGAGCAGCCAGGAAAGTTCGTGCGCGTGACGTAGGCCGTTGATTCGCTCCTCGAGCGGCTGCGGCGCGGCGTTCGCTTGCGACATGCCGCCGATATCGCCGCCCGCGCAAAACGCGCGGCCCGCTCCGGTGATCACCACCACGCCGATCTGCGGGTCTTCCGCCCAGCCTCGCAACGTCGCGATGGACTGGTCGAGCAGCTCCCGGCTGAGCGCGTTCAGTTTGTCCGGCCGGTTCAGCGTTAGGGTTGCGACGCGGTCTTGGATGTTCGTGCAGATCGGCTGTTCTGGCATGGCGCCCGAGTATAGCGCAATCGTGAAATCGATTTCACCACACGTCGGTTCGCGGCAAGGCGCCGGTTTGAACTCGAAATACAATTCCCAAGGTCAGACGCGTCGATTTCCGGACTGCCGGGAATTCTTCCCATGCGATTCTTTCGCCGGTACCGCCCCAAGCGCAACACCGCACTCGCAGCGAATCTCGCGGGCCGCGTCCGAATCCTGGAATAACTTCTCTCGGCATTTAACTGGTGGTATAAGGCTCCCGAGGGTGTAACTCGTCCCCGCGCGCGCGTCCGGCGACACTCGCCAATGCGTGAAACTGCAAGTGAACGCAGAGGGATGGGAGTAAGATGCGTTTTTCAATCAATCCGCGTCCGCCGAGACCGATTTGGAGGGATTCCCATGAATAAATTGGCAGCAGCCTGCCTCGTGGTGGCCTTCGCCATGATGCCTTCACCCGCAGGTTCACAGCAGGATGCAAAACCCCCCGAGGTCGCCGCAGCCGACGCGCTAGGCCAGATTCAAACTCTCATAGAAACGGACGAGACGGCGAAGCGCCCGGCGGCCGACACTCTCTCCATGGTCAAACAGATCGTGTCGCTCAACAGCATGCAGATTAGCATCGCCGACGTTGATCCAGCCTTTGGTGCCAGACTCGATGGACCCGGATTCGTTCTCGAATCACAAAAAGTCGCTTTCAAGGAACTTCGAGCGTCCATCTGCCAGGCGCGACCCGATTTGAAAATCGTGAACTCGAATGGGCAGCTCGAACCCTGCCACTAGGCTTTCCAATCGAATCGGTCCCAAATAGGCCCATTGATCTTCGACGCCGTCCTCCGTAGTTCTCTGTGTGCGAAAGAGTCCAGGACCGAATCCGATTCCCCCACTCCGTTGCGCTCTTCCCGGAATGAAAAAACAGACGCGCTCGAGCGTTCCGGAAGCGGTCGCTCCAGACGGAAACGTCACTCGGCTGAAGATTTCTCGAAGGGCCAGATCGTGGAGACGGCAAGCTCGAGCGAATTGCCCTCGGGATCGCGAAAATAGATCGATGGAGGGCTGTCTCGGAACACGAGCTCCCTTTCTATCAGTACGCCATGCTCCTGCAGACGCCTGCGCCAAGCGTCCATTTCCTCCGGTTCAACTTTGAACGCAACGTGACCCGCCCCGGTTGTGCCGTGCGGCGGAAATGTCCCGCCTTGCAGCGTCATATCGGCGCGGAAGAGAAGCAGAACGCTGGGGCCTGATCCGACCTGGAACGCGGCGCCGCGGCCACCGGGAAAATCATCCATTTTTCGAAGGCCGAGCACGCTTTGATAAAAAGCGATGGCGCGCGGGAGATCGTTTACGTAGAGCGACGATTCGAGAACCGCCTTGGGTGACCGACTCATTTCCATTGCGCGCGCGATCAGTATAGCGCCGCCGAACCGGGTTCGCCGCCGGTTTGCGCCGCAGGCGAGTGCGCGAGGGCGCAGACGAGGCATGCCATTTCTCGAGAGGACGCCAGTCTGATTGCAGACCTTATGTGCCGCGACCGCATCCAATCGAGTGGAGGGGCTCATGAGGGTCGGAACGAAGAAGTGGAACGAGAGCCTGTCTGAAATCGGCTGGGAAGTGTTGGCTTTCGCGGGGATGTTAATGCAGGTCGCTCTAATCGCTGGGATTATCGCCCTGGTGCGAGCTTTGCACCGGACATAGCCAACGTACTCACCGGCCTTTCCTTTGACGGGCTTTCAAGAAGCCAAACGAATCACAGATAATGCCCTGACGCTGCAGCGCCCCTCCGCACCCGCGGAGGCCGCCCGCGGGATGTGATAATATCGTTGCGGACAAACGCAAAGGGACGACTGTGAGCAAGCTCCGCATCTCAATCGTCGAATTCCTGAATACGGCGCCGCTCGTGTGGGGTTTCACCGACGGACCGCTCGCGGGAAAATACGAATTGTCGTTTACCGTGCCGTCGCAGTGCGCCGAGGCCCTGCGCCGTGGCGACGCGGACGTTGCGATCATCCCTTCCATCGAATACCAGCGGATCGAGGGCGTCGTCGCCCTACCCGAGATGGCGATCGCCGCCAAATGGGAGGTCCGCAGCCTCCTGCTGGTATCGAAGAAGCCGATCGAAAAGGCGCAGCGGATCGCGCTCGACACCAGTTCGCGCAGCACCGCCGGCCTGGTGCGGCTCCTTTCCCGAGAGCTTTGGAAAATCCAACCGGAATTTGTGGACGCCGCGCCCGATCCTACGGAAATGCTCCGGCAGGCGGATGCCGCTCTCGTGATCGGCGATCCGGCCCTGCGAATCTCCCTGAAGATGGAAGCGCTCGCGGGAAAGGCGCCTGGCGGCGAACACTGCTGCCAGGGCGACCCCGACGAGATGCCCGTGCCTGGCCACGAAACGCTGTTCGTCTATGACGTCGCGCATCAGTGGCGCGAGATGACCGGAAAACCCTCCGTGCTCGCCATCTGGGTCGGGCGGCCCGGAGCTCTCACGCCGGAAGTTTTCGGGGATTTTTTGGCATCGAAGCGCTACGGCCTCGAGCGCGTCCGCGAAATATCCGAGGCGGCCTCGATCAAGCTCGATCTGCCGCCGCGCGCCCTCGAGCGCTATCTCACCGAAAACATCAATTTTGACCTGGATGCGGAGAACCTGGCCGGGCTCCATCTCTATTTCGAAAAGGCCGCCGCCGCGGGTTTGATTCCGCGCGCCCGGCCGCTGGAATTCGCCGCCGCAAGCGCTCCCGTGGACTCTTCCAGTCAAGCAAGCCGCACGGCGCACTCATGAGCCTCACTACGCAGGAAGCGCTCGACCTCTTCAACTCCGATGACTTGATCGGCATCGGCATGGCCGCGAACGAGGTGCGCCGCCAGAAGACCGATCCGCGCGTCGCGACCTATCAGATCGACCGCAACATCAACTACACGAATTTCTGCACCGAGTATTGCTCGTTCTGCGCGTTCTACCGTCCGCTCGGCGCGAAAGACGGCTACATCCTTCCCCTCGAGACGATCTACGAAAAGATTCGGGAGATGCTCGAGCTGGGCGGAACGGGGGTGCTGCTGCAGGGCGGGCTGCACCCGGACCTGCAGATCGAGTTCTACGAAAACATGTTGCGCTCGATTCACGAACGGTTTCCCGATGTCCACCTGCATTGCTTCTCCGCACCCGAGATCACCTGCATCGCCGAGGTCTCCGGGCTTTCGATTCGCGACACCATCGCGCGCCTGCGCGACGCCGGACTCGCCTCGATTCCGGGCGGCGGCGCCGAGATCCTCGACGACGAAGTGCGCGGCCGCATCGCTCGCCTGAAGTGCAAGTCCGAGGAATGGGAGATGGTCCACCGCGAGGCGCACAAACTCGGTATGCGCACCACCGCCACGATGATGTTCGGCTGCGGTGAAGAGTACCGCCATCGCGTGAATCATCTCGAAAGGCTGCGCCGCCTTCAGGAAGACAGCGGCGGATTCACCGCCTTCATTCCGTGGATCTTCGCGCCGGAAAATACGCCGCTCGGGAAGAAGGTTCCGGAAACCACGGCGTTCGACTACCTGAAGACGCTGGCCATCAGCCGGCTCTATCTCGACAACATCGACCACATCCAGTCGAGCTGGCTTACGCCTGGAATCAAAGTCTGCCAGGTCGGCCTGCGGTTCGGCGCCGACGACGTGGGCAGCATCCTGATTGAAGAAAACGTGGTGTACGCCGCCGGCGTCCGCAATCGCACCAACGAAGAGGAGCTTCGCCGCATCATCTCCGATGCCGGCTATATCCCCGCCCAGCGTGACACGCTTTACCGTTCTTACGTCTGGAAGTAGCCTGGATTCGAGGTCGCTCGGAGTGTCCGGATTCCGCACGGGAAACTGCCGAAGTGTCTGGAAATGTGTGAATGGCGATGTTGCGGCTGCCGCTTACCGCCGAACCGCGCCGGTGTCGTCGGCGATGATGGCGGGCGCAGCGATCGCCAGCGGAAGTTCGACGACGACGCTGGCTCCATAGGGCTGCTGATTGGCAATCGTGATTTCGCCTTTGCACTCCTGCACGATTCCGTAACAAATGCTCAGTCCCAGCCCCGTTCCCTTGCCCACCGGCTTGGTCGTATAGAAGGGGTCGAACGCGCGGCTCGGGTCCGTGAACCCGGGACCCGAATCCTCGCACTGGATCACGGCGCGTCCGGCCTGGCTCGATGAGCGAATGTGTATCTCCTTCCGCGCGCTTTCCGCGACGGCGTCGATCGCGTTGTTGAGAATGTTCAGCAGGACCTGTTTCAGCTCATCCTCGCCGATTCCGATCGGAGGCAGCGCAGGCTCCAGCTGCACGTCGAGAACGATGCTCAGTTTTCGCAGGTGGTATTCGCGCAGCTGAATCACGTCGCGCAGGACGGCCTCCAGGCCGGTCGACCGGATGGCTTGATCGCTCTGGCGGCCAAACCGGAGAAGGCCGTCGACGATTCGCTTCATCCGCCGTGCCTCATGCCCCAGTTTCTCCACCCGCTTCGAGAGTTTTTCGTCGTGCACTTCGTCGCCGAGCAGGTCCGCGTAGCCGATGATTCCCGTGAGCGGGTTGTTGAGTTCGTGTGCCACCCCGGCGACGAGCTGCCCGAGGCCCGCTAGTTTCTCCGACCGCACAATCTGTTGGTGCAGCCTCAGGTTCTCGAATGTGACGGCGAGGTCGGATGCGAAGAGCTCCAACTTGACCATTTCCGACGACCCATCTTCGCGCGCATCCCGGGAATCCGACACGTAGAGGCATCCGACGTGGGCGCCGCGCCAGGAAACCATCGGGATGAGGGTCAGGTCCCTCTCCTCCGTCATCCGGAAGGACTGGTTGCTGGGCCGCGGCCCTCGAGCCGAGCGGGATTTCAGCGATTCGATGGCATAGCTGCTCGAGTACGACTGTAAGATTTCAGCCTCTTGGGCGGTGAATCCACTCAGTCCCGCCAGATAGAAGCGGCGGTCCTCTCCGAGCAGGAACAGCGCGGCGCACCGGTAGCTGCTGGCTTCCGTGATTGCCGAGGCCGCTTCGCCGCAAAGAGTGGCGGGATCGTGCCCACCCAGCAGGCGCGAGGTAATCTGCGAAAGCCGCTGCAGCAGAAGGTTTTCTGCCTGCGTACGGGTGTGCGCCGATTCGATCGCGGTCGAATTCTCTTCCAGAAGCGTCAGGACCATCCCCAGCGCAACGAGAATTCTTGGGACGTTCCAAAGGTCCAGGCGAACCTGTAGCTTCGTCGAGTAGACGGTCATGATCAGGCCGATCGGATAGACCGCGCCCCATCCCAGGAATCCGCCGCTCGCGAGCATTACGCCCAGCGAGCGTCGCCGGTAGAGCCGCCAGTAGAACACGCCGGAAAGGCCGTACGTGAGCATCAGAGGAAATGTACCGGCGAACCACGGATCGCCGCCGCTCAGCCTCTGTTCATGAATCGCAAACGCGCCGATGCCAGCGAGCGCTATCGCCACGCCGGCCCGCAAAGGTACCCCACTGTTGAGAGTGAAAAGCGAAAAGACGATGGCGGACAGGAAAGCGGCGGCCATCAATCCGTCCACTGCCGCAGACCCGCCCCACCCAAACCTGCCCACAAAAGCGTGCGCCACAAGCGGCGCGCCGATGAGGGTGACGAAGATCGCCTGCTTTCGGCGGCTTCCGGCTCCCAGCATCGTCGAGGATAGAAAAACGACTCCGGAGAGCTCCAGAGCCCCAAGGTCAAACCCGTTGAGGATTTTCCCGGTGACGCCCGCCTCGATAGGTATCGCGTTCGCGATGAAATGGACGAAGCACAGAGCCCAGGCATACGTCCAGAGCCGGAGCCGTGTCGAAGGCGCGCGCCTCTCGAGAGACACAAAAGCGCCAACAAGCACGGCCAGGACAAGAATGATCGGAAGTGCATCCGGCAGGCTGGTCACACACCCTCCCAACAGTTAGCATGCCTCGGCCCCGGCGAGTGGGCAATAGTGCCGTCGTACCGGTAGTTAACTGACTGTGTGAGTTCTTCAGGAGGCAAGGAACCTAAGTTCTATTCCTGCGGGGGGATGCGGATATCCAGCAGCACTTCCGTATTTTCAGGCACATCGAGTGGTTCGAAGGGAATGAAAACGCCTCGGGCAAACTTTGCCCGCACCCGGCCCGGGCCGGGCTTGCGATTCCTCTCGTTCGCGCCTCGCCCCGCGCCCGCGTTCGCGTTCTCAACCGCCGAAACACGGCCCCCGTCGAGCGCAACATTGGCCAGGGCGTCTGCGTCGCGGTTCTGCTCTCGAGGGACATACTCGATCGCGAAGTAGGCTAGCTGGCGGCTGATCTTCTGCGCGCGCTCGTGGAGCGGCTTCAGGTCCGCGCTCTTCACCTTGTATCGCCCCTGCATCTGCCGAACGAGCAATTCGGAGTCGCTTCGGATCCGAAGCGCCGCAATCCGGTGGCTCGTGGCGTAGTCCAGCGCGGCCAGCAGAGCATAGTATTCGGCTACGTTGTTCGTCTCGCGGCCGAGCCTCTTCGCCAATTCCAGGACCACCTTGCCACTCGGGTCGCGCAGGACAACGGCGTATGAAGCCGGGCCGGGATTGCCGCGCGAGGCTCCGTCGATGTGGGCGATATGAACTCCGGCGGGCGGCGCTGCCAGGTGCGATTCCGAAAAAAGCGGCGCGCTGCCGGGCGGCGATGGTTTCGAGCCTCGCATGCGCGCCGGCCTCAGCCCTCGCGCGCAGGGGAAGCCGACGGGGAAGCCTGGGTAGCCGAAGCAGCAGCCGGAGCGGCGGCGACCGACGGCTCAATGTAGTAAAGGATGCGCGTGCAGGTCTCGCAGTGGAACATCTCTTCGCTTCCCAGCCGGCGCATCTCCTGGAAAACGTGGGGCCGGACGCGCATGCCGCAGGCGCCGCATTTTTCCTCGCGGACCTCCGCAAGCGCGATCCCGTTGTGCTTCTTGACGATTCGATCGTAATGGTCCAGCAGGTTCTCCGGTATACCCGCCACGGCGCGCTCTCGCTCGGAATTCAGTTCGGCAAGCTCCTTTTCGGCTGCGGCCGTTTCGGCCGCGATTTTCGCGCGTTCGCCGCGCGCGATTTCCTCCTCATCCCTCAACGCTCTCTCCGAGGCCTTGATCCGCCTGTCGTATTCCTCGCTCGCGACCATCTGTTCCAGCAAACGGTCCTCCGCCTTCGCGATTTCCTCTTCCGCCATCTGAACTTCGTGCTGGAGCGCCCGATAGGCCTCGTTGGTCTTGATCTGCGAGGTCTGGTCCCTGTATTTGCGCGCCTTATCTTTCCACTGCTCCACGTCGAGCTCGTAGCGCTTGCGGTCCTTGATGGTGGCGAGCTGCGCGGCCTTGCTTGCGTTGACGTCCGCCTGTGCGGACGCTACGCGAGCCTCGACTTCGGCGAGTTTCTTGGGATACTTGGCGAGCCGGGCGCGAACGTCGCTCAGCCGGATGTCCACGCTTTGCAGCTCGAGAAGGTTCTGGAGGACGCTTTGCACGACTGTCTCATTCTAACACAGGCTCACGCAGGGCCCCCTAACCGCCGGACCGTGAGTCTTTTTGGCATGCCCATCCGTATTAGGGGTATGGCAACAATCACCCATCCAGGCTTCGCGCCTGGCTGCATCGCGGGAGGAACTCCATGACAGACACGCCTTCCCTCTTCAGCCGGATCGTGGCGGTTATTTGGTCGGGGGTGTTGGCGTTCGCCGTTCTCGCCGTTGCGTCGGGCGCCTGGGGGGGCCTGATGGCCGCCAATAAGAAGACCGGCCTGGCGATCCCGTGGTCGGTCCCAGTCATGGCTCTGGTCCTTTGGCTGATATGGGTGTACCTCGGCGGCAGGTGGTGGCCGCACAGCACCTCGGAATCGAGACGCCTGTGTTTGCGCGCGAATCCGGTCTCGGGCCGCGTGTTCGGCTGGGCTCTTGTCGCCGGTGTCCTTTCGATCGTCGCCTTGACCGGGTGCTGGATCGTACTGTTCCAACTCGTGAAAATGAGGCCCAACAACCTTGGGGACATATCCCGGATACCGTTGCTGACCGTAATCCTCCTGCTGGTGATGTCGTCGCTGGTTTCACCGGTCTCGGAAGAAGCGGCGTTCCGCGGTTACTGCCAGGTGGTTTTGGAGCGAAAGTTCCCCGGCGCCGCCGCGGTCCTGGTCTCCTCCGTCTTCTTCGCGCTTGCGCACCTGACGCAGGGATTCTATCTGTCCAAGCTGAGCGTATACTTTCTCGCTGGCGTGGTTCTCGGTCTGATCGCCTATCTGACCAAGTCGCTCCTTCCCGGCATTGCCGTCCACATCGTCGCGGATCTCACTTTCTTCACTCTGGTGTGGCCCTTCGATGCCAAGCGGCGGCTGGTGTGGGAAGGAGGCGCGGACGCGTGGTTTTGGATTCACGTCGCGCAAACGGTCGTATTCGCAGCTCTGGCAATCGTGGCGTTTCGCAAGGTGGCGAGCGTCACGCAGGGTGAGCGCAGTGGCGGGGCCTCCCGCGCACTTTCCTACGCGGTCGGCGAGCCGGCTGGACAAACTGATATGCGATGATGGGCACCGCAACGATATCCTGGGAGGGGCGCGTGGGCCTTGAAAGTGATGTGGCCCGGCTTCGGCGTGGGGACCTGGATGCGCTTTCGGCGCTGATCACGCGCTACCAGAATCGTCTCTATCGCTATCTGTTGCGGCTGGTCCGCGAAAGAGCCGAGGCCGAGGACCTTTTTCAGGAGACGTGGCTCCGCGTGGTGGAGAAGATTCGCAAATTCGATCCTAACCGCAACTTCGACGCGTGGCTTTTCACCGTGGCTCGCAACCTCGCCTTTGACCGTCTTCGGCGGATTCGCCCCGAGAGTCTGGACGAGCCGGCTCCCGGCATGGAGTCGAATGAGTCTGCGGTATCCAGGCTCGTTTCCGGCGAGCGCCCGGCGCTCGAGCGGTTACTCGAACGCGAGAGGTTCGGACGTCTCGGGGAAGCGCTTGCAACCCTTCCGGTGGTTTATCGCGAAGTCCTGACGCTGCGGTTCGAAGAAGAAATGAAGCTCGAGGAAATCTCGCAAGTTCTCGGCACGCCGCTTTCCACCGTCAAGTCGCGGCTCAGGAGATCGCTCGAACAGATGCGAAGCCAGTTGGAAGCGCGCTATCTGGGAGAAGGCCCTCGATGAACGAGCACGAGGAAATGCGCGAGCTGCTGTCCCTGGCTGCCGCAGGTGCGCTCGGCACTGCCGAGGAAGAGCGCGTCGCGCGCCATATCCGATCTTGCACCGCCTGCGCCGCGGAGTTTGACGAGTGGCGCCTTCTGGCCGGAGGCATGCATCGGTTGCCTACCCCCCAGCCTCCTCCCGGGCTGGTGGAGCGCAGCCGGATCCGCGCCGAAGCGCGTCTCGCTGAGGAAGCCGAGCGGCGCTGGCACCGTGGAGTCATGGTTTTCCTGATTGTATTTGCCTGGGTCGTCACCTTGGCGAGCTGGCCGGTCTTCCGTCTGGTCAGCGGCGGCTTGCTGTATATGTTCAATTCCAACTGGAATCAGGCTTGGCTCAGATTTGCCAGCTTCGCCACGTTCGCTTGGCTGGTTGGCGGGGTAGCCGCGGTCGTCCTGTCGATCCACCAGCGCCGCGAAAGGAGAATGACATGAGCCGATTTCGTGACGAAATCCGTGTGATCCCGGCGTTGGTGTGGTATCTCGCCGTGGCAGCCTACCTTTGTTCCGCCACGCTGATTTTTGAGTATGCGATTCCGCAGAACCCCAAGCTCGCGCAGTGGCCCGTCGAGGGGCAGATTCTGTTCGCCTACGGACTTCTCCTGTTGGTCATTCCCTACATATTGCTCATCGGGTATGTCTGCGGAGACTCGATGCGCCGCGGCATGAACTGCGTCCTCTGGACGCTGCTCGCGATCTTCATTCCCAATGGCATCGGGATTATTTTGTATTTCCTCCTCCGCGATCCCGTGCGGAGGCCCTGCCCGAATTGTTCCAAGCCTACGAGGGGGGGAACGTTCTGCCCGCATTGTGGCACTCCGCTTCAGACGCTGTGCCCGGGTTGCCGGCGCGGCATCGAGCCCGGATGGACGCATTGCGCGCATTGTGGGATTGCGTTGCCGCCTTCGCCGAGTCCTGTTGCGCCCTGAGCGAGTGATTGCGTGAAGGGTGCTGCGAGGTGTTTGAAAGGCTCGGGCGCGCTTGCGGCTCGCGCCGAGCGCTGTGGCCCTCGCGGAGGCGCTTGGGTGAGCGCGCGCCCTCAGGGCGCGGGTCGAATCTCCATGTTCTGGTCGATCGCGTAGTTCGTGCAGCCCGGAATTTTCGCGGCGGGGCAGTGCGCGGTCACCTGAAATTTTTCTGCGGAAGCCTCCGCTTCGTAGGTATAGCCGTCGCGTTCCGTCCTCTTCATCATCATCGTTCCGCTCGACATCAGCTCGCTCAGCGAAGTGTACGAGCCGTGTTCGGCCTGGTAGGCGCGCTCGGCCTGGCCGATGGCGAGAAGATCGTTCTTCACTCCGACGACGTCGATCGTCTGAGTCGGCGTCCCCGCGCCTGCCGATTGCGCCTGCGAAAAGTAGAATTTGTAGAAGAGCCCGGCAATCAGCGCCACCGCCAGGAGTCCCACCAGGCCCGCCAGACTTCGCATGGCCGCCTCCCTTGCGGCGGATATTCGCTCACGCCGCTACCTCTCATCCCACCACAACGGCCGTTCCACCGCCAATCTTCGATCGCGCGCAGGCGCGAATTGGGAAACAGTCTCGCACCAGGCTCACAGCGGGAGCCAGTCAACTCAACGCTATCCTCCTGCCGCTCATACGCGTCTAAGCACGAGGGCCAAAATCGCGTCCGTTCACTCTCTCTCGCGCCGGCCGCCGTCGCGGTTTGACTCCTGCCCGCACAGTCGTGATACTGGAGCACGTGTTTTGGGGCGCCCGGATGCGCACGGTACGGACGCGGCTCGATCGAGGACACTGACGATGAGCGTGATGATCAGACGAGTTGTGGCGAAATGGGCCCCGGTCGGTTGGATGGCGCTCTTATCCATCGGCCTGTGTGCGTCGGCGGCGGCGTCTCTGGCCGCCCAGGAAGCGTCTCCTGAAATTCGCCCGCCGAAGCTTGCCTTCACCACCCACACCCTCGCAAACGGCCTGCGGGTGATTCTCCTGGAGAACCACGAAGTGCCCGTGATCGACTTGCAGGTCTGGTACCACGTCGGGGGAAAGGACGAGCGCCCGGGTCACACCGGATTTGCGCATCTCTTCGAGCATCTGATGTTTAAAGGATCGGCCCACGTGGGTCCGGACGAGCACTCGCGCATCATCGAGGCGGTCGGAGGATTTGACAACGCCGAAACCGCCGACGACACCACCAATTTCTTCGAGACGTTTCCCAGCAACTATCTTGAGCGCGTCCTCTGGCTCGAGGCCGACCGCATGGGCAGCCTCAACGTGGACGACGCGAATTTCAAATCCGAGCGCCAGGTGGTGGAGGAAGAGCGGCGCGTCCGCGTCGATAATCAGCCCTACGGTTTGATCGAAGAGGACCTTCGCGGCGCGGCGTTCACCGTCCACGGGTATCATCACACGCCCATCGGCAGCATCGCGGATCTCGACAAGGCCACGCTCGAGGACGTCCGCAATTTCTTCAATACCTACTACAAGCCCAACAACGCCACGCTCGTGATTGTGGGCGATTTCAATTCGGAACAGGCGCTTGCCTGGGCGCGAAAATATTTCGAGGGCATTCCGGCGTCAGCAAAACCGATTCCCCGCCCGGACACGCCCGAACCAACGCAAACCGAAGAGCGCTCAGTGGACAAGTCCTACACGAATACGCCGCTGCCGGCGATCGTGATCGGCTACAAGGTTCCGGCGCGATACGCCCCTGACGCCTACCCGCTCGACCTCGCCGCGAACATTCTTGCAGGGGGTGAGAGCAGCCGCCTCTACCAGTCGCTGGTTTACAAGGATCAGATTGCCGTGCAGGCTGCGGGCTTCGGCAATTTCACCGAGGATCCCAATCTCTTTTGGGCCTACGCAATCATGAATCCGGGGCACACGCCGGAGGACGGCGAAAAATCGCTGGTGGCGATACTCGACGGATTGAAGAATCAGGCGGTGGACGCCAAGGAGCTGCAGAAGGCCAAGAACCAGGAGATCGCCGGCTTCATTCTCGGGCGCGACACGGACGAAGAGAAGGCCGTAGCCCTGGCGGAAGCGGCGGTGATCGGAAAGAACCCGGATTTCGTCAACACCGAACTCGATCGTTATCTGAAAGTGACGCCGGCGGACATCGAGCGCGTGGCCAAGGAGTATTTCGTTCCCCAACACGCGACCGTCTTAGTCGTTAAGCCAGCGGCGCCCGCTCGTTAAGGCGAGCCCCCGAGAGGGGCCGATGCCAGGAGCAATGATGAAGCGCGCAATGAAGCGATGGACTTTTCTCCCGGCCATGTTTGCGATCGTGGGAACGATGGCTTACGCGCAGCAGCCGGCCGCTCCGCCGGCGGCCGCCGCGCCGGAACAGAAGAACGGCACCGGCGTCGTCCCTCCCGGCGTGAAGCTGACACCCGCGATGCCGTCCGCTGGCCCGCCCCGGCCGTTTCACTTCCCCACGGCAGCCACCAAAACGCTGCCGAACGGTTTGCGCGTTTTCGTTGTCACCGATCATAGCCAGCCGGCGATTGCCGCCCGCCTGGTGATCCTATCGGCCGGAAGCATCAAAGATCCCCAGGGATCGCCCGGCGTGGCCGAGATGACCGCGAACCTGCTGACCCAGGGAACCGCTAAGCGCTCGGCGAAGGAGATCGCCGAGGCGATTGATTTCATCGGCGGCTCGCTCAACGCCTCCGCGGGCAAGGATTCCACCACGGTGACGCTCGATATCGTGAAGAAAGACTTGGCGACTGGGCTCGATCTGATGTCCGATATCGTGCTGCATCCGGCCTTTCAAGCCGCCGAGCTCGAGCGCCAGCGGCGGCAGCTTCTCTCCAGTCTCACCGTGCAGTATTCGGATCCGGACTACCTTGCTTCGGTGGCCTTCAACCGCGCCATTTATGGCGGCTCGCCCTACGGCTGGCCGGAAGAGGGCACTCCGGCGACGGTGAAGAAATTCGATCCCGCGACACTCGCGAAATTTCACGACGCCAACTTTGCTCCCAATCAGTCCCTGCTCGCCTTCGCCGGAGACGTCACGCCTGACGAAGCGTTTTCCGCCGCGGAAAAATACTTCGGCGCGTGGCCGAAGCTCGACGTCCCTGCCGACGTTCCGCCTCCGCCCGAGGCTTTCACGGGCGTCCACATCTGGCTAATCGACAAGCCCGATGCCGTGCAAACGCAGATTCGGGTCGGGAAACTGGGAATCCGTCGCGGCGACGCGAATTACATTCCGGTCGAGGTGATGAATCGCATCTTCGGCGGCGGTTACAACAGCAGGCTCAATACCGAGGTCCGCGTGAAGAAGGGGCTTACATACGGGGCCTACTCCACTTTCAATCCGCACCGCTACGCCGGCTCGTTTTCCGTGGGGACATTTACGCGCACCGCGGCCACCGTCGAGGCCGCCAAGCTGGTCGTGGACCTGGTCGCCCGAATGTCCACGGGCGATGTGACGCCCGAGGAAATGGATTTCGCGCGGGATTACCTTGCCGGAGTCTATCCGATTCAATCGGAGACCGCCGAGCAGGTGGCGGGCCGCGTCCTGACGGCGGCGGCTTACGATCTGCCCGCCGATTACAACAGCACGTATCCGGAGAAAATCCGCGGCGTCACGTCCGCGCAGGTGCGGGAGATGGCCCGTCAGTATCTCACCGCAAACGACCTGGAAATCGTTCTCGCCGGGAATGTGAGCGCGTTCCGCGATGCGCTGAAGCAGGCTTTTCCGGACGCGAAATACGAAGAGATCCCGTTTGACCAGGTGGACCTGCTCGCTCCAGACCTCCGAAAACCGGCAGTTCACATGCCGGCCGCAGCTCCGCCTGCCTCTGCTACCCACTGACGCCGGTGATGGCTTGCCGGATCATCAGTTGGATTATTTTCTCGTCGGCACGAGGCGCTTCAACTCTTCGGTCCAGTTCAGCACGACGTTGATCTGCGTCGGCGCCGCCTGTTCCTGTTCGACGGGCTTGAGCATCAAGAACCGCTGGCCGTCAGATGAGACAGCATAGTTGGGGACCGTCAACGGGGTTGGCTCGTACTGTCCCTCGAAAAGCATCCGGGGCTTGCCCGCAGCGAAGATCGGTTCTGACGTTATATCCACGGCCATCATTTTGTTACCGCTTCGGTAGAACAGCTCCCGTCCGTTCGGGTTCCACATCGGTTCCGTGCCGCCGTCAGTCGAGATTTGCCATTTTCCACCGGGACCCGGATAGGGCTGCACGTAGATCTCAAAGCGACCGGACTCGTCCGATATATACGCCATCCAGCGCCCGTTGGGGGAAAACTGTGGCACCGATTCGTTGAACCGTGTCCGGAGGAACGGTTGCGCCTTGCGGTCGCCCATGCTCAGCACCCAAATATCGTTTCCCGTGGTGGGATTGGCTTCGATAAAGGCCAACAGTTGCCCATCCGGGGACCAGGAAAACGGGATCTGCGCATTATCGCTGGTCGTCAACCGCTCCAATCCACCACTTCCGTCGGCCAGTTGCCAGTAAATGTTAACGGCGCCTCCCTTGTTTGAACTAAACGCTGCCCTCTTGGCGTCCGGAGTCCAGACCGGGTCGACGTTGAGATTCCCGTCAAATGTAAACCGGGTCAAAGTATCCCGGGAGAGATCGTACATCCAGACTTGAGTGTTCGGTTCCGTGATTCCGACGGCCACCCGCCGACCGTCAGGGGAGAGTCGTGGCGCCAAGTAAATGTGGGCTGGCGCGGCCAAAACCTGCTCCGCCCCGTTGAGACTGACCCATACCAGTCTGCTCTGGATCGACTGAACGCCTCCCGGAACGTAGACCAGCGACCCCGTGGGGGAAATGCTGTATTGGGCCGCTCCGCTGAGTTCGGACTCCAGAACGCCCTCCACAACCTGGACCGCCGCGCCGGTGACCTCCAGCCGCCGGACATCGAACGGCACCGCCATCAGGTTTCCCCCTTGGGCATAAACCAAGTGCCCGGAGGACGAATAGCGGGGATGCGTACCCCCTTGGATCAAGTTCCTCCGTTCACCCGTTCCGACCGACTGCATCCCCACCAGCGTGTTGCTCCAATTGGCGGCGGTCGCCCCAACTGCAAAGAGCACTGTCTTGCCGCCGGGCAAGAACTCCGGCCAGCGCTGGGCAGCTTCTCCTTTCTGGAGAAACGTCAGCGGTTGCGGGGCGCCTCCTTCGTCTTGCACTTGCAGGAGAGCTGAGTTTGGTGCGGGAGTGAAGGCGATCACCCCGCGAGTATCCCAGTTGGCCCCGCCAGGATATGCAGCATTGATGATTGTTTCCGCTCCTCCTCCGGTCACCGAGGCCTTCTTTAGCTGTCCGCCGGCGAAGAATCCTATCCACTGGGCGTCAGGAGAGAAGAATGGATCGACGGCTCCCTCCGTCCCGGGAATGGGTTTGGACTCCAGGTTATCCATCGCCCGCAGATAAATCTGCTGCGTGCCGCCCTGGCGGGCGACATACGCGAGGTGTGTACCATCGGGAGAGAGAGCGACAGCGGGGCCAGAGTCCATACCGGCCAATTGTTGGCCGGGCGGCAGGTTGATCACCGTGCGAGTGACGGGTTGTGGCGGAGACACACGCGAGGGTTTCAGAACCCAGACGGTGACGCCCGCCAACACGCCGCCCGCAACAAAGAGTCCCGCGGCCCATGGGAGAAGACGACGAAACGTTGGCCCTACAGCAGCGAGCGAAGACGCTGCCTCAGGCGCGCCGGAGAGAACTTCGTCGAGCGAGATGCGGGCGTCGCCAATATCACGCAGGCGCTGCCTCGGGTCCTTCTGCAAGCAGCGCTGCAAGAGAACGCGAACCCGAAGGGGCGTTGCGCCAGGAAGGGCCGACCAGTCGGGCTCGGCGCGAATCACGGCCGCGAGCGTGTCCGTCACCGATTCGCCGCAAAACGCCATCTGCCCCGTCAGCATTTCGTAAAGCACGCAGCCGAACGCCCAGATGTCCGCGCGGCGGTCTACCGGTTTCGCTCTCGCCTGCTCCGGTGACATGTACGCCGCCGTGCCCAGCAGAACTCCCGCCAGCGTGGCCATCCGGCTGATCGTCGGCGATGTCGCAATATCGGTGGATGCCGCGTCTCCTTCGAGCGCCTTCGCGAGGCCGAAGTCGAGAATCTTAACCGCATCGTCGGCTGTCACTTTGACGTTCGCCGGCTTCAGGTCCCGATGCACAATCCCTCGCTCGTGGGCGAATTCCAGCGCTTCGCAGATTTGCTTTGCAATCGGCAGAGCCTCGTCGATAGGAATCGGGCCGGCCTTGATACGATCCGCGAGCGTCGGCCCTTCGACCAGCTCCATCACCAGAGCGCGCGTGCCGCCGGAATCTTCCAAGCCATAAATCGAGGCGATGTTGGGATGATTCAGCGACGCGAGGACCTTGGCTTCGCGCTGGAACCTCGCCATGCGGTCGGCGTCCCCGGCAAACGCCTCCGGCAGGACCTTGATGGCGACGTTGCGCCCGAGCTTCGTATCCCGAGCGCGGTAAACCTCACCCATTCCACCGGCACCAATCGCGCCGGCGATTTCGTACGGGCCGAGCTTCACGCCCGCGCTCAACATGAGATCCCTCGTTGCACTCGGGATTTCGGCTGGCGGCTCGGACGCCGCCGGACCGGCTCAACCTCACCCATACCTCCCTCGCCGATGGTTGCGAGGACTTCGTAGGAGTCTAGCCGGGAGCCATTGCCGAGGGGCATAGGTTGCGGGATTATACAGCGATTACACAATCCGCAATGAGGGCGAGGCTATTTCACCGAAAGAATGACTTTCCCGATGTTCTTCCGGTCGTGAATGTATTGGTGCGCCGCGGCGGCCTGATCGAGCGGAAACGTCTTCGCGATCACCGGCTTGATCTTTCCGGCGGTGTACATCCGGAAAAGCTCGTCCAGCTCGCTTCGCAGCAGCGCGCTGCGAGACTCCATCACACCGAGGCTTACGCCGATCACCGTGAGGTTCTGGGACATCAGCTTGAGCGGATGAAATCGCGGCGTCTGTGCGAGAGCCGCGAGGCCGCGCAGCACGCTCCGCTTGCCCGCCGAGCCGGCCGCGTCCGAAAGGCCGTAGATCACCAACCGGCCCGCCGGGCCGAGGCATTTCTGCCCGCGCTTCAGCGATTTTCCGCCGATCGGATCCATCACCATCTCGATGCCGTCCGGCGCGAAGTTTCGGACCACCTGCACGAAATCGCTCTTCTCGTGGTCAATCGGGTGGTCCACGCCGATCTTGCGCAGGAATTCCTGTTTCGCGGGCCCCGCCGTGCCGAAAATCACCAGCCCCTTCGCGCGCGCGAGCTGCACCGCCGCAATCCCGACACCTCCCGCTGCGCCGTGAATCAGAATGCGATTGCCCGGCTGCAGATTCCCCATCGTGAACATCGAATGGTACGCGGTCAGATAGTTTACCGGCAGCGCCGCGCCGTCTTCAAACCCCATTCCGGCCGGCAACCGGTATACGCCCGACGCGGCGGTCGACACCCACTCGGCGTAGGCGCCAAAGTGAGTCACGGCGGTTACGGCGTCTCCGCGTTTGAACGCCTCGCCGTCGCCCGGCCGTCCTCCCGGGACCGCTTTTTCCACCACGCCCGCGATCTCAAGTCCGGGGACGAAGGGCGGTTTGGGCGCCCCGGGATAAAGTCCCATGCGCTGCAGCAGGTCCGCGAAGTTGATGCCGATCGCCCTCACCCGAATCAGCACCTCGCCCGGCTTCGGCTGTGGCTCCGGCTTCTGCTGCATCTCGAAAACTTCCGGCGGACCGTACCTCCGAATGACCAGAGCGCGCATCTAACTCTCCTTTTGAGGGACCGAGCCCGGCCGCTTCCAATTTCGACCGCACCTTGGAAAATCGCCCCGGCTTTTCGTTAGTAATCGAGTGCATCCTATCTTAAACTGTTAGACTTTGTGCAGCCATGAAACGCGAACCGACATATAGATACTTCCTCGCGGGTGTCGCCCTGTTTGTCGGGGCGTGGGGCTGCTGGGCCGCCGACCGCCCCTCGCAGCCGGCGCCGCCTGTCCTGACGGCCATGCAAGACGAGCTCGGCCGCTCGATGGCGGCTCTATCCAAAGCCGACCCGCCCGCCTACTTTATCAGCTACACCGTCTCCGATCGTCAATTTACGCAGGTTTCCGGCTCGAATGGCGCGCTGCTTTCCAGCACCGAAGACCGCGCCCGCTGGCTCGAAGTCCAGTCGCGCGTCGGCAGCTATCAGCTTGACAATACGCATAAGGTTGGCGAGCGCCCGCCGAGCTGGACGAGTCCCGGCACCACCTTGGCGATTGACGACGATATTCCGGTCCTGCGCCGCGAAATCTGGCGCGAGACCGACCGCCAGTATCGCGCCGCCGCCGAAGCCCTGATCAAGGTCAAGACCAGCCAGCAAGTGCAGGTGCAGACCGCCGAAGGCGCCGCGCCCGATTTTTCCCGCGAAGAGCCTCACACCTCCTTCGGCCCGCGCGTCGAAATTCACGTCGACCGCAAGCCGTGGGAAGAGCGCCTGCGGAGATACACGGCCGCGTTCAGCAAATCGCCTTCCGTTCTGAATTCCATCGCCACGTTCACCGCGCTCGCGAATAACCAGTATCAGGTGAATACCGAGGGCACCAAGCTTGCCTTCGGCCAGATCCACTACCGCCTGGAACTCTTTGTCCAGAGCAAGGCCCCGGACGGGATGGACATCGAACGCTACGCCAATTTCGACTGGCTCGACCCCAAGGACGCGCCGGACGAAAAATCCATCTCCGATTCCATTCAACGACTGATTCAGGAAACCGAAGCCCTCGATAAGGCGCCGCTCGCCAACCCCTATGCCGGGCCCGCCATGCTCACGGGGCGTGCGGCCGCCGTTTTCTTCCACGAAGTTTTCGGACACCGCGCCGAAGGTTTCCGCCAGAAAGACATCAGCGAAGGACAGACCTTCACGAGCAAGATCGGTGAAAAAATCCTCCCCGACTTCATGTCCATCAAGGACGATCCCACCGAAGCGACCCTCGGCGGACAGATGCTCCTCGGAAGCTATCCCTTCGACGACGAGGGCGTCCCCTCCCAGGACGTCCAGCTCGTGCAAAACGGTGTTTTGAAAACTTTCCTGATGTCGCGCTCGCCGCTCGTCAACGTTCCCCACTCCAACGGCCACGGGCGCCGCCAGCTCGGATTCGTTCCCGTCGCGCGCCAGGGCAATCTGATCGTTTCCAGCTCCAAGACGGTCACGAACGCGCAGCTTCGCCAAGAACTGATCGACCTCGTCAAACAGCAGGGCATGCCTTACGGCCTGCTGATCGACGACATCGCCGGCGGCTTCACCTTTACAGGGCGCGGACAGCCGCAGGCGTTTCAGGTGACGCCGCTGGTCGTATACCGCGTTTTTCCCGACGGCCGTCCCGATGAACTCGTCCGGGGCGTGGACATCGTGGGAACTCCGCTCGTCTCGCTCACAAAAATCGTCGCCACCGGCGACAAGCAGGAAATCTTCAATGGCTACTGCGGCGCAGAGTCGGGATCCGTGCCGGTTTCGGCCGTCGCGCCCGCGATCCTGATTTCCGAAATGGAATTTGCGAAGAAGGAAACTTCCACCGATCGTCCACCAATCCTGCCGCCGCCGGCTCACGATCCCGACGCCGGGAGGCCGCAGCCGTGAGAAATTTCTCTGCGCTCGCTCTTCTCGCCGCGTTCGCGATTCCCGTTGCCGCCGCGCAAGCGCCGGTCCCGGCCGGCGATCGCGATCAGACCCTGCGCGCGATGCATGATGAGATGGAGCGTGCGCGCACCCGGTTGTCGCTCGCCGGCGTGGACAAGCCGTTCTATATCGAGTATCGCCTGCTCGATCTCGACATCCGCAGCGTGACCGCGTCGTTCGGCGCTCTCGTCTCCTCCTCGGGTTCGCGCACCCGATTCATGAGTGTCGACGTTCGCGTGGGCGACTATCACCTCGACAGTTCGAATTTCGTCAGTGAAGACGGTTTCCAGGGATTCCTCGGACAGACCGGCGAAGTCGGCATCGACCGCGATTACAATTCTCTGCGCCAGGACCTCTGGCTCGCCACCGATCAGGCCTACAAGGCCGCTGTCACGCAGATGTCGCTCAAGCAGGCCTTCCTCCGCAGCCTTACCAAGCCGCCCGAAATCGATGATTTCTCCGAGGCGACGCCGCTCGTGAAGGTGGACCCGCGGATCGAACCGGACTGGACGTCGCGCAATTGGGAGGACGAAGCGCGCACAGCCTCCGCGGCGCTGCGGGATTTCCCGCAGCTCTACGGAAGCCGCATCAACTACTATCTCGTGTACACCACGGCGTACCGCATGACGAGTGAGGGCACCACGATCCGGGTTTCGCGTCACCTGGCGGCCATCGAAGCAGCGCTCGACACCGAGGCGGACGATGGCATGCCGCTCCACAATTTCTACGCCACCTACGCCGCCATTCCCGCCGGGCTGCCTGACTCCGCCGCGGTCGCCAAGGCCCTCGCCCAGGCCGGGAACGAACTGCTGGCTCTGCGCTCGAGCGCGCTCGTCTCCGACTACACCGGCCCAGTTCTTTTTGACGCGCCCGCTGCCGCCTCGGTCCTCGCGCAGGTCCTCGAGCCTTCGCTCTCGGGCGCGCGCCCGCCCCTCTCGATGACGCAGAATTTCGACTCGTTCCTCGAGCGCTTCGGCGGAAGAAGCGAATGGACAGGTCGCGTCGGCACGCGCGTGCTGCCCACCAGCGTCAGTCTCGTGGACGATCCCACGCTTCAGGAGTTTCAGGCCCAGCCGCTGCTCGGCGGATACGACGTGGACGACGAAGGCGTCAAAGCCGAGCGCGTGTCGCTGGTGGAAAACGGAATCCTGAAAGACTTGCTGATGTCGCGTCGCCCCGGCCCGGATTTCTCAAGTTCCAACGGCCACGCCCGCTCGGCCATGCTGACCGACGTGCACCCGCTGAGCAGCAACCTGATTCTTCAGGCTTCGGATCCGTTGAAACCGTCCGATCTCCGGAAAAAATTCCTCGACGCCTGCCGCGACGACGGCCATGAATGGTGCCTCGAAATCAAGCGCATGGACAATCCCGCCCTATCCTCCGTTCGACAGGAGGACTTCTCCGACTTCATCGGCGAGATGGGGGGCGATATTGCGAGCGGCGCGCGCATGCCCCTGATCGTCAGCCGCGTCTACGTGGCGGATGGCCACGAGGAGCCTGTGCGCGGAGGCGTCATCCAGGGGCTTACGCTTCGGTCGATGCGCAACATCGCGGCCTTCGGCGACGACCCGGTGGTCGACACCTACATGCAGAATCCCACCGACGGCCTGGCCGGAACCGCCCTTGGCGCCTTTGGCTCCGCGCAGGGCGGCATTCCCAGCACGATGATTGCTCCGTCACTTCTGTTGGACGACGTTGAAATCCGCGGCTTTCACGGCGAGCCGCGCCGCCTGCCCCTCGTTCCCGCCCCGCCGCTGAAGTGAAGATCCAACGAGGATCATAATCTGGCCCTGACAAAGGAAGGGATGGCGACGCCGTCGTCCTTTGTCGTCTGAAGACTCTCTCCACGCTCACGATGCCTTCGGCTCCGGCACAATCGTAATGAACGTAATCTCCGGGCGGCAATGAAACCTCACCGGCAGCATGGACATTCCCAGCCCGCGGTTCACGTACATTTTGGTGCCGCGCTCCTGATACCAGCCCTCCACGAACCTTCCGCAGCCCTTCGGCAGCCATAGCGGCCTCACGTAGGGAAGCCGTACCTGCCCGCCGTGCGTATGGCCGGTGAGGCACAAGTTGACGCGCCCCGCGATCCGGTCGAAAAACGCCGGCGAATGGAAGAGCGCGATCTTGTAGGCGCTCGACGGCACGCCGGCGAGCGCGGCGTCCGGCCGCGCCGTCCCACTGTAAGGGTCGTCCAATCCGACCAGCCATACTCCGGGCTGGACCTGCTGGCTCGCGTTGAGGAGCAGGTGGACGCCCGCCTCTTGATAGAACGCGCGCTCGTGACGCAGCGGCCGTTCGTTTTCCCAATTGCCCCGCACAAACCAGACTCCCAGCGGGGCATGCAGCTGCATGTATACATCCCGGCACATCTCGTAATCGGCGCTGCGGTTTCCGAGCGAATCTCCTGTGATGACGATGATGTCCGGCTTTTCCGCGGCAAGCACCTCGAGCATGCGCCGCTCTCGCTGGCCCAGCCCGTGCGTATGGAGATCGCTCAGGTGCGCAATCTTGAGCGGCGCCGCCACCCGCCCGGAAACGGTGTAGTGCGTCACCTCGATTCGGTACGGCTCCACGAACAATCCGTCCACGGCGGCGGCGCCCGCAAGCACGACCAGCGCGGCGACCAGCGCCACAAACAGTCTGCGCCGCACGGGCGCTGCCGGACGATTCTGCGGCGCGGAATTCACGGGGTTTTCCGGAGCCAGGCTCATGGCGGTCGAGCGGGTTCACCGTCCTGCTCGAAATCACTATACATTTTCCGGCGACGCCAGTGGCGCGGAAGTTCGGGCGGCAGTCGCGCGGGCCGCCGCGCAAATCCGGGGTCCCGCCGCAGCCCTGAAATCGCCGGCCCCCAGCGTATAATCGCCCGAATGATGTCAGAGTCCATCGCCCGCGCGACGCGCGAAAAGCGCCTCGCCGCGCTTGCCTCCGTGGCTTCGGCGGTGGTGCTCGTATTCCTCAAGGCGTCCCTCGCGGCTGTCACGGGCAGTTTGGGAATTCTCTCGGAAGCTCTGCACTCGATTCTGGATATGGTCGCCGCCGTGATCACCTATCTTTCCGTTCAAGTCGCCGACCAGCCTCCCGACGCGCGCCACCTCTATGGCCACGAGAAAGTCGAAAGCTTTGCCGCGTTCGTCGAGACCGCCCTTCTTTTCCTGACGGCCCTCTACATCATCTGGGAAGCGTTTCAGCGGCTTCTCTTTCGGGCCGCCCACATTCGCCCCAGCCTCACGGCCATCTTCATACTCGGCCTGGCCATGGGAATCGACTTCGTCCGGGCGCGCGCGCTCAATCGGGTGGCCAAGAAATACCCGAGCGAAGCGCTCGCTGCCGACGCGCTGCATTTCTCAACCGATGTCTGGAGCACCTTCGTCGTCATTCTGGGGATCACCGGCGCGTGGCTCGGCGAAAGATTCGGCCTCCCGTGGCTCGCGATGCTCGACGCCGTGGCCGCGCTCGGCGTGGCGGGCGTCATTATCTGGATCGGCTCCCGGCTCGGCCGCCAGACGCTCGACACGCTGCTGGACGTGGCCCCAAGCGGCCTGCGCGAACGCATCGTCAGCGCCGTGGATGAAACCGAAGGCGTGTTGCAGACCGAGCGCGTGCGCGTTCGTCGCGCCGGCCAGCGCTATTTCGTGGATGTGACCATCAGCGTCCCGCGCACCGCCAGCCTCGAACAGGCTCACGCCGCGAGCGATGCTGTCGAGCGAAGGATCGAGGGGATCGTTCCCGCCGACGTCGTCGTTCACGTCGAGCCTCGCGCGCGCACCAACGAGCCGATCTTCGAAACCATTCGCGCGATCGCCCAGCGCCGCGGCCTCGCCGTCCACGAACTCTCGGCGCATCAGTACGAGGGCCGCCTCTTCATCGAACTGCATCTCGAAGTGGACGAGGCGTCGAGCCTTCGCGAGGCGCACCGCTACGCAACCGACCTCGAGGACGAAATCCGGACCGCCACTGATCCGGGCGCGCGCGTCAATATCCATATCGAGCCGCTCGGCGCGCGCATCGCGGGCGCTGAAGAAATGCGGGACCTCTCCCGCTCGGTCCAGGATTTCATGAATTCACTTCCGTCGGAGTATCGCGAGCTGGTGGATTGCCACGAGGTTCACGTCCGCAGCGTCGAGCACCGGATTCTCGTCTCATGCCACTGCGCGATGGATGGAAGCCTGCCCATCACGGAGGTTCACGACATCACCGCGGTTCTCGAGAACCGCGTCAAGGAGCGCTTCCCTCAGATCTCCCGCCTGACGATTCATCCGGAGCCCGTCGAAGAAAGCTGACGCCTGCCCTGGAAAACCTGCGCGGCGAGCGCCAGCACCGCCGGAAAGCACTCGAGAACGTAGCGCGGCTCCGGCGTCTCGACGAAACCCGCGAAAAACGCCGTGCGCAGCAGAATGAACGCGACCAGGAGCGCCCAGCCCGGCTGGCCTCGCGCCAACCACGCGCCGGCCAGCGCCAGAGCGATGTAAATGCCGCTCACGAAGACCAGGCTCAGCGTTGCCAGAAAATCAATGCGGTCGTCTTGCCAATGCGTCCGCAACGGCCACACGTGGCCGGTGTAGGGCAGCAGCTCCACGCGCGGCGTGAACCACAGCGCGAACGAGCGCAGCAGCGGAATCTTGAGATACGTCCGCAGCGGATGCCGCGCCGTGCGTTCGCACGCAATTTTGCGAAACGCGCGGTCTTGTTCCGGCGAAAGCGTAAGCGTGTCGTTGTAGGTCTCCAGGATTTCGGCCACTCGCGCGCGTTCCCCCGGAGTGTCGAACGCCCTTCCAGGAAGACTCTCGATCGGGATTTCCGCCACGTCCAGATTCCAAAGCGTGAAATAGACGTCGCCGAAGCGCCACAGCCACGTTTTCGTCCAGGCGTTGAAGCCCAGAGGCACGAATTCTCCGGGCACTTCGACGTAGCGCGGCGCGAGGAATTGCGCCTCGTGGAGCGTGCTCCAATTCCGCGCCGCCCACGGCAGCAGCGGCAGCAGCAGCCCGGCGGCCATCAGCGCGCCCATCCGGGCGAGCTTCCGCCAATCGGCAGGCCTCCACCATTTCGCCGCTGCCACGACTCCCGCGGCGAGGAGCAGCAAAGGCGTTTCCGGGCGCACCAGCGCTCCGAATCCGGTCACGACGCCTCCGAGGAACCACGGACTGAACGTGCGCCTCCCGCTGAAGGTCGCTTCCGGGGCGCCCGGTCCTGCGCCGCGATTCGCCTCAAGCAAAACGAGAATGGCGAGCGCAGTCAGGAACGTCGCCAGAGTCTCCGTCAGGACCACGGCCGTGTAGTTGGCCGTAAACGGGCAGAGTGCCGCGAGCCACAACCCGGCCAGGGCGGCGCGCCGTCGAACCGCTTCCGGCGCCAGCCGCGCCGCAATCAGCGCGATCAGTAAGCACGTGGCAAGGTCCACCACGGCCTGCGCCAACATCACGGCCCGCGTGGAATTCCCAAAAATGCTGAAGACCGCCGCCAGGAACGCTGGGTAGCCCGGCACGCGTGTGTCCACCGGCACGATCTGCCCGTTCGCCGCCGCGCCGTAAATGCCCTTCTTCAGCCAGGTCCACGCGAGCTCGATATAAAATGGTGAGTCGCTTGCATCGGTCGCCGGAAATTTGAAGACGAAAAACAGCCGCACCGCCAGACCCGCCAATACAGCAAGCGCTGCGTTTGCGCGCATCATAGCTTTGGCGGTCATCGGGCGGATCTCGGGAGGCGCCCGCTGCCGTTAAATTGTCCGTGGAATTGTTGCAATCTCGAAAGGCCTTCGCGTGCTACGCCTTGCAAATTCCAAAGCATATGCATAGGCTCATGAGTCGGAGCGGCCCTAGCTTGGAATGCCCTGATGCCTGAACGCAAGCCCATTTTCTACGACGAAGAGCGCCGCCGCTGGCGCCGCACCCGCCTCGCTCTCGAGGTGACCGGCGGCGTGTTCACGCTGCTTTTGGTCGTCTTCCTCTTCAACGTGCTCCGCAATCCGGAATTGCCCGAGATTTTGCGCCCGGACACTCGCGGGGGCTTGCACACCATCCGCGGGAAGCCTCGGGCCAGGGCCGTGCGCCAGGGTCGTCGTCGCAAGATCGCCGCTCTCGGTCACGTTCCCCAAAATTACGATCCCCTCCGCGCCGCCTTCTACGTCAGCGACGACTATATGAGCTTCGCTTCGCTCCAATCGCACTATCACGATCTGGACTTGCTGATCCCCGAGGCCCTGCACGCCGTCTCGGCCGACGGGCGTCTCGACGCGGACCCCGACCCGAAGCTCTCCGCCTTCCTCCAGTCGCTGCAGGCGCGCACGCCCCCCGTCGAGCTGCCCGTGATGGCGATGGTCAACAACTACAACGCCGTGACCAACGAGTGGTGCCCGCCGGCATTTCTGCAGATGCTCGCGAGTCCCGCCACCCGCGCGCACTTGGCGACCTCGCTCGAGGAATACGCCGATGCCGAGCGCCAGTCCGGCATCGTCGTGGACTTTGAATCGCTCCCCAAATCGAGCATGCAGGATTTTCAAAGCTTCACTCACGACCTTGCCGCGGCGCTGCACGCCCGGAATCTGAAGCTGATGGTCGGCTTGCCCGCGGCGGACTGGAGCTACGACTACAAATATTTCGCGTCGCAGGTGGATGCCATCATCCTGATGAACTACGACTTTCGATGGTCCACTTCCCCGCCGGGGCCTGTCGCGCCGCAGGATTGGTTCGTACGCAATATCGACAACATGGCCAAGCTCGTGTCTCCGGATAAGCTGGTAATGGGAATTGCGAACTATGGCTACGACTGGCCGGCCAAGTCGAAGACCGACCGGAACCCCGTCGCGCAATCGATCACATTTCAGCAGGGCGTGATCACCGCCGTCGAATCCGAGTCCGACATCCTGTTCGATCCCGATACTCTCAATCTCCACTACTCGTATGAAGACGAGAACAACCGCGTGCACAGCGTCTGGATGCTCGACGGCGTCACTGCTTACAACGAATTGCGCGCGGCCGAGCGCGCCGGCGTTCGCGGCACGGCTTTGTGGCGCTTGGGCATGGAGGACCCTTCGCTCTGGGACATCTGGGACACGCCGCATGCCGACGACGCCACGCGCAGCAAATTGGAGGACGTTCCGCCCGGCTACGACCTGGTCCGCGAAGGCGACGGCGACATCTGGCGCATCACTGGGACTCCCCAGAGCGGCCGCCGGACTTTCGAATACGATGCGGATTCGGACGCATTCGATGACGAGAGCTTTCAGAGCTATCCGATGTCCTGGCGCATCCAACAGATCGGCGCCGCTCCTCATAAAGTGGCGCTGACGTTTGACGACGGCCCTGACCCCGACTGGACTCCGAAGATTCTCGACGTGCTGAAGCGCGAAAATGCGCCCGGCACGTTTTTCGTCATCGGCGAGTCGGCGAACCAGAATACCGGCATCGTTAAGCGCGAATACGCCCAGGGCGATGAAATAGGCAATCACACCTGGACCCATCCGGAATTCGACGCCGAACGCGTTTCCAAAGCCGAGCTTCAGATCGAATTGAACACCACGGAGCTGATGCTGGAAAGCATCCTCGGCGTGAAAACCACCTTCTTCCGCCCGCCCTACGGCATCGACCACCAGCCCGAGAGCGCCAATGAAGTGCAGCTGCTCCCGATTCCCCAGTCCATGGGCTATGCGATTATCGGCGCGCGAATCGATCCCCACGATTGGGGCGAGCCCAACGGCAAACCGCCTGCTCCCGCCGAGACGATCGTTCAGCGGGTCCTCGATCAGACCGGAAAGAGCGACGGCAATATCATCCTGCTGCACGACGGCGGCGGCAACCGCAGCCACACCGTCGCGGCCCTTCCCCAGATCATCGACGGGCTTCGCGCCCGCGGCTACCAGTTCGTGCTCGTCTCCGACCTGCTGGGCCAGAGTCGCGCCCAGGTGATGCCTTCGCTGTCGTACCGGGAATGGTTGCCCGTGCGCATTGATGCGTTCATTTTCGACGTGTTTCGCTGGCTGCGCGCGGGCATCGCGTTTATTTTTGTCGCGGGCATTCTGCTCGTCGGCGGCCGCGCCCTGATCGTCGGCATGCTTGCGCTGGTGGAAAAGCTCCGCCCCGCGCCCGTGGACCATCCCGACTACACGCCGGAAGTCAGCATCCTCATCCCCGCCTACAACGAGGAGGCGGTGATCGTCGAAACGGTTCGCGCCGCGCTCGCCTCCCGCTATCCCAAGCTCGAGGTTCTCGTCGTGGACGACGGCTCAACCGACCGCACCGCCGAACTCGTGCGCGCTACCTTCGGCCGCGATCGCCGCGTCCGCCTGCTCCTGCAAACCAATCACGGCAAGCCGTCTGCGCTGAATCACGCCCTCGGCGAAGCGGTCGGTGAAATCTCCGTCTCGATCGACGCCGATACCATCGTCGATCCCGACGCCGTCCCGCGGCTCGTCCGCCATTTCGCCGACTCCGCGGTCGGAGCCGTCGCGGGCAACGTGAAAGTGATGAACCGCAATCGCTGGATCACGCGCTGGCAGGCCCTCGAATACATCACCAGCCAGAATCTCGAAAAGCGCGCCTTCGATCTGCTGAACTGCATCCCCGTCGTGCCCGGCGCGGTCGGCGCCTGGCGTACCGACCTGCTCCGCAGCAACGGCGGATTCTCGGGCGATACGGTCGCCGAAGACACCGATCTGACGCTCACCATCCGGCGAAACGGCTGGAAGATTCTCTACGATGAAGACGCGATCGGCCGCACCGAAGTTCCCGAGACCGTTGACGCCCTCGTCCGCCAGCGGTTCCGCTGGACGTTCGGCACGCTTCAGGCCGTCTGGAAGCATCGCGACACCGCCGGCAAGCCGCGCTATGGCACGCTCGGATGGATCGCCGTGCCCAATATCTTCATGTTCCAAATTATTCTTCCCCTCGTTTCGCCGGTCATTGACCTTCTGTTCCTGCTTTCGCTGGCTCTTTGGGGGCTGGGGCAGCTTCAGATCACTCGTTTGCCGCAGCTATGGACGTCGCAGGACGTTGAGCGCTCCCTGATCTTCTTCGCTCTCTTCATGCTGATTGACCTTTTCACCTGCGTCGTCGCCTTCGTCCTGGAAAAAAACGAAGACTGGACACTTCTCGCGCCGCTCATCCTCCAGCGCTTCTACTACCGCCAGATGATGTACGTCGTGCTCTTCAGCGCGCTCAAGGAAGCCCTTCAGGGGCGCCCGGTCGGCTGGCGCGGCGTCGAGCCGCAAATGCCGCCTGCGCCCTCAGTGCCTTCCGCGCCTGTCACGCAGATTTGATCGTTCTATCTGCGCGCTCATTCACTCTCTAATAATTTAGCTTCTGCTACAATGTCCCGTGCCAGTCTCGTGAAACGCGAAACAGCCATTCTCGTTCTGTTGACATTCCTTAGTTCGGCCACGTGTTGGCTGCCGATAATTATCTCCCCCCGACTTGACCTCCCGTGGCAGGTCGCATTGGGTTCCGTCGCACTTTCGGCTTGCCTGGCTAGCATGCTCAATGCTGCTCGCTGGTACCTGTTCGTAGCCAGTGCGACTATCGGCACGTTTCTCGGCCAGTGTGCCGGATATGCGCTCTGGTGGCCGACTGACGGTATAGAGGCGTCTTGGGTGCCGATCGGTGTTGGCGTCACGACGTTTCTCGTAGCTCTCACAACAGCTATCACTGGTTATCTGGGTTCGAAGCTTTCGACTCGGATAGAGGCGCACAAGCGAGTTGCTTGGGTGTTCCTTACGTCAACGACTGCACTTTGGCTAATTGTACTTGCGGCGACGCCGCCCTTGGCTGCGCATCGTATCGCTACGAATGAACGCTTCGCGGTGGAAAGGCTTACCTCTCTCCAGCGTGCAGCAGACGCTACAATAAATACACCTTCCACTTCCGCTCAGTTGTGCGATGGTTCTGCATTGAGGCGTAACTATGCAGGGCGGCCCTTCAGCGACCTAGACTGGAAGCGCATCACCGGCAACTACGTCCTGCAGGACGGCTATATGTTCATGGTTTACTGCCAAGAAAAGCGAGGTTTTACAATTCACGCGATGCCAAAAACGACCGGACAGGACGGCAGACGCTGTCTTTGCACGGATCAATCAGGCCAACGTGGTTGTGGTATGGGCGGCAATGCCTGGGGTCACTGGTGTTTGCCCTGTCCAAAACCAGGTGCCTCGCACCCTTAACTCTTTGCAGAAATTCTGTTAGGATGAACTTGTTCGATGGGCTGCATCCCTCGTTCTGGGAGCGGCACCGGAGGAAAATATGAGTGTTGCACCGCTTGCGGGCAACGGAAAAGTCACCGTGCCCGACATTCTCTCCCGCAAATTTCAGTCTCCTCCTGGTTTTTCCGAAGCGAAACCGAAGATTACCTGCCTGACCGCCTACGACTACCCCACAGCGCGTCTGCTCGATGAAGCGGGCGTGGACATCCTCCTCGTCGGCGACTCGCTCGGCATGGCCGTGCTCGGCTACGAAAGCACGCTGCCAGTCACGCTCGACGAAATGCTGCACCACACGCGAGCCGTCCGGCGCGCCACGCGCCGCGCTCTTCTCGTCGCCGACATGCCCTACGGCAGCTTTCATGTCTCGCTCGACGAATCGGTTCGCAATGCCGTCCGTCTGGTGAAGGAAGGCGGCGCCGAGGCCGTGAAAGTCGAAGGCGGCGAGCGCCGCATCGAGCTGATCGCGCGCCTGGTCGAGTCCGAGATTCCGGTGATGGGCCACGTCGGTCTGACGCCGCAATCGGTCAACGCCCTGGGCGGGTTTCACGTGCAGGGGAAAACCGCGGACGCCGCTCGGCAGGTTGAGCGGGACGCGCGCGCCGTCGAGGCCGCCGGAGCGTTTTCAGTCGTCCTCGAATCGATGCCTCGCGACTTGGCCGCGCGTATCACCGAAAAGCTCCGCATCCCCAGCATCGGGATCGGCGCCGGGCCAGATTGCGACGGCCAGGTTCTCGTGTTCCACGATCTCGCCGGATTCTCGGTGGGCCACACGCCGAAGTTCGTGCGGCACTATGCCAATCTCACCGCCGAGATCACCCGCGCCGTCTCCGAGTATTGCGACGACGTGCGCAGCGGGCGCTTCCCCTCCGACGCCGAGTCCTATCACTCGGCGGCCGAGGTTCGCGAGCATCAGTCCATCCCCGGCCGGCGCTGAAAACGGGGCGCCCTGCCGGGCGCGCTCCATATCCGAAGGGAGAGGCTTCGCATGAACATCGAAGATATCCGCACGCTTTACAACTACGACTCCTGGGCGAACCACCGAGCGCTCGAAGCCTGTGCGGCGCTCACGCCCGAGCAGTTCACTCGCGGACTCGGCTCCAGCTTCGGCTCCGTGCGCGACACGCTCGTCCACCTCTGCGGCGCCGAATGGGTATGGCTCGAACGATGGCACGGTCGCGTTCCGACATCGCTTCCCAGCGCGGCGGATTATCCGGATTTCGAAGCGGTCCGCCGCGGCTGGGCGGAAGTGGAGCGCAATCTCCTCGACTACGTCGCTTCGCTCTCCTCTGACGACTTGCAGCGCCTCGTTTCCTTCAAAACTCTCGCTGGCCAACCGTTCTCTATGCCACTCTGGCAGTGTCTCCAGCACGTCGCGAACCACAGCACCTACCATCGCGGCCAGATCACGACCATGTTGCGGCAATTGGGCGCCAAGCCCGTCTCCACGGATCTGATTGTCTTTTATCGCGAGCGGGCCGCCCAAGCCAGCGCTTGACCCGTCCTTAATGGAACTCATTCATACGGTCGCCTGGATGAAACAGGTCTCTGCCGAAGCGCGCACGCGCGGGCGTCTCCTCGGCTTCGTGCCCACGATGGGCGCGCTCCATGAAGGCCATCTCTCGCTCGTCCGCGAGGCACAGCGGCAGTGTTCGCCTGTGGTCGTCTCGATTTTTGTGAACCCGAAGCAGTTCGGGCCGTCCGAGGATTTTCAGAAGTACCCCCGGACACTCGATGCGGACCTCGCCGCGCTCCGGAATCTCGGTGTGGACTACGCCTTTGCGCCCCCCGCCGACGAAATCTATCCGCCGGGCTTTCGCACTTCGGTCGTCGTCGAAGGTTTGGGCGACCGGCTAGAGGGGCGTTCGCGTCCCGGCCATTTTCGCGGCGTCACCACGGTCGTTCTCAAGCTCTTTGAGATCGTGCAGCCGCGCTTTGCTTTCTTCGGCCGCAAGGACGCGCAGCAGGTCCGCCTCATCCGCCAGATGATCGCCGACCTCGACGTCGGCGCCGAAATCGTGGTCTGTCCGATCGTGCGCGAAGCGGACGGCCTCGCCCTTTCTTCGCGAAACGCTTACCTCGATGGCGCCGCCCGCCGCTCGGCGGCCGTCCTCCATCGCTCGTTGGAAACCGTTCGCGCGGAAATCTCCTCCGGCGAGCGGGACACGGTGCGGTTGCTAGCCGCCTTGCGGCGCGTGGTCGAAATCGAGCCGGGCGTGTCGCTCGATTACGCAGAAATTGTGGACGCCGATTCTCTCGATCCCGTGGTGAGCCTGCGGCGTGCCTGCTACGTCCTGCTCGCGGCGCGCGTGGGCGGCACGCGCCTGATCGATAACGCCCTCATCGAACCGGCGGGCGATTCGTTTCAGGTGACCATCTAGCGCCCCGTCCCGAAATTTCTGGGTAATTCTCTTCAGGAGCCCGGGACTTTAGCCCCGGCGAAGCTCATCTTCAATCCATGGGCTTTAGCCCCTGAAGCCGCTGCCACTGCTGCGGCATATTTTCGACACGCGGCACTGGCAGTCCCTCGAAAAACCTCGACGTCCAGCAGTCTAAATTACAGAGTCTTGGCATTTCGCTCCGACGGACCTTGGACTATCGATTTGGCGATCCACCGCGCGGATGGTCATTCTGAGCGGAGCGTCCCGATGTTCTTATGTTTTCCGGGAGATCATTTTCCGGTCTCCCGGTCGGGACGCGCAGTCGAAGAATCTCTCTTCAGCGTCACCCCAAAAGCGGGTTGGCAACGGAGTCGCAGGAGCCCTCAACCTTCTCGAAGCTCAGCCAGCACTTCCGCGGCGTGGCCCTTCGGCGTGACCTTCGGCCAGGTCTTGCGAATTTTCCCGTCCGGCCCGATAAGAAACGTCGTGCGCACGATTCCCAGAAACGATTTCCCGAAGAAACTTTTCATCCGCCGCGCCTTGTACGCGTCGATCACCTCGAACTTCGTGTCCGCGAGAAGCGGGAAATTCAGTTTGTACCGCGTCTTGAATTTCGTCTGTTCCTCGACCGTATCTCCGCTGACGCCCACGATGGCGGTATTCGCCGCCTGAAAATCCTTCAGCGCGTCCCGAAATTCAATCGATTCGTGCGTGCAGCCGCTCGTATTTGCCTTGGGATAAAAATAGAGGACCAGATTCCGCCCGCGATAGTCGGCCAGCGAAACCTGGCTGCCGTCGTCCGCCGTCACCTTGAAACTGGGAGCTGCTTCGCCTTCTTTGGGCACGTTCGTATCTCCATTTCATCGCGCGCGCTACGTCTCCGCGAGCACGCGCTTCAGGATTTCATTCACCGTCTGGGGATTGGCCTGGCCGCGCGTTTCGCGCATCACCTGCCCGACGAAAAATTTGAAAACGCCCTCGTTCCCCGCGCGGTATTTGGCCGCATTTTCCGGGCTCTTCGCCACCACTTCCCGCGCGATTTTCTCGATCGTGCCGCCGTCCGTGATCTGCGCCAGGCCTTCGGCGGCAATGATTTCCGCCGCGCGCTCCCCGGTGTCGAACATGGTCGCGAACACTTTCTTTCCGCTGGCCGCCGTGATTTCTCCCTTTTCGATTTTCGCCAGCAGTTCGGCGAGCGCCGTCGGCGCGACCGCGCAATCGGAAATCTCCTTGCCTGAGTCCTTCAGCCTGCGCAGCAGCTCGACGGCGATCCAGCTCGACGCCGCTTTTGCGGGCGCCCCCGCCTTCACGGCAGCCTCGAAGTAATCCGCCAGCGCCTTCGTGGACGTCAGCACGCCCGCATCGTACGCCGTGATGCCGTAGTCCCGCAGAAAACGCGCGTTCTTCGCCTCCGGCAATTCGGGCATGGACCGGCGCACCTCGGCGATCGCCTCTTCCGAAACGGCCACTGGTAACAGGTCCGGGTCCGGAAAATATCGGTAGTCGTGCGCGAACTCCTTCGAGCGCATCGTCTCGGTACGCCCGGCCGCCACGTTCCACAGCCGCGTCTCCTGCGAAATCGTGCCGCCGGATTCGAGCACGCCGATTTGCCGTCCGATTTCGTATTCGAGCGCGTGCGCGAGATACCGGAACGAATTCAGATTCTTCACTTCCGCCTTTGTCCCGAATTTCGCGGCGCCGCGCAGCCGCACGCTCACATTCGCATCGCACCGCAGCGAGCCCTCTTCCATATTGCAATTGCTCACTTCCGTGTATTCCAGAATCTGCTTCAGCGTGTTCAGGTACGCGTACGCCTCTTCCGGAGTCCGCAGGTCCGGCTCCGAAACGATCTCGATCAGCGGGACTCCGCAGCGATTGAAATCGAGGTAGCTCCAGCGGTCCGAATCGGGGAATCCCTCGTGCAGGCTCTTCCCCGCGTCGTCTTCCATGTGCAGCCGCGTGATGCCGATGCGCTTCCGCTCACCCTCGACGCCGATCTCGAGCGCGCCCGCGGTCGCGAGCGGCAGCTCGTACATCGAAATCTGGTAGCCCTTCGGCAGGTCGGGATAAAAATAGTTTTTTCGGGCGAAGCGCGATCGCTCTTGAATCTTGCAGCCCAGCGCCAGCGACGCCCGCAGCGCCAGCTCCAGCGCCTTCTTGTTGAGTACCGGAAGCGCGCCCGGCAATCCCAGGCACACGGGACACGTGTTCGAATTCGGCGCGTCGCCGAATTTCGTCGAGCAGCCGCAGAACGCCTTCGTCAGCGTCTGGAGATGCGCGTGCACCTCGAGGCCGATCACGGCTTCGTAGCGGTTCATCGCGCCCGGCTGGATCGAAGGCGCTTCTTGTGCGATCCGGCTCATGTCGAGCGGACGATTATAGCATCGGGTCGGGGGCTGCGCTTTTTGTGGATCTTGCGCCCGGCCGACAATTTGGCTGGTGCCGCGCCTTATCTACGCGCTCATTTTTCGCCGCCCCAGACGTACTTGATGCCCACGCGGTAGTTGTATCCGAGGGCGGGATAGCCGGCGGCGTCCTGATAGTGCCGGTCGAGCAGATTTTCAAAGTGGGCCGTCGTTGAGAATCCATGGCGCAGCGGCACGATCACCGCCATGTCCAATCGAAAGTAGCCCGGGTCGCTCTTGATACACGGACCGACGCATACCCCGTTCACAACCGAGCTGAGAAAATCGCTGTCCGTTCGCCGGCCCACGTAGTAGCTCGTAAGTCTCCAGTTCATCCCTCGCACGTGCGCGTTGAACATCAGGTTTGCCGAATTCAACGGACGCTTCAGCAGGCGATTGCCCGGCACCAGCGCCGGATCGGTCGAGTTGGGGGACTTCAGCACCCTCGAATCGTCGTACGTGTAGTTTCCGGCGAAGCTCAGCCACCGCGTCGCCTTCACTTCCAGCGATGCATTCGAGCCGAACGCCCGCGCCTTGTCCGTGTTGAAGAAGCTGCCTCCAAAGTCCCTGCAATTCTGGGGTCCGGCCGACGTGAAGCTCACGATGTCGCGGAAATCGTTGTGAAAGTAAGTCACCGACGCGCGCACTCGATCCGAAGCGAAAGACTGATCGATTCCCGCCTCGACCGTGGTGCTCTGTTCCGGCTTGAGTATGGGCGTGCAGTCGGCCGGAAACAGCGGCGGCTCCTTGATCCCCTGGCCATACGACGCGCGTAGCCGCGTCGCGCCCACCATTCCCCGGCCGTCGCGCAGGGCATACGACGCCCCCACGCGCGGAACGATTCGCGTGCCGTACGAGCCGTTCGCTTCCGCTCGCCCTCCGGCGATCGCGGTGAGCCGCCCGAACTGCCGCCGCGCTTCCAGATAGCCGGCCTGATCGTGGCGGCCCATCGCCCCTCCGGTCTCCGCTTCGAACATATAACCTGCCGTGACGCCTCCATTGCGAAAAGAATATGTGGACTGTCCGTCGAGTCCCGCGCGATTGAATTTGTTCAGCGCCTGAAAATCGAACGATGGCAGAAAATCCGTATCCTGGAAGCGCGATTCGTATCCCAGCAGCTGGCTCCGCCAATGCTCGCCGCTCGTGAAATTCCAGGCCACATTCGCCGAGAAATTGTGGAGCTCGCTGTGCTGTCCCGGGTCGAGCGCGAAGGGCGACTTCGTGGCGAGCAGCGTTTGGCCCGGCTGCCCCGCATCGCTTGCGCCGTTGCGAAGAGTCAGGCGCAGCGAGTCGGTCTCCGACAATTTCCAGCCGAAGTTTCCGGAGAGTGTCGTGTCTCGAAAGTAGTCGCCCGAGCCTTGGCCGCTGCTATCGAAGTAGCCTGCGCCCGCGGAATAGTCGAAAGCGCCCAGCAAACCGCTCAGTTGCCCGCCGGCGTGCCCCGTGCCGAACGTTCCGCCGTCGCCTTCAAGCGCCAGTTCGGGTGTACGGGTTGCGCCGCGATGCGTGAAAATCTGCACCACCCCCGACATGGCGTCCGATCCGTAAAGCGCGCTCGAAGCGCCGTGCACGATTTCGATCTTGTCCACGTCGTCCACGGTGAGATTCGAGAAATCCACGGAGAATCCCGGCTCGCTCACGTTCACCGGCACGCCGTCCACCAGCACCTTGGCGTAGCTCGAGTTGCCGCCATCCAGAAAAAACGACGTTGTTCCGCCCATCGGTCCGAGGCGCGAAAAACTCATTCCCGGCGCCGTCGCCAGTAGCGGCGCAAGCCAGATTTCGGCGCTGTCGTTGATCTGCTCTTTCGTGATGACGTTCACCAGATCGGGCGCCGTCTCCGCCGTCGTCGGTTCGGCGGCGTCGGTCACCACAACGCTTGAAGACAATTTTTCGAGTGTCAGCCGCACATCCCACGTTCGCGCGTCGCCGGCCGCAAGCGCGAATTCCTGCTCGGCCGGCACGAACGACGGATGCGCGATGCTTACGCGGTAGCGTCCCGGCGCAAGCTTCAGCGAAAACTCACCGCTCGGCTCGCTCATCGTGCGCACGATCGCCGCAGTGGAATCGAGCGATTGCGCGGCCACGGTTGCTCCGCCGATGGCCGCTCCGCTCGGATCGGTGAGGGTTCCCTTGATTGTGGCGGTTGCTTGCGCGTGCGTGATTGCGGGTTGGACGAAAACGCTCCCGAGCAGACTTCCCAAAACGAGGTAGAACAAACTGCGTAGTCTCATTTTTCCTCCTCTCCCTCTCGCGCGGGAGTTGAAGGTTGTCCGGAAACGCGCGCGCCTGCCGTGCGCTTCCGGATTGAGACTCCGCCGGTCTCCTGGCTTGGCGGATTGTCCCAAGAAATCTTGGGACTGCGGCGCGGCCTTCCCATCCCGTCGTCGAATCCGAGCGGATTCTCCGAGCGGGCCAGTGGCGCGCGCCGAATGTTTCTCCGCCTTACAGTCGCGCGGCGGCGACGGATTTTCACCGTCTTCCCGTGCGCGGAGTCTCCTGTGATTGTGGACGGCGTCGCGCGTTTCGCGCCGGCGCCGCTTGCGGCGGCTTCCTCAGCCTCCGCGAACTCGCGACTTCAACTTTTTTGTGGCTCGTCTCCTGATTCCAAATCTCGATGCACGTTTTTCAAAAGGTCGGAGCTTTAGCTCCGGCCTAAAGCCCTTGAACTTCGAGGGGTTTTAACCCCTGAAGTCCTAATGGCTCCCTCTTAAAATCACGCGCGGCCTCCCGCCGGCCCGCATCTCGACCTCGAGCGGGGCCTCGAACACCTCCCCGAGCAGGTCGCGGTCGTACACCTCCGCGGGCGTCCCCACGCGCAGGCATTTTCCCTTGTGCAGCAGAACGACCCGGTCGGAAAACTCCGCGGCGAGGTTCAGCTCGTGCGTCACCACCAGAACCGTGTACCGGTTGTCGTCCGCCAGTCGCCGCAGACGCCGCAGCAATTCCACCTTGCCGCCGATGTCGAGGTGCTGCGTTGGCTCGTCCAGCAGCAGCAGCGAAGGCTGTTGCGCCAGCGCGCGCGCCAGAATCACGCGCTGCTTCTCCCCGCCCGAGAGCCGGTCCATCCAGCGGTCGCGCAACGCGTCCGCTCCTACCTGCGCCAGCGCGTTCCCGGCCAGCAGGCAATCCTCGGCGGACTCGAACCGCAGCCGCCGCCCGTAGGGATAGCGCCCCTGCAAAACGTATTCCCACACCCGCAGCGGAAACAGCAGTTCGCTTTCCTGCTGCACCAGCGCGATCCGCTGCGCGCGCGTCCGCAAATCGAGCAGGCTAACCTCGGCGCCGTCCAGTTCCACGCGCCCCGAGAGCGGCTTGTTCACTCCCGCAAGCAGCGCCAGCAGTGTTGATTTTCCGCTCGCGTTGGGGCCCAGGATCGCGACGATTTCCCGCTGCTGCGCTTCAAAGCTCGTCGGGCCGAGCGCGAATTTCGGCGCCGAGCGGTCCGTGGCCGCGTAGGCGAAGCTCGCCTGCTCGACCTTCAGGCGCACGCCTGCGCTCCTCGCCATCGCCGCGGCCGGCGTCACGAGCGATGCGCCGCTTCCCGGGGCCGCGCTCATCGCACCCTCCGCCGCATCAGGTAAATGAACACGGGCGCGCCCGCAACCGCCGTCATCGCGCCCACCGGCAATTCCGTTGGTCCCACGATCGTGCGCGCCACTGTGTCCGCCAGCACGATCAGAATCGCGCCGCCGATCGCCGAAGTCGGAATCAGCAGCCGGTAGTCCGTGCCAAACATCATCCGCATCACGTGCGGCACGAGCAGCCCCACGTATCCGATCGCGCCGCTCACCGAAACCGCCAGGCCCGTCAGAATGGACGCCGCCACGTACACCACCAGCTTCACGCGATTCACGTTCACGCCCAGGTGCCGCGCCTCCTGCTCGCCCGTCAGAATCAGATTCAGGTCCGACGACGTCGCATAGATCGCCCCGGCCGCGATCGCGAAGATCAGGAAGAGCGCTTCGAACCATCGTGCCGGATTCGCGGGCGATATCGTGCTCAGATCACCCATCAGCCAGAACGCCATGCCGCGCAGGTCCCGCCCGCTCAGCGTCGTCATCAAAAACATGATGATGGCCGAAAGAAACGACGCCGCCACGATTCCCGCGAGCAGCAGCGTCGCGCTGTCGAGTTGCCCGCCGCGGCGCCCCAGAAAATAAACCGCCGCGGTCGTCGCCGCCGCGCCCAGAAACGCCGCCACCTGAATCCCGCCGGGGGCATGCGGCGCCGCGATCAGGCTGAGGATCGCGCCCAGCGCCGCGCCGCTCGATACCCCGAGAACGTAGGGGTCCGCCAGCGGATTCCGCAGCAGCGCCTGAAAGCCCGCGCCCGCGGTCGAAAGCGACGCGCCCACAAGGATTCCCAGCGCGATGCGCGGCAGCCGGATTTCCCACACGATGGACGCGAACCCGCTCGGAACGTCGTTCCATCGCCCGATCGCTCCCCGGAAAAGCGTCATCACGATGTCGGACACGGAAATCGGATACGCGCCCATGCGCAGCGAAACCACGACGGCGGCGAACAACACGCCACCAAGTGCGGCGCAGATCCACGCCACGCGCCGCGGCGTCAGCGGACGCATGATCTGCACCCCGCTGTCATCCGCTCACCGGATTCCCATGCCGCTCCGATTTCGAGTTTCGCGTCGTCCATTTCGCCGTTCGCCGAAAACAGTTCGGGATGCAGCTCGTGCGCGAGCTGTTCAATCGCATCCACCAGCCCCGGCGAGGGTCGCACCGCTTCTTCGCTCACGTCCACAACGTGCCCCGTCTCGACGGCGTCGAGGTCTCTCCACACCGGTCGCAGACGCAGATCGGCAAGCTCCGCGGTGCCAGCAGCGCCGTGATCGCTCGTGAAGACGAGGTAGTCCGGCTGCAGCCGGACCACTTCCTCGATGCTCAGTTGCGGCCAGTTCCGCTTCGATAGCACCACCGATTCGGCCCCCGCCCATCGCAGCGCGTCCGCGATAAACGTGTTCTGTCCGATCGTGATCAGCGGCTGCTCCCACACAACGAATAGCACGTGAACCAGCGGCCGGTCTTCCAGCCGCGCATGCAGCGCGTCGAGACGCTGCCGCAATCGCCCGACGAGCTCGTCTCCTTGCGGCTCCGCCCCGATCAGCTCCGCCATCCGCGCGATCGAATCGAGCATGGAGAGCACCGTTTGCGTGTTGCCGTTGGTCGTGTACACCGCGATGCCCAGCCGCTTGAGCGCGTCCGCGGTGTCCACGCGGTTGATTGACGTCGTCGCGAGCACCAGATCGGGGTGCAGCGCCACGATCGCTTCCAGGCTCGGATTCTGCGGATTGCCGACGTGGGGCTTCGATTTTGCGGCGGCCGGGGTGTCGCAAAAGTCGGTGTCGCCCGCCAACCGGTCTTCCAAGCCCAGCGCGTACACCGTCTCCGTCAGATTCGGCGCGAGCGTCACGATCCGGTTGATCCGCGCGGGCAGCTCCACTTGCCGTCCTACATCATCGGTCACCACGCGCTTGGCAGGGTAAGCCGCCTCCGCTTGCGCTCCCAGGCTGCTCGCCAACCGCCATGCGGCGTCGGCCCGTGGCGCCGCACTCGAAATCAGCGCGCCCCCGAGCGCCATCGCCAGAATTCGCTCCCGACTTCCGCGACCCAATCGACCTCCCTCAAATGGACAACAAAAAAGCCTCGCGAGATTCGCGAGGCTCTCGCCACACTCCCTCTCGCGGAGAGTGTCAGCTTCGACTGGCCCGGGTACGTTCCTGACTCTCGGAGTTCGCGCCACAACCGTTGCGCGTCCCGATCACAGTGGCGGGACCGTGGCCGATTTTCACGGCCTTCCGATTCCACGTTCCAGTTCAATTGTCGTCGGCGAGTCTATGCCTTGCTTGAAATGGTGTCAATCGGCCTCGACAGCGGAGCTCGGACTAATTTGAATCTCTCAAAGACGAGATCCACTTCACAAAACGAATCGACCCCACAACGAAGCATACGCTGCAAGCGGTAAAGGCCAGCAGGGAAACTATCAAACCCACCAAAGTCCCATAGCCATGTATATCGGCCATCGGGCCCGTCAGGACGGCCACTACAAAACATCCAGCTCCGAATACCAACCATTGCCACCATTTTACGTCTGGTCGATTCATTTCTTCGCTCGCGACAGAGTTTGCAACGAGCTAGGACACCGCTTGGCGGCGCGAACGTAACTCAGCGGTTTTTCCACTTCGGCGCGCGCTTTTCCACCAGCGCCCGCAAACCTTCCTGCGAGTCTTCGAGGTCGGCGAGTTCGTTCAGGAAAACCTTCATCGAGTTGCGAACGCCTTCGCGCAGCGGCAATCCCAGGCTGCCCATAATCGCCTTTTTCGCCATCGTCAGCACCGGCGCGGACTGCGCTGTCACCTTCGCCGTCACTTCCTCGATCTTCTTTTTCAATTCGGCTTCCGGAACAAGCCAGTTCACCATCCCGAGTTCCCGCGCGCGTTCGGCGGACATCGTCTCGCCCGTCAGCACCAGTTCCAGCGCGTGCTTCGGCCCCAGCAGATAGGGAAGCACCGCGGCGGCGAGCGGAGGAAAAACTCCCAGCTTGATTTCCGGCTGCGCGAATCGCGCCTTGGGCGTCGCGATCACCAGGTCCCCCAGCGCCGCAAGCTCCGCGCCCCCGCCGAACGCCGGGCCATTCACGATCACCAGCAGCGGCTTCGCCGTGTCCAGCATCGCGGAAAACGCGCAGTGAAACGCGTCTAGCAGCTGAAACACCCGCCGCTGCGTGTATTCGCCCAGCTCGATGCCTCCGCAAAACGATTTTCCGGCCGCGTCCAGAGTGATGAGCTTGATGTTGCCCAGCTCGCCCAGCGTGTTGATCCCCGCCGCCAGTTCGCAGAGCATCCGCTCGTTCAACAGGTTGTGCTCGGGGCGATCGAGCGTCAGATACGCGACGTCCCCCTCCACGCGCACCTTCACAAACTGAAATTCAGAGATTTTTGGCGCTGGCAGCGCCAGCGTGCCGAGAACTTCCGCCGTTGCGATGCGCGCGTCATAGGCCATGGAGTTCGCTCCGCTCGTCCGGGCCCCCGAAACTTCCCTGAAGGGCCCGCCCTGAAAGGTTAGACCGTTTCGTTTTGGACCGCCACGCCCAATCCGCCCGATACACACAATGTGGCAAGACCCCGCCGGAAGCCTCGCGCGAGGCCCGCCGGCTGCCTCTGCGAGGTTTGAGCGCGGGCGCGAATTCCGGTATTCTTGTCCGCCCCATGAGAGTCTGGGAAATTCCGAAAAGCCCCGCGGGCGTCGAAAGCGTTCACCGCGCCGAGCGGCCCGAGCCCAAGCCGGGCCCGAGCGACGTCGTCGTCCGCATCCGCGCCGCCTCGCTCAACTACCGCGACCACGCCATCCTCGTCGGAACCTATCGCTACGGCCTGGACCGCGACACGATCCCGTGCTCGGACGGCGCCGGCGAAGTGGTCGCCGTCGGCGCGAGCGTCTCGCGCTTCAAAGTTGGCGACCGCGTCATCCCCACGTTTTTCCAGCTGTGGATTGACGGCCCGCCTCCCAAAAACCGCAAGGCGCTGGGCGCCCCTCTCGACGGCACGCTCGCCGAGTACATCTCGCTACACGAAGACGGCTGGGTGGCCATCCCCGATAGCCTGTCGTTCGAGGAAGCCGCAACGCTCACGTGCGCCGGCCCCACGGCGTGGAACGCGCTGATGACCGTCGGCGCGCGCACCAAGCCCGGTGACACGGTCCTTTGCCTCGGGACGGGCGGCGTTTCGATGTTCGCCCTGCAGTTCGCGCGGGCGGCCGGCGCGCGCGTGATCGTCACTTCGTCGAGCGACGCGAAAATCGAGCGCGCGCGCGGCTTCGGCGCTTTCGGCGGCGTCAATTACAAAACGCATCCCGAGTGGGAAAAGGACGTCCTCGCGCTCACGGGCGGGCGCGGCGTGGATTGCGTGATCGAAAACGGCGGCATCGGCACTCTCGCGCGTTCGTTTCAGTGCGTCGGCTGGGGCGGAAAGATCGCCCTGATCGGCGTCCTCGCCGGCCCGCAGGGCAACGCCAATCCCCACGACCTCATGTTCAAGAGCGCTAGCCTGCACGGCATCGGCGTCGGCAGCCGCGCCAGCCTCGAGCAGCTGATTCAGGCGATCGAGATCAACCGCATCAAGCCCGTCATCGACCGGGTCTTCCCGTTCGACCGCGCCCTCGACGCCTTCCGCCTCCAGGCCTCCGGCGATTTCCTGGGCAAGATCGTCATTACCGTCTGACCGAACCGCTGGCATCTTCGCCTTTGCCTTTGCCTTTGCCTTTGCCTTTGCCTTCGTGGCACAGGCAATCTTGCCTGCGCTCCCGCCCTTTGCCTTTGTAGCGGCCGCCTTTAGGCGGGCGTTTTTCGAATTCGCTGTCCGCCGACCGCGAAGGCCGCAGCGACCGCGACTGGGAGGGGTCGCAAAAATTCGCGATTAGAACCGATCGGCGACGCGTGTTTTCAACGCTTTGGGACACCTTCTAATTCTTGGATTTTGCGATTAGAAATCTGTATCTCAGTGGACGAAATCTTGGCGGGGGAGTTCCGCGGCGTGGTCATCGCGTGGGCTTCGGTTCCAACGGGAACAACGTGATAGACGACGTGGCTGGGAGGGTTGACCCACTCGCCGGCGCCGTTCAGATGCGCGTAAGTGCGGATTGCGCGGATCACTGAATCGGCGGTGGCTTCCACGCCGGTCGCTTGCTCGATGAGAGGTTCCAAGGCGAGGCGAATGGTCCGTGAGCGGCGTTCGAAAAGGCCGGTGGCATGGGCGTGGCGATAGATGGAGGAGGCGTGGGGGATGTCGTGGTCGCGGGCGATGTCTTCCGGAGCGTACCAGCGAAGGAATTCCTGCTCGATAGCGTCGCGGTCGGGATGATTGCAGACGCTGCATTTTCGCTCGTGCCTGCCGAGCGATGTGGCGGAGTCAGGTTTTGGTCCGCGGCCTTCTTCGTACTCCTCCCATTGTGTGAGTTCATTCATCGAATGTCGTCTTTCGATATTCATGTCCGTTTGGCCCATCTCCCAGGCTCGACTTGCCGTCGACGCTGGGAGCCCTTTCTTGGGGCATGAAAAGTGCCCCTACTCACGCTAGCACACAGAAGACCCGAATTTGTCAAGTCGCTCCTGTGGACTTTGGGTTTGCATGTTCGCGAGGGCACGCTTTCAAGCTTGCGGCCGGTCCTGGTGGGATCCGGCGCAACAAACTTCGTGCGTCGGGTGCTATTCGATTCCTATGAATTCCTTCAACGGCCCTTCGACGAATTGGTTCGGCCTCCAGCCCTTTAGCAGTCGGTCTAGCAGAAAGTAATCGGCGGCTGATAGCCCAATTCCAAGCGCGGCCCCGATGGGCGATGCCATCGCCCCAATTGCAAAGTTAGCCATGTTGATGAGGACCCACCTGACCGTCTTCGGCGGCAGTTTGTCAGCCCAATCCACCCTCGATACCTCGCGACAATACTCCTGACAAAGATCGGCTGACTGCTGTTGTTTGCTTAGCCACTCCTTGAACTTCTGGGCCCCCTGCACCAGTTTCAACACGTCGGCGAACGTTCGTTGCCGGGCGTTCACAGCTTGGCAAATAGCACGGGAATCGCTCACTACCATTTCGGTGAAACGCTCCCGTACGACGCAATTTCTGTCGTGCGTTTTTATCAGGCTAGCGAGCTTGTTGGCACCGATTATGGAGCTGACGGGCCCCAATGAGAGATCGGAAGACAAACCTGATGCAACTTCGAGGTTTGCGCGCGTACCAAGTAGTTGAGCGATGAGAAAGGCTTGAGACAGCGTTGAATGGCCGGGATCGACCCGCTTATGGTACGAAGCGTTCGCCGCGGCAAAATCCAAGTTGGTATTCACGTAAAGGTGCCCGTCACTCTTGAGGGCGACGTCGAAAACCAGCGGATTCGGCTGCGTGTACTCAGGGGCCAATGAGGCTAGGATTCCCTGGACCGAGGCTCGGACGTATTCGGAGTTTTCGAGGTCCGATTGGACATGATCCAAGACCGACCTTAAATGTTCGAAGGGCTCAACCAACGATACAAATGACTTCAATATCATGCTTCGTCCCTTGCCCGACGGACCGCAATACGAGTCGAAGAATTTGGTGGCGTGGTTTAGGAAGTTCTGGTTCTGACCTTTGACGGTGACAAGCCCATGACGTTCCGCTGATGTGGAGATATCTAGTGTCCCTACGCCCGTGGTGTTTTCAGAATAATGGATCTTCAAACTACCCATTCGGCAAAGTTCCAAAACTGCGTCGCTTCCGCATGTTCTCACCAGTGAATCGAACGTTTCTTGGTCGGCTAGGAAGTGGACGTGCTGGTAGAAAACTAGGGTTTCGGCCAAACGGCCGAAGTCGATGCCACCGCCAAGGAAATCATCCCTGCCTACACAGATTGACTCAAACATCTCGTTGGTGCGTAATTCGTGCGAGCTTCTTTTAGGCTACCACATTCCGTGAGCCACCAATGCGGTTCCTACGCCGGCAGCTGGCGGCAGGCCGGGTGCGCCGCTACGAAAGCGAGGCCGGGCCGCGCGTCACCACTCACCGATCACTGTTCACTATTCACCGGCCACTTCTTGCGGTTATGCTGCTGGTCCTATCGAGCGGACTTCATGGAGAGGCGTCATGCCTGAGGCGCAAGCGGCCGGGCACGCTAACGCTGCTTGAGGACGGCGGCCGGAAGGGATTCGGTTTCGAGGGTGGCGAGGTCCAGCGTCTGAGAAGCGTGCTGAATATCGATCCCGACGATTCGGCCCTTGTCATCGAGATCGATGACGATGCCGTCCTGGATTTCGCGTGAATCCACACTGGGCCTCGCGTTGAGGTCAATGTACAGCGAGTCTGTTTCCTTGTCGTAGTGCAGTTTCATTTCGGAGCCTCGATCATGGACCGGGAATTTCGAAATCCCTGTCCGGAAAAGCATTGTGCACCGTTTCGCCGTCCGCCAGGGTCACCACGCGCAGAACGCGCCCGCCAAATTCTGGAATGACGCCCCAAAATCGGATGCGCCCATCCGTTTGAACGGCCCTGGCTAAAGGGTGCGCGAGAATTCGTTCGCACCACTCGATCTGAATATACGGCCTTTTGCGCAGCACCTGCTCGCGGAAATACCGCGTCGTTCTCATCCGCGGCTACTCTATTGCAATTCTACCCCACTCGCCACTATTCACTCGCCACTGCTTTCGGTTATTCTGCTTCACTCATGCTGGACCTCGGATGCGGGCGGGACGCTCGCGGTCCGGCTCAGTGCAAGCGGGTTTCGCGAAGGATGTGGAGTCTACGCCTCAGGAGTCGAAAGCTAACGCGGCCCAGCGGCCGCAACCCTGTGAGGCAGCTCCCCGGGGTGGTCCACTTACGGCTGTTATTTGGCTTGAACCAACCTATCTAGGTCCCATAACAACTGTTTCACAACCTGGTCTGCCACATCCGCGCTCGCGCCTTTGTATTTCGCGCCCTTGCTCTCTTTGGTGGTCGTCCAAATGACGTCCCCGCCTGATGAGACCAAGCGTACGGCGAGCCGGGCGTCGTTCACTGTCTCGGTTGAGGCCTGAGAATCGGAACTGGCGAGTTTTCGGGAGGAGAAACCCCCGTCGCTCGAGCTGGACACGGACCCTGTGCCGCCTGATACGTGGCCGGTGACTTGCCCGTGCTCGCTCCCGGCTGCTGTCGCAACAGTGGTTCCCTCGGCTATTGCGTGGAGTTCCTGCGCTGTCTTCTCGATTCCCGTTCCCTTCAAGACGGCGTCAGCTCTGTCCTTGTTCTCGGTAACTATGAACCGCTTGGATTCTGCGAGTGAGTTGACGACCATTGCCTGAAGTTGCTGGGAAATCGAGTCGTCTCCAAAGCTATCCACGTAGATGCGTTTAACCTTTATCAACTGAGCGGCGATCTCTGGGTCCACCCTGGCTCCGGCGGTTGAATCAGCTGTCTGACCCTGTGGGGAGGGCGGGGGCACGGTGGTCTGCATCGGGCTCAAACTGAGAAGTAGGAACAGAAACTCAGTGAACATATGCTTCCTTTAGCCGCCCAAGCCGCTCTTCCGCGCTTCCTCATCTTGATAGTCGATCTTCTTTCCGGTCCGAGCTTCCAAGGACGCGAGAGTGGTACGAATAACCTGTTTTCCGAGCTCGAAGACCGCTGCCTGTTGTTTATCGTTCACATCTTGATAGCCGACGGTGAGAAAATGCCTCCGTTTCTTCGAAAAAAACAGAAGAGGGTTGACCGCGATTGCCAAGCCTAGTCGCCTTCCGGCCTTTTGTCCGTATTCCAAGTCATTTACGCGATCGTACGGAATCGTGAGTTTTCCGTCTTTGTAATCGAACTCAAACAGCTTCTCGTCCCGGGTCGAAGAAGTTCCCTCGGTTCCTTCCTTGATCGACGTCACCGTCCCACCGACGTACATGGTTTTGTTGTTCCCGAGTCCGGCCCATGTCGGGAGGTCGAACAGCAGTACGGCTGCGATCGCGAAGCATATTGCTTTTCGCATCAAGGATTTCCTTTCGCTGAGTTAGCGAAGGCGCCCGTGCGAGCCGACCACAAAGAAGGTGCCGTCCGTGTAGTTGGCCACTTGGCTTTCCTAACAAGGGTATACTCGCGATAGTAAACACTCGATAGACGCTTCTGTCAAGACACCTTGAACCTTGGAATTGGAAAGCGCCAGCGTTACTCCCTTGCGAAGCTGAAGTGCATTAGTCTGAAGCAGCGGGAAGAACTCGATGCCCAGCGGAGGAGAAGCAGCTGTACGTCGGCACAAACGGATTCACGACAGCCACTCGCTCGTGTTGAGCGGGGCCGAAGGGGTTTTAACCCCTGAGGCCTCAGCGGCTGAAGCCGTCGGTGTTTCGGTTATGTGCGGCACGCTTGAAAGCGTGCCCTGACGAAAATCCGAATCTTTCGCTGGAGCTGAAACACTCTGCGGATGAAGGGACGCTATCCAAAAATCGCTGCTTTCGGTTATTCTGCTCCACTCATGCTGGACCTCGGATACGTGCGGGAGCACCTGGACGCGATCGAGAAGATGGCGCGCGATCGCGGCATCGCGCTCGACCTCGCGCCCTTTCGCGAAGTTGACGGCGAACGCAGGAAAATCATTCACGCGACGGAGATGCTGAAAGCCGAGCGCAACAAGGCGAGCGACGAAATCGCGCGGTTGAAGAAATCCCAGAAGCAAGAATCCGGAACCACAGGCCGGGAGGATGCCGGCGCTACGAAACCCGGCAATCCGGCGCTCGACGCGATTCTCGCGCGGATGAAGGGCGTTTCCGAGCAGATTCAGCGCGACGACGAGCGCGTGGCCGAACTCGACGAGCGGATGAAGCAGTTCCTTCTGACGATTCCGAACATTCCGCACGCGAGCGTGCCCGTGGGCCACAGCGCCGCGGAGAATGTGGAGGTGCGCCGGTCGGGCGCGCCGCCGAAATTCGATTTCACGCCGCGCCCGCACTGGGAAGTAGGCGAGCGCGCCGGGATTCTGGATTTTCCCGCGGCGGTGAAAATCGCGGGCGCGCGGTTTGCCGTCTATAAAGGGCTCGGCGCGCGGCTCGAACGCGCCCTCGCGAATTTTTTCCTCGACTTGCACACGCGCGAGCACGGCTACACGGAGATTTTGCCGCCGTTCATCGTCAATACGGCGGCGCTGACGGGCGTCGGGCAACTGCCGAAATTCGCTGCGGATATGTTTCACCTCGAGGGCACGGACCTCTGGCTCACGCCCACCTCCGAAGCCGAGCTGACGAGTCTGTACAGAGACGAAACGCTGGACGCCGATTCGCTGCCCATCAAGGTTTGCGCGTGGACCGCGTGCTTCCGTTCCGAAGCCGGCGCGGCGGGAAAAGACACGCGCGGCATCAAGCGGCAGCACCAGTTCCAGAAAGTGGAGCTATTCAAATTCACGCGGCCCGAGCAGAGCTATGACGAGCTGGAAATGCTGGTGCGCAACGCCGAAAAATGCCTCGAGCGGCTCGGGCTGCACTATCGCGTGATGCAGCTCTGCACCGGCGACATGGGTTTTGCCTCGGCGAAAACCTACGACATCGAGGTGTGGCTGCCCGCGGCGGGCGAGTTCATGGAGATTTCCTCCTGCTCGAACACGGAGGCGTTTCAGGCGCGGCGCTCGGGAATTCGCTACAAGCCGAAGGGGGGCAAGAGCGAGTTCGTGCACACGCTCAACGGCTCGGGGCTGGCCGTGGGGCGCACGTGGCTTGCGATCGTCGAGAATTTTCAGCAGGCGGACGGCTCAATCGCCATTCCGGAGGCGCTGGTGCCGTACATGGGCGTGGAGAAAATCGGAGCACACGGAGAGGGCCGAGGGTAAGAATTAAGCCCTACGCAGGAAATCGAAGATGGGTTGCGGGGCGCAAGTCCCAAACCTGATACCTGCACCCCCCATATCCCAATAACGCTTCAGGTCTTCGCGTTCGCGATGCTGTCCACGTGGACCGAGCCATCTTCCATCAGATGACCGGTGACCGTCACTTCCTGGCCGAGGTTCTTTTCCGCGCTGACGGCATCCTGGTTGTGAATCGCGATCACTTTCTTGTCGGCTCCGTTCACGAACACCCACTTGGAGCCGTTCTTCGTGACGCAGGTCTTCGCGCAAGCGACATGTTCCGCGCTCATGCCTTTTGCGCCGCAATGATCATCGCTGATCCAGCCCGTCCACGTCATCGTCTTGTTTTCGGCGGCGGTGGCAAGGCTAATCGTGGCGGCCAGCATTGCGAGCAAACCGAACATGCTGATGGCTCTCTTCATCGTGTCTTTCCTCCTCAGGACTACATCGGTACGAAAGCGAGCTGGGTTGACTGTTAAGGAAGTTACCGACCTCTCCTGCCGGGCCATCCCCCTTATACGCCAAAATGCCCGGTTCCGACAAGCTACATTCCAGGCAGCCCGTCATACGGCGCCGACCAGCACCTTCGGACCGGTGGGCTGGGGCATCCCGCCCGCAGGTTCGAGCGTGACCGCAAACGCCTTGGGCGCGATGCCTTGCGGAAGCTTCATCATCCAGTGGTCGCCCCGCCCCGCAACGGGATTGAAGACGCCCGCGCTGATGGGAGTGCCCTGCGCCGGGACGAGCCAGAGCTGATAGCTCTTCGAAGCCGGCGCTGGAGCAATTTCTCCGTCATACATGAGCATTCCCATTTTGGCGTTGTACATCACGTGCGCGGCGCCTTGCGGCATGCCCGGCTGCGGCGCGAGCGCGACCGAAATCGTATCGCGGGCCGAAACCAGGTCCGCGATTTCGCGAGCCTCCTCCAACTTTTCCTGTTGCTGCTGCACGGCGGCGTGCAGGCGGGCGAGCTGGCGATCGAGCTCGCGATTCTGGGCCCAGAGAACGATTGTGGCAATCGCGAGGGCCGCTCCCACGGGCACCAGCACGGCGGCCCACCACCTGCCGAAGGAACCCGCCGCGCGCTCCGGCGGATGCGGCGTGCTCCGCTCGGCGTCCGCGCGGATTTGGCGCATGAGACGCCGCTTGACCGCGGCGGAAGGGGCGACCTCGGGCGCGGCAAGCGCGAGCGGGGCGATGCGCCCGCGCGCTTCGGCGAGCTTGCGTTCGCACTCCGCGCACGAAGCAATGTGCGATTCGATCGCCCGCTTTTCGTCGCCTTCGAGCGCGCCGAGAGCGTACAGATCGAAATCCTCATCGCGAGCTGGATGTCCGTTCATGCCGTGGATGCCGCCGGAGAATGCAAAATCCGCCTCAGCGTTTCCATCGCGGAGCGCAGGCGCGTTTTGACCGTTCCAAGGGGATCGCCGGTGCGGCGCGCGATTTCGCTGTGCGTCAATCCTTCGAAAAACGCGAGCTCGACGGCGGCGCGTTGTTCCCTGGGAAGATTTTCGAGGGCGCCTTTGACGCGGCCGAGCAACTGGCGCTGCGCGACGGCGTTTTCGAAATTGAAGGTCGAGACCACCGCGGTTTCGTCGAGCTCGTCGCCGGCGGCCGGATTGTGCCGCCGCAGACGCGAAATGGCGCGATTGCGGGCGATCACCAAAAGCCATCCCGGCAACGAGCCGCGCGAGGCGTCAAATCGCGACGCGGTGCGCCAGAGCTGGAAGAAAATATCCTGCAAAATCTCCTCGGCGGCCTGCGTATCGCGCAGAATCCGGTTCAGAACGGATGAGAGCATTCCAGCGTAACGATCGTAGAGCGCCGCGAGCGCCGCTTCATCCCGGCGAACGACTCCCTCGATGAGCGCCGCGTCGGTGGCCCTCGGTTCCGTTCCCGTATCTGAACTCACCAGAGTTTGGCGGCTCCCTGTCTTGGATACGCGGGCGAGGCCGATGCGGATTGCCCGGCCCTCGGATTCGTCGCGCCGTTCAGCCGTATCAGTACCCCGGCTCCGGCACAGTAACTTGCAAGTCGCTTGGGGTCAACGAGGTTATCAGGAGGAGAGGATGAGCGGTATAAGTAACCTGCCCCGGCAGGCACGGGTACTGGTGCGGCTGGAACCATAAGCCGTTCATTCACAGCCGGTTAGGAGGCGGTCGGAGCGGGCCTTATCGGGAATGAAGCCAGTTCAGCTGTGGCGGGATGTGAGGATTGGTGACTGGTTTTCATTGACATCCTCGGCGGCTTCGCTAAACTTCGATTCTCGCGTGACTTACGAGCACTCGGGCATTCCCGAGTACATAGACAGCCGATCGAAGAAGCGCAGTTTGTCCGCTCCGGGAGGAAGGCACGATGGCCACCATGGCCAAGGCGGCTCCGCAACCCGTACCCCGCATTGCGCCCCGCGAGGACTTAAACCCCTACCGCATCGCGCAGATTCAGTTCGATCTGGCCGCCGAGTATCTGAAGCTCGACGCGGGACTTCGCCAAATCCTGCGTACGCCGAAGCGCGTGCTCGAGGTATCCATTCCCACGAAACTGGACAACGGACAGGTGAAGGTTTTTACCGGGTACCGCGTGCAACACAACGTGGCGCGCGGGCCGGCGAAGGGAGGCCTGCGGTACCACCCGACTGTTACGGTTGACGAAGTGAAGGCGCTGGCGACCTGGATGACCTGGAAGACCGCGACGGTCAACATTCCGTTCGGGGGCGGCAAGGGCGGCGTGATCTGCGATCCGAAGCGGATGAGCAAGGCGGAACTGGAGCGCATGACGCGGCGGTACACGTCCGAGATTCTGCCTCTGATCGGGCCCGAGCAGGATATTCCTGCGCCGGACGTTTACACGGACTCGCAGACGATGGCGTGGATCATGGACACCTATTCCATGACCAAGGGGTTTTCATCGCTCGGCGTGGTGACGGGCAAGCCGGTCGCCATCGGCGGGAGCGAAGGGCGCAAGGAAGCGACGGCGCGCGGATGCATCGTGGTGGTGGAAGAAGCGTGCAAGGTGAAAAAGATGCCGCTGCGGGGAGCGAGCGTGGCGATTCAAGGGTTCGGCAACGCCGGATCCCTGGTGGCGCGGATCTTCGCGGAAAAAAAGGCGCGCGTGGTGGCCATCAGCGACTCGCGCGGCGGCGTTTTCAATTCGCGCGGAATCGATCCGCTGAAAGCGATGCGCTACAAGGAACGCTCGGGCACGGTGGTGGGCATGCCGGGCACGTCGCGGATTTCCAACGACGACCTGCTGACGATGAAGTGCGACATCCTGGTGCCGGCGGCGCTGGAAAGCGTGATCACGCTCAACAACGTGGACCAGATTAAGGCCAAGATCGTGGCGGAAGCCGCCAACGGCCCCACCACGCCGCATGCGGACGAAGTCCTCGCTCGAAAAAATATCCTGCTGCTGCCCGACATTCTGGCGAACGCCGGCGGCGTGACGGCGAGTTACTTCGAGTGGGTGCAGGACCTGCAGAGCTTTTTCTGGCCGCTCGCCGAAGTGAATTCGAGACTCGAATCCGTGATGCGGCGCGCGTTTCACGAAGTCCACGAAACCATGCGCAGGCATCGCGCGCACATGCGCACGGGAGCCTACATCCTGGCGGTGGGGCGCGTGGCCGACGCGACGCTGGTGCGCGGACTCTTCCCGTAAACTCTCCGAGCGGTTCCCTCGGCGCTCCATTCATTCCATCCGCAAAAGATAGTTGTTGCGCGGGGCGTCGCAACGCGCGTACATTTTCTTTTGCCGGCACGCCCAGCCAGAAGGGTGTCGCCGGCATTTGTGCCTGGCGCGGAGGGCACGCGAGAATTGAGCAGTCATCACCACCACATCGGCAACGGACATCCAACACCTCCGATCCTGCTGACCATCGCGGGATTCGATCCTTCCTGCGGCGCGGGCATCGCGGCCGACCTGAAAACATTCGCGGCGCACAATTGCTACGGGGTGGCGGCGGTGACGGCGCTGACCGTGCAATCCACGACGGGCGTGAGCGCCGTGCACGCGACGCCTACGACGACGCTGCGCGGGCAGCTGGACGCGCTCGCCGAAGACGCCACCCTTGCCGGCGTGAAAATCGGCATGCTGGCGAACCGCGCAAACGCCTCGGCGGTGGCCGAATTCCTCGACAAATACAAATTCGCGCACGTGGTGCTCGATCCCGTGTCGCGTCCCACGGCGGGAGACACCGAGCTGCTGGATGCGGCGGGCCTCAAATTCGTGCGCGACGAATTGCTGAAGCGCGCGAGCGTGATCACGCCCAATATTCCCGAGGCTGAGTTTCTGACCGGACTGGAAGTGAAAGACCTCGCGGCGATGAAAGCGGCGGGACAAAAGCTGCTCGAAATGGGCGCGCGCGCGGTGATCGTGACCGGCGGACATTTGGAAAAGCCGATCGACGTGCTCTGCGAGGGCGCGGAGGTGGAGACGTTCGGCGGCGATCACGTGAGAAGCGCGAACACGCACGGCACGGGCTGCACGTTTTCGTCGGCGATCGCGGCGCAGCTCGCGTGCGGGCAGCAGCTTCGCGAAGCCGTGATCCTGGCGAAGGCGTACGTCACCAAGGCGATCGAGAAATCCTACCAAACCGGCAAGGGCGCCGGTCCGCTGAACCAGCTTTTCCGCTTCCATCAAGAGCCGCCGCCGCGCGGAGTCCACGAAGTTCCACAGCACGGGATGCATCCTGCCGCAGAACCCGCCGCGCACTAGCAACGTTAGTTACAGAGACACAGAGGCACGTAGCTTCAGGGGCTAAAGCCCAGCGCCTTTTATCCCGCATTCTCAATTTGAAGCCTCGCCAACGAACCTTTAGGTTGCGAGTCAGTGGCGAACCGGGATGACCATTTCCCAAACAGGAGGACGATGCGACGAAGAAGAATTCGGATCGTTCGGAAAGGCCATGGGTGTATAAGTAGGCTCGTCCAAGTGGTCAAAACGGAAATACGGGTTACCTACATTTGTTCAGACTGTACAGGAGGAAATATTGAAGAAACTCTCAATCATCGGCTGCATGGTGGTTGTGATTTTATCGGCGTGGAGTTCGGCGAAGGCGGATGATTTCAAAGGTTTTTATGCCGGCTTCACTTCCGGCGGGTCCATTGGCAGGTCACATGCGCAGACCAACGCTGCGGACCCCGCCGGGTTCTATTTCCTCCCGAGCGATGTCACGGCGATCGCCAGCACAGGCTCTCAGCACGTGAACCCGACGGGATTTTCCGGCGGCGTAGATGTAGGGTACGACATGCACGTCAGCAAGCTCATTGTCGGAGTCGAGGCCGATTACAGCCTGATGTCCGTCAGCGACTCGAAAACGGGCACGACCGTGTATCCGTGCTGCTCCCCGACGACGTTCACGATTACGCAGTCGGTCAGTTCCAATTGGCTGTTCACAGCGCGGCCGCGCGTTGGCATAACCATGGGGCACATGCTGCTGTTCGTTACCGGAGGTTTTGCCGAAACCCATGTCAGGTACAACGAACACTTTACCGATACTTTTGACTCCGCGACTGAAACTGCCGTAGCGAGGCGGAACATGCCCGGCTGGACGGTTGGCGGCGGAGTCGAATACTCTGTGGGACGCCATTTCTCGGTCAAGGAGGAATATCTTTATGCGGCCTTTGGGACGCTGCGAACGACGAGTACGAATTTGATGGTCGGCAGCCCTCCGGCCCCATCTCCTCAAAACGTCTTCACGCTATCCGACAATCTGCACGCGCACGTCGTGCGCGCCGCTTTGAACTACAGGTTCTAACCCTGAGATTGCTGCTGACCCGGCGTGACGATTCCTTGCGCCGGCGCGTTGTTCCGCGGCCAGAAAGTCGCGCACGCGGTGTTTCAACGGAGTTTCCGCACAGCCCATGATCGGTCTCGCAACTCCAAGCTATCGCCGATATGCGAAGCGGCCGGCGACGATGGTGGCGATGGGGGCGCCTCGGAAGGCGCGGCCATCGAAGGGAGTGTTGCGCGACTTGCTGGGCGAGTCGGCGGCGCGGTAGGTCCACGCGTGATCGGCGGAGAAAATCGTGAGGTCGGCCGGCTCGCCCGCGGCGATTTTTCTTTCCCTGCCGAGCACGCGCGCTGGGCCGGTGGTGAAAAGCTCGACGAGGCGCATCAGCGAAAGTTTTCCGGGATGCACAAGCTCGGCGAGGCCGAGGGCAAGGGCCGTCTCGAACCCCAGGATGCCGAACGGCGCGCGATCGAATTCGACGTCCTTGCTCGCCGGATGGTGGGGAGCGTGATCGGTCGAGATCGCATCCACGCTTCCGTCGGCGAGGCCGGCGATCAGCGCGTCACGATCGGAGCGGGAGGCGAGCGGTGGATTCATTTTGTAATTCGAATCGTAGCGGACGTCCTCGTCGGTGAGCGTGAAATGATGCGGCGTGACTTCGCAGGTGACGGGCAGCTTCGATTTTTTCGCGAAGCGCACGTATTCGAGCGAAGCCTGCGCGGACATGTGCGCGATATGCAGGCGCGCGCCAGTGAGGTGCGCAACTTCCACGTCGCGCCCCACGCAGATCGATTCGGACCGCGCGGGAATGCCCGGAAGCCCGAGGCGCAACGACTGCGGACCTTCGCGCATCACGCCGCCCGCGAAGAGCGACGGGTCCTCGCAGTGATCCATGACGGGAAGACCCAAGGGGCTGCAGTAGTCCATCACCTGACGCATCAGGCGGGCGGAGGCGACCGGTTTACCGTCATCGCTGACGGCGACGATTCCGGCGGATTTCATGGCGGAGATTTCGGCGAGCGCCTCGCCCTTGCTCCCGACCGACGCGGCACCAATCGGCCAGACGCGCACCGTGGCCGCCGCCGCAGCGCGCTCAACAATCGAGCGCGTCACCGCCGCGTTGTCGTTCACCGGCTGGGTATTCGGCATGCAACAGACGGCCGTAAACCCGCCGCGAGCGGCGGCCTGGGTGCCGGTTTCGATCGTTTCGGACATCTCCTGGCCCGGCTCGCGAAGATGGCAGTGGAGATCGATGAAACCGGGCGCGACGATCAGGCCCTTGGCGTCGAAGATTTCCGCGCCTGGCGCGGAGAGATTCGCGCCGGTGCTCGAGATGCGCTCCCCGTCGAGAAGGACGTCGAGCGCGGCGTCGGTTTTGCTGGCAGGGTCGAGGACGCGCCCGTTCTTAATCAGAAGCATTCGATCGTTCCTTTGCGGGGTGGGGCGCGTCCACCGGAGCGCCGCCGATGAGATGGTAGAGCAGGGCCATGCGCACGGCGAGGCCGTTGGTCACCTGTTCGAGGACGCCTGATTGGGGCCCGTCGGCGACGGCCGAATCGATTTCAAGGCCGCGTACGATCGGGCCGGGATGCAGGACCAACGCGTCGGGGCGCGCGAGCCGCAGGCGCGCCGGCGTGAGCTGATAACCGGCGATGTATTCATCTGGAGCGAGCGCGGGCTCGTGAATGCGCTCGGTCTGGACGCGGAGGACCATAACGACATCGGCTCCCTCGAGCGCTTCCTCGATTCGATACGCGACGCAGATATTGGGCGCCAATCTTTCGAACTCCCGCGGCACCCACATCGCGGGGCCGCAGAGCGTGATTCGCGCGCCGAACTTGCTCAACAGGTGAATATTCGAGCGGGCCACGCGGCTGTGGAGAATGTCGCCGAGAATGGTGACGTTCCAGCCTTCGAGCTTTCCCTTGCGGTCGCGGATGGTGAGCCCGTCGAGCAGGGCCTGGGTGGGGTGCTCGTGGGTGCCGTCGCCGGCGTTGAGCACGGGGATTTCCAGGCGGCGCGCGACGAATTCGGGAGCGCCCGACGACGCGTGGCGGATCACAATCCCGTCGGGGCGCATCGCTTCGAGCGTGCGAACCGTGTCGATGAGCGATTCGCCTTTCTTCAGGCTCGATGACTCGGCCTGCAGCGCCATCGTGTCCGCGCCGAGGCGCGCGGCGGCCGTGGTGAAGCTGATGCGCGTGCGTGTGGATGATTCGAAGAAGGCGATCGCGACGGTCTTGCCGCGCAGCGTGGCCAATTTTTTCAACGGGTGACGCTGGAATTCCTGAAAGGGCTTGGACTGATCGAGGATAAAAGCAATTTGCTCGCGGCTGAGGGTCTCGGTTCCGAGCAAGTGTATCAGGCGCTGAAGCACAGTTTCCCTTTAGAAGCAGCCTCCGAACCGTTGCCGAACGAAATCAGGATACACGGTCCACCAGCATGACGCGCTCTTCGCCATCAATTTCCTGAAGCCGGACCTCCACGATTTCCGTGTCGCTGGTTTGAACCGAGCGGCCGACGAACGAAGCCTCGACCGGGAGCTCGCGATGCCCGCGGTCGATCAGGACGCAGAGTTGTATGCGTCGGGGGCGGCCGAGATCGAACAGGCCGTTGATTGCGGCGCGGATTGTCCGGCCGGTGTAGAGCACATCGTCCACGATGACCAGGTCGCGATTATCCACCGGAAAATCGATCTCCGTGGATTGGACAACAGGCTGCTGGGCAATGGTGGAGAGGTCGTCGCGGTAGAGCGTGATATCGAGAGTGCCGACCGGCACGGCCACCTTCGCCGACGCGCGAATCAGCCCGGCAAGGCGTTCGGCCAGCGGCACGCCCCTCCGCCGCACACCAATCAACGCGAGATCCCTGGCGCCGCCACTTTTTTCGACGATTTCATGCGCCAATCGCTGGAGAGTTCGGCCAATTTCTTCGGCCGAGAGCAATTGCCGTTTCTCCACCACGCGCATCGCGGGCTTCATCGTAGCACACACGGCTGCAAGTACGCAGCGGGCGAATCCCGGGGCGAAATACACGAGCGAGCGAAGATTTCTTGACCGGCATGTTAGACTGTCGCCAGTGAGTTCGCCCGAGCGGGCACGCCTCGCCCCACCAGCCTCGGGGGTAGATCTCCGAGTTGACGTCGGCAGTATTCATCTCAAGAACCCAATCATTGCCGCGAGCGGAACATTCGGCTACGGGGTCGAATTCGCGAACCTCGTGGATCTGAACCGGCTTGGCGGAATCGTCGTAAAGGGCCTCTCGGCCCAACCGATGCCTGGGGCGCCGGCTCCCCGGATGTGCGAAGCGCCGGCGGGAATGGTAAATGCCATAGGCCTTCAGAATATCGGCGTCCGGGCGTTCATCCGCGAGAAACTACCTCAATTGCGGAAATATGACACGGCGGTGATCGCCAATGTCTTCGGCCATACCATCAGGGAGTACGTGGAAGTCTTGAGCGCCCTCGAAGGCGCCGAAGGGTTGACCGCATACGAACTGAACATATCCTGCCCCAACGTAGAACGAGGTGGGGCGGAGTATGGTACCACCCCTACTTTGACCGCCGAGGTGGTCGGGGTCGCCCGAAAGGCGAGCAAAAGACCCCTCTGGGTGAAGCTCACACCGAATGTTGGAAATATTGGACTTACGGCAAGAGCCGCGGAATCTGAGGGGGCTGATGCCGTGGTAATCGCGAATTCATACCCGGCAATGTGTATAGACGCCCACACCCGGAAGTCCCGTCTCGGTAGTACGGCGGGTGGGTTGTCGGGCGCGGGGATAAGGCCTATAACGGTGAGGTTGGTTTACGAGGCAGCTCGGGTAATAAATATCCCGATTGTAGGTCTTGGCGGGATTGAAAGGCCTACCGACGTGGCAGAGTATGTGCTTGCAGGTGCCTCGGCAGTTGAGGTTGGCACAGCGCACTTTGTCGACCCACGGGCTTCAGAAAGGCTCGTGAGCGGCTTAGAAACGTGGTGCCGGGACGAAAATTTGCTTGAAATCAGTAAGTTACGAGGATCTTTAGAGGTTTAGGGCGGTTGATTTCAGGGTCCTCGAAATGTTAGAATATTATTGATTTCAGGGAGGTTAGATGCAAATGAGAGCTAGGATCTTCGTGGTTCTCGAGTCAGTGTTTTTAGGATTGGGTATGCTTATCCTTTCTCCGTCCGCCAATCCCACGGCGGCCGGAAAGGCTAGCAGCCCTTCCCAAACGGCACCAGCCCCCCTACCGACTTCCAACAGCAACCCGAACACCAGCAGCCAGGCCAAGCCCCTGGCCATCTGGGAGTGCACCACCAGCTGGTATGGCGAGGACTTCGACGGCCAGCCGACGGCGAACGGCGAGACCTATGATATGTACGCCGAGACGGCCGCTCACCCGACACTGCCGCTCGGGTCGATCGTGCGGGTCGTGAATACGAAGAACCAGCGCAGCCAGGTGGTACGAATCAACGACCGCGGCCCCTACATCGAGGGTCGCGAGCTGGACGTCTCCTACGCAGTGGCCCGGAGGCTCGGCTTTGATCAACACGGACTAGCCAAGGTCCGCCTGGAGCTTCTCGAGGTGCCCTCACGCCCCTCCTCGGAACATCGCAACTAATCGTCGCCCTAGATGTTGACCGCCTAGGCCCGGCCTGCGCGTTGGCGAGGCGGCTTCGCGGTGCAGCAGGCCTCATCAAAATAGGCAGCCAGCTTTTCACGGCGGAAGGCCCGCGAGCGATCGAGAAACTCGCGGGTCTCGGCTTCGGGATCTTTCTCGACCTGAAATTCCACGACATCCCCAACACCGTCGCGGGAGCGGTCGCGGCGGCGGCCGAGCTGCCGAAGGTGCGGCTACTGACTCTGCATACGCTCGGTGGCGTCGCGATGATGCGCGCGGCACGCGAGGCCCTCAGGGGCAGGAAGCGCCGCCCTGCGCTGCTTGGCGTGACCATACTGACGAGCATGGACGGCGCGGCACTGCGCCGCGTTGGAATCTCCGGGTCGCCGGGTTCGCGCGCAGTGGCACTGGCGCGCCTCGCGAAGAGCGCCGGGCTCGACGGCGTGGTGGCGTCAGCGCTCGAGGCGCGGGCGATACGCCGTGCTTGCGGACCCAGATTTTTGATTGTCGTCCCGGGCGTACGGCCGAAGAGCAGTGCCTTGAACGACCAATCGCGAGTAGCGACGCCGGCAGAGGCGCTCCGGGGCGGCGCCGACTACCTCGTGGTCGGCAGGCCGATTACCGCGGCGGGCAATCCGCGCGCCGCGGCTCTGGCGATCGCCCGCGAAATTGCCGCTGCGGCGAGCCGCCGCCGATAAGCGCCCACTCACCTCGCACCGGCGACGGGCGTGCTATAATGCGAAAGTAGAGGTAGAAGCGGGGGTCGTCCAGGTTCGGGGAACCCGGGCGTGAAAGGTAGGGAGCATATGTGGGACAGCCCCATGCATTTGCTGATTATAGCGGTTGTCATCCTGGTCCTTTTCGGGGGGCGCAAGATTCCAGAGGTGATGAAGGGGCTCGGACAAGGAGTCCGCGAGTTCAAGGAAGGGATGCGCGGCGACCCGCAGCAGCCGGCTCAAACGAGCCAGCCCACGAATCCTCCGGCCGCGAATCCGCCGGCCTCGTCGCCGGCCGACGAAAAGAAGTAGCGCGACGGAATCTTCGCGCACGCAAGCCACGACTTTCAGAACGGCGGCCGCCCGGCCGCCGTTTGTGTTTTGCGCCGGTTACTTGACCGCGGAAGGCTTCCAGCCGAATTCGCGCAAGAGAGTCCAAAGCCGCGCGAGAGGCAGGCCCACCACGTTGAAGTAGCAGCCTTCGATGCGAGTGACGTAGCGCCCGCCGATGCCCTGGATCGCGTAGGCGCCGGCCTTGTCGAGGGGTTCACCGGAAGCGATGTAGCTCTCGATTTCTTCGTCGGAAAGCGGGGCGAAGGTGACGCGAGTGATTTCCTCGACAACTCCCTCGACGGAGCCCGGAAGGCGCACGAGGGCGAGGCCGGTGTGCACATCGTGCACGCGCCCGCTCAAGAGGCGCAGCATGCGGCTCGCTTCGGCAGGCGATGCGGGCTTGCCGAGAATCTCCCCTGCGGCGGCGACGACTGTGTCGGCACCCACGACAAGGCATTCTCCGCCGCGCTTTTGCGCTGCTGCGGAAGCGCGGGCTTTTTGTAGGGCGAGGCGGCGGACGTAGTCACCGCGCAGCTCACCCGGACGAAGCGATTCGTCAATCAGCGCGGGATGCACCTCGAATGCGATTCCGGCGGCGCGCAGGATTTCGGCACGACGGGGCGAGGCCGAGGCTAGGATCAACTTCATTTTCGCCTTCCGTTTACCGAGCCCGGAGCGGCGGCGCGGGCTTCGACGGCTTCGTCTCGGGACCAGCCGAAGAGGCTAGCCAGTTGCGACACGGTTGCGTCCGGATGCCACTCGATGAATTTGGCGGCCAGGCTCGCGCGCGCCTCCGCGGGCGCAATCTCCCGCGCGGCCGCGATCTGCGTGGGAAACACCCGGCAGGTCAATTCGAAGCGGCCGGACGCCCAGGCGCCGGTTTCCTGCTCGGAGCCGAAATGCGAAACGACGAGCAGGCACTGCAGGTCCCGGATAGCGCGCTTGAAGCGCACGTTGCCAGCCTTGGTTTCCATGCGGCAGAGGTGGCGGAGTTCGAGAGTGGCGAGGGGGCCGCGTTCCTCGAGAGTTTTCCAGATCACGCGGGCATCGTCACGAATGCGGCCTTCGGAGTAGAAGCGGGCGTGATCGGACGGAGCGACGGCCGTTTCGCGCATGGCGAGAAAATACGGCAGGTGGCGAAGCGAGATCAGCGTGCCGCGGGCGCGAAAGTATTTCGCATAGCAGGCGCGGCGGCGGCGCGGCAGATCGTCCTTCCAGCGCCAGAGCATTTCGAAACGCTTGTTGAAGATAATTCCGGCGCTTGGGCTGCGGCCGGTGACGGCGCAATAGAGCGAGGGCAGCGGGACGTTCGCTACCGGGAAGAGCATGCAGAAGCCGGCAGCGTCAATGTATTTCCGGGCTTCGCCGATGGTGAGAATGTGGCGCGGCCAGCGAAGCTCGCGCGCGGGCGTGGGCTTGTATTTCATGGCAAGGAAGAAAACTTAACACAGCGGGTACCGAGAAGAGAGATCCTTCGTCGTTTCACTCCTCAGGATGACGATCCTCGCCGGATCGTCACTTGACACAGCGGGTACCGAGAAGAGAGATCCTTCGTCGCTTCACTCCTCAGGATGACGATCCTCGCCGGATCGTCAAATAACGACGGATTCCTGATATTCGCCCAAGGCGCGGCGAAGCGCGTCGGATATTTCGCCGACGGTGGCGTAGGCCTCGACGGCCGCGAGGATCGCGGGCATCAGGTTCTCGGTTCCGCGGGCGCGGCGCTCGACTTCATCGAGCGCGGAGCGGGATTTCGCGGCATCGCGCCGGGCGCGGAACGCGCGGAGGCGCGCGACCTGGGAACGCTCGATTTCCGGGTCGATGCGCATGGTGGGGATCGGCAGCTCCTGCCCGGCCTGAAAGCGATTCACGCCGACGACGATTTGCTCGCCGCGCTCGACGGCCCGCTGATACTCGTACGCCGATTTCTGAATCTCCATCTGGACGAAGCCCGATTCGATCGCGCGCAGCATTCCGCCCAGCGCGTCGATTTTCGCAATGTATGCTTGCGCGGCGGATTCGATTTCGCCGGTCAATTTCTCGATGGCGTAGGAGCCGGCGACCGGGTCAACCGTATTCGCGACGCCCGTTTCCTGGGCGATGATCTGCTGAGTGCGGAGAGCGAGCAGAGCGGCCTGCTCGGTAGGCAGCGCAAGGGCCTCGTCGAGAGCGTTGGCGTGGAGCGACTGGCAGCCTCCCAGCACAGCGGCGAGGCATTGGATGGCGACGCGCGCAAGATTGTTTTCCGGCTGCTGGGCCGTGAGGGACGAGCCGGCAGTCTGCGCGTGAAAGCGCAGCATCATCGAGCGCGGGTCGCGCGCGCCGAAACGATCGCGCATGGTGCGGGCCCAGAGGCGGCGCGCGGCGCGGAACTTCGCAATCTGCATCAGGAATTCATTGTGGGCGTTGAAGAAAAACGAAATCTGGGGTGCAAAATCGTCCACCTGCAAACCCGAGGCGACGGCGGCCTCGACGTAGGCGATGGCGTTGGCCAGGGTGAACGCAACTTCCTGCACGTCGGTCGAGCCGGCCTCGCGAATGTGATAGCCGGAGACGGAAATTGCGTTCCAGTTGGGCAGCTCGCGGCGGCACCAGCCGAAGATGTCGGTGACGATGCGCATGGCGGGCCGCAAGGGGTAGATGTAAGTGCCGCGGGCGATATATTCCTTCAGGACGTCGTTCTGCACCGTGCCCGCAAGCCGGGCGAGGCCGGCGCCCTGCTGCTTGGCGACGGCGACGTAAAGCGCGAGCAGGATTGCGGCGGTGGAGTTGATCGTCATCGAGGTCGAGATGCGCTCGAGCGGAATGCCGCTGAGGAGAGATTGCATGTCTTCGAGCGAATCAATCGCCACGCCGACCTTGCCGACTTCGCCCTGCGCGAGCGGATGATCGGAGTCCATGCCGATCTGCGTGGGCAGATCAAAGGCGATCGAGAGCCCCGTCTGCCCCTGCTCGAGGAGATAGCGGTAGCGGCGGTTCGATTCGGCGGCGGAGCCGAAGCCGGCGTACTGGCGCATGGTCCACAACCGGCCGCGATACATGGTGGGATAGACGCCGCGCGTGAAGGGAAACTGCCCGGGGAAACCGAGATCGCGCTCCGCGTCCCAACCGGGGAGATCTTCCGGCGTGACCACAGCCTCCATCGGAAGGCCGGAAGTGGAGGCGGGCCTGCGTTCAGAAACGGAAGACGATTTCTTGGCTTCGTCAGTCATTGCTCAATCGAAAAAAAAGCGGAAGCCGAAAAACGGCAAGCCGCGACGCGAAATGTTCCGGGCTGCCGTGCGGCCTTGAACCCTCCCGACCTCCGGGTTCTCGTTTCAATTTTCGAGCGTCAGCGGACGCGCCGCGCGCGGAGAAACGCCGTGAAAGAAAATATGGCCATCATTATGGCATAGACGATGGCGAAGCCCATGAGCCACAGGGCCGGGCGATGCTTCCACTCTTTCCAGGCGATGAAAGCTCCGTAGGCGGCGAAGACGCCAAACAGCGCACCCGTCGCTTCATGGAAGAGCTGGCGCGTGACGCGCCATACGACGCGCAGAGTGACCAGGATCGAGCGCCAGAGCGTTACAAGCAGGCCGGCGGGCATACCGAGATTCTATTACAACGCGCGTTCCTTCGCCTGACCGGACGACCGATTCGCCGACGGAGCGGGAGGGCAGGTAACCTCGGCGAATGATGCGGCGTACTGGGCCTTGTTTTCGCGCTTGCCAGCGCCCTAGAATTGGGATAGGAAGGAGCAATTCAGGAGGTAACGCCCCCTTGCAACTCGACGACCGCATGAAGCAGTTGCTGCGAGAGCTGGGACATGCCATCAACGACACGGTGTCGGATTCCGAACGCATCGCGGAAGCCATTTCGGGCGTGCGCGCCGCGGGATTCGACATTGTGCTGAAGCTCGACGCCACGATCGGGCTGGCGCGCCGGACGTCGCAGGACGCCAAGATGACATCGCAGGACCGCCGCTTCCTGGAATCGCTGCACATTCGGGTGGACGACGAAGTGCTGGACGAAGAGCACGCGGAATCGAAAGTGGAAATCACGCCGCAAGACATCAAATTCCTGAAGTCGTTGAAGATTTCCTTCGATGAAGAGCTATAAAATTTTCGCCGCCTCGATCGCCCTCGCCACAGGTCTGGCGACGGCGGCCACTCCCGCGCGGGCGCAGGCGGCGGCCGCAGCCGCGGCCACGGCGGAAAAGGTCACCTCGCCGATCATCACCAGGGTCATCACGGTTTTTACCCCAAAAGCCCGGCCGGAGGGGAGCACGTGGCTCAAGGCGGAAGTGATCCACGCCGACGCGGTGATCATCATCGTCCGCGAGCAAGCGAACGAGAGGATGATTCACACGTTCACGTTTGCGCCGGAACTGAAGGACAAGATGCAGGCCATCCTGGACAAGGGCGGACTGCAGTACGGCGACAAGGTGAGCATCCTCGCCATGCCCGGGCAAACGGTGGCGCTACGGATTCACGGCAAGCCTTCGAAGCCGCTCTGATTTTCCCAGTACCTCCCGCGCGCGAAAAAATCCATGATTCGCCCGCCTGCCGTTGCCGGAAGCTTCTATCCCTCGGACCCGCGGGAACTCGCCCAGCGGGTTGAAGAGTTCACATCCGGAGGCGGCGAGAAGGCGGCGGCGCGCGGGTGCGTGGTGCCGCACGCGGGATACAAATATTCCGGGCACGTTGCCGGGGCGGTCTATCGCTCGCTCGAGATTCCCGCGCGGTGCATCCTGCTGGGGCCGCGACACTTTCCGCAGGGCCAACCGATGGCCATTCTGACCGAGGGGAGTTTTATGACTCCGTTTGGCGAAGCGCGGATTGACGCCGCGCTGGCCGAGGAACTGGCTCGCGCGTGCCCGCTGCTGCGCGAAGACGAGGTCGCGCACGGGCGCGAACACTCGCTCGAAGTTCAGCTTCCGTTTCTACAGAGGCTGGCCGGGAATTTCCGCTTCGTGCCGGTGGTGCTCGCGACGGACCGCTACGGCGCAATCGAGGAGCTGGGGCGCGCGGTGGCGCAAGTGGTGACGGCGGAGACCGAGCCGGTGCTGGTGATCGCCAGCTCCGACATGAATCATTACGAAAGCGACGCCATCACGCGCGCCAAGGATGAGAAGGCGATTGCGCGGGTGCTGGCGATCGACCCGCGCGGGCTCTACGACACCGTGCGCTCCGAGGAGATTTCGATGTGCGGATATGCGGCGACGGTGGCGATGCTCGTGGCGGTGCGGGAATTGGGCGCAAAGAATGCGGCGCTGATTCGATACGCGACTTCGGGGGATGTAACCGGCGAGCGAAACGAGGTTGTCGGCTACGCCGGGTTGGTGCTCCGATAGGACCGCACCAAGGAACTCGCTGGGAGCGCTTTAACGATTCGGCCGGTGCGGGAGCGGCAAAAACGGAGCTTCAGCGGCTGAAGCCGGTGAGAGTTAGCGGGCCTAACGTCGTGGCTAAAGCCACGACCCACAAACATTGGCGAGAATTCTACCTGACCCTTCCGACGACGAGCCTTTTTGAACGTTCCGCTCGCGCTGGCGATTTTCAGGGTCGCGTCTCGCCCGCACCGCAGGCGGCGTGAAAATTACAGCGTCAAGGGTGTGTGCCCGCCGCGCGGCCGCCCACGGAAACCGAGAAGCAGGATTACGAAGCACAAGGCAAAAGTGATCGTGAGGATTCGGGGCACGGCCCACGCATTGCGATCCGGGGTCTGAAAGGCAGGATTCAACGCAGCGGAAGCGGGCGTGCGGGCGGGCAGCGGCGCTGAGGCCGCGGCGGTGGTTCTCGCGAGCAACGCCGGGGTCCTGAGATTCGGAACGCTGGGAACGGCCGCCCAACCCGGCGCGGCGACAAGGTTCGCGGCGTTCACGGTACCAAGGCCTGTAGCAAAGTCGAAGCCAGATCCGGCGTTAAAGCCGGTGAGAACGCCCACCGAAACGCCCGGGCCGCCGCTGGTACCGCCGTTGCCGCCTCCACAGGCCACGCCTACGATCAGAAGAGAACACGCCAAAAGGGCCATAGCCGGGTTCCAGCGGCGCGACCTCCCGAGGAAACCCAGAAGCAAGAGCACGAGGCAAAGGACGCCGGCAATCGCCGGGCCTCTGGTGAGGGTTCGCCAGTTCAGGGCCAGCGGGCCGCCGGGGACGCCGGCGGCAGTGAGGCTGCAGTTCAAAGAGTTGGGCGCGCAGGGCATCGCGATGGTCCCAACCGTCGTATCGTAGAAAACGCAAGTGGCCGCCGGATTCGGGGCCGAGGCGCAAACATTCGCAGGCGTGGCTGCGAGATTGTAGAGATTGACGTTGGCATTGCCCTGGCTCGAGGCGTTCTTCTGAACAACCAAAGCCATGATGCCGGCGAAGGCCTGCGCGGAAACTGAAGTGCCGCCTGCGGTGAGGAAAACGCCGCTGCTCAGGCTGCATGCGGCGTTCGTCCCACCGGGAAAATCACGTTCACAGATGATGTAAAAGCTCGGCGAGATCGTCCCGTCACCAGAAAACACGGAGACGTCCGGGATATCGCGTTTGCCGTCGCCCGGCGTAAGGCTCGCCTGAAAGGCGGGTTTTGCGTAGCCGCCGGTGCAGCTGGAAGGGTTCGTACCGTCAAAGGTCGTGCAACTGCTCACGCCGCCGGAACCGCCAACAACCGACACAAGATTCTGGGACTGGACCGTGGAATTGCTGCAGGCGTCCACGGCGGGAGTTGAGCCGCCAAATCCGAAGAAGGTGAAGACGACAGGATTCGTGCAGGAATCGTTATAAGCCATCTCCGGGACGTAACCCAGGGCGGAGGCAAAAGTGAGCGGAGTGTTTCCGTTGCTGGGATTCCAAAAAAGTGTCGGATTGGGCTCGTTAAAATCGGTGCCGCCGACGGCAACGTTGAATGGTGTGGACGCAATGCCGCTCACCTGCAGGCCGCAGTGGGCCACCTGCACGGTGGCGTTCGCGGAGATCCCGCAACTGGCCGGGGTGGCGGGAGCGGTAACATCGCAACCCGCCGAGCCGTTGTCGCCGGTGGATACCAGGACGGTGATGCCCTCGCTCGCCGCCTGCTGCCAGGTATTGTTGTAGAACATGTTTCCCGAGGTTCCCAAGGCGAGTTCGCACGCGCCGAAACTCTCGCTCAGGACGGGCGGCGGCGTAGCCTCATTGACGATGAACGTGGCGGAGAGATCACCGCCGAAGGTAGAGGACGTGGACTTGGAGACGACGAGATTGATCGTCGCGTTTTTCGCCACGGCGCCCGACCACTCGACATCCAGAATCGCCTCCGGTTCGTCCATGTTGGGAAGGCGGCCCGGATCGGTGCCGTTGACGGTAACCGTGGGGGCATTCGGCGGGAGGCCAAAGATGCTCCGGAAGTCCGCGACGTCCTGAACGTTGATGTTGCTGTCGGTGACGATCGCGATGGTCACGCCGGTGCCGTCGGTGCCGACTTTCCACAGCGGCAGCACGTTGTAAATCGTGGCGAAGTCGGTCGGTCCCACCGCGTAGTTCGTGTTGCCCATATTGTCAACGAAGGTGAACTGGGGTTTCGCCGATCTGGATCGCGAAGCAGCGCTCACGATGCGGCTCATGGGCTTGGGGTAAAAGTTGTGCAGGGTATCGACACCGGCCACGACGGGCGTGAGAGCGGATGGGATCGCCGGGTCGCTGGCGTTGGCCCAGTGCTGCTCACCATTGACGACAAAGCTGTGAATCGGAGTGTGAAAGGCCTCCTCGACCTGAGCGGCATTGCCGGTGAATTCGATCACGGTGCGGCCGTTCGAAATGTTGGCGACCTGAAAACCATGCGATTCGAGCCACCGGGTGACCGTCTGTATGTCCTGGTCGGCGGGGCCGAACTGGCGGCCGAATTCGTCGGGCGTGAGCCACTTGTGAAAATTCGGCGAGGACCGGTCCTGCTGTTCGGCCATGAGCCTGGCGAGAGCGGCTTCCTGCTCGGGGCTGCGGTTGAGGACGAGCAGCATGCGCTCCATCGGCAGGGTAGCCGGCGCGGGGCCGCGATCAAACTCCGCGCGGGCGAAGGGATGCGTATTGCCTCGGAGAACGGTCAGCCGGGAATCGTCCACAGGCTGGGTGATGCGCGGCCGGACGGTGCTCGTCTGCGCGGAGGCAGGCGAGGGTAAGAGTGAAAGGAACGCGAAAACACATAAGAGCGAGACGAAAAGGGTGAGTCTTGTTCGCATAGTGATCATTTCCGTCCGATGCTATCAAAGTTCCGAAAGGATGGATGGCGATCGCGGGAAAGTTGCGAAAAGTGCAACCCGGCGGCAGGCGACGATTTCCGGCTTTCAGTGTGAGGCGCGGATGCGGCCGGCGAGAGAGCGGGCGCGCTGACGCGCGATATCGATGAAATGCTCGTCGGCGGCAACCTGGTCAAGCGGCGGCAGGAGCTGTTCAGGCTCGGGAAGCAGCTTGTGATCGTAGTCCTTCTCGATTTGCAGGAGGACGTCGTTGACGCCCAGCCGGTCGTAGCGCATGGTGCGCACGAGATCGGAGAGATCGGTCTGCTGGCGGGCCAGGCTTTCGAAAATCGCGAGGAGCTCGGAGGCGGAACGGTCGAGGGTGTAGTTGAAAGTGACGTCGTGCACTTCGGCGCCGCGCTCGTAGCGGAAGGTTTTTTGGCCGAGGTTGGCGATCCGGCGATGCATCTCCAAATCCACGCCGGCGAAGTTGTGCAGCTTTTCGGCGAGGCCAAATATCGACTGGACGATGGGGGCATCGATGCGCACGGGCTTGGGGTTGGAGTCGTCGCTTAGCTGGCGGATGTCGCACGTCCCGGCGCCGGACTGATTCACCTTGATCTCGACGAATTCTGGATAGCTCGATTTGAAGATCTTGCGGTAGGTGATTGTGGCAACGTCACCGGTGGGCTTCGCGCGAGCGAGCGGCGCGGCCGCGGAAAGCAGCAGAAGGAGAGCGAGGAGCGCTCGATGAAGGGTCGAGGAATTCATCTTCCGCGTGGAATCGGGATGCGCGGCGCGCGGGGAACACTGCTGGCAGCGGCGGAAACGCGACGGCGGGCGACGGACGCCGCGATGCGGTCGCGCACGCGCGAGGCCTGCGCGTGGCAAAGCGCGACGGCCAGGGCGTCTGCAGCGTCGGAGGATTCGGGGAAAACGGGGAGGTCGAGCAAGGACCTCACCATTTGCTGGATCTGCTGCTTCGAAGCGCCGCCGAAACCGGCGACGCTCGCCTTCACCTCGCGCGGTGAATAGCTGTGCGCGGGGATTTGAGCCTGCGCCGCGGCGAGCAGGACCACGCCGCGCATCTCAGCGAGCTTGAGAGCGGTTCTCATGTTCAGCGCCGTAAACACCGACTCGACCGCCACGGCATCCGGCGCGAACTGTTCCACAAGCCCGGAGATCAGGAAGTGGATTTCGCGAAGGCGCACGGCGAATGTGGCGCGCTTCGGCAGTTTCAGCGCGCCGAATCGCATGGGCCGCGCGCGATTGCCGTAAATTTCGATGACGCCGTAGCCCGTGGCGCCCGCGACGGCAGGGTCCACGCCGAGCACCCGAAGCTTGCGCCCTTTCGAGCCCGCGTTTCCCGGTTGAGGAGGCATAGCGACGGGCACAAGTGTACGTGGGCGCCGGAAGCAGAGGGTAGTGTTTTTTCGAGGCCGGGCCGCGCCGGGGGAATTATCCGGCCATGGCGGCCTGGATTTCCTTTTCGTCGATATCGAAGTTCGCATAGACGTGCTGGACGTCGTCGTGGTCTTCCAGAGCTTCGACCATCCTCAGCATCTGCTGCGCCTGCTGGCCGCTGAGTCTTACGTGGTTCTGCGGCACCCAGCCTACCTCGGCGGAAGAGGGGGAGATTCCTGCGGCGGAGAGAGCTTCGCGGACCTTTTCCATAACTTCGGGCGGCGTGGTGACTTCCCAGAACGAGCCGTCGTCGCGGAGGTCCTCAGCGCCGGCATCGAGGACGATGCCCATGAGTTTCTCTTCGTCCGCCTGCTCCTTGGGCACGACGATATCGCCCTTGCGATGGAACATCCAACCGACGGCGCCGGATTCGGCGAGGTTGCCGCCATTTTTCGAGAAGAGGTGACGGATTTCGCTGACGATGCGGTTGCGGTTGCTGGTGACAACCTGAACGAGAACCCCGACTCCACCGGGGCCGTAGCCCTCGAACGTCACCTCATCGAGCGTCTCGCCTTCAAGCTGGCCGGTGCCGCGCTGAATCGCGCGTTCAATATTGTCATTGGGCATGTTCTCGCCCTTGGCGGCCAGAATGGCCGTGCGAAGGCGGGGATTGGTATTCGGGTCGGCGCCGCCCGTACGTGCCGCGATCGTCAACTCACGGATGAGCTTGGTGAAAATCTTGCCGCGACGGGCGTCTGTAGCCGCCTTTTTGTGCTTGATCGTCGCCCATTTGGAGTGCCCAGACACAGATGAACCTTTTACGGGAAATATGGCAGGAGCGGCATTGCAGCTCTTGCCGCGACAGTGTAGCAGCAGGGTCAAAATCAGGCAAGCGAGCGGGCGAGCGAGGCGAGCGAGGCACGTAAAACCGGGCTCGCGCCGCACTTCACGATTTTCTGCGGTCTACCAGTCAGGAGAAAGCCAGATTTAACGCGCGAGTCATCAGCCGATAACACGCGTCGCGTATCCACCTCATGGGCTTTCGATCCGGATCGCCGCGCCGCCCCAATCGGCGGCCGCCGCGCGCTGTCCCGGACGAGGCGGATAGGAATCCACGAATTTCCCGAAGGAGAGAACATGATGGGGAGGAATGGCCGGTTGCTGGCAGCGGTGGTATTGGCGTTCGGTGCGGGCGTGGCCCTGACGGGCAGCGCCTGGGCAAGGCACGGGGGCGACGCAGATGATTTCACGACCAAGACGCCCATCAAGCACGTTGTGGTGATTTTCCAAGAAAACGTTTCCTTCGACCACTACTTCGGGACTTATCCGCACGCGAAGCCGAACAATAACGGCACGGTCTACTTCGGCGGAGACAGGAACAACACGCCGCACGTCAACAGCCTGGAAAGCGCCGGGTTGCTCTCGCACAACCCGAACGCCGCGAATCCCTTCCGGATCGACCGGAGCAACGCGAATACGTGCGATGAAGACCATGGTTACGGTGACGAAGAGTTCGCGTTCGACGGCGGGTTGATGGATCGCTTCGCCAAATTGAGCTGCAACGACCCGAACATCGGCGCGTTCAGCACGATGGGCTATTTCGACGGCAACACGGTGACGGCGCTATGGAACTATGCGCAACACTTCGCGATGAGCGACAACTCGTTCGGAACCACGTTTGGACCGTCCACGCCCGGGCTTTTGAACCTGGTTGCGGGAACAACGTTTGAGGGAACGATTACGAACGGCCTATCGGCCAAGGGCAATATCGCGGGCGGGGCGACGACCGGCGCCGTAATCGGCGATCCGGATCCGGCGGGTGACGTCTGCTCGAACCCCAAGCGCACCCAGATCACCATGTCGGGCCAGAGCATCGGGGACGTGCTGAATAAGGCGGGCCTAACCTGGGGGTCGTTTATGGGCGGCTTCGGGAATTGCGCCGCGGTTTCCACGGGCACGACGGGCCTTACGACCGCGGACTACATTCCGCACCACGCGTTTTTCCAGTATTGGCAATCCACGCTGAATGCGAATCACACGCCACGGAGTTCGGTCGGCATGATTGGCCATCCGGGAGATGCGGCGAACCACGAGTACGACCTGAAAGATTTCTGGGACGCCGTGAACGCGCACAACATGCCGGCGGTGAGTTTCCTGAAGGCACGAGCGATTGAGGACGCACACGCGGGCTATTCCGATCCGCTCGATGAGCAGATTTTCCTGGTCAACACGATCAACGCGCTGGAAAGGACCGACGAGTGGAAGGAGACGGCGGTCTTCATCCTCTACGACGACTCCGACGGATGGTACGACCACGTGATGGGTCCCATCGTGAATCAATCCAATGTTTCCGACGACCAATTGTTGGGCGCCGGCAACTGCGGCACGCCGAAAGCGATCGACGCGGCGGGGACAATTCAGAACGGGCGATGCGGGTACGGCCCGAGGCTGCCGCTGCTGTTGATCTCGCCATGGTCGAAAAGGAACTATGTGGATCACAGCGTAACCGACCAGTCGTCGGTCATCCGATTCATCGAAGACAACTGGGGTCTCGGGCGAATCGGAAACGGCTCGGCAGACGCGATCGCGGGCACGCTGAACAACATGTTCGACTTTGACAACCGCGAATCTGAAAACTCCATACTCGTCCTCGAACCGACGACCGGAAAGATCGTGGCGCCGGAGGCCCAATAGCCCGGGAGAACAATTTCCCCGCAGTCTCCCCACACCAAGCAACGCCCCCCTGGCTCGCTCCGATTCCTTCGGGGCGAGCCAGATCCTTTTTGCCCGCGCCGGCTCCGCCTCGGATGTATGCTTGACGGTCCGCTCGCGCGGACGCGAGCACGTGGAATCGGAGACAGCCGCTTGGCTCGAAAACCCCGGAGCGTCGACCTGACTCAGGTATCGGAATGGGACGACGGCAAGATCGGCCTCAAGGACGACTATCTCGCAGCCGAAGAGCCCCTGGAAATCCGCGTCGGCACGGAACCGCTCAGCGTCACGATGCGCACACCGGGGCACGACCTCGAGCTGGCCGCGGGGTTTCTCTACACCGAGGGCCTGGTGCAGCGGCGGGCGCAAATCGTCGCGCTCGAGAGCGATCCGGCGAAAGCCGAAGAAAACCGCGGGAACGTGGTTCAGGCGGAGCTTTCGCCGGATGCCGCGCCGGATTTCGAAAAAATGCGGCGCCATTTTTTCGCTGCTTCGAGCTGCGGCATCTGCGGAAAGGCGTCCATCGATTCGGTTCGTTCGCGCTTGCTGGCGCCGCCCAACCCGGATTTCCATCTCGACCCCGAGGTCCTTATCCGGCTGCCGGAATCTCTCCGGGAGTCGCAGGCGGTGTTTGGGCGGACGGGAGGCCTTCACGCGGCGGCGCTCTTCGATGGGCGCGGCGAAATGCTCGTCCTGCGCGAGGACATCGGACGGCACAACGCAGTGGACAAAGTGATCGGATGGGCGCTGCTTGAAGATCGCGTGCCGCTTGGCAACACCGTGCTGCTGGTGAGCGGCCGCGGCGGCTTCGAGATCGTGCAGAAAGCGATTGTGGCGGGGCTGCCGGTGGTCGCGTCGGTTTCGGCGCCGTCGAGCCTCGCCGTTCAATTGGCGCGCGAGCTGGGACAGACCTTGATTGGATTTCTGCGCGGGCGGCGCTTCGTGATCTACGCAGGAGCAGAGCGAATCAGCAAACGCTGAACAGCAAGCGCGAGCCTAGGTCGCCGATTTGCGAAGCGATTTCGGCGGCGCATGACCGTTTGAGATCATCGCGCGAAAATCATTAAACAGATTCCGGTCCCACCATCCCCGAGCGGCCTCGTCGTCCATGATTTTAAGAGCGACCTCGGAAGTAGAAGCCTTGCGATAGGGCCGGTCGGTGGTCAGCGCATCGTAGACGTCGGCGAGCTGCAAGATGGCCGCAGTCAGCGGAATGTCGTTGCCGCGCAAACCGTCGGGATAACCGGAGCCATCGTGCCTCTCGTGATGATGGCGGATGATGGGAAGGACGAGGCGAAAAGTTCTCAGCGGCGCGCAGATGCGCTCTCCCACCACGGGGTGCTTGCGCATGACTTCGGTTTCTTCCTCGGAGAGGGGTCCGTGCTTGAGCAGAATCGCATCGGGCACGACGACCTTGCCGATGTCGTGCACGATCCCGGCGCGGCGAAGCGCTTTGATGTCCTCGTCCGGCAGACCGAGCTTTTCGCCGAGCCGGGCCGAAACCTCGGCAAGCCTCTCGCAGTGGCCGAGCGTGTAGGGATCGCGCGCTTCGATGCTGTAGGCGAGGCTGAAGAGGACGCCTTCGGCGTTTTCCAGCTCATCGGTGAATTGCTTAAGCCGGAGCAGGGACCGCGAGCGGGCGAGGAGTTCGTTGATGTCGATGGGCTTGCTGAGGAAGTCGTCCGCGCCGGCGTTGATGCCCTTGATGCGATCCTCGGTCGTGGTAAGCCCGGTGATCAGAACGACTGGGGTGAGCCGGGTCTCGGGCGTCGCCTTGATGCGCCGGCAAACCTCGAAGCCGTCCATCCCGGGCATGACGATGTCGAGCAAAATTAGGTCGGGGCGGAACGAAGCGCACTGGACGAGGGCCGCCTCGCCCCCGCTCGCATCGCTCACCTCGAAACCCTCGCGACGCAGAAGTGTTGCGAGCGCGATTCGCGCGGCCGATTCGTCGTCGACGATCAGGATTCGCTCAAACATGCGTATTTTTTCGCTCGCCCGACAAGGCAACGAAATCCGAGCTTCAAGAGGCGCCCCGCCCCCAAACAGCTCTCCCTTGGAGCTTTCGCTCTCCGGGTGAACAAATGTATCCTGTCCCGTACTTTCGGACAACCCGGAAAAGAACACCGGTAAATCCATCGCGGAGTTTCATGGGCGGCCACCACGGACCGCGCGAGGATCCATGAAGAGAACCCTGCCGCCGGAGGCGATTCAGGAAATCGCCACGCGGCTCGAAAAGGCGCATCAGGCGTTTGAGCGGCGCTACCCCGGTCCATCGCCGGAGCGGCAGCCGATCCACGTTGTCTACGGCGGAGCGCATCTTTTTCGCTCGGGGACGACGCGACGCCTCGGCGAACTAGCGCTGCAGTCGCTCGACGAGTACGCGCAGGATTTTGCCGCGTTCGCGAAGGCCGTCGCTCTGCCAATGGCGGAGCGTTTGCCGGACACAGCGGAAGCGGCCGCATCGATCGCGAAATCAATCGAGGCAGATCCGGAGGCGGCGCGCCGCGAACACCGCCCGGCGTGGCTCGCGCACACCATCTATCGCCGCGTCCGCGAAAAGCTGCGGCGAGAGCCCGTGGAGGACTTCCGGATCGACTTCGAGGACGGCTACGGGAACCGCCCGGACGACGAAGAAGACGGGCACGCGGCGGCTGCGGCAGGCGAGGTGGCCGCAGGAATGAACGCAGGCGAGCTGCCGCCCTTCATCGGCATCCGCATTAAGCCGTTCACCGAAGAGCTGCGCGAGCGAAGCATCCGTACGCTGGACATCTTTCTCACGGAATTGGCGGCGAAAACGCGCGGCGAATTGCCGGAGCATTTCTACGTGACGCTGCCGAAAGTGGCGCTGCCCGATGAGGCCGCCGCGCTCGCGGACATATGTTCGCGCCTGGAGCCGATGCTCGATCTCGGGCCGGGCGCCCTGCGCATCGAACTGATGATCGAGACGCCGCAATCCATTTTCAACGAGCGAGGCGAGGCGAACCTGGTGGCGCTGGTCAGCGCGGCGCGGGGAAGGTGTGTGGCGGCGCATTTCGGGCCGTACGACTACACGGCGTCGTTGAATATTTCGGCGCCGCGGCAGGCCATCTCTCACCCGGCATCCGATTTTGCGCGCGAGGTGATGCAAGTGGCGCTGGCGGGGACCGGAATACGCGTGTCCGATGGACCGTTCAACATTCTGCCGATTCCGCCGTATCGCACCGCGAAGGGCGCCGCGCCGCTGACCGCGCGGCAGATCGAAGAGAATCGCGCGACGGTTCACCAAGGCTGGCGGCTGCATTTCAGCCACGTCCGGCGGTCCCTGGAACTGGGCTTTTACCAGGGGTGGGACCTCCACCCGGCGCAACTTCCCGCGCGCTTCGCGGCGGTTTACTTGTTCTTCCTGGAGAACCTCGATTCCGCGGCGGAGCGCCTGCGCAATTTCGTCGAGAAGGCGGCGCAGGCCACGCGCATCGGCCATGTTTTCGACGATGCCGCGATGGCGCAGGGCCTGCTGAACTATTTTCTCCAGGCGATCCATTGCGGCGCGATGACGGCGCAGGAGGCGCAGGCGCTTACGGGGCTGTCGCCGGAAGAGTTTCGAGCGGGCTCGTTCGTCAAGATTCTGGCCCGCCGATCGTGACGTTGGGCGGCGGGGCGTTCAGAGTTCGCGCGGCACGCCGATTTTCCGCCGGCTTCCTCCGGGAGCTTTGTGGCAACTCTGGCTGTCTCTGCGCTCACTGCATTCAGCGGCCGGAGGCTCGACCGCCGACAGATGCGATTCCCGAGCGCCTACTGAGAAATTATCCCGATCGTCTTCAGCCACGACTCCACCAACTGAGGCCATCCCGTGACCGGAAGTTTGGTGCGCCGCAGCCCGAAGGCATGCCCTCCCCGCGCGTACAAATGAATCTCCACGGGAACGCCCGCATTTTTCAGCGCGATGTAGTAGGCCAGCGAATCGTTCACGCTGTCCACGTGGTCATCTTCCGCCTGCAGCAAGAACGTAGGAGGCGTCTGGCTGGTGACCTGAATATCGGGATTCAAGCCCAAGTCCTTATCGGCCGTTGCCGGATAGTGCAGCTCGAACTTTCCGGCACTCTGCTCGGCATCCCATTCCGCCGCAGCAATCGACAGATGCCCGGGATAAATCGCCACCGCAAAGTCGGGGCGGCAGCTTTCCTGGTCGGCGGAGTCTACAGCGGGGTACAAACGCTTCGCAAAATGCGTGCTCATCGCTGCCACCAAATGCCCGCCCGCGGAAAACCCGAGCACTCCAATCTTGCGCGCGTCGATGTGCCAATCGGCGGCGTGAAAGCGCACCAGCCCCACCGCCCTCTGCGCATCTTCCAACGCGATGGGCGATTCCGGATACGGCCCGGACTTCGGATACGGTGCGGACTTCGGATACCCTCCCTCGCCCGGCACGCGATATTTCAATAGCACACACGTAATTCCCTTGGAGATCAGCCAATCGCAGACCTCTGTGCCCTCAAGATCGATGGCCAGAATCTGATAGCCTCCGCCGGGAAACACGACCACCGCAGCTCCAGTATTCATTCCCTCCGGCGAATAGACCGTCATTGTAGGACGGGAGACTTTCTCCACCTCAACCCACGGCTTACCGGCAACCAATTCATTCACCGTCGTAGCGACTTCCGGACCCGTGACAGGCTGCGCATCAGGCGCGGCCTCCGGCCATATCGGCACCTGCTTATGCCCCGGGGTTGGCTGCCAGGCAGGCGCCTGCGCGCTCAGACCACCGCACCCGAATGCCACACAGAGAGCGAGAATCAAACGCTTCATCACAGTCCAGGCATCTCCATCCAAAATGTTTCCCAAGTCCGCAGTTTGTCCGGCGTCCGCGCAAAAACTACGACCGGATTAATCCCTTCACGCAATTCGTGCCGCTGTGACGCGCCAGGGGACGCGCAGACTCATTTGCGGCCCCTCATCACCAGCATCAGCGGGATGACGCCCACACAGATGAGGCTCATGATCCGGAAGTTGTCCACGAACGAGAGCATCATCGATTGACGCTGCAGCTCCTGATAAACAAGTCCCTGCGCCTGCATTGCGGCGTGAGCGGCGTCGGGCCCGCGCGTCATCAGCAGGCGGGTCAAGTGCTTGAGCGCCGCCTGGAGATGGAGATTGCCGGTCTGCAGATTGGCAGCGAGGATATCCTGATGGAACTGGGCGCGGCGGTCCAGCATCGTGGTCACGAACGAGATGCCCGTGCTGGCGCCAATATTGCGGGAGAGGTTGATCAGGCCTGACGCGCTGTTCATGTTCCCCTTGGAAACGAAATAGAAAGCCATCACGTTGATGGGCACGAACAGGAAAGCCGTGCCCATGCGAGACACAACCCAGGCGAACACGGGCGTGCGCGAAGCGACATCAAGATCGAGATGCGACAACTGGAACAGCCCCGCCGCCATCACGCAAAGGCCCGCGATGACGATCCATCGCGGTTCAAAATGGCTGAGCAGGACTCCCACAAACGGCAGGATCGCAACCAGGACGAGCCCTCCCGGCAGAAGGACGATGCCGCTCTGCATCGCCGTATACCCCATCAGAGTTTGCATGAGGATGGGAAGCAAGAGGGTGGTGCCGTAAAGCACGACTCCGAGCACGTACATCATGAATGTGGAAATCGCGAAATTGCGGTCCTTGAACAGGCGCAAATCGATCACCGGACTGTCTGTGGTGAGCTCCCGGACCACCAGAGCCACCAGCGCCGATACGGCAATCACCGTCCCCCAGATGATGAAGGAGGAACCGAACCAATCGTCCCGCTGTCCCTTGTCCAGGACGATTTGCAGAAAGCCCAAGCCGACGCTCAGAAGTCCCAGCCCCAGAAAATCGATCTTTAGGCCTTGCTTGAAGGTTCTGCGAACGGCCTGCGGGGGATTGACGATCAGCAGCGTGATCATGATCACGGACAGGATTCCCACGGGAACGTTGAGGAGGAAAACCCATCTCCAGGAATAGTTGTCGGTAATCCAGCCGCCCAGCGTCGGCCCGATCGTCGGCGCCACGACCACGCCCATCCCATAAATCGCCATCGCCATGCCTTGTTTCTCGCGCGGGAAACTATCCACGAGGATGGCTTGAGAAACGGGCTGCATTCCCCCGCCACCGGCGCCCTGGATCACGCGGCAAACCACGAGGATGGCAAGCGAAGGAGCAAGCCCGCACAGAAGCGAGCTGAGCGTGAAAAGGACGACGCAACCGATCAAGAATTGCTTCCTGCCGAAGAGCGCGGAGAACCATCCGGTGAGCGGCAGGACGATCGCATTCGAAACCAGGTACGAGGTAAGAACCCAGGTGCTCTCATCCACGCCCGCCGAAAGGTTTCCGGCGATGTGGGGCAGCGAGACGTTGGCGACGCTCGTATCGAGCACTTCCATAAACGTCGACAACATCACCGTGGCAGCAATCAGCCAGGGATTGACCTGGGGGACCGGCTGGACCACGTATTCGGCAGTCGCGGCCATCGGTTCTCAGCTGTGGACATTCATCGAGCGGCGCATGGTGGAGAAAAAGGTCGCCTGCGTGAATCCGAGATGGAAAGAAATGTATCCCGCGAGAATGACGGCAAGTCTTTCCGGTATTTTTCCCGAATCAGGATATCACCGCCGCTTCCAGCGGCTCAAGGCGCAGGCGACGCCGAAATCGCGCCGGCCGCGAACGAACGCTCCCTGCGGCGCCAGAAAAACAGAAGCGCAATGCCGATCAGGATGAGCGCCACACAGAGGCCGGTCCACAACCCCGCGGCTCCCCAACCGACTGGGAAACACAAGTACGCGCCGAGGGGTAGTCCCACGAGCCAATAGATTGCTGATGACCAAATCATGGGAGTGCGCGTGTCGCCCGCGCCTCGCAGCGCCCCCGTCGCCACAGCCTGCAAACCGTCGAACAGCTGGAAAAATGCGGCCACGAACAACAGATCGCTGGCGGCCTGAATGACCGCGGGATCGGGGGTGTAAACGCGCACGATCAGATGCGGCACGAACCAGAAGGCGAGCGCGGTACAGGTCATAAAACTCGCGCCGAGAACCATCGCCGTCCATCCCGCGCGACTCGCTCCGGCCGGGTCTTTCCTGCCGAGCGCCTGCCCCACGCGCACAGCCGCGGCCGAGCCCAGCCCGAGGGGCACCATGTAGGTGAAGCTCGCCGTATTCAAGGCGATCTGGTGGCTGGCCAGGGGAACCGCCCCCAGTTTCCCGATCAACGCCGTGGCGGCCGCAAATACGCCGACTTCAAAAGCCAGCTGCATGGCCGCCGGAAAACCGAGACTCACGAGACGCCACACTCGCGGAAGATGCGGCAGACGGGATGCCTGCCGCAGCCCGGTTTTGTAGCGCAGATCGTAGTAGAGGCAATAGGCGAGCAAAAACACCGCCATGTAAGTGCGCGCAACGCAGGTGGACCATCCGGACCCGACCGTGCCCATCGCGCGAAGCCCGAGGTGCCCATAGATCAACGCCCAATTGCCCACCACGTTGACCAGATTCGCGGAAACCAGCGAAAACATTACGGGCCGCGCGAGGCTGATTCCCTGAAGGTAACGCCGCGAAGCGAAATAGAGCAGCAAAGGGAGCGTGCTCCAATTAAGTGCCCGGAGATAGGGAATCGCCTGGCTCAACACCGCAGGCTGAATATCGAGCGAACGCAACACCGGCTCCCAAAGCCGGATCACGCCCATCAGCACCGGAGCCATTCCGAGGCTCAGATAGACGCCGTTGACGAGCGAGCGGTGAGCGTCGTGAATATCGCCCGCGCCATAGGAGTGCGAAACCAGGGTGTCCAGACCCAACATCAGTCCGGTGCCGAAAATCGCGACGACGTAGTAAACGATGCTGCCCAAGCTGACCGCGCCGATCGCGATGGCGCTATTCGACTGGCGCCCAACCATCATGGTGTCCACGATGCCCATGGTCATCCACCCAAGCTCGGCCATGACGATCGGGATCGCGAGGCGCATCATCGGCCGCACTTCCTCAGCGATGTAGTAGGAAAACAGGCGTCTGAGCATGGCTTACGATTCCTTGGGAGGTCCGCAAAATAATAAAGCCTGTCAGCCAGTTGCAGGGAAAAATCGAACGGGGAACCGCCGAAAATCGGAGAGAACGAGGCGCGCCAAATTCGGGCACGAATCGCGGCGCGCTACTGGCGCGCAGCAGGTCCGGTGAGCTGAACGAAGGAGCCGGAAGGAGCGGACGGGCCGGCTTCGAGGGTTTGCGGGGCACGCCAGCGGTCCACCACCGAGATCTGGTGGACGCAGGAGACGGTACAGCGCGGCGCGCAGCCCTTCTTCGTCAGAAACTCGCGGCGGCGGTGCTCGCCGGTATATTGATCGAGGGGGATGCCGGGATAGCCCCGCTGCTGCGAGCAGTAGTGAACCAAGCCATCCTCGCAGATGTAGAGATAGCGCGAGCCGGCGCGGCACCGCCACTGATTCTCGCGGCCCGCGGCGATATTGTGTTGAAATCCGTTAACCCGGGCGAACGAGCTTTTGCCCAGCGACATGATTTCCTCGAAAATCTCCCGCTCCCGGGGACCGAGCGGCTGGAGCTGGCCGTTGCCGTCGTGGAGGATTCCGACCGTGGAGGTGAAGCCGAATTCGAGAGCGCGGTGGGCCACCGCGAGCGCGTCCTCGGGGTTGCGCACGCCGCTGCCGAGGACAGAGTTGATATTGACGTGGAATTCGGCGAGCTCGGCGAGCAGCGCGAGCTTTTGGTCGAGAACCTTGAGGCTCTTTTTGGAGACATCGTCCGGCTGCACGTTGTCGATGCTGATTTGCAGGTGTTCGAGCCCAGCGCGGTTCAGTCGCTCGATGCGCTCGGCGACCAGGAGATATCCGTTGGTGATCAAGCCCGCGAGCATTCCATGCTTGCGGATGCGCGCGATGATGGCATCGAGCTCGGGATGAAGCAGCGGCTCGCCGCCGCTGATCGTCACCGCCGAGGTGCCCATCGCCCCGAGGCGATCGACTCGCCGGAACATTTCCTCGACCGGAACGGGCTTTGAAAAATCGTCGAACTCGTTGCAATACGTGCAGGCCAGATTGCAGCGCCGGATGGGGATGATGTGCACCAGGAGCGGATGCCGCGTCGAAGCGAGGCCCTTCGCGATCTTCTGAAGTTCGCGCAGCCGGCGATGCGCGGCGATGATTTTCTTTCGAATTGTCTTCGGAAGGGCCATGGATTTTGCGAGTGGAGGCGCGCTGCGCCGCACGCATTCCGGAACATTATTATGCCACATCGCGCCCGGGTTCCCGGGGGTTCCGGCGCCCGCGTGCCCGATGCAAGCCCTTCGGACGCGGCCGTCCGCGCGCGGGAAAAAGTCGCGGCGGCCGGGAGGCCAGTCCTGCTAGAATTTGATTTCTAACCCCGCTTGGGCTAGTTTCTGATGGCGCGAACGCGATTTTTTGGGCTCGCGCGGGTGCGGGCGATGGAGTTCGCCGGCGGGAAATCCTCAGATTTCCGACGGGGGTGAAGTCGATGTCCGATGCGGTAGCGGAAAAGGTGATCGCGACGCTGGCGTCCGTGAAGCGGATTCCCGCGGATACCATCACGCTCGATACCAACCTGCAGGCCATGGGCATCGATTCCCTCGACGTGTTTACGCTTCTCTTCGAGCTGGAAAACGCCTTCAAAATCTCGATTCCGGACGACGACGTGCGCTCGATCAAAACGGTGAACGACGTGGTCGAAGGCATCAAGAAGCTCCTGGCCGCCGCGCCGCCGGAGGCGCCCGCGGGTTCAGCCAGTCCGGCGGACTGATGTCCGCGCGCCGCGTTGCCATCACAGGTCTGGGAATCATTTCACCGCTGGGCCTGAATCTCGCGGACACCTGGAAGTCGCTGAGCGAAGGGCGGACGGGAATCGGACCGATCCGGTCGGTCGACTGCTCCACTATCAAGTTCCAGAATGGCGCCGAGGTCCGCGGTTTCGACGCGGCCAGCCATTTTCCCGGCGGTAAGGACGCCTACTACGACCGCTTCGCGCAGTTCTCCGTGGTCGCCGCGCGCGAGGCCTTTCGCGAGTCGGGAATCGAGTTGACGCCGGAATTGCGCCTGCGCTCGGCGATTGTGTGCGGATCGGCTGTCGGCGGGCAGGCCTCGATCGAAGCGGGATTCGAGGACCTCTGGGTGCAGGGGCGCGGCCGAGTTCATCCGCTGACGATCCCGAAGACCATGGCGAATGCCGGCGCGAGTCACATCTCCATGGACCTGGGCCTGAGCGGTCCGGTGTACACGATTTCAACGGCGTGCTCGTCGGCGAATCACGCCATCGGACAGGCATTCCGGCTGGTGCGCGACGGCGAGGCGGAATTCGCCGTCACGGGCGGCAGCGAAGCGTTTTTTACGATCGGCATGCTGAAGGCGTGGGAGGCCATGCGCGTGATTTCTCCGGACACGTGCCGGCCTTTCAGTAAGGATCGCCGGGGCATGATTCTCGGCGAGGGCGGCGCGATGATGACTCTCGAGCCCTTCGAGGCCGCCCGAGCGCGCGGGGCGAGAATCTACGCAGAGATCTGCGGAATGGGGATGACCTCGGACGCGCACCATCTAACGCAGCCGACCTTCGACGGTCCCGCGCGCGCGATGCGCGGCGCGCTGCGCGACGCGGGCCTCGCGCCTGAGGCGATCGGTTACATCAACGCCCACGGCACCGGCACGCAGGGCAACGATCCTGTGGAGACGCGCGCCATCCGGGAGGTCTTCGGCGCGCACGCGGACAAGCTCGCCGTCAGCTCCACGAAATCCATGCACGGCCACGCGCTCGGCGCCGCGGGAGCGCTCGAAGCCGTGGCCACCGTCCTCGCGCTCCATCACGGCATCCTGCCACCCACGGCCAACTACAACGAGCGCGACCCCGAATGCGACCTCGATTACATTCCCAATCAGCCGCGCGCGGCGCGCGTGGAAGCCGCGCTCTCGAATTCCTTCGCCTTCGGCGGCCTCAACGCCGTCGTCGCCTTCCGTTTACCCTGAGGAACGACGCGCGCCAGCGCTTTGTAGGGCGCGGTTTCAACCGCGCCGTCAGAACTTCGCGCGAGAGCGCGAACTCCGCATTTGCCGGATGTTTCTCTTTTTGGGGCGAACGCCTCGCTCGGCAGGCCGTGTCAGTTCCACTCGGTCTTGCGTCGAGCAGCAGCGAACACAGCGGCGGCCAACGGCGTGTCCCCGCCTTGTAGGGCGCGGTTTCAACCGCGCCGTCGGGACATCGCGCCAGAGCGCGAACACCGCATGTGCCGGATGCTACTCTTTCGGGGCGATCAGCCCCGCCCGGCACCCCGCGCCGACGACGTCAGCCTCGTCGTCTTGTCGATACAGGCGCCGTCGCATTCTTGCCTCTCCGACTCGTTCGTCACCGCGTTCGATCGTAACCGGCGCTACAATATGTCCTGGACGGCATAATGTACTCCATGCCATACTAGGGCTGTCAAATGGGCCGTACTGATGGCCGACGAGTTTGTGCCCGAGTTTGATGCGCTGCCCGCGGAAGTACGGACCGAGATTCTGGCGCTGTCGCTGCTGTTGGAACAGTTCGGGCCGCAGCTCGGGCGTCCTCGGGTGGACACGCTCAAGGGTTCGCGACACGCGAATATGAAGGAACTGCGCTTTGGCGCTGTTGGCGGTGAATGGAGAGTCGCTTTCGCGTTTGATTCGAGACGCAGGGCGGTTTTGCTTGTGGCAAGCGACAAGTCCGGCGGCAGCCAAAAGCGCTTCTACCGCGAGCTGATCCGCAAAGCCGATCGGCGTTTCGATCGGCACCTGACCCAGCAAAAGAAAGAAGGGAAATAGCCATGGCTGTAAACATCCGGGAGAAACTCAGAGAGTTAACGGCCGCGCAGCGGAAGGCGGTCGAGGACCGGGCGGCAGAGCTCATCGCGGAAGAAATGAGTCTGCGCGACCTTCGGAAAGCCCGCAAGCTTACGCAGGCTCGCGTCGCCAAGGCCCTCGGGATTACCCAGGACAGTGTCTCGCGACTCGAAAAACGCAGCGATATTCTTCTCTCGACACTCCGAAAAACGGTGAAGGCGATGGGCGGCGAGGTGCGTATCGTGGCCGAGTTTCCTGATCGTGCCCCCGTCGTCGTGTCCAACCTCGCCGAAAATCGCCCGCGACGCAGGTCTTCTCGAAAACGTTCGTAGGCCCGACAGCACGTCTCCGCGGCGCTCTCGAATTCCTTCGCTTTCGGCGGACTCAACGCCGTCGTCGCCTTCAGCGCGGATCTTTCCTAAGCCTCGACCGTGATCTTGATGTTCGATGGGTCCACGCCTAGGGCCATTGCCAGTCTCCGCTTTGCTTCAGCAATAGTGAGTCGCTCATGTCCGTTAGCTGCCTCCGTCATCTTGGCGATAACGTCCGAAGCCGGTTCCTCGGGTTCGAGGGGAACTCTCGCGATCGGCGGATGGTCGAGCCCAATACCGCCTCCAACGTGGGTAACCGGATCGGTCGAGTCGGGGTGATAGAGGGACAGCCAGACTCCGCGGCCCAAAGGGATCTTGTACCCCTGTGCCTTCCGCGCCCTATACGCCCGGTCAAACCGCTGCCGCATCTCGTCTGCTTCAATCAGGTGGGCCTGGCCGAATTTCGGTGCGTGGCGGTCATCGACCGAAACGGCAAGCACAAGATCTACGTCCGACAGGGTCTCCCAGCCCTTGTCCGCGTGATTGCGAGGAAACGCGATCCAGGTATCCTGGGTTGTGCGAATCGAAACCTTGCGACTCTTCCCAGCTTTCGTGATTCGACGGACACTGGATTTGCCGATACCTGGTATCCGTTCGACCTTCCAGCCCTGCTGTTGGAGCGTCTCAAGTCCGATTTGAAAGAGTCTGTCCCTTATTTTTGCCTTTTCAGGCGTCTCGAACACGTTAGTCATTTCTTTCCACCTCGTTCTACATTTGTACACAAACATCCAGAACAATGTCAAGAACAATGTAACTTGTTAATAGAGATGGCCGTCACGTCAATTCTTTGCAGTCTAGATTATGTGAGTTACCGTCTCGTAATCCGGATCGTGCCCTGCGGCAAGGGAGGGAGAACGCGGCCCCCTGTGAGTGAAATCTGATCGAGGTAGGTCGCAACAGGCGGGACCGTGCCACACTCCCACTTTGACGGCAGGCGAAGATCGGGAAAGAAGTTACGCCTAAGGCAGTCCAACATCTCGACGCCAGACTGTGCGGCCAGGAATCTGGCCAAGTCAGGCGTCTCTATCTCAACCTGATCGCGAATGAGGTGCAATGGCAAATCGGTGAGCAACCTCATATAGTCCGGGTTCTCGTGCTCGTGCACATGTGCCCCGCCTTCTCGATTGGCCAGCATGAGTATGATCTGCTTTCTCTTGTAAACCACTTGCGTCCCGAGCCGCGACAGAAATGCGATGAGAGTGCGACCCCACCAAGCGCCGACCGTGCTCACGGCATAATGCGAGGACTCAAGGTCCAGTGCTGGCGCGACGGACTGTCCGGGCCCCAGCCTAAGGCCGACAGCAAAACGCAGGAACTCTTCCTGACCGGGTTTAGCGTCGTCAGCGTGCTCCGGTATCGCGAGGTCGAGGCCGTCCGTACGGAGCTGTTTGAGTAGGGGCTTGTTCCTCCCGGTCTCGTGCGCCAAGACTCGAATCGTGGTGGCAACGTGCAGGCTCTGCGCAAAGGCACCTTGATAGAACGCGCGCAGTGAACTGTGCAGGAGATCCGTCTGTTCTTTCAAAATGGAGAGAAGCTGTTCTTTTGATCTTGGCATAGGAACAGCTTAATGAACTCTCGGCCGTTTTGCATTCGCGCACTACTTGTCGCCCCGGGGCGGCACCGGCCGCCCGTGTCCCATTTCGGGAATTTCCATCCACTAATTCGCATCTTTTTGCGAAAAATTTGCGGCTGCATCTCCAATCCGCACAAGCGCTTGCGCTAATCGCCAAAGCATTGGCGATTTGACGCGCGTGCTAGCGTGGAAATAGCGAGCTTTTCGCTTACGCGAAGGCTTGCAGGCCCCGCTGGCCGAGGCTGGTAGATGCTCTTTGACAACTTACGATCCGACTAGGATCGGCATCCCGCCTGCCCTGACGCAGGGAGGGAGCGACCATCGGGAGCCGAGAGATCTCTCCGTGTGCGCCGCGCTGAAGACCGCGGCGCTAGATGAATGACTTGAGAAGCAACTGCGCACGCCTGAAAGGCGGCCGCTACGAAAGCAAGAGCCGAAGGCCGTCCCGCAGGAACGTGCGGGATGCAGGGCGCGCACGGAGAAGGCAACTTCATCTGCGACAGCGCAGACCGTGCATCACGAACAACGAGTCACCATTCACGACTCACGAATCATGCCAACAAAGTGACACACCCTGCAAAGCGACGGTGCGGCCAGGATCGGCGTCCCGAGCGAGGACCGCGAGCCGCTTCGTTTGCACCCAGGATCAGTTTGCGGAGCGAGGGATCTCCCCGATTTCTACCAAACGAAGTGACACACCATGCAAAGTAATTTTCGGCCTAACTCGCTGAAAACAAAGGAAAGCGGTACCCGCGAAGTGTCACACTTTTTCGAGAGGCCTGCGCCAAGTAAAACGGCGAAAATGGCGCAGCTAGAAGAGGCGGGAAAATAGCGGCACCAGCGCGTTCCAGCTCTTGGGGATGATTTCCCAGCTGTTGTTGCGGGTCAGCTCGTCGGAACACGAGAGCGTAATCATGATGGCCAGCCAGAAGAAGCCGCACAGGATGACGATTCGAGTGAGGCCCGTGGCGTATTTGACGTGCATGAAGAACAGGACGACCAGAATCATCTTAATCACGGCGATCGTTAGGGCGGCCACCGTATTCCAGCGGCCGAGGTCAATGTAGGCAACGCCGGTCGTGAGAGCCGTGCCCGCCATCAGCGCGACAAATACCAGGACGTAGGTGCTGACCGGCACGACGTGCCCGGAGTGTTCCGCGTGCTCAGGCATTCGCCGCAACCTCCATCAGTAACGCCCTCCGATCAAATAGAGCAGCGGGAAAAGAAAGATCCACACGATATCCACGAAGTGCCAGTACAACCCGCTAATCTCCAGCGGCGCATAATATTGCGAGGAGAACTTGTTCCGCGAGGTCATGATGACCAGCACGGTCAAAATGCCGAGACCCACGACCATGTGCAGGGCGTGCAAACCCGTCATGAAAAAGTAAAAGCACATGAACATTTTAACGCCCGGGGAGTGCGGGCCGCTGTAAAACCAACTGACGCCCGGGACGATGCCGTCCAGGTAGTCGCGGTACCACTCGAACCGCAGCTTGATCCCGATGAACGCCGCGCCGAGGATCATGGTGAGGATCAGCCAGAAGATGATCTGGCTCTTCTTCCTGCCGGTCTGCGCCGAGCGGATCGCGAGCGCCATCGTCAAACTGCTGAAGATCAGCACGGCCGTGTTCGTCGCGCCGTATTTGACTTCGAGCAAATGGCTGCCGGTTATGAAGGACTCCAGATGCAGCGCGCGATAGATCGTGTACGCAGTGAACATCCCGCCGAAGAACAGGATTTCCGTGACCAGGAAGACCCACATGCCGAGCCTTCCGGCATCGCGCTGCTGATCGATATCCTCGAACTGGTGCGCGAATCCCGGCGGGTGCGCGCTGTGAGCGGCGATTTCAGGCACGGGCGCCCCCGAGAGTCGGATATTCGTAAGCGTCTTCGGTCACGATCGGGATCTCCTCGAAGTTTTCCGTTGGCGGCGGCGATGGAGTGGTCCATTCCAGGCCCTTGGCTCCCCAGGGGTTCGGGCCGGCCGGCTTGCCGTAGCGCATCGACCAGATCAGGTAAATGAGCGGAATTACGTAGCCGACGCCGAGAATGGAAGCACCGGCCGAGGACATGACGTTGAGCACCTGGAACTCCGCCGGGTACATCGCGTAACGCCGGGGCATTCCTATGTAACCCAGCACGAACTGCGGGAAAAACGTCAGGTTGAAACCGATGAAAATGATGGCCGCGGCGATGCGCGCCCAGATATCCGGGTAGAGGCGGCCGGTAATTTTCGGCCACCAGAAGTGGAGCCCGCCCATATAGGCCATCACGGCGCCGCCCACCATGACGTAGTGGAAATGCGCGACGATGAAGTAGGTACCGTTGAGGTGAACGTCGGTGGCCAGCGAGGCGAGAAAGAGTCCGGTCAGGCCGCCGATGGTAAACAGGCCGATGAAACCCAGCGCGTAGAGCATCGGCGCTTCATAGGAAATCGAGCCTTTGTACAGCGTCGCGGTCCAATTGAAAACCTTGATCGCCGAGGGAATGGCCACCAGAAAACTCAACGAGGAGAACACCAGGCCGGCGTAGACGGACTGGCCGGTCACGAACATGTGGTGGCCCCAGACGACGAAGCTGATGATCGCGATGGAAAGGCTCGAAAACGCAACGAACGCGTATCCGAAGATTTTTTTTCGCGAAAAGGCGGTGACGAGCTCGCTGACCACACCCATGCCCGGAAGAATCATGATGTAGACTGCCGGGTGGGAATAGAACCAGAAGAGATGCTGGAACAGGAGCGGGTCGCCGCCGACGGCGGGGTCGAAGATGCCCACATGCAGGATGCGCTCAAGACCCAGCAGGAAGAGCGTGATCGCGATTACGGGAGTCCCCAGCACGAAGATGAGGCTGGTGGCGTACATCGCCCAAATGAAGAGCGGCAGGCGAAACCAGGTCATGCCGGGCGCGCGCATCTTGTGGATCGTCACAACGAAGTTCAGGCCTGTAAGGATGGAGGAGAATCCAGCGATGAACACGCCGAGGGCCGCCGCGACAACGTGACCGTGCGAGTAGAGACTGCTGTAGGGCGGGTAGAACGTCCAGCCGGTGTCCACGCCGCCGGAAAGCGTCGCGTACAGGATGCACACCGAGCCGATGATGAAGATATACCAGCTCATCAGATTCAACCTGGGGAAGGCCACATCACGCGCGCCGATCATCAGGGGAATCAGGAAGTTTCCGAGCGTCGCCGGAATCGACGGGACCAGGAAGAAAAAGACCATGATGATCCCGTGCGTCGAGAACATTTTGTTGTAGGTTTCCGGCTCGAACAGCGCGCCTTGCGGCTCGATCAGATGCATGCGCATCAGAACCGCAGCCGTTCCTCCCACGAAAAACATCAGGGTGATGGAGCCGAGGTAGAGCAGCCCGATGCGTTTGTGGTCCAAAGTCAGGAGCCACGACCGGATGCCCCATTTGGCGTTCAAGAAATTCACGCCGGATTCGGCCGGGGGTTCGCGGAGATCTGCGATGGCCGTACTCATTTGCCGTTGGTCCTTTCTTCCGAGCCGAGCGACTTCACGTATGCGATCAACTTCAGCATCTGTTCCTCATCCAGCTGGCCCTGGTAGGTGGGCATGATCGACTGATAGTTGGGCATCTGGACCGAGCTCGGGACGAGGATCGCCTGTCGGATCAGCGATTCGTCCACCACGCGCGTCTCGCCGCTCTGTATCTTTTCCGGTTTACCGTAAAGGCCCGCGAGCGAGGGCCCCCGGCCGCCGCCTTCGGCCGCGTGGCAATTGACGCAGCCGAACTGGCTGAAGAGGCGCGCGCCCTGCTGGGCCATGGATTCGGTTTTCTCGCCGCCGGCAAGCCACGCGGCATAGTCCGTCGGAGTCATCACGTAGACCCACCCGATCATCTCGGAATGGTTCGTGCCGCAGTATTGGGCGCAGAAAAGATGGAAAGTGCCGGTTTCGGTGGGTTCAAACCAGATAGAGGAATAGCGGCCGGGCACAACGTCCTTCTTCACGCGAAAAGCGGGGATGTAGAAATCGTGGATCACATCCTGCGAAGTCATGGTCAGCTTGACGGGGACGCCCACGGGAACGTGGAGCTCGTCGATTTCCCGCGGGCCCTCGGGATGCTGGATGTGCCACATCCACTGCTTTCCGATCACGAAGATTTCGTTCGAAGCGGCGGGCGGGCGCGAGTTGCGCACATACAGGCTTGATGCCCAGACGAACAGCACGACGCAGATCAGGGACGGAATGATCGTCCAGGTCAGCTCGAGCACCATGGGGGCGTGCGTGGCGACGGGCACTTCGTCGTTCGAGCGCCTGCGGTACTTGATCATGAAGTAGAAAATAATCGAGAAGATCAGCACGGCGAAGAACGCCGTGATGCCGCTCAGAACGTAGTAAAGCTCGTCCACACCCTCGGCGATCGAGGACGCCGAAGGCGGCTGGATCGGAATCATGGCCGCCACGGCCGAAATCGAATGCAACCCGGATTGAAGAAGACCCATCATCACCGTTCCGTCGCGATCCCTTGCAGGTTTCTGAGCTTCCCGCGCGCGCGTTTCATACTCTTCTTCCCGGCAGCGCGTAGTGTTCGCCGCGGAAGAACCAGATCAGGAAAATTCCCCCGATCAAGATCGTCAGGAGCCCCCCCAGCTGAATCATGCGCGAAATCAGCAGGCCGTACTTGCCGGTGTGGGGGTCGTAGTGATAGCAGAAAAGCAGAACCTGATCGACCGGCGAGCCGATCTTTCCCTGCGACGCCTCCACCAATCCGAGGCGCATGTCGCGCGCCGGATACGTGACGCCGTAGAAATAGCGTGAAAGCCGCCCCTCGGGCGTCAGCACCATCACGACGCTCGCGTGCGCATACTGCTTCGAATCGGGATCATAGGCGTAGCGGAAGCCCACGGCATCCGCCAGCCTCTTGATCTGCGGCTCGTCGCCGGTAAGGAAATGCCAGCCGTACTGCGCGCCGGGACGCCCGTACATGCCGGCGTAGAGCGCCTGCTTCGCATCGGCGAGGACCGGCCGGTCGGTGGGATCGATGCTCACGGTCACGACGTTGAAATCCTTGCCGATCTCCATGGGAATCTGTTCGAGGCTGCGATCGAGACCGTTCAGCACCTGCGTGCAGAGCATCGGACAGTTGTAATAAACGAGCGTCAGAACCACCGGCTTGGAACCAAAAAATTGCCCGAGTTCGACGGGCCGGCCGTGCTCGTCGCGAAACGCGAGGTCGAGCGGAATGGCGTCGTTCAACTTCTGGTCGATTCCGACGTCCTTCAGAAGCTCGGGGCGCATGCCTATGTTTTGCAACGGGTCCGTAAACTGCGCCGCAGCGGTGAAGGGGAGCGCGAGCAGGGCCGAGGCGAGAGTCGCGCCCATCAGCCACGCCCGCATCCAATTTGATCGATACGGCACTCCGCCCTCCCTTCCCGCTCCGGCTTCCGAACTCGAGCCGAAATTATTTCGCTTCGCCGCCCTCGCTGGCCGGGGATTCTTTCGGTTCCGTCAGGTAGCCGCACTGCCCCTCGACATCGGTTTCGCCGGCAACGGTGGGCGCCGTCATGGCGCCCGCCGTCTCGGCCGACGCAGCGCCGGTGGACGGGCGGGCAGGCAAGCCGCGCGCGAGAATCAGATCCATCGCGCGATCGACCGGAATGCGCACGACGCCGCTTTGCTGGTCCACCCAGCCGTAGGTCCCCACTTCCTGCTGCTGTTCCGCGCAGTAGTCCTGCAGCTCCTGATGCGGCTGAGTCTGCAGCCTCGGACTCGGAGGCAGCATGCGGTCGGTGGTTCTCACCATCGGCGACATGGTCGCGCCGAGCGGTTGCGATTTTTTGAAATAGTCGAACGTCCACTTCATGCCGAGCAAGGTGACGGCGAGCACGACGGCCATCCAAAAAGCGAACTGCAGCAAACCACGGATGCTCGCATCGCGCGGCTCGTAGCCGAGCCCGCGGCCGGCCGGGGGATCGGGTTTCTGAGAGTGTTTAGTCGCCATGGCCAGGCTCCAAGACTCCCTCGAATCGCGGATCGTGCACCGGCAGCAGCGGCATTTTCTTAAGCTGGGCCATGAACCAGGCGACCCACACGCCGCCGATGCCGATGACGGCGAAAATATCCGTCGGATGGATTCGAGGGCCCGACTTCTCGTAAGCGGGCACGACCAGCCAGTAGACGTCCACCAGCGTCAGGACCAGAATCCACGAGGCCACCGTAGACAGCCTCTGCAGCCGGCGCTTCGCGGCGCGCTGCAACAAAACGAAAAACGGCACGAAGAAATGCAAGACGAGCAGGGCGGAAGCCACGTACGCCCAGCCTCCGAACGCGCGCGACATGTACCAGGGAATTTCATCTTTCAGGTTTCCCGCCCAGATAATCAGGAACTGGCCAAACGAGACGTAGGTCAACAGAAGCGTGAACGTGAGCATCAGATTGCCCAGATCGAGCAGGCGTTTCGGCTCGTAGGAATCCTTCAGCGGCTCGTGTTCACCGAGCAATCGCAGGATCAGAACGGCAAACGAAATGGCGGCAAGGCATTCCAGTGCCATGAAAATCATGCCGTAGACCGTCGAAAACCAGTGAGGCTCGAGCGACATCACCCAGTCAATCGCCGCGCCCGTGATGGCCAGGCCCCAGATCACCAGGCCCGGGCCGGACAGGCTCTCCATGCGATCTTTGAATCTGACGTCGCCGGTTCGATCCTGTTCGGCGGACCATTTGCTGAGAAAATGAGCCAGCACCACGAAACACGCGAGGTAGACAACCGTGCGCACAATGAAAAATCCGGGCTGCAGGTAAACGCGCTTGAAATGGTCCACGGGATCGTCGCTGATCTCGCCGGGACGCATCCATGGGTACAGGCGCCCCATCCCCACCAGGACCGGCAGAAACAACACGGCCATCAACCCGAGCGTCCGCGAACCCGCCTCGAGAATCCGGCGTATCGGCAGACCCCACCAGCCTCCGGTCAGATGGTGGAGCATCAGGATCGCGATGCAACCCAACGAAATGGCGATCCAGTACATGTAAGCGAAAACGTACGAGCGCAGGAATTGCACCCATCCTTCCGCGCCCGCTCCGCGCGATTGGAGCGCGCCGAAAATCACGGCCAGGAAGAGGCTTAGAACGCCCACGGCGAGCGCCCGTTTCTGCACGCGGTCGATCTGCGGCCGGGCTGTATCCCGAGGACTCATTGTGATCGCTCCGCGGATTCTCCCGCTGGCGACTGCGCGCGTTGTTGTGTCAATTTCATTCGGTCGGTGTCCGGCACATCCTGCATCGTGGCGTTCTGGCTCAATTGAAGGACACGAATGTAGGCCGCGATCCTCCAGCGGTCGGCGGGTTCGACGCGAGCCGCATAGCTGTACATCGCACCGAATCCGTTGGTCATCACTTCGTAGAAGTGACCGACGGGAGCTTCACGCAGCCGCTGAATGTGATAGGAGGGCGGCTGCGGGAATCCGCGGCGCACAATCATGCCTCTGCCGCTGCCGGTATAGTCGTGGCAGGGAGTGCAATAAACGTTGTAGCGCTCGCGGCCGCGTTCGAGGTCGGCTTTGGTGATGGGGAACGGGAACTTGTCCACCGCGACGCCGCTTTCGCGGCCCGTAAACATGAGTTCGTCGAGGCGCAATTGTCCGCGCGCGACCGTCCCCGGAACAGGCTGGCGCTCCGAACGGCCGTCAGCGAAGAAATCCGTCGGCTGGTACGGCAGGTATTTCGGTTGAAGGTGCATGTCGAGCCGGCATCCGCAAAGAAGCATCGCGAGGGCGCAGAGGGAAGCGAGGCTCGCCCCGTGCACGAAGCCACGCGCCGATCGCGCTTCGCATCGGCCCGACGCCGGTCCCGGATTCAGGTCAGTCCTCAATTTCGAAAACTCCATGCGGTTTCAAGCCCTGCAAGAACGCCTTGGTCTGCGCCAGATCGAATTGTTTGTCCCGCGCCTTGATGCAGAGAAAGAAGCGGTCGGTTGAGGCGAGGGCGAACCGTTCAACGTTAAACGTCGGGTGGTATGGAGTCGGCAAGCCGTTGAGCGCCAACATGCCGAACACGGAGGTGAGGGCCGCGCCCAGAATCGTCAGCTCAAAGGTAATCGGAATCCACATCGGCCAACTGTTGAAGGGCTTCCCGCCGATGTTCCAAGAGAAGCTGATGACGTTGGCATACCAGCACATCCCGAAACCGGTCGATCCGCCCAACAGGCCACCGAGGAAAACCAAGGTCGGCAGAATCGTCCAATCAAATCCGACCGCCTCGGCCAGACCCTCCACGGGGATCGGCGAAAAGGCGTCGATGCGACGGTAGCCCGCTTCGTGGGTGCGGCGAGCGGCCGCGAGCACGGCCTCGGGCGTTTCAAATTCGGCCATCAATCCGTAGATCGACTTCCTTTTCATCTTCCCAAACAGGCTCCCCCCGGCGCTAGTCGCGAATTTCCGGGTTCGGATTCCGGACGCGCGCAAGGTACGTGGTGCGCGGCCGGGTATTCAAATCCTCGAGCAGTCCATAGTTGCGCGATTGCGCCTTGAGCTTTGCAACTCTGCTGTTCGGATCGTTGATGTTGCCGAATACGATGGCTTCGGCAGGGCATGCGCCCTGGCACGCCGTGACGATCTCCCCGTCGCGCACGCTTCGATTCTCCACTTCGGAGCGAATCTTGGCGGCGTTGATGCGCTGGACGCAGTAGGTGCATTTCTCCATTACGCCGCGGCTGCGCACGGTGACGTTCGGGTTGCGCATGCCGTAGAGGCTCGGCGTCTTGTAATCGGAGAAGAGATAAAAGTTGAAGCGGCGGACTTTGTACGGGCAGTTGTTGGAGCAGTACCGCGTGCCGACGCAGCGATTGTAGGTCATGTCGTTCAGCCCTTCGGAGCTATGGGTGGTGGCGCCGACCGGGCAAACGTACTCGCAGGGAGCGTTTTCGCACTGCATGCAAGGAATTGGTTCGTAATACATCTCGGGGTTGTCCAGCCCGCCCCGAAAATAGGTGTCGATACGAATCCAGTGCATCGCGCGACCGCGCGCCACCTGATCCTTGCCGACGACCGCGATATTGTTTTCCGATTGACAGGCGACCACGCAGGCATTGCATCCGATGCAGCGATTCAGGTCGATCGACATACCCCAGGCATACCCCTCGTACTTGAAGCCGGGGTAGATGGACAGGCCTTTGTTCTTTTCGTCCTCGGGGTTTTTCGCGAAGTCCGGATCTTTGACGAATTCATCGAACGTGGCGATCCGCACCAGCTCGCGGTGCGAATCGAACGCCGCGGCACTCTCGGCGTCGGCTGGGTGCCCCTCGATATCGATATTGAACTGCTGCTGCGTCGACGCGAAAAAGTACTTCTTGCCGGTTTTCGTGATTTGCGCCCCGCGGGCGATCCACAGCGCGGACGAGGTGCGCAAGGGATAGGCGTTGAATCCCGGACCTGTTCCCACGCTGCCGCCGCGAGGGCGCCCGAAGCCGAGATGGAGCGTCACGGAGTTGTCCGCGTGGCCCGGGACGATGAAGACGCCGGCCTGGACCTGGCTGCGCCCGAGGGCCAGCGTCACGTAATCGCCGGAAGTGAGGCCCAGCTGCTGCGCAGTACCCGGGCTGATCATCGCGGCGTTATCCCACGTAAGACGCGTGATGGGCTTGGGAATTTCCTGCAGCCACGAATTGTTCGAGTACTCGCCGTCGCCGAGCGAGGGATCGGGCCGGAAAAGGACTTCGAGCGCGCCCGCGTCTCCGCCCGATGCCTGCGGACGTCCGAGGCTCACGAAATCGGCATGCGGCGTCACGGAAATAGCCGGCAGCGCCGTTCCCGCGATCAACCCGTCGTGTAAAGAGGTCTCCCAGAGCGCTTCGAAGGCTTTGTCCTTCTCCGGCCGCTGGCTCTGCCAATAGCTGCGAACGAGATCGTGGCCGGACTTTCCGGCATCGCCGGTGAAGAGCGCGATCAGTTCGTGGGCGGTGTGGCCGTCGTAGAGAGGCGCGATGAGCGGCTGGACGATGCCGACGGTGCCGTCGTAGGCGCGGCCGTCGCTCCAAGATTCGAGCGAGTGCGCGGCGGGAACATGCCAATGGCAAAGCTCGGCCGTCTCGTCGTTGTAGAGGCCATGATGAACGCGGAGTCTTGCCTTCTGAAGAGCCGAAAGAAAATCAAAATCTGCGGGCGCGTCATAAACCGGATTGCCGCCGAGGATCACCAGGAGTTCGACCTGGCCGTCGTTGAGATCCTTGACGAGATCCCGCAGCGATTCGAGCTGATGCACGGGATTGGCTTCGATCGATTCGGTGTAAACGACGGTCTTGCCGACGTTGCCGAGCGCAGCGTTCATCGCGTGCACCAGCGCGTGCACGAAGGCGGGTTGCTGCTCGCCCGCGATGACCAGCGACGAACCGCGATGGGCTGACAGCTCACGCCCGACGGCGCTGACCCAGGCTGCCGGAATTTTCGAACTGGCGTTCGCGCTCGGAGGCACGGCGACGCCCGCCGCCACCGCAAGCTGTCGCGCGAGGTCGTCAATGTCCGTGGAGCGCACCGGCAGGCGATGATCCGCCACGGCGCCCGTGCTCGTGGGCATGCTTTCGGCCACGTAAAGACGGTTCAGCTTCGACGACGCCCCCGCGCTGAGATCGCGGCGGGACGCAAACTCGCGCGCGTAGCGCACGTGTCCCGGGCCGGAAGTGAGAAAATCCGCATCGAGCGAGACGATGACGTCCGCCTGATCAAAGTGATACACGGAATTCAGCGGCCTGCCGAAGGCCAGGCGCGCTCCCTCGCGCGCGGAATCTCCGCCCGAGACTTCATACTGGTGCCACTTGGCCTCGGGAAACTGGGCGAGCAGGCTGCGCATCTGCGCACCGAGCGTCGGGGAAGTGATCGTTTTGGTCAGAATGCGCAGCCCCGCGCCCTTGGGAGCCAACTGCGTCCGCATGTTCCCGATCTTCGCCGCGAAATCGCTCCAGGAGCTGACGCGCCCGTCGAAGATCACCGTCTGCGAGCGGTCGGGATCGTAAAGATTCAGGATCGAGGCCTGGGTGAAGACATCCGTGCCGCCCAGGCTGCCGGGATGCTCCGGATTGCCTTCGATTTTTGTCGGCCGGCCCGAATGGCTTTCCACCAGCACGCCGGTCGCGATGCCGGCCTGCGCGGTGGAGGTGGCGTAGAAGAGCGGCCGGCCGGGGATGATCTCTTCGGGCGGGCGGACATAGGGGACGATTTTTTCGTCCGGAAGTTTCGTGCAGGCGCTCAACCCCGCCATGGCCGCGGAGGCGGCCATCAATTTCAGCACGTCGCGACGGTTGACGCCGTCGGTGTCTTTTTCGGCGTTGGCCGGGAACTCGTTTTCAAGAAAGTTGCGAAAGTCTCTGGTGTCCGACAATTCCTCGAGGCTCTGCCACAAACGCGGGGCGCCTGCGCCGGCAAGCTTGGCGCGCGCCGCAACGAGGTCGATCGAGTTCTTCGGGTTGGAGTCTTCGCTCATCGTTTCGCTTTCATCACCGGTGGCACGTGGAACACGATTGCAATGTATTGAGCGGCAGAATCTTGTATTCCTTCACAGCCTGCCGCCCCAGCGCGAGCTGGTCGGTATATTCCTTGCCTTCGAACTTCACCGGCTGGGCGAAGGAAGGCGGTTCATAGAACGGATTGAACACTTCCGACTTCGGCCGAATGAATTTTTCCGGCTGGCGGTGACATTCCAGGCACCAGGACATGTAGAGAGTGCCAGCGCGGTAGGTCAGCGGCATTTCCGCGATCTGTCCGTGACACGTGGTGCAGCCGATGCCCTTCGCCACGTGAATGCTGTGGTCGAAGTAAACGAAGTCCGGAAGTGCGTTGACCCGCACCCACTCGAGCGACTTATCGTCGCGGTAGCTGGCGCGCACGGGCTCCAGCATCGACGCGTTGGTCCAAATCTGGGAATGGCAGGTCATGCACGTTTGCGTGGGCGGCACACCGGCGAAGGACGATTTCTCGACGGTCGTATGGCAGTAGCGGCAATCAATGCCCAGCTCGCCGGCGTGGTGCCGATGGCTGAACGGAACGGGTTGCTGGCGCGAGACGTTCTGGTCGGTATACCAGGGCGACATCGCGATGGCGTAAAACGCGTAGCCGAGCGCGCCGATGATCACCACCGCGCCATAAATACTCAGCCGCGAAATGAGGTTCGTGCTGCGATGAAAGATCTGTGCCATCGGTTCTCGAATTCGCTCTTTCTATGAGTGCGACTTCTCTTCACTCGTTTCATGCACGAGCGCCCGAACTTCGACGATGGAAATCATCGGCAGGAAGCGAATGAAGAGATAAAACAGCGTAAAGAACAGTCCAAAAGTGCCGACGTACGTCGCCCAATCCCATTTCGTCGGGTAATACATCGCCCAAGCCGACGGCGTGAAATCGTGGGTGAGGCTGACCACGACGATCACAAAACGCTCGAGCCACATCCCCACGTTGACGACCAGCGAAATGAAAAACAGCCAGGGAACGTTGCGGCGCAGCCGGCGGGACCACAGCGACTGGGGGATCACCAGGTTGCAGGCAATCAGCAGCCAGTACAGCGTCCAGTAAGGCCCCGTGAGCCGGTTCAGCATCATGACCCGCTCGAACTCGTTCGCGCTGTAGAAGGACATGAAGGTTTCCATCACGTAGCCGTAGGCGACGATGATGCCCGTGGCGAGCATGACCTTCGCCATGATGTCGAGATGGCGCTCGGTGACGAGATCCTCCAGGTGGTAGTACTTGCGAATCGGAATCGCCAGAGTCAGAACCATGGCGAAGCCGGAATAGATCGCCCCGGCCACAAAGTAAGGCGGGAAAATCGTGCTGTGCCAACCGGGAATGATCGCAATCGTGAAATCGAAGCTCACCACCGTGTGGACGGACACCACGAGCGGCGTGGCGAGGCCCGCGAGCAGCAGCGAAGCGATTTCATAGCGGGACCAGTGGACCGCCGACCCGCGCCAACCCATCGAGAGCATCCCATAAATAAGCTTCGCCGCGGGCTTCACGGCGCGGTCGCGCAGCGTCGCCAAGTCGGGTATCAGTCCCACGAACCAAAACAGGAGCGAAACGGTGAAGTAGGTGGACACCGCAAAAACGTCCCAGACAAGCGGGCTGCGGAACTGGGGCCACAGCCACATGGGATTTGGATACGGCAGAAGGTAAAAGAACAACCAGGGACGGCCCATGTGCAGCAAAGGAAACATTCCGGCGCACATGACGGCGAAGATCGTCATGGCCTCGGCGAAACGGTTGATCGAGGTGCGCCACTTTTGATGCAGCAGGAGAAGAATCGCGGAGATGAGCGTGCCGGCGTGCCCGATTCCGATCCACCACACGAAGTTGACGATCGCGAAGCCCCAGGCGGCGGGAATGCGGATTCCCCAAATCCCCACTCCCTTGATCATCAGAAGGGTGATGACGAGGTTCAATAACATCAAAGCGGAAAACGCGATCAGAAATCCAAAGACCCAGCCCGGCGTCGTGCCGCGAGTCAGCACGATCGAACTGATCTTGTCGGTTACCGTTTCAAAGGTATGGCCCGGCCCGATAATGGGGTCCGGCTCGGTAACGCCAACGATGTTGTGTGAACCCTCAGAACCCACGCACTGTCCCCGGCGTCAAATAATGGATCCCTGTCATTTTTTGAAAGGGCGTTAAAGGCTTGGAATCAGCGCCTCCGCACCCCGTGCTGGCTTGATTCGCGGTCCGAAGCGGCTCCGCATCGCGATCAGGGCGCAAACTACCCGCGCTTTCGGCGTCGAACTACTTCTCCTGAGCCTGCGGGCTCACTTAGGACGCAATAGAATAAAACCGGAGACGCCCATACGCAAGTTCAAATCAAAAGAATTTTGAATTTCCAACAACACCGCGGAGCGTTACGGATTCTTAATGACGGAGCGCGAGCGGCGCATCGTTGTGGGCGCGCACACGGCACTGTGCAACTTACGACATGGCGGAACACGTGGAAGGGGTGCGCTGAGCGCTGCGATTGTTAGAATCGAAACTTGCGTCGCGCAACGCCATGGGTGGTGCCGCTTGTGTTCGCCGTGTCCGTTTCCACGGCGGCCGATACCATCGTGTTGAAAAACGGCCGCCGGATCGTCGCCGACAACGTCACCGAAGACGCCCAGCACGTCACCTATCAGACTCCCGCCGGGCAACTATCCATTCCGAAATCGATTGTGGCGAGGATTGAACGCGACGGCCTGAGGTATTCCTCGGCGCCGGGCGCGGGTGCCGAGCCGCCTGTGTCAGCTCCGCAGATCGAGCCGGTGCGCGGTTACGAAGAGGTTGCGGCGCTGACGGTCCACGACAATGCCATCGACTTCGGATATCTAGCGCGGCTCGAAGCGGACGCACGAACCGGCTCGGCGGCTTCGATCGCGAAGGTCGCCGCTGCGCACCACGCCGCGGCGCAGTTTCTGGTCGGCAAGGGCGATACGGACGCGGCCATCGATCACTACCGGCAGGCGCTGGTTTTCGCGCCGGAGAACCCCGGTCTGCTGCTGAACCTGGCGGTGCTCTATCTTCGCGAAAGTCAGTTCACTTCGGCGCTCGATCCCCTGGAGCGAGCGCGCCGGATTTCGCCCAACTCCGCCGACGTGGCGAAACTGACCGGCTGGGCCTACTACGGCGCGAACAAAATGGATCAGGCCATCCGGGAATGGGAACGCGCCGAGCGTCTGCGACCCGACCCGGAAGTCGAACAAGCCCTCGAAAAAGTGCAACGGGATAAAGCGGAGGAGGAAAGCTATCGGGAGGGCGAAACGGCGCACTTCGCGCTGAAGTATTACGGCGGCGCCGCGCCGGACCTGGCTCGCGGCATTCTGCGCGCGCTCGAAGACGATTTCCGGGACCTCGAATCCGAACTCGACTACACGCCGCCGGAGCAGATCGGCGTCATCCTCTATACGGAGCAGGCATTCGCGGACATCACGCGCGCTCCGGGCTGGGTCGGCGCGCTCAACGACGGGCGGCTTCGCATTCCCGTGCAGGGCTTGAGTCGCGTGACCCCCGAACTCGCGCGCGTGCTCAAACACGAGCTGACGCACAGTTTCGTGGGACAAAAGTCTCACAATCGCGCGCCTACGTGGCTGCAGGAAGGCGTCGCGCAGTGGATGGAAGGGCGCCGGAGCACGTCGGAGGCCGGCGTGCTGGTCGATATGGCCGGTCGAGGGATGATTCCGTCGCTGGATGCGATGGAAGGCTCGTGGATGGGACTTTCGGGAAACTCGGCTGCCTTCGCGTATGCGTGGGCCCTCGCCGTGGTGGAATCGATCATCGATTCGGGCGGAGTCAGCGACATCAGCCGCCTGCTGGATCGCGTGGCGACGGCGCAATCAACCGAAGCCGCTGCGCAAGAAGTGCTGCACTCGAACTACAATGACCTGCAGCAGCAAACCGTCACCTATCTCAAACACGCATACCTTCGCTGATGCTGTACAGTCAGCGGTTCGCTCCAGAGTTCGGTTACAAGACCGCGAAAAGACCCGCGAGGAGCGCGGCACGCTCGGGCAAGGAGCGAATCAAGACGTGCTCGGCAGGGCTGTGCGCGCGGGCACCCACGGCGCCGAGCCCGTCGAGCGTCGGTACGCCGAGAGCGGCGGTGAAATTTCCGTCCGAGCCGCCGCCGGTCCACGCTTCATCGAGCGGACGGCCCATCTCACGCATCAGAGTCTGAGCACGGTGAAAGAGCCTCAGCCCCGCGGGGGTCCGTTCAAGCGGCGGGCGATTGATCCCACCGCGCACCTCGACACGCGCGCCCGGCAAAATTGGACGGAGGCTGCGGAGCTTCCGATCGAGCTTCGGCGCATCGGCAAGGTGTGAATAGCGGATATCCACTTCCGCTCGCGCGTGATGCGGCACGACGTTGGAGACGGTTCCGCCCTCGATCACCGTAGCCTGCAGGGTAATTCCGCGCGGCGGGTTGTTCATCTTCGCCAGCCGCGCAATTTGGAGCGCAAGCTCGTGCACGGCGTTCACTCCCGCAGCTGGCTCGATGCCGGCGTGCGCGGAGCGGCCCGTGACGATAATCTCGACAGTGCCGACGCCCTTGCGCGCCGTCTTCAAGCGGCCGTCGGCGCCGGCAGCGGGTTCCAGCACTAACACGGCGTCGCTCCGCCGCGCCTCGCGCTCGATTTCCGGCCGCGAAGTCTCGCTGCCGATTTCCTCGTCCGAGTTCCAGAAGAAGACGAAACGTTTGCGCGGCCGCACTCCCGCCGAGCGGAGCGCATCAACTGCGAAGAGCGCCAGCGCGAGCCCGGCCTTCATATCGAAAGTTCCCGGCCCCGCCGCGCGCGAGGCCGACACCCGGAAGGGCATCTTCGCGAGCGTCCCGAGCGGATACACGGTATCGAGGTGGCCGAGAATCAGGATTTGCCCCCTGGGACGCCCGGAGCCGAGCCACATCTCCGCGCGGATGTGATTGCCTCGATTCTTCTGGCGCAGCACACGCACCTTCGCGCCCCGGAGCCGCCACTGGTCCGCGACGATTCGTCCCATTCGATCCACCGCGGCCTTGTCAAGACTTGAGGATTCGCACCGGACGAATTTCCCGAGCAACCGCACGATCTCCGCCTCGCGGCCACGCAATTCGCGGCGCAGGCTTCGCATCATCGCGGAGATTTCACTCATCGCGCGGGTATCCTAACAGCCGCGCCACCCGGCGGCAACGGAGCGGGCCACGCGATTCCCCCCCGCCGGGCTTTCGTATAGAATTGTTCGAACTCGCGATCGCAGAATTTGAGCCAAACGCAGAGGCAAACGATGATCCTCGACATTCAAGGGATCCAAAAGATACTCCCGCACCGCTACCCCTTCCTTTTGATTGATGGGATCGAAGAAATGGAACGATGGAAGCGTATCGTGGGAATAAAGAACGTCTCCATCAACGAAAGCTATTTTCAGGGCCATTTCCCGGGTAAACCGATCATGCCGGGTGTCCTCATTATCGAATCGATGGCGCAAACGGGTGGATTGCTGCTCCTTCAGGAGGTTGCGGACCGCGAAAAGAAACTCCTCTACTTCGTTTCGATTGACGACGCCCGTTTCCGCAGGCCCGTGGTGCCCGGCGATCAGCTGCGAATCGAAATGAATGTCGTGGCGTGGCGCGAGGGCATGGGCTTCTGCAAACTCCACGGCCGCGCGACGGTGGAAGGCGAATTGGCGGCCGAGGCCACCCTGATGTGCAAGATGGTGGATCTGGAAACGGAAATGCCGCCGGCCAGCGAACCTGCCGGGAAGGCGCGATGAGCGAGATTGACGCCCGGGCGGTCGTTTCGCCCTCGGCGCGGCTGGGAAGCGGTGTCCGAATCGGACCCTACGCGGTCGTGGGAGAAGACGTCGAGCTCGGCGACGGCTGCGTTCTCGAGTCCCATGCCGTCGTGAAAGGCCCCTCCACATTTGGCCGCGAAAATCATGTTCATTCTTTCGCGATCGTCGGAGGCGACCCGCAGGATTTGACGTACACGGGGCAGCGCGTGCGTCTCGAGGTGGGCGACGCAAACGAATTCCGCGAATTCTGCACCGTGCATCGCGGCACGATCAAGGGCGGCGGAGTTACCCGCATCGGCAGCCACAGCCTGATTATGGCCTACGCGCACATTGGCCACGATTGCACGATCGGCGACCACGTGATCCTCACGAACGGCGCGCAACTTGCAGGGCACAGCGTGGTCGAAGACTACGCCGGGATCAGCGCCTTCTGCCTGTTCCACCAGTTCGTTCGCATCGGCAGCCACTCCTACATCGGCGCGGGCACGATTATCACGCAGGACGTCCCGCCGTTCTCGCTGATTGTGGGGCCGCGCGAAACGCGCTGCTACGGAATCAACAAAATCGGCCTGGAGCGCCACGGTTTTTCACCCGAACGCATTGAGACCCTCGAAAAAGCCTACCGGTATCTTCTCCGCTCGAAGCTCAACACCTCGCAGGCCGTCGAAAAGATGCGTGGAACCCTCTCCGACTCCGAGGACGTCCAAACCCTTATACGCTTCATCGAGTCGACAACCGACCGCGGCTTGACGAAATAGGAGCCAGGATGGCCGCGAACGCAGAGAAAGGCTCGGGGAACTGGGGACTCATCGCCGGGAACGGCGACTTTCCGTTTCTAGTGCTCGAAGGAGCGCGCAGCCGGGGCATTGAGATGGCCGTGATCGCCATCCGGGAAGAAGCCTCCCCCGCGCTCGAGCGCATCGCGAAACGCTTCCATTGGATCAGCCTCGGTGAACTCAGCCGCGGGATCGACTTGCTACATCAGGAGGGCGTGAAGCACGCCGTGATGGCCGGGCAGGTGAAGCACAACAAGATTTTCAGTTCGATCCGGCCGGATTGGCGCCTGGCGAAACTGCTCTTAACGCTCCCGGCGAAGAACACGGACTCCCTGATCGGAGCGGTCGCGCGGGTGCTTCAGGAGGAAGGGATCAATCTGGTGGATTCGACGAACTTTCTGGGGCCGCTGCTGCCGGCGGCGGGGATTTTGACGCGGCGCGCGCCCAGTGAGGCGGAGGCCGCGGACATCGAATACGCAAGGGAAATCGCGCACCAAATCGCCGGCCTCGATTTGGGGCAGACGGTGGTGGTGCGCGATCGCGCGTGCGTGGCCATCGAGGCGATGGAAGGCACCGACGAAACCATCGAGCGCGCCGCGCGCATCACCGGCGGGCAGCGCCTGGTCGTCGTGAAAGTAAGCAAGCCGCGTCAGGACATGCGATTCGACGTGCCGGTGATCGGAATGAAGACCATCGAAGTAATGCGCCGCGCCAATGCCACCGCGCTCGGAATCGACGCCGGCCGAACTCTCCTCTTCGAACGGGAGGGCCTGATTCGCGCCGCCGATGAAGGAGGAATCGCGATCCGGGCGTTCGCGCCCGAGCCGGCTTCGCCGAAAGGGAAATCGTGAGTGAAAAACCGATTCGCGTCGCGGTGGTCGGCGTCGGCGAGTTCGGCCGGAACCACGTTCGCGTCTGGCGCGAACTCGAGGGTGCGGCGCTGGCCGGCGTCGTCGATATAAACGGCGACCGCGCGCAGAAAATCGCCGCGGAATTCGGGACGCGGGCGCTCCCGGGGCTGGACGCGCTAGCCGCCGAGGGCGTCGTGGCGGTCAGCCTCGCCGTGCCTACCCAAGAGCACGCGCAGGTCGGCTGTCGCCTGCTCGAGACGGGCGTTGACGTGCTCGTCGAGAAACCGATGGCGGGTTCGGTTGACGATGCCAGCCGGCTGATCGCTTCCGCGAAACGCTTCGGACGAATCCTGCAAGTCGGTCACGTGGAGCGCTTCAATCCGGCGGTTGTCGCCGCGCAAAAGATCGTGTCGCGTCCGATGTTTTTCGAGGTTCATCGCCTGGGAGTCTTCACACCGCGCAGTCTCGATATCGATGTTGTTTACGATGTGATGATCCACGACCTCGACATTTTGCTGTCGCTCGCGAAAGCGCCGGTCATGGACCTGAAAGCTGTCGGCATCCCGGTGATCACCGACAAGGTGGATATCGCCCACGCGCGCGTTGAATTCTCTTCGGGAACCGTCGCAAACGTCACCGCCAGCCGCGTTTCCACCGAGCGGGTCCGCAAGATGCGGTTCTTCCAGGAGCATGAATACATCTCGCTCGATTTCGCGCGGCAGGATGCGCTGCGCATTCGCGTCCAGCCGGGCAGCCCTCAACCGGGAATCGGTTTCGAAAAACTGCCGACGACGCCGGAAGAGCCGCTGCGTGCGGAGCTGCGCGCCTTCCTCAAATGCGTTCGCATGCGCAGCACGCCCGTGGTCGACGGCGCCGCGGGATGCCGCGCTCTCGAACTCGCTGACCGGGTCATGGCAGGCATCCTCGATCACGCGCGGCGCGTCCAATTGGGTGCTGCCACTCCCCAGGAAGTTCGATGATTCCGCGCACACTGGTTCCGACCGACGTGCGACCCGTCACCCAGGACGAGGCCAGGAAGGCGCCGCGTCGCCTGACTACCTACATGGATGACCGGACCGTGGTGCCTTCCGGCCTATCGGAAGCGCCACCGCTCGACGGCAAGACGGAAATCCCGGCGCATCTCCCACTCGGCGTGCTCGTGGACCGCACACTCGTGCCGCGCGGAATGCCCGCCAACGTCATCGAAAGATTCGAGCCGGTCACCGAACGTTTTCCGGTCGCGATTCTCGATTCGCGCGTCGTGGTGCCTGCTTACGTCGAGCCGCTCACCGACGAGGAGAGCGAGGAATTGGAGCACGCGCCGGAAATGACGGCGGAGCTTCGCGAAATCGTTCAACCCGACATCCTGACCACCGGCGACGCCAACTTGCTGATCGAGCAGGAAGAGAAGCGGGACCCGAAGTCGGATCTCGTGACGCGTGTTCTCTCCGTTGCCGTGCACATCGCGCTGATCGTTTTCCTGATATTCTCGCCGAAGATTTTTCCGACGCACGTTCCGACGCAGGAGGAAATCGCTTCCGCGCGCAAACAGTTGCAGTGGATCTATTCGCCGCCCGAGGTTCCCGTGCCTCCGGCGCCGACGCCGAAGATTCACGTCAATCCCGAGACGCTGAACAAAATCGCCCCGCCGGTTGTGCAGCCGCAAATTCCCGCTCCGCCCGTGACTCCTGAAAAGCCGCCTTCCGATTTGCCGGAAGCGCCGCGGCCACAGATTCGCCCGATACCTCAGCAGGCACAGCCCGCTCCCGCGACGGCTCCGCCAGCGCCCTCGCACCTGGAGCCGGTCCTCCCCTCGACGCCCAACGCAAATAGGCTCAATCTCCAATTGCCCCAGTCGAGTCCGGGGAAATTGCTCAGCGATCAACTCGATGACGCCATCCGCCACGGGCGCAACCCGGGGAGTGTATATAGTGGCGGCCCAGCCGTACCGGGGAGCCGCGGGCTGGGGATGGGTTACGTCGTTCAGATCCTTTCGGACACGCAGGGCGTGGACTTCTCGAACTACATCACACGGCTGCTGGCCGCGCTGAAACGCAACTGGGAGGCCGTCATGCCCGAGTCGGCGCGTATGGGGGATCGCGGCGTCGTCTTCACGACGTTCCAAATCAATCCAGATGGCAGCGTTCCGTCCCCCGATCCGATGCTCGAGAGGACGTCCGGGAAGGAGCCCCTCGATAACGCGGCCATGTCGGCCATTCATGCGTCCAATCCGTTCGAGCCACTCCCCTCGCAGTTTCACGGCCCTTTCCTCAGACTGCGGATCGCATTCATTTACAATATTCCGCCGGAACAAGTTAATCTCCGTTGAAACTGAACCGCACGCAAATCGTAGGGGCCCTTCTCCTCGCTGCGCTCGTGCTGCTGGGGCTTCTTTTGCGGTATTGGGCGTTTTCAGGATGAACAATCTCGCGCGGCTGGTCGTGATTCTCGGGCCGACCGCCTCGGGTAAGTCCGCGCTCGCGATCACCCTCGCCGAACAGCTAGGCGGCGAAGTACTGGCCTGCGACTCGACCCAGGTTTATCGGCATTTCGATATCGGCACGGGCAAAGTCCCCGCCGCTGAGCAGCGCGGCATTCCTCATCACCTGATCGACCTGGTTGAGCCTGACGAGGTATTCACCGCAGGGGATTACCGGCGGCGCGCCCTTGATGTTCTCGAAGATGTGCGCTGCCGGAAAAAACTGCCCATTCTGACCGCCGGCACGGGTCTTTACCTGCGGGCTCTGCTGGAAGGACTGGCCGATGCACCGGCTCGATCGGAAGAGCTGCGCGAGCGGCTCCGGGAGAAAGTTCGGCTGCATGGGCCGGCGCACTTGCATCGAATTCTCGCACGCATGGATAAAGAGGCTGCGGCCCGAATCGCTCCGCGAGATACGCAGAAGGTTATCCGCGCCATCGAAATCAGGACGCTGGCCGGCAAATCGGTGGGCGAAATCCATCGTGGCGGCCGAAGCGGCCTCCAGGGCTACGTGGTGGAGAAGATTGGCCTAATGCCCGGACGCGCCGCGCTCTACTCGCGGATCGACGCACGCGTCGAATCGATGATTCAGTCGGGTTGGATCGCCGAAGTCCGCTGCTTGCTGGCCGGGGGGGTGCCTCCCAGCGCCAAGCCGTTCCAATTCATCGGCTACTCCGAGCTGCGCGGCTGCATTGAAGCGGGACGTCCAGCGCAGGATGCGATCGAGAAAGTTCAGCAAGCCACACGGCAGTTTGCAAAACGACAGATCACCTGGTTCCGCAAGGAACCGGGAGTCCACTGGCTAAGCGGGTTTGGAGATGACCCCGAAGTAGAAGCTGCCGCCCAAGGCATCGCGACGGGGCCACTTACGTAATGGCTTGACGCCGCCGGCCAATTCCACTAGGCTCGGGCTGAACATACGGTATCGTATGGCCAGTCGCGCGACAATCCGGACCGCCAAACTCGCTCCGAGCGATTGGATTCGTGCGGCCCTAGTACGATTGTCCGCACAAGGTATCGACGCGGTGCGGGTTGAAGCCCTCGCCCGCGACCTGGGTGTCAGCAAGGGCAGCTTTTACTGGCACTTCCGCGACCGGGACGATCTGCTCGAGAAGATGCTCGGCCGATGGGAATCAGCCGAGCTCGCTTGGCTCGGTCCGGAAGCCGGGGACAGCGCCGCCGCTCGTTGGGCACGGCTCATTGAAAAGACCGCCGAGCCAGCGCGCATGCGCGTGGAAGTGGCGTTGCGGGCCTGGGCACGCAGCGACGAGCGTGTGGCCGGCCGGATGGCTGCAATCGAGCGGAGAAAGGCAGGGTCGATTGCGGATGTGCTGCGCGAGGTGGGTTTCGCGCGAGCAGCCGCCGAGTCCTGGTCCGAGGTCGTCCTGCTTGTCTGCCTGGGGTGGCCAGATAAGGCCACGCGCGACCCTCGTTTCGAACTGGCGAGCCGTGGCCTCGGCGAGATTCTGTCGCAGGTCATACTCGCCGCCTCTGCTCGCACCGCCGCTTCAAGTGGCTGAAGGCCGAGTCTCGCGCCCGCTGGCCGGGTGCCGGAAACTGTGGCACACTCGCTAATTTGAAGGATGCGGCGAGCTGGCGCCGAGCGCGCGGGCCAGCGCCGTGATACACCGAGAACTCATGGATCCCCAGTTCATCCGGAATTTTTGCATCATCGCGCACATCGACCACGGCAAATCCACCCTGGCCGACCGGCTGCTCGAGCTGACCGGCGCGCTCAGCCAGCGCGAAATGACCGCGCAAGTGCTCGACTCAATGGACCTGGAGCGGGAACGCGGAATCACGATCAAAGCCAAGAGCATTCGCCTCCACTACGCGGCGGCCGACGGCCATGAATACCGGCTGAACCTGATCGACACGCCGGGACATGTGGATTTCTCCTACGAAGTCTCACGGGCCCTTTCGGCCTGCGAGGGGGCTCTGCTGGTGGTGGACGCAAGCCAGGGCGTGGAGGCGCAAACGGTCGCCAACGCGTTCCTGGCCTCGCGGCACGACCTCGCCATCATTCCTGTAATCAACAAGATCGACCTGCCCGCCGCCCAGCCGGAGTTCGTCAAGGAACAGATCGAGAATGTGCTCGCGATTCCCGCCGATGGGGCGCTATTGATCAGCGCGAAGAGCGGGCTCGGCGTCGCCGAAGTGCTCGAAGCGATCGTGCGGCAGGTGCCTCCCCCCGTAGGGTGGGCGGACGCGCCGCTGCGCGCCTTGATCTTTGATTCTTGGTTCGATATTTACCGGGGTGCCGTCGTGCTGGTCCGGGTGATGGAGGGCCGCATCGCGCCGCGCATGAAGATTCGGCTCTGCGCCAATACCGAGGTCTACGAAGTCGAAGCATTAGGCGCGCTCACGCCCAAACCCGTCGTGCTCGACGAGCTGGCAGCGGGCGACGTCGGCTTCGTCATCGCCAATATCAAGCGCGTGGCCGATGCCCGTATGGGCGATACGGTAGTGGAAGCGGACCGGCCCGCGCCGCCGCTGCCGGGTTTCGAAGCGATCAAGCCGATGGTGTTCGCGGGCCTGTTTCCCGTGAACGCCACCGACTATGAACTTCTGCGCGACGCTCTCGGCAAATTGCAGCTGAACGATGCGGCTTTCTTCTACGAGCCGGAAAATTCGGTCGCGCTCGGCTTCGGATTCCGCTGCGGGTTTCTCGGCCTTCTGCACATGGAAATCGTGCAGGAAAGGCTCGAACGCGAATTCAACATCGATCTGATCACCACGGCTCCCAGTGTGCGCTACCGGATCACCACCACTTCGGGCGAGGTGATGGAGGTCGACAATCCCACGAAATTTCCTCCACCGACCTCGATTCAGAAAATCGAAGAGCCGATCCTGACCGCCATGATCATCACTTCGGAGGAATCGGTGGGCGGCGTCCTGGCGCTATGCGAGGAAAAGCGCGGTGTGCAGAAGAAATTCGAGTACTTGTCTCCCACGCGCATCATGCTCACCTACGAAATGGCGCTCAACGAAATCGTGCTGGATTTCTACGACCGGCTGAAGAGCGTTTCGCGCGGTTACGCGTCGCTCGATTATCACCTTTCCGGCTATCGGGAATCGGACCTGGTCAAACTCGACGTCCTCGTCGGCGGCGAACCCGTGGACGCGCTCACGATCATTTGTCACCGCGAGCAATCCTACGAGCGTGGACGTGAACTTGTCAGCCGCCTGAGAAAACTGATCCCGCGGCAGATGTTCGAGGTGCCCATCCAGGCCGCGGTCGGCTCGACGGTCATCGCCCGGGAGACCGTGCGCGCCATGCGCAAGAACGTCCTCGCCAAGTGCTACGGTGGGGACATCACGCGCAAGCGCAAGCTGCTGGAGAAGCAGAAGGCCGGGAAGCAGCGCATGAAACGGGTCGGCAGCGTGGAGATCCCCCAGGAGGCGTTCCTCGCCGTGCTGCGCACCGACGAGGTGGCCTGAGCCATGGAGACGGATCTCCGCATCCTCATCGTCGTGGCGCTCACGGGCCTGCTGCTCATCCTCCGCCTCGACGCCTTCCGTTTCGGCGCGGCCGAATACGACGATGACACGGCCGGCCGGGGCTGGCGGGCCGGCCTGGCGCGCCTCGCCTGGTACGCCATCGGCCTGGCCATCGCGGCCGGCATCTTCGTGGCCCACCCGACGGCCGGGGCGACCCTGGGCCTGGCCATCGGCAGCGACCGGATCACGGCCGTCGCGCTGGGCCTCGGCTTCGGCCTCGGCGGGGCGGCCGTCGCGGCGGCCTTCGCCTGGTTGCGCTACGGGCACCTGCGCCTGCCATCCGCGC
>DATEHV010000013.1:0-4137 GCA_035279445.1 Candidatus Acidiferrales bacterium | reverse complement strand
TCGATACGCCTTGGCGGTGATCATGCAGCAGGTGGAGCGCACGCACGCCGTTGCCACGGAAGTCAATTCTTTCTAACCACTTCGCGGCTTTACCTCGGTTGCTCGATACGCTATTCGTTTCGTCAATTTCAATGCCAGCTTTCCCGTTTGCTGCTTAAATAATCGTTGGATTAAGGTACAGGAACCGTTCCTCGCGATATAGCATAGGGGAGACACTATGTTCGGGCGCGTCGGCTTTTCTTTCGTCGTCGGTGTGCTGCTGACTTGCGTTTCGTTCGCGGGTTGCGCGGGAACCCCGGCAAGTTTCCGCACCGTTGTGTTGTCTCCGAATACCGCGCAGACGATCGGCGCAGGACAGTCCGTCGTCATCACTGCCCAGGTTCTGAACGACACATCGAACGCGGGCGTCGCTTGGACTCTGGCGCCTGCGAGTGGAACCGGCACACTCAGCCCAACGACGAGCGCCTCGGCAACCTACAACGCGCCCGCCAGCGTTACCGTTGCCACCACTGTCGCGGTGAAAGCAACGTCGGTCGCGTTTCCGAATCAGTCCGCCACGCTGACGATCACCGTTGAGCCGCCACCCGCCATCACCACCACATCCTTGCCATCCGGCAGCATCAACGGAACCTACAGTGGAACGGTGAACGCGTCGGGCGGCGTCCCTCCCTATTCTTGGTCGGTAGCCTCCGGGTCCCTTCCGCCCGGATTGTCGCTCGCGCCCAGTACGTCCAATTCGGTAACGATCTCCGGAACTCCCACGTCGCAGGGAACCTCTACTTTTACGATCAAAGTAACGGATTCATCGGGCGCTTTCGCTACTTCGGCGTCCTTGACGATCACCGTGGGCAACCTGGCGATCACCACTGCGTCGCCATTGCCTCCGGGCAGCGTGGGGACGCCCTATAGCGTGCAATTCGCGGCCAGTGGCGGCACGGCGCCCGACCAGTGGTCGGTAGCGACGGGATCGGCGTTGCCCGCCGGGCTGATGCTAAGCGCCGCGGGGCTCCTTTCCGGAACTCCCACGGTGCAGGCAACGGCGACATTCGGCGTCACCGTGACGGATAGCGAGGTGCCTCCCGCATCGGTAACGCGGAGCTTCGGCCTCACCATCGGCACAGGTACGGGCGTGTCGCTGCTCAAGGGAAATTACGCCTTTGAGTTCAGCGGATTCCATTCGGGCGAAGGCGTGGTGGTGGCCGGGAGCTTCGTGGCCGATGGCGCTGGCAATCTCAAGAGTGGCGTGGAGGATTTCAATACGATCGCGGGCCCGCCGAAAAATCAGACCTTCACGGGAACCTATACGCTGGGCTCGGACAATCGCGGCACGCTCACACTCAATCTGCCGGGCTCGATCACCTACGTGTACGCATTTGCCATCGATCCGACGGGCGCGCACGCGCGCATCATTCAGTTCGACGCAAGCGGGATTCGCGGATCGGGCAAATTGGAAAAACAGAGCGTCGCCACCTGCGCATCGAATACGATTAGCGGAGACTATGCTTTCGGAATCTCGGGCAGCGCGGCCGCACTGGGGGGATTCACCGCGGGCCCTGTGGCGGTGGCCGGAAGGTTCACTGCGGCGCCGCCCGCTCTTCCGGGGGGCGTGGGAAGTCTCTCGAATGGGGAAACGGACGCGAATACTCCCGGGTTCGTCACGCCCATAGCGGAAATCACGTCCGGGACGTTTCAGACGACTTCGCAGGCGGCGCGCTGCACCGCCACAATATCGCCCGCCAATCTGCCGAGCCTCACGTTCAGCGTGTATCCGGTTTCTGCCTCGGAATTCTTCCTGGTGGAGACCGACGCGGTCAGCTCAAACACGCCTTTCCTCTCGGCGGGCGAGTTGATGCAGCAAGTGGGGTCCCCGTTCACGAGTCCCTCCGGCGGATTCACTGGAGCGAGCGTCGCGGGACTCACGGGGCAATTTCTATCCGGAAGCACATACGTGCCGGACGTTGCGGTCGTCTCTTTGACGTCGTCGGGCTTGAACAACTTCGCCCTTTCCATCACCGAAAACCAGGCCGGGACCGTGGGAACAGCCGCCGGAAACGGGAGTTTCGTGAATGCGGATCAGTTCGGGCGCGTGGCCACGAATCTGATTTCTCCCATCGCGCCCGTGTTTTACATGATCAACCAGAATGAAGCTTTCTGCGTGGGAGAGATCAATAACGATCCTTTCTTTGGCATCTTCGAGCCTCAATCGGCGGGTCCATTCACAGCATCCGCGATCAAGGGAAGTTTTGTGCAGGGCACCTCGGCGCCTGCGACGAGTCCGGCTCGCGATCTTTCCGGAGTAATCGCGCTGGATGGAACCACCAAGGTCGCTGGAACCCAAGACCAAAGCACGGGATCGTCGAATCTCGCCGGACAAGCCGTGACGGGGACGTATGCGGTCACGAGCGCCGCGGCAGGGAGCGGAACCGTGACGCTCACCGCGCCATCCGCGTTCACCGGATCGTTCCTCATCGTGTCGCCCACGCAGCTCGTGATGGTCACCACGACGGCCGGAGACGTCAATCCAGTTCTGATTTTTCTCGGGAACTGAGCGGTAAATAAGAGTTTTCAGTAGGCCCAGCGCAGCAGGACGCCGCCCGTCGTGTAGCCTGCGCCGACGGCGATGAGCAGCACGAGATCGCCCTTGCGCAGGCGGCCCTGCTCGACCGCATCCATCAGCCCTAGCGGTATGGTCGCCGCCGTGGTGTTGCCAAACCGGTCGATATTGACCAGGATCTTGGAATCGTCCACCCCCAGGCGTTCCTGCATGGCGCGAATGATGCGCAGGTTGGCTTGATGCGGAACGACGAGCGCAAGGTCCCGGCTTGAAAAGCCGTTGCGTTCGAGCAATTGGCAGGCGAGTTCCGCCATCCGCCGCACGGCATATTTGAACACCTGCTGCCCCTCTTGATGGACGTAATGCATCCGTTTCTTTACGGTTTCCTCGGATGCGGGATGCAGTGACCCGCCGGCCGGCATATACAGGTTGCAGCCCCCCGATCCATCCACGTCGTGCGAGAAATCGATGATGCCTTCCGCCTCGGACGTTGCAGGCTCCACCAGGACCGCTCCGGCGCCGTCGCCGAATAGAACGCAGGTGGCGCGATCCTTGAAGTCGAGGATGGATGTCATCACGTCCGTCCCGATCACCAGAACCTTTTTGTGGGTGCCCGCGCCGGCGAACTGGGCCCCGGCGGTGAGCGCGTAAAGAAAGCCCGAGCACGCCGCCGAAAGATCGAATCCCCAGGCGTTGCTCGCCCCCAGGCGGTTCTCGATGAGGCATGCGGTCGCCGGGAACAGCATGTCCGGCGTGACCGTGGCCACGACGATCAGCTCGATTTCTTCCGGAGAGACGCCCTTGGCGGCCAGCAGCTTTCGCGCGGCCTCGGCGCCCAGATGCGACGCGGCCACGCCCGGAGCGGCGAACCGCCGTTCGCGGATACCGGTCCGCGTGCGAATCCACTCGTCGTTCGTTTCGACGATCTTTTCGAGGTCGTGATTGGTCACCGTTCTCGGCGGAACGAACCCAGCCACGCCGGTGATTTTCGCGGCGATGTGTTTGCCCATCGGTTCTCCGGGGTGCGGAAAGTAAGCGAACGATTGTAAGCAATCCCGCGCCGTGGTGACAAGGAAACACTCGCGATTTTCCCCGATGCAGCCATCTTCCGGAGGGCTTAGCGGCGGTCGAGGGCGGGATGGCGAACGTCCCGCCCAGCGATGAAATAGATGACATCCTCGGCGATATTGGTGGCGTGATCGCCGATGCGTTCGAGATTCTTGGCGACGAGAATCAGTTCGAAGGCCGAAAAGACCACGGAAGAATTTTCCATCATGTAGGTCAGCAGCTCGCGGAAGAGCTGGTCGCGCAGACGGTCCACCTGATCGTCGCGCAGGAGAACGCTCCGCGCGAGGTCCTGGTCGCCGCGGACCAGGGCGTTCAAGCTGTCGCGCACCATCCCTTCGGCCAGCTCGCTCATGCGTGGCAGGTCCACGTAGGGCTTCACCTGCGGGTGGCGCAGGACGCGCATTGCGGATTGCGCGATGTTGACGGCCTGATCGCCGATGCGCTCGAGATCCCCGTTAATGCGCGACACGGCAAGCAGGAACCGCAGGTCGGCCGCCATGGGTTGCTGGGTTGCC
>DATEHV010000012.1:0-133914 GCA_035279445.1 Candidatus Acidiferrales bacterium | reverse complement strand
AATCTCTATGGTTTCGCTGTCGGCCTGGCGCTCGGGCCGCCTGGGTCGCTCGACATCGCCGAACGCAGCACGTCGTTGGTGAAAAAGAATTTCCCGTCGTTCGGGACCATCATGATCTGCACGCGGTCCGAGAGCCGCTGGGCCACCGTAAACTGCACCAGCAGCGGATTCGCCTTCAGGGCTGCGGCTTGCAGCTGCATCTCTTCCGCCTCCGCCTGCGAGGTCAATCGAATGCGGTTCGCTTCGGAGTCGGCTTCCAGCTTGTCGCGCTCCTGATCGGCCTGGGCCTTCACGCGAATGTGGTTCGCCTCGGAGTCGGCGAGCAAGGCCTGGCGCTGCTGTTCGGCCTTGCTGTCGATTACCTTTGCCTGCGCCGCGGCCTCGGCATTCTCGATAGTCGTTTGCTTGCTTGCTTCCGCCTCCAGGCGCGATTGCTCGATCTGCTTCTGCTTCAGGGGAAGCGTGTACTGCATCGCGTCGGATTGGGCCTTGGCCATGATCACCTGTGATTGCGCATCGCCCTCGGCGCGCTTTACTTCGCGCACTTTCGCCGCTTCGGCCTGCGAAGCGGCGATGGCCACGCGCTTTCGCTCAATCTCGGCATCCACGGATGTCCGGTCGTCTTCTTGTTCCTTCAGGAGCAGGTCCTCGAGGCCCTTGGCATATTCCTCCGGCAGCTCGACCTTCTTAAGCAACACTTCCTTGACGACGATTGCGTCACCCGAGAGCCGGGTCGTGATGACCTGCGCCGCGCGAGCGCGGAATTCTTCGCGCTTGGTGGCGAAAAGGTCCCGCACGATGTAGTTCGGCGAGATTTCGTGGAACGCGCTGACCACGGCGGGCTCGACCACTTCCGCGTCCAGTGGTTGCGGAACGTTCGCTTGGATATAGGCGAGCCGGGCCGGGTCGATCCGGTAGCGGACCGAGACCTCGAGCCCGACAGAGAGGCCTTCGCGCGCCTGCACCTCGAGAACTTCGAGCTTGTCGTTGCGTACCGCCAGAGCGGTGGTTGAGAAAACGCGGTCGCGAATGTCGAAGAACTGGACGCGATCCACGAGCGGGACGATGAAGTGGGTGCCGGGGTAGAGCGTTCCCGGACGCACGCCGGAGACTTGGCTTATGCGGAGGCCAGCCTGACCATCCGGCACTACCAGAATGCTCAATCCGACCAGCCCCGAAACGCCTGCAATTGCGGAGAGCCTTGCCGCCCCGTTCCAGCGAATGCTGCGACGCGGTCGTAGCGACACCACGGGTGATGCGGGAGCCGGGACTTCGCCTGTCAGCGAGGCGCCCTGCGACGGCCGCCGCCAGCGCAGAATCCGGTTAAGCTCGTAGGCAACGTAGGCGTCGTAGAGCACCATGGCGATGGCGCAAGCGAAAAGACCGAAGCAGGTTGCCAACAACGTGAATTTCAGGAACAGCATGGCTGCCTCCCGTGCATTCGCCCTGGTCGCGCCCTCTCGACGCCTCTCAGGGGCTTACCCGGGCGGCAAACCTCGCGCGCCCGGGGGTTGGACTGCGTTAGGGCCGTGGATCGCGCGGATGGTTTCGGCGCGCGGGCATCAGGGAGGTCAAGCCATACAGCCCAACCCATTCGAGCCCGAGCGCCAAGCCTAGCGCCGCGATGACCGCGCCCGCTATCTCTGCAAAATCGATAAAGTTGCTCATGGCCGTCTCGCTTCCCACCGCTCTCGGAGCAGCGGTATGCAGAAACACTGCCATCACAAATGAATTGACGGGAAAGAACTTACGAGAGAGTCTGGGGGACCCACTCGTGGCGGCTCAAACACGCCGTGGAAGGCCAGACGCGATTGAGCGCGCAGGTCGGAAGGATCATCCCAACGCAATAGCTTTCTGCGGAATCGTGCTTAGGAAGGCGAGCCTCGGCAGCAGGTCGCTTGCCTGCGGCGAGCGAAGCATGCTAATTTCGCGCTTGTTCCGAACGGCTCGCTTTCATTTTGTGAACCATGTCCCCGTCCAACTCTACCGAGTCGAGTCCGGCTGAGCCCGCCCGCGAACAAAACCCTTCCGCGCCCGGCCGTGAGCCCCTCTTTTGGCGCGTCGAGGGAAGCCTCCTGAATCTCACGGCCGTCCCGACGGTCGGCTTCTTCACCTGGAACGCGCAGAGCTTTCTTGGGCGCTGGGCGCGGCGCGGAGCAATGGGCGTGCTCGCGGTTGCCCGGCCTTTCCTTTACGCCGCCGATCGGGTGTTTGCTACGCGCGTGTTGCACGCCGTCCTCCGCCATCAGAGCTGTGACCGACTCGATCTCCTCGGCGAAGAGTTTTTTCACTATCATTTGAAGCCGCGCTTGAAACCGCGCGGTGTACAGAAGCTGCGGGAAGCGATGGCGTCCGGGGCGGACGTCGTACTCGTCAGCCAGGCCCTCGACCACATCATGCGGCCGCTGGCGAGTTATCTGGGAGTAGGGCGAATCCTCTCGAATCGCCTCGATTTCCGCGATGGAATCGCGACGGGCCGCCTGCTCGATCCCGTGATCCGGCCGCGCGGGCCGTTCGCGAAGCTCGGCGGAGACCGGCCGGACGGGACCGTGCCGACAGCCCAGCTGCTGCGCGACCTCGGCTTCGCGAAAAAGCCGGAAACCCTGCAGGCAACGATTCGGCCGGCACAACGACCATCAGCCAAAGTTGACCTGCCTGTCGTCCATTTCGATTCCGATCACCATGGCATGCCCGTCTCCGTCCGCGGCGCCCTGCACGGCAAGCAAATCCTTTTGATTGGCGGCACGGGCTTCATCGGCAAGGTATGGCTCGCGAACCTGCTCTCCGAGTTGCCGGAAATCGGACGCATTCATCTTCTCGTCCGCAGCCACCGTTCGTTGACGGCGCTCGAGAGATTCGAGCGTGTCGTCGAGGAGTCTCCCGTCTTCGACAAACTGGCGGAGCTCCATGGCGCCCGTTTCGCCGATTTCCTTCGCGAACGGGTGGAAGTGTTGAGCGGCGACGCAAGCAAGCCGGGACTCGGCCTCGAAGCCGAAACGCGCCTCCGGCTCGCGCGTTCGCTCGACCTGGTCGTCAATAGCGCGGGGCTGACCGATTTCAACCCCGATCTCCGCGACGCGCTGGCGATGAACGTCCACTCGACCATTCACCTTCTGGATTTCCTGCGCGAGTGCGATCGCGCCGCCCTGCTGCACCTATCGACCTGTTACGCCGTGGGACGCCGCGACGGCCGAATCCTGGAAGAGCTTCCGAAGAACTACACACCTCGCGGAGTGGCCGATTTTGACGCCGCCACCGAATGCAAATCCCTGGAAACCCTGATCCGCGAGGTGGAGGCCAAGGCGGAGTCGGAAGAACTCGCGGGAGAACTTCGCCGGCAGGCGCTCGGGAAGCGGCAGGCCGCAAAGAACCTTCGAGGCGCCGTACTCGAGAATCAGATTCGCAAGAATCGCGTCCGCTGGCTTCGCCAGGCCATGATGGATGCCGGAACGCAGCGGGCACAGGAGCTCGGCTGGCCGAACACCTACACATTCACCAAGAGCTTGTCGGAGTCTTTGATCCGCAGCTATCTCGACGAGTCGCCGGGCGCGGCGATCGCCGTCGTGCGTCCGTCCATCGTCGAGTCGTCGATCGAACGCCCGTTTCTCGGCTGGAACGAGGGTGTGAACACCTCGGCGTCACTCTCCTATCTGCTCGGGACCTTTTTCCGGCAGCTCCCCACCAACGAAAGCAAGTGTCTGGACCTGATTCCCGTGGATCTCGTCTGCCGGGGAATGGTATTGATCTCCGCCGCGCTCATCGATCGGCGCCACGAGCGGATTTATCACCTCGCCACATCCGTCGCGAATCCGTGCGATATGCGGCGCTCGATCGAGCTGACGGGGCTGGGTCACCGCAAGTTCTACCGCTCGCAGAATGGCTTTCAGCACCGGCTGCGGTCGCGGTTCGACGCCATCCCGGTTTCCAAGGCCCGCTACGAAAAGCTCTCCGCCCCCGCGCAAAAGATCCTGGTGCAGGCGATCAACCGCAGCGTCGAGCCGTTCCCGTTCGTGCGCCCTCCGCTGGCGCGCCAGGAACGCGAGCTGGAAAAAGTGATCAAGCTGATCGCGCTATTCGAACCCTTCATCCTGGAGAACGATCACGTATTCGAGGCCGCCAATATCGAGCGGCTCAGCGCGGCCCTGCCCCCCCAGGAACGCGACGCTTTCCGCTACGATTCCCGGTCGCTCGATTGGTGGGACTACTGGATCAACGTGCACATTCCGGCGCTGCGAAAGTGGTGCTATCCTCTGATCGAGGGCCGTCCGCCGGAAACTCGCCCGCGGCGCAGCGTGCCTCTCGCGGCCCGCACCGAGGCGAGCGCCGCCGGAGCGGCGGGGTCTAGTCCGGCAACGACGTCCTGACACCCGAACACCGTGGCCATCCTCCTGACCGGGTGCACCGGCTATATCGGTGCCCACGTTGCATCAAACCTGCTCGCGGATCACTCCGACCCGCTGAACGTGCTCGTTCGCGCGCGCGATCCGGAAGAGGCGCGGGGCCGCCTGTGGCGCGCTCTTCAGCTCCACATGGATTTTCCTCGGTTCGAAGCTTTCCTGAATTCCCGCATCCACATCTTCCGGGGCGACTTGACGGACGCGCGATTCGGGCTGGCGGACGACGACTATCGCCGGCTCGTGCGCTCGACCGACTCCGTGATTCACTGCGCGGCGTCCCTCAATCGCAAATCCGAGAAGAGCTGCCTCAATGTGAATCTACGCGGCACGCTCGAGGTGATCCAGCTGGCGATGCGTGCCCGCGATGAACACGGCTTGCGCCGCTTCAGCCACGTCAGTACCGTCGCTGTCGCGGGCCAAAGAGCCAACGAGGTCGTCGAAGAGGACACGGCGATCGATTGGGGCCGCTCGGATTACGATCCCTACGCCCGCACGAAAAAGTTCTGTGAGCACATGGTTCGACAGCTTCTCCCGGACGTTGACCGGACGATTTTTCGGCCCAGCATCGTGCTGGGAGATAGCCGCCGCCCCGAAACCAACCAGTTCGAGATGGTCCGCGCGTTCGTGTTTCTCGCCGGCCTGCCCGCACTTCCCTTCCGCGCGACCGACAAGGTCGACATCGTGCCCGTGAACTATGTCGCCGGGGCTGTGGCCGCTCTCCACCAGAAAGAAAAGCCCGCGCACGAGGTCTACCATCTCTCCTCGGGCGTGGAGTCCGAAACATTCCTGCAGTTGACCGACGCGCTCTCCAAGACCCAGGGCAAACGGGGTCCGCTCTTCGTCCCGAGCCTCGAGGGGACTTCGTCGAAGATGATCAACGCGCTCGCGGGCGGGGCTGGAAGGGTTGGCGGTCTGGCTCGGCTCCTGAAAGTCTTCTTGCCGTATCTGGTGTGGAACACGGTCTTCGACAACCGGCGCGTCGTCGCCGAGATCGGCCGGCCGCCCGTGCCGTTTTCTCAATACTGTTTTCCGCTGCTTCGCTTCAGCCGGGAGAACAATTTCACTTACAAGTATCGCGACTGGCCGGCGGCGGCGGCGTTCGAGCCCGCCGCCCAGCGCGCGGGCGCCACAGGAGAGAGCCGCTGATGCTGGACCTGGACCTTCTCTTCGAAGCCCTGGTCGGCGGGCTGATCGAACTGAACAAACTCGAATACGTGCTCGGCGCGGGCAAGCCCTGGAAGCGGGGCGAGAAGCTGAAGCTGCTCTTCGCCACCTACAACGGCACGCGAAACACCGGCTCCGATCTGCGCGTCGAGGAGATCCTGCGGCAGGTGCGGCGCATTCTCGGCCCAGAAAATATCGAGCTCAGCGTCATGTCCCAAAACCTAGAACTCACCCGCGGATATTTCGGCGACGCGCGGCAGGTGCATCTGCCGGACATCTATTTTCCTTTCCTCCACTCGGAGGTGGGGAAGAATCACGGCGTCATCGCGTGCGAAGGCTCGATGTTCAAGAGCAAGTTTGCGAACGCCCTTGCGACGATGATGATCGGCGCGCTGGGCATCGCCTCCGCGCACAATAAGTTGAGCGTAGCCTACGGCGCCGAAGCGGGCGCAATGGACCCGTGGCTTCAGAAATTGTGCCGCCGGTACTGCGGCGATTCGCTGGTGATAACGCGCAATGTCGAATCGCAAGACGTGCTCGGCAAACTGGGCGTGGCCACGGAACTCGGCACGGATACGGCTTGGACGTTTGAACCCCACGGCCCGGAATATGGCCGCAAGGCCCTTCGCGAAGCCGGATGGGACGGCGAAACCCCGGTGCTGGCCGTCTGTCCCATTAATCCCTTTTTCTGGCCCGTAAAACCTTCGCTCGGAAAATTCATCGCCCACTCGATCACGGGCGCCTACGACAAAAGCTACTACCGCACAATTTATTTTCATCGGGCGGGCCCCGAGGTGGACGCCGCTTATGAGAAATATCTCTCCGAAATCGCGACTGGCGTACGGGGGTATCGCGAACGGCGAAAGGTATTCCTGCTTCTCGTGGCCATGGAGATGCTTGACCGAGACGCCTGCGAGCGCGTGGCGGAAAAGCTTGGCGGTGCCCCGGTTATCTCCTCCGATCGCTTCACTATGTACGAGATCGTGAGCATCCTTCGGGAGTGCGACCGAATGCTTTCCTCACGCTTTCACGCCATCGTCAGCTCGATGCCCGCCGGCGTTCCGTCGGCGGGCGTCACCATGGACGAGCGCATCCGCAATCTAATGCGCCAGCGCGGCCACGAGCGCCTGCTGATGGACGTGGACGAATCCGATCTCGCGGACAAGATCGTTGTGGCGCTCAGCGCGCTGGACGCCGATGCCGATGAAATTCGCGAAGCCATGGGTTGTACCGTCGCGCGCAATCTTCAATTGATGGCGCGAATGGGTGTGTATTTCGAGGAGCGGGTCGCGCGGCAGTATCCCGATTTTCCGATTCGCGCCGGAGTTCTTGGCTGGGAGGATTATCTCCCGCCGCTCAATCTTTTGCTGCGTAAGCTCCTCGAAGAGCACAGCGGAGCGCTCGCGGCATGACATTTCTCGAAAATATCTTCGCGCGCCTCGAACGGGCGGCGAACACGCCCGTGCTTTGCGAGGTTCGGGACGGCCAGATTGTCTCCGCCGCCGGAGCCGATTTGCGGGCGCTGATCGGGCAGGCGCGAGGCTTTCTCGCCGCCCGCAACCTGAAAAAAGGCGACCGCTGCGCCTTGTATGCGCCAAACAGTATCCGGTGGGTGGCGGTGGACCTGGCGATGATGGCCGAGGGGCTTATCGTCGTTCCGCTCGACCCGCGACAGGTCGCCTCCGAACTCTCCGCGGTCATCGCCGATGCGACTCCTTCCCTGATTTGTTGCTCCGATTCCGCTCTCGCCGCAAACATACAAAATCCCGGTTCCGTCGCGCCGGAGATGGCGCTCTTCGACGATGTCTTCACGGGTGGGACCGCACCCGCTGCGCCACCCTTTCGTCACGCCGACCACGATCCGGTGACGATTGTCTATACCTCCGGCACGTCCGGCGAGCCCAAGGGAGTCGTCCTCAACTCGCGCAACATCGCCTTTGTCCTCGACCGTACGAATGAGCGTCTCGATCAACTGATGGGCGCGCCGCAGGCGCCGGATCGCGTATTCCAATACGCGCCCTTTTGTTTCGCCGCAGCGCGGATTCTGTTGTTCACTTCTCTATCGCGAAACAGCGTCTTGACGCTCTCAACCGACCTCACGAAGCTTTCGGACGAACTCAAAATCGCGGCGCCGAACTACTTCGTAAATGTTCCTCTGTTTCTCGAAAGAGTTCGCCGAAAAGTGGAGGAGTCGGTCCACATTCGCGGCGGATTTGCAGCAAAGCTCTTTTCGCGCGCGCAGCGGGCATTCCTCAGGCGGCGCAACAAATCAAGCCGCCCTATGGACTCCATTTGGCTCCTGGCCGCGAACGCAGCCCTGTTTCCGGCGATCCGCAAAAACATCGGTCCGAATCTCAAAGCGCTCATTTGCGGTTCGGCCCCGCTCGCGCACGAGACCCAGCTTTTCTACATGATGCTCGGCATTCCCGTGCTTCAGGTCTACGGCCTCACCGAAACCACCGCCATCTGCACCATGGACGACCCGCGGCATTTCGACCCCGGGCGCGTCGGCCCGGCCATCGCGGGTGTTGAAATGACCCTGGCGGACACCGCCGAAATCCTCGTCCGCGGTCCGAATGTATTTCCAGGCTATTGGCAGCGGCCTGTCGATACGGCCAAGGCGCTTCAGGGGGGGTGGTTCCACACCGGCGATCAAGGTGAAGTGGATGCGCGCGGCAATTGGCGGATCACCGGCCGCCTGAAAAGCCTTATCATTCTCAATTCCGGACACAACATCGCGCCCGAGCCCCTCGAGGAGTCGCTCGCCGCGCGCCTCCCCGAAGCGCAGCAGGTCGTTCTGTTCGGGAATCAGCGGAGTTTTCTCGCCGCTCTCGTAACCGCCGCTGCTATGAACGGCCCCCAGAACGGATCGGGCAACGGCCCCAACCCGGCGCGAATTCAATCCGCAGTGGACGCCTTGAACGCCGGGCTGCCCCACTACAAACAGATTCGCGCGTTTCACGTGCTGCCGGAGCCGTTCAGCGTGGAAAATGGTTTGCTCACCACGATGGGCAAGCTGAAGCGCGAAGCCATCGCCGCGCGATTCGCAGTTGAGATCGAGAGCCTCTACCGGAAGAAGCCGGCATGAAGAGCTTTGCGGGCAAGACGCTCTCCTGGCAGATTGCCGGCGGCACGATTGAACTCGTTCTCGATCGCGCTCCCTGCAACGAAATCGGCTCGGCCACGCTCGGCGAACTCGAGCAATTCGCCGCCGCGCTCGGTTCGCTTGAACGCGAGGCTCAGGCGCTGATTATTTCGAGCGCCCGCCGGGAGGGCTTTTGCGCGGGCGCCGACCTCCGCGAGCTGCATGAGCGCTCGCAGAAATTGCCGGCGCGTGAGCGCGTCGCGAGCGTCCGCGAGTTTCTGGAAAGAATTCATCGTGTGATGAACACCCTCGATGCCGCGCCGCTCACCACGATCGCCGCCGTCCATGGCGTCACCTTCGGCGGTGGATTCGAGCTGGCGCTCGCCTGCGACCTCATTGTGGCCGACAAGATGGCGCGGTTTTGTTTTCCCGAGCTGCGGCTCGGGCTGATTCCTGGCTTCGGCGGCATTCCCCGCTTGAAGCGCGATCTCGGGAACGCGGCCGTGCGTGACCTGCTCTTGACCGGCCGTAGCATCCACGCCTCCAAAGCTCAGGCCATTGGCTTGGTGAGCCAGGTGGCCGCCGAGGGCGATGCCTTGCGCGTGGCTCGCGCGACCGCCGCGCAATTGTGCAAATTTGACCGGGATACGGCCATCGCGGCAAAGCGCTTTATCAAACCGATTCCGCACGCGGAGCTGCAAAAAGAAATCGATATTTTCTGCGACCTCTTCACGCGCCCGGCCGTTGAAGCCGGCCTGAAGAAGTTCGTCGAGAGCAACGACGCCCTGCCGTATTTGCCGTAGGGAAACGATGCGGCGAAGATCGCTGACAATTTTTCGCGCCAAAATGTGGGAAGATACAAACTCATGAGCGCGCTCGAAAAAACCACTGGCGAAGTCCTCGATCTCGCCGCCGCCCATTTCAAAGTGCCGCGCGAACAACTGCGGCCAAGCGACGACTTCTTCAAAACCCTGGGCATCAACAGCCTTCAGGCCCTCGACCTACTCACGCGCCTCGAGCAGCACTTCCATATCGAGTTGCCCGACTACGAACTCCAGGGCGTCAGCGATTTCAGCACGCTGGCGGAACGTATACAATCCCGCCTTTGATGCTGGACCTCGGCAAATACAACTCCCTGGGCGAGGCGCTTCGCGCGGCGCTCGATCGTTGGCCCGGCGAAACTTGCCTGATCGAAGCGGACCGCGACCGCGAAAACGCGCGCTTTACCTACCGCCAGTTCAAAGAGGCGGCGCTTCCCTTCGCGCGCGCGCTGCGGGACGCAGGCTTTCAAGGCGGCTCGCGCGCCGCGATCATCATGACGAATCAGTCGAAGTGGCTGATTTCCGCCTATGCGATTTTCTTCTCCGGCGGCGTTCTCGTGCCCCTCGATTGCAAACTCACCGCTCGGGAGCAGCTCCAGCTTCTCGCTCACTCGAAAGCGGAATTTCTCATCGTCGAGTACCACCTCTGGCGCCTCATCGCGCAAGCGGAGGGCTTCTCGAATCTCGCCGCTCGCGTGGTCCTCGTCACCGAAGCTCCGGCGGGCGCGGATCTCGCGGGCGCGAGGCGCTGGGAGGAGTTCCGCGACGCGCGCGAGCCCGCCTTCGTCCCGGGCAAGCGGAAGGATCCGGCTTGCATCGTCTACTCGTCCGGCACGGGAGGCCGGCCGAAGGGCTGCGTCCTAACGCACGAAAACTACCTCGAGCAGTGCATAGCGCTCACGAAGCTCTACCCCTTCTGGCCGGGCGTACGCTACCTCAGTATTCTGCCGACGAACCACGCCATCGACTTCATGGTCGGATTCATTGGTCCATTCGTGTGTGGCGCGACGGTCGTGCATCTGCGCACGCTCCGGCCCGAATACGTCCGCGAAGCATTTACGAAGTACAAGATCACCTACATGAGCCTCGTCCCCACCGTGCTCAAGAACCTGGAAAGCGGTCTGCGCCAGCGGTTCGCCGCATTGCCCGAGGGCCGCCGCAAGATTCTCGATGTGCTGATCGGCGTCAACCGGGCGCTCACGCGTCGCCGGCCGAATCGAGCGATCAGCCGGACCCTGCTGCGGCAGGTGCACGCCGCGTTCGGGGGCGGACTGCGCGCACTCTTCGTCGGCGGAGCATTCACCGAACCCGCGACGCTTCAATTCTTTTATGACATCGGCATTCTTGTCGGTAACGGCTACGGCTGCACGGAGGCCGGGACGGTGATCACCGTCAACGATTTCAAGCCGTTCCGAGCCGACACGGTCGGCAAGCCTTTGCCGGGCATGGAAGTGACGATCCTGACACCGGACGCGGAGGGAATTGGTGAAGTGGCCGTCCGCAGCAAGACAGTGATGTCGCACTATCTCGACGACCCGGAGATGACCGCGGAGACGATCGTGGACGGCTGGCTCTTGACCGGCGACCTCGGACGTATCGACGCGCGCGACCACTTACAGCTCTTCGGCCGTAAAAAAAACATGATCGTCACCGAAGAGGGGAAAAACATCTATCCTGAGGACATCGAGACTTTCTTCGAGAGCCTGCGCATCAAGGAGTTTTGCGTCTTTGCGGCCAATTATCTCTGGCCGGCCCGCACTATGCTTGCCGAAGAACTCGTGCTCGTCCTTCGCCCCGAACCCGGCCAGCCGATCGGCGAGGAATTGCTCGCCGATGTCGCCGGGCGCAACCGGCGCCTTGCGAACTACAAACGCCTCAGCGGCTATGTCGTCTGGGGTTCCGATTTCCCTCGCACGGCATCGCTGAAAATCAAGCGAACGGAATTGGCGGAGCAGATTCGCAATGCCGTCGATCGCGACGCGGTGGTGACGTTGTGATTTTCTCGTGCCGCGTGGAAGCAGAAGTGTGGCTAAGGTGAACAATCGTTTTTTCGCCGTCGTTAACCCGGCTGCCGGCACGGGCCGCTGCGGCAAGCTTGCTCCCGCCGCCCTCGAGCGCGTCCGGCAGGCGGGCATTGATCTTGAAATCGCGCAGACGAGCCACGCGGAAGAAGCCACGACTCTCGCTCGTCTCGCGTACGCGCAGGGCTTTCGGAATTTCCTCTCCGTGGGCGGCGACGGAACCTCCTATGAAATCATTAACGGCCTCTTTCCCGAGGCGCAAAGGCAGGGCCGGCCCGCGCTCGGATTCCTGCCGCTCGGCACCGGCAATTCCTTCTTGCGCGATTTCACCACGCGCGGCGTCGAGCACACGCTCGAGGCCCTGCAGCGCGGCGACCGCCGCCCTTGCGACCTGATTCGGCTCCGTCACGCGTCGGGGGAGATTTATTTCATCAACATGCTCAATTTGGGGTTTGCGGCCGAGGCAGGCGAGGTAGCCAACCGAAAATTCAAGCACTGGGGCGAAGTTGGCTACGTCCTCGGCGTGTTCGCTCGGCTCGCGCAGCTCGAGCACACGGCCTTTCCGCACCGCCTTGAGGGAGCCGCGGACTGGGACCGGCGGCGCTGCCTCTTCCTCGCCTTCGGAAATAGCAAGTTCACCGGCGGGAGCATGATGATGGCGCCCAATGCCGATCCTGCCGACGGCCGTATTGAATACGTGCGCTGGTCTCCGCTCGGCCGGCTCCGTCTGTTATGGAATTTCCCGAGGCTCTTCACTGGCACGCACATCCACCATCCGCTCGCCTCGCGCGCTTCGGTCGAACGGATTGATTTCGATCTGGGCGGTCCCGTCAACGTGATCGTCGACGGCGAGATTTTCCGCTTGGAATGCCGCTCCGTCGAAATCCTGCCTTCCGCGCTGGACGTAATCGTATGAGGAAGGCCTGGCTCACGGTGCGCGCGCTGGTCTTGTGGGCGGTGAGCGGAATTCATTTCGGCATCGTGGGCGCATTTCTGGTGTTCTTTGGACTGTGCGTTGACCGGCGCGAGTTCGATTGGATGAATCGCGGATTCTTCCGCAACATTCTCCGGCTTGCGGGCGTGAAATTCGAGGTTCGGCGCGCCCCGGGCTTCGATCCCTTGCGCACGAGCATCTTCATCTGCAACCATGTGAATCTGTTCGATCCGTTCGTGATCTATTCCGCGATCCCCCAGTTTCTACGTGGCTTCGAGCTGCAATCGCACTTCAGGCTGCCGCTCTACGGATGGATGATGGGGTGGTTCGGGAACGTTCCTGTGCCCGATACGCCGAGCCACAAAGGCCTAAGACTCATGATCCAGCGCGCCCGGGAGGCTCTTGATTCCGGCATCAGCCTGATCGCGTTTGCCGAAGGCGCGCGCACGCGCGACGGCCACGTCCACGAATTCAAGAAGGGGGTCTTCAGCCTCGCACAGCAACTCGGCGTGCCGCTCGTGCCGATGAGCATCGTCGGCTCGTACGAGTTTTTTCAGACGGGTCACTGGATGCTGTACCCCGGAAAAATTACGGTCTACCTCCACGATACGATCGAGACGTCGCAAATTGCACGAGAAGATCTGGATGCGCTGCGCCGGCGCGTGCAGCAGATTGTGGCCGCGCCGGTCGAGGAGTCGTTGAAAAATCGAGGAGGGCCTCAGGAGATCTGAGCCGCGGCCGCACCGGGGAGCGCGTGGCCGGCGCGCAATTCCTGCCAGGTGTAGGCCACGCGGTGAATCACGGTAATCGTCGAAATCGTGGCGATCACCCACAGCGCCGGCGCCATTCGCAGAAATGCGCCGCCGAGAATCAGCAGCACCAGCCGCTCAGGCCGCTCCATGAAGCCCACCTTGCACGACGGAATCAGCGATTCGGCCCTCGCGCGCGAATAGCTCACCATGAAGGAGCTCGCCATCGCCACGGCCGCGAGCGCCATATAGAACGTTCTCCCGATCAGCGTGTAGTGCACCACCAGGCCCATATACAGCGCGAGGTCCGAGTAGCGGTCGAGCGTCGAATCCAGAAACGCGCCGAACGCGGTCACCCGCCCCACGCGGCGCGCCACCTGCCCGTCGGCCATGTCGAGAAAGGCGGCAAAAAACAGCGCCGCCGCAGCCGATCGGAATTCGCCCATGGCGAAGAGTGCGGCGGCGCAGGAGTTCACGCCCAGCGCGAAAAACGTGAACATGTTGGGCGTGATGCCCGTCGCCGCCAAACCCGTGACGACGCGCTGGAGCAGCCAGCCCGCCCCTTCGCCGATCCAGAATGTAATGGGCCGTCTCAGGCCCGTGCGCTCGTTTTCCATTTGGCGGGAATCATACACCGGAAATCGCCCTGCCGGCACGGCGCCGAATCAGGCCGGCTGGCGCGCGCGGGGCCGCCGAGCCGGCCGCAATAGGTTACTTCGCTTTGTGCCCCGCGAACTCGGCGCGAAGTTCGCGGATAATGTTCACGCCGCTGCTTGTGCCCAGGCGACTTGCTCCGGCGGCGATCATCGCCAGGGCCTCGCTCGCAGTTCGAATTCCGCCCGACGCCTTCACTCCAATCGTCACGCTCCGGCGCATCAGGGCGACATCCGCCACCGTGGCCACTCCGCCCAGAAACCCCGTGGACGTCTTCACAATATCCGCGCCCGCCTTCTCGCTGATCTCGCACGCCAGGCGCTTTTCTTCGTCGCTCAAGAGGCCTGTCTCCAGGATCACTTTGAGCAGGCCGTTCTGCCCGTGGACCAGCTCCGCCACGGCCTCAATATCCGACCGCACGAATTCGCGATCGCCCGCCTTGAGCGCCCCGATATTCAGAACCATGTCGATCTCGCGCGCGCCGAGGCGCAGGGCTTCGGCGGCTTCAAACCGTTTCACGCTTGTCAGCGTGGCCCCGAGAGGAAAACCCACCACCGCGCCGATCTTCACGTCGCTGCCCTGCAGATGCGAATGAGCGAGCGCAATCCGGCACGCGTTCACCATCACCACGCCAAAACCGTATTCCCGGGCTTCCTTGCACAATTGGATGATTTGGCTCGGGGTCGCCTCGGGCCGCAGGTTGGTGTGGTCGATGATCCTCGCGACGCCTTGCCAATCTTGCGCCGGCAACTTCCCCTCAACGGCTGAGTTTCGGCTCGACATCGGCTCAAGATGTTACTACGCTACCGCCTGCTTTTCGCAGCGGTCGGGGCGGCGGCGCATCGGCCGCGCGAGGATCTCCTGCACCCATGCCTGAGCAACGATTCACAAGAAAGCTTCGCGAGCGGCTGCTGCTGGCTGCTCGGCGAGCGATGAAGAACGCCCACGCTCCCTATTCGAAATTCAAGGTGGGCGCGGCGCTGGTGACCACCGTCGGAGAGTTGTTTTCCGGCTGCAACGTCGAAAATGCCTCGTACGGCCTGACCAACTGCGCGGAACGAACCGCAATCTTTTCCGCGATTGCCCAACGCGGGCCCCGGATCGAGATTCGCGCAATCGCCGTAGTGAACGACCGCGACGCGCCCTGTTCGCCGTGCGGCGCGTGCCGTCAGGTCATCTATGAATTCGGGGCGCGGGCGGCGGTTATCTTTCGCGGCCCTCGCGGCTGGAAATCAGTTCCCATCGCCGATCTTCTGCCAAACGGATTCCGGCTCAAGTGAACGGTCCCGACGACAGTTCTGCCCCCGGTCCGATTCGCGCCGTCGATGTGATTCGCGGGAAGCGGGACGGTCGCGAGCTTTCGTCCGACGAAATCGATTTCATCGTCCGCGGATACACCTCCGGGCACATTCCCGACTATCAGGTATCCGCCTGGCTGATGGCCGCTTTGTTGAAGGGCCTCAGCGGCGCCGAGACGGCCGCCCTGACCGATTCCATGCTGCGCTCCGGTCAGATGCTGGACCTCTCCGAATTCTCCGCCACAAAAGTGGACAAGCACTCCACCGGAGGCGTAGGTGACAAAACCTCTCTCGTATTGGCGCCCCTTGCCGCAGCCGGCGGTCTGATCGTTCCCATGATCAGCGGCCGCAGCCTGGGACACACCGGCGGCACGCTGGACAAGCTCGAGGCCATTCCCGGCTTCAATGTGAGGCTCGATGCGGCCCATTTCCGCGACGTTTTGCGGGCCTGCGGCTGCGCCATGATCGGTCAAACCGCAGAAATCGCTCCCGCCGATCGCCGGTTTTATTCCCTGCGCGACGTCACCGGAACGGTCGAAAGCGCGCCGCTGATTTGCGCCTCGATTATGAGCAAAAAGCTCGCGGAGGGCATCGACGCGCTCGTTCTCGATGTCAAGACCGGTTCCGGCGCATTCATGAAAACGGAGGACGAAGCCGCGTTTCTGGCCGAGCGGATGGTCGAAACAGGGCAGCGAATGGGCAAGCGAGTAGTTGCGCTCATCACGGACATGGATCAGCCGCTGGGCCTCTGCGTCGGCAACTCCCTCGAGGTCCAGGAAGCCCTCGAAGTCTTGCACGGACAGGGCGCCGAGGATCTTCGCCAGTTGTGCGGGGAGCTGGCCGCATGGATGTTCTTTCTGGGCGGCCGTGCGGACACCGTCGCGCTGGGCCGGAATCTCGCCAACGAGCTCATTGGCTCCGGACAGGCCCTCGAAAAATTCCGCCGGATGGTCGCCTCGCAGGGCGGCGATCCGCGCGTGATTGACGATCCCGGTCGCTTGCCGCGTGCGAAATTTTCTCTCGACGTGGTAAGCCCGCGCAGCGGCTTTGTCGGCGCCATCCAGTGCGAGGCGGTGGGCACGGCTTGCGTGATCCTCGGCGGCGGTCGCGCGAAAATGGATGACGCAATCGATCCGGCGGTCGGGATTGTCTTGCACAAAAAGGTAGCGGACCCCGTCTCTGCCGGCGAGACACTCTGCACGATTTCATACAACTCCGAGGCTCGCGCAGCCGAGGCCAAGAGGCTGCTCGTCCGGAGCTATCACATTGCGGACGCGCCTCCCGCTTCCAAGACTCTCGTTCGCCGCATAGTTCCCGCCGTCGGGGTCGCGCCTTCGGCGGCGGCGCCTCCTGATATGGGCGGAGTCTGAAGCCGATCGCGGAGGTTCGAATCCGCCCGCCTGTCCGATTCGGCGGGAAATCGCGCTGCCCGCCCGTTCTGCATTTCTGCGATACGTCTTATACTTCGTGAATGAGCAGCGTCTTCATGGCCCGTGCCATCGAGCTCTCGATCGAAAATGTTCGCGCGGGGCGCGGCGGTCCCTTCGGCGCAGTCGTCGTCAGGCTCGGCGAAATCATCGCCGAAGGCGTGAATTGCGTCACCTTGACCAATGACCCCACCGCGCACGCGGAAATCGTCGCCATCCGCGAAGCCGGCAGGAAGCTCCGCACCTTCGAGCTAAACGACTGCGAGCTGTACACGTCCTGCGAACCCTGCCCGATGTGCTTCGGCGCAATCTACTGGGCGCGGCTCGCTCGCACCTACTTCGGCACTACGTCCGCCGACGCGTCGGCTGTCGGCTTTGACGATTCCTATATCTATCGTGAAATTCCGCAGCCCACCGCGCAACGCAAAATCCCCATGATTCCCCTCATGCGCGAGCAAGCCCTGGAAGCCTTTCGTGTCTGGAAGCTGCAGCAGAACAAAACCCCGTACTAGCGTCCGGACGCGGTAGTTCTCCGCGCAGTTTTTATTGGGTCGGCGCCTTCGCTCCGCGCGAATCCGCTGCCGCCGCTCCGGTTCGAACCGCGCGCCTGCAATTCCCTTCATTCGGAAATCTCGCGGGCGTGCCCCTATGTTAGAGTGGCGCCACGCTGGGCGGCATGTTCGCGCGGCCATCGGCGTCTCCGTGTCACCCCGGAACGCCCTCGTCGAGATTCAGACGATCGTGGAGCTCGAGGCATAGTCGCTTCCATCAGGTGGAGAGAAGATCGGGATGCACCGCTTTGTCGGAATTCTGGGCGTCGTTGCCATGCTGGGACTGGCCTATCTGTTTTCGACCAATCGCCGTGCGGTTCGCTACAAAACGGTCGCTTGGGGCCTCGGCTTGCAGGTCGTTTTCGCGTTTCTCGTGATGCAGTGGAAGTACGGGCAGCTCCTTTTCGAGAAACTGGGCGCTGCGGCCAATTGGCTGCTGGATTTCTCGTTTTACGGCTCGTCGTTCGTTTTCGGCGATCTCGGCCAGAAGAATTCGCTGCGCGGTTTTTACTTCGCGTTCCAGGCGCTTCCCATCATTATTTTCATCGCCGCATTTTTCGCCATTCTCTACCACTTCGGAATCATGCAGGTGGTCGTGAAGGCGGCGGCGCGCGTGATGACCCGTTTCATGGGCGCAAGCGGCGCCGAATCGCTCAACGTTGCGGCCAGCATCTTCATGGGCCAGACCGAGGCGCCTCTCACCATTCGCCCTTTCCTTCCCAGCGTCACGCGGTCGGAGCTGATGACCATCATGACCAGCGGCATGGCGCACGTCTCCGGCAGCTTGATGGGTGCCTACATCGCTTACGGAATTGCCGCCAAGCACCTGCTCGCCGCCGTCATCATGACCGCCCCCGGCACGATCGTGGTCGCGAAGATTCTCGTGCCCGAAACCGAGACGCCGCTTACCGCCGGGCGCGTCGAGATGGGAGACATGGAGCGCGAGGAAAATGTGCTCGGCGCCGTCTCGCGCGGGACGATCGACGGCTTACACCTCGCGCTCAACGTCGCCGCCATGTTGATTTCCTTCATCGCCATCGTCTATCTGGTTGACGGTTGCTTCGCCGCCGTGAGCCACTGGCTGGCCCCGCACGGAATCCACTGGTTCCCCTCGAGCATCGAGCAGGTCTTCGGCTGGATTTTCTCGCCCGTCGCCTGGCTCGCCGGAGTTCCCTGGCGCGAGTGCCCTTCCATCGGCAATCTGCTGGGTCTGCGCATGGTGACGAACGAGCTGCTCGCCTTCCAGCGGCTCGGCACAATGCAGGCCGCTCTCGATCCGCGAACGTACACCATCGCCACCTTCGCGCTCTGCGGCTTCGCAAACTTCAGCTCCATCGGCATTCAGATCGGCGGCATCAGCGCGCTTGCCCCCAACAAGCGCTCCGAACTCGCCCGCCTCGGCCTTCGTGCGATGCTCGCCGGAACGATGGCCAATCTGATGTCCGCTTCGATCGTGGGGATCATGCTGCGATGAGCCCGGCCCGCTCTCCAGCCGCCGGGAACGCCGGCGAATTCGCTCGCGCGTCGCGTGCCGCCAAATTCATCCTCGCGAAAACGAAGTGGCGCCCCAAAATCGCCCTGATCCTCGGCTCCGGCCTCGGCGCCTTCGCCGGGGAACTCGATTCCGCCGCGCGCATCCCCTATCGAAAAATTCCCGGCTTCCCGCGCTCCACGGTCGATGGGCACGCCGGCGTGCTCGCGATTGGGAAGTCATCGGGCGTTCCGGTCGCCGTGATGCAGGGGCGCGTCCATCTCTACGAAGGCTACTCCCCGGACGAAATCGTGTTTCCGATGCGCGTCCTGGGGCGGCTCGGAATTCGAGCGGCGATCCTGACCAATGCCGCCGGCGCGATCAATATGGACTACAGCCGGGGCGCGCTCGTGCTGATTCGCGACCACATCAATTTGCAGGCCGCCAACCCCCTCGTTGGACCCAATGACGAGCGATTCGGCGAACGCTTCCCGGATATGAACAACGCGTACTCCGTCTCGTATCGGGAGATCGCGCTGCGCGAGGCCAAACGCCTCGGATTTACGATCCACGAGGGCGTTTACGCCGCGCTTACCGGACCGAGCTTCGAAACGCCGGCGGAAATCCGTTATCTCAGGGCGGTTGGCGCCGATCTGGTGGGGATGTCCACGGTCCCCGAAGTAATTGTGGCGCGCCACGTGGGAATTCGCATCCTCGCCATTTCGTGCGCCACCAACATGGCCGCGGGAATCACCGATCGCCCGCCCAGCCACAGCGAAGTGCTCGAAACCGGCGAGCGTGTGAAGGGTCAACTGATCGGCCTGCTTCGCGCCGTGATTCCCTCGATCGCAGCGGACGTCGCGTAGTCCGATGAACCGCCGGCAATAAAAAATCGTTGCCGGCCCGGTGCCGCGAGAATAGAGTGCCACCGGGATCGGCTAGCAGCACGCAAAGAGAATCTTGTTTGCTTGCCCCGGAGGGTTTATGAAACACGCCGCATTTTCCGCCCTCGTTGTGGTTGCCCTGCTTGCGACGGCTGGATTCAGCCGCGTCGAAGCCGCGCCGGCTGGCGCGTCTTGTGAGAGCCTCGCCGCCCTCAACCTTCCGGACACGACGGTTGCGTCCGCAACGTCGGTTCCCGCCAACTCGTTCACCCCACCGGGCGCCTCCGCTTCGGCGCAGCCTCTTTCGCTGCCCGCATTTTGCCGCGTCGTGGCCACTACAAAACCCGCCATACGATTTGAGGTCTGGCTTCCTCTCGAAAACTGGAATGGAAAGCTTCAGGGCGTGGGGAACGGCGGCATGGCGGGCGTGATCAGCTATGGCGCGATGGCCGCGGCCCTCAAACGCGGCTACGCCACCGCAAGCACCGACACCGGCCACGTAAGCAAGGGTGTCTTCGATTCCAGCTGGGCGCTCGGGCACCCCGATCTCGTCGCCGACTTCGGCTACCGCAGCCTGCACTTGACCACCGTCAACGCGAAGGAAATTGCCCGCGCCTTTTACGCCAGGGAGCCCGGCCATTCCTACTTCGTCGGCTGCTCGAAAGGTGGTCAACAGGGTTTGATGGAGGCGCAACGGTTCCCAGAGGACTATGACGGCATCATCGCCGGCGACCCCGGCAACAATTGGGTGCGCCACTATGCGGGCGCTCACCTTTGGGATTCGCTCGCCACGCTCAAGGACCCGGAAAGCTATATCCCCGCAGCCAAGGTTCCGATTCTCGCCGGCGCCGTGAACGCCGCCTGCGATGCGCTCGACGGCGTAAAGGACGGCGTGCTCAACGATCCTCGCCAGTGCAAGTTCGACCCGGTTGTGTTGACGTGCAAAGCAGGCCAGGATTCGGCGAGCTGTTTCACGCCCAAGCAGGTCCAGGCGGTCGAGGACATCTGGGCGGGACCGCATGACTCCTCGGGCCGCTCGATTTATCCGGGCCTTCTGCCGGGAGGAGAGGCTGGCCCGGGCGGCTGGGCGGCGTGGACCACCGGCGCGGCTCCGTTCACCGGACTTCACTGGACATCTGCGGACGGATTCTTCAAATACATGGTCTTCGACAATCCCAACTGGGATTTTCGGTCCTTCAACTACGACACGGACGTGGACGCGGCTCTTAAGAAAGTGGGCCCATCGCTCGACTCGATTGATCCGAACCTCCGGCCGCTGAAGCGGCGTGGCGGGAAGTTGATCGTCTATCACGGATTTAGCGATCCGGACATCTCGCCTCTGAACTCGATCAACTACTACGAGAGCGTGGTTTCCCTTTTTGGCGGCACAAAGCACCGCGCGCGCGCCTTGAACGATACGCAGGATTTCTTCCGGCTGTTCATGGTGCCCGGCATGCAGCATTGCACCGGCGGTCCCGGTCCCAGCAGCTTCGATATGCTCGGTGCTCTCGAGCAGTGGGTGGAACACGGTGTCGCGCCTCAGATGGTGCTCGCTTCGCACCTGACCAACGGCGTCACCGATCGCACGCGCCCGCTCTGCCCCTACCCGCAACTCGCCGCGTATAACGGCACAGGCAACACCGACGAAGCTGCAAATTTCACTTGCAAGGCGCCTTGACCTGGTCCGCGGGCAGAGCCACAGCATCGAGACACCCGCAAGCTGCCCCCTTTCGTGCGGCTAAGCCTCGGACAGTGGCCGGGTTCGTCAAACCGTCCCGCGCCCCTTCTCCAAGAGTCCACACACGCGCGTGCTTGACAACCTCCTCCCCTTTGATAGCGTGGATACGTGGCACAAGAGTTTAGGCTCGGCGAAGTTAGCAGGCGATGGACGAGGCGGCAGCCCTCTGCCTCGCTCGCCTCGCGCCCGAATCCGCCGACGCCAGAGTTCTATGCCGCTCGTGTTGATCCGCTCGCGCAAGCCTTTGAAACGGCCGCTCGCGAATTTTGTGTCCGGCGCCAGCGCTTCCTAATCGACACCCCGGCGATTAGAAATCACTCTAAATCATTGAAAGAAAGCAACTTGTGGTTTTGTAATCGACACGGATCCAGGGGTCGGCAATGCCCGAATTTCCTGCGATCAGGGTTCGCAAATCATTCCCAGAAAACTGGTGCCGCGCGGAATCGCATCCCCAAAATTCTCTGCTACCGTCTGCCCCATATCGGCGAGCGTCAATCGTACGCCCAGGTCCACTCCGCCTCGCGCGCCGGGACCATAGGCGAGTATAGGAACATATTCGCGCGAGTGATCCGTGGTCGGATTCACGGGATCGGGATCGCAGCCGTGGTCCGCTGTGATCAGGAGCAGGTCGCAATCGCGCAACATTTTCAGAAACGGCCCGAGCAAAGCATCGAACTCCTCGAGCGATTTTGCAAAACCTTCCAGGTCCTTGCGGTGGCCATAGAGCATGTCGAAATCCACGAGGTTCGCAAAAATCAAGCCGCGCGGCCGTCCCGCGAGAGCTTCGCCGAGCTTCTTCATTCCGTCGGCATTGTTTTTCGTGGTCGCGTAGTCCTCCACGCCGCGCCCATGGTAGATGTCGTGGATTTTCCCGACGCCGAAAACCGGGATCTTTCCATCGGCCAGCATGTCGAGCAGCATGGGCCGCGGCGGCTCGACGGCGTAATCGTGCCGCCGCTCGGTGCGCCGGAAATTTCCCGCCGCGCCGGTGAACGGCCGCGCGATCACGCGGCCGACGCGATGGGGGCCGTCGAGCAGCGCTCGCGCGATCTCGCACATGCGGTAAAGTTCCTCGATCGGGATGACGTCTTCGTGCGCCGCGATCTGAAACACGCTGTCGCCCGACGTGTACACGATTGGATAACCGGTTCGCACGTGCTCCGCCCCCAGTTCCTCGATAATCGCTGTCCCGGAAGCGGGCTTATTGCCCAGTGTGCGCCGGCGGATTCTCCGCTCGAATTCCTCGATCAACTCCTTCGGAAAGCCGTGGGGATAAACGGGGAAGGCCCGATCCAGCCAGATGCCCGCCATTTCCCAGTGCCCGGTTGTGGTGTCTTTGCCTGGCGAGACCGTTGCGCCCTTTCCGAAATTTCCGATCGGCCGCAAAGGAGGCGAGAGGTGGTCGAGCGGCTTGATATTTCCCAGGCCGAGGCCCAACAGATTGGGAACTCGCAGGGAACGCCAGCGCGCAACATGACCAAGCGTGTCTCGTCCTGTGTCGCCGTAGTCTCCGGCGTCCGGCAGTTCGCCGATGCCCACGCTATCGAGCACGACCCAGATGACTCGCTCGAAATGCGGTTTCCTCTCCATCATTCGGATTCCCCGCCCCCATTATCTCCCGAACGGTTCGGCGCCGCTCCAAGCGCATCCCCAGGCGACGCGATCCGGCAAGGAAAGTGAAATGACTGGAAGCCTCATCGTAAACGATTATCGTACCGCCACGGCATTGTCCGTCGCGAAGCACGTTGAGCGAACTGCGGTTTTGACTTCCGGCGCGAGCGGAATCGATCCCCGCGCTCTCCATCATAGAAAATCTCGCCTCTTCAAATGGTGCCTCGTACTGGCGCTCACTTTGATTGCGGTTAGTCCCGCTCTGGGCCAGACGTATGGTCAGCCCGGCTCTCGTCCCAATCGTGAAACCCCGGAAGACCGCGCGGCGCGCGCCTTCGAGACCGCCAAGTCGAATCCGCTCGAGTTGCGCGCCTTCCTCGCCGCGATGCCGAAGGGTGCCGACCTCCACATCCATCTGAGCGGCGCGGTCTACGCCGAAACCTGGATTCGAGACGGCGCCGAGGATCGGCTCTGCGTGAATCCGGCCTCTCTCTCGTTCGCGCCGCGGCCGCCGTCGACCGGCGGCGATGCCTCGCAATCCGCCTGTGAAAAGGGCGACGTGCCCGCTTCGCGCGCTTTGCAGGACCAGCATCTCTACGACGCCCTAGTGGACTCTTTCTCGATGCGCGGTTTCGTGCCCTCCGCCGGTGTGACGGGTCACGATCATTTCTTCGATACATTTTCGAAGTTCAGCGGCGTCGATCAACGCCACACCGGGGAATGGCTCGACGAGGTCGCCGCCCGCGCCGCCGCGCAGAACGAACAGTACCTCGAACTCATGGTCACGCCTCCGTTCACCCATGCCCTGAGCGCCGCCTATCAGCTCGCCTGGCGCGACGACGGCAGCCTCGCCGAATTCCGCGAGCAGCTCCTCTCCCGCGGATTGCGGGACGATATTGCCGTTGCTCGCGCCTACCTCGACCAGGCTGAGCAGACCCGGCGCCAGCGCGAACACTGTGGCGAGCCAGATCCGTCTGCGGCCTGCGCCGTAGAGCTCCGGTACATTTATCAGGTGCTGCGCGCGTTCCCGAAACCACAGGCTTTCGCCCAGACGCTTCTCGGTTTTGAAATCGCTTCCGCCGATCCCCGCTTCGTCGGCATCAACTACGTCCAGCCGGAAGACGGCTTCGTCGCTATGTCGGATTACGCTGCGCAGATGAGATTCCTTGAATTCCTGCGCGGCGTCTATCCGAAGGTCCATCTGACATTGCACGCGGGCGAGCTTGCGCCCGGAATGGTGCCGCCCGATGGCTTGTGCTGCCACATTCGCCTGGCCGTCGAGCAGGCCCACGCCGAACGCATCGGCCACGGTGTCGACATCATGTACGAAGAGCGCCCCTACGATCTTCTGAAAGAGATGGCCGCGAAGCACGTCCTGGTGGAGATTAATTTGACGAGCAACGATCTCATTCTCGGCGTCGGAGGCAAAGACCATCCTTTCCCCATTTACCGGAAATTCCGCGTGCCGGTCGGGATCTCGACCGACGACGAAGGAGTTTCACGCATCGATCTGACGCACGAGTATGTCCGCGCGGTGGAAACCTACGGCCTCACCTATGCGGATCTCAAGCAGCTGTTGCGCGCGACTCTCGAGCATAGTTTTCTGCCGGGCGCGAGCCTGTGGCGGGAAGCGGATGGTTTCGATCGCACTATTTCATCGTGTTCGCAGGATACTCTCGGCGCGGACAAGCCCGCGCCGGCATGCGCGAAATTTCTTCAATCGAGCGAGAAGTCGCGGCAGCAGTGGGAGCTCGAGCGGCGATTTCGCGTTTTTGAATCGAGCCGCTAACGTGGTGCCCGGGGTGGGGGTCGAACCCACACGTCCCGTGAGGGACAGGGGATTTTAAGTCCCCCGCGTATGCCATTCCGCCACCCGGGCGATTTCGCCAGAGTAGCGTTTTGAATCACGGACTGCAATACGATGCGGACAGGACGGGTGCAAACCGCGCCGCCTACCGCGGCACGTTCCTTCCGTTGGGCTCATCGCCCGGAGCGGAACCGGCCTCGACCGCACCGGATCGCTTGTTCTGAAAGAAGTAAAGCACCAGCTCGACGCGCGTCGATACGCCAAGCTTGTCGAAGACGCGAAACAGATAGTTGCGCACCGTATGTTCGCTCAGCCCGAGGTGCGCGGAGATGGCGCGGTTCGTCAACCCCTCCGAGACAAGGCGCACCACCTCGCCTTCGCGCTTCGAGAGCAGCTCGATTCCGCGGGCATCCTGCAAGTGCGATGGCATTGCCGGACCCAAATCGTCAAGCAAGTACCCAAGATGCTCGCTGCTCGCCCAAACCTGACCTCCGTGCACCGCCCGAATGCACTTGCCGAGCGTTTCCAAGCGCTCGTCGCGAAACACCACGCCGCGGGCGCCACAGCGAAACGCGTCGATAATGAGATCGCGTTCACGCGAACCCAACAACAGAATCGCGCGCGTCCTGACCTGCAGCAGCCGCAACTCGCGGAGCACGCGGTATCCCTCAAGCGGGCCCTCTTCGAGTTGCGCGCTGATGACCGCGACGTCCGGCTCCTGTCTCTCCAGCAGCGCGAGCGCCTCACGCGCGCCGACGGTCGAAGCCAGCACGGAGATGTGTGTGCGCCTGGATCGAAATGCGCTCGTGATCAGCTGGCAACCAAGCTGATTTAATTCCGCGATGACGATCGTGGTGGCAGAGCTCCACAACTGCTGCGTGTCTTGCATCGTGCCCCTTAAGCAGCTTTGGGAGTCTGGAAGGTGGTCGGATTCTAGACCACCCTCTCGCGGGATTGCAAGCGGAAAGTTAACTTAACTGATTGACAAACTGCGGGCGACCCGAGGCGAAAGACCACCCATCGCTGAAGAGAATCCCCAGCCATTTCATGGGGCCGAAATCGCTCGGCGGTTTCATGAAAACGCACCTTCGCCTGCGCGGTGGCCGGCGGATCCCGCGGTTCGCTTCCAAGTTAAGCCGAAAATGCACTCAGGGCCATCGCCGATCGCCAACTCCGTGTGCGTACCTGAGCCATCCCTCTATTCGAATGATTCGCTGGGAGATATCCAGAGCAGATAATTTCTGAGAATTCCGGCTCACTGCCGAAGGATGCTTGCGTCGCGAGTTCTCATCTCCACAAACATGTCCAGCAGCGCCAGTGCGCGGCCATCAGATCGCTACGATAGGTACATTTGACCCTAGTCCGTGGAGACAGTCCTCCATGCCCGGTATCTCTGGACGAATGTCTCCAAGGCCTTGTCGTTGCGGACCCTTGCTTGCCGCCACGAATGACTCAGCGAAAATCCATTTCGTCCGCAGGCAAATCCAGAGAGCGAAAGGGTCCACTCTCCAGGGACTTTAGGCCACTTGTGCGCTTCGCGCACGCATCGTAGGCTGCGCAATCGTTATGTGTGAGCTTGGGGCGCATGGCGCGGTACACGGACTGAAACTGCCCGTTTTGGCCGCGGCGCTTTTCTGGGTTTTCGTGCCCGGACTCGCGGCACAGGAAATCGCGACAGCCTCGAATTCCCGTGAGCGGGCCGCCGTTCTTCAGCACCGCGATGCGCGGTACCGGCTCTGCACGAGCGACGTGATCGCGCTGACTTTTCCGCTTACGCCGGAATTCGACCAGACGGTCAGCATTCAGCCGGATGGCTACGCGAGTCTCGCCGGCGCCGGCGACGTCCATCTCGAAGGCCTCACGACCCAGGAATCCGCGGCAGCGGTTCGGTCCGCGTACGCAAAAATCCTCCACGAGCCGGTCGTCTCCATCGAGCTGAAGGACTACAACAAGCCCTATTTCGTCGTCATGGGACAGGTGAACCGGCCCGGAAAATACGATCTGCGCGGGGAGACATCGGCGACGCAGGCGGTAGCTATCGCCGGAGGTTTCAACGAAGCCGCGCGGCATTCGCAGGTGCTGCTCTTTCACCGGGTCGATAACGACTGGTACGAAGTGAAGAACCTGAACCTCAAAAAGATTCTGCGCGGCCGCGACATACGGGAAGACGCAGAGATTCGGCCGGGCGACATGGTTTTTGTGCCGCAGAATTTCGTCTCCAAGGTCAAGAGATTCATTCCCTCATCGGGTGTCGGAGCGTATTACCAGCTGCGTCCGTGAACGACGAGAGGGACGGAAACCAGGCGCGCATGGATGCACTGACGGTAGGGCAAAACGGCAATCGCGCACCGCTACGCCTCACGCTGCGCGACGTCGCCATGCCCGTCTTCCGCCACCGGCGCCTGGCATCGCTTATCTTTCTCGGAATTCTGCTCGGCGCAGTTCTCAGCATTCTGGTCTTCCCTCGAAAATACGAGGCGGAGATGAAAATCTTCGTGAATCGCGACCGTGTGGATGCAGTCGTGACGCCGGACCGCAACCCCGAGGGAATCGTGGCGCCGGCCGCCGCCGTTTCCGAAGAGGACATCAACTCCGAGGTCGAGCTGCTGAAAAGCCGCGATCTGCTCGAGCAGGTCGTGCTTGCTTGCGGCTTGGAATCGAGCAAGCAGTCTTTGTGGGCGCGGGCGTCCGAGCGGCTGGGCGACGAGGTGCGCGGCACGAGGCCGACGCGGGAAGCCCGGCTCGCGCAGTCCGTTCAGACGCTGGAAGACCGCCTGATTGTCGATCCGCTGAAAAAAACGACTCTGATTCGCGTCGGTTACACGTCGAGCGACCCGCATCTCTCCGCCCGCGTGCTTCAAACTCTTGCCACCCTTTATCAGGAAAAACATGCCGAGGTGCACCGTCCCCAGGGAACATTCAGCTTTTTCGACCAGCAGACGGCCCGTTACCGGAACGAGCTTGCGACCGCCGAGGCTGAATTGGCGGATTTCGACGGACGAGAAGGAGTGGTCGCTCCGGCGGCACAGAAGCAGCTCGTGCTCGAACAACTCAGCCAGTTCGAGGCGGCGCTGCAGCAGGACCAACTGAGCGCCTACGCGGCCGGGGAACGCAGCCGGGCTCTGCACGCAGAGGCCGCCGCAGCGCCGCAGCGCGAGACCACACAAATCAAGAGGCGCGACAACGGCGAGCTGCTCGCCCAGCTCGAAGGAACGCTGCTCACGCTCGAATTGAAGCGCAGCGACATGCTCGTCAAATACGCGCCCGCGTATCCCCCCGTCGAGGAGTTGTCCACGCAGATCGAGCTGACGCAAAAGGCTATCGCTCAGGCGCGGCAGGCCCCGGTCGAAGAAACGACCACGGACCGCGTTCCAGCGCAGGATTGGATGGCGACCGAGCTGGCCAAGTCCGAATCGGACCGCGCACAACTCGAGGCGCAGGCGTCGGCAGCGGCGCGCGTCGTCCGACGCTATCAGGACATGGCGCAGCAACTCGACCGGAAAGGCGCCCTGCAAGACGATCTGGTGCGCAACGAGAAGACCGCCGAGGACAACTACTTGCTCTATCTGCGCAAGCGCGAGGAAGCCCGCATTTCGGACGCGCTCGACAGCAAACGGATCGTCAACGTCTCTATCGCCGAGGCCGCCACAGTTCCCGCTCTGCCGACTCTGCGGGTCGGCTGGCTCCTGATCGCCGCCTTCTTCATCGCCGGAATCGCGGGCGGCGGCACGGCGTACGCCGTCGATCGAATGGATCCATCCTTCCGCACTCCCGACGAACTCGGAAAATATCTCGATGTGAGAGTGCTGGCCTCAATTCCGGCGAGCGGCACGAGGGAATAGAGATGCTGCTCGAACATTTCGGACTAATCGAACAGCCCTTCGGCGTGACGCCGGACCCGCGGTTCCTGCATTTCGGAGCCAGCCACCGGGAGGCGCTCGCTTCGCTCCTTGTCGGCACGGAAGCCAACCGCGGATTCCTCGCTCTGATCGCCCCGCCGGGAATGGGCAAGACTTCTCTTCTCTTCCACTTTCTGGAAAGCCTTCGAAATCGGGCGCGCACGGCATTCTTATTTCAAGCCGCGGCTGATCCGCGCGAACTGATGCGCTATTTGCTCGCGGACCTCGGACTCGACGCTTCGGGCAAGGATCTGCCCGGCATGCACGAGATGCTGAATCAGGTGCTTTTGGAAGAAATGCGCGCGGGGCGGCGCTTGATCCTGGTGATCGACGAGGCCCAAAATTTCGACGATAGAGTGCTCGAGTCTGTCCGGCTGCTTTCGAATTTCGAGACGCCGTGGATGAAGCTGATGCAGATCGTGATCGCGGGGCAGCCGCAACTGGCCGAGCGCCTGGCGCGTCCGTCGATGGCCCAGCTTCGCCAGCGGATTTCGTCCTTCATTCGTCTCGCGCCGTTCACACCGCCCGAAACTGACGCTTACGTCGGCCATCGCCTCTGGATCGCTGGATATTCCGGCCCGCGATTGTTCACTGTGGGCGCGCTCTTGCTGATTGCCGAACACAGCGGCGGAATTCCGCGCAACATCAATAACCTCTGTTTCCAGTCGATGACGCTCGCCTGTGCAGTGGGGAAGAAACAAGTCGATTCGAGCATGGTTCGCGAAGCGATATCCGATCTCGCCATCGAATCGCCCGCTCGCGAAGTGAGGATTCCGCAGTTCGCCGGCCCGCCCAAGAACTCCCGCAAAACATTTCCAGCAATCGCCTCCCTCGCCGCGGTCTTGTTGTTGAGCGTGCTCACGGCCGTTTCGTGGAAAACCAATGCCAGCGGGTCCGCGACCCCGCGCGGCCCTGAACCAATCGACACTCAGGCGGCGACCGATCCCGCTGCGTCCGGACTCGAGCGGGACCTGACGCCTTTGGCCGACCCCAACACGGCGTCAACCGTCGAAGCGGTTCAGGCGCCCGATCCCGTCGCGGCCGACCCGGCGTTTCCTACGCTGACCGTAGTCGTTGAAAAGGGCGCCACGTTGCGCCATTTGAGCCTGCTCTATCTCGATCGGTTCGACCTCTCGACGCTGCTGGAGATCTGCTCTCTCAACCCCGCGATCTCCAATCCCGATCACATTGAAACGGGCCAGCGACTCCGTATGCCGATGTATCTCCGAAGGGATCCTTCCATGGAAGCGCCTGACAGCTCGCTCGAGGCGCGACCATGAGTCGAAACTTCGAAATCTTGAATCGAGAGCCCGCTCCCCGGAGTGAATTCCGACCTGCCCGGCCGGTCCGGCCAAATGGGAATGGGCATTCACGGGACCATCGTGCAGCGGCCGAGGACGAAATCGAGAAGCTGGTGCAGCGCGTTTTCATTCTCCCAGGCGCGTCGAAAGCGCCGGCGGTGGTGGCATTCTGCGGAGTGGATCAAGGTTCCGGCTGCAGCTGGGTATGCGCGCGGGCGAGCGAAGCGCTCGCCGGACAGATCCCCGGCAAGGTCTGCATCATCGACGCAAATCTCCGATCACCGTCCCTCGATCGTCACTTCCGCTTTGAAACTGGAGCCGGTTTCGCGGAAGCAATCAAGGAATCGCGCCCCATCCGGGAATTCGCCCGGCCCGTCCGCGGCAACAAACTCTGGCTGATTACTTCCGGGGCGGTCGGGAGAGATGCAAACGGCGCGCTCAATCCCGCGCGTCTCCGCGCCCGGTTTGCGGAACTGCGCGGCGAATTCGATTACGTGCTGATCGATACGCCTCCGGTGAGTTCCTATTCCGACGCGGCGCTGCTGGGCCAGTTCGCCGACGGTGTCATCTTGATCATCGGCTCGAATTTCACGCGGCGTGAACCCGCGCGCATCGCCAAAGAAAGCCTCGAGGCTGCCAAAGTCGTGGTGCTGGGCGCGGTCTTGAACCGGCGGACCTACCCGATACCCGAGGCGCTGTACCAAAGACTCTAGCGCCGCACTCGGGTGGTGAGGGAACCGAGTGGGCAAGCGGAGCGGGGTAAGTGTTCCCCCGCAAGGGACCGAGTGGCCGAATCCGGGTCCTTCCGTGGGACTCAGCGGGCAAGGCCACCAGAACGCGCGCAGCGCGTTTCTTCCAACGGGAGAAGTGGTTCGGACTCTTGGGACGGTTGGAATTGACGCATGCGGGCGGGGTTGCCAATTACAAAACGCAATCGCGGGGTCTACTCATGCACACCCTCTCTTCCGGACAGGCCACTCGGGAAAATCTGAAGATCCTCTATCACAGGAACGGGGAAAAAATCCTGCGGCGCAACCTGCGGCGCCCACACATCGAAGACCTCTTGCGGCGCGAACAGATTCCCATCGACGCGAAGGAGACGCGCAGGGTCATCGGCGGGAACATTGTTCTGGTTACGGGCGCGGGCGGAAGCATCGGCTCGGAGCTCTGCCGCCAGATCGCCGCAGCAGGCGCACGAAGACTCCTTCTGATCGATAAGTCGGAGAACGGACTGTTCTACACGAATCTAGAAACCTCGGAGCGGCTCGGCGCGGCGCGCGTCAGGCCGTTTCTCGCCGATGTGCTCGATCGCAAGGGCATCCGCGCAATTTTGCGGAGCGAGCGCCCGGATCTGGTCTTCCACGCCGCCGCTCATAAGCACGTGGCCATGCTCGAGCTGCACCCGCAGGAGGCGATTCGCAACAACGTGCTGGGGACGCGCAACATCGCGGAGACGGCGATGGAGTGCGGGGCGGGCCGATTCGTCAACATTTCGACGGACAAGGCGGTCGAGCCGCGCAACTACATGGGCCTGTCGAAGAAAATAACGGAACTATGCATCCAGGAGCTGGCTCGCGGCGCCGAAGGGAGCGCGGCGACGCGCTTCTCCAACGTGCGGTTCGGAAACGTCGCCGGGAGCACCGGGAGCGTCTTGCGGCTCTTCTGGGATCAAATCCAGAATGGCGGGCCTGTGCGCGTCACCGACCCGCGCGCAACGCGATATTTCATGTCTGCCCCGGAGGCCGTTCAACTCATCCTGCGCGCCGCGGCCCTGGGAAAAGGCGGAGAGACGTTCGTATTCGACATGGGCGAACCGCTGAATATCTACGAGCTCGCGAGAAACCTGATGATGATCGCCGGGCTGAGGCCCGAGCGCGACGTGCCCATCGAGTTCATCGGCCTGCAGAAGGGCGAAAAACTGAGCGAGGAACTCTGGGAAGAATGGGAGCACCCCGTTCCGGCGGGATCGGGGCGCACCTTGGTGATTCGCGAGAAAAATGACCGCTCCCGGGGCATGCTCGCAAAGATTCGCAAAATGGAGGAGCTTCTTGCGCGGGCGGACAACGAAGGTCTGCTCGAATACGTCCAGGAACTTTTCCCCGCGTTCCGGGAGAACCGGGCGAACGGCTCCTCCCACCTCTCCGCCGCGGCGGCACCGGCAAACGAATTCGAGGCAATTGCGCCCATGGGGGCCGCATGAGCATCCCGCTGTCAAAGCCGTCGATTGGCGAGCGCGAGATCGAATACGTCACGCGCGTTCTGCGCACGGGCAGGCTCAGCCTCGGTCCGGTGCTCGAGGAGTTCGAGGCGGCGTTCGCGGCGTATGCAGGCGCGCGGTTTGCCGTCGCGACGAACAGCGGCACCTCCGCGCTGCATCTTTGCGTCCGGGCGCTCGGCATCGGGCCCGCCGACGAGGTTTTGACCACTTCGTTCAGCTTTGCCGCCTCCGCGAACTGCCTACTCTACGAACGCGCCTTGCCGACCTTCGTCGATATCGATCCCGGAAGCCTGAATCTCGATCCGACGAGGATTCGGGAAGCCATCGAGAGCGACTACGCCTGGGACCGCGGGCTGTGCCGCCCGGTGAACCGGCTTTCCGGGCGCGTGCTGAAAGCCATTCTTCCCGTTCACGTCTTCGGCCTGCCCTGCGCGATGGGGCCGATCGCGGAAATCGCGAGGGAGTTCAACCTGGGCGTGATCGAAGACGCGTGCGAAGCGCTCGGCGCGGAATACCGCGGGCGGCACGTGGGCAGCTTCGGCGACGCGGCGGCATTCGCCTTCTACGCCAACAAGCAAATCACCACGGCGGAAGGCGGGATGATTGTCACTGACAATCCTCAAATCGCGAGGCTCTGCCGCAGCCTGCGAAATCAGGGCCGCGACGAAGACGCTGGATGGCTCCGCCACGCGCGCCTGGGATACAACTACCGGCTCAGCGATCTGCATGCCGCGCTGGGTCTCGCGCAATTGGAACGAGTGGACGAGTTGCTCGCCGCCCGCGACTGCGTTGCCGCGCACTATTCGCGTGCCCTCGCCGGAGTGCCGCAGATCGAACTGCCAGCGGGCGCGCCCGGTATGAAGCGAAGCTGGTTCGTTTATGCGATTCGGCTGCGAGGTCCGTCGGCGCCGGTGCTGCGCAACCTTCTGCTCGCGGAATTGCGCGAGCGCGGCATCGCGTGCCAGGCGTATTTTCCGGCGATTCATCGCCAGCCCTATTTCAAAAAAATCCCCCAGGCCCCGCGCCGGCCCCTGCCCCACACGGAATCAGCGTCCGAGCGCTGTCTCGCCCTGCCCTTCTTCCCGTCGATGACCGGAAAGCAGGTGAACGAGGCGTGTGCGGCTGTCCGAGAGATTCTGGCGCAGGCGGACACCGCGATCGAAGCGGGCGAAGCACAACATCAGGAGGCCATGCCGCCGGCGGTGTAGGGAATCCCCCGGACGACGTAGGAAAACAGTGGCGTCCAGTGAACAGCTTCGGCGCTCGCAGTTCGTGGGTGAGTCATCGCTGACCGCGGCAGCGTCAGCCGCGGCTTTGGTCATCTGCCCGCTCTGCGGCGCGGTGGAAAACGAGACTGCGTTTACGGACAGCGGCTGCGAGCTGCGCGTCTGCCGTGTCTGCGAACTCTTCTTCGTTCACCCCTACCCGTCAGGCCATCGGCAACACGAGCAGGTCGTGAATGGCAAAAACGACGCAATCGAATTGCTCAATTGCGACCGGCGCTATGCGGGCGAGCGGCTCTACTACGACCGGCACTTTTCCTCGATCGCGGAAGAGTGCGAGGGCGCCGCTTCGCTCCTCGACGTCGGCTGCGGCACCGGGAACCTTCTCGAACGCATGGCGGCGCGGCCCGGGCTTTACCGGGCGGGCATCGAGCTGAATCCGCAGGCCGCGCGGATGGCGCGTCGCGTCGCGGGCTGCGAAATCACACAAGCGCCGTTTGAGGATTTTCAATGCCGCCGCAGGTTCGACGTCATCACCATGATCAACGTGCTGTCGCACATTCCGTCGTTCGCAAGAATGTTCCGGGCGTTCCGCGCGGCGCTTGCCCCCGGCGGAAAAGTGATCCTGCGCACCAGCGAGATGACGCGCAACGTCAGCCGGTGGAATCAAGTCCACTGGGGCATTCCCGACGATTTGCATTTCCTCGGCGCCGGCACGCTGGATTTTCTCTGCGCGAAATACGGATTTTCGGTGACGCGGCGCGTCCGTACCCCCTACGAAGAGGAACTCTTTCGCCATTCGCGCTGGCAGCAAATGGGACGGAGCGCGTGGTTGAATCTCGCAAAGTGCGCCGCTGTGCGAACCCCCGGCGCCCTTCCGGCGCTGAAGAGGCTTTATCAGGCAGCGCTCGGACAAAGGCTGTTCGTCTCGTTCATCGTTTTGCGGCCGTTTGCCGGAGGAGCCGGCGCGGTCTCGGACGGGAGGAGCTAATGGACGTCGCAAACACATTCATCCCGCCCGCGGCGCGCCCGCCCTACTTGCTTCGCGCCGTGCGGGCGCGGCCCTATCTCTATAGCGCGATTTGCAAGACACGCCTCCTCTATTCGCGGTACGTGGCGGGAGCGGCAACGCGGCGCGAATTCCGGCGCCATCGGCATCTGTTCCGGCTCAATGATTTTCAGGTCGGTCAAGTGCAATCGCTGCGGAATCAAGGCTACGCGCTCGCATCGGGATATTTCCCGCCGGCGCTGATCGACCGTATCTACGCCAAGGCGGACGCGGCCTTCCGGAATCTTCAGCTCGATTTCGGCCGCGCCTACTCGGTGCAGACCGGCGCGCGCCGGAGCCTTGAAAACTTCTCGTACGACGAACTGGCCGCCACGGAAAAAATGATCGCTCTCGCCGATCCGTTGCTGCAAATCCCCGAACTCCTCGGCGTCGCCTTCGACGAAGGCATTTTGAAAATCGCCGCGAACTTTCTCGGCTGCGTCCCGCCGCTCTACCGCGTCACCGTGGTCCGCGATTTCCCTCACGAGCGTCCCCTCCATTCGGGCAATTTTCACAAGGACAACGACGAGTCGGACTCGCTCCAGATTTTCATCTATCTGGTGGATATCGACGATACGCGCGGCCCGCTGGTCTACGTTCCCGGATCGAATCGCTACGACGTCCGCTCCTGCCGCCCGCGCCTCTCGCGCGATCTCGGCATCGCCGCAAACGACGGCCGACTCAGCGATGAGGAAGTACGGCGGATTTACCCGCCGGACCGATGGGCGGTCCTGCGAACTCCTCGCGGCAGCCTCGCCGCGATCCACGGCAATGGAATTCACAAGGGCCCTGCCTGGGCGCGTCCGGGCGATCCGCGCAACCAGCCGCGGACAGCCATCAAGCTCGATTTGCACGGCCACAAGTCCGGCGTGGTGCGCGATGGAAAAGAGAATCGCATCCGAATCAATGATTTCGAATCCATGAGCGAGCTGCAAAGGCTGTTTGCGCATGCCGCGCTCGTCGAGGATGAGATGTCCGCGCTCTCACGGGCCGGCTAGCTCGCGCGAAGGATTTTTCATGTATCTCCCAGCCACCGCATCCCGGGCCGCCACGCTCCTCGCGAAAAATCCCGCGCTGTTCTGCCGCCTGATGCTCGCGAAGCTGAATACGACGCGCCGCATGCCGCCGCTGCCCGCCCGCCGGCGCATCCGCAACGTCGTCTTCGAATACGATCTCAACCACTATCGCGGAACGGCGCCCATGTACTTCGGCTCCTATGCGTTGCTGGTGGTAGAGGCCATGAAGCGCTACCTGAAGCCCGGTGATGTGTTTCTCGATGTGGGCGCAAACATCGGGTACCTTTCCGCGATCGCGGCCGATCTGGTCGGCACCGGCGGAGAGATTCACGCCTTCGAGCCCGTGCCCGCCTACTTCGAACGGCTTCGCCGCTTCGCAGAGCTCAATCCAGAATATACGATCACCGTGAATCCGGTTGCGGCGGGAGAGACGCCCGGCGCGTGCACGATTTACGTCACCCGCGAGCCCGGCCAAAACACGCTCGTTCGCTCTTATCAATCGGGCCCGGAAATCGTTTCGACACTCGAGGTTCCTGTCGTTCGCCTGGACGCGTATATCGAGGCCCGGAGGCTCGGCCGCGTGGCCCTGATCAAAATCGATGCCGAAGGATTCGAATTGCTGATCCTCAAGGGCCTAGAACGGTACTTCGAGAAAGGCAGTCATCGTCCGGCGATCATTTGCGAAATCGCCCCGCGAGCCTATCCCCTTCTTGGGCGCACGCTTCGCGAGCTCGCCGCGTTCATGGCCTCCTTCGGATACAGCGCGCGCGATTTGATCGACGGCGTCACACCCGTGAATCTCCCGGCGATCGAGCACGTGGAAGATGTCCTTTTTCTCGCGGAGCAAATCTAGGTGAGCTGGACCGCCATTGACGGCGGCAACGAAGGGGTCTCGCGATTCTCCTTCCCGAGTCTCGCGATTCTGGCCTGCTCGCTCGCCGCCGGGGTTGCGCTATTCTCGCTCGTCGCCACGCCCGGCGCCTTGATCTGCCTTCTCGCCGCCGCGGCCGCCCTGGGCGCGCTGCTTTTCTATCCCGAGTTCGCGCTCGCGCTCTATGTCGTCGTGGGCGACGTCAAGGGCGACGATCGCGTCGCGTCGCTGCTGCCCTACGACCTCACGCTCGTTCTCGGCGCCGTGTTGCTTGCGGGGATCGCTCTGAATTTCCTGCGCGGGAAACGAACGGTGGCGATGCCGCCCGCCTATTTCCTGCTCGTGGCGCTTGTGGCCATGATGACGGCAAGCCTCGCCTACACGCCCGTCTTCGCAGACGGGCTCGAAAAGCTGGCCCGCTTCCTGACGGTCACGGGAATCGTGATCGTCGCGCCCTTCGCTGTTCTCGGTACACCCCGGGCCATGAAGCGTTTCTTCACCGGCTTTGCGCTCGCCGCATATGCGATCTGCGCCTGGTCGCTGCTGGATCTCGGCGGCGCCGAGCGGCTGGTCACGCCTAGCAACAACACCATCGGCCTCGGCCACATTGCCTGCGCTTTGATTCTGCTGATCTGGTTCACGGTCGTTCCCCGTTTCTCGTTTCCCTGGCGCAGCTTCACCTATGCCCTTTTGGCCGTGCCGGCCGTGGCGCTGATCGGCTCCGGCTCGCGCGGCTCCGCCATCGCCTGCGGCATCGTGGTTTTCATCAGCCTGTTCTTTTACCGCCGACTGTGGCTCGATCTGGTTTCGCTCGGAGTTCTCGGGTTTGCGGCACTGCCGTTCTTCCATATTCCCGCATCGTCGATCGAATATCTGGGCTCGCTCATTGGCAGCGGGAGCGCCAGAGCGCTCCTGAGTTTTCGCGGCGACTTGCTCGATTTCGGCTGGAAACTGCTGCAGCAGCATCCGCTGGTCGGCACGGGCATTCAAGGATTCCGCTACGCTTCGCCGAATCCGGCGCTCTACAACTGGCCGCACAACATTTTCCTCGAGATCGCCTGCGAACTGGGAATTCCCGCCGGGCTGCTTGCCTGCGCCCTATTTGCGACCGCCATTCGCGAATCCATTCGCCAATTGAGGGATCGCGCCTCTCGCCATTTCGTCCTGTCCCAGGTGGCCGCGGCGCTGCTCGCGATCGGCATCGTCAACGCGATGAACACGGGCGACATCAACTCGGACCGTTCCACGTGGCTCTTCCTGAGCCTGGTCTTTGTCGTGCGCGGTTTTCGAGGCGAATTTCCGAAACGCGCCCGAATCAGGATCGAGGCGCCGCACCCGGTGGCGGCATAACCCAATGGCCACGCAAGCAGCCGAACTTCTCCGCGGCTCCGCATTGGAGCAGCGCCGCGCGATCACGATATGCCACTTCACGACCGCGCACACGACGCTCAAGAGCCGGTCATTCCATCGTGAATTCTTGCCGCTCGCGGCCGGCGGAATCGGCGTGCGCTACGTGGCGCCGATGGCCGCCCCGGCGCGCCGGGATGGCGTCGATTTCATCTCCTTGCCACAGCCCGAAAATCGCCTGCGCCGCATCTTCGGGCCTGTCACGCTGCTTGAGAAACTCCTGCGACAGCGCGCCAGCCTCTATCACTTCCAGGATCCGCAATTGCTCCCTCTCGCGTTCCTGCTGAAGCTGGTATTCCGCCGGCGGGTCGTTTACGACGCGTACGAAGATTTTCCCTCGATGGCCGCCAGCAGCCCGAGGATACCCCGCGTACTCCGGCGGGCGGCGGCGAAGATCGTCGCCGCCGTCGAGAAGCTCGCCGCCCGCTCGTTCGACGGAATCGTGACGGCCGACCCATTCACGCTTCGGCGCCTGGCGCACGCGGGGCGTAACAAGAAACTCGTGTTCTACAACTTTCCGAATCTTGATTTCTTTCCTCATCCGCCTCCACGGGCGAAACATTTCGACGTTGTGTACCGCGGCGGCATCTCCCATCGCGCGGGGACGTTCGTGCTGCTCGACGCAGTCCGCCTGCTCTCTACTCGGGCGAAACCGCCGCGGCTTCTGCTGATCGGGTACTTCGACGGCCCCGCCGCCGAGCGCGAGGTGCGGGAACGCATCCGCGCTCTCGGACTCGAGTCGAGCGTGGAGATTCGCGGGAGGCTCGACCACGAGGATATGGCCGAAGCGCTCGGCGATGCGCGCATCGGCGTATGCCCGCTCCAGCCGGTCCCAAAATTTCTGCTGAACATTCCCGTGAAAATCTTCGAATACTGGGCGTGCGGATTGCCGGTAATCGCAAGCGATCTCCCGCCGGTTCGTCCCTTCATCCGCAATTCGCAGGCGGCCTTTCTGTTTCGGCCCGAGAGTTCGACCGAACTTGCGCGGTCGATTGCCTGGCTCCTCAACCGCCCGCGCTGGGCGGCCCGCATGGGGGCGTACGGCCGGGAATTCGTGGTGCGACGATTCAATAATCAGGGTGAGGTTCACAGGCTGCGCAATTTCTGTGAGCGCATCGCCCAGATGCAGTGAAAAAGGACAGGCAGGAGATCCACCCGAGAGGTTTTTCGACATGCTCGAGCCTCTGGTAAGAAACAATCTGTCGCGGCTCCAGTACGTCTTCGATCGCTTCCCTTCGCCCGCGCGTCATGTGCTCACCAGCGCGCGCGGATGGCTCCTCGCACAGATTCGCTATTCACCAAAGACTTTCGCGTTGCTCCGCGAACTTAGGCGCGACGAATCCTGGGACGCCGCTCAGATTTCTGCTTTTCAACTCCTCGCGCTCCAGCGAATTCTCGACCACGCGGTCCGCACAGTTCCTTTTTACGCAAACTATCCCCGCGTCGAACTTCAGACCGTGCGGGATCTCCGGCGCCTTCCGGTCCTCTCCCGCGAGACGGTCCTTCAACACCACGAGTCGCTGCTCTCGAGAGCCACGCCGCGCCATCAGCTGATTCGCGCGGGCACCACCGGCACCACCGGGGCGAGTCTCCGCGTCGCCTACACTGAAAAACTCGCCGCCGAAAACTGGGCGTTTTTGCTGCGGCAATGGGCGTGGGCGGGCGTCGAGCCGCGCCGGCCGCGCATCACTCTGCAAGGGTCGCGCGTCGTCCCGGCAAGCCGCGCGCGCCCGCCTTACTGGACCTACAACGTACCCGAGCGCCAGATTCTGATGAGCATCTTTCATCTCTCGGAGAAAACCGCCGCGGACTATCTCGATTTTCTGCGCCGGCACCCGGGCTGGATTCTCGAAGGGTTTCCTTCGGTGCTCGGCATTCTGGCCGATTTCGTTCTCGAGAGCGGCGCGCGGATTCCCATGCGGGTCGTTTTCACCAGCGGCGAGCCTCTTACTCCTTCGCTGCGCGCAAAGATCGAGCAGGCGTTTGGCGCTCGCGTATTCGATACCTACGGCATGACGGAATACTGCGGCTTGATTCAGCAGTGCGAGCGCGGCCACATGCACCTCGCGCCCGAATACGGATACCTCGAAATACTCGACGAGAACGACGAACCCGTCGAGGCCGATCAGGAGGGCTACTTCGCCTGGACCGGCTTCCTGAACGAAGCCATGCCGTTGATCCGCTATCGCATCGGCGACCGCGGGCGCTGGCGGGGTGGCGGCCCGTGCGCCTGCGGCCGCGCGTTTCCGCTCGTCGTCCCCACGATTACGCGCGAGAGCGACATCCTTCGCTGCCCCGACGGGCGGATTTTTTCCCCTCGGGCGTTGAACCAGCTTTTGAAGCAGGCGGACTCGCTGAGGTGCTGCCAGTTCGTCCACTCTCGCCCGGATCGCGTGGTGGTTCGCGCCGTGCCGCGGGTCGCGCCCGGCCCGAATGGCGAGAATGGCCGAGCCGCCGAGGAACTCTCGCAGATTCGCGCCAGCCTGCAGAATCTGCTCGGCCCGCACCTCGAAATCGCGGCGGAGCTTGCCTCCTCTCCCATCGCCCGCCGCGGCGGCAAGATTCCGCTGATCGTCAATGAGATGCCGCAATGACCCGCGCGCGCCTCATCGTCAACGCGGACGACTTCGGGATGAGCCGCGGAATCACCGACGGAGTCATTCTCGCGCACCGCTACGGATATCTCACCAGCGCGTCGCTGATGGTCAACATGCCCGCGGCGGAATACGCCGTCGCGCGCCTCGCGAACGCGACTGCCCTGGGCGTCGGCGTGCATTTGAATATCTGCCAGGGGCGACCGATCCTCCCGGCGCGCGAGGTGCCGTCGCTCGTGGACGCCGATGGACGCTTTCATCCGCCGCCGGTGATGATCCGCAAACTTTGGACGTGGCAAGCGGCAGGACGCGAAATCGAGGCGGAGTTTCGCGCGCAGATTCGATGGGCCAAGGACCACGGCGTATTGCCGACGCACGCCGATTCGCACCATCACCTGCACATCTATCCTGCCGCCGTTATGCCCTTCGTCGGCGCGCTCGTCGCGGAGGGCGTTCGCTGCGCTCGCGCGCCGCGATCGACTGTCTGGCCCAGGAGCGGCGTGATCGGCGGGCCGCACGAGGGCTCGACCTTGCGCCGCGTGTGCGTACAGGTATATCGCGGCGCACTGCAGCGCGGCGCGTTTCGACGGCTGCACATGCCGGCCAGCCGCATCTCGTTCCTCTCGCGCGATCGCCACGACCTCGCCGCGCTGGGCGAACGCTGGAAGGCCGCCATCGCTGGTCTTCCTAGCGGCACCTTCGAACTGTCGTGCCATCCCGGCTTGTTCGAGCGCGGATTCTCCGAAGCCGATCCGATTCATCTCCAGCGCGAAGAGGAGCTGCACTGGCTCACCGACCGCGCGTGGATTGATGTGGTTCGGCGCAGCGGCGTTGAACTGATCTCGTACGAAAGTCTCGCCGGGAGTCCCGATGTGCTGTCCGCGGCGAACGAGGCGCCCGCGCTGCAATGAGACCGGAGCCGCCGACATGGTGATCCTCTTCTGGGCCTGCGCGGCCGTCATCGCCTATGTCTACCTCGGCTATCCGCTGCTGCTGCGGATGGGAGCATTCGGCGGGCGGCGGCCGTTTCGTCGCGAGCGCGCACACCCGGTCGTCAGCATCATCGTCGCTGCCTACAACGAAGAGTCCGCCATCAAAACGAAAATTGAGAACCTGCTGGCGCTGGATTATCCGCGCGAGCGAGTGGAAATTCTTGTGGGTAGCGACGGCTCTTCGGACCGCACCGAAGAGATCGTCCGCGAATTTGTGAGTGAAGGCGTGGGACTCATCTCGTTCCCGCAGCAACAAGGAAAGAGCGCCATGCAGAACGGCCTGGTGGCCGCCGCCTCGGGAGAGATTCTCGTCTTCACCGACGCCGATTGCCTGCTCCCGGCCAACGCTCTGGGACGACTGATGGAAAACTTCGCCGATCCTGAAGTCGGCCTCGCGACCGGGCGCCCCCGGTACGTCAATTCCGGTGAAACCGACATCGCCGAAAACGAGAGCCTGTATCTTCGCTACGAAACCTGGCTGCGCGAGCAGGAAAGCGAGCGTGGCCTTCTCGCCATGGCTTCGGGTTCGCTCTTTGCGATGCGGCGCTCTCTTTGGCGCTCGCTCGATCCCACTCTTGGCGACGATTTCGCTCTCCCGCTCCTGATCGCCCGCGCGGGCAAGCGGAATCGCCTCGATACGCGGGTGGCCGCTGTCACGTGCCTCGACCAGAATCGGCCGGCTTCCATGCTGCGGATGAAAACTCGCATCGTCAGCAAGGATTTTCGTGCCCTCCTCGCTTACCGTGAGCTTCTCAATCCGCTGCGGCATGGCGCGCTCGCGGCAGGCCTGTGGTCCCACAAACTGCTTCGTTGGCTCGTGCCGTACTTCCTCTTGGGGTTCGCTGCCGCCGACATTTGGTTGCTCGGCCGGCCCTTCTTCCGAGTGCTGTTCATCCTGCAGGCCGCGTTCTACGCCCTCGCGCTCGCCGGACTCGTGCGCCGCAGCCGCGCCCCCGGCGCTCCGTGGTCCGTGCCCGCGTCGTTTTGTCTGGTCAATCTCGCCGCCCTGCTTGGGACGCTGCGCTGCCTCGCCGGCCGGACTTCGAGCAAATGGAGTCCGGAGCGAAGGCGGGCCGTGGCGCTGCGCGCGAGCGCCGCGGGAGCGAGGATTCGCGATTTCAAATGAAGCCTCGACAGCTACTTGCGAATGCCAGTGCGACGTTTGCGCAGGTGATCGGCAGCGCCGCCTTCCTTTTTTTCCTTTACCGCTTCCTGCTGCGCACGATCGGCGTCGAGCGCCTCGGCATCTGGTCGCTGGTTCTTGCGACGACCTCCGTCGTCACTCTCGCGAATCAGGGGTTCGCGACGGGCATCGTGAAATTCGTCGCGAAATACGCCGCGCGCGAAAATACGGAAGACGTGTCGGCGCTGATTCAGACCGCCGTCATTTCGATCGGTCTTGCGCTGGCGGTGATTTCCGCCGGCCTGTATCCCGGCGCGCGCTGGATTCTCGCAATCGTGTTGCCGGAAAAGAGCCTCGCGGAGGCTTTGGCCATCCTTCCCCTCGCCCTCGTGTCGCTCTGGGTCAATATCGTCGAGGGGGTATTGCAGGCGGGACTCGTGGGTTTCCAGCGGATCGCGCTGTGCAACTCTCTGGAATTGGGCGCCTCGGCTTCGTATCTCCTGCTGGCCGTTTTGCTCGTTCCGGCGCGCGGGCTGTTGGGACTGGCGTGGGCGCAGGCGATCGAGTCCGCCGTTCTTCTGATCGTCACGTGGATTCTTCTTCGCGGTCGGCTGACAAACCTTCCTCTCGTCCCGCGTCGCTGGAGCCGCAAGCACTTTCGCGAACTCACCGGCTACGGCTTTCAGTTTCAATTGATCACCGCGAGCCAGGCGCTGCGCGAGCCGGTCACCAAAGCGCTTCTGGCGAAGTTTTCCGGACTGGCGGCCACGGGATTCTACGATTTGGCGTCGCGCTTCGTGGTCAACGTCCGCGAGTTAATCGTGCAGGCGAATCAGGTGCTGATTCCAGCGATTTCCCATTTGCAGGAATGCGATCGGGACTCGATTCCCAGGGTCTACCGCGAGTCCTACCGCCTCGTTTTTTTCCTGGCGCTCCCGGCGTTTGTCTCGCTCACCGTCTTGAGCCCGCTCGTTTCCCGCATCTGGATCGGCCGTTACGAGCCGGTCTTCGTGGAGTTCGTGGCGATTCTCGCGGCGGGCTGGCTGGTGAATGTCGTCAGCAATCCCGCCTACGTTGTGGCCCTCGGCACGGGCAGGCTGCGCTGGGTTTCCGTGGGATGCATCGCGACGGCCGTTCTCAACGCCGGGATCGGATTTTTCGCGGGCTTGCATTTCGGAGAGCTCGCGGTGGTCTCCGCTTCAGCATTTTCTCTCGCCTGCGGATACGCCTTCATCGTCGCGGCGTACCACTTGGAGAGCGGGACTCCATTCGGCGTATTGGCGCCGAAGGAAAGCCGCGGAATCCTGATCACCAGCTTTGCATGCGCGCTGATATTTCTTCCCTTCCTGCGGGCGGCGTTAAAGAATTTCGCATTTTCAATGGGCGCGACGTCCGCGACTGTTGCGGCGCTGATCGCCATGATCCTCACCTCCATGTGGATTCACCCGCTTCGCAAGCGGCTCGTTCGCTGGGTATTTTCGCGGGTGCCGGCATGACCGCAACGGCACCACTGGGCCCGCAGCGCCGCGTGCTGTGGGAAGATGCGCACGCCGGTCCGATTGTTGCGCGCATCGCGGTCGCCGGCGATTTCCTGCCCGCGGGGAAACTTTCAGTCCCGGCCGGCGTCTGGCGCGATGCGGCCCGCGGCCTAGCCACACATTTCGACGATGTCGCCATCTCATTCATGAATCTCGAGTGCGCGCTCGCCGCCGATGGCCTTAGTGCGCGGCCGCTCCTCGGACTCGGCCAGATCGTTTCCGCGCCCGCCGCGTCGCTCGATTTTCTCGAAATCATCCGGGCTCATCCTGTTGGTCTTGGCAACAATCACGCCTATGATTTTCGTGCCGCCGGAGTCGACCGAACTCGAGGCGAGCTTGTGCGCCGCGGGATGGTTCCGCTTGGAGCGGGCCGTGCGCTGCGCAGCGCGCCGGAAGTTTTTCTTTGGGAAGGGCCCGGCGAAATTCGCATCGGCTTCTGGGCTGCAGCGCGCGCGTCCCGCGATCTCGCGACGCGCCGGTCTCCGGGAGTGGAACCGGCGACAGTCGCCCGCGCAGCCGAAGCGATGGAAGCCCTGCGGTCGCGCGGCGCGCGCTTCGCCATCGCGCTGCTTCACTCAGGGTGCCTGCGAACCAATCGTCCGGATCCCGCCGACATGGATTTGATGGATGCGGTGGCGGGATGCGGCTTTGGAGTCGTCGCCGCCTCGCATTCTCATCGGATCAGCGGCGCGAAATTCATTGAATCGCGTGAAGGCGTTTCGGCATTCTGTTTCTACGGACTCGGCAGCCTCGTTTCCGGATTTGTCGCCTCGCCACTCGAGAGGGAGGGACTGATCGTCGTCGCGGGTTTCGATTCTCGCGGAAAGCTTGCGCGCGTGGAGGTGCGGCCCGTGCTTCTCGCGCAGTCAGGTTTCGGAGAAGCTCCCTCCTGTGAGATGGGTCGGGTAATTCTCGAGCGCTTTAGCGATCTCTCAGCCGAAATTCGTTCCGGGACTTCCGGACGGCGTTTCTATGACGACGTATCCCCGGGATTGCTGCCGCTCTATCTTCGAGATGCGCGCGCTGCGTTTCGCGAGTCCGGGCTGCGGGGCCTCGCTCGCAAAGCGAGCCGGCTGCGCGTGCGCCACCTCCGGCGCCTGCTCCATAGGGCCATCGCATGAGCATTCCCGGCGCAATCGCAGGCGCATTCGCTTTCGTGCTCGCGATTCTGCTGGTGCCGGCCATCCGTGAACTGTGTTTTCACGCGGGAATCCTCGATGCGCCGGGTCCGCTGAAAATTCATTCCCGCCCGGTTCCGCGCCTTGGCGGCGTCGCGATTGCTATTGCGGTTTGTATCGCGATTTTCCTCGCTCGCTCATCTATCGCGCTGCCGCGGTGGCCGTTCTTCGCCGCGCTCGGGCTCGTTTGGGCGGTGGGCTTCGCCGACGACTTGCGCGGGCTCTCGCCGTATTTCCGGCTCGCTGCGCAACTGGCCGCGGGAGCCTTGCTGTGGCTCGGCGGCTGGCGCGTACCGATTCCGGAGGCGTTCGCGCGAATCAGCGTGGCCAGCCTGGCGGCCACATGCCTGTTTGTCTCCGTGTTCTTGAACGCCTACAACCTCGTGGACGGCGCCGACGGCATCGCTGCTGGCGTGGCGTGCATCAGCGCGGTCGCCTATGCCGCGCTGCCCGTCACAGCCGGACACTCGTTTGCGGCCTTAGTTGCATGGAGTTTGGCGGGCGCGTGCGGCGGATTCTTGGTCTTCAACTTCCCGACCGCCAGCATCTACCTTGGCGATTGCGGGAGCACCCTGCTCGGCTTCGGTATCGCTTTTCTGGGTCTCAACCTCTATCGGTCGAGCCCGGCGACCGGTTCGTGGCTTGTATTCCCCGTATTGATCGCGGGACTCCCGCTACTCGAAGTCGTGCTGGCGGTCATTCGCCGGCTGCGCGATGCGAGGTCGCCTCTCCACGGCGATCTGCGGCACATTTCGGATTTGCTTCGCGCGCGAGGTTGGCCGCCTCGTCGCGTGGCGTTGGTGACTTACGGGATCACGGCGGGACTCGCGGCGGTAGCGTGGCCTCATGCGCGGAGCGACTCGATTTGGCTCTGGGTGGCCCCGGCGCTCAGTATGGGAGTCCTGTTGGCTGCCGCGATTCGGCTCGGTTCGTTGCAGACGGCCGGTGCCGAACGCCCGCGCCGGCAGGCGCGGACCTAGCGAGTCGAGAGGCAGGGAAACGAAAGACGTGCTGACGGATTTACGAATTTCCGCTGGTGGAGATCGTGCGGGTTCCGCGGCGATTGCGTTCCTGCGGAGTGGTCTTTTTCGGCGCGCTTCCCAGTTGCACGAGCAGCTTGCGCAGCTTTGCGCGCTCTTCGAGCTCCATGTCCACCACCTCGAAGGCTCGCGCCTGCGTGTTGGCGTCTCGGACGATCGTCTGGGCCTTCACTCCCTTTGTGCCGGCGTTCAGCCGCATATCCACTAGACTCCCCGGATGAAGGCTCTGTTCGCAGACGGCCACGCCGCCGCCGAGAGCCAGTTCCGGTATCTCCAGGTGGTGGTTTTCCTTCAGGTTGGTCGTCGTGGCGGAGACCGCGTGTTCCAGCCGCAACCGCGGATAGCGCCGCTGGCGGATGGCGGACGAGTTCGGATCGCTGTCCAGTAGTTCGATGGAGAAATCCGCCACACTCAGCCCGCTCCGCGGAATGAAATCGCGCGCCCACTCCGCGTCGATTTTTTCCATGGCCTGAGCCGCCACCACGCGCAGTTCGGACGGATTCGCCCAGCGCCAGGCTTTCCGCGCCTCCGCTATTTTCCGCAGGATCGCTTCGGCGCCGGAAGTGCGCAGTCGCCCGAGCGCCTCGATGGCCTTCAGGCGCAGATAATCGGTCCCGCCCTTCGGCAGGTCGCCTTCGGCGATGCGCAACAGGCGCATGTCGGCCGATTTTTCTCCGCTCATCCCAATCTCGTCGATCGCCAGCGGACGGATCAGCGCGTCGAGCGTGTCGAATACTTGGAGGAGTAGTCGGCCGCGCTCGTTCGAGCCGCTGGACGCGATTTGCCGCACCACGCGGTCGTGCGCCGTTCGCTTCCATTCCCGCATCCGGTCCGGCAGCGTGCGCTCGACGGTATCGAGATCCATCCGCGCCAGTATTCCGAGGGTATCGATGGCCGAGCTCGGACTGCCTTCGCGAAGCTGGGTGCGCAGGTGCTCCAGACCTTCCAGCCCGAGCACTTCCATCATGGAAATGAGAAGTTCGCAATCCTCGCGGAAGCCCACGCGGCTGAAGCGCCCCGCGATCTGTTCGGCGGCAGGCAGCGGCATCCGCCGCAAAAGGTCCTTCAGGCCGGAGGGCACGTTCCCGGTCTTCAGCGATTCGTCGATGAAATCCGGCAGCCGGCTTTCGACCGCGATTCTTGGCCGCAGACTCTTTCCCGACCCCGGTCGCTCCGACTCCACGAATTCGACCAGCTCTACCGATCGCTGAATCGCCGCATACGAACGCGCATTCGTCGCCTCTTGCGAAAGACGAACGAACGCGGCGCCGACAAGGCTTTGCAGCTCCGCGTCTTTCTCTTCGGCGAGTTGCAACCCGACCTCTCGGATCGTGTCCAGAAAGAGTTTCTCGTCGGCTTTCGCATACAGGGAAGCGAGCTCGGCAAGTCCCATGGCCGTCTGGCGCCGGGCTTCGGTGCTCTTGTTGTGGATTCCGTTTGCATAGTTCCGAAGGATGTTTTCGGCGGCCGCGGTCTCCTGGCGAGCCTTCAGAGCGGCAACGTATTCGCGCAGCCGGACCGCCGGAACGCACCAGGCGTCCGAAGATTCCAGTACCGTTTTCTTTTTCTCTTCCGGCACCTGCGACCAGAATTCCTGCGCCAGCAGCTCGACGTGCGTTTGCACGTGGATTCCGGCTCGCGTCATTTTCTCTTCGTACACGCCCAGAATTTTTCGCAGGCCGTCGAGCTCGGAATTCATTTCGTCGAGCATCTGGCCCACGGCGTTTACTTTCACGTCGCCGCGGTCATAACTCTCGAGCGCGAAGCGGACGGCGATGTGTTCGGCGAGCTTCAGCAGAGTTGGTTTGTCGGAGGTCTCCGAAGGCGCCTGCGCGGCCAGTGCCGAGAGTGCCTGGCTTACCGTGAATCGCGCGCGCCGCGGCAGGGTGGAAAGCCGCGATTGAAAGGAACTGGGGTCGAGCTTCTCTTTCGAGGCGTCGTTTGTCCGCGCGATCTGCGCCAGCACCTGTAGGATTCCCTGCAGCTCGTCTTCATGCAGGGTCATCAATCCGGTCTCAACAGCCATGGAACCGGGCCCGCCGCGCGCCGGCCTGCTTACTCGGATGCCGGACGATGCGTTGGCCCACCGGCTCATCGGGACTCCATCAGTTCCGCGGCCTCCACGTCCCGTGCCCGCGCCTCCCGTACCCGCACCCGCAACGCCTCCCGCCGCTCCCGAACCGCCGACTCCAGAACCGCCAACTCCTCCTCCAACGCTCGAAACCGGACCAGCAACGCCCGTGCCCGGCGAGCCGGAACTCGGCGTCTCCGCCGCGTCGCTCTTTAGCCAGAAGCCTCCTGCATTCGGGTCGAGCGGAGTGCTGCCACTGGTTCCACCAACTATGTTCCAGCCCGATCCGCCGCCACCCGGCGCGCCCGAACCGTGCACGGTCGCCACAGGTCCCTCGACGCCTTGGCCGCTGCCTGATCCGCCTGAACCGCTTGACGAACCGCCGCCATAGAATCCTGATCCCGTTCCGCTTCCGTGACTCCCGCCTTCGCCCCCGGACTGCCATCCTCCGCCGGAGTATCCGCCCGAGCCGCCGGACCCATCGCCACCGGATCCAAACCGGCCACCGCTACCCGTTCCGCTACCGCTGCCTGTTCCGTCGGCGGACCCATCGCCGCCGGATCCGAAGCCGCCGCCCGAGCCGCCTCTTCCGCGGCCGCCGCCGGGACCGCCGCTCCCACTCTTCGTACCTTCCGCTGCGACGATCAGTTGCAGCAATTTCTCGGGATCGTTCAGGAGCTTGTCCGTCTGTTCGGAGTTCATCCCCAGAGTTCGCGCCGCGAGCTGGGCCGCGACCGTTGTTTTCGCGACCGCCGAGTCCGCCGGAACGAAACAGACCTCGTTGACGTGGATATGCGGATCGCCCGCGAGCGCCGTTTTCAACTGTTCGGCGAGCTGGGTGGATTTTGCGCTGTAGCTGGTGGGAAAAGCGCGGACGAACTTCGCCAGACTGCTCTGAGTAAGCTTCGGCGAAAAGTGAATGCTGGCGATGCCCGCGACCGAGAGCATGCGCGCAAAGCTCTTCTCCGCCGCGGCCGATTCGAGTGGCGTGCCGTCGAGCAGAAGCTGGTCGCCCGAAACAGCGAGCAGCATCCCGGCTTCGTCTTCCGAGCCCAGGGCAGTGCGCAACTCGGTCCAGGCAATCTCATACTGCTTCGCGGTGCGCGGATGACCGAAGTCGTACATCCGGGCGAACTTGAGCAGAATATTCAGGCTGCGCACAAAGGCGCGTGCGGCCATGGAGCGTGTGTGGTTATCAACCATTGCCCTGCGGGGCAGCATCCCGCCCGTCTAGCGAATATGAAGGCGAGCCTCGGCTCAGGCAATGGTACTGGTGTCCTGTTTGGTACTAAGGACGCGTTCTATGCCCTTGGCAGGACGGAAGTTCTGGCACTCGCCGCAGCCTGAGAGCGCTTCAGCCAGGCCTCCAGTTGGCGGACATCGCCGAGGACAGCGAGGGCCCCCGACCGCCGCAGCAGAGCGCTGCGTTCGCGGCGCGCTGCGCGGCTCTGCGGGAGCACCCCCAGGAAAGGGATGCCGGCAGCCCGGGCGGCGACCGCATCATCCACGTTATCACCGAGATAGACGGATTCTGAGGGTTCGCGGCCGCGCAGGATTTTGAGGAGGCCCTCGGGGTCCGGCTTGGGTCGCGCGACGTCTTCCACGGTGACAACATTGCGGAAATATTCGCGGACGCGGCATCGGTCGAGCGTGTAGTCGGTTTCCTTGCGGATGCGGCCAGTGAAGAGGGCGAGCTCGGAGCGGCTCGCCAGCCGCCGCAGGCTCGCGCGCGGGAGCAGCCACTTTTCGCGGGCCACGTTTCCCTTGCCATCTCGTCCCCAGTAGAGTTCGACGAACTTCGCCTTCACCTCGTCATATTCGAACTTGCCTCCGAGCGAACGAACCCAGGCGGTCGAGAGTTTCCAATCGTCGTTGAATCCCGGCTGGTTTTTCCAGCGATGGAGTTCTCCGCGAGTCACGCGTTTTCCGGTGAAAAACCGCACGGTCGCCAGCACTGTGCGGTGAAACGATTCCCGCACGTCCACCAGGACGCCGTCCACGTCGAAGATGATCACTTCAGGATGGGGTTTCATGGGATTGGCGAACCCGCGTGCGTTCCGCGGCGAGAAGATTGCTTAGGAATGAGAATCGTCCGATTCGCCGGAAGTTTCCGCCGGCTCACTGCTCGCGCCTTCCGAATGCCCTTCGGCAGTCGCAGCCCCGCTTTCGGGCGATTCCGACGACCAGGTCTCTCCCGGCGGTGCGGCGGGCGCCGCTGGCTCGCTCTCCACTGGCGCGGCCGGCGGAGCCGGCGTTGCGGGCTGCGGACTCGGCGATGCAGCGGCGGACGCGACGGGATCGGCGGCGGGCGCTGCGGCTCGCAAGGCTTCGAGCCGCTCGCCCAGGACTCCCGCGAGCAAATCGACGATGAGTTTCGCAGCCGTGCCGTCGGGATCTTTCGTGGGATTGTACGCGGTCAACTCGATCGCGGCGAGATGCTTCTGGGTCAGGAAGACGGAAAGCGCCTCGCGCACTTCGTCGAGCGGCATCCCGCCGCTCGAGGGATAGTTCGTGGCCTGAAAATCCGCGATCGAGTCCACATCGAAATGCAGGACGAATTCGTAGCCGCTGCCGTGAATGCTCTCCACGGCGGCCCGCGCGGCGGCGGCCGCGCCCATTCGCTTCACGTCGGCGGCAAGATAGCGGCGCAGCGGCGCACGAGCCAGTACTTCTTCTTCGGCGGGATCGAGGCGTGTCGTTCCGAAAAGCGCGATGTCCGGCTCGCGAACCAGCGGCGGCTCGCCCCAGAATCGGACCAGCTCCGCGGCTCCGCGCCCGATCACGTGCGATAACACCATGCCGTCCACGCAGCCGGAGCGCGTTGTCGCCGGCGTATTCAAATCGGCGTCGCTGTCGAAGTAGATCAGGCTGACGTGGCGGAAATACCGGCGGACGCCGGCGACGGTGGCGAGGGCCACGGAACAATCGCCGCTCAGAATCAGCGGAAGCGCGCCCGACTTCACCGCCATTTCCACGCGCGGCTTCAGCGCCTCGATCGCCGCGAGAACGCGCGAAACGTTTCGCGCGCGAGGGCTTTCCTCGTCGGGCTGGAAAAGCTGGGGAGAGTCGTCGCCGAGATCGGAGACCTGATATCCGAGCGATTGGAGCCGATCAACCAAACCGGCGGCGCGCCAAGCAGCGGGTGCGCCTTCGTGCCCGGGCGACATTGCGGCCGCACTGGTGGGCGCTCCCAAAAGGGCAATCTTGTTCGGCTGGCGGACGATTTTGACCGCCACTCACACGCTCCTTACGTTGGGTTTGGCGCCCCTGGGCGAAGGCCGATGCAATATCAATTTGCGGTTCGGCCCAGCTTGGCGGCGAGCTCCGCCGGCAACGTGAACCGCACGTCCTCGCGAATCAGATCGAGATCGCGGTGGTCCGTGAATCCGAATCCGGAAAGGCGCTGGCTGACCTGCTCGACGAGAATCTCCGGGGCGGACGCGCCCGCGGTCAGCCCAATCGTTTTCACGCCATCGAGCGACGCCGCGTCAATGTCGTTCGAATCCTCGATCAATCGCGCCGCGACGCCCGCGCGCTGCGCCACTTCCACCAAGCGGTTCGAATTCGAGCTGTTCGCCGAGCCCACCACCAAAATCAATTCGACCTCGCGCGTCAGCGCTTCCACCGCTTCCTGGCGATTCTGCGTGGCGTAGCAGATGTCGTCCGAGGCGGGACCGACGATCGTGGGGAATCGCTGGCGCAAGCGCGCGACGATTTCCTGCGTGTCGTAGAGCGAAAGAGTGGTTTGCGTCAGGAAGGCGAGCCGCGACGGGTCCGGCACCTGCAGCTGGTCCACTTCCTCGACGCTGCCGACGACCACCGTTTGCTGCGGAGCTTCGCCGGACGTGCCGACGATTTCCTGGTGGTCGCGGTGGCCGATCAAAATCAGCGTGCGGCCCTCGCGCGCGAATTTGAGCGCTTCCAGATGGACCTTGGTGACGAGCGGGCAGGTCGCGTCAATCACGCGCAGCTCGCGTTCTTTCGCCTCGCTACGAACGCGCGGCGGCACGCCGTGCGCGCTGAAGACGAGGACCGCGCCGACCGGTACCTCTTCGATGGATTCGACGAAGATCGCGCCGCGGCGCCGCAGCTGATCAACGACGTAGCGGTTGTGGACGATCTCGTGATGGACGTACACGGGGCTGCCGTACGCCTCCAGCGCCAGCTCCACGATATCCACTGCGCGGACAACGCCCGCGCAGAATCCTCGTGGCCGGACGCGCACCAGAGTCTTGGCACCGTTCGCGGTTCCCTGGATGTTAGTCAGCGTCAAGAGTCGTCTCCGGAAACTCAGGTAATATTACCTGAAGCCTCGCTTCCCTGCTAGCTCGTTCACGTTTCGATTGTGTCGTTTTGGGCGCTCGCTGGCTTCTCTGCGGCAAGCCACCAATGGCATTGTGTTCGAGTGTTTTTCGTTCGTGAGCCGAGTCCGAGGACAAATCTTCGGCGCAAGGTGTCCCTCGAAAAGTGTGACACTTCGCGAGGGTCGCGATCGTTTGTTTTCTATAGGTTAGCCGTGAATTCGATCGGCAGGGTGTGTCGAGTCGTTTGGCTCGATTTGCAATCAAAACGGGGCCGAATCCGGGAGCTGGGAATTCGATGTCGGAGCAACCGCGTCCGCGATTTCGTTCGGGCGCACGACCACTCGCGTTTGCTTCACCGGCGCTGCTCGTCCAAGTTGTCGCTCCCGCTCTCACGTCTCGCGCTCCGATCTAGACGAAACTGTCCATCGCAACCATGCTTGTAGAAGGGAGGTGAATTGTCAAGTATATGCGCGTGTGGACCGAGGAGCATGGACAAAACCGCCCGCCTAAAAGGCGGCCGCTGCGAAAGCGAAGAGCACAGGCAGGATTGCCTGTGCCACGGAAGGCAAGCAACGGGTTCCTCACCTCCGTTCGAGATGCGACCGGGTTCGGAATGACAACGCGAGGAGGCAGGACGGGAGCGCTGCGAAACAACAAGGGAACAGGAGATAGAGCGCCCGCCTGAAAGGCGGCCGCTACGGTCGTCCAGAACGAGAGGGTCGAGGTGGTTTGTAAACCGCCGTTCGTGTCAGAATCCTCACCCGGGTTTGTTATCGGTACGGCGGAAGGTAAGGAGACGGAATGGCGAGCATCAAGCATTCGATTGGAATTGAGGCTGCGCCGGAGCGGGTTTACGCGCTGATTTCGTCGGGGCGCGGATTCGCGCAGTGGTGGGCGGCGGACGTGACCGAGGACAGCCAGACCGGCAGCGTGGAGCTGGGATTCTTCAATCGCGCGACTCTTTACCGGCTGAAGCCGGCACGCCTTGCGCCTCCGTTGCATGCAGAATGGCTCTGCACGTCAGGCCAGGAGTGGAGCGGCACAAGTTTGCTGTTCGAGCTGACACAGAACAAAAGCGGCAGCCTGCTGCGGTTCACACATGCCGACTGGCAGGGGGAGACGGATTATTTCGTCTCGTGCACGACGGTTTGGGGGGAATTGATGTTCAGGCTAAAGTCGGCTGCGGAGGGCAAAGGGCCTGGGCCGCTGTTCAGTGCGACGGGAATGGCGTATTGATTTCGCGCTGCGAAAGCGAAGAGCACAGGCAGGATTGCCTGTGCCACGGAGGGCAAGCGGCCGCTACGAAGGCGAAGGCAAGAACTACTGCGGCGGGCCGGTGACGGCGCGGGGCGCGGCCATGATCGGGAGCGCCGAGGGCCACACGCGCGGACCGTAGTGCGGGACGAGGCGACCGAGTTCGTAGGCGCCAAGGTCGGGGGCGACGCCGGTAAAATCGTCGTTGATCGTGGGCAGCAGCGTACCGGCGTCGATTGCGGGGTTGGGCGTTTCGCTGCCTTCGACTCCGCTCAGGACACTTTTCAGCCGGAAATCGAAATTCTGCGGGTTGTAGAGATGTTCCGGGTCGGATTTGTCCGGCATTTTTGCTTTCACGAAAATATCGTAGTCGACGAGTACGCTGTGCTGCTCCTGCTTCGTGGCCTCGCTGTATTCCTTCAGCGATTTGAAATTGCGCGTGACGAGTTTGCCCTGATAGTCCGCGGCGACTTCGAACGCGGGTGAAGTCCACTCAAACGAATTCTCCACGTTCGGATTGGGGCGGAAGCCGTTGTAATCGGAGGTCGAGTAGTTCGTGTAGGTGCGCAGATTCAGGACGGGGTCCGCCCAGCCGTCACCCAAAATCAGATTGTTCAGAAAATGGACGTTGGACGCCGGGCCCATGAGGCGGCCCTGGCCGAAGAACGTGTTCTGGTAAATCAGGACGCCCGCGGGCGTGTCGATCAGCTTGAGAGGACCGCCGGTGGTCGCGTTGTACACGAGATTTTCGTAGAAATAGAGCGGGCCGCCAAACATGGGCTGCGCGCTGAGGGCGCCTCCCGCGGAGTTGAAGCAGCGGTTGCGGAAGACGCGGATGTTGTGCGCGCCGCCGTCGGCTTCGAAGCAATTGTCCGCCATGTTGAAAATGTCGTTGTTGTAGAAGTCGATGGAGACGGGCACGCGGTCCCGCAATTCATTGGGCGTGCCATCGGGATCGCCGTAGGTGGCGATGTCGATGCCGTCGTGCCAGTTGGCGACATAGTTGTAGGCGACAACGTGGCCCTGGCCGTAGAGCTTGATGGCGTACTCGGAGGTGATGAGCGCGGGATAGCCGGGAAACTTCGCCCACACCGCGGGAGTAAACCAACTCGTGAGCCGGGTGGGATCGTGGCGGCCGATGAAAACATTGTCCGCGATATAGAAATCCTTGGAGCCGGACCAGTCGTCCTCCACGCCACGGCCGATATTTTCCAGGCGCGAATGTTTCAAAGTAAAACCGCTCGAGCCCGCGATGTTTTTGATTCCGAGCAGGAAGGCGACGTTTGTATTCCGGACAGTGATGCCTTCGAAATAGTTGTAGTTCCCGGCCATCAGGTTGAAAAGATTCTGGCAGCCGTCGCCGTCAAAGATGACTTCCCCATCGCCCGCGCCCTTGATGACGATCGGTTTTTCGGGCGTGCCGCTCTGCGTCAAATAGTAGGTGCCGTCAAACGGAGTGCCGAGTGCGGGGATGGTGCGGTCGAACCCGCCATAGACGAACCGGTTGTCCTTATAGAGGCCGGCGTGGACCAGAATGATGTCTCCCGGCTGAACGCGCGGAGGCATGGCGTTGGAGTGGTCGGACTCGCTCGAGCCCATGTAGTAGGCGGCGAGCAGACCGGTAAACGCCGGCTCCTGCTTCGCGCCTTTGTAGTCGAAGGGATAGACGTGAAAGACGCGGCCGCCCTCTGCGGGCTGCGGTTCCTTGCGCGTGCGGACGGTGACGGTTTTTTCCGCTTTGCCCTTCACGCCATCAGGATCGGAGAGAACGAAGTGACACTCGTATTCCGTGTCCGGCTCCAAGTTCAGAAGGCTGCCGGCAAACATGTTGGGCGCGACATAGCTGTAATAGTGGCCGCCGCCCGCGCCCGATGCGCCGCCGGGGACGAATTCGTGCTGCAGGCGAAGAAGCGGAAGCGCCTTGCGCCACTGCCGCTCACCCTTCTTTCGAAAGGTCACGTCGACGCTCGCGTTGCGATTGTCGTCTCCTGAGATCCGCCACTCGAAACCGAGGGAGACGAGCGTGGGCGGATCAACGACGAAGTCGCCCGGAACGGTATTCGATTGCGACCGGGAAGGCGCGGGGAAAAGCGCCGCTGCGGCGAACAAGAGCAAGAGCGCGCGCAGGAAATGAGGCGTCCGCAAACGCAGGGGCGTAGGGCGCATGGCCAAACTCTCCTTACTTGCTCGCAAAGGCGAGGAGCACGTTGCCGGGCATGGCGCCGAAGCCCGCATACCCGGAGACGACGAACAACATTCCTCCGGCGACGATGGGACCGCCGACGTCGAGCGAGCCGCCGTGCGCCGCGACTTTGTTGACGGTGTCGAAATCGCGCGCCGTGTCGAAGTCCCAGATGATTTTGCCATCGCCGGGGGCGTAGGCGCGGAGGTGGCCGTCAATGGAGCCAGAGAAAACTGCGCCGGGAATTGCGGTGACGGCTTGAGACTGCGCGGGACTGCACGGGCGGCGGTCCCCGCAACCCGGCGGAGGGGTTTTCCAGAGAAGTTTCCCGTCGCTGACTTGATACGCAGAAATTCCGCCGCCTTTCGCGGGATCGGGGGCGCGGCCGATAAACGCCAGATCGGAGACGGCGACGTAAACGTTCGCGCCGTCGGTCGCGGGACCCCACTGCACTCCGCCGAGGAGGCCGCCGGCGCCTGCGCGCGCGTGCCACAGAAGTTTTCCGTTCGCGTCCGGATCGACGGCGTAAACGAGACCGCTTTTCTGGCCGAGGAGCAGCACGCGTTTGCCGTGGCCGAGCGAGACGAGAATCGGCGAAGCGCCGAGATCGAATTCGGGATTCGTGGGCGGCGCGCAGCCGGGGCCGGGCGGATCGCCGCAGTCGATCTTGTATACGTCGTCCTTGTCGAACTGGCGCGACCAGACAATTTTGCCGGTGTCGAGATCGAGCGCGACGACGGCATCGCTGGTTTTCGTGCCCGGTTCTGAATAGTTGTCGCCGGTCCCGACGTAGAGTCGATTTCTTGAGCCGTCGATCGTGGGCGCGGACCAGATCGCCATACCCGAGGGGGCGTAGATGTTGTGGCCGTCTTTGGTTTTGCCGACTACGGCGGGCGTTTCCGTGGCCATGTAGCTTTGCCAGATTTTCCTGCCATTGTCGGAGTCAAGCGCGACCACGCTGCCGCGAAACGTGCAGCACTCGTATTCTGGGCGGCGGCGGGCGCCTTCTTCGCTGGAGGAGATGGGGACGTAGAGGCGGCCGTCCCACCACGTGGGCGTACCGGTGATGGTGGCGTTGGGGTGGGCGTCGGCGCGGACAGCCCAGAGGAGTTTGCCGGTGAAAAAGTCCAAGGCGTAGACGTTGCCAGCGGCGTCGCCGAAGAAGACGGCTTCTTTCATGCCGGCATTGGCGATGACGATGCCTGAGCGAACTGGGCCGCTCGCTTTCGTGGCCCACTCAGTGCAGCCAGTGTCGAAGCCGAGGGAATAAATCGTGCCGTCGTTTGCGCCGACGATGACATGATCGCGATAGGCGGCGGGCTGGGAGCGAACTATCCGGACGTTGGGCAGACCAAAGGCCCATTTCAATTTCAGGTTAGGGACGCTAGTCGGGGGGAGTTCGGCGATTTCTTCCGATTGGAAACGCCAGTTCATCGGAGATGCGCCCCAGCCGGTCCAGGAACGAAATATCGGAGGAGTGTCCTTTTGATTCGGAGGGCAGGGATTGGCACGCTGATCGGCGGGCACTTGCGTAGCGGCGGGAGCTGCGGGCGCTGCGGGAGGCGCGGCATTTTGTGCGCCCGCGGGACACACCGCGACAGCCATCACTGCGGCCAACGCCGCTGCGAAGGCGCGAAATTTATGCGGCTGCGGATCCATTGCCCCTCCTAAGGCGTTTCCCGACGGTCGTGACATATTTTCGGCGAAGTCGCAAAACCGAAACTTCAGCGGCTAAAGCCGTTTCGATGTCGCGACGCTTATGTCGCGGCTATAGGCGCGACTCACAAAGCTTTTCCCAATCTCATCAACGGCTCAGCGCGACGGCGGCGAATTTCCGGCGGTTTCGCCCCGCGAAACGCAGAGATTAGCAGATAATGGCGTCGAGTTGACATGCTCGTGGGATTGCGTTAAGAAAGCCGTGGCGGTGGGCGGGACCGCGCGAAGCACTCGACGTCCCCCAAAGGGTGTCTCGCGAGCGTTCATCCAAGCCGTGGGAAATCAATTGGGTCCCACTCCAGGAAATATATTCCGCAGCCGAGGAAGGGATTCGCCATCGTAACGAACCTTGTGGTTCCCAAGACAGGCGGGATGAATACGACCAAGGTGACCGTGGTCCGCTGGCTCAAGGGCGAGGGGGACGCGTTCCAACAGGGCGAACCCATCGTAGAACTGGAAACGGAGAAGGTGAGTTACGAGCTGGACGCTCCGGTGGAAGGCGTGCTGCTGAAAATTCTGGCGCGCGAGCCTGCCGAGGTCGAAGTGGGCGGGCTGCTCGGCTACATCGGCAAGGCGGGAGACGCCGCGCCAGCGTCATAAGATGGCGTTGAAAAAATCTGTCACCTTGTACTTCAAGGCCGGACGAGAGTTGCGCGTTTCACGAGAGGTCCGAGAAAACCAGATCTCTCACCACAATCCGCCAGAAACGCGGCTGGGTTCGGGATAACAACTAAGGTCGTGTTCGAAGGAGTTGGAAATGGCGACTGCGGCTGAGCTGAGCAAAGATAAGCTGACCTGGATGTACACGCAGATGTGCCGGGTGCGCGAATTCGAGGAGCGCGTGAAGCGGACCTTCGTCGAGCATCCGGGCGTGATTCGCGGCCACGCGCACCTCGCCGACGGCGCGGAGGCGAGCATTGTGGGATGTCTCGCGACGCGGCAGGAAAACGATTTGGTGATGCCGAGCTACCGGTGCCACGGCTACCCGCTCGTGCTCGGGACGCCCGCGCGGGCGCTGATGGCGGAGATTTACCAGCGCAAGGACGGCATCTGCAAGGGATTCGGCGGCTCGATGCATCTCTCCGACCCAGCGCATCATTTTCCGACGGCCTCCGGCATCATCGGCCAGGGAATCGCGCACGCCGCCGGCGCGGCGTACGCGGCGCAGGTGAAGAAAACGGGACAGGTGGTGTATTCGTTCTTCGGCGACGGCTCGTCGAAGCAGGGCGCATTTCACGAGACGCTGAATCTCGCCGCGGTGTGGAAACTGCCCGTGGTGTTTGTGCTGGAGAACAATGAATACCAGGCGTATACGCACGTTGGGCTGGAAGACGCGAACGCCGCGGCGGGCGACCCGCTCTCGCAAAAGGCGAAGGCGTTCAGCATTCCGGGCGTCACCGTGGACGGCACGGACGTGCTCGCGGTCTACGATGTGGTGGCCAAGGCCGCCGAGCGCGCGCGGACGGGGCAAGGACCGAGCCTAGTGGAATCGAAGTTCTACCGCTTCAGCCCGCACGGCAACGCCATCACCGTGCCGCCGGTGCCCACGCAGTTCCAGGAGCACGAGTCCATCGAGGTATACGGAAACAAGGAGGAGTTTGAAGCGGCGAAGGCGAACGACGGGATCAAGAAGTTTCGCGCAAAGCTCGTCGCCAACGGCACGTTCACCGACGCGGATGCCCGGAAGATCGAGGACGGCGTAAAGGCCGAGATGGAAGACGTGGTGAAGTTTGCGCTGGCGAGCCCCTTGCCGAAAGGCGAAGAGGCATTGAATTACGTCTGGGCGTAAGGCGATGGATACGAAGAGAGGTCCTTCGACTTCGTGACCGGACGTACCAGCTTCGCGGGGACGAAAAGAGAAAGCGGTCCGCTCGCTTCGCTCAGGATGACGGGCTTGGGCTCACCACCGTGGCCGGACGCCCCGACTTCGCCGGGACGAAAAGAGAAGGCGGTCCGGTCGCTTTGCTCAGGATGACGGGATTAGGCTCGTCGCAAGGAGAAAAGTATGCCGCGCGAAATGATGTTTGCTGAAGCGATCGCCGTGGCGATCACGGAAGAGATGCAGCGCGATGCAAACGTCGTGTTCTACGGCCAGAACATGGCGATGACGGACCGCGATCCATTCGTCCGGAAATTCGGCAAGGACCGGGTGCGCATCACGCCGATTTCTGAGACGGCCGAGCTGGGGATCGCGATCGGCGCGGCGATGCAGGGGCTGCGGCCGGTCGTGGAACTGTACATGAGCGAGTTCATGCTGGTGGCGTTCGACGAGGTGGTGAACGAAGCGCCGAGACTGCGCTATATGTCGGGCGGGCAGGTAAAGGTGCCCACGGTATTCAAGGCCGGGTTCGGGTTCGCGGCGGGCTGGGCCGGGCAGCACTCGAATTGCATCTACGGCACGATGATGGGCGTGCCCGGGCTGAAGGTAGCGCTTCCGTCGAATGCGGCAGACGCTTATGGGCTGATGAAATCCGCGATCCGCGACGACAATCCGGTCATCTATCTGCATCACTACATGCTGATGCTCGACAAATGCCCGGTGCCGGACGGCGATTATCTGGTTCCGTTCGGAGTGGCGGACGTGAAGCGAGCGGGGACCGACGTGACGATCGTGGCGACGGCGTGGATGGTGAAGAAGTCGCTGGCCGCGGCGGAAACTCTGGCCAAGGAAGGCATCAGCGCCGAGGTGATCGATCCGCGGACGGTGGCGCCGCTCGACGTGAAGACGATCGTGGAATCGGTGAAAAAGACCGGGCGGCTGGTGCTGGTGGATCAGGCGCCGCGCCAGTCCTCGGCTGCGGTTGTGATCGCGGGCGAGGTGGCCGAGCAGGGATTCAAGCATTTGAAGGCGCCGGTGAGAATGGTGACGGCGCTCGACACTTCCGTGCCCTACAGCGAGCCGATGGAAAGTTACGTCCTGCCGAGCGAAGCCAAGATCGTCGATGCCGTGAAGTCCGTGCTGGCGATGCGCGCGGCGGCGGATTAGCGCGGGCCGATGCCCGGCGGCGGATCACGACCGATGACTCATGCAAACAGAATCCTGACGAGCCTGGCAGTTGCCGGGCTGGCAATCGCGGCGGCCGGCGTGGCCGCAAAGGCCCAGACGTTCAAGCGGCCGGCGCCGACGGCCGCGGATTGGGCCGCGCTTGCCAAACTTCCCGATTTTACCGGCGTCTGGGAAATACCTCTGGGCGGCGCGACGATCACAAATCCCGCCGCCGGAATCCCGCCGGTCGGCCGCCGCACGCCGCCGTCGCTTACACCCGAGTACGCGGCCAAGAAGAAGGCCTTGCAAACGACCGCTCCTGAGGACAACGAGTCCGCGAATTGCCTGCCCCCGGGCATGCCGGAGATCATGGCGCAGCCCTATCCGCTGGAGTTTCTGCTCACGCCCGGCCAGGTGACGATCGTGATCGAGGCGTACTCTCAGGTGCGACACATCTACACGGATGGGCGCCCGCTGCCCGCGGACCCCGACCCGAGTTTCTATGGCACGTCGGTGGGCCACTGGGAAGGCGATACGCTCGTGGTCGAGACGGTAGGCTTCTCGGCCATGACGGAGCTGGCCCCGAAAACTCCCCACAGCGACAAGATGCGCATCGTCGAACGCTTTCGTTTGGCCGATCCCAATACGATGAACCTCGAGACAACGCTCACCGACCCCGAGGCTCTGACGATGCCGTATGTGACAAACCGAATCCTGAAGCGCCATCGGAGCTGGACGATCGCAGAATATATCTGCGAACAAAACAACCGGAACTTCGTGGACAAGAATGGCAAGGCAGGAATCAATCTGACGCCGCCGGGCGGCCCAGCGCCCGCGCCGAAGTAGAACTGTTCCGCGAGTACCAGGGAGGTTTTCAAAACCAATGAAGACGGGCTTGAAGCAAGCGGGGCTGGCGGCAGTTATCCTCGCGGGACTGGTCGCGGCAGCTGCGGGCACGGCGGCGGCGCATCACGGATTCGCGGTGTTCGACACGAGCGTCCGAAAGTCCATCACGGGGACCGTGAAAACATTTGAGTGGACGAACCCCCACACGTGGGTTTGGCTGGACGTGCCCAACGAAAAGGGCGGCGTGGACACGTGGGCCTTCGAGGGAATGAGCCCGAATTATCTGGGCCGGCGCGGATGGACGCGAAACTCCCTCAAGCCCGGCGACAAGATCACGGTCACATTTTTCCCGCTTAAGGACGGGTCAAAGGGCGGAGGCTTTCTCAACTGCAAGCGGCCCACGGGCGAAGAGCTGACGATGTGGGGCGGCTCGCCGACCGAAGACAACTAGCCACTAGAGTGGGAATTGCGCGATGGTCGAGCTATAGGCCTTGGTCACGATCTCCTGGAGCGGCTTTTTGCGCCATTCCGCGTTGAGCACTTCAATGCCCCACGGGCCGTCATAGCCCGTCGTTGACAGGGCCTTGACGAATCCCTTCACATCGAATTCCCCGTCGCCGCAAAACAAGCGGTGGTTGATGGTGTCCTCATGCAGATCCCAGGGGCACTCGTGGGTGCCGTCGTTGATTTCAATCGAGGTGATGCGATTGCGCGGGATGCTTGCGACTTTCTGGTGCGGAATTTTCAGTTTCGCCAGATGCCAGAGATCAAGACAGATGCCGCCGTTTTTCACGCCGGCGCCCTCGACAAGCTGCATGGCTTTTTCGACAGAATCGATATCGCAAAACGGCATCATTTCAAAACCGATCGGCGTGCCGTGATTCGCGCCGTCCGCGCACAGAGCGGCGAACGATTCGATCATTCTCGGCATGGTGGCCTGGGTTTTGAAAAAATGGCCCACCTTGATGTGGTGCGGGCGGAGGACATCGGCTGCTTCGAGAAGTTTCTTGCGCTCGATGTCGGAGGCCTTTTTCTCTTCATCATCGAGAAACCAGCCTCCGAGAAACTCCAGCTCGACGTGCCGGATGCCGTTGTCGTCGAGGATTTTCTTCATGTCCTTCAGGCTGCGCTTTTTGAGGGTGTGGTCGAGATCGGCGTGCCAAATGCCCATGCCCTTGAATCCGGCGCGAGCGGCGGCTTCAACGCGGTCCTTGAAGTCGAAGGGGCTGTACTCGCGATCGGTGTGCGGCTCCGCGCCGCCGGCAAGCGTCCAGTACGAGCCGAGTAATTCGACGTTCTTCGCCATCGTTGATTCCCCCGTTTGTAGATGCGCCGTGCGGCATCCTATTCTGTGGTCGCGGTTGAGTCAATGAGCAGAGCCAATAGCCGCGCGAATCCGAGGCTCGCGGGCATCGAACTCGACCACATGCTGCGGGTGAAACGGCGCAATGGAACGAGCTGCGCGCCATCGCTATTGGCAGGGCTGAAGCCCTGCCCTTCCACCGTGATGATGTTCGCAGCGCCGGCGTCCCGCTGCGGTTTTGCCCTTCGGACGCCGCCGCGCGGACGGCTCCTGGGCCGAGATTTGAAAATGGAAATCTGAAAATGGATAGCCGACGCCATCCTCAGAGTTTTGACGGGTAGAAAAATTCAACTTGGTGATTCCGCAGTGGTTATTTGCATTTCTATTCGTCACGATTGACGGGTAGAAAGGCAATGATTCGTGTCCCGGCACCGCGACTACGGCCCGGTGTCTGCGCCACTCGGAACGGCAGCTCTTGTTCAGTTGTCAAACAACCGTTGCTAGCCCCGGCCAGCAGGGCCCTGGAGCCTTTCGCACGAGCGAAACGCCCTCACTTCCACGCTATCACACGATGCAAGCCGACAATGGATTGTCGATTAGCGTAAGCGCTCGTGTGGATTAGAGTTGCGGGCGGAATTTCTTGTGCGAAAGATGCGATTTTTGCGAGGCCGATTCCCGGAATGGGAATGAGGTGCGACTGCCCCCTCCTCTCGCACTGTTTGCAAAACACAAGACACGCAAAGAGTGCGCCACCCACAATTGTTTCCGCTTGCCTTTCGCCAAAGTGTGGTGTGGTATTATGCGCTCGCGCGCTATGGCGAGGGGGAGAAGTAACCAAGGCGTAAAGAGTGAGCCACCCGAGGAACACCCGCACGTTTACAACTCAAAACGTGCGGCACCCGCGACTGTCAACGTGAGCCGTAAGTGACTGCGTGTGTGGAGGCGAGGTGGGGCGTGATCTGGTGGAATGAATGCTCCACCCGCCAAAGTTTGGGGAGGCCCCGATGCCAGTCGGGGCTTTTCTATTCTAGCCTGAGGCAGTCGCGCTCTTCTTGAACGGCGGGTAATCAACACAGACGTGATCGTCGAACGGGTCGCGAGCCTTGCCGATATTTTCGTGCCTCGTGAGGAACGTCCACGAACAGACGGTACAATAGTACGTGACACCCTCGTCTTTAATTACCCAAGCTAGGTTTCGCTCTGTCATGGCTAACACGTATCATACCAAACTCTCTGATTCCGATGTTGGGGAAGACTTCAAATTAGGACAGTACCAGGATTCGATTCAAGGGTTTGATCTGCCGATGTCGGCGATTCGGCAGATTCCAATGAGCGATGATATCCTCGGAAACTCAATTGCGCGGAGAGGGCATGCTGCTCAAGGGGCAAGTCGCGATCGTGACGGGCGGAGGGCGCGGGATCGGGCGCGCGATCGCGAGAAAGTTCGCGGCTGAAGGCGCGGCGGTGGTCGTAACCGCCCGCAGCGACAACGAGATACGTCAGGTTGTGGCGGAGATTCAGAGCGGTGGAGGCAAGGCGGCGGCCGTGACTGCGGACGTTTCGCGTGAAGCGGACTGCAAGAAGATCGTGGACGCGGCGCGCGGGGCCTTCGGCGCGGTCCACATTCTCGTCAACAACGCCGCGATCTATGGGCCGGTGGGTCCCGTGGAAAAGTTCCCGCTGCGCGATTGGGACGAAGTGATGGCGGTGAATCTGCGCGCGCCTTTAGTGCTGTCGCAGCTGGTGCTCCCGGAAATGTACGAGCGCAAGATGGGCACGATCCTGAACATATCGACGGTGGGAGCCAAGGCGGCGTTCGCCCTGAGCGGCGCCTATACCGCGTCCAAGGCGGCGCTGATCGGCCTGACGCGCGTGATGGCGGCGGAAGCGGCCCGCAAAGGCGTGCGCGTCAATGCAATTTGCCCGGGACCGGTGACGGAGACGAAAATGTCGCAGGACCTAACGCGGGAATTCGCGGCCTACTCCAAATCGGGAAGCGACCAGGTACTGAAGCAAATGATGCAAAATATCCTGCAGGGACGGCCGCAGACGGCGGATGAAATCGCGTCTGCGGCCCTGTTTCTCGTGTCCGACCAGTCCAGCGCGATTACTGGGCAGACTCTGAATGTGGATGGCGGAATGATCTTTTACTGATCTCTTCGAGACCGCTGTAGCCCCGCCGCGCCGCAGTCGCTGTCACCCTGACTCCCGCTTCGGCCCAATCCAAGGCCCGCTCCCCGATCGTACCGACCAGATAAAAGATCCCGACCAGCGCCAGCACCACCGCGAAACCCAGCCCGAAAAGCAGCTCCGCGGCAAGCAGCTCACGCACAAAATAGAGCTGCAGGATCAGGAAGATCGCCAGACCCCAGCCGATTCTCTTTCGAAGTTTTGAGTTTTGTGTGACTGTCCCCGCAAACGATTTGAGTTGGCCCGAGAACATATTCATCGACCCTCGCATGACTTCCACTACGTTTGATGCACGAGGGGGACCAAAAGAAACAGTGGCTAAGTGATTGAAAGATCGAAGCGTTGTCTAAAATCCGATATGGGAAATGGAAAACGGTTTCCCGTTTGCGGGAAGCGCGGCGAGCGGCGCGAAGGACGAATTGTTGCCGAAATGCGGTGCCAGTTTGCGTCCACGCCGGCTAAGCGGTTCGATTTTGCTTCGCGCGGCGAGAATCCGGCGCCAAGCGCGGGAGGTTAGCGCCCTTCGAACGGGTAGCGGTCCTGGGCGAGCACGGCGTTAGCGACGCTGCGCCGGAGCGCGACGGTATCGATCGGCGCATGCTTGGCGAGACGCCGCAGCGCCGCCAGCTGAGTGGCGAGCGTGTCGCCCTCGGCCGTGGCGGCAAGGGCCGTGCGCGCCTCTTTCTCGATGCGGTCCATTGCGTCGTAGGCGAATGCTCGGGTGGCGTCGGCCATGGGCGCGGCCGCGCCAGCGGCTTCTCCACGGGCAGCGGAGGCCTTCTGAGTGCGCCGCAAGGACGATTCCACGGCATAGATATCCATCACGATATTCGAGAGCGCGGCCACGATTTCCTGGTGTTCGCCGAGCTTTTCGCGGAACTTTTCCACGGCCGTCCCGGCCGCGAGCAGAAAAATCTTCTTGGCTTGCGCGAGGGAACGCTCTTCCTCGGCGAAAGCGCCAGGAGCGGTTTCCTCGAAGGCGGGGCCGGAGAGCAATTCGTCCGCGAGCTTGCGCGCCGCCGGAATCAGCGGCAGGACGCCGCCCATGGCGCGCCTCATCAGCATCTGGATGATGAGCATGCGATTGATTTCGTTGGTGCCCTCGAAAATGCGGTTGATGCGGCTGTCGCGATAGGCGCGCGCCATGGGATAGTCCTCGTGGAAGCCGTAGCCGCCGAAAATCTGCAGGCCCTCATCCACGCAAAAGTCGAGGGTCTCGCTGCCGGCGACCTTGCTGATGGAGCTTTCGATGGCGTATTCCTCGAGCACTTCCATGTCCTGTTTCGCTTTGTCCGCGCCGGGCGTGGAGACGGCGCCTTCGATCATTCCGGCCGTGCGGTAGATCATCGACTCGAGCGCGTAGATGCGGATGGCCATTTCGCCGAGTTTGGCCTTGATCAGGCCGAATTCACTCAGGGATTTACCGAACGCGGTCCTTTCCTTCGCGTACTTCGCGGCATCTTCCAGGGCCTGCTTGGAGGCGCCCATGCACGAGGCGCCAAGGGTGTAGCGGCCGACGTTGAGCGTATTGAACGCGACGATATGACCGCGCCCAATCTCGTGGAGCAAATTTTCCTTCGGCACCGGCGCGTTTTCAAAGAACAGGGGCACGGTGGAGCTGCCGCGGATGCCCATTTTGTTTTCCTCGGCGCCGACCGTAAAGCCGGGCGTGCCGCGCTCGACGATAAAGGCGGAGAATTTCTCGCCGTCCACCTTTGCGAATACGATGTAGACGTCCGCGAACCCGCCGTTGGTGATCCACATCTTCTGGCCGTTGAGGATCCAGTTTTTTCCGTCCGGGGAAAGCACGGCCCGCGTGCGGGACGCGAGCGAATCGGATCCCGCCTGCGGCTCCGAGAGGCAGTACGCGGCGAGCCATTCACCGGTGGCAATCTTCGGGAGATACTTTTTCTTCTGCGCCTCGGTGCCGAAATAGACGATGGGGATCGTGCCGATTCCGGTGGTGCCGCCCATGGCCACCGCGAAAGAGGCGTAGGTGCTGATTTTTTCCGTCAGGACCGTCGTGGAAATCTTGTCGACTTCCGACCCGCCGTAGGCGTCGGGAATGCCGGCGCCCAGAAGCCCGATTTCTCCGGCCTTCTTCAGGGCGTGAGCCATCAGGCCCTCTTTATGCTTTTCGAGATCCGGGATCAACGGGACGATTTCCTTGGCCACAAACTCGGCCGCGGTTTGGCCGATCAGGCGCTGATCGTCGGTAACGTCCGCGGGCGTGAAAATGTCTCCGGGACTGACGGGCGTGATCAGGAAGCCGCCGCCGCGATTCACGGATTTCGAAACGACTGTGGTGGCCATGATGATTCCTCCGTTGGAGTGTTCGCCGGTCAGGCGGCGCGCTCGAGGATTCCCGCGGCGCCCATGCCGCCGCCGATGCACATCGTCACCAAACCGTAGCGGGCGTTGCGCCGCTCGAGTTCGCGCAGAATCGTAGCCGTGAGCTTCGCGCCGGTGCATCCGAGAGGATGGCCGAGGGCGACGGCGCCGCCATTCACGTTGACGCGCTCGGGGTCGAGCCCGGCGACTTTGATCACCGAAAGCGCTTGCGCCGCAAACGCCTCGTTCAGCTCGATCACGTCGATTTGATCGAGTTTCAATCCGGCGATCTTCAGCGCCTTCGGGATTGCAAAGACCGGCCCGATTCCCATTTCCTCGGGCGGGCATCCGGCGGTGGCAAACGCGATAAAGCGCGCCATCGGCTTCAGACCGAGCTCGCGGGCGCGTTCGGCGCTCATGATGACGGACGCTGCAGCCGCGTCGCTCGTTTGTGAACTGTTGCCGGCGGTGACCACGCCGCGCGCGTGAAACACGGGCTTGAGTTTTCCAAGCGCCTCGAGGGACGTGTCGGCACGGGGGCCCTCGTCGGTGTCGAACGTAAGGTTCAGCGTCTTCGGGCGCGCGCCGTTTGACGAGCCGTTTCCGCCGCCTTCGAGAGCCGTGTAGCTCACCGGGACGGGCACGATTTCGTCCTTGAACTTGCCTGCAGCGATGGCCGCGAGCGCCTTCTGATGGCTCCCGAGCGAAAAGGTGTCCGCCTGCTCTCGCGAGATGGCGTATTTCTTGGCAAGGTTCTCCGCGGTAAGGCCCATGTTGATGTAGGCGTCCGGGTAGTGGTCGATGAGCCAGGGATTCGGCGCGATTTTGTGACCGCCCATCGGGACCATGCTCATGGACTCGGCGCCGCCGGCGACAGCCACGCTGCCCTGCCCGGACATGATACGCTCGGCCGCAATCGCAATGGCCTGCAAGCCTGAGGAGCAGAATCGATTGATCGTCATCGCCGAAACGTCCACGGGCAGTCCGGCGCGCAAAGAGGCAATTCGCGCCAGGTTCATTCCCTGCTCCGCTTCCGGCGTGGCGCAGCCGATAATCACGTCTTCGACGTCCTTGGGATCGAGCCCTTTCGCGCGTGCAAGCGCTTCCTTGATTGCAAGCGCCGCCAGATCATCGGGACGCGTGGCGCGGAGAGCCCCCTTCGGCGCCTTGCCGACGGCGGTCCGAACCGAGCTGACAATCACCGCTTCTCGCATAGGTGACTCCCTCAGAATCGCCAAACCGAGCCCCGCAGACTACCCCTATTGGATGACAGTGAAGGCGAAATTGCAACTGCTGGGAAGGATCCCGCCGAAACCTACCGGCTGGTCTTTACATCGTCCTCACAGGTCACTTGGACTTTCGCGCCATCCGGCACAGCAGATATTTGCCGGGCCCAATCCGCGAGGAACCTGATGCGCTCCGATGCGGGAACCGCCCGTAGCGAGACTCCGGCGGCCGCTTCCTTCGTGCACAGCGGCGGATAGACGCTCAGGAGCTGACCAGGCTCGAGTGTGGCACCTTGCCGCTGAAACCGCCTCAATAAGTTGAGGGACAAGAACTGATCGGGATTCGCCTGGGCCGAATCCAGGAATTCGTTCAGACCCATTCCCAACTTTTCGACTTCGCCTAGCTCCCCCGCGAGACGAGCAACCTTCCCGCCTCGGAGCAGAAACTGATCTCCCAGGAAATCCTCTGCAAAGGGAACGTCGTCGGGACGCACAAAGGGGTACGCTCGCGCAAGGGAGTCTTCTCCGGTCCACACTCGATGCAAGGAATGCCACTCGGGAGTCTCGCACCATCCACGAACATGAAGTCCGCCGCCAAAGAGGACGAATCCGTTCGCCGAACGCAACAAATTCCGAAGGTCAGGCGGGAGTTCGGCAGGTGTGCGCGGGTCACTAAGCTGGGGACCGATGAACGACGCTTGCGAGAGATCAATCATCGATGCCCCCAGTCAACGGGATTGTAGTTGTGCGCTATTCGAAGGGGTGCCGTATTTGAGCAAGCCAATCGTCGCGCTCCGTCGGAAATGAAGCGCCGGGACAAACCTAGCGGCGGAACTGAATTGTCACGTTGATTTGCGTCGCGATGGGCTCGCCATCCAAGATCGCCGACTCATACTTCCATTTGCGCACCGCGTCAACGGCCGCCTGGCGCAGCATCGGCGAGCCGGAAATCGCCTTGGCATCGACAACATTGCCTTCCTTATCGATCGATGCCTTCACCACGACGCTGCCTTCGACGCCGGCTGACTTGGCTACGCTCGGATACACGGGAATCACCGAGGAGATCAGCCGCGGGGGCTTGATGTCTCCGCCGATACGAACCTCAGACTTTGGCGCGGGCGGAGGTGGAGGCGCAATCACAACGGAAGCGCCCATGCCTGGCAGCCCCGAATTTTCATTCGCGGATGATGCGGCGGCATCGAGCGAAGGCGCTGCCGCCGTTTCGCGCGGGCTTGCCCTCCGCGAGGAGACCGGGTGCGCGTTCAGCGCGCTGGAAATATCCGGAACAGCGCCAGCCGTCTTCTGATTCACGGGCGCCTTGGGCTGAGCAACCAGCTCGCTCGAACCCGCGGGCTGTGATTTCGGTTCAGCTTGAGCGGCGGCCGGGACTTTATTTGGCTTCGACGGCGCTAGCTCCGCTGCGTGAACGGCGACCGGGGGAACGACGCTGGCCACAACCGGCGGAGTGATTGGATTCAACTGCGCCACGGGACTCGCAACGGAGCTTTGGGAGGCGGTTGCATCGATCGCGGGTGCGGGAGCCGCGGCTACCGGCGATGCCGCTCCAGCCCGAGACTTGCCGGAGGGCCATAGATGAAGGTAAAAGCCTCCGCCCGCGACCACTACCAAGAGCGCAGCAACGCCGGCGGCGATCAAAACCCAATTCTGACCCGATCTCTGACGGGATTCCGCGGGGTGCGCGGTACTGCCGAGCGTCGCGGCATCAAAGCGGGCGCCAAACGATCGGCCCCGTGCGGGATGGCCTTCGTCGAGTTCGGGATTCTCCGCGGAACGCGCGAACGCGGCGATCTCGTTCTCCGCCGACGGCTCGGCGAGAAGGGTCGACAGGTCCATTTCTTCGCCAGGCACACCGGCGCCGAGCGAAATGGGCGGGGCAGCCGATGGATCACCTCGAAGCTCGGCCATGGAGAGCGGCGAAGACGAAGAATCAGCAGCCCGGCTTCTCTTATCCGCCTCGAAAGCAGAACTGGCGCTGAGGCGGGAGGTTGACGATGCTGGCGCCTGCACTTCCTCCTGTGAGCCGATCCCGATGAACGGGGATTCCGGCTTTTTGGGCTGAGCCGTGTGTTGGTGCGGCGCGCTCGCCGGCTTAGGGAGGCTTGGAGCGACTTTTGGCTCGGCGAATTTTGCGACGGGCGCAGGCGCCGGGGGAGCGGCGGGACGAGGGACATCCGGCGTCAACTTGTGCGCGACGGTTTCGATATCGTCATTGGCCGCAGGATGTTGTGCGGCCTGCGCCGGCTTGGGCGCATGCCCGGCCCCATCGGTCGGAAAATAGACGCCCCAATACCCCTGCTGACGATTCGTGAATTCGAGTTCCACGTAGCTCTGCGACTTGGCGAAGGCACGGACTTTCACGACGCGGCAGATCGCGTCGTGGCCGGACTTCAGATTCGTGAGAACCACCATTTGTCCGGCAGCCACTGCGGTAGCCATTTTCAGCACGCCGCCCTGAGGAAACACAATCATTGTGGAGGTTTTCTCTTCGAATGGCTCGGTGTGCGGCGTAGTTCCGAGAACCACATCGGTAACGCGCGAACCGTGCACCTTTACGGGCACATCGAGTGAAACCGCATCGGACCGGAGGTGGCTGGAATCGGCTTTCGGACGCTCGTGGGTGTGCGCGGCGGAGGTTTCGCCAACGGGATTCGAGACTTCCAGCGTGTCTTTTTGTGGCGTCATCGCGGCGCTAACGGCTTCACACCGTTCCCCCTGAAAAGCCTGTATTTTGTGCGCTATTTCAATTTTTAGGGCGGTAAAAAGGCAGCCGCAATAGTACCTTCGTACCTGTGTCGCACATTCGCTTCCCGGGGGGTAGCGAGGGCTAATTTCGCAGCGGCTTGCCTGTCTTGAGGGTGTGAGCGATGCGTTCCTGGGTCTTGCGCTCGCCGCAGAGGCTGACAAAGGCCTCGCGCTCGAGGTCGAGGAGGTACTGTTCGGGGACGGTCTGCGCCGCCGTAATTCCGCCTCCTGCAAGGATGTACGCCAGCTTCCGAGCGACCACGCCATCGTATTCGGTGGCGTACTCGCCGCGAATCAACATGTGGACCGCGAGCTTTGCCAGGGCGAGAAACTCCTCGCCGAGGACGCGCACTTCGGCCGGAGCCGGCGGGTGGTAGCCGGCATGAACCATCGCGAGCGCCGTTTGCTTGGCGTCCGCAATCTGGCGGTCGCGATTCATCGCCACCAAATCCGACGGGCGGAGGTAGCCCAGCGACCGCGCTTCTTCGGCGCTCGTGGACACCTTCGCCATGGCGATATTTTCGAAGATGGGACGAAGGGCGTGAGTCAAGTCGAGAGCGTCGCCGCTCGCGGCGCGTTCATTCGCCCGGATCAACATTTCCTTCGTCCCGCCGCCTCCAGGAATCAGGCCTACACCGACCTCAACCAATCCGATGTACGTTTCGGCCGCGGCGTGAATCCTGGCTGAGTGCAGCGGAATTTCACAGCCGCCGCCCAGCGCCATTCCCTGCGGCGCGGCCACGATCGGCCTCGGAGCGTACTTGATGGCCATATTTGCGCGCTGAAACTGGCGTACGGCAAGGTGGATATCGTCCCATTCGCCTTCTTGCGCGGTCATGAGCAAAAGCATCAGGTTCGCGCCGGCCGAGAAATTCGGAGCCTGATTCGCGATCACCATGGCCTCGAATTCCGTCTCGAGGCGAGCGATACCCGCCTGCAACATGGCGAAGATGTCGCCGCCGATTGCGTTCATCTTGGAGTGGAATTCGCAGCAGAGCACGCCGTCGCCCAGGTCGATCAGCGAGGCGCCACTATTTTCCTGCACCACTGGCGATCGATCCTTGAGCGATTTCAATATCAGCACACCCGCATCTTCGCCCAAGGGAACGAGCGCGCCCGAAGCCATATCGAAATAGCGAGTCCTTCCCTTTTCCGACGCGTAAAACGACTTTTTGGGCAAGGACAAGACTTTCGTCACGAGCGGCGGAGCCTGATTGGCATCCCGTTCGAGGCCCCTGGCCATGCGCTCGACGCCGATCGCGTCCCAAACCTCGAAAGGCCCGAACTCCCAGGCGAACCCCCAACGCATCGCGCGGTCCACATCCACGATGCTGCTCGCGATCTCCGGCGCGCGGCGCGCTGCGTAGAGGCAGGTCGCGCTCAGGCAGTTCCAGATAAAGCGATTGGCCTTGTCGCCGCCGCTGCCATCGGCTCCCGGACCAGCGAGCGCGGACAATCGCTCGCGCGTGCCCTCGATGGCCTTTCCTGACTCGATCGAGCCGAATTTCGCTTTCTGTGCGGGCCGGTACTCCAACTTCTTCCAGTCGAGGGTCAGGATTTCCGATTCGCCGCCGGCGCCTTTCACGCGCTTGTAAAACCCGCTGCCCGCCTTTTCGCCGAGCCAACCACGCCTCGTCATTTCCTCGACGAGCGGCGGAACGCGAAATATTTCGCGGGACTCGTCGTCCGGAATGTTGTCGTAGATGTTGCGAACGACGTGAACGAGCACGTCGAGCCCCACGATGTCGGCGGTGCGGAAGGTAGCCGAGCTCGGCCACCCAAGGGCGGGACCCGTGCAAGCATCCACTTCCTCGATCGTCATTTCGAGCGCCTGCATCTGCTGGATGGCGGTAAGCATCGAGAACGTGCCGATTCGATTGGCGATGAAGTTCGGCGTGTCCTTCGCCACCACCACGCCTTTGCCGAGCCGAAGATCGCAAATCTCGTTCAGCGCGTCGAGCACGGCCGGCATCGTTTTCGGTCCGGGAATCAATTCCGCGAGTTTCATGTAGCGCGGCGGATTGAAGAAGTGCGTTCCCGCCCAGTGCTGCTGAAAATCGTCCGAGCGCCCCTCGACGATCCGCCGAAGCGGAAGGCCGGAGGTGTTGGAGGTGACGATGGTCCCGGGCTTGCGCACGGCGTCGACCCGCTCAAGGAGTTTGCGCTTGATGTCGAGGTTTTCAGCGACGGCTTCGATGATCCAATCGGCTTCGCCGCACCACGCGAGGTTGTCTTCAAAATTACCCGGAGTGACGAGCCGGGCGGTTTCGGGGGTGAAAAATGCGGCCGGCCTCGATTTCTTCGCTGCCTCGAGGCCGGCGAGCACAATGCGGTTCCGAACCGCGGGCTTCTCCAGCGTCAGGCCTTTGCGCTTCTCGTCGGCAGTCAATTCCGGCGGAACGATATCGAGCAAATAGCAGGGGATGCCGCAATTGGCGAGGTGCGCGGCGATGCGCGCGCCCATCGTTCCGGCGCCGAGCACCGCGGCTTTTTCGATTGGACGTCTCATGAAGCTCCTACGGGACACCGCCATGGTTGCAAAAGGGCAAACGTGGGTCAACCAGAAACGCCACCGGGTCGAGGAAGTTTGCTAGAGTGTCCGCAGCCCTAGAGGCGCCCCATGGCACCTGGAACAAAGTGGCTGACGAAGGCCGTCCGCGGATTGCGCGCGTTCGCGTATGCGGGCGAAGGCGATCGTCCCAAGGTGGGACTCGCCCTGGGGGGCGGCTTTGCGCGCGGGATCGCGCACATCGGAGTCCTGCGCGTGCTGGAAGAGTACGAAATTCCGATCGACTTCATCGCCGGGACCAGCGTGGGCGCGCTGATAGCCGCCACGTACGCCAGCGGAACGCCGCTCGAGGAAATGGAGCGCCAGGGAAGCGACACGCGCTTTCGTGATTTCGGCCGATGGACGCTTTCGCGAATGGGGATGGCCTCCAACGAACGCCTCGAGGATTTCCTTCACAAATTCACGCCCGCCGAATACTTCAGCCAGATGAAGGTTCCATTGAGCATCGTGGCCGCGGATCTCATCACCGGAGAGTCGGTTCACTTCACGGACGGCGAAATCGGCCCGGCCCTGCGCGCCTCCTGCGCCTATCCGGGGCTTTTTCTGCCGGTTGAATACCGCGGGCGGGTTCTCGTGGACGGGTTTCTCACCGAAACGGTTCCCGCAGAAGCGGCCCGGGACCTGGGCGCCGATCTCGTGATCGGAGTGCACCTGGAACCGGGCCTTCTCGGATCGAGGCCGCGCAACACAATCGAAGTGATCAGCCGCTCGTTTTCGATCATCCAGACGGCGGCGAGCCAGCTTTGGCGGGCGGACGTGGACGTCCTCATCGAGCCGAACGTCCATCACATTCTGTGGGATGAATTCGTGAAAACGCCGCAGCTGGTGGCCGCCGGCGAAGCAGCGACGCAGGAAGCGATTCCGAAGATCAAGGCCGCACTCAAGCAGGGACCCGCCCAGCTTTCCCGCGCGCGCGAGGAGTCCCGCTTCTCCGAAGAAACCTAGCCCCGGCGGCGATCGGTGCGGCAGGGCCGCCTGCTAACGATCCGAGCCATCGCTCGTCGAAATCATCCTGGAGGGCCGACCTCTACCGCCATGACTTTTGCAACGCCCCAATCAGGCGAGGAGAGGGTTCGGCCCTTCTTCAAATAGCGCCGGCGTTCGAAACCCGCATCTGGGTGATCTACTTCGCCTCGCGAATCTCGACGATTACTGCCGCGCCATTCCCTTTGCCGCGCTTGGTGAACCACTCTCCCATAGCCGCGGCTAATCGCGCGGGGTCAACGTGCAGGCCGGATTCCACGAGGCCGTCCGCGGCCGGCAGCGTGTCGTCGAATTCCGCCGAGCCGGTAAAGTTTCGCATGCAAAAGCTGTCGAGCCAGTCGAGAGGAACAGGCCGCCGCTCCGAACCGATCGTCATCTCCACCTGAAATTTCCTCGCGTACATTTGTGCGGAAGTATAGCACCGCGCACTTGGGCGAAACTCCGCGCCTTGCAATTCGACGTGCCGTGCCCTAAACTTTTGACTGACGATTAAGATGGGTCTGTATTTTTCGGCGCGAGACGGCAAGCTCGGAACACGGAGCGCCGCTTTCGCGCAAGAGCCCCGGGAGGTTGGGTGTCGACGCCACTGGAAAGCTGGGTGGAGGAGTCAGCGCGGCTAACGAAACCCGCAAAGATTGTCTGGTGCGACGGCTCAGAAGCTGAGAATGACCGCCTCACCGCCGAGATGCTCCGCGACGGCACTTTCATTGAGCTGAATCAGAGGACCTTCCCCCGCTGTTACCTCCACCGCAGCGATCCGAACGACGTAGCCCGCACCGAGGGTCTTACGTTCATCTGCACCCGCCAAAAAGAAGACGCCGGTCCAACCAACAACTGGATGGCCCCGGCGGACGCCAAGGCAAAAGTGCGGCCACTTTTCGAGGGCGCTATGAAGGGCCGCACGATGTACGTGGTGCCCTACATCATGGGCCCGGTGAAATCCCCCTACGGCAAGATTGGCGTCGAAATCACGGACAGCGCGTACGTGGCCGCGAGCATGCGCATCATGTCTCGCATGGGCAAGGCGGCGCTCGAGCGGCTCGGCAATTCCTCCGACTTCGTTCCCGGCCTTCACTCGCTTGGCGATTTGAGCGTCGAGCGGCGCTTCGTCTTGCACTTTCCCGAGGAAAAGCTGATTTGGAGCGTCGGCTCGGGCTACGGCGGGAACGCCTTGCTCGGAAAGAAGTGCTTCGCGCTGCGGATCGCAAGCTGGATGGCGCGGGAACAGGGATGGATGGCGGAGCACATGCTGATCCTGGGCCTGGAAGACCCGTCCGGCAAGGTGACGTACATGGCGGCGGCGTTTCCGAGCGCCTGCGGCAAGACAAATCTCGCGATGATGGTTTCAGCGCTCCAATCGCAGGGATATCGCGTGTGGACGATCGGCGACGACATCGCCTGGATGCACATCGCGGAGGACGGCACGCTGCGCGCGATCAACCCCGAGGCCGGGTTTTTCGGCGTCGCGCCCGGCACGAACGCCAGGACGAATCCCAACGTGATGTCCGCCGCCAACCGCAACACGATCTATACAAACGTCGCGATGACCCCTGCGCGAGAACCCTGGTGGGAAGGAATCGACGGCGCCGCGCCCGAGGGAACCATCAACTGGAAGGGCGAGCCATGGAGAGCGGGGTCGGGCACCGCAGCGCATCCCAACGCGCGCTACACCGTGCCCGCTTCACAGTCGAGTTCCCTCTCGCCGCACTGGGAGGATCCCGAAGGCGTGCCGATTTCTGCCTTTATTTTCGGCGGACGGCGCGCGCGGCTCGCTCCGCTCGTGTACGAATCGCACAATTGGAAACACGGCGTCTTTGTGGGCGCGACGATGGCGTCGGAGACGACGGCCGCCGCGACAGGCGCCGTCGGAGTCACGCGCCGCGATCCGATGGCGATGCTGCCGTTCACGGGGTACAACATGGGCGATTACTTCGGTCACTGGCTCGCGATGGGCCCGAAACTGAGAAAGCCGCCGAAGATTTTCCATGTGAACTGGTTTCGCAAGGGCACGGACGGAAAATTCCTATGGCCCGGCTACGGAGAAAATGTGCGCGTGCTCAAGTGGATGCTCGAACGGGTGGAGGGCCGCGCCGCCGCGTCGGAAACGCCGATCGGCAGCGTCCCCACGCCTGCATCGCTGACCCTGGACGGCCTTTCGATCTCGCGGGAGACGCTCAACGAACTGCTACGCGTGGATGCAAACGAATGGGTGGCGGAGGATCAAGCCATCGCAAAGTTCTTCGAGCGATTCGGCAGCCGCCTTCCGTCCGCGATTTGCCAGGAGCAAAAGGCCCTCGCCGATCGCCTTAGCCAGTCCTCTGTCGCCACGAAGTAAGCGGATTCGAGAGTCGCGTCGGCCGCCAAGCCGACAGGCGCGACGGAAAGGCATAAGAGTCGTGGCTCACTCGCCGGCAATTTTCGTATATTCCAGCTGCTGCTTGACGATGTCGCGCGGATAGCTGATTTCGACGCCCTGCACCTTGCCGCCGGCACCCTGGCGGAGATGGAGCTCGGGATTGATCCCGACCCAATAGTTTGGAATATCGAGCGTTTTGTAGCGGGCAACCACCTGATCGCGCCACGCGGTGTTAAAGTGAATGCCGTATTTCGTGATTAGCTCCCGCGCCGCATCATAATCGCCCTCGGCCTTGATGCGCATCAGTTCGGCGAGGAGCATTCCGACACCCTGGCGCATCTTCGCGTAGTCGTTCACCTCGAGAAAGACTTTGCCATCATGTTCGACGGGCTGGATGGCGCCGGTTTTTTCGCGAATGAAATTGACGATCAATTGCGTGCCGCGCCGGTGATCCTCTTCGATGGTATCGCCCGTGGGCACTTCATGTAGTTGGGAGAGGGCCCCTCGCGCCTCGGCGTCGTACGCGGCTTTGGCAACGTCATCGCTGGGCATGACCCCCATCTCGATCAGCTTCGGGTCCCAGAAACTCCACAGCGCCATCAGATCCGCACGCGCCTCTTCGAGAGTCGAGTAGTATTCCTTGATGTAGTAAGCCGGGTCGCGCGTGATTTTCGGTCCCAGCTTGCCGGAGCCGTGGCCGATCACCTCGTGCATGGCGGTCATGAGGTTTTCGGCGAGGTCGCCGAACTTCTCGGCGCGTTCCCTCTCGGCCGGCGTGCCGGAAAACTCGTCTGCAACCTTGTTTCCCTGGGCGCTGTTCAGCGCGCGAATCGATCCTGTAAGGATAAAACTCTTCGTGCCGTACTTCTCGTGAATCTCCGCCTCGTTCGGCAGGTTGTCGCCGATGGTGTCCACGCTGAAGTCGCCCGTTTCGGCAATCATCTCCACCGCATTCACCACGGGCGGCTTGGGGTTGGGGTTCTTGTACTTCTCATCCCACGGAGCGCGCGCTTCGAAATAAGCGGCGTTGGAGGCGAATCCGGACGTCAGCCGGCTCATTTGCTCGTCCACCACGCTGACGAATCCTTGAATCGCGCCTTTCACGCCGCGGGGATCTTTGTACACTTCGACAAATCCGTTCGAGAAATCCGGATTCGTGTTGTCGTGCACCCAGTCGATCCCGCACTGAATCCAGTCCGCGCGATCGCCGGTCCGGTAGTAGCGGATCAAGTCGCGAATCACTGCCTTCTGCGATTCGGGCGCGAACGGCAGGGCCTTTTCCAGGTCCCGGATTGCCAGACCAAGCTCGTGGGAGTAACGGCCCGGCGGAATTTTGCCATCCGGCGTGCCCGCGCGATAAACCTCTTCGACGAGCTTGCCATTCTGCTTCACAAGCCGCGAATTCAGTGCGTAGCGCTCGGTGAATCCGGCCAGGTCCTTAAGAGTGACGCCGGAATAGTAGTTGTTGCCGCTCGCCTGAAGCGGGTCCTCGCCGTTTTGGGGGTTTTTCAGCGTCGCCATCGGCTCAAACGCGGGATCGAACAACGGCTTTTCGAGCGCTTGCAGCTCCTTTTCGAGTGCGGAGGCGGAACCCAGCGGCGCGCCGTTTTTCAACGCCCGCGCGGCAGCGGCGTGCAGATCGGCCGGCGTGAAACCCGGCAGAAATTTTACGGACGTAAACGAGTTGTAATTCCCCTGATTCCCCCAGAAGAGCATCGCGTAGTCGGTGATCTTTTTGAGCGTTGCAGGATCAACCCCCTGCGAGTGCGTCAGAATCGCTTCGAGCAGGTGTTTCTCGCGCAGGCCATACGCTGAATTTTGATCGTAGGCGATCGGATTGACGGCAACAGCCGCCATGTAGAGCCAGTAAGCGTCCATCTTCCGGTCGAGCGTGAGGTCATTGAAGCTGTCGGCGGTGAGTTGGATGAAACCCGTGTCGCCGACTCGAGCAGCCAGGCTCGATTGTGCCGCTGGCGCAGAATTCGGCAAGGCCGCAGCCGGGAAGATCTGCAGGCAAGAGATCAGCACGAGCGCAACGGCTGCAACGGGCCAAGCTTTCAATCGCACGTAAGACTCCTGTTCAATTCGCGAGCCTCTCGGAAATATACACCTCGCCGCGTCGAAACTGAACGCGCCTCTGCTTCGCGTCGACAAACCTGAAGTGCGGAGCTAGAATTCAAAGGTGCACGTTCGGAAATCAATTGCGACGCTGCTCTCGTGCTTGCTGCTCTCGATGTCATCGTGGGGTTCAGCATGCAACCGCTCGACCTCCCAATGCAGCGGATGCTGCCCAGCGGCAGGCGCCGCTGACACTCGCGCGCAAATCGAGCGTGGGACTTGCGAACACGCAGACCAGCCTCCATTGAGCGGGGTGGCGGCGCCCGAAGGACCGGCTTCTCTGCTCCCTTGCAAGCAGGCGCCTTGCACCGAAACGGTGGCGGTGGCGCGTGTCGCACGCGGCGCGAACGCCATTCATATCTTCTGTGACCGGCCGACAACCGACGGCGCGGCCGCATTTGCCAAACCCATCCTTTCCGCAGCTCGAACAAATCACGGCGTTTCACCCAACGGAATCCGCGCGATCGGGCCCCTATCCGCAAGCCTCAGGATTTAGTACCTCTCGTCCCGCCCGCAATCGATTTAGGCCGAAGGCATCTTGGCGATTCATTCTGCCTTCAAATTCAAGCTGGTACTATTTGATGCCCGAGATTCACGAAACGTGAATGAAGGGAAGCGTTGTGAGGCCATTTCAAATTCTAATGTTGCTGGCTGCCTTCGTTCCAGGGACGGCTGCGGGCCAACAGACCAACAGTGCGGACCATAGCGCGGACATGCCGATGCGCACGCACGATCAAATGCGCATGCAACCCGCAACATTCGCGCAGGAAATCGTCGCGCACGGCAGCTCCGGGACAAGCGCGGAGCCCAATTCCACTCCTGCGCCGATGCTGATGAAGCGAGCCAACTCATGGATGCTGATGTTTCACGCGCGCGTTTTCATCCTCAACGAACAACAAACGGGCCCGCGCGGCGGAGACAAGTTTTTTTCTACCAACTGGTTCATGGGGATGGCTCAGCGCAATGCGGGGCCGGGTACATTCACGGTGCGCACCATGTTGAGTCTCGAGCCAGCGACGGTTACGGGCCGCCGCTACCCGCTCCTGTTTCAGCAAGGCGAGACAGCCTACGGAAAGCCGATCGCCGACGGCCAGCACCCGCACGACTTCGTCATGGAGCTCGCCGCACTCTACGACCTGCGGTTGGGCGAAAAGGGCTTGCTCTCGCTTTATGCAGCGCCGGTGGGCGACCCGGCGCTGGGACCGTCGTCCTATCCACACCGCGCGTCCGCGGCAGAAGATCCGGTGGGGGCACTCGGCCATCATCAGGAGGATTCGACGCACATTGCGGGCGATGTCGTGACCGCCGGGTTGACCTACGGTTTCGCGCGAATCGAGGCGTCTGGCTTCCACGGACGCGAGCCAGACGAATTCCGATGGAACATCGATCAAGGAAAAATCGATTCCTGGTCAACGCGATTGACCGTCCAGCCGGCGCAGGATTGGAGCGGACAATACTCCTACGCGCACATCACGAGCCCAGAGGCGCTCTTCGCACCAGAAAATCAGGAGCGGATGACAGCTTCGCTGATGTATAGCCGACCGCTCGCGAACGGGAATTGGGCGAACACGCTTCTGTGGGGGCGCACGCGATCTGTCCAGAACAATACGACTTTCGACAGTTACCTCTTCGAGTCCACGGTGCGTTTCCGTACGCGCAATTACGCGTGGACACGCATCGAGAGCACGGATCGTTCGAATGAGCTGGTCCTCGGCGAAAATCCGCTGCCTCCCGGTTTCCAGGAAACACGGATCGGAAGAGTCGAAAGCTACACGTTTGGTTACGACCGGGACTTCGACCTGATTCCGAGTCTTGCTTCCGCCGTCGGCATACAGATCACTAGCTACGGGGTGCCCAGCGCTTTGCGGCCGACGTATGGCTCGAATCCTGTTGGAGTCGCCGTCTTCGTGAGACTGCGGCCCTTCTCAGGAACTGATCGATGACGGCGCTCGCCGGGGTCCGTCGACGGCGAGACAACTCCGCTGAACCGCCCACTTGCGCTTACGGCTTTCTGCTCTAAGATGGGCGAGTGAGGCGCGGGACCAAAATCGGCTTTCGACTTCCCATGGCCGGCGTGTTGCTTTCGGGTCTCGTGGCCCTCGGCGTAGCAGCCGCATCGCAGCAAACCTCACGTACCTCAAAGCCCTCGACTCCGGCGAAGTCTGCAGCTCAGAAGAAGCCATCCGCGCCAAAGCTCGTGATCGCCGCGGACCTTGCCGAGCGCCTCGCGAAATTCAAGCCCGTGAAGATGCCCTTCGACGCGCAGGGATTGACGGACCGCGACCAAAAGCTGGTCGCGAAACTTGTGGACGCCGCGGGCCTGCTCGATTGCATCTACTGGCGCCAGAGCGATCCCGAGGGACTGAAGCTCTATCTTTCGCTCGCGGACAGCAAGAGTCCGAAGGACCAGATGCTCCGCGAATACCTGAAGATCAATGGCGGGCGCTTCGATTTAATCGACGACAACCAACCTTTCGTCGGCACGGCGCCGATGCCGCCCGGCCGCGGCTTCTTCCCCGAAGACATGACGCTCGAGAAATTCAACGCCTACGTGGCGGCTCATCCCGAACAAAAGGACGCGCTGTACAACGGGCAGACGATCGTTCGCCGAAAGGATGCGGCGCTTGAAACGGTGCCTTACCACATCGCGTTTCGGACATTCCTCGTTCCCATGGCCCGCGACTTGCGCCAAGCCTCGGAATTGAGCGACGACCCAGCGTTCGCCAAATTCCTGCAGTTGCGGGCGCACGCGCTGCTGACGGATGACTATTTTCCAAGCGACGTGGCGTGGATGGACTTGAAGAATCCGAAATTCGACATCGTCTTCGCGCCCTACGAAGTCTATCTCGATGGATTGCTCGGCGTGAAAACGTCCTACGGCGCGTCGATCATGATTCGCAACGACGCCGAGAGCAAGAAACTCGATGTCTTCCAAAAGTACGTCCCCGCCTTGCAGGAGTCGCTGCCGCTCGCGAGAGCGGATCTCCCTTCGAAGCGCGGAAAGCAGTCGCCGATGGAGGTGGTGGACGCGATTTACCGTTCGGGCGACCTGCTGCACGGCTATCAGGCCGTCGCCGACAACCTACCCAACGACCCTCGCATCCACGAGCAGAAAGGCTCGAAGAAAATCTTCTGGAAGAACTTCCTCGATGCGCGTGTGAATTCGGTCATCGTGCCCTTCGCCGAGCGGGTTATGCCCGCGGATCAAGCGAAACTCGTCAGCGGCGAAGGGACTCTCGATTTCGTGATCCTCCACGAAATTTCTCACGGGCTCGGGCCCTCTTACACGCGCACGGCGAAAGGCAAGATCGACATTCGCGAAGCCATCGGCCCGCGGTATTCCAGTCTGGAGGAGGCCAAGGCGGACGTCACCGGGATGCTGTGCGTGAAGTGGCTGGTGGACCACGGGGCGATCCCAAAAGAAAGACTGAACGGGATTTACGCGTCGTTTCTGGGAGAGACTTTCCGCACCATCCGTTTCGGGATTGCCGAGGCCCACGGCGCCGGCTCAATTATGGAATTCAGCTATCTTGCCGAACAAGGCGCGATCCGCCGCAATTCCTCCACGGGTCTCTATGAGGCCGATTTCGACAAAATGCCGGAAGCGATTGCGTCCCTCGCAGAAGAGTTACTCCAGCAGGAAGCCACCGGCGACCGCGCGCGCGCCGAAAACTGGTTCAAAAAGTACGCCGTGATGCCGCCGGAACTCGCCGCTGCGCTGGCCAAGGGTTCGGATATCCCCGTGGATGTGGACCCCGAATTTGATTTTCATCCCCCGTTGCGGTAACAAAGAGAAGCCAGCCTGAGGTTTCAATCGGATTTTCACCAACCATTAACCTGCCGGCGCTAACGTGCCGGCGAAGCAGTCTGTAAGGAGGAATACCAATGACCAGTAAAGTGAAAGCGGTTCCCGAGGGATACCACACAGCGACGCCGTACCTCGCTCTTCAGGACACGGCGCGCGCAATCGACTTTTACAAGCAAGTGTTCGGAGCCAAAGAGCTGATGCGCATGAACGCCCCGGACGGAAAAGTCTCTCACGCCGAGATCAAGATAGGCGACTCCGTACTTATGCTCAGCTCGGCACCGCCGAGCACCGGCCTGCAAACGCCGGAATCGATCGGCGGGTCAACGGTCAGCATCTTCCTGTATCTGGAGGATGTGGACACGGTATTCAACCGGGCTGTGTCTGCCGGCTCGAAGGTGATCCAGGCGCCCGCGAACCAGTTTTGGGGCGACCGCTACGGCAGGCTGACCGATCCGTTTGGCCACTGCTGGTCGCTTGCGACTCACATCGAGGATGTCGCTCCTGAGGAGATGGGCAGGCGGGCGCAAGAGCTGGCGGCCAAGGCCGCGAAGCGGGCACAGGCTGGAGGCTAGTCGGCGGCGCGCCCAGCCGGAGTGTCAGGATTCCCGCGACGCACTGTTGCTACAGGATGCTCTGAATTTCTGCGTCGATGGAAACGTGCGTCTGCGGGAATCCGCTGATGGCGTAGTTCGCGCCGGCGGAACACTGAAAATGGAAGTAGCGGCTGATGTGGTAGTCCTCGTCGAAGAGGCTGAAAACGCTTTCGGTTTCGTCGCGCGAGAGACCCAGCGAGGAAAGTGGAATCGTTCTGCCGTAGCCGCCCGCCGCTTTCAGGTATTTGTCGATTACTTCTCGCAGCGTCATCGTGGGGTCCCCAACGCAGCAGGCCGCGGATCGGCCGTATCGTACCAGATCAGGTGCTGAATTTCCGGACCCTCGAATGGTTGGCGGGAGCACTCCTCGCCTCGCTGGGCAGTTCATCCGGGCTCGAGCAGCGAGTCGTGGGCCGGCTAGGACACGGCCTTGCGTTTCCCAGGTGACGAAGATTATACTGGGTTGCTTCCAGATAGGTCGCACAAACCAGTGGGCGCGAGCCCACTTTTTTGTTGGCCGCGAGAAGCGGCGTGGGCGCAGGAGTCTCCGGTGGGGATAAATGCTGCCCCTAGAAGAGCATGGACCTGGAAAGGATACGCGAGGCGGCGGAGCGCGTGGCCCGCTCGTTGGGCCTGGAGATCTTCGACGTTGAGTGGAAGATCGGCAAGCAGCGCCTCTTGAGGGTCTATATTGACAGGGTGCCGGATCCGGCGAAATCGGGCCACCCGGAGAACGGCGCGGGTGTCAGCCACCTGGACTGCCAGCACGTGAGCGAGCAATTGAGCGTGCTGCTGGACGTCGAGGATTTGGTGCCCGGGCCCAGTTACATCCTGGAAGTAAGTTCGCCGGGGCTGGATCGCAAGTTGATCAAGCCGGCCGACTACGAGCGATTCACCGGGAGGCTGGCGAACGTCTGGCTGAACGAGCCGGTTGAGAATCAGAGGTATTTTCAGGGCCGGCTGGCGGGCTATGCGGATGGAGTGGTGAAGCTGGCGGTGCGGGATCGCGAGATCACCGTGCCATACGCCGGGATTCGCAAGGCGAACCTGGTGGTGGAGCTCTAGCGGGTGGGCCCTAGGAGAAACGCGAATGGCGAGTCTGCTGTACCAGACAATCGAGCAGATCAGCCGGGAGAAGCATATCGAACCGGAGATCATCGTCGCGGCCATCGAGGACGCGATGGTGGTGGCGGCGCGGAAATACTACCGCACCGAGGAGGATCTCCGTTCGAAGTTCAATGCGGAGAGCGGCCAAATCGACGTGTACTCGGTGCATACGGTGGTGGAGGAAGTCGCGGATCCTTTGCGCGAGATTTCGCTTGCTGAAGCGCGCAAACAGAACCCGTCAATCGAAGTCGGCGGCGAAGTCACGCAAGCGAAGCCGACCGACGTGCTCGGGAGAATCGCAGCGCAGACGGCCAAACAGGTAATCCTGCAGAAGGTGCGCGAGGCCGAGCGCGACACGATCTACAACGAATTTCACACACGCGTGGGCGAGCTGATCAATAGCGTGGTGAAGCGCATGGAAGGCCCGGACCTGATCGTGGACCTGGGCCGGACCGAAGCGCGGCTGCCCAAGCGGGAACAGTCGCGCCTGGAGGCCTATAACGTGGGCGACCGGCTGCGCGTGACGATCCGCGCGGTCGAGCGGGCGGCCAAAGGGCCGCAGGTGATTGTTTCGCGCGCCGACCCTGCTTTGGTGCAGCGCCTCTTTGAAATGGAAGTGCCTGAAATCTACGACGGCACCGTGCAGATTCGCGCGGTGGCTCGCGAAGCGGGCGAGCGGACTAAGATCGGCGTCGAAAGCCGCGACAAGGACGTGGACCCTGTGGGCGCGTGCGTGGGCATGAAAGGCATGCGCGTGCAATCCATCATTCGCGAGCTGCGCGGCGAAAAAATCGACATCATCCCCTATAGCGAAGAGACGATCGCGTTCGCCCAAAAGGCGCTCAGCCCGGCGAAAGTAACGCGCGTGCAGATCGTGGACGCGGAGGAAAAGCGCCTGGAAGTCATCGTCGAAGATACGCAACTTTCGCTCGCGATTGGCAAGAAGGGACAGAACGTACGGCTCGCGAGCAAGTTGATCGGCTGGAACGTCGACATAAAGAGTGAAGAGGAAAAGCGCCGCGAAATCGAGGCGCAGATGGCCGCCCTGACCGCTCCCGGGACGCCGCTTGGGGAATTAAAGGGTGTCGGCCCGAAGACAATCGAAAAGCTCGAAGCGGCCGGAATCTCTTCGATTGAGAAGCTTGCGGACATGACGCCGGAACAGCTCGTCGAAATCCCGGGCATCGGCGAGAAAATGGTCGAGAAGATTCACCAGTCGGTGGCCGCGTATTTTGAGGCGCTCGACGCGCAGGCAACGGCTCCCGTCGAGCCTTCGACCGAGGACGAAGCCGCAGCTGAGAGCGTGGCGGAGCCAGAAGCCGAAGCTTCCGACACGGACCAGAGCCAAGCAGGCGCGGCGCTGGAATCGGCGGCGTCTGCTGCGGACGTCACATCCGAGAACGAAGCCGTGGCTCCGGCCAGCGACGAGGACGCGGAGAAGCAGGAGACTTCCGAGTAGCAAAGTTTGAAAGAAAGAGGCGGATGTCAGATTCCAATCAGATTCGAATCAACGAGCTGGCCCGGGAACTCGAGATCAAGGCCAAGGTGCTGATCGACTACCTGCCCGAAATCGGCGTCAAGGAAAAGAAAACGCACTCGAGCTCGATTGATATCGAACACGCCGAACGTGCGCGGAAGCATTTCCTCGGCCTCGCGGCGCAAGAAGCTGCCGCTGAAGCTGCGAAGACGGCCGCAGCGAAAGCAAAGACCGCTCGACCGGCTCCCGCCACGGCCCCGGCGAAGCCGGCTGGACAGGCTCCCGCACCGCTGCGCGGAGCACCCGCAACTCCAACTGCTCCAGCGCGGCCGGCGGTGTCACCAGCTGCCGCTGCTTCGACGGCGATACCCTTGCGTCCGACCGGCGCACCGTCGACTCCTGCCCCGGCAACGGCACATCCGCCTGCCGCGAGACCCGGAGCGCCTCCTCTGGCGGCAGGGGCTTCGAGGACGACGGCGCCTGCGACGCTTCGCCCTGCCACGGCCAGTCCCTCAAGCTCGACAGCCCCGGGAGCGACGAGACCCGCAGGCGCTCCTGCGCCGAGCCAGAGGCTCCCTGTGCGCCCGGGCCAACCCATCGGGCAGGGTCGGCCAGGCGCTCCCCAAGGCCTGCGGCCCGCTGCGGCGCCCGGCCAGACTCGGCCCGCGGGCCCACTGCGTACCGGCGCACCCCCATCGAGATTCCCGCAGCGGCCCGGCGGAGGACGTCCCGGAACTGAGCCTGTTGGCAGCCAGAGACCCGGTGCCACGGGAGGGGTTCCCAAGGCAGAACCCGGCAAACCACTGTATGCGCGCAAGCCTCCCGCGTCGCGCGGCCGGCCGCTGATCGAAAAGAGATACGCGGAAGGCGAGCGCCGCCTCCATCCGGTGCGGACTCGAGCCGGGGTGGGAGCAGGGCGCGCGGCGCATGTCGAACCGGTTGCGCCGGTTCAGCGCGAGCCGCGGCCCGTGACCGTCACCGAAGGGATCACGGTGCGTGAACTCGCCGAAAAGCTGGACATTCGCGCCAAGGACTTGCTGAAGACTCTGCTTGACCGGGGAGTTTTCGCCAGCATCAACCAGGCGCTGGACGTGCCGACGGCCACCAGCCTCGCTGAGTCGTTTAGCGGAATCGTACAAGTGGTCACTTTCGAAGAACAAGTGATCCAGGAAGAGAAGGTAAAGGAAGAGCGGACGGGAAATCTGGTGCCGCGCGCGCCTGTGGTCACCGTGATGGGTCATGTCGATCACGGCAAAACGAGCCTGCTCGACGCCATCCGGGAAACCGAAGTCGCCGCGGGAGAAGCCGGCGGAATCACGCAGCATATCGGCGCGTATCAGGCGCACGTGGACGAGCGGCGCATCGTCTTCATCGATACGCCGGGCCATGAGGCATTCACGCGTATGAGGGCCCGGGGCGCGAAAGTCACCGATATCGTGGTGCTCGTCGTCGGCGCGGACGACGGCGTGATGCCGCAGACCGAGGAGGCGATCGCCCACGCCAAGGCCGCGAACGTACAGATTATCGTGGCCATCAACAAGATCGACAAACCCGAAGCGCAGCCCGAGCGCGTGAAGCGCCAGCTGGCCGACCGCGGTTTGATGCCCGAAGAATGGGGCGGCACAACGGTCACCGTAGAGGTCTCGGCCAAGACCAAAAAGAATATCCCGCGCCTGCTGGAAATGATTCTGCTCGTCGCCGATCTCCTGGAGCTCAAGGCCGATCCCGACGCTCCGGCAAGCGGCACGGTGCTCGAATCGCGGATGGACAAGGGCCGCGGGCCGGTGGCCACCGTGCTCGTGCAGAACGGCACGCTGCGAGTGGGTGACGTCTTTATCGTCGGCGCCGTGTACGGCAAGGTCCGCGCGATGTTCGACGACCGCGGACAGCCGATCAAACTGGCAGCTCCCGCGACTCCGGTCGAAGTGCTGGGCCTGCAAGGGGTGCCGGAGGCGGGAGACCAGTTTCAGGTGGCGGATGAAGCGAAGGCGCGCCACATCGTCGAGTACCGCCAAGGAAAACAGCGGGAGGCGTCGCTCGCGAAAACGGCGATGTCGGGCCGGCTCACCCTCGATCAATTGCACGAGCAGCTTCGCCTAGGCGAGATGAAGGAGCTGCCCGTGGTGATCAAGGCGGACGTACAGGGATCGGTGGAAGTGCTGAACGAAATGCTGCCGAAGACGTCCAACGATCAGGTGACGCTGAAAGTAATTCAGGCGAGCGTCGGCGCGGTGACGGAATCGGACGTGATTCTCGCATCCGCGTCGAACGCCATCATCGTGGCATTCAACGTGCGGCCGGAGCGGAAGGCCGCCGATCTCGCCCAGCGCGAAGGCGTGGACATTCGCCTGCACACCATCATCTACGAGCTGCTCGACGAGCTGAAGAAGGCCGTGGCGGGATTGCTGGCGCCGGTGATCAAGGAAACCTATCTGGGACGGGCCGAGGTCCGCGACACCTTCCGCGTAAAAGGTGCGGGAATGATCGCCGGGTGCTCCGTGCAAGACGGCATCATCAAGCGCGACGCGGACGTGCGCGTGCTGCGCGACAACGTCGTGGTCTATACCGGGCGGGTGATTTCCCTGCGGCGGTTTAAAGAGGATGTGAACGAGGTGCGCTCGGGCTTCGAATGCGGCGTGGGGATTTCAAATTTCAACGATGTGAAAGTAAGCGACATCCTGGAATGCTTCAAGATGGAAAAGTCGCAGCCGCTGGAGATGTTCAATCCGGCGGACCGCGGCCGCCCGCCGGACGCCCCGGAAGCAAGGCGCAGTTGAGCTAGTTTTCGGTTGGTTGGTCCCCGCGGCAATTCGACGGAACGCCCATGCCGATTGGCCTCCTGACTCTGGAGATCCACATCCCCGACGCGCAGTCGCTGAAGGACAAGCGGCAGGTGCTGCGCAGCCTGAAAGACCGCCTGCGCGCGCATTTCAACGTCGCGGTCGCGGAACTGGAGCACCAGGAACTATGGCAGAGATCGCGCGTCGGCGTGGTGAGCATTTCGAGTGACGGCCAGCACCTGGAGGAATCGCTGCAGGCGATTGCTGCGGAATCGGAGCGTGTGCTCGGGCGCGACCTGGTTTCGCAGGAGATCGAATATTTCGAGGATGGCGAATGACGGCGAGTGGACATCGCGCGGAGCGGGTGGCGGAAGAGATCCGGCACGAAGTGACGCTGATGCTCGCGGGCGAATTGAAGGATCCGCGGCTGGCCATTCCGCTGAACGTCACGGAAGTCCGCGTGGGGCCCGGAATGCGGACCGTGCGCGTCTTCGTGCAGATCGAGGCCGACGATGAGGAGCGCGCCGCGGCGCTGGAAGGATTGAAGACCGCCTCAAAATTCATCCGGCACGAACTCGTCGAGCGGCTGCAATTGCGGCGCGCGCCGGAAGTGATTTTCATCGCCGACCAATCCGAAGAATACGGCGAGCACATCGACGAGCTGTTGCGAAAAGTGAACCACCCGGAGAAATCGTAGCGGGCCTCGACGCCCATGCTGCTTGCCGGCTCGAATCCGGCGCTACGAAGGCCTATGCCGCGCACCCCACAACCACCTATGTTTGACGGAATCCTGGTCGTTGACAAACCGCGAGGAAAGACCTCGCACGATGTGGTTGAGACGGTGCGCCGCCTCGTGGGGTTTCGCCAGATCGGGCACCTGGGCACGCTCGACCCGTTGGCCACCGGTGTTCTCGTGCTGGCGCTTGGGCGGGCCACCCGCCTCGCGCGCTTTTACACCGGCCGGCGAAAGCGCTACACGTGCGCCGTCCGATTTGGATATGCGACCGACACCTACGACGCCGACGGCGAAGCGGTAGGTGAGGATTCCGCTCCCGTGCTCGATGCCGAGCGGTTGAAGGCCCTCGCCGGACGGTTCGTCGGAAAGATTCAGCAGATGCCGCCGTCCTTTTCCGCCAAGAAAATTCACGGGCGGCCGGCGCACGAGCTCGCGCGAAAACACAAGGCCGTGAATCTCGAGCCCGTTGACGTGGAAGTGTATGAGTTTCGTCTTACAAGCGTCGAGGGCTCGGTTGCAAGATTCATCGTGGAATGCGGCGCCGGGACGTATATCCGCTCGCTCGCGCACGATCTCGGGAAACTCCAGGGAACAGGCGCGCACCTGGCCGAAATCGTCCGCACGGCGGTGGGAGAGTTCACGCTCGACCATGCTGTGCCGCTCGCCGAGCTGGCCGAGGACGCGAAGGCAGTACGAATTGCCGCGCGAGTAATTCGCCTTGAGGGCTTGTTACCGGAGCTGCCGCGCGCGACGGTGCTGCCGATCGTCGAGAAGCGCGTGCGGCACGGCGCGAAATTCAATATTCCGCTGTCGCAAATTCAGCCGGGCCGGGCGACCGCAGCGCAGGGCGCGCCTGCCGAACTCGACTCCGGAGAGTGGCAACCGTCGCGGCTGCGCGTCTTCAATCAACAGGGGCAATTGATTGCGATTGCCGAGCCTGTGGTGCCGCGCACTTTCCAGCCGATCGTGGTTCTGGAAGCGACGCAGTAACCCGTCGCCGATTCATCCGCGGCAGCCTATTTCGGGGGCTCGTTCTGCGGCTGAGGCTGTTGCTCCCCTTGCCCCGGCGGTGCGGGCTGCCCCGGGAATACACGCTCGCGAAGCGGCGGCGGCTGCCCTTCCCCGCGCTGGGGTTGCGGAGGAAGGGCCACAGGTGTTCCACCTCCCGCCGGACCCTCAAGTGCACCCTTTCCGGCGTAGATGACGTGATCCTCGCGCGGCGCAAGCCGGACCATGCGCGGCGTCACAAGAATCAACACTTCGCTTTCCTGCTTCTGCGCGTTTTGATTCTCGTCGAGCCTGCCGATACCCGGAATTGCGGCAATTCCCGGGTTTCCCGTGATCGCATTGGTCAGCTGCGATTGCAGGAAGCCGGCTACTGCGGCCGTCTGATTTTGCTTGAGTCGCACGGTCTGATCCACGGTCTCGCTACTGATCACGGGGATGGAGTTGAAACTCTGGCTGGTCAGGCTGCTGATTTCAAAGCCGAGTTGAAGGCTCACGTCGCTGTTCCCGTGAATTCGCGGCGTTGCTTTTACCTTCAGGCCGATGTCGAGGTACTGCACGCCAGGAAACGGCGTGCCGATCGCGTTGTTGACCGCCCCGGTAAAGCTGGACGAGTTTAGGATCACCGAGACGTTGTTCGAACCGTTGTTCGCGACGGCGACATCGGGTCGCGAGTCGCCGTTGAAATCGGCGGTGACGATCGAAACGGGGGCCGTTCCGACCGGCAGCTCGAAATCCGGGCCGAAGAGACCTCCGCCGAGGTTCAACAAAATCGAGACGGCTTTGTCGCCTTGCGACGTGACGGCGAGGTCCGGACGCCCGTCGACATTGTAGTCGGCGACAGCGATTGAAGTCGGCCCGTTCCCCGCCGGAAAATCCCGCTCGGAAGCGGGCGGCGCGAACGTGCCGGTGGGACTCCCGATGCTGTTTGTCTGGTTGAGCAGGATCGAAACGGTGTTGCCGGTGTTTGTGGCTGACGTCGCTCCGTTGTTGGCCGTGGCGAGGTCGGAAAAGCCGTCGCCATTGAAATCGCCAATCGCGACGAAGACCGGCGAGTTGCCTACGGCGTAATCGGCGCGCGCCTGAAACGTGCCATCGCCATTCCCGAGGAACACCGACACCGTATTGTTACCTTCGTCGGCAACTGCCAAGTCGATATGTCCGTCGTTGTTGAAGTCTGCCACTGCAAGCGCCGCCGGAGCAAAGCCCGCCGGAAGCTGGATCAACACGGGAGCCTTGAAGGTGCCGTCGCCATTCCCTTCGAATAGCGAAATTGAATTGTCCGCCTGGTTCGCAACAGCCAGGTCGACCGGGTGATTCGCGACCGAGTCGTGGAAGTTCGCGGCGACGACGGAGACGGGCGAGTTGCCGGTTGGGATGTCAGATTTCGGCTGAAACGTGCCGTCACCGGCGCTGCTGCCGAGAAGGATTGAAACCGTGTTCGCGCCCTTGTTCGCCACCGCTACGTCGGGAACGCTGTCGGAATTAACGGCAGCCGCACTGTTGTTGAACTGTCCGGTGGCGATCCACACCGGGTCGTTCCCGGTCGGGTAGGTCACCTGGTTCAGAAAATTTCCGGTTCCAGTCCCCAGAAGGACGCCGATCGTGTTGTCTGCGGAATTCGCGACAATCAGGTCGTTTTCACTGCTGCCGGCGCGCAGAACCGTGGTCGCGACGAAAGTGGGGGCGTTGCCAACCGGAAATTCGGTGGTCGGGAAATTCGTCGAGCTGACGCCCGCGATATTCGCCCCCGCCCCGGTTAGGCTCGCCGAAAACGTCGCGAGCGACACGGGAATGCGGTCGCCCACGAAGAATGTGGCCGGCTGGCCGTCTTGCGCGCGAAGCAGGATGCGTTGGCCATGCCGCACCAGCGAAAGCATCTCGGAGAAGTTCGCGGCGGCGCCAGGAAGCGTGGCGAGAAACGTCGTTTTGCCGCCGCCGAATGCGACCAACGGAGGAATCAGCGAGCCCAGGCTGATCTGGCCAGAGCCCAACAGCGAGGCAATTTGCGTGGGCGTCAGCCCCGAGAGTGAAGACGGCAGTCCGAACACTTGCTCGATCACGTTCAGGAGGCCGGCTTCCGAGGCCGCAGCCTCTTGAATCTGCTGGGAGCTGAGGGTGAAGGCCCGGGCGGTCTGGGGCGGCACGATGCCGAGCTGCTGGGCGCGGTTTCGGTCCACCTCCAGGACTTCGATTTCGAGAATCAGCTCGCCCACGGGCTGCTCGATCTGATCGATGAGATCACTGGCCACGGCGATGGCACGCGGTGAAGCGCGCAGTGTGAGCGTGCGAGTGCGCGTGTCGAGGTCCGAGCGGGTGATGCCTGCAATTTCGCGTACTACCCGCAGGACTTCCGTCATCTGATCCGGCGTCTCGGAGGCGGGAAGCAGAATGGTTCGCAACACGGAAGCGTCGTAGTCCCTGCGTTTCTGCGGCGTATCGTCCGCGACAAAGAAGAGGCGCCTCGAGAGCGGCCGCCAGAACGTGCCCGTCGCATCTCCGAGCAGGCGCGCCACGGTGGGAAAGTCCACGTCGTCGAGCTGGAGCCGGACCTGCCGCGCGCGCAGGTCCACGTCGCATGCGACCTCGACGCCGAATTCGCGCGCGAGTTCGTCATACGCGCCCTGTGTGTCCCCCCGATAGTCGAACTTCTGCTTGCCGGGCTGATAGGCGAGATGGGGTTCGCCCGGGATGTCCTGTCGCGCCGGTTTCATTACCTGGCTGCTGTCCCCGGCGAGCAGTTCCGTCAGGCGCTCACGCACGACTGAGTTCGATGGGTCGAGGTAATTCGCGCCGAGCAATTCCCTTCGCGCCTCATCCAGGCGTCCCGAAATTGCATCGCGCTCGGCCGCATCCACTCTCGCTTGCACGAGGCGGCTGCGGGCAATTTCGCGGCGGAGGAGATACTCGCGGTTGCCCTGCGCCCAGTTCGCAGCATCGGAATAGTCCGTGTATGCGGCATCCCAGTCCTGTCGCCCCTCAGCACGGATTCCGTCCTGATAGGCCGCCTTGGCTTTCTTGGCGTCAGGCTTCACTGCCGGAGAGAGGGCGGCTCGCTCCGGCGCTGACGCGGCCAAGGACGGCGACCCCTGTGCCCATGCACATGGGGTCAGCACGCCGGCAAATGCGACGAGTGCGAGAAGACTGGCCGCCCAGAATTGCGCCGCCGGAGATTGCCGGCAGCGTCGCGAAGGATGAGTTCCCTGCTCCATTAGAGTGTGAGATGCATATTGTACAGGCATTGCAGGAAGAGAGCGGGGAGGGTTGAAAGCGCTTGATTTAACGGCAGCCGCGGGATAGACTGGAAATGCCAGTTGAAAACGGTTTTCAACTAGACTTTTATGATTTCGGCTCTCCTGGTTGCTCTCCGAGAAGGCGTTGAAGCCGCGCTTGTCGTCGGTATTGTACTTGTCTATCTGAATCGCAGCGGACGCCGCGCCCTGAAAAACTACGTCTGGGGAGGGGTCCTCCTCGCCTCCGCCGCGAGCGTGGCCGCTGCCCTGCTTCTTCAACGCTGGGCCATCAGCGAGGATGGCTTCGAGGGCCTGCTGATGCTGCTGGCCTCCGCGCTCGTGGTTACGATGATCCTGTGGATGAACCGCGTGGCGCGCAGCCTGCGAAAGAATATCGAGCAGCGCGTGGAAACCTACGCACAGCGATCCACGCGCGCGGCTGGCTGGGGAATCGGGGCGTTCGTGTTTGTCATGGTTGTGCGTGAGGGAGCGGAGCTGGTGCTGATCCTGCGCGCGGTCGAGCTTTCGAGCGCGGGCGTGCAGGTTTGGATTGGGACACTGCTCGGCATCGCCGTCGCCATAGCTGTGGGACTCTTTTTCTTTCAAGGGACGCTGCGGATTCCGCTGCAGCGCTTTTTCTCCGCCACCAGCGCCATTCTGATGGTGGTCGCCTTCCAACTGGCGCTGACGGGCGTCCATGAGCTGAGCGAGGCGACGTGGATCTGGTCGAGCAAGACCGAAATGGCCACGGTGGGCCCGATTGTGCGGAACGAGGTTTTCTTTTTTGTGGTGATTCTGGGAGCGGCGGCGCTGGTGGTGCTGCGAGAGTGGTTCAGCGCGCGCAAACCTGCGGAAGGCTCGGCGATGAATCCAGCCGAGCGGCGCATGCGCGAATGGGAATTCCGGCGACAGAGGCGATGGAGTTTTGCCGCTGCGATCTTATGCGTGTTGGTGGTGGTTTCGCTCGCCGCCGAGTTTGCCTACACGCACGCGATGAACGCGCCAACCCCGGCGAAATTGCTGGCCGCGCAGGACTATCGAGTGCGCATTCCGCTTTCCGATCTTACGGATTCGAGCTTGCACTTTTACACCGCGGATTTAAACGGCACGAATGTCCGTTTCCTGGTGATTCACAAAACGAACGGCGACTATTCGGTGGCGCTCGATGCCTGCCAGATTTGCGGCCGGCTGGGATACCGCCAGGAGGGGCCGAACATCATCTGCCGCAATTGCGGCGCGTCGATTTACGTCCCGTCGATCGGCGAAAAGGGCGGCTGCAACCCCATTCCCGTGCGATCTCAGGTGGCGGCCGGCGAGGTCATCGTCGATCTTTCCGCGCTCGCGAATTCTGCCGCGAGGATTCACTCTTAAAATGTTCGCGCGCCTCGTGGGCGAATCGTTCGCGCGCAATCCGCGGCGCAAGTTGCTGACGGCGGCCGCGCTCGCCGTGGGCATGGCCGTGGCCACAGCGACGCTGACGGTCGCGCTCGACGTGGGCGACCGGATGGCGCGGGAATTCCGCAGCCTCGGCGCAAACCTCATCGTCACTCCGCAGTCCGATACGCTGCCGCTCGAAATCGGCGGCGTGGATTATCGCGCCGTGGACGAAGGCGCGTACCTGCAGGAAGCGGATCTTGGCAAGCTCAAGACGATTTTTTGGCGCCACAATATTCTCGGCTTCACACCTTTCCTCGATGTGCCTGCCTACGCCCCGGAGACCGGTGGACAGACCGTCCTGATCGGCACGTGGTATGAGCATGAAGTCAGTGTGCCGGACGGAACAAAAGTCCAGACCGGACTTCGTTCGACAAACCCCTCCTGGAGAGTCCAGGGCCGCTGGTTCCACGATGGCGCGAACGAGGCGGTTGTCGGCGCGAGCCTGGCCGCAAGGCATCCGTCGACGGTCGCGATAGGGAAAAGCATCTCGATCTCTGAGAAAGTAATCTCAGATTCCATCCGCCCGCTCATAGTAACCGGCATTGTTTCGACTGGCGATTCCGAGGACGATGCCATTCTTGTGCCTCTTTCTCTTGCGCAAGGAATTTCGAGTCGCCCCGGCGAATTCCGGCGGCTCCTCGTCAGCGCGCTGACGAAACCCGCCGACGCTTTCGCCGAGCGCGATCCGAAGTCACTGACGCCAACCGAATACGACCGCTGGTTCTGCTCGCCATACATTTCCTCGATCAGCTATCAAATCGAGCAGGTGCTGCCCGGCACCGACGTGCGTGCGATCCGTCGTGTGGCCGATTCGGAAGGCAAGATTCTCTCGCATGTGAGCACACTGCTCTGGATTGTCACGCTCGCCGCGCTCATCGCCGCCGGGCTGGCCGTGGCGGCGACCTCCGCCGCCGCCGTTCTCGAGAGGCGCATGGAGATCGGCGTTATGAAGGCAATCGGCGCGACGAACGCGTCCGTCGCGGCGCTCTTTCTGACAGAGCACTTGACGCTCGCTCTGATCGGTGGCGCGGCCGGGTTCGTTCTCGGCACCGGACTGGCGCGGGTGCTGGGTGCGAGCGTCTTCGGCACGCCGGCATCTCCTCGATTCATCCTGTTGCCGATCGTTCTGGGACTGGCGGCACTGGTAGCCCTGATCGGCGGCCTGATTCCCTTGCGGCGGGCGGCGCGTTTCGATCCCGCGCCGATCCTGCGAGGAGAGTGATGTTCGGCCGCCTGCTCTGGAAACTTCTCCGAAGCAATCGCGGGCGACTTGCCGTAGCGCTCGTGGCCGTGACGAGCGGGGCAACCGTCATCTCGGCCCTCTTGAATCTTCAGTTCGACATCGAACGCAAACTCACCCAGGAATTTCGCCTGCTGGGCGCCAACATCGTGATATCGCCGCGGGATGCATTACAAAGCGCCAATGCCGCGACGCCCCCTCGGCTGATGAACCAGCAGGCGATCGTAGCGGGACTGCAGCAGAACCTCAGTCCGAGCGTCGTGGCGGAGGCCCCGTACCTCTACGTCGTCGCTCGGGTGGCGGAAACGCCGGTCGTCGTAGCCGGAACGTGGCTCGACCAGACGCCAAAGCTCGACCCGACGTGGAGAATCGAAGGTAGTTGGATTGCTTCGCGCGAGGACCGGGCCCAGTGTCTTGTCGGCCGCAGAGCAGCCCGGCAATTTGCTCTTGGTCCGGGCAGCGAGTTTCAATTGAACTATTTGGGACGCAACGCCCGGCTTCGCGTAGCGGGCGTCATTGACGCGGGCGGCGCTGAAGACAACCAGTTCTTTGCAAACCTGGCAGCCGTGCAGGATCTTGCGGGCCTGAAGGGCCAAATCGAACTGGTGCAGTTGAGCGTCCGCGGGACGGCAGCCGGCGTCGGCGACTTCGCCACGCGACTCGCCGGCTCCCTTCCAGGCTTCGATGTGCGGCCGATCCGGCAGGTCACAGAAGCAGAGGGCAACCTGCTGGATCACACCCGGCTGCTGATCCTGTTGATGGTGCTGCTGATCCTGGTGCTGACCGCATTCTGCGTGCTGGCGACGATGGCAGCCCTGGCGATGGAGCGGCGCGCGGACGTGGGGTTGATGAAGGCCCTCGGCGGAACGATTTCGCGAATCGTCGGACTGTTTCTCGCTGAGGTAGGGGCGCTCGGCGCCGCCGGCGGATTGGCCGGCTGCGTGGCGGGATTCGCGCTGGCGCGATGGATGGGCCGCCGCGTCTTCGGAACGGCAATCACGCCGCGCTGGGAAATCCTGCCGCTGACGATTGCGATGATGGTAGCGGTCTCCATGGCGGGCGCCCTGCCTTTGCGAAGACTCGGAAGAGTCAAGCCGGCCGTGATTTTGCGAGGAGAGTAGTGGCGGCGCTCGTTCAAATCGAAAACCTGCGGAAGGAATTCGGCAACGTCCGCGCTCTCGACGGCGTCTCGTTCGAGGTGCGAGCCGGCGAGTGGATCGCCATCATGGGGCCGTCGGGCTCGGGGAAGACGACGCTCATAAATATCCTTGGCGGGCTGGACACGCCAACTTCGGGTCAGGCGATCGTGGACGGCACGGACGTAGCGCGACTCGACGAGAACGGCCTGGCCCGCTTTCGCTCCGAGAAAATCGGCTTCATCTTCCAGCAGTTTCATCTGGTGCCGTACCTGACGGCCCTGGAAAACGTCATGCTCGCTCAGTATTTTCACAGCACGACGGATGAGGCCGAGGCGCGCGTAGCGCTTGGCCGCGTCGGACTCGGCGACCGCCTAGAGCACCTACCCGGGAGATTGTCGGGCGGGGAGCAGCAGCGCGTGGCCGTGGCCCGCGCGTTGATCAACCACCCCAAACTCATCCTCGCGGATGAACCCACAGGGAATCTCGACGAGGCGAACGAAGAAGTCGTCCTGCGGCTGTTGCGCGAGTTGCATGTCGAGGGACATACGATCTTGATGGTCACGCATGCGCCTTCGATCGGCCAATTGGCCGACCGCCGTATCAACCTCGCCCACGGCCGCCTGGCGAGCGCGCACGTGCTGCGGCGCGACTAGCCGCCGATTAGGAATTTGTATTGCGCGCCCGTCAAAGGAACCACGGATAGCCTTCCCATACGAACCAGCGGCGAATCGGCGAACAGTTTATTCGCTTTGATTGCCTCGAGCGTCACGGGACGCGCGATTGGCTTCTCCACGTGGATCTTTACGGCCGGATTTCTGGGATCCGAAGCATCGACCGAAATCACGGTGGCCGTCCCTACCGCACTTCTTCGATCTCCGGTTTCGTAAATGACCAACCTCGAGCCCGGCTTCATTTCTCGCAGGTTTTTCACCGCGGCGGGATTCGAGACGCCATCCCACAATGTCGCGCCATCGCGCTGCAGGTCCGCAAAGGAGTATTCGGAAGGCTCGGTCTTGAGCAGGTAGTCGACGGTCATCACAATTCTCCGCTTTACGGGTTGGCGCCGGTCTATTGTACTCGCTCGCCGCTGATCCCTCACCGAGGCGATGCGCTCCACACAGTCTGCTAGAATGGAATTGCGATGCCGCTGCCGATTGATCCGCGAAAGAAACCCTCGGACGTCAAGGTGTACGTCACCACAGGCGAAGGCGTCGCCATCACCTGGTCCGACGGGCACGCCAGCCGGTATGATTTCCCCTACCTGCGCGACAACTGCCCCTGCGCCACGTGCCGTGACGAGCGCGAAAAGAAATCCGATGACAAAAAGGGCGGCGCCGATCTTCTCCCCATGTACAAACCAAAAGTGAAGGCACAGTCCGCCGCTGCCGTCGGAAATTATGCGATACAGATTCGGTTTTCCGACGGGCACGCGACCGGCATTTATAGCTTCGATTGCCTGCGCGAGATGTGTCCCTGCGAGGCTTGCGCCAGGGAATTCCGCCCCACCGCAGCGAAGACGACTGCGTGAGGTTTTGGCGCGATGCAAGCGCCGGATTCCCAAGCCGAATTCAAGCCACCGACCCAAGAAACTACGCCGCGCGCAGTTCGGATGTGCAGTTCGGACAGCGCGTGGCTTTCAGGGGAATCGCCGAGAAGCAGTAACCGCAGTCCTTCGTGGTCGGGGCGGGCGCGGGCGCAGGTTTATTCCATCGATTGATTTGGCGGACCATCAAGAAGATTACAAACGCCACAATCAGAAAATCGATGACTGTATTCAGGAACACACCGTAGTTGATCGTCGCTGCCCCGGCGGCCTTCGCCTGCGCGAGCGTCGGGTAGGATGTCCCGGAGATATTCAAAAAGAGGGTTGAAAAATCTACCTTGCCCAACAGAAGTCCGATGGCCGGCATGATAACGTCGCTGACGAGCGACGTGATGATCCTGCCGAAAGCGGCGCCGATGATGATGCCGACGGCCATGTCGAGCACGTTGCCCCGCATTGCGAATTCTTTGAACTCTTTCAGCATGGTTGCCTCCTCGATCCTGCGGTTCAGCAGGCGGCTCTCGCCGGGGCGAGCGGGCCTGGGCACCCGCCCGGACTGATCAGACCCCGCGGCGCAGGAGATTAGCCAGAACGGATGGCGGTGGCAAGGCTAAACAGAACCGGAGACTTCACGATCCCCGGACCGCGAGGGCGCCTCCGACCAGGCCCCTCAATACCAGCACGCAACCGGCGAGACCTAGCAAGAATTCGGCATCGCGCAAGGGCAGGATCGGAATCCCAAGCACCAGGAGGCCCACCAGGAGGAGCGAGCCGGCGCGAATCCGCGTTTGGAGCCGCTCCGCCTCCGCTTCGCGCCGCAGAAGCGCGCGGGCTCCCCAATACACCAAAATTGCTCCCACGAGAGCCAGGGCCAAGGGGCGTCCCGGAAGCCCCACGCGGCGTGTGAGAGCGAGCAGGATCAGCAGCGCGCCTAGCAGCAATAGGATGCACTCGTTCAAGAGGCGGAAAAGATTCGCGGCATTGGGCATCGAAGTATTCCGGTTTCGCGGGATTATGGCGCTTGAGGGTCGCCTGGTGCAAGTCGCAGGCAGATCGAGTGGTTCATCGATGGCCCGCGCGTGCGCGCGGTGGTGAGAGGCGGGTGAGGTGCTATACTGGGGCGCTCTTGGGCGCTGAATCGCGGCGCCATCTGCAGGAATCCAATCTCGCGAGTGATTCAGTGCACAAGGTGATCATTATCGGCAGCGGCTGCGCGGGGCTGACGGCGGCGATTTATGCGGCGCGAGCTGACCTGCAGCCTCTCGTGCTGGACGGCTACGAACCCGGCGGCCAGCTCGCCCTGACTACCGAAGTCGAGAATTTTCCGGGCTTTCCCGAAGGCATCCTTGGACCCGAGCTGATCGAAAGAACGCGCAAACAGGCTCAGCGCTTTGGCGCGAATATTCGTGCAGGCGCCGTGACGTCGGTGGACTTGAGCAACCGGCCGTTCAAGATCGTTTCCGGAAAGGAAACCTACGAGAGCGAGACGCTGATCGTCGCCGCCGGAGCCTCGGCGCGAATGCTGGGCATCGAGTCCGAGCGGCTCTTGCTGGGCCATGGCGTTTCCACCTGCGCGACGTGCGACGGCGCTTTTTTCCGCAATCGCGAAATCATCGTCGTCGGCGGCGGCGATACGGCCATGGAAGAGGCGACCTTTCTGACCAAGTTCGCAAGAAAGGTGACGCTGCTGCATCGCAGAGATGAGTTCCGTGCATCGAAAATCATGCTCGACAGGGCAAGAGCGAACGAAAGAATCGTCTTTAAGACGCCCTTCGCGATCGAAGAGGTGGAAAACGTCGCGAAACAGTCGGTCGATTCCGTCAAAGTTCGCAACCTCGCGACCAAGGAGCTCGAGACGATTCCCGCAGAAGGCGTTTTTGTCGCCATCGGACACGATCCGAACACCAAGGTTTTTCAGGGGCAACTCAAGATGGACGAAAACGGCTATCTCCTCACCCACGACGGTCCGAAGACCAGCGTCACCGGAGTTTTTGCTGCGGGCGACGTCCAAGACCACCACTACCGCCAGGCGGTCACGGCCGCCGGCTCAGGTTGTATGGCTGCGATCGAGGCCGAACGATTCCTTGCGGCGCAGAAGGGCTGAACCCGGCGCGCCCCGGAATGGGCGTGTGCTAACCCATACGGCGCTCTACGGATCGCGCGTCTTGAGATAGCCAGTCGTACCCGTTAGAATAAATTGAGTGTCCCATCCAGCCCTAGATGCGCTTTCACGCTGCAACTGAGGTGAAAATATGCGAACTCGAGTGATCACGCGATGGCTTACCATGGGCGTCCTGCTGGCAACGTGCGGATGCAGCCAGACCGGCACGCCGTCCGACTCCACAGGTTCCAGTTCAAATTCGCCCGCAAAGCCCATATTTGCGCCGCCGCCGATCGTCATTGACGCAGGCACGACGCTGACAGTGACCGTGGACCAGACCGTCGGCACAAAGACGAACAGCAGCGGTGACCGATTTGCCGCGTCTCTGGCAGAGCCGCTGACGGTCGGAGGGCGTGACGTTCTGCCCGTCGGAACCAGGGCCTCCGGCACGGTGACTCAGGCAGTGACGGCCGGGCACCTGAAAGGCGGAGCCGCCCTAGCACTCACTCTGGACTCGATCACGGTACACGGCACCAAGTACTCGATCGAAACGTCCACCTATGAAGAGGCCGGCAAAGGGCGCGGTAAGAGAACTCTGGTGGGCGGCGGGGGCGGAGCCGCGGCGGGCGCGATCATTGGTGCAATCGCTGGCGGAGGAAAGGGCGCGGCGATCGGGGCGCTCGCTGGCGGCGGCGCAGGCACAGCAGGCGCGGCCTACACTGGAAACCGCGACATTACGATTCCGGCAGAGACGCGGCTCCATTTCAAGCTCACGAAGCCAGTCAGCATTTCCCAGTAGCGAACAAGGTCTACGCTTCGTTGGTGAGACTAAGCCTCAGGGCTACGGCCCGGAGGCTTCGTCGCATGCGGAACCCAAGATCGTGTGACGCCGTTCACTGCTGACCGTTGCCGCCGGTTCACTTTCGCTGGCGCTCGCGTCCGCGCAAACGACGGCGCCGGAAACCGCTGCTCACCGGCAGTTTTTGCAGAGACTGGTCGCAGCCGCCATCGAACGAACCTCCCATCACGTCCGGTACGACCCCGCGTACGTTCGTATTCCATATCCGGGAGGCGACGTCCCGTCTGATACCGGAGTTTGTACCGATGAAATCATTCGGTCGTATCGAGCAGTAGGTGTCGACCTGCAGAAGGAAGTCCACGAAGACATGCTTCACAATTTCGCGGTCTACCCTCACCGATGGAGCGGGATGGCAGCCCATCCCGATTCGAACATCGACCACCGCCGCGTGCCGAACCTGGCGGTCTTCTTTAGCCGCAAGGGAGAATCCCTGCCGGTCACAAGGCGGGCCGAGGATTATTCTCCAGGCGATTTGGTCACCTGGGACCTGGGCGGCGGCGTACCCCACATCGGGATCGTTGTTGACCAACGATCACGCGACGGCGGCCGCTATATGATCGTTCACAATATCGGTTAGGGCCCAAAAATTGAGGATGTGTTGTTCCGTTGGAAGATCACCGGACATTACCGCTACATCGGTCCTAACTCATCATAAGAGCCCGCTTAGTTGCCGGCGTATACCGGCTTGGTGGACCGATTCTCCGAGCTCGGCACCAACAAGATGAACCGGATCGCGTCTTCAAAAGCCGATTTCTGCTTCTGGCCGACAAAAAATCGCGCGAGGTGACCGTCGCGGGCATAGAAATCATTCTGAGGCATCGTGCCGCGCCACTCCGGGTTCACTCCCTGGTAAAAGGCGTCCGCGTCGATTCCTGGCTTTTGGCGAAAGTTGGGGAAGCCGGGGTGGCTGTCCGACAGAAAACGGCGGACCAAGCCCATGTCCGAATCCTCATCCAGGCTCACTCCGATGACGACGAGGCCCTGCGGGCCGTATTCCTTCGCGAGGGCAACGATCATTGGAAATTCGTCGCGACACGGCTGACACCAGGTAGCCCAAAAAGTCACAAGTACTCCTTTGCCCCGGTATCGAGCGACGGCCTGCTTGTACCCGTCCAAGTCGATCAGTGGCGGATCGCCAGAGAGCGTGTCGGTGTTCGCTGCAGGCCGGGCCGCCGCGATCGGTGGCCGCGCGGATACGAACGCTAAGAGCAGCGGCGCAGATAGGGTTGCGATTGAGAGCAAACGTCGCCATGGGACGGGCATGGTATGTTGCCTCCAAACCCCATTTTATCGGCTGCCGGACCGCAGCGGCAATATGGGAGGTCGCCGACCAGTAACGGTTTCGCGTCTCGAAGGTTTGGCCAACCGATCGATCAGTTTTCACGGGCGGTATCGTGAATTTGCCCCGAGTGGCAGGCTTGTACCGCACAATATTTGATGTTATAAAAGCATGTTTCATATTGCGCGAATGAAATCGAGCGCGCGCCTTCTTCCCGGAAAGCCCCGGTGGCAGGAGAGAATCGAATGGCTTATGTAATTGCTGAGCCCTGCATAGGAACTAAGGACACCGCCTGCGTGGACGTCTGCCCGGTGGATTGCATCCACCCGCGAAAGGACGAGGCCGACTTCGAACCGGCCACCCAGCTCTACATCAATCCCGATGAGTGCATTGACTGCGGGGCTTGCGTCCCAGTCTGCCCCGTGACTGCGATTTTCGCCCTGGAAGACCTTCCGGAGAAATGGTCCAGCTTCACGAAAATCAACGCCGACTATTACAAGAAGGTCTGACAGGCGGCTCGCCCGCGCCGCCCTCTCCTGTTGCGCTTTAACTCCGCTTGTGGCCGCTCGGCGCGTTTTTGGATCCAGCCGGTCTGTTTCGCGCCTTCCGCCCTGCCGTCGTGTTGGATGCGGAACGAGCTGCGCTCCCACTCTGGACTCGTGTCGCCAGCCGAATTCTCGGCAGCGCCTTCCGTCCAAGACCTCTACCGTCACGAATCCATGTCAGCCATTCTTCGACTCTGCTGCGCAGCGCCGCAAGTGCCAATCCGCGATGATCGTTGGTAAACCCGTCCAGTTTTGCCACTCCGGCTGCGAGAAGTGACGCGGCTCCCTTCAGATTTTGGCGGCGATAGTGATGGAAGGCTGCCGAAATCTGGATCAGGCCCTGCAGAAACCTCTTCTCGGGCTCGCGCTCGACGAGCCAAAGTTCCTCCCAGACCTCGTGAGCTGCGAAGAACTTGCGCGAGTTGAAGAGCGCGATGCCGCGCTCGAATTGCTGGTTTTCTTTCATCGCGCGCTCATTCATTTCCCGATAGAATTTGTCCGCAATCCGTCAGACATGCAGGGCGATTCCCGCTTCGCAGAGAATTGCGATCATAACAGCCCTCGAACGAGCGAGCGACGATGGAGATTCAGATCCGTCTGCCCGGCGTAAAGCTGGGAGTCGTAGAAGCCGATAGGCTCAAAGTGGCTCTGGCAGAGGACGAGCTTGCCCGTTTGATGGACGAGGCCTGCGACAGAGTGAGGCGCGAATTTACGGTAGAGAGCCTAGCGGAAGCGGAACCTACTCGCGCAGTCCGCGCGATGTTCCGGGAATGGGACCTGGACCCCTCGAAATACCGCCCCTCGTCGGAGGCACTGCTTCGGCGCGTTGTCCAGGGTAAAGGACTCTACCGCGTGTCGAATGCCGTCGACATCGGCAACCTCGGCTCGATCGAGACGGGCTGGCCATTTGGATGTTACGACCGGGCGCGGATTCGCCCGCCCATCGTATTTCGGCACGGCGCGGCGGGCGAAAGCTATGAAGGCATAAGCAAGCGGACGTGGCACCTGGCCGGCAGGCCGACCCTTGTCGATGCGGAGGGACCCTTCGGGAGTCCCATCAGCGATTCGACACGCACCATGATCACCGAATCGGCCAGCGAGATTCTTGCGGTGATCTATGCTCCGTTCGGCGCGGCCGACGCATCGATCGAATCGGCGATGTTTCGACTCTGCGAGCGGTTTTCAGCATTCGCCGGAGCGGGCGCGGCGCGCGCATTCCTGTGCCGCTGAATTCCGAACCGCGATGGCTAGATTAATATTCCCTGAGCCAGACGAGCTAAATCCTGACGTTTTAACCTCGCGCGGACCGATTTCCGAACCCTGAAACTCATGTCCCGCGGAATTCTCCATTCGTGAGTCTCTGAACTGCACGCGGGAAAGCGAATCGCGCTCATCCAAAAGTCCATTGCCACTGTCCTGCGGAATCGAGATATCCTGTAATGCGTTGCTGAGGGCCGCCGTTGCGGAAATTTGAGCTTGTCCTGCTGATTCACGCGCACCAGCCGGTCGGAAATTTCGACAACGTGTTCGAGCGCGCCTACACAAATTCTTATTTGCCCTTCCTCGAGGTTCTCGCGCGGCATCCGTCGGTCCGGCTGGGGCTGCACTATTCGGGGCCGCTGCTCGAATGGATCGAGCGAGCGCATCCGGAATATTTCGACCGGCTTCGCGCGCTGACCCGCCTAGGCCAGGTGGAAATGGTGGGCGGCGGATTCTATGAACCAATCCTCATCGCGATTCCGCCTGAGGATCGTCACGAACAGATCCTTCGGCTCGCGAATTACGTGGAAAAACATTTCGGCGTACGGCCACGCGGAGCGTGGATTGCGGAGCGGGTCTGGGAACCCCAGCTTCCCTCATCTCTCGCAGCGGCAGGCGTCGAGTATTCGCTGGTGGACGACAACCACTTTCTCGGCAGCGGCTTTGATCTCGAGCAGCTCTACGGCTACTACCTCTGCGAGGACCTAGGCCATACGGTGAAAGTGTTGCCGGGGCTGAAGTCTTTGCGTTACCTCGTTCCCTTCCGCGATGTGGGCGAGACAACGCAATTTCTGCGCGGCGCCGCCGAGAGGCACCCGGGCGGGTTTGCGGCAATGGGCGACGATCTCGAGAAATTCGGCTCCTGGCCCGGCACGCACAACCACTGCTATCGCGACGGGTGGCTCGACCGTTTCTTTTCCGCGCTGGAGGAGAGCGCCGACTGGCTCGGATCGTCGACTCCCGGAGACGCCGCCGCTTCGCATCCGCCGCTTGGCCGAGCGGCCCTTCCCACCGCTTCGTACGCGGAAATGATGGAGTGGTCCCTGCCTGCGCCCGCGCGAGCGCGGTACCACGGTCTGGTGCAGGAATTCTCCTCGCGTCCGGACGTGATGCCCTTCCTCCGCGGGGGAATCTGGCGGAACTATTTCACCAAGTACTCCGAAGCGAATCTATTGCACAAGAAAATGCTGCACGTCTCGCACAAAATCCGGGCGCTCGCGCGCAGCCGCCGCTACAAGCGTTTCTTGGAATCGCGCGCCGAGGCTAGAACGCTCTTGCTCCAAGGCCAGTGCAACGATGCCTACTGGCACGGCGTCTTCGGCGGCCTGTACTCGCCGCATCTGCGCACGGCCGTGTGGCGTTCGCTCGAACGTGCCGAGACGATTGCCGACGGCCTCACGCACAAAAAATGCGAGTACGCCTGTGTGGCGAAGCTCGACTTCGACGCGGATGGGCGCGACGAAATCTATCTCACGTCCGATCGCTATGCCGCGCTGATCGCGCCGGAGGACGGCGGCACCATTCGCATGCTCGATTTCCGGCCGCCGAATGTGACCTTGATCAATTCGCTTGTCCGCCGCCCCGAGACCTACCACGTAACGGTTCGCGCCCTTCCCGAGCATCGAGTCGAAGGCGTCCAGTCAATCCACGACCAAACGCGCGCGAAAGAGGGTGGACTCGAGCGCTGGTTGCACTATGACCGTTGGGACCGAAACATGTTCCGGCTGCTGCTTTTCGACCGAGCCAAGAATTTCGAGGATGCCGCGACTATCCAGCTGCAGGAGGATGCGGCGCTCGCGGGAGGGCGATACTGTGTGAGGGAACTATCCGCGACGCATGTTGCGCTTGCTTCGGAAAGCAGCGCAGATTGGGGTGCGGACAAATCTCTTGCCTTCCACCCCACGCCGGACGGCTTCGAAATTGCTTGCGAGGTCCTTCTGCGGCGCAGGGCGCCGGGCACTGCCGCTGTGAACGTCGGAATCGAGGTCGTAATAAACTTTCTCGCGCCTGCGGAGCATGACCGCTACTTTGAATCTGCGGGTCAGCGATTCCCTCTTCGATGGGCGGCCGCGGTACCCGCCACCGAGTTGCGCGTCGTGGATGAATGGCAACGAGCGAGCGTGACGCTCGATGCGCCCGACGCGCGCAGTCTCTGGATCTCGCCGATTGAAACCGTTTCGGAATCCGAAGATGGTTTCGAGCGAATCTACCAGGGCTCCCAGGTGATTGCAGTCTGGCCGGCGGAAATTGCCGCGGGTGCGGAATGGAGGGCGCGGCTCGTGCTCAAGGCCGCGCAACTCGTCTAAGGCGAACGGAAGGGAAAACCGCGGTTGCCCGGCCGCGCCCCGGCCTGTTAGAGTGCGGTGCGCGAATTTCATTCCGGAGGGTGGGGATGGCCGTCTCGCAAGAATTGCTCGACATTCTGGTTTGTCCACTGTGCAAGACGCCCGTGACGCCGACCGCCGACCAGCAGGGTCTGAAGTGCGCCACTTGCAAGCGGGTTTATCCGGTGCGAGGGGACATCCCCATCATGCTTGTGGAAGAAGCTCAGATGGAAACGGAATAGGCGCGCTATTCAGGCGGGAAGCTGATCGACTGATCCTTGAATTGTACCCACAGCACGACCTTCTTCGTTCTCACTTCCTTCGCGGGGTCGTCCCTCGGATAGGTTTCATAGGGACTGACGTCCACCGTCACCGCGGCGGCGGGCCCGTCCTTGATATGCTCGGGACGCTCCACGGTGTAGCTCTTCACGGGGCCGTAGAACCCAGTGGGTCCCCAATCATCGAGAAAATCCTTCATGGTGTACGATGGCGAGGGCTGCCAGATTTGGTAGGCGCGCTGCATATCGCCGGCCACCAGGGCAGTCATAAAATGGTGGACGGTGACTTTTTCCGTATGATATCGCAGCAGATACCACAGCGTCCCGGCTAGAAGCACGATAAAGGCGAGAGCCGTGATAAGGTATCGCCGGAGCTTTGATTCGGGATGCTCTTCGGTGGAATCCAGTAGGCCCACTGGCCCTCCTTCAAACGACGACCGTTCCGATCAAGGGTCGCTAGGGAATCGGAGCCTCGGCTCCGGAAGAATCCGACGTCGCGCTCCGCCAAATCCGGGTGCCGGCCTACAGCTGGCGCTTGAAAAGCGCGACGCAGCCCGTAATCATCAGCGCCGAAAACCCGGTCAAAAGTAACACGTCCATGTAAATCCCTTCAATGCCGGTATTCTTCAGCGTGAGATTCCGCAGAGCGTGCACCGTGTAGGTAAACGGATCGATCACCGAAATCCACCGCAGCCATGACGGAAACGCTTCGGTGGGATAGACTGCGCCCGACGGGAAGAATAGCAGCATATTGAGTACGCCGAAAATCGCCCGCGGCACCAGCGGATCGTCCACGCGCACCATCACCAGAAACATCAGGCTGATCATTGCAAGCGAGGCCACCAGCACGACAATCGCGAGATAGGTGAGTCGCACAGGGTCCCACAGGCGCGGAATCCCGGCGATAAGCCCTCCGATGATCACTAGGCACATTCCAGCCATGAACGCCTTCAGCGTCCCCGCGCCAATTAGCCCTCCTACCAGCTCCGACTTGCGGATCGGCGTGAGCAGATACCCCTCATGGAGTCCGCGCATTTTGTCGTCGATGTAGGTAATGCCGCCGCCGATCATTGCTGTGATGAAAATTCCCATGGCGGTCGAGCCGGCCAACAGATATTTGATGTACTCGACGTATGGGTAGATTTCGACCACGTTCAGTTGCACCTGAGCGTCCAGTCGCGGTGATACGTCCGGTGTGTTGAGCTCCGTCGTCATTTCCTGAACGCGTTCGAGGATGGAACTGGAAATGAACTGGTCGCTGTTGTCCTCGGTGAAGACCACGCGCGGCCGGTCGTGCTGGTAGTAGCGTCGCGAAAAGTCGTGGGGAATGTCGACCACGCCGCGAACGAAGCCGGCATGCAAGTCATCCACCGCGCGCGGGAATGAATCGTATTTTACGACGCGGAACGTGTCGGGGCCGGCGGAGATGCCGTCGAACATCTCCTGGACGCGGCGCGACTCCACGGAGTGATCCTCGTCCACCACGGCTAGCGCCGCACCCTTGATCTTTCCTCCGAAGGCGTACCCCAGAACCACGAGTTGCACCAGGGGAAAAATCAGCGAACTCAGCATCAGCGCGGGGCTGCGAAAAAACTTCCTCATATCCCGTTCGATTAGCGCCGTCGTTCGATAGAGTTTCATGGCCGCGGCTCCTTGTCGCCCGTATGCGCCGATGCGCGCGCCGGGCGGTCAGCGGGAAAATGGGCTCGGTTCATATGTTGCCTTTTGCGGCGCATCGCGCAGGGCGTTGCCGGTGTAGTGCAGGAACACGTCATCCAGCGTCGTGCTCTGCACGCTGACTCTCTTCACGGTCACGTGCCGCGCGCGTGCGAGATCCATCAGCCCCGCTACCGTGGCCGGGCCGTCGTTTGAAGTGATGTGAACCACTTCGTCGTGTTGTGTGGCGCCGGTGGCGTGCGCGAGGCCGTGGAGCTGATGGATCCAGTCAGGAGGTGCGTTCTGGAACTCCACTTCTACGATTTCCGTTCCGGGGACATTGTCCTTCAGGCGGGTGGGAGTATCGAGCGCCGCGAGTTTTCCGTGGTCTACGATCGCAATGCGGTCGCAGAGTTTGTCCGCTTCATCCATGTAGTGCGTCGTCAACAGAATCGTCAGCTCGGCTTTGTCGCGCAAGTTGCGAATCATCTCCCACACGTTGGTGCGCGAGACGGGGTCGAGACCCGTGGTCGGTTCATCGAGAAACATGATTTTCGGCGAGTGTACCAATCCGCGAGCGATCTCCAGACGCCGCCGCATTCCCCCCGAAAACGTCTTCACCAGCGCATCGCGAAACTTCAATAGCTCCACCGATTCCAGCAACTGGTCGATCAGCGGGTCGCGCTTGTCCGCGGGCACGCCGTACAGCTTTGCGTGAACGGTCATATTCTCCTTAGCGGTCAGCTCCGGGTCCGACGTGAACGCTTGGGGGATCACGCCGAGCACATTGCGCACGCCATCAGCGTCGGTGCAGATATCGTGGCCGCCGACCCGGGCGGTGCCCGACGATGGCGGTGTGAGCGTGGTCAGGACTCGAATGAGGGTCGTCTTCCCCGCCCCGTTGGGACCCAGAAGACCGAAGATCTCTTGCCGCGCCACGTGGAAGGTCACTTCATTGACCGCCACGAAGTCACCGAACTTCTTCGTCAGGTGATCCACCTCGATGGCGTTCGCGGTCGTCGATTCGGCTGTGGTCATAGCCGCGCCCACCAGCTCTTTCGCTCCGGCGGCGGGAGCAGAACGGTCGCCGTCATGCCCGTAAACAGCCGCCCGTCCTGATTCGGAACGGAAACCTTGATCGCGAACGTCTTGATATCGCGTTTCGTGCGACTCACGTCGCGCTGCGTGGCGAAGTCGTTTTCAACTCCCTTGAAGAATACCTGCCCCTGAAGCAGGTCGCCGGAAGGAAGCTTGATGCGTAGCGTCTGACCGAACCGAATCAAATCGATGTAGCTCTCCTCGACATCGGCGCGGACCCACAGGTGGCCCACGTCGACGACGACGACGATCGGCGAACTTTGCGCCACGACCTCGCCCTGCGTCGCCACGCGAACCGATACGACGCCGTCGATCGGAGCGTAGATTCTGGTGTACCCCAGCTGCGTGGCAGTCTCGGCCGCCACGGCACGAGCCTGCTCGAGCTGTGCGAGAGTGGTAGCAATCTCGCTGCCGCGAACGTCCACCTGCTTGCGGTTGGCCTGGGCGACCCCAAGGGCGGCTTCCTGGGCGCTCACGGAGTCCTCGAGCGACTTCACATTCGCTTCCGAGGCATTGAGAGCCGCCTGCGCGTGATCGCGATCCTGTGCCGATTCCACGCCGCTCTCGTAGAGTTTCTGCGAACGGTCAAAATCGGTCTGATCGCGCCAGAGGTTTGCGCGGGCCTGGTCCAGCTGGGCGCGCGTCGATGTGAGCATCGCCATGGCTTGTTTCACTGATGCGCCGGTCTGATCGTCCGTGAGGGAATAGTTGTGATTCGCCGACTTCACCTGCGCCTGGAGGCTTGCCACATTCGCATTGGCGGCCGCGAGACTTGCTTCCAGCTCCTTCGGGTCCAGCTCGGCGATCAGATCCCCCTTCTTCACTTCGGAGCCTTCGTCCACCGTCAGGCGAATGATGCGGCCGGAGATCTGCGGGCTGACAATGATTTCGTTGCCGTCCACGACGCCGGTAAGCGGAATATCCTTGCCCCAGGGCGTCGAGAACACGTAAAACGCGAGCGCGATCAGAAACACGAGCGCGATAATTCCAAAGGATCGCTGGCTTCCGCTCATCGAGATCTGGCTCCCTTGCGATCCACGGCGTGGTGCAGAAAGTCGAGCAGGGCGCGTTTGCGAGCCGCGATCGCTTGCGGCGTCAGCAGGTTGTGTCCCACCATCTGGCTGACGATCGGCGCAGCGGCGAAGTACGACGTGACCATGCCCATCGCGATGCTGGCCGTCTGCCCCGGATCCACTTTGCGGAACTCGCCCGAGGCGATCCCTACCTCGATTGCTCGGGAAAGCTGCCCGTAGACGGGGCGAAAATATTCACGCACCATGAAGTCGAAGTTCCCGCCCGCTCCCATCGCTTCGCGTTGCACCAGCAGAGGATAGTTCGGATGAGTCGCCAGGAAATCGAAATAGCCGCTCACGGAACTGAAAAACTGCTCGCTGGCCGAAGCGTTCTTTTTCCGGGGAGCCAGCACGCCGGTGCGGAACTGCCGCAGGAGATTTTCGAGCACCGCTCGATGCAGCCGGCGCTTGTTGCCGAAATAGTAGTAGAGCATCGCCTTGTTCGCATGAGCCGCCAGGGCAATCTCCTCCGTGCGCGCTCCCGCAAGGCCCTGTGCCGCAAAATGCTGCTCGGCCGCCGCCAGAATCCGGCGCGCCGTCGCCGGATCTTCAACTTTTCTACGTCCTCGACTCATGGTTTATTTCAAATCCCCAAGCGGTTCATATACTCCTCTGGGTATCGCGCGCCTGCAGCTGCGCCGCGGGGCGCGATCTCGTCGATCTGCTTCAAGTCCGTGGCTGTTAGAGAAATATCCAGGGCGCTGAGATTCTGGTCGAGGTAAGCGCGGCGCTTAGTCCCCGGAATCGGAACAATGTCTTCGCCCTGCGCCAACACCCATGCGAGCGCCAGCTGCGCCGGGGTACAGCGCTTTTTCGCGGCCATCTGCTCGATGCGTGTCACCAGTTGCAGATTCTTCTGGAAATTGTCTCCCTGGAAACGCGGGGAGATGCGGCGAAAATCCTTGGGACCAAACTCCGCGCTTTTCACCTGGCCGGTTAGAATCCCGCGTCCCAACGGGCTGTAAGGGACGAAACCGATACCCAGCTCGCGGCACGCCGCGAGAATCCCGCTCTCCGGGTCGCGCGTCCAGAGAGAGTATTCGCTCTGCAGAGCGGTGATCGGGTAGGTCGCGTGCGCCCGCCGGATCGTCTGCACACCAGCTTCGGAGAGTCCCAGGTACCGCACTTTTCCCTGCTCGATCAGCCGCGACATCGCGCCCACCGTCTCCTCAACCGGCACGTTCGTGTCCACGCGGTGTAGATAGAAGAGGTCGATCGTCGAAATCTTCAGCCGCTGCAGGCTGGCTTCGCAGGCGCTCTGCACGTATTCGGGGCGCCCATTCACACCCAGGAAGCGGCCGTCGGGCTGCCGCATGTTTCCGAACTTCGTGGCGATCACAACCTCGTTGCGGCGTTTCGCGAGGGCGCGCGCGAGCAGCTCTTCGTTCGTCCCGCCGCCGTACATATCGGCCGTATCGAGCATGCTGATGCCGCGATCGATGGCGTGATGAATCGTCGCGATGGACTCTTGATCGTCAGGTGTGCCATAGGACTGGGACATCCCCATGCAACCAAGTCCCAGCGCGGAGACGATCAATGAACTCTTTCCCAAGCGGCGATATTGCATAAGGGCCTCCTCGAAGCGCGCTGGTATTCATCAACTAACTAGTTAGTTTAATCGATCCGGCGCTCCCTGTCAAGGGGGTTCCGGGCGATCGGCCAACCCCTGCCAGGCGCCCACCAATTCGGCCGGATTTTACACATGCAGGCTCGCCGGACGCCCGAACCGAAAGAGTCAAATCCCCTTCCTGGTGGTAGTATTTGTCCGTAAAATGGCTCAGCCACCGCGGGTTCCGGACCTCGAAGCGCAGCGCGCGGCCATGAAAAAGCTTGGCTTCCTGGCCGGTAAATGGCTCGGGGAGGCACGCCTGCTGCGCGGCCCGGGCGAGTCCGTGGAATTAGTCCAGACCGAAGAAGTTCAGTGCAAACTCGATGGCTTGATCTTGGTCATCGAGGGCATCGGCCGGACAAAATCCGGCCAACCCGTTCTCCGGGCGCTCGGAATAATTTCCTATGACGACGAGGACGGAACGTACCGCATGCGGGCATTTAACGACGGCCGTTTTCTCGAGAGCCAAATAAAACTGTTGCGAGAGGGCGAAGGGATGACCTGGGGCTTCGCCTTTGGGGAGTTCCGGACCAGTTCCGTGTTGCGGATGAACGAAAGAGGTGAGTGGACTGAACTCGCTGAAATAACCATTGGCTCGAATCCACCGAAAAAACTATTGGAGCTTACTGTGCGTCCACAGAAATAATCGTTCTGCGGGCAGTGTTTTGACTCAAGGCGCAGTCGATGCCGGGTTGAACGAGTCCAGGCTTGGGCCCCGTATCGCATGTTCCCCGCGTGGAGCGGGAACCAGTGCTCAGTGCTCTCAAAGGTATTCAATCCGGTGTACACTTTCTGCTACGGACGTCACTGAAAATCTTCCGCTGCACAGGAGCTACCATGCGCAACCGCATTTTGATCGGCTTCGCGATCTTGCTGGGGCTTCTCGCCTCGCAGGCGAGCTGGGGCCAAGCGGCCAACTCAGCGAACGATCGTCATCCGGACGCCATTTCGGCAACGGACGTCACCAATGCGGAGCTCCAGACGGCCCTCCAGAAAATACCGTCCACCGCGGTCAGTGATCAGGCCCTCCGCGTAGTCAGCATCAACGGCGAATACAACGTCGCCGTCGGGATCGTGCGTCGCAACAAAACGACCGGCTCGAACCCCGGTGGCGCTATCGAGCACAGCCAGGTCACGGAGGTTTATCACGTATTGAAAGGAACTGGGACGCTTGTGACCGGCGGAACCCTGGAAAATCCAAAGCCGGCAGCGGCGGATAGCGAAGTCGTTAAGGTCCTCGTAGGCCCCAGTTCGTTGGGAGATAAGGTCCAGGGCGGCGTGAGCCGGCAAATCGGGCCGGGTGACGTGGTCGTCATCCCGCCGAACACTCCCCACTGGTTCAGTGAAGTCACCTCCGATCAAATCGTCTACCTGGTCGTGCGGGTGGATCCCAAGAAGCTATTGCCGGCCGGCTTCAAGCCGAACTAGCCAGCGTGTTGCACTCGTTCGGAATCCGCAGTCTGACGATGAACTCGGGGATTGAGCGCCGCCGTTGCATGGAACATTTGCGGCCGTCGTGCTGCTTCCGTTTCGCGACGCCCATTGCTTGACAAGCGATTGCTTCGACTCCGACCCCAGGAATGAAGCGAACAGGAGAGAACGATGAGCCATCAAATCGCAGAACGTGATCTTACAAGAAGGAATTTCATGGGCGCAGCCGTGGCTGGCTTCGTCACCGTAGCCGCGTCTGCGTCCGCTGGGTCCTATGCAGTGGAGACGGCGATATCGGATGCGCCGCCGAGACCGGCCGGACTCAAACCCAATGCAATGTTCGACTGCCGATTTCCGGCAGCCTATGAAAACTCCGTGCCGGCGGCGATGACCGTGCTGACGCAGTATTTCTCCGCTCTCGCGCAGCGCGACTCGCGCGCGATGGCAAGATCCTTTCACTATCCGTTCGCGATATATGAAGGCATTGAAGCGACTGTCGTGGACAGCGAAAGCAATTTCTTGTCGGACCCGCCACCTTCGATGAACGTGAGTGGAACCATCCCGGCCGGTCTTCAAGGACGCGGCGGGCTGACGGTTCGCAAAGGCTCCTACGACATGCTCGACGTCCTGCAGGTGCATACCTTCAATCCCGTGAACGTGGGGCTCGAGCTGGTATTTTCGCGCTACGACGCCGACGGCGAAAAATTGGAGGTCTGCCAGGGGATCTACGGCGTCACGAACAACGACGGCCGCTGGGCCATCCAACTCGCATCCACCATCTATACTCCTGCAGGACAGATCGATGTCGAATACAGGGACGCGCTCGAACACCAGTTGCGTTCTGGACGCGACTGGATGCTCGGCTGGTCGGAGAGCGACGGCAAGCTGCTGGCGATGCGTGCTTCGTCGCCCGGCAAGCAGGCCAGCATTTCGGGCGGTACAGGGGGTGACTTGACCCTGAATGCGCCCACCCGGCGGACCGGCACAGGAGGCCCTGGTGCGGAATATTTTCTGGGTTCTGCGGCGGCGAATCGGCCGATGGATTTGTACGGCTCGAAAGACGTGAAGTCTCGGCTGGCAGTGCGGGACTCGCGCGGAGAGAGTGGCTCGGCGGAACCGTATACGCAGGAACGATTCCGGGACTTCGACCGGCTTGCCGCCGGCCAGGTGGGGAAATACGGCTATACGCGCGTATTGCCGGATGAGCGAGTGCTGCACGCGACGGTCGACAAAGCGCATACATTCGGGGGATACGTCCGCTACACGCCCGAAAGCGTGATGATTTCCGAGACTCGGTCGCTGGGAATAATCACTTACGATCACGGCCGTTGGGGAGCGGCGGGCAGCCTTGGCCAGTCGATGTATCGGGACCGCTCGAATGACCGGCTCTGATCGGTCCGTCCGGCCAAAAACCGGACCTGGCCTCTGAGAGGGCCTCCGTAATCAATTGACGAATTGGCGCAGGTTTCGCCGTTGCCACGTGCTGGCACTGTGTTAACTTGCCGCTTCGGGCTAAGTCGTCGAGAATTCGCTGCAATCTGTGGGTGAACATCGGACTTTTCTGGAGGTCATCCCGTTAAGAATCGCCTGTCGGCGGCGCGTAGTGGTGCGAGCCGTCGAAGAATCGTCCAATGTTCTCGTTACAAATTGTATTTCGGAAATATTTTCAGAAATGGGTAGCCGCCGTCGAATTCGGGATGCCGCACCGTAGTTCACTGCTCGATAGCGGAGAAAATACCCTCGTCGGTCATCATGGGCACCCGGCGTTGGAATCGAAGCGCACCTGAAATGGAAGCCGCGAAACAGGGTGGTCCTTGGCCAATTCGCCTATAGCTGCACTCCGTAAGACGCCGCTAAACGCGCTGCACCGTGCCTTGGGCGCGAAGATGGTGGACTTCGGCGGCTGGGACATGCCGGTAGAATATGCCTCGAGCGGCGGACTGGTCGCCGAACACAAGGCGGTGCGCCAACGTGTGGGTGTCTTCGATGTCAGTCACATGGGTGATATTCGAATCCACACCACTCGCGCTTCGGGCGCGGCGTTGGCCGCCACGCAGCACCTTACGATGAACGATGTTTCGCGCCTGGCGATTGGCCAAGCGCACTATTCCGCGATGCTCTACCCCGAAGGAACGTTTGTGGACGACGTCATCGTCCACCGGCTAGGCGAAGATGACTTCCTGACAGTCATCAACGCCGGGACGCGCGAGAAAGATGTTGGTTGGGTCCGCGAAAACACCAAAGCGTTCGTTTGCGAAGCCGTTGATCTAAGCGACTCCTACACGCAGCTTGCGATTCAGGGCCCGCGGGGGGCTGCGGTACTCCAGAAACTGACCGATGCAAATCTGGCAAGAATGAGGAATTATTGGTTTGTGTTCGGTACCGTGTGCGGCCTCCCGGACATCCTGATCGCGCGGACCGGGTATACCGGTGAGGACGGCTTTGAAATCTATGTCCCCTCCGATTCGGGGACAAGCGAAGAAGTCTGGAAAAAGGTGCTGGAGGCTGGCCGCGAGTTCGGAATCGTGCCGTGCGGCCTGGGCGCGCGAAATACATTGAGACTGGAAGCCAGAATGGCTCTCTATGGCCACGAGATCAGCGACGAGATCAACGTGTGGGAAGCGGGCCTGGACCGCTATTGCAAAATGGACAAAGGCGATTTCATTGGCCGCGCGGCGCTCGCGCGGGCGAAGGAGGCCGGATTGCGGCGCACGCTGGTGGGGCTCGAGATGGTCGATCGCGGTATCGCGCGCGACGGGTACCGGTGCTTGAACGAAGCAGGCGAGCCGGTTGGGATCGTGACGAGCGGCTCGCCCTCGCCGACGCTGGCGCAAAATATCGCGCTGGCGTTTGTCCCGCCGCGGATGGCGGCGGTGGGGACTTCGGTCGATGTGGAGATTCGCAGCCAGAGGTACAAGGCACGCGTGGTCCCGACCCCCTTCTACAAAAGAGCCAAGACAACGGCGAGCGGTGAAATTGGAGGAGCGAGTTCATGACCTATCCGGCGGCATATCGCTATACAAAACAGCATGAATGGATCGAGGCAAAAGGCGAAGTCGGCACGGTTGGAATCACCGACTATGCACAGTGCCAGATCGGCGAGGTCGTCTTCGTGGAGTTGCCGAAGCCCGGCGCGAAGTTCGCGTCGGGGGCAACTCTCGCAACCGTCGAGTCCGTAAAGGCTGTTTTCGAGATCTACGCGCCCGCTTCAGGCGAGGTTCTGGAGGTGAATGCTGCGCTGCAAAATGCCCCCGAAAAGGTAAATTCCGACCCTCACGGCGCGGCGTGGTTCGTCAAGCTGCGGCTCCAGAATCCTCGACAGATTGACGAATTGATGGATGCGCCGGCCTACGAAGCCTTCGTCTCGGAACAGGAAGCTCACGCCTGATGCGCTACCTCCCCAAAAGCCCCGCCGAGCGGCAAGCGATGCTCGCTGCGATCGGTGTCGAGTCCGTCGATGAACTGTTTTGCCGCATCCCCGCGCGATACCGATTGAAAGAGGCGCTGAATCTGCCGGGACCCTATTCGGAAGCGGAAATCATCGAGTATTTCAACGAACGCGCTCGCGAGAATTCGATGGGCTACACGAGCTTTCTGGGCGCGGGCGTCTATAACCATCTCCGTTCCGTGGTCACGGATGCGATCATTCAGCGGGGCGAATTCTTGACCTCATACACGCCATACCAGGCGGAAATCTCTCAAGGAACCCTTCAAGCTATCTTCGAGTTTCAGACGTTGATGTGCCAGCTTACGGGACAGGAAGTCGCGAATGCCTCGATGTGGGACGGCTCGACGGCCACCACGGAAGCCGTGCTCATGGCCGAGCGCCTCACCGGGCGCCGGCGGGTCCTCGTTGCGAGGTCCCTGCACCCGGAATATCGCGAGGTGCTGAAGACGTATGCAAAGAACTCCGGCCTCGCGGTCGAGGAGCTTCCGTTTGGCGCGGACGGCAAGCTCGACCGCAAGGCGCTCGAGTCCGCCATGTCGGAGGATGTCGCCGCGGTGGTTGTGCAATCGCCGAACTTTTTCGGAGTGATCGAGTATGAGCCTGCGTTGGCGGACTCCGCGCGCTCGTCCGGGGCGCTGCTGGTCGTGGCCGTGACCGAAGGAGTTTCGCTCGGCCTCGTACGCCCGCCGGCCCAGGCGGATATCGTCGCGCTCGAAGGCCAGAGTTTCGGCCTGCCGCCGAGCTACGGGGGACCTTTTGTCGGCGCGATCGCCACGCGCGACAAGTTCGTGCGTCAAATGCCGGGGCGGGTGGCCGGGCAGACCACCGACGCTGCCGGGCGGCGAGGGTTCGTGCTGACTCTCGCGACGCGGGAACAACACATACGCCGGGAGAAAGCCACCTCGAATATTTGCACCAATCAGGCGCTGTGCGCCCTGGCTGCCACTGTGCACCTGACGCTGCTGGGAAAAGAAGGGCTTCGAGAAATGGCTCGTCAGAATCTCGCCAAGGCGCATTTCGCGCTGAGCGAGCTGGTCAAGATTCCCGGGATCCGGCGCGCGTTCGACGCGCCCTTCTTTAATGAGTTTGCCATCGAGTTTCCGTGCCCGATAGCGGAGGTCAATCGCCAGCTTCTCGGCGACAGGATCATCGGCCCGCTGGCGCTCGATTCGTGGTATCCGGAGTTGCGGCGGCACGCGCTGGTCTGTGTCACTGAAACTACGAAGCGGTCCGACATCGAGAAACTCGCCCACGGGCTGCGCGCCGCGCTTGCCGCGCCACTGGTACATCAGCGATGAGCGATAAATTCAAAAAAGCGTCGCGTCACGTCAGCCAAAACGAAGGGCTGATCTTCGAACATTCGTCGCCCGGCAAGAGGGCCTTCGACCTTCCACCGCTGGATGTTCCCGAGGTCGATCCGGCAAAGGCGCTTGGCGTGAGTCATCGCGGCGAGGGCGTGGAAGGGTTTCCCGAAGTCAGCGAGATCGAGGTTCTCCGGCATTTCACGCGTCTCTCGACCTGGAACTACGCGATCGATCTGGGGATGTATCCGCTGGGATCCTGCACCATGAAGTACAACCCGCGCGTGAACGAGTCCGTGGCCCGGCTGGACGGAATCGCCACCGAACATCCGCTCCAACCACAGGAACTTTCCCAGGGCTGCTTGAAAATCATGCGGCTGCTCGAAAAGTGCCTCTTGGAAATCACCGGTATGGACGCGGCTTCCTTGCAGCCCGCGGCCGGCGCCCAAGGGGAGCTGACCGGCATCCTGCTGATCAGGGCGTACCTCCAGAAACGAGGCAGCGCGCGCAAGAAGGTGCTTATCCCGGATTCAGCGCATGGGACCAATCCCGCGACGGCGGTGATCGCGGGCTACGGCGTCGAAAACATCCGCTCGGACTCGCAGGGCCAGATCGATGTGGCGCAGCTCGCGGGACTCGTGAACGAAGACGTGGCGGCGCTGATGATCACCAATCCATCCACCCTCGGCATATTCGAGGAGCGAATTGCAGAAATCGCGGCGATTCTGCACGCCAAGGGCGCCCTGCTCTACATGGACGGCGCAAACATGAACGCGCTCGCCGGGGTCGCGCGTCCCGGAGATTTCGGCGTCGACGTGATGCACCTGAATCTGCACAAGACGTTTTCAACGCCCCACGGAGGAGGGGGCCCCGGCGCCGGACCCGTGATGATGAAAGAGATCCTGGCGCCATTCCGGCCAGGGCCGATCCTGGTTGAAAAAGAAGGCGGAACGTTGGCGCTCGAAGCTGCTGGGCCGGATTCCATCGGCAGGTTGAAAGCATTCGCCGGGAACTTTGGCGTATTGGTGCGCGCGCTCGCGTACATTCTGGCGTACGGTCCGGGCATCCGCCAGGCAACCGAGGATGCCGTGACGAACGCGAACTACATTCGCAAGCAACTTGATGGTGTATTGGCGCTGCCCTATTCCCTGCCCACAATGCACGAAGTTGTCTTCAGCGATGCAATCCAGAAGGAGCGCGGCGTGACGACAATGGACATCGCGAAGCGCCTGATCGACTACGGCTTCCACCCCTATACCACGGCGTTCCCGTTGGTCGTGCATGGCGCGCTGATGATCGAGCCGACGGAGTCGGAATCGAAGGACGAATGCGATCTCTTCATTGAAGCCATGCGCGCCATCGCCGAGGAAGCGGCCGTGAATCCCGAACTCGTGAAGCGCGCCCCGCATACGACCCGCGTCGGCCGTCTTGACGAAGTTGCCGCCGCTCGCAGGCCGGTGTTGCGCTGGAAGCCGCTGCGCGACGGCAAGTGAACGTCGGCATTACGGAAATACTTCAACGAACTCAACCGGTTGGCGGGAGCGCGTCCCCGCACCAAGACTGGCTTCGGAACGCGCAGTCTGCGAGAACGGGACCCGCGTTTACTTCTGAGCCGCTGGGAACTCTCATTTTTGAAGCGGATATTGTAGGGGCGGGTTGGCCAACGCGGTCGGCGCCGGCCAACACCGCGGCTGCGCGGAACCCAGAAAACAAAAAGGGCGCCGGACAATTGCTTGCCCGGCGCCCCGCTGAAGGTTAGCCTTTCGCTCGACGCTAGAACGAGAGTCTAAGAGCAAACTGAGCTTGGCGCGGAACGTCCGCCGAATTGAAGGCCAGCGGATCCTGACCAAGCGTGAGGAATCCTTGGGTACCCTTCTTCTCCGCAACGTCGGTCGCCTTGTTTCCATGGAGGACGTAGGGGCCAGCCAAGAGGCTGCCTCCGTTGGGAAGGCAGCCGGTCTTGACCAGCGCCGTGCACTGGGCTGCCCCTGCGTTGGTCACGTTCGGGAAAATCCCGTTTACACCGAGGAAGTTAACGCGATTCAGGAGGTTGCTGATGTTGGCGCTGACTTCCAGCTTCAGGCCTCGCTCCTTGTTAAGGTATACGCCCTTGCGGAGGGACATATCCCACCGGTAGTCCCAAGGCCCAACGCCGGTGTTGCGAGGCGCCGCAAACGGTCGAGCCTGGTTGAGAGCCTCCTGCACCAGACCGTTGCTGGTTGCCCCTCCGCCGTCGCAAGTAACCACCGTGGTGCATTCTCCGCCCAGTCCCTGTCCGGGGTTAATCAGAACCTCGAAGGGAATGCCCGAATGAATGGAGACAATCGGCGAAATACTAATGTCCGCCAGCGCCGTTTCTAGCACGTTGTGACCCGTCTGGAATGGAGTGGTATACACGGCGTTGGCCGTGAAGATGTGGCTGAGATTGTAAGCGGACTGCCCGCGATCCCGGCCCTTTCCGCCGATGCCTTTCGGGAAGAGTGTCGGGTAGAACGAGCTGTTGAACGATGAAAAATCGAGGACGTCGTCGATCGATCTCGAGTAGGTGTAGTTCGCCTGAAATTGCAGGTGGTCGGCAAACCGCCTCGTTAACGTTGTGGTCATGCCGTGGTACCAGGCATCGCCGCACGAGCAGTAGATCGTGCCAGTTTCCACGTTGGGGTTAATAGGTACGAGCATCGGACCCAGGAACGGATCGACGAGCGGCTGGCCGGTCGGGTCCTTCGCCTGCGTGAAGTTACCCTCCAATGGGTCCTGGAGGTGGAAGGTGCGCTGGAAATCGTACCCCACCTCCAATGACATGTTGCTTGTCAACTCCCGCTGGATGCTGAGGCTGGCTTGGGTCGAGTACGTGCTCCTGTATGTGCCACAGCCGAAGGGATCGATCCCGCCGCTCTTCTGTGCGCCGCAGGGCCTGTCACCCTGCACAATAAAGACTCCGTGCGGCTGGCCCGGTCCGACCGTCAGCCCTGCAGTCGTAAAGTCCCCCGCGGTCGGTGGTAAAACAGGCAGGTGATTGTTGGAGAGGGATACACCCACCAGGCCGAAAAACTTCGGATCCACGCCCGCAGTGACTTCCGCTTGGCTGAGGTAGTTCCCGTTTGGATTGTAGAGATTTGAGTAGTACACCGCCTGCAATTCCGACGCACCCGTATATACACCGCCACTCGCGCGAAGGACGGTCTTGTGGTCTCCGGTAAGATCATAGGCCAAGCCCAGCCGCGGAGAGAGATAGAACGTATAGGGAGTTTGGGGATTTGTCTGGAATGCGAACTGGGTCCCCGTCGGTGAGGCGCCGGTGCAGGTGGTCGCCCCAACTGTCGCTGCGGTCTGAAAGCCATTCGGCTCGCATATAGCCTGTGCCCCTCCGCCCGGGAACGGCTCTGCGTTCACGTCGAAGCGCACGCCCGGACTGATAGTGAGCCTGGGTGTGATCTTCCACGAATCCTGCGCATATATGCCGCCGTAGTGGCCCCAATCGTGCCAGGTCGGATTGCCGAAGGACGTGCGGAACTGCACCGGCAGAACAAGATCGAAGGCCTGCAAGGCGTCCGTAGAAGGAATATTGGAGTAGTAAGCCGGCAGGCCGGGGGGCAGCGGAGGGGGAGTGTAACCCTCAGAGATGCCCGCCTGTTTAAAGTAGCTCGGCAGGAATATTGAAAGATTGACGGGAAAGACATTCGCCGCGTAGACGATCTGCGAATGGGCATAGAGACCGTCGGTGATCGTGTACCTGGCCGGCCGATAGGACAGCCCAAACTTGAAGCTGTGCGCGCCATGAGTCAACGAAATGCTATCTTCGAACTGATAGCGCCGCTCAAGTGACAAGTAGTTCGGGTTGGCGCCGAGCGTGGGCCCAAAAACCCCGTAGCCATCAAGGAGCAGGTTGAACGCGACTCTCGTGCTTCCCGTGGCCGCCAGATTGGGCAGATCCGCCAGATATTCGGGAACGGCTTGGAATCGGAAAGCGTTGACCACGGTGGGGCTGAAGATGTGACTCCAGCTCGTCACGATCTCGTAGTCGCGGTTGAACAGGCCCGTTGCTGCGTCCGGAGGAGTGTTTGCCGTAACTGAATAGAGCGATCCCCCGCCAAAGGATCCCGGATTGTCCCGCCGTTCGATGAGTCCCCTCACTGTAAACGTGTCTGTCGAATTGGGCTGCCAATCAAAGCGAACCACACCGTCGTGCCAGGTGTCCCGGTTTGTGAAAAAACCGCTCTGGTTGGGAATACCGAAAGCATTCCCCGGTGCGCCGATCAGCCCGTTCGCAAATGGGATCGGATTCAGCTTGGGAGTCAAGACGGTAGCCAGGGCCGTAGCCTGACCGGCAGTCAAGCCACCGGTGCCACATTCGGGCGTTCCCTTGTTTGGCCCCTCAATGAGGTTCCCGCACGTAGTCGCGGGTCCGTTCAAAAGGATGAAGTCCTGCTGATAGGCGGTCGGTGCGACGTAATCTGCGCCCGTCTGGAAATTGGCGAAAGTCTTGAACGAGGTCTGGTAGCCTTCATAGGCCAGAAAGAAGAAGAGCTTGTCCTTCACCAGAGCGCCGCCGAAGTTGCCACCGGCGTGAAAATCCTGCTCAAACAATTTGCCGCCGGTTACTGGATTCACGGGCTGGAAGTATTGCGCGGCGTCCGTCGCTTGATCGCGGAAAGTGCCGAAGAGCAAGCCGTGATAATTGTTGGTTCCGGACTTGGTCACGATGCTGACGGCTTCGTTGTAGCTGAAACCGTATTCGGCATTGTAACCATTGCGGTTGACCTGGAATTCCTGAATCGAATCAACAGGGAGATGATACGTGCGGGTGATGCCCGAACCGTAGTCGTTCTCGCCGCCATCGATCGTCACCAGGCCGCCGCGGCCGTTTCCGCCTGAAGTCGTGAACGCGTTTGTCGGAAAGGCTCCAATGAAGCGTTGGGAGCCAGAGGCATGAATCGCCTCGGCATCGCTGATACCGGGTAGTGTTTGCACGTACGTGTCGAACGTGCGGTTCACGTTGGGGAGCTGGTCAACCTGTGTCTGATTGATGTCGTTGGCCTGCTGCACCTGTTCAGTTGCGATGAGTGGAGCCGTCGTCGTTACTTCCACCACCGTACTGGCCGCGCCTACAGTCAGGTGGAGGTCCACTACGACCGCCTGACCGACCGCTAGAGCGATGTCTTTCGCCACCGCCTTATCGAAACCTGCGGCCGTCACTTCCACTTGGTAAGTGCCGACGGGCAGCAGCTGAAACTGATACGTGCCTTCCGCGCTGGAATTCTGGGTCTTCGTTAGACCCGTAGCGGGATTGATAATCGTCACCACGGCCCCGGGAACAGCCGCGCCTTGCGCGTCGAGCACGGTGCCTTTCAGTGTAGCCGTCGCGTAATCGACTTGCCCATATCCGGGCAGCGCGGCGACGAGCAATACCAACAACGGGGCCAATACTCTCAACGTACGCCAAATTCTCATGACTTCCTCCCTTTCGCTTCTCGCAGTCTTCCTGCGTTCCGTTTCGTTCAGGTCAGCTCAAGAGATGGAACGATTCCGAATCGGTCCTGCAATTCCCGCTTACAGGATGTGGACCTAAACGATGCGCTTCGCGACGACCATCCGCCCGTCTTGCTTTTCGGATAGCTCCGCGCGGCCCGCCATCGCGGGTAAGCGTCGTCCGGTTTCTTGGAATCTCCCAATCCCCGCCCGTTGTCCCTAGAATTGTGATAGCGGATAACACATATTTGTCACCCACGTCAAGAAGAATTAATTTTTTTTCGCCTAAGGGGCTCGCGGTAGCTCAACCGCCTCCTAGATCAATCGGAGGAGACGAGGTAACCTCTGTGATACTATAACCGAAAACCGAGCCTCCGACCGGCGTGGAAGCCTGAATGCCGGAATCGCTACTCGACTTGAGTCGGCCGAACCGCCCTGTGGTCATGGCTCCCTCAGGATCGCTCAAGGGCGGCGGTCTGAAAAAACGCGAGCGCGGATTGAGCGAACTTCGCTGCAGCGTCCATGAACACCGGCCCGTGGCCGCCATTTGGCACGACCCATAGCGCGGACCGGGGAATCGCACGGTACATCTCGACTGCCATTTCGACGGGATAAAGCGGGTCGCGGTCTCCGTAGACGATCAATGTCGAGGCTGTGATTCTGGACAAAGCCGGCGCAGTGAAATTCATATCGTCATAGCTGTCTTTCATACCGCGCATCCAGTCCCATAAGGCCACGATTTGCTCATCACCGAGCTTGTGACGCTTGCGCATCGCTTCCCACTCTTGTGGTGGCTGCCGGTCCGCCGACGGGACCTGCCGCATGATGGCCCGAGCCTGCTCCGGAAAATGCGTGGTCGCGCTGACGATTACCATGGCCTCGATTCGATGCGGTTCGAGCGTGGCCATGTGGAGCAGGATATTTCCTCCCATGCTCAATCCGATTGCCCGGCATCTGTCGATTCCAAGATGATCGAGCAGGGCAAGTGTATCCAGCGCACACTGCTTGTGTGTAATCGTCTTCCCAGGGTTGGTTGATCGGCCGTGGCCGCGAGCGTCCGGTTTGATGAGCGTATATTCGCGCGCAAATTGGTCGCGGCCGGCGTGAGTCCAATTCTCCTGGCAACCGCCGCCGCCATGCAAGAGCAGGAGCGGATCTCCCGCACCTTCCGTTTCGTAATACATCTGGATGTCGTTCAATTGAACGCTCTCGGCCTTCATGGCGGGCATTATGTCCGCCGCCAGCCGAACAATCAATCTCGTATGTATTGCGACGAAGTCGAAATGCGCGAATCGGAAGACTTGCCGAGCGCTGGGGCGCCGGTCCGTGCGCCGCCGGAGGATACTGCCGCGCGTTCCTGCGTAAATGGCGGGCGGATTTGCCGGAGTTGGACCGGGACTTCCAACTCATGCCGCTTCCGGGGAGAGCTCGTCCAGCACCGTTGCAGCCTTGGTTAGGTTGTCGACTCCGAAGACCGCCAGCGCCAGCGACGACCCCGGCTCGAGTCCGCAGTAGGAGTAGTCGATGTTGATCTGCCTTTCGCCCAGCCGCGAGGCCGCGCGCCCCAATTGACCGGGGCGATGCGCCAGCCGGACTACGGCGACGTCCGTCTCCTCGAAGATCATGTGCAAGCTTCCGAGCACCGCCTTGGCGGCGGCCGTATCGTCCACCAGAATTCGCGCCAGGCTCTCGCCTTCCTCGACATACGACTGAAATGCCAGGATGTTCACTCCGCGTTCCGCCAGGGCAAGGAAGCACTTACCCAGGGCGCCCGGTCTATCTTCAATCGTTATCGTAAACTCCTTCGCCTTTGCCATGCGAGTTGACTCCTTCAAAAGATCGCGCCTGCGAGCGGATGAAGAATACACCTAAATCGCGAACGACTCGCGGACTTCATCCATCGAAGCGCGCATGCCGGATATGTCGCTTGGTGCAAAAGGCGATGCCGGGCTGCTCGAAGTTACATTCGCATACACTGTCATCACACGCGCGAGTTTCACACGAAAACGTCGGCTTCTTCATTCTGTTGGATTGGCCCCGAGTCGACAGTCAATGACCCCGGTTGATTCCATCCAGAGCAGCGAGTAATCTTTCCTTCGTAACTTGCGAACATAGGACGATCCAACAATTCTAGAGCGCAGCGGCGCGGAGAAAGAAATGCCCGCTGACCGCAACCTGAGCGAACTCATTGAGCGCGGATTTTCCAAATAGGGCGTGGGAAACAACAAGATGAGAACGACGATAGGCATCGCAGCGATCGCGATACTGGCAATGTACGTCGGGGCTGGTTGGATTGACGCGCAACAGGGAGGCGCCCCAGCGCCGGCGCCGGCCCCGGCTGCGGCGCCGCCTCCTCCGCCGGAGCTGTTGCTCCGCATGACGCTGGAAAACGAGACTCGCTTGCCGCTGAGCCAGGCCACGGTCACAACTCCAAACGTCGACCTTCAGCTCTATGGAGACGGCAAAGACATCCTTGTGGCGGTCGGAAAGGGCCCGTACGCGCCTCGCACCTTTGATGGATTGTGCGATAGGCCTTGCGGCCTCACCCTGCGCGACAGGAACAACTATTTCGATCTCCGTGGTCGGGCGAATATAAAATTCACGACTCTGGTTTCCGGCTTCCATCGCGTGCGGCCCTTAATTAAATTGGCGGACGGCACGCTGCTCGTCGGAGATCAGGCGGAGGGATCCACCGCCGACTGGCATCAGTACGAAATCTCGTTTCGCGAGGTGCGGTGGCTCAGGCTCGATCCGCAGAGAGGTGTCACCCTCGGCGACACGTGGGTGGACAATCCGGACCTGAGCAAAGTGGACGAAGCCGGCTACTTCGACATACTTCCGGGCAGCGGCGTCCGCGTCGAAGGCATGCCCGTGGAAAAGATGCCGCCCCCTCCGCCCGGAGGATGGATTGTCGTGCCCTCCTTCGAACTGTGGGGCAAACCGGTTCCGCGCGAAGCCAAAGCGTCCCTGCAATAACGAGCCGCAATTTGCGTATCGCGGCCGCACCAATCCCTGCTCGTTTCAAACGAGCGCGCGCATCCAACCGCCGGGCGGTGACGGCGGGCTGGTTTCGAAATCGGGGGAGCCGGAAGGTGGCCGGGCAATCATTTGCCCGGTCACCCTTCGTTAAAGTTTCGTGCGAGCCGCGCCTAGAAAGTGAGCCTGATACCGAACTCGACTTGGCGTGGCAGGTACGGCGAGCCGCTACCCAATCCGGTGTTTCCCGAAGGTGCATAAGACAGCGGTGCGTTGTTTTGGAGGTCAGTCGCTGTAGGCTTGAAGCCCGTGTAACCCTTGTAAGGGCCGGTGGCCAAGTTGGCATTGCTGGAGCCGGTGGTAGTTATACATCCGGTGAGAATCTGGGGCATGGCCTGCTTATTGCAGGCGCCAGCTGACGCAGCGTCGGTAACACCGCTGTAATTGTTCACGAGATTGTTGAAGTTGGACCGGTTCAGGATGTTCGTGCCCTGAACGCTTAATTCGACTTTCAGCTTCTCATCCTTGAGTAGATAAAAACCCTTACGGATACTCAGGTCGAGGGTATAGAACGGGAGCGCCGAATTGCCGTTGCGCTTTTCAAGGATCGGTGTGGCGGAATCGGCGCCTGCCAAGAACACGTCGCCTCCGCTGGGGCGCTGTCCCGTACTGGGATTCGGGGGTGCCCCGTTCGCGAGACCCTCGGTCAAGAGCGAAAATGGAAGCCCGCTACTGAGGGTAACGATCGGCGAAATGGCCATATTCTCGTAGATCTTGCCGAGAATGCCTTCGGCCGCGCGAGGACTGGTATAGACCAGGTTGGCCGTAAACTGCTGCGGCACATTGAACGTGGATGTCGCCGTGTAGGTGCAAAAGTTAAGAGCACACCCTGCGCCTCTCGCTGGGCGGTACCACTCCTGGAAGCTGGCGAAGTCCAGGTCGTTGTCAATGGAATGGCTGAAGGTGTAATTGGCCTGGAATTGGAAATTGCGGCTGTATCGCTTGGTCAGCGATGCGGTCACCCCATGATAAACCGAATGGCCAAGCGTTGTGTATATGGTGTTCTCCGCCACCGTCGGATTGTTCGGCGTCCCGGGCGGCAGCCCATTCACTGACACCGGAGAGTAGCAGTTGCCTACAACGTCAATCTTCGCAGCGAAGATCTGAGCGGCTGTAGCGTTAGCGGGTAAGAGCGCGCCAGTGGTGCAATCAGCGAGCCCGTAGCCTGCTTCGTAGGGCAATTGCAGGTGAACGCCGTGATAGAAGATATACCCGACCTCCAGGGAGAGGTTCGAAGCGAGTTGTTGTTCGACGCTCAAGCTCGCTTGGATTGTGTAAGGGTATTTGTAGCCGCCCTGCTGGACGCCGAAGATTACCTGACCTGTGCCCGTGCCCGGCTGGTCCGTTACGCCGAGGCCCTCCGCCTGGCTGATCGCGGTCACTTGCGCGCCGCTAAGGTGCCCGAGAGGGAGGGTGTTCGGCGCGACCACCACACCATTGAACGTGCCGCCCGATACTCCTGCGGAGTATAGGGCCTCGCCTATCGTCGGCGCGCCGCCGAGCCCGGCGAAACCGGGCACGCCGGACGCCTGCTTATCGTTGAGGTATTGCGACGTTCCATTCAGTATGGACGCATAGGCGGGAATAAAGGTGTCCACTGGCGCGCCGTAAAGGCCGCCGCCGCCGCGGATGACCGTCTTGTGGTCGCCAAACGGATCCCAGGCGAATCCGAGACGCGGTGATGGGTAGGTGTTTCCTGTAATCGGCGGAGGTTCTCCGTCATAGTCGAGCCTTATTCCTGGACTCAGCGTAAAGTTGCGGGTCACCTTCCACGTGTCCTGCAAAAACGCCCCAAAATACTTGCCGTAACCGTTCCAAGCCGGATTGCCGAATGCCTGCTGCCATTTGAAGGGCAAGCTGGCGATGATCGTATTGGACGCTGTGAGCCCTGGATCGGGTATCCCCGAGAGGAAAACCGCGAACTTGTCTGCCGGCGGCGCGGCTAGAAGCGCGGGAAGCGGAACAAAGACATACACGCCAGCAACATAGAGGGGTTCCTTGAGATAGTAATCGGCGAGATGGAATGACCCTCCAAATTTGATCGTGTGCGCCCCCCTGGTCCAGGTAATGCTGTCTTCCACCTGCGCGCGCCTTTGGTGCGCTATATAGTCCCCGAACGCGTTCTGTCCGAATGACGTGGAGCCGCCGCCGGGGCCCAGACCGAGCGCAAACAAGGACGAGCCGTTGTCCTTCTTCTGGGGAAGTGCCACCTTGTCCCACGGGACACCCTGGATCAAAGTCTGATTCAAGAGCGTGGGGCTGAAGCTGTGCGTCCAATTCAAGAGGATGCTGTAATCCCTCCAATGCGCGAGTCCACCGTCCGGGTCCGTGTTGAAAGTCTCGTTGTGCTCCAGGCCCAGGCGAATGCTGATGGAGTTGCTTTGGTTCGGCTGATAATCCAGGCGGGTCACCCAATTGTTGTTTCTCGTGTCGGTGACAAACGTTCCGTTCTCGCGATTTATCATCGACGCGTATGAAGGTAAGGCAAGCAAAGGGCTAAAAAGATTCTCAGCCTGCTCCTGTACGCCTGCGTCGTGCACTGCGGGATTGGGCGAGGCGAGCAGCAAGTTCAGGTACATCTGCTGAGCCGCTTGTTGAGGGCAGCTTGCACCAGCGTCGGCAAGCCCCTGAACTTCGCAAAGACTCAGAAGCGGGTTGGCGGACGACAAGTCTAGCTTCTGAAACTCGTATGCGGTGAAGAAGAAGAGTTTGTCCTTGCGTATCGGCCCGCCCATGGAAGCTCCGGCGTACACATTCTGCTGGAACGGCTGAAGCGGAAAGACCGACGGGTCACCGGCGGTGACTGCGTTGGCGTGCTCCAGGGGAGTGAAGAAGCTCTGTGCGTTGGTGTGCTCGTCGTAGAAATTTCCGAAGACGCTGCCGTGGTACTGATTGGTTCCGCTTTTCGTGACGAGGTTGATGGCGGCGCCGTCGGTAAATCCAAACTCCGCCGCGAAGGAACTCCGGTTTACCTGATACTCCTGAATGGAATCCAGCGGGATAATGGGCACACGGTACGCTCCCGTGCCGTATTCATTCTCCCCTCCATCCACCGTGGAGAGATTGTTGCGTCCGTTGCTGCCGCCAATCGAAAATCCCGTGGTCGGGTATGCGAAACCGGGGGTTAGACCTCCGCGCGGACTCTCCGAATTGGACACCCCAGGCAGCGTATAGACGGCCTGGACGAAATTCCGGTTGATATTCGGAAGGTCCTCCACCTGATTCTCGTTGATCGCGTTGGCCTGTTGGGTCTGCTCGGTCTCGATCAGCGGAGCAGCGTTCCCCGCCACTTCCACCACGACGCTGACCGCGCCGACTTTCAGGCGGGCGTCGTAGGCCACGATCTGGCCTAGCGTCAGGACCACGCTTGCGGCAACTTGTTTCTCAAATCCCGTCGCCTCGATCTCCACGTGGTACGTCCCTGGGTTGAGAGAGAGAATCTGATAGGTTCCGTCCGCGCCTGTTTTGGTTGTCTTGCCGAGGCCGGTGGCAAGATTCGACACTGTGACTGTGGCATTCGGCACCGCGGCGCCCTGTTCATCGAGCACCGCGCCCTGTATCGCGGCGCTCGAAGAACTCACCTGTCCATATCCGGGAAGAGCCGCAATCCATATGGCCAACGACACGGTGAGTACATACAACATCCGGCGGATTCTCATCACTGCCTCCCTCTCCCGACTCTCACGACGTCTGCGTTACGTTCAGCCCAAGGGATTGATTCCGAGCCGTTCCTGCAGCAATTGCCTGCAGATTGTGCACGCCTAGTGATGCGCCCCGCTGCGATAGTTCCGGCGCTTGCTGGTCAGATCGGTTCTCGCATTACGGCCCCGGGAAAACATCACTCCGTTTATTTTCTTACAAGCTCCTAGGCACCGCTGTTTGGCCGTTGAATTGTGAGAGCCAATAACACATGACCGTGACGCACGTCAAGAAGAAACTATCATTAACGACGGGGAACTTGGGGGCGTGCGTTGTCACCTGGCCTAACGGCGGAGACTCAGTAGCGCTTCTGGCCCAGGAGCCTGCGCGGCGGGCCTACGCCAGCACGAAACGTATTGGTACGTGAGCCCGACGAATCGTGCGTCAACCATCAATCACTAAGAATTCTCCTCACAGCCCCCAACCTGGAAGCCGGTGCGGCGATGAGCGATTGGGTTCTATCCGACGGGCTGCGGGTGTATAAGTGTCGCCATCTGGACGCTATGAAACGGAAATCGAAGAACCGAAGGGGGCCAAAGCAATGAAGAGAATACTTGCCTTTATCGTGCTGATGATACTTGTCGACGTGGTTGGCGCCACGTCTCTGGTGGCGCAGGACCTGGCGATCCGCAATGTCCGCGTCATCGTGGGCAACGGTAACGTGATCGCGCAGGGTTCCATCGTTGCTCGCAGCGGAAAGCTCGTCTCCGTTGCGGCTGGCCCTCCCAACGCCCCCGGCGTCCCGGTCATTGATGCCCACGGAATGACGGCGGTGCCGGGTTTCATCGATGCTCACCATCACCTCATGGGGAGAAATCCCGACCAGTGGCTGAAGACCGAGGCAGTTCCGCGCATGCAGGAATTCCTCGACGCGGGCTATACGACCGTGCTGGCGGGCCTTGGACCAGTGCCCGGAGTGCTGCAGCTAAAGCAAGAAATCGATTCCGGTCAACTCAAGGGCCCCCGCATCCTGGCATCGGGCGGCGTTAGTCTAAGCAGTCTCACCCCGGACCAGGCCCGCGCCGAAGTGCGCAGACTCGCGGGGCTTGGAATTCATTTCATCGGCGAAGAGGGACTCAGCAACGTTCCAAAGCCCGGTGAAATCGAGGTTCTAAAGGCCATCGTGGACGAGTCGAAGAAGATCGGCGGCGTCTATGTGATGGTGCATGCAGTCAGCATCCCCGCCATGCTAGCTTCCGTCGACGCGGGTGCGCCTCTGCTGGTTCACACACCACATTTTGGCTGGGTGAGCGACGAAGATGCCAAGCGGGTCTCGGACGCCGGCGTAAAAGAGTTGTCCACGATTGCGTTTGGAGCGCCCGTATTTGGCGTGTTTGCGGATGACAACGTGCCTCGTTTCCGCGACGGAAGACCGTGGCCGGCCTCGATTCCCGCCGGCGAAGGACAGGGGCGCGAAGCCGGCTACAAAGCGGTGAACGCGCGGACGCTCTGGGATGCCGGCGTCGTTTACGGCTTTGGCACGGACACCGACTATCTGCCCAAAGCCGGTTTGTCCCATGAACTGCGATCGCTGAACTTGATGTTCTCGTCGCAAGACATCATCAAATTGATGGGGCCAAACACGGCCGCGTTTATCCAGATGAGCGATCAGGTCGGAACGCTTGAAGTGGGCAAGTACGCCGATTTCGTCATCGTGGATGGCGATCCGCTGAAGGGCTACTGGAATCTGCTGAATACCAGACTCGTGGTCAAGGGCGGCGTGATTGTGTCGGACCAGCGCAAGTCGCCGGCTGCCGCGCAAGATTATTGAGTTGACGTGGGACGTGTGAGTCCGGCCGAGATGCCACCGGAATTCTTCATTCCTGCGTGGAGCGGGGGCCATGGAAGTCTGGCGACGGCAAGCTAGATGCCCGGTAACTCGGCCTCCGCCTGGCGACGTCACGAACGCGTTTCAGATCGCGGTTTCCGAGGTCCAGCCGAACGGCTCCTTCGAATTCTGATCGCGTCCAATTCGTCGCTCAGCGCTACTGTTGTTTGGCGTCGGCGGCGAGTTTCGCGGCATTCGCGGCCTGCTGCTTGCAATTGTCCTGCATCGCTCCCCCCAATTGCGCGCAATGGTTGAATGCATCC
>DATEHV010000011.1:0-125570 GCA_035279445.1 Candidatus Acidiferrales bacterium | reverse complement strand
GACCTCCTGCGCCCAAGGCAGGCGCGCTACCAGGCTGCGCTACGCCCCGACTTCGGAAATGTTAGCACACCGAACCGGCGAGGCTTAGACCGTCTTGTCCTTAGAATAGCAAAGCGATTCGAGGTTGCATTCCAAACATTTCGGCGTACGCGCCCGGCAGACGCGCCGACCGTGCCAGATCAACTGATGCGAGAATAGAATCCATTTATTCTGTGGAACGATTTTCATCAAGTCCTGTTCGATTTTCCTTGGATCGGAGTTTCTAGACAGATCGAGCCGGCCCGAAAGCCGTTGCACGTGAGTGTCTACGACCACGCCCGAGGCGATGCCAAAGGCGGTTCCGAGCACCACATTTGCAGTTTTTCGCGCCACCCCCGGCAGAGTCAACAGCTCATCCATGGTCTTCGGCACTTCTCCGCGAAATTCCTCGATGATTCTCGTGCTCGCGCCCATGATGGACTTCGTCTTATTGCGAAAAAAGCCAGTCGGGCGGATATCCTGCTCGAGTTCCCGCGGATTTGCATATGCGAATGCTTTGGCGTTCGGGTATTTCGGGAAGAGCGACGCGGTGACGATATTCACACGCTCGTCCGTGCACTGGGCCGAGAGAATCGTCGAGATCAGCAATTGAAAAGCGTTTTCGTGCTTCAGAGCGCAGGTGGCCGCGGGATAGGCCTCGTCGAGCCTTTGCAGAATCGCCCGCACGCGCGCGGGAGCAGTGCCCCGCGCCGGTGCGCCTCCGCGAGTTGCGGCTCGGGAAGGCCGTGCAATCACACGCTTCCGCCCGCGCGCGGGCTTTCTGGCTACCGACTTTTTCATTTTCTGGTTCGCCATGGAGCGGGGAATATAGCACAGATCGGATTATGGCTCGACGAGAACGCCTTTCCAAAATGCGATGTAGTCCTTGATCTGAGCGGCGGCGGGTTTGGGATCGGGATAATACCAAGAAGCATCGGCGTTGCGTTCGCCGTTTACTTCGACGTCTTGATAGCTCGCCGTACCTTTCCACGGGCACACCGTGTGAGTCTCGCTCGGTCGCAGATACTCGGCGCGCACCGAATCGCGCGGAAAATAGTGGTTCCCTTCGACGATCACGGTTTGATCGCTCTCGGCGATCACCGCGCCGTTCCAAACAGCCCTCGCCATTCTCGTCCTCCAGCACCTAGACCGCGAAAAAGAGATTCTGCGCAAGAGGCCATTCCGTGTCGAACCACTGCCCCGCGCAGCGGTAGCCCGAGCGTTCTCCCATCCGCGGGACCTCCTGCGGATCGTACTTGTGCGAGCTCTCGGTCCATATCGTCTCGCCCTCGCGCAGATAGAAGCGGAAGCCGGCCTTGTGTATCTTCACGCGTTGCCAGGCGGTCGAACGCAGATGCATCTCGATGCGGCGCTCGACTTCGTCCCACCTCACCACATGCTCGAAACGCGTCAATTCGAAGTCGCCGCCGAGTTCGCGATTGACCCGCGCGAGCAGGTTCTTGTTGAATGCCGCAGTGACGCCGGCCGGATCATCGTAGGCGAGAATGAGCTGCGAAACAGGTTTTACAAGGTCCGTTGCGAGCAAAAGAGCGTCTCCTTCCCGCAAAATGCAACGAACCTCTCGAAGAAACTGGTCCCCGGCCGGGCGATCGAAGTTTCCAATCGTGCTGCCTAGGAAAAGCACGAGCAGGCGCTCTCCTTCGCAGCGCCGAGCCGCAACTTCCTGAAGACCGTCCAGGTACGCGCGCTCGAATCCGACAATGCTGACCATGTCGATCTGTCCCAGCTCCCGCTGGCACCGAAAGAGCGCGCTGCCAGAAATGTCGATCGGGTAGTAATTCACGCGCTGGCGCCGCGCGAGCGACTCAAGGAGCCAACGAGTCTGCTGTCCGCTGCCGCTGCCCAACTCTGCGACCACGACCGGCCCGGGCACACGCGCAATGATTTCCCCGGAATGGCGCTCGAGCATGCGCATGCCCGCTCGGCTCAAGCCGTACTCCGGCAGAAGGCAAATTACGTCAAAGAGCGCCGAGCCGACCTCATCGTAGAGGTATTTCGACGGCAGTTCTTTCTGCCCTGGGTTCGTCAATCCAATCACGACGTCTGATGCGAATTGCGACAGAACCTGGGTTGCGGGACCGGCCGTTGCCATTCGAGGAGCCGACGCCATGGCTTATTCCTCCACGCAGCGGAATGTGGCGTACACGTGCGGGTAGTGCGGCTGAAACCAGTTGCGGAATGAACGCCGCAGCATACAGACGTCCGTACGCGGCGACCCGCCCTTCATTACGAAATGTCTGCCATCAAAGAAATCGGCCGAATAGCCAGGGTAGAACGAAAACCGCTCAAAGCCTGGGAACGGCCCAAATACGGTTGAAGTCCATTCCCATCCATTGCCAATCAGATCAAAAACGCCGAAGGCGCTGGCTCCCGATGGATGTGTGTCCACGGTGGTTGCGCCCCAGCGCTCGTGATGGAAATTGCCGCGGCTCCTGTCGGGCGGGGCGTTGCCCCATGGAAATTCACGCTCGATTCCGTCCGGCGCGGCGTAGGCCGCACGATGCCATTGGGTTTCCGTGGGAAGCCTCCTGCCGGACCATCGCGCAAAAGCGGTTGCCTCCGCGTGACTCACATATACGGGCCATGCCGGGGGAAGCGGGATCGTCCCAAACATGGCCCTGTACCCCCATTGCGTGTCAGGGTCGGTAGGTGGTGAACTCGATCGCTGCACCCAAAGGTGAGGATGGTCGAGCCGCTCGCGGCGTCTCCATTCCCAGTCCTCAGGCCTCCAGTAAGCCGAGTTCTCGTAGCCACCAGCGCGCAGGAACTTCAGGTATTCCCCATTCGTGACGGGAAACGCGTCGATCGAAAAGCTCGGCACTTCGAGTTGCACTTCGCCAAACTCGTTGTCCCAGCCGAACGGAGACGGCATGGTGCGCGACTGCCCGAGCGTGGCCACGCCAGCGGGGATCGTCACCTGCCGCTGCTTGGGAGCGGGCCGCGCGTCAGCCAGCGGCCCGGCGCGGGGAATCTTGCGTTCGACCGGCAAATTGTGCAGCAGATAGGCCAGCGTTTCGGCGTGCATTAGGCGATGCTCGATCGCGACGTGCAGCAGCGTTCCGTCGGCAATCTCTGGCACGGACGAATGCGACGCTCGAACGTCGCTCAACTCTTCATCCAATCGCTCTCGCACGCGCCGGTTGTACTTTTCGATGTTCGCTATATTGGGCCAGTCTCCAGGCGCGTCGGTTGGCAAGCTTCCACCGACCGGGTCGATTCCAAATGCGAAAAGCCTGTCGAATGCCGGGCTCCGAGACTCCAATTCCAAGTAGGGCGCGAACAGGTTCCAATCGAAGGCCTCCAAATGACCGAGATAGAAGATGAGGCGATGACGCTCCGGAATCGGACGGTCATAGAACGAATTCGGCGGCAGCAGTTCAAAAAGCGCGTCCGTGCGGGCGCGGGCCTCTGACAATCGCGAAAGGAGAGTCGGGTGAAGTTGCGGCGCCAAGCGGGAAGTCGCCATTCGCCACCTCTGAGGCAGGGGTCCCTTTTTTACTCCTGAAGGGAGTCCCGGGGCAAGCAGTTTTGTCGCACAGGATTGGATGCAAATGAATGGAAAAGGCGTCGCCTAAATTTGTGCAGAAAGTAAATCGATGAGCCTGCGGAATGCCTTGCTGCGATGACTGCGCAAATTCTTTTCGGCTGCAGATACTTCCGCGCAGGTGCGCAGCGTATCCGAGATGCAGAAGACGGGATCATAGCCGAAACCGTTCGTTCCGCGTGGCTCGGCGGCGATGACGCCTTCTGCAAAATCCGAGACGACCGTCAGCACTCGGCCCTGCCGGGCAATTGCTGTGACGCAGACAAATCTTGCGCGCCGCGCAGCCCCAGTTTTGCCTTCCAACGCGCGCAGCAACTTGCGAACGCGGTCCGCGTCCGTAGCACTTGCTCCGGCGTAGCGGGCCGAACGCACCCCGGGCAATCCTCCGAGCGCCGGCACTACCAGGCCGGAATCGTCTGCGAAAGTGATTCCTGCGCAGAAACGGCTGTAGTGCAGCGCCTTTCCGGCACTGTTTTCGGCGAACGTCGGCGCCGACTCTTCAAATGGAGGGAGCTCCCGGAAATTGGGAATCAAGTCGATTTCGAGGGAAGAGTTCGCCGCCAGCTCGCGATATTCGCGCAACTTGCCGGGATTCGCCGACGCGAGCAGGACTCGGACGGGCGCGGACACCGGCGCAGCCCCTCTATCGCGAACGGCCACGGAAATTCATGTGCAGCAATTCCTGCTGCGCCTCAATGAGCTGGCGAATTCCCCCGGCGGCGAGATCGAGGAGCTGTTGCAACTCCTGGGTCGTGTACGGCCGCCCCTCGGCGCTGGCTTGGACTTCGACGAAGCGTCCGCCGCCGGTCATCACGACGTTCATGTCCACTTGCGCGCGCGAGTCCTCATCATAGGCGAGGTCGAGAAGGAGCTGATCGTCCACGATCCCGACGCTCGTGGCTGCGACGGTATCCACGAGCGGTACAGAACGAAGCATCCCCGCAGCCACGAGCCGCTCCATCGCCAGCGCGAGCGCCACGAACGCCGCGGTAACTGAGGCCGTGCGAGTCCCGCCGTCCGCCTGAATCACGTCGCAGTCGAGCCAAACAGTTCGCTCGCCGAGCGCCTTCAAGTCGGTCGCCGCACGAAGGGTCCGCCCGATCATGCGCTGGATTTCGAGCGTGCGCCCCGACTGGCGCCCCCGCGTGGATTCGCGAGGGGTGCGCTCCTCCGTCGAGCGCGGGAGCATGCCGTATTCGCCGGTTACCCACCCTTTGCCTGTCCCCTTGAGAAACGAAGGAACTCCGTCATCCACCGTCGCGGTCACGATCACGCGCGTCCGACCCATCTCGATCAGCACGCTGCCCTCGGCGCTCGGTATGAAATCCGGCGTCATCTTGATGGGCCGCAAATCGTCCGGCGCTCGTCCGTCTGTTCGCAATCACTGCCTCCCTTCCCTGCCGCGTGCGGCATCGCGACGAATCAGTTTGACGACTGCCTGGGGAAGTGTCAACCGGCCGCGTGGCGGCCGCTTAGCGCGGAGATTTCGCGGCGGTCGGATTCAGATCGAAGAAACCGGTGAGATCGACGTTGCCCGCGAGCGTGTCCACCTCCTGGCCATGGATCAAAATCTTTAGACGATGAAGGCCCGGCACGTTGCTTTCCAGAGTTCGCGCGATCGAGTTCACAGCCATCTCTTCGCTCAGGATCCCCGAAGGCATTTCGGAGGACAGTGCGTCAGAGAAATCCGCGATCGCGGTGCCGTCGGGAAGGGTGTAGAAACTCAAAAGCACAGCGTCGGCCGGGATCGTTCGCTGGCCGGGTGTGGGCGGGTTCGCGGTGAGGGCGAGCAGCAGCTGCCTTGAGCGCTCGACTGGATCGGCGGACAGCGGCAATTGGACCTCCACGGGTGCGACCCGATCCGATCCCGCCGCCCAGAAGATTCTCGCCTTCACGGTAACATCCGTCGGCGTCGAGATTGGAGGCGCGAGAACTTCGTGCCGGGCCTTTTCATCGGCGGACTGTGTTTCGCCAAGGCTCTGCACGCGCCGGTGCAACCCTCGAAAACTGACAAGCCCGATCAGTACGGCCACGGCCAGGATTCCGAACGCGATTTTCAAATTGCGAGGCGTCATTTCGTTCCCGCCTGCACCGCTTGACGAAACGCAGCGACGCTCCGAGCGATCGCAGTCGAGAGTGGTTCGGCCGTGGCGGCGAGGGAATTTGCATTGGGAACGGCGACGCTCGAGATTTCGAGCGCGACGGCGGGCGTGGCAACAGAACGCAAGCTCCGAACCGCAGCTCCCGTCGAGCTGGGCGGCGAGCCCGGAAAGAGCTGCCCGAGCTGAATCTGAATGAGGTCAGCCAGGCGATGGCTGGCATCCAAATACGGCCGCTGCGCTGCGTCCCACGGGATCAATCCGCTCGGTTGAACTAGCGGACTCTTCGCGATTGCGCCGGCGGCGGGAGCCGGTGGAGTGAGCGTTCCGAGCTGATCGTAGTACGCGCGAGCCGTGCCCGCAGTGCCCGTCGAGGAAACGTGCACGCTGACGAAGATCGCGTCGCGGTAGGAATTTGCGATTGCGGCCCTGTCATCGTAGGAAACATCGGAGTCGTCGCTCCGAGTCACCACCACACGGTAGTCCAACCGCTCGAGATCCGCCCGGATGGCTCGGACGATCTGCAAAACGAGGTCTTTCTCAGCGACGCCTTCACCACGCGCGCCGCTATCAGTGCCACCGTGGGCCGGATCGAGCACGATAACTGGTCCAATGGGGGCGGGAGGCGGCGGACTTGCCGGAACTTGAGGCGTCGGCTGCGGAGCGTTAGCGACCGGGGGTGCGGCTTGTTGCGCCGGGCGTGCGGGCGCGGTGAGAAGGCCGACGAGCGCCCCCGTGGCCACCAGAAATAGCGAAACTTTGGCGCAAAGAGAATTCCGCACGGCGCAAAGGATAGCAGAAATGCCGTGGCCTTCAGCGACGAGAAACGTGCGGCTCGCCCGGTCGGACAACCACATTCGACACGCCGACGAACGCGAGCCTACGCGCGACTGAAATTCTCACAGTGGAGTTACCTCGAATAAGTGGACTCCGAAACCCTCGCGGCGCAAGAATAGTCCCGCGCTGCGAAGCTCGTCGCTTGCGCGAACGTAGCGGGCGTCGTTCAGCTCGTCGTAAAAGAGATACTCCGTCGCAGGCAGTGAACCTTCGCCAAAATGAACGCGACCCTGTGACGCGTACCCAACAAGGTTGATGGCAATCACCTTCCACGACTTTTCCAACCGCCATTCGTAAACCACCAAGTTTCCGGATGTCGCATCGCCCTCGTGCGTCACCGATAGCAGATTCCAAACGCCGCGGTGGAAGACGTCATCGCTGGAAATCCGGAGGGTTTTCGAAAAGAAAGCGGCGGTGGAGGAATCGGGCGCCTCATTCGCTGCGATTCGCAGTGTGATCGGAAGGTGAACTCTGCATCCGTCTAACTCGCCTTGATGATAAAAACGCATCCCCGGCAGGGTACCCATTAAGGTTCCGACCGAAAAGAGCCGGTCTTTCCCGAATACGGCAGGGCAGCGAGCCTCGTCGTGATTCTCGAGAAAACGCACGAAGCAACTCTGCAGGGAAAGTGGGGCCCTTAAACGGGTGTGAAGGTCCTCGACTTGAACGTCACGCACCGAATTGTAGAGGCCCTTGTCATACACAAACGAAAATCCGAGATCGAGGAGCCGCTGTTCGGTTCCCCAATACGCTTCTGCGAGGAGGATGAATCCGGGGACGGCTTCGTGGGCCTCGGCCCAGAACTCCCGATCCGGCGGGCTGGCAGTGTTTAGAAATTTGCTCCAGAGTTTCGCGAAGATGTCGTTTAAATGGAGCATGGCCATGTCGCAGCGTACGCCGTCGCAGTGGTCCGAAATCGCGCGGAGGTCCGCAAGCTGGGCCGCGCGCATCTGCCGCGAGAAATGATTCAATTGGGCAACATCCTTCCACGGCGGAAAGTAGGGATCTCTCGCGAGCGCCAGGAAAAACGTGCCTCTGAGTGTATCTACCCGAAAAAAATTGGATGGCTCCCTCTGAAAATCCTCTGGTGTGCACTGGACGTAATAGTCGGGATGGTCGCGGACCCAGGGATGATCGAGTGCCGTGTGGTTTCCCACGAAATCGAGAAACAGGGCCATCCCTCGGGCGTGCAACTTCTCGCGGACTCTGTCGAGGGAATCCCATGTGCCGACGCGCAGGTCGGGAACGTACTTCGCGACGGCGTACGGCGAGCCGACGATGTCGTCCGGCGTCCAGCCCGGTAACGCCAGGTCGTACTGAGCACGATTCGCGGGGTCAGCTAGGGCGACCTGGCGTGATTCGGCGCTTCGCGTCCAGACTCCCATGAGCCAGACAACGTCGAACCCTAACTTTGCGAGGGCATCCCACTCCGAGTCCGGAACGTCTGCGAGCTTGATCGGGCGGCCCAGGCGCGCAGAAAGCTCTTCGAGCCACGCCCAGGTATTGATCTCGTATAGATGAGGGTGCGGGCGGAGGGGGTATTGCGGCGCCGACCTCGACGTCGCGCCCATTCTATGGCTTTGTGCAGTCCGGAGCGGAAAACGTAAGGACCACTTCGCTTGGAGGTGGATCGGATTTCGAGCCCGGATCGGAGCCGGAAACCGCAATCGCCGGAGTTACGATCCGTGCCGGAGCTGCACAACCCTTCGAATCCTGCGCTAAGGATGCCCTCCGAGGCGTCAGGTCCTCCCACGCGGAGATCGTGTAGTTCGCCGATTCGAATAGCGTCAATTCGTAGCGCCCGTCGCCGACCTCTTGAGCGACTGGAGCGTCTCCGCGATCAGTATTGGCAACCACGGTTACATTGCCTTCCGGTTTGCGACCGCGCCACTTCAATCGAACGCGGAGCTGCCGCGTCGGCTCACTTGCGATGACCTTCATGTTTACGCGCAGTAGTTCCTGGCCATCCTTGAGCGTAATGGGCTGCGCCTTGCTCGCCTCCGCGACGCCCGGATAGAACGCGCGGTGAAAGGGTGAGTTGGGGTTCATGCGGTTGGTGCGATTGAACACGATGATGTATTCGCCGGGACCGACGTGGTCGAAGTCAAAAACGCCCTTGGCTCCTTGAAATCCCCATAGACCCGGCCGCGAATCCTCGTAGCTCCCGGCTCGGTATAGCTCGACGGCGGCAACCGGGATAGGCCTGCCGTTCGGTCCCAGCACGCTGCCTTGAATGTGGCCGGTGGGAAGAGCGTCCACATCGAATTCGTAGCACGCGCCGTTGGGAATTTTGAACACGGGCCTGCCCCGAAGCAGAGTCTTGTTGGTGAGTTCGATGCGAACGGGTTGGCTGGCCATGAACTCGTACTCGCCGGCGTGTACGTCGTAGAAGGAAAAAATGCCTTCTGAATCGGTGCTCGTTTCAAAGCGATCGTCGCGCGAGCGGAGCCGGAGGGATACTTTCGGGAGCGGCCCGTCCGGATCGTCCGCCGCAGCCAGGAACGGCGGATCGGCACGGCGGAGGACGCCGAAGACGGACGCGACGCGCTTGCCGTCGCGCATTGCGCGCAGCTGCGGCAGCAATGCCTGGGCGTCGCTTGCAGGCCGCGTACCATCGCAGATCGTCGCGAACGCACGGCCGTCGTTTCCGCGATGCGTAAACACCAGGTACCGCCCGCTCGTTTTGAACCGATAGCCGCAGTCGCCGTCCTCGCCCCCCGAAAAGATGTCGATTTCAGCCGTATCCCCCGAAACGCCGGCGAAACGCTCCTCGATTTGGAAGTGGTAGCGCATTACGCGAGATGCGACGACATCCGCAGGTCGCGGGCTCGAAACGGAGGCTTGCAGCCCGGCGTTGGAAATGTCCTCGGCGGCCGTTACGGTTCCAACAAACACAACATCGCCGTTTTGCAGACCGGGGCACTTGCCGGGCGCCACTTCCGGACAGGTGCAAGCCCGCGTGGCCGCCGGGACCGCAAGGACCGACAACACCAAAAGACAAATCGTCCGCGAAACCATCGCTTATATCCTACATTCTTTACTGCGCCGTGCGAAATGTGGTGGGCGAGCCTTCGCGGAGCACAGGCGCCAATTCGTTTCATGCTACACTTTTGGCGAGTCAATGACCCACGCGCGCTCCAATCCGAACACAAAAGTGAGATTTGAAGATTTTGGCCGCTGCTGAATACATCCTCCTTGGTGGCGCTGCGATCCCGTTTATCTATTACCTCCTGGCTCTTTACAGCACCGCGAGTTTTTTCCGCGCTTCGCGACAGGATCTTGGCGGGGCAGGTGACTTCACTCCTCCCGTTAGCTGCCTGAAACCGATCAAGGGCCTCGATCCGGATGCATATGAAAACTATGCGAGCTTTTGCCGCCAGGATTATCCGGATTATGAACTCCTGTTTTGTGTCGATCCGGACGACCCGGCGCTACCGCTCCTCGAAAAGCTGATACGCGATTTCCCGCAGCGCCAAATCCGCCTCTTACTCGGGTCCGGCCGCGACGCGATCAACGACAAAGTCGCGAGACTTGTTCGGCTGACGAACGAGGCCCGGCACGACCTGTTTGTGATCACCGACGGTGACGTCCGCGTCCGCCCTGATTATCTGCGCGCCGTCGTGGCTCCGTTCCGTGACTCCAAAGTTGGAGCGGCGACGTGCCTGTACGCCTCGACGAAAGAAACGAACTTCGTGCAAGCTCTGCAATCGATCGGGATGATTTCCGACTTCTTTGCGCCCGTGATGGTAGCGTGGCGACTGAACGACTTCGGAGTCACCTTCGGCCAAACGATCGTGACCACGCGCGAGGCCGTCGCAGGATATGGCGGATACCAGTTGATCGAGGATCGCCCGGCGGACGATGTTTACGCAGGACGCCTTGCCGCCGAACAGGGATATGAAGTTAAGCTGCTGCCGTACGTCGTGGAATCGGTCGCCGACTTCAGTTCGCTGCGCGGGCTTCTTTACAAGCGCAGCCGGTGGATGACGGTGCAGCGGCACATGCGGCCCTGGGGCCATATCGGCTTGCTGTTCACGTGGGGGCTGCCGTGGTCCGTTGCCGCCGTGGCCTCGCATCCGACCGTCGCCGTAGCGATCGGTTATCTGGGAGGCTACGCCGCCTGTCGAATCGCCGTCACCTGGATGATCGGTGTGTGGGGAATGAAGCAGCGCGGTCTATGGAAGAAAATGTCTCTGATTCCCGCATGGGACGCGATCGCGTTTGTCATGTGGATCGTCAGTTTCTGGCGAAACACAATCCATTGGCGTGGCGTGGACTACTTCCTTCGCGAGGGGAAGCTTGTACCCGTCACGCATGCCGCCACCCGGGACGTCGCACGATGAATAAAATGCCCAACGCCATCGCGAACGGATCAAACGAGCGCTCTTCGAGTCTCCGAACCAAATGGTACGTCTATCTGAGCATTCTGATTGTTGCGGCCGTTGTGTACGTCGGCGGCATGATATCTCCTCCATCGCTGATGGACGATACCGACGCCGTGCAGGCGCAGATTGCGCGCAACATGCTTGCCTCAGGCGATTGGGTGACGGCTCGGCTCGACGGCGTCCCCTATCTGGAGAAAGCGCCCCTCGTTTATTGGATGGTCGCGGGATCGTACAGAGTCTTCGGCGTCCATGACTGGGCCGCGCGGATTCCAATCGTTCTGTCGGTCATCGCCCTGTGCTTGTTGACGGCAGCCTTCGGCATGTGGGCGTTTGGACGACGCGCGGGCTTCTACGCAGGCTTATGCATGTCAACGTGCGTCGGATTGTTTCTTTTCACCCGGATTCTGCTGCCCGACGCAACGTTGACCTTCACGATCGGCTTGGCGATGTGGGCTTTCCTGCGCGCACTCGACGAGGAGGAGCCTCATCCGCTTCTCTGGGCCATCGTGTTGGCTGGGTGCCTCGGCGTCGGCCTCCTGCTGAAGAGTCTGATTGCTATACTATTCCCCGGGGCGGCCGCCCTGATCTATCTTCTGGTGACGCGCCAGTTCTTCTCCGCGAGAACGTGGCAGCGTCTTCGTCCCTTCCTCGGGTTGCTGGTGATCATCCTGATCGCCGCGCCCTGGCATGTCTTAGCCACGATCCGGAATCCTCCTTATTTCGCGTTCACGCTCCATAGCGGCCCGGGCCAGTATCACGGTTTTCTTTGGCTCTTTTTCATTAACGAACAGCTGCTGCGCTTCTTGAACCTTCGATACCCACGCGACTACAACACGGTTCCTCGCTTGTACTTTTGGCTCTTTCATCTCATTTGGCTGTTTCCCTGGAGCGCGTATCTGCCCGCGGTCGCAAAGCTTTCCTTCAAGCCGGTCGACCGTGCCGGCCGGACGCGGTTGCTCGCGCTGAGCTGGGCAGGTTTCATGCTCGGCTTCTTCACATTTTCAACGACGCAGGAATATTACTCGATGCCATGTTATCCCGCCCTCGCGCTTCTGCTTGGCTCCGCGATGGCGACCGGAGGCGACTGGGTCCGCCGTGGAACTCGGCTGCTCTGCATCGTTTCTGCCTTTGCCGCCCTTGCAGCGTTTGCGATCCTAGTTCACGTACACGGACTCCCCAGTCCTGGTGATATCTCATCGGCTCTTACGAACCATCCAAAGGCTTACTCGCTGTCTCTCGGCCATATGGAGGACCTGACTTTCAACTCGTTTGCTTACCTTCGGCTGCCGCTGGCGCTCGCCGGCGCGGCATTCCTGGTTGGTGCACTCGGCACTCTTCGGGCTTCGGGTCAACGTGCGTTCCTGGCGTCCGCGCTGATGATGGTCCTGTTCTTTCACGCCGCCCGTCTGGCTATGGTGGTATTCGATCCCTATCTTTCGTCGAGGCCGCTGGCGCAAGCGCTGATGCGATCGCCGCGAGGCCAATTGATTGCCGAGGGCCACTACTACGAATTCTCGTCCGTTTTTTTCTACACGAATCGCTCCGGATTGCTGCTTTGCGAGCGCCCGCGCTGGCTCAACCTCGAGTACGGTTCGTATGCTCCGGGCGCACCTCGAGTGTTTATTGATGATTCGAGGTTCAGGGGCGTCTGGATGAAGCCGGAGCGGTACTATTTCCTGACATTCGAGTCCGCCCTGCCTCGTTACCAGGGTCTCGTTGGGTCAGACGTGCTTTACGCCGTCGCGAGAAGAGGCGGCAAAGTTGTCTTGACCAACCATCCCCTGGAACAAGCCGCTCTGCCGCACGACAGCACGGGCGAGTGAACATGGTTGCAACCTTACCCAGTTTTGAACGGCGATTCCGGCCATAGTGTTGTAAGATTCAATCGAGGCGGTCACTGGCGAGCAATTGGGGAAATGAGACACGGGACTTGTAAGTAGCCCGCGTGCAATAGCAGGGGGACGACATGTCTTTTCCGGGTTTTTACCTATCGCGCGTATGGCTGGGCAGCAAGGTGTCCGCCAAGCTTCTGCCCTCGACCATCCGGCCATTGGCAGCCCATGTCAAATTGACCGAGAACTGCCAGGCAAAATGCATCAGTTGCGATTACTGGAAGTCGCGATGGGAAGACGAAATCGATACCGAACGCGCGGTGGAACTCCTCAACGAAATCGGCTCTGCCGGCATCCGCTCCCTGCGTTTTACCGGTGGCGAGCCGCTGCTTAGAAAAGACCTGTTTCACATCCTGAAGACGGCCAATACTTCCCCTTTCAAAACCATCATCCTCCAGACCAATGGCCTGCTGATCAAGAAGCTTCACGAGGAGATTAACGCCTCGCCGATCACGAAAGTCTGCGTGTCCATTGATGGCCTGAAGGCGGCCAACGATTTTATCCGAGGGATCAAAGGCTATTTCGATTTGGGCATGGAAGGTATCCGTTTGCTTCGAAACAAACAGGTGGCGATCGCCGTCACGCTCAATAAAATTTCCGCCGCTGAACTCGGAAGGCTTGCGGAAGTTGCTCATGGAGTTGGAGCCGATCTCCAGTTCAACGTTTTAAGCCGAAATATCTATTTCCTCAAGGATGCGGATAACGACGCCATGTGGCCCGAACGTGGCGATGTGACCGCAATATCGAAGTTCCTGCGCGACGTGCTCAAGCGCCCCGCGTACGAAGTCGATTACATCGCAAAGTACTATAACAACGAGGCCACTGAGGAGCCTCCGTGCGTTCTCGGATACACGCAGGTGTTCGTGCTCTCCAATGGCGATGTGATGACGGGGTGTTACCCGCTTAAACCCGTAGGAAACATTCTCCGGGACCGCTTCGAGACCATCCTGGCGTCGGACGCGTACGCTCGCCAGTGTGTGGCGATGGTCCGTCGGGAATGCCCAGGATGCACCTGCGGCATTGAAACCTCATTGGCCATGCAGCACGCTACATCCAGCGCGTTCTTCGAACTCAGCCGATTGAAGCTGCGTCCGAAAAACGATCGAGTGTTTCCGATCGGCGCGCCGGTGGAAGGCGCCCAGAATACCTAGACGGTCAGCGAGTTCGCTAAAGTTCGTGCATCGCCCGAATTGCTCTGGCCCCATTGTAACTTCTGAATGGCTCACACTTCCCGGCCGCAATTGTGTATATTCCCCCCGACGATTTCAGCGGTTAGAGTAACCTCGACTCTTTGTGAGCAACTCCATCCCCACGCTCGTTGGCGGTTTACTCGGTATATTCGTCATCCTCCGCGCGGATTTGCGCCGCCGGAGACTATCGCTTGCGCGCGTTTCCGGCTGGAGCTTGCTTTCCGCGCTCGATGTGGTCTGCCCGGCGGTGATTCTTGGAACTGCGGCCGGCATAATTCCCGTCGCCACTTCTCACGGCACCCTGGTGCTATATTCCCCGCTCACGCTGACGACCCCCGCGGGCGCGCTCGTCGTCGCATTTGTTTGGGGCGAGGGCAGGCGGCAGATTCAGTTCCAGCGGCCAAGAGGAATCGTATTTGGCGAGTCGCTGATTCTTGCGGGCGCAACTTTGCTGATTGAGATGGCTCTGTTTAGCCGGCTGCGGGCCAAAGCCGATTCGTGGATGATTTCGAGTCTCGCAGTCGCTGCGATTTTGGGAGGGGCTATAGTGATCGCGGCGATCGTTCCCGCCTTCGTGAAGAAGTACGAAGGGCACCACATCCTCGACCGCGTTGCCGCACAGGTCGAATTCGTTCAGGCGGAGTACGTCCCGCCGACTCCGGAATGTCCTCACCCCGAGCTGTGGCAGATGGTCGATTCCCAGACTTCCGAGCTCGAAGTCTTGGATTTCCTTAAGTCGGTGGTGATCACCGTCAAGCCTCGGCTGATCGTCGAGACGGGGACATTTATCGGCTACAGCGCGGTCAAGATGGCCGAAGGGCTGAGAGCCAATGGCTTCGGAAAAATCGTGACCATCGAGTTCGATCCCGCGATCTTCGCAAAGGCCAAGGAACGAATAGACTCCTCCGGACTCGGGGAATGGATCGAGTACCGCAACGAGTCGAGTCTCGAGACTCGGATTGATGGAACCATCGACTTCCTATTCAGCGACAGCCATCTGACCATCCGTGAACAGGAAATCCGGCGCTTCCTGCCCCAAATCGACCCCCGCGGCTTGATTTTGATCCACGATGCCAGCTCCCATTTTCACGTTGTGCGTGAAGCAGCGCTGCGACTCGAGCAAGAGGGTTTGATTTCAGTCGTACTGTTGCCGACGCCGCGCGGACTCGTGATCGCACAAAAGCACGGCGGCCGCAAATAGCTCGATTACTGCTGTTGGTTTCGCGCGAACGAGAATAACCCTACCGGTTCACGCGCGGGACCCGGTGACGGAGGCGCTCGCCGCTCCAAGCTGATGGCGGCGGTCGTTTCTGGCGTTACGCCAGTTAACCTGCGGCATGAATAGTGAAGGATCAATCCTGTCGCGGTATTCGATCGCGATGTTCATCAGCGAATCGAGTAGCGAATCGGACAGATGGTGCGGCTTGAGCCCCAGGTCGATCAGGCGGGAGTGCTTCGCATTGTAGTAGTGCGCTTCGGCCTCGACCCGCGGGTCGGGAAGATGGTCGATTTCGACTCGGAGCCCCATTTTCTTTCCCGCGGCCTGAACTTTTTGCGCCAGGTCCAGGACCGAAAACTGCTCCGTGAACTGGTTGAAGACGCGGAATTCGCCTGGGGCCGCCGGATGCGCGCAGGCTATCTCGATGCAGCGAACGGTATCGCGAATATCGAGGAAGCCGCGCGTCTGACCGCCTTTGCCGTACACGGTCAGGGGATGCCCCACGGCAGCCTGGGCGCAGAAACGATTCAGAACGGTGCCGAACACTTCGTCGTAATCGAGCCGATTGATCAGCGCCTCGTCGAGCGCCGTTTCGTCCGTTACCGTTCCGTAGACGACACCCTGATTTAGGTCGGTGGCGCGCAACTTCCAGATTTTGCAGCAGAACATGATGTTATGGCTGTCGTGCACCTTGGACAGATGGTAGAAGGAGCCCGGCTGCTTGGGGAAAGGCAGAATGTCCTTGCGGCCATTGTGCTCGACTTCGATGTAGCCTTCTTCAATATCAATATTGGGCGTGCCGTATTCTCCCATCGTGCCCAGTTTGATCAAATGGCAATCCTGAGCGAACTCGTGAAGCGCAAAAAGGAGATTCAGGGTTCCAACGACGTTGTTGACCTGTGTGAAGACGGCGTGCCCGCGGTCGATCATCGAATACGGAGCGGAGCGCTGCTCGGCAAAGTGGATCACGGCATCCGGCTGGAACTCCTTGATCGAAGCGGAGAGGAATTCGTAATCGGTCACGTCGCCAACGAGCATCTCGATGGTCCTGCCGGTATGCTCGTGCCATGCCCGCAGACGGTCGGGTAGCGGTCGAATCGGAGTCAGCGTTTGCGCGCCGAGCTCATGGTCCCAAAGGCGTCGCACGAAGTTGTCGACGATCGCGACCGTGTGGCCCATTTGCGATAGGTAGAGCGCCGTCGCCCAACCGCAGTAGCCGTCTCCCCCTAGCACGGCAATTTTCATGTCCCCTCCTCAGTCCGCGCCCTGAACAACCGCCTGGGACCTTGTAGGCGAGTTTGAGTCAGCCAATTGTAATCTTTTACGCTACGCGACGGAACACCAGCAAGGGTCTTTTGCATCACCGGTGCCACAATCCCGCATCGGCGCGTATCGCTCCGGTCGCCTGACCAAGTGAATGCGAGGCTTCCAACTGCGCCGCTACGACGCCGTGGCGCCCGCAGTACGTGCAACCGTGGCCAGGCCGCTCCAACTGTAACCGCGGTGTGAGCGCACCGCCGAGTCGCGGAAGCCGTCCGCGAGCCAGGCACGCACTTCGTCGCCGGTCAGGTAATACGCCACTGGTGTCACGAGCTGGTCGAACACGTTTGCGTGGATTTCATCGAACGGATACGCGTGCATTGACGCGAAATAGTCCGCATAGGGTAGGCCGGCCGGTGCCCGGCCGCCTGCGCCGGGGCGGTAGAAGAGCTTGATGACGGCCCAAAGAAATATCGACGGAACCAGGCACGCGATGCGGAGGAGACCCGCGGGCATCTTCGACGTCACGTTCGTGCGGATGGGGTTGATGTAACGCGTGATCCACTCATTTCCCTCCCGGCCGTAAACCCAGAAAGCCACTCGTCCGCCATCGCGGACGCGCGAGGCCAGACATCGAAAACCTCCGGCCGGGTTGGGCAGGTGATGCAGGACTCCCACAGAAAAACCTAGATCGAAGATCGGCCGCACCGGTGGCCGAAGCAAGTCCCCAATGACGATGTGTGCGTTGGGAAGTTTGCGCGTGTGACGGAACGCGACGAAGGCGCTTTGGCCGAGATCGATGGCGACCACCGCCTTCGCGCCATGCGCTGCAGCCAGCGCCGTGTGCCGGCCCTTGCCGCATCCCCCTTCAAATACGACCCGGCCGGCAAAGTCTGCCGGCCCCAGTGGCGCCAGCCACGCGAAGAATTCCTGCTCGTAGTAGTCGCGCAGGTCGCTCCAATGCAGCCACTCTTCCGCAAAGCGAGACGCAGTCTCAGCCTTCACGCCGTCCAGGTTGCCCGGAAGCAGAACCGGCACGCCGTCGCGGATCGGGAATCGCGTAGCGCAGGTCAGACAGCAGAGATCTCCTAACATCACGTGCCCATCTTCCTCGCAAACGGAATCTGGATGGAGCGTCAAATTGCCGTCGCAGTTCGGACAGGCGAGCATGGGCAGTACTTCGCGTCGCATAGGGAAAGACATCACCTCGAAGATTTCACTTTTGTGGGCGGCCCGTCCGCAGCGGACTCAGACCGGCGCCCTACCGCCCCGCTCCGGCTGTCCTCGGAGGCTCGGATCGTCCTGCGTTGACGTCCCGGCGACCCCGCAACTCGCGCACTGTGTAAACCGGCTTGTTCTGCGACTCATAATACGTGCGCGCCAGCAGCTCGCCGATCAGCCCGATCGCAATGAACTGGATGCCGCCCATTACCAGCGCCATGCCCAGAATCATCAGGGGACCGTGGTTCGCAAGCAGCCCTTCATCGAGCAGCGCCTTGCGAGCGAACACCCATAAGCCGATGCCGAAGCCGCCGGTCAGACACGCAAGGCCGGCAAGCCCGAACAACTGCAGAGGTTTGGTCGAGTAGTCGAGGAGGAATTTCACGCTGACAAGATCAAGCAGCACGCGAATGGTGCGCGAAATGCCATAGTTCGATTTACCGTTCTTGCGCTGCACGTTGCTGATCGGCACTTCGGCCACCGACGCACCGGCCCAGCTCGCAAGCGCGGGAATGAAGCGGTGGAGCTCGCCGTAAAGGTGAATCTCCGAGAGGATTTCGCGGCGATAGGCTTTGAACGTGGTGCCGAAATCGTGCAAGTCCACGCGGGAAAGCCGGGCCATGATGCGATTGGCGACCCGGCTCGGAAACTGTCTCGTGAGCCACGCATCGGTGCGCTCCACGCGCCAGCCGCTGACGATGTCGTAGCCTTCTTTGATCTTTTCGATAAAGCGCGGGATTTCGGCGGGGTCGTGCTGCAGATCGCCGTCCATCGATATGATGATTTCGCCGCGGGAATGGTCGAATCCCGCCTTGAGCGCAGCGGTCTGCCCGAAATTGCGGCGCAGACGAACGACCGTGACGCGCCCGTCGTCATTCGAAATCTCGGTGAGGATCCGGAACGTGCTATCTTTGCTGCCGTCGTCTACGAATACGATTTCGTACGGCTCTCCCACCGAGTCCATCACGTCGATGATTTTAACGTAGAGCGGAGTGACGCATTCCTGCTCGTTGTAAACCGGCACAACGACCGAATAAGCGAGCGGATTAACTTCGTTCGTCATCAGGGTGACTCGTGCAGTATATCAATCGCTTGTCCGAGTGCACGATACGTTTCTCTCGAGGGTTACCTACACTGGATAACCGCGCCTACCGGCAATCGAGCTTGCGTGACCCGACGGAGCCATTTAGCGGTCGGATCGGCACAGGCAAGAAAGTCGGCTCTGCTACGACGCAACAACACTCTCGGCCGTCTTAGGGTTCGACACGGAAATTGGCGCCGACTGGATTCGCCACTTCTTCATCCACAAGAAAAGGATCATCAAGCCCCAGAGGTGATAGCCGAGATTCGCGCGCCTTTCGAGATGATCGCGCACGCACGCCTCGATGGCACTCTTTTGGAATAGCCCGGCGTGCTCCGACGCGCCGTCGCCCAGGGTCTCGAGCATCAGCGAGCGGAGAGGGCCGCGCATCCATTCGTGAGACGGTATATCCAACCCTATCTTTCTCTTTCCGAGGATTGCGGCCGGCAGCCTTTCTCTCATCAGTTCCTTCAGGACAACCTTCTGGCGCGCCCCCCGAATCTTGCATGACGCCGGCAGCGACGCTGCAAATTCGACGATTCGGTGATCAAGGAACGGCGGCCGTACCTCCACCGCGTGAGCCATGCTCATACGGTCCACCTTCATCAGGATGTCGTCGGGCAGATAATACTTCTGGTCGAACCAAAGGTACGCTGCCAGGTTGTAACCGTCGGCGGTGCGATCGCGCAGTTCGCTTACGATGCGATCAAGCGCGTTCGGGAGTGCAGGACAGATTAATGCGCGTTTCTGCGCCCCGAAAAAAGTGCCGTTCCAATAGACGTGCGCCTGCTCCGCCGGCATCAGGCAGCCTTCCAGGAAACGCTTGACTTTATATTCAAAGCTGATCTTTTCGTCCGCGACCGGTAAGTGGCGCGCGCCCGCAAGCGCCATCTTGACCGCGCTGCGTGGCAAACGCCGCATGAAACGGGCAATCTCGTTGGCCCGATACGTGAGGTATCCGCCGAACACCTCGTCGCCGCCCTCCCCGCTGAGCGTGACCGTGACCTTCTTCTTGCTCAGCTTCGATAAGAACCACAGCGGCAATGCGCCCGCATCTGCCGTAGGCTCGTCGGAGTAGTAAGCAAACTCTTCGATGGCAGCCGGCAGATTTTCATTGGGGTTGACGTCGAACTGCTCGTGGTCCGTCCCATACTGCTCGACGACCTGCCGGATGTATTTCGTTTCGTCGAAACTGCGCCCTTGAAATGAAATGGACAGAGTCTTCAGCTTCGAACTCGTCGCCCTTGCGGCATAGTGCAGGATCGTGGAGGAATCAATCCCGCCGCTCAGCCATACGCCCAGTGGGACATCAGACAGCAGGTGCTCGGCCACAGCCTGCTGCAAAAGATAATCCAGCTCTTCTTCGGCTGAATCCATTGTACGGCGCCGGGGCGGGACAAACGGCAAACTCCAATAAGCCTCCGAACTGACTCTACCGTCGCGCCATTCGAGCCAATGCCCGGGAGGAACCTTTTCGATGCCGTCCACGAGCGTCCACGGACACGGAACATAGTTCAGCGAGAGGAAGCAATCGAGCCCGGCCAGGCTCAGGCGGCGCTCGATTTCCGGATGGACGAGGATGGCCTTCAGCTCAGAGCCAAAGAAAATTTCCTCTCCACGGCGCATGATATAGAGCGGCTTGATGCCCATTCGATCGCGGGCCAGGACGAGGCGCCGGCTCGCTGCGGTCCAGAGCGCGACTGCAAACATTCCTCGAAGCCGGGCGAAACAGGCGGTGTCCCACTCGAGGAAGGCGTGCAGAACCGTCTCCGTGTCCGAGCGCGAGTGAAAGCGATGGCCCAGCCGTCCAAGCTCGACGCGCAGTTCCGGATGGTTGTAGATCTCTCCGTTGAAGACAATCACGGTGTCGCCGTCGTCCGCGGTGATGGGCTGCCTGCCGCCGGAGAGATCAATGATCTTCAGCCTCGTGGCACCCATCGAACAGACGGTCGATCGCGTCACGCCCTGTTGGTCGGGCCCGCGGTGAAGCAGCGTGGCCACGGCGCTCTCGATCCGGTCGGGATCGGGCGACCAGTTTTTATGAGTAAAGCCAGCGATTCCGCACAAGTTTCGCTGCTCCTCACCGAACGCGACAGGCGATTTCTACACCCGTCTCGGCGGTGCTATTCATAGCGCAATGATTCGACAGGTTGAAGCTGAGCGGCCGTTCTGGCCGGGAGAAACCCGAAGAGCACGCCGGTGGAGCAGGATACTACAAACGCAAATACCACGGATAGCCATGAAATCGGAATGCTCAGCCCCCCCGGCACGGGCAGGAAACGCACCAACGCCTCAAGCAGAAACGGAATCGCCACGGCAATAGCGATGCCTATCAGCGCGCCCACGCCGCTGATCAGAATCGCCTCCAGCAGGAACTGATAGAGAATCTCCTTGCGCCGCGCGCCAATGGCCTTGCGAATTCCGATTTCGCGCGTGCGCTCCGTCACGCTGACCAGCATGATGTTCATGATGCCAATGCCGCTGATCAGCAGCGCCAGCATCGCGATCAGCAGGAGAACGACCGTCATCGCCAGCGAGATGTTGCGCGACGTCTCGAGAATCGAAGAAAGATTCTCGATGTCGTATTCAGCGCCCGGGCGGTGACGCGCCTGCAAAACCTGTGCCACGGCTTGCGTCGCGAGAGGTACGTCCTCCGGACGGTCGGCCTGCGCATAGAGCGTCACAACGAACTCGTCGCCGGTGTAGTACTTTACCAAGGGAAACGGAACCAGCACGGAATCGGTCCTGATCTCGGACTGGCCGAACGTCCCGATGCGTTCGGCGAACACACCGATCACGTTGAAAGTCAACTCGCCTACGTGAATGTTCTGACCGATCGGATTTTCGCCCGGCAGCGCCGTTTCCGCCAGGTGTTCGGACAACACGCATACCTTGCTTACCGAAGCAAAGTCGTCGTTGTCGAAGTACCTGCCGCGAACGATGATTAGGTTTCGTATCTCCTGGAATCCTCGCGTGACGCCGACTAGGGCGACCGGCAACTCTTTCCCGGCGGCCACCACCGTCATCTGAATGTCGTTGGTACCGGCTACCTGCACGATCTGCGGAATACTCTGCCGGACCGCCTCGAGATCGCTCGGCGAGATTTGGTCGGCGAGCGTGGCGTTCTGCGACGTGCTCGATTGCTGGAGCCCGGCGTAGACGATATTCGACCCCACCGCTTCGATCTGTGCGCCGATATACTTTCTGCCGGTCAGCGCCACCGTTACGACCAGGACGATGCAAGCGCTTCCAATCACCACGCCCAGCATGGTCAGCGCGGCGCGAAGCCGGTTGGCTTGCAGGGCCTCCACCGCGAGGTTCCACGTCTCGGGCCAACTAATTTCCGAAGCCGCCAAGGCTCCTCCAGGAGACACGCAAGCGCCTCGTTCGAATGGGATGCATGATCGCCCCGCAATGCCGCACGCAAGGCGCCGCGGCGCACCGCGCGCTCATTGGGCCGCCGGCTCCACGGCCGCAAGTTCCGGGATCTCGATGCGGATTTGCGTGCCTTCGCCCTCCTGGCTTCGAATATCCATTTCAAACTGATCACCGTAGAGAAGGCGCAGGCGTTCGTGGACATTGCTGATCCCAATTCCCCCGCCGTACACCTCCCTCAGCCGCTCCGGCGACATTCCCAGACCGTTGTCGTCGATTTCAATGGCCAGACGACCGTCGTGGCGGCGCGTCCGGAGATGGATTTGTCCGCCGGATAACCGCGGCGCGAGTCCGTGCTTAATGGCATTTTCGACCATCGGCTGCAACAGCATGCTGGGGACAAACGCATCGAGCGTCTCTTCGTCAACCTCTTTGAAAATCTGGAGCTTGTCGCGTCCAAAGCGGATGACCTCGATATCGAGATAGTCGTCGATAAAATTGAGCTCCTCGCGAAGCGGCACAAACGTCTCGTGTTTTCGCAGCAGGCGGCGGAGGATGTTCGAGAGCTTCAGCACCACGCCGCGAGCCATGTCTGGATCGAAGCGAATTAGCGAAGAGACCGTATTGAGGGTATTAAAGAGGAAATGTGGATTGATCTGGCTGGTGAGCGCGTCCATGCGCGCTTTCAAAAGGTGCTGCTGATTCTGCTCAAGATTCATCTCAATGCGCGTGTTGTTCCAAATCTTTACCGCGATCGCCACGCACATCACCGAAGACAGCACCACCAGCGCCAAGTAGCCCCAATTCGCAGCATGAATCGAAAAGAGCCAGCGCGCTGGAACGGCACCGGCGAGATAAATCAGGCCCGTTTCCAGTGCGGCGCACCCGAACAGCGGCAGCATGGCCCAATTTCCGCTGCGGTGGCGAATGAGTTTCCAGAGCCACTCCGGTATGCCCAAGAAAAGAAACGGCCCGAAATGCCAGACGTCTTCCTTCTCCGGCATAGCCTGGCGAATTATTCCGGCAAGCAGACCCACGAGGGCGGCCATCGGTGCGGCAAGCCACTCGTGAAAGCCGAATGGCAGTAGACCGATGAGAGACCCGCCGAGCAGGCCGACAATCCGTCCGCCGATTAGACCCATGAGAAACGAGCCTTCCAGCGTCAGATCGAAAAAGTTGTATCCGGCCACCAGCCGCAACATCCCGCCGACCGCGAGCGGCGGTACCAGAAAGAGAAGGAGCATTACCTTCTGGTCCGAGTCGCGATTCTCGGTGAAAACGAGGTTGCGAAACGATCGGAAACGCACCAGCAACGCCGCGAGGGCAGCCGCCCAGCCCACCTTCAGGACCAGCGTGAAAAGTAGGTCTTTTCCCTCTAGGAGTGTGCCCATTTCGCTCGCCAGCCGCCGTAAGCGAATTCTGTGGCTAACTTAGCCAATGCCGACCGGGATGTAAAGTAAAGCTGCGCCGCAGGCCGAATTCATAGAACACATCAGCGGCTCCGCACTTCGGTCTGGCCCGTCGGTGGAGATCCAAGGGCGCGTGCGGACGCCCCGGGGCGCGAGGGTCATGTCTCGCAAGCCTGTTATAATAATTCGCTCGAATGGCCAAGCCAAGACAAACGAGGAACGCGCGAATCGTGGCCCGGGCGAATCTGCCCACGCGATTCGGGCGTTTTACGATCGCCGGAATCAAGGGCCGCGGCCCGGAAGAAGAGGCCGTGGCCATCCAACACGGGCGTCTCAAGCCAGGGCGCCCGCCTCTGGTTCGTATCCACTCCCAGTGCCTGACCGGTGATGTCTTTACGTCGGAGCGCTGCGATTGCCGAGCCCAGCTCGAGTTTTCCCTGCGCAAGATTGCGAAAGCGGCGTCCGGCATCGTGCTCTATTTGCCCCAGGAGGGCCGCGGCATCGGCCTGATCAATAAACTAAAAGCCTACGAACTTCAGGACGACGGCCTCGATACGGTCGAGGCAAATCGCCGGCTCGGATTCGCAGCGGATTCCCGCGATTACAATTTTGCGGCCGCGGCGCTGAAAGCCCTCGGCGTTCGCTCCGTGCGGCTGCTATCCAACAATCCCGAGAAGATCCGCCAACTCGAGCGTGGAGGCGTCCGTGTGATTCAGCGGGTTCCCTGCCGCCCGCGCACCAGCCGTCACTCGCGCGCCTATCTCCGCACGAAGCAGGACAAGCTCGGACACCTTCTCGCCCGGCCATAGCTCCGGTTTCGGCAGAACTCGTCTTGTGAGAAGCTGATCGCCTCGCGGAAGAAATCTCAGGCCATAGGAGGTGTAGCCATGACGAAAACCATTCAACAGTCGGTGCGGTTTCGCGCTCGACCGGAGGAGTTGTTCGACATCTTCCTCGATTCGAAGAAGCATTCTGCCGCCACCGGCGGGAAAGCAAGCGTCAGCCGAAAGGCCGGCGGCAAGTTCACGGCGTGGAACGGCCAGCTTCGCGGGCGCAATCTGCTCGTCGTTCCCAAGCGGCTGATCGTGCAGTCTTGGCGCGCCACCCAATGGAAAACAGGCGACCCGGACTCGATCCTTGTCCTGCAATTCAGTAAGGCGCGTGGCGGCGCCAAGATCGATTTGGTCCACGTAAACGTCCCGCAGCACGACCATAAAGGCGTGACGCAAGGCTGGCCGAAATATTATTGGAAGCCCTGGAAGAAATACCTCGCGGCGAAAGCAAAATCTCGCTAGCCTCCGCCGACGAGCTGCACGATCTCGAAACTGTCGTTCGATTGAACTTGAGTGTCCTGCCAGCGGGCACGCGGAAGGATGTCCAGATTACGCTCGATCGCGACGCGGTTTCCCGCCATCCCGAGGTGAAGGAGCAGAGCGGCAACGCTCAGGCCTTCGGGGATGTCGCGGGGCTCGCCGTTGATCGTAACGGTCATCGCACCGTCACTTGTTGCGCGAGCGCATCGTGAATCGTATCTCGTCCTGGCTCGCGTCGGCCTTGGCGCGAATGACAAGCGCAAGGTCGCCCTTTCCCAGTGGCGGCAAGGGGAATTCGATCCGCACGCGGCCTAAGCCATCGCTCGTTCCCGTGTGAGGAGTATCCTGTGCGGCGCCTTCAATGGTTGCTTCCACCTCGGCGCCTGCCTGAGGCTGCCGGTCGGCTCGCCGTACAATTTCCACATCCAGTGCGACATTTCCTCCCGTCAGCCAGGCTGTCGGATTCAGAAGCTGCGCCTCGATCCCGCCGGTCCGGACGGCTAGCTCCAGCGCCGCGGCAATCTCGGCGGCAAAGGCGCCCGCGCGCAGATCTTCGATCACCACGCGATGCTGCTCCTGGACCCTTTCGCGCAGGGCGTCCGCGCTGAATTCAGCCGACCCCGCGAACTCTTCGTAACTCGACGCCCGCCGATGTAGCACGCGCCCGTGCTGATACACCGCCGTGTCGATCACCGGATGGCTGGGGCCCCGATCCTCCGTCTGAACGTGGAACAAGTCGTCGCCTACGCGGACGTCTGTGTTAAATCCGGAACTCATCGACTGCCGATTCCCTCCCGGAGCTTTCCGCAGACCTCTGCGGCCCATAAAATCTTGGGGAGTTCATTTGACCGATTTAGGCCCGGAAGTTATTATAGCAGCGCATCGAAAATGAACAGCAACTACCTCGATAACTATGGCCCGCTTTTGCTAATGTTTATACTAGCGGGAGGCCTCGCCGGCGTGCTCATTGCTGCTTCGACGCTGGTGGGGAGACACAAGCACACGCGCGAAAAGGATCAGCCTTACGAATGCGGAATCCGCCCCACGGGCGACGCGCGCCAGCCTTTTTCCGTACACTTTTACATGGTGGCGCTGGTGTTCATTCTGTTCGATATCGAGGCCATTTTTCTTTATCCGTGGGCACTCGTTTACCGCCAATTGAATCTTTTTGGATTTGTGGAGATGTTGCTCTACATTGTCATTCTGCTGGCTGGTTATATTTTCCTCTGGAAGAAGGGCGCGCTCAACTGGAATCGCTGACCGCCCATCCGGAATCGGATCCATAGTGGAATCAAAGGAAACAGGCAAAAACCCTGTTGTGCAGAAGCTCAAGGCGTGGGACGCGCGGGCCGTCGCCGAAGTGATTGAATTCAGAGGCGAAACGACTCTTGTCGTCCCTCCGGAGCATCTCCTGCGCGCGGCCCAGTATCTGGCGACCGATGCCTCTCTGAAGTTTTCGTTCCTTTCGGACATCACCGCGGTTGACCGATTCCCGGCCGAGCCCCGCTTCGACCTTAATTATCACCTGCTCTCGATCGAGCGCGGCCTGCGCGTGCGCCTGCGTTTGCGCCTGTCCGGCGCAGAGCCCGCGGCGCCTTCCGTCACTTCCATATGGCCGACGGCGAACTGGCACGAACGCGAGAGTTTCGATCTCTTTGGGATTCGCTTCCATGGCCATCCCGACCTCCGCCGAATCCTGATGCCGGACGATTGGGAAGGGTATCCGCTCCGGAAGGATTATCCGGTGGAGGGCTACCGCTAGGCCCGCATTACGAGAACAGATTCATGAGCGCGAAGACAACGACCATCGAGACGTCGACCGGCCCCGCTCAGCCGATGGTCCTCAACATGGGGCCGCAGCATCCGTCCACGCACGGAGTCCTGCGCGTGGTCCTCGAGCTCGATGGCGAAACTGTCCTGACGGCGAAGCCTGAAATCGGGTACCTGCACACCGGAATCGAAAAATCCTGCGAGTCTAAGACGTACTCCCAATGCATCACTCTCACCGACCGCATCGACTACCTAGCTCCGCTCTCGAATAATCTGGGTTTCTGCCTCGCTGCGGAAAAGCTGGTCGGGATCGAGGTTCCGAAGCGCGCGCAATATATCCGCGTGCTGCTGACTGAATTGACGCGCATCACCTCGCATCTTGTCTGGCTGGGAACGCACGCGATTGATCTCGGCGCGATGTCCGTCTTCCTTTACAGCTTCCGCGAGCGCGAAGAGATCATGAAGATTTACGAGTACGTCTCCGGTCAACGGATGATGACGAGCTACTTCCGCATCGGCGGGCTCGCGCTTGAGCCGCCGCCCGATTGGCTCGATCGCGTGCGGCGCGTGCTCGATTCCCTGCCAGGCCATGTGGACGAATACGAAGACCTTCTGACGCAGAACCGCATCTGGCTGGCGCGAACGAAAGGCGTCGGCATGTTGAGCGCCGCCGACGCCATCGCCATGGGCGCCTCGGGGCCTCTGCTGCGCGCCAGCGGCGTCGCATACGACGTTCGCAAGGCCTTCCCTTACTCGAGTTACGACGAATTCGACTTCGCCGTGCAGTCTTCTACCGGGGGCGATTGCTACGCTCGGTATCAGGTGCGCATCAGCGAGATTCGCGAGAGCATCAAGATCGTTCGCCAAGCGATCCAGAAAATTCCGCCGCAAGGCCCGTTCCGCGCCGAAGCGCCCGGGATCATTCCGCCCTCGCGTGAAGAGATGAAAACCTCAATCGAAGGCTTGATCTATCACTTCAAGATCTTCACGGAGGGTTTTGCTCCGCCGCCGGGCGAGGTTTATCAGGCGATCGAATCCCCGCGAGGCGAGTTGGGTGTTTTCATGGCGAGCGACGGCTCCGCCAAGCCCTATCGTGTAAAATTCCGCACGCCTTCGTTCGTGAACCTGCAGTCGTTGCCGAAACTCTGCGAAGGCCGCTTAATCGCCGATGTGGTCGCTTGCATCGGTACGACGGACATTGTCCTGGGAGAAGTTGACCGCTAATCGCTCGGGGTGGGCGAAATCCTGACCATGCAACTGCCTCCGCTGCTCGAATCCAAGTTCAACGATCTGGTCGGCCGCTACCCGGTCAAGCGCTCCGCGCTGATCCCCATGATGCTTTTCGCGCAGGACCAGTTCGGCTTCCTGAGCGACGAAATCCTCGGCGAAATCGCCAAGCGCCTAGACTTGAATACCATCCAGGTGGAAGAAACGCTTGCGTACTATTCGATGCTGCGCCGCAAGCCCGCTGGACGCCATCACATTCAGGTCTGCACCAACATTTCCTGCATGCTTCGAGGGGGCAACGAGCTGTACCAGCACGTGCAGAGGCGGCTCGGCATCGGCAACAAGGAAGTCGCCCCGAGCGGCACCTTTTCCCTCGAGGAAGTCGAGTGCATGGGCGCGTGTACCGGCGCGCCGGCCATGCAAGTGAACTACGACTTCTACGAAAACCTCGATCCGGACAAGGTGGATGCAATCTTCGAGCAGCTTCAGGAAGGCAAGAAGCCGAAGCCCTCCCCGGTCACCGCCGGAGCGCTCCACGAACGGCTGCCTGCCGAAGTTCCAGTGATCAGCAAGCGCTTCGGGATACCCAATTCGCACAAGCTCGACGTGTACCTGAAACACGAGGGCTATCAGGCGCTCGAAAAAGCCCTGCTGCAGATGACGCCCGATCAAATCATCGATGAAGTCAAGAAGTCGAATCTGCGCGGCCGCGGCGGCGCCGGATTCCCGGCAGGGATGAAATGGAGCTTCGTTCCCAAGGGCACGGACAAGCCGAAATACATCCTCGCGAATGCTGACGAGAGCGAGCCGGGAACCTGCAAGGACCGCCCGCTGATGGAAATGGATCCGCATCAGTTGATCGAAGGGATGATCATTGCCGGGCGTGCCGTCGGCGCGAATCAGGGTTTCATCTATATTCGCGGCGAGTATCGCTACATCATCGACATCATGGATGCCGCGCTCGCTGACTCCTATGCGAAGGGCTATCTCGGCAAGAACATTCTGGGTAGCGGATTCGATTTCGAGTTGGTCACCCACACCGGCGCGGGCGCCTACGAATGCGGCGAGGAATCCGCCTTGATGGAATCGCTTGAAGGAAAGCGAGGCTACCCTCGCATCCGGCCTCCCTTCCCGGCCGTTGTGGGCTTGTACGGCTGCCCGACGGTGATCAACAACGCCGAGACGCTGAGTACGGTGCCCGCAATCATCTTGAAGGGCGGCGAGTGGTACGCAAGTCTCGGAACGCCGAAAAACGGTGGAACGCGCCTTTACTCAATCTCCGGCCACGTCAATCGCCCGGGGATCTACGAGCTGCCCCTCGGCTTTCCCATGCGCCGCCTGATCGAAGAGGTCGCGGGCGGCGTCCGCGGGGGCAAGAAGCTGAAAGCGGTGATTCCGGGTGGCAGCTCCTGCCCGTTGCTCTCTGCCGACGAGATCGATATCCCGATGGATTACGATTCGGTGGCCAAGGCGGGCTCGATGCTCGGCTCGGGCGGCACAGTCATCATGGACGAAAACACCTGCATGGTGGACGTGGCGCGGCGCATCATGCATTTCTACGCGCACGAATCCTGCGGCTGGTGCATTCCGTGCCGCGAAGGCACCACGTGGCTGCGCAAGATGCTCGACCGCTTCCACGAAGGCGGCGGGCGCGAGGAAGATATCCCGCTGATCGATGAGCTCTCGAAAAACATGCTGGGGAGGACCTTCTGCCCGCTGGGCGACGCCGCGGCCCTGCCCACGATCAGCATCGTCAAAAAATGGCGGAACGAGTTCGAGGATCATCTTCACGGCAAGTGCGCCTACAACGCCGCAGAGATGATTGTGGGAGCTCACTAGCAGCAGTTGAGAAGGATTTGTCATCCCGAGCGAAATGTGCCGACGTGTTTGGTTTTCCTGCCGCAGGCGGGTCGGGACGCGTAGTCGAAGGATCTCTCTTCGGCACCGACAAAAGGCGCAGCGGTAGCGGAAAATGAGAGTGTGATGGCCGAGCAAAAACAGATCGCGTTCACGATCGATGGGCAGCAACTGACTACGTCTCCGGGAACGCTCGTAATCGAAGCGGCCAAGACCCAGGGAATCGAAGTTCCGTCGTTTTGCTATTACCCGGGCCTGTCGCTCCAGGCTGCCTGCCGCATGTGTCTGGTGGAAGTCGAAAAAATGCCCAAGCTTCAAACCGCGTGCACTCTCGTCGCGACCGACGGCATGGTCGTCAAAACCGGCACCGAACAGGTCCACAAGGCGCGCAAAGACATGATCGAGTTCCTGCTTTCGAATCATCCGCTCGATTGTCCGGTTTGCGACAAGGGCGGCGAGTGTGAACTGCAGGACATGACATTCCGTTACGGTCTGGACAAGACGCGTTTCATTGAAGAGAAGCTGCACCAGCCCGAAGAAAAATGGTCGCCGCTGGTCTACTACGACGCACCCCGCTGCATTCTCTGCTTCCGCTGCGTGAGGGTCTGCGACGAAGGCATGGACGTGAAGGCGCTCGGCGTCGGCTCGCGCGGGGTGCTCTCCGTCATTCTGCCGAATCGGCCGAGTGAACTCGCATGCGAAGAATGCGGAATGTGCATCGACATTTGCCCCGTGGGCGCCCTCACCAGCGGCACGTATCGCTATCAGACACGCCCCTGGGAAATGACCTATGTCGGCAGTCCTTGCACGCACTGCGCCAACGGCTGCAAGACCACGCTCAGCGTCCGCAACAACGAAATTCTGCGCGCCAATAACCGCGATCATTCCGGCATCAACGGCGAGTTCCTGTGCGCGAAGGGCCGGTTTGGGTACGATTTTACGTCGAACGCAGAGCGCATCCGCCAGCCGCTCGTGCGCCGCAACGGTAAGCTTGCGCCGGCCAGCTGGGAGGATGCCCTCGAAGAAGTTGCCCGCAGGCTAAAACAGGTCCGCGCCGCGCACGGCGCCTCCGCGATTGGCGTGGTCGGATCCAACCACACGACAAATGAAGAGAACTATCTTCTTAATCGCTTCGCGCGAGTGACGCTCGGCACAAATAACCTTGACCACCATCGCACGGCCGACTACCCGGGCCTCGCGGCCGTGCTGGGGCCGAGCGCGAAGTCCGCGCTTGCAACGATGGCAGACGTGTACGCCGCGAACGCGATCCTGCTGATCGCCAACGATGCCACCCAGCAAAATCCGCTGGTCGCTTGGCAGATTCGCGCCGGTGTGCGCCATCATGGTGCTCAGCTCTACGCCATCAATGGGCGGCCGAGCAAGATTCATCGTCACGCGAGAATTGCTGTCGAAGTCGCTAAGGGCGCCGAACCGCAGGCGATTCGCTGGCTTGCAAGCGAGCAAGGTGAGTTCAACGCGGAGACAACCGAAGCGCTGGTCCGGCTCAAGGCCGCGCTCGAAGCGGAAAGCAACGTCGTAGTCCTTTTCGGGGCGGACATTCAGGGCGGCGCGGTTCGCGATCTCGTTTCCTTGAGCGCCCGATTCGGCGGCAAAACCAAATTCATGGCCCTCGGCGACTACGCGAATTCCCGCGGCGCTGCCGACATGGGAATCCTGCCCGACCGCCTGCCGGGCTACGCGCCGCTCTCCGACGCAGCCGAGCGCGCCCGATTTGGCAAACTCTGGGGTGGCGAGATCCCTGAAGCGCCTGGGCTGACCGCGCGCGCGATGATGGATGCCGCGGCCGCCGGAAAGCTGAAGGCTCTCTACGTGGTCGGCTCAAATCCGTTGAAGACGTTTGGTGTCGCGCAGCCCGATCGCCTTGCCGGACTCGAGTTGCTCGTCGTGCACGACATGTTCCTCACCGAAACCGCGCACCGCGCTGACGTCGTCTTGCCGGCCGCGTCAACCTATGAAAAAGACGGCACGCTCACCAATACCGCCGGCGAAGTGCAATTGACGCATCGGGCGATCGACCCGCAGGGCCCGCGCAGCGATTTCGATCTGCTCCGCATCCTTTCGCACCAGCTCGCCATGCTGGGGCTGGGAACGCCGATCCGGCTGCGCACGCCGGAAGCGGCCTTCGATGAGATCCGCCAGAATGTGGCCGGGTATGGTCTTTCCCATGCGAATCTGCTGGCCGGAGGCTCCGAACTGGCCGCGGCGGCGTGCAAAACGGTGGAATCGTCTTACGACGTGCCATCCGGCACGGTTTTCTCTTCCCAGGATTTTCTGTTTACGAGCGGCACACTGGGCCGCTATTGTTCCAGGCTCACTTCGACGAGCGAGGCAAAAGAGACGCCGTGGAGTTCATCTCCCAGCACCCAATCCTGGTGGCATCGGTAGTCAAAATCGCCGTCCTGCTGTTTATTGTGATGACGGCATTGGCTTACCTCACCTGGCTCGAGCGCAAGGTCGTCGCGCATATCCAGTCGCGTTGGGGGCCGTACAACGTCGGCGCCCACGGCTTGCTCCAGCCGCTCGCCGACGGCATCAAGTTTCTCTTTAAGGAGGACGTGACGCCGCCGGCCTCGGACCGTCTCGTCTATCTGCTCGCGCCTTTTTTGGCGCTTTCGCTCGCGCTCACCGCCATTGCCCTGATTCCCTTCGGGCCGCCCGCGGTGCGTTTTCCCAACGGTCAGCCCGCGTTTGTGGTTTCGGACATCGATATTGGACTCCTGTTTCTCTTTGCGATCACCTCCATCGGCGTATACGGCGTCGCCCTCGCCGGGTGGTCGTCGAACAGCAAATACCCACTCATGGGAGGCCTGCGCAGCTCGGCGCAGATGATTAGTTACGAAGTCTCACTCACCATTTCTGTCGTGGGCGTGCTGCTCCTGGCGGGGTCGCTCAGTTTCAACGATATCATCGAGGCCCAGCGCGGCCATTTTTTCCTTCATTGGAACGTCATCCATTTCAGCCTGCGCCACGGCACATTTCCCCAGATCGTCGGCTTCCTCTGTTATCTCACCGCCGCCATTGCGGAGACCAATCGCATACCCTTTGATCTTCCCGAGGCCGAAACAGAGCTGGTCGCCGGATTCCACACGGAATACTCGAGCTTCAAGTTCGCCATGTTCTTCATGGCGGAATACGCTAATATGATCACGGTCTCCTGCCTGGCGACGATCCTGTTTCTGGGCGGCTGGCTCTCGCCGTTTCCAGATAGCTGGAAGTGGCAGCTCTTCCTTCCCGGCGCCGGGCTGCTTCTCCTGGCCGCCTACTGCGCGTACGACACGGTTACGGAGATGCGCGGGATCGCGCAAATCCAGCTCGCGGTAGTTACACTTCTCGCTTTCGGTGGCGGAGTTCTCTGCCTGATTCCGCAGGTCGCCGCTGTGATTCAGGGGCCCTTCTGGTTCACGGCGAAAATTCTGGCGATTCTGTTCTTCTACATCTGGATGCGCGGGACGCTGCCGCGTTTCCGCTACGATCAGTTGATGTCGTTCGGATGGAAGCTGCTGCTGCCGGTCTCGCTCGCCAACCTCCTGGTTACGGCCTTCTTTATCCTCCTGCCGGCGATGAGGCACGGATGAGCATCCCGGTCATCCTCTTTTTCGCATGCGCCCTGCTCGCGGTTGCGGGTGCGGTATTGCTGATTTTTGCGCGCGAGCCGATTCACAGCGCGCTGTCGCTGATTCTGGTGATGATGGCGCTCGCCGTTCTCTACCTTCTCCTCGGAGCGCCGTTCATCGCCGCCGTGCAGATCATCGTCTATGCCGGCGCGGTCATGGTGTTGTTTGTTTTCGTCATCATGCTGCTCAATGCCGGCGTTGAGGAACGCACTGACTTCAGCAAGATCGCAAAGTATGTCGGCGTCCCGCTCGGTTTCTTTTTGCTCCTCTGGATGGGCCACTGGCTCGCCCATTCCTCTATCGGAGTGGCGATTGCCAATGGTACGGGCGCGGCCGGGGAAGCCGCCTCCACGCGCGACCTTTCTACGAAGCTTTTCCAGGAATACTTGTTTCCGTTCGAGGCGACCTCGATTCTGATTTTAATCGCGATTCTTGGAGCTCTGGTCCTGGCGAGGAGAGACGAATGAATGCCGTTCCCATCTCTGCGTATCTGGTGCTGAGCGCGATCCTGTTTGGACTGGGTGTCGTCGCGTTTGTCTTCAAGCGCAACATCATCACGATTTTCATGGCTATCGAGCTCATGCTCAACGCCGTCAATCTAGCGTTCGTCGCTTTTGCGCGCGCCTGGCACCAGCTCGACGGACTCGTCTTCGTATTCTTCGTCATCGTCGTCGCGGCGGCGGAGGCGGCCGTGGGACTGGCCATCGTGATCATGCTCGCGCAGAATCGCGAGTCGCTCAATGTCGAGCGCGTAAACCTGCTCAAGCTCTGATGCTGCTACTCGACCATCTCTGGATAATTCTCGCGCTTCCGCTCGCGGGCGCGGCGATCAACGGGCTGTTCGGCAGGCACTGGCCAAAGTCCGCCGTGAATAGCGTGGCGGTCGGCTCCGTGGTGCTCGCCTTTCTCGCGGTTGTGGAGCTCGGCCGCGAGTTTCTCCAGCTCGCTCCGGACCGAATTCCGTGGGTCGGGAATTCCTTCACCTGGATGATAGCAGGCCCGTTCCGCGTCGATTTCTCGCTGCAGGTTGATCAGCTCACCATCGTCATGCTGCTGACGGTGGCTCTCGTCGGCATGCTGATCCACATCTATTCGACCGGCTACATGGCGCACGAGGGCGGCTACTACCGTTTCTTTTCCTACCTGAATCTCTTCATGTTTTTCATGCTGACGCTGGTGATGGCGTCGAACCTCATCGTGATGTTCGTCGGATGGGAGGGCGTGGGCCTGTGCAGCTACTTGCTGATCGGGTTCTGGTTTTTGAAGAAATCCGCGGCGGACGCAGGCAAGAAGGCGTTCATTGTCACGCGCATCGGAGATTTCGGTTTCACCGTGGGCATTTTGCTCGCCTTCGCCACGTTCGGCTCGGTCAACTTCGCTGATATTTTCGCCAAGGCTTCCGCGCTGCCGATGGAGACTACCTCACAAATCGGCGTGATTACGGCGCTTTGCCTGCTGCTTTTCGCCGGCGCCGTCGGCAAATCGGCGCAGTTGCCGCTGTATGTCTGGCTGCCGGACGCGATGGAGGGCCCCACGCCGGTCAGCGCACTGATCCATGCGGCGACGATGGTTACCGCGGGCGTCTACATGGTCGCGCGCATGAATCCGCTCTTCTCCCGCGCACCGATCGCCATGTTCGTGGTCGCCATCGTCGGAGCGGTGACCGCGTTCTACTCCGCGACCATCGGCCTGGTCCAGACCGACATCAAGAAAGTTCTCGCCTACTCCACGGTTTCGCAGCTTGGCTACATGTTCCTCGCCTGCGGCGTGGGAGCGTACGCCGCCGGCATTTTTCATTTGATGACCCACGCGTTCTTCAAGGGCTTGCTCTTCCTCGCGGCCGGCAGCGTGATTCACGCCATGGGTGGCGAGCAGGACATGATGAAAATGGGCGGCCTGCGCAAAAAGATTCCCGTCACCTATTGGACGATGCTGATCGCAACGCTTGCCATCGCCGGAATTCCGGGCTTTGCCGGATTCTTCAGCAAGGACGAAATCCTCGAGGCGGCTCAGTCCGGGGTGCATGCGAATCTGCCGCTTTGGATCCTCGGCGTCGCCGGCGCGTGCCTCACGTCCTTCTACATGTTCCGGCTCGTGTTCCTGACGTTCTTCGGCAAGCCGCGGTTTGACGAGCGCAAGATTCATGTCCACGAGTCGCCGAAGAGTATGACCGTGCCGCTGATCGTTTTGGCGTTCCTCTCGATCTTCGGCGGCTGGTTCGCCGCGCCAAAACTCATCGGCCGAATGGACTCCTTCGCAAACTTCCTTTCGCCCGTTTTCTCCGCCGACGCCCTCCCCGCTGCGGGGACGCCGCCGGCACCCACGGAAGCCGCCGCAAGCCCTGCGACGTCTTTACTGCATGCCCTCACCGGAGTGCCGGTGATCGTCGCGGTTCTCGGCCTGCTGGTCGCCTGGTGGTTCTACATCAAGAATCCGCAACTCCCGAAGCGCCTGGCGCAAAGTGTTCGCGCTCTCTATGCACTTCTGCTGAACAAATACTATGTGGACGAAGCGTACGCCGCGCTCTTCGTCCGCCTGTTCCTTTGGATTTCAACTCGGGTGTTCTGGCATGCCGTCGATCAAGGCGTCATCGACGGCATCATCAACGGTTCAGCGCGCGTCGCTCGCGGGTCGGGCAGCCGGTTGCGCGAGCTGCAATCGGGCAATACGCGGAGCTACGCCGCATGGGTCGTAGTGGGCGCCGTCGGCTTCACCGTTCTATTGCTCGGGCTTCTCGGGAAGGTGCGCTAGCTTGGGAATAGGACCTCATTTGCTGACGGTCGTCACTTTCTTCCCGCTCTTGTGCGTCGCGGCGCTGCTCCTGCTCCGCTCCGACGACCATCTATGGATTCGGCGCATCGCGCTGGCCGCGTCCGTTGCCGAGTTTGCGGTCTCGTTGTTTCTGCTCCGTGGATTCGACCCGGCCAGCTCGGAGTATCAATTCGTCGAACTTCACGGCTGGATCGGTGATTCGATCCACTACCACCTCGGCGTCGACGGCATCAGCCTCTTCCTCGTCCTGCTGACGACTTTTCTGACGCCGCTCGCCATCCTCTGCTCTTGGGAATCGATTCGCGAAAATGTGAAGGGATTTTTCATATCACTGCTCGTCATCGAGACGGCCATGATCGGCGTCTTTCTTTCCCTCGACCTCTTCCTCTTCTTTATTTTCTGGGAGCTGACCCTGATCCCCATGTATTTCATGATCGGGATGTGGGGCCACGAACGGCGAATCTATGCGGCCGTGAAATTCATTCTGTACACGATGTTCGGCTCGATCATCATGCTCGCCGCCATCCTGTGGCTCGCCGGGCGCGCCGGCAGTTTCGACCTGCCGGAGATCGAGGGGCTTTTGCAGTCGGGTCAGCTCGTGTTTTCACCGCACACGGAACTTCTGCTTTTCGGTTCGTTCTTTCTTGCCTTCGCCATCAAGGTGCCCGTCTTCCCGCTGCATACGTGGCTCCCCGACGCGCACACCGAAGCGCCCACGGCAGGTTCCGTTATCCTGGCAGGAGTGATGCTGAAACTCGGCACCTACGGCATCCTGCGCTTTTGCCTGCCGCTCTTTCCCGGAGCTTCGCACCGCATGGCGCCGGTGATCGCTGTACTTGCGATTATCGGCATCGTTTACGGCGCGCTGGTCGCCACCGTTCAGCATGATCTCAAGCGCCTGGTTGCCTACACCTCCGTCAGCCACCTCGGTTTCGTGGTCCTCGGTATTTTCGCCTTCAATTCCATTGCCATTCAGGGCGCGATCTACCAGATGCTCAATCACGGCGTCTCGACTGGCGCGCTCTTCCTCGGTGTCGGCATGCTCTACGATCGCCGCCATACGCATGAAATCAAGGAATTCGGCGGGCTCGCCACGCCAATGCCCGTTCTGATGTCTTTCTTTCTGTTCATAGCCCTATCTTCGCTCGCGCTGCCGCCGCTCAACGGCTTTATCGGTGAATTCCTGATCCTCATCGGGACATTTCAGGGACATCACGCGTGGGCCTCCTGGGCTGCCAGCGGCGCGGTGCTATCTGCAATTTACTTGCTGTGGGCCTACCAGCGCGTGGCGCTTGGCGAGGTGACCGTCGAAAAGAACAAAGCGCTTTCCGATGCTTCGGCTCGCGAGCGCGTGATTCTGGCGACCGTGGCTGTCGCAATCCTCTTTATGGGCATTGCGTCGCCGCTGTTCACACGGCGGATGGAGGCCTCGGTCAACAACGTCGTTGAGAGAATGAATCCTGCGCAGGAGGCGTCGCGTCCCGTATCCGTTCCGCCGGCGACGGCTCGTGCCGTGCTCCCCGCCCCACGCTCCGCTCATGCCGTGCTCGCGACGCTCTCGGAAAGGCGGCCGCAGCCGTGACGTCTTTCCCCGCCGATCAGCTCGCAAATCTCCACCGGCTCGCTCCGGAGATCGTGCTCTCCGTTTTCGGCATCGTCATCATGGTAGCGGACCCGTTCCTGCCAGCCTTGCGCCGCCGGGTGCTCGGCTGGGTTGCGCTGGCAGGAGCGTTCCTTGCGCTGCTTTCCGTCCACGTCGCATACCACTTTTCGGGCCTCGCCTACAGCGGCCTGATTACCGTCGACTCCTTTAGCGTCTTCGTTCATGTCATCGTCCTCGTCGCCGCGATCCTCGCGATTCTCGGCTCGCTCGACTATCTCGACCGCGAAGGCATCCAGCGCGGCGAATACTACGCGCTGGTCTTGTTCGCCGCCGCCGGAATGGGCATCCTGGCCGGGGCGAACGAGCTGGTCACCGCGTTCATCGGCCTCGAAATGAGCTCGATCGCCAGCTACGTACTCGTCGGATTCCGCCGCCGCGCGCTGGTGTCAAACGAAGCGTCGCTGAAATATTTTCTGCTCGGCTCCTTCGCCACTGCATTTTTTCTCTATGGCGTCGCGATGGTGTACGGCGTCACAGGCACCACACGCATCGACGAAATCCAGCGCCTCTTGCCGCAGGACCAGCTTCCTCCGGCGCTCGCCGTTCTTGGCTTGGGGCTTATTTTCGTCGGCCTGGGCTTCAAGGTGGTGATTGCCCCGTTCCAGATCTATGCGCCCGACGTCTATGAAGGCGCTCCCACGCCGGTGACGGCGCTGCTGGCATCCGCGCCGAAAGCGGCGACGTTCGCACTGATGCTGCGGATTCTCTACGTGTCGTTCAACAAGTCGGGCGATCTCTGGTTTTGGGCTGTCTGGATTTCCGCGGTCCTCACGATGTTCATCGGCAACCTCGCGGCGCTCGTGCAGAGCAACGTAAAGCGCATGCTCGCCTATTCGTCGATTGCGCACGCCGGCTACATTCTGGTCGCCTTCGTGGCCGGAAGCGCCGCGGGTGTCGCCGCGGTACTCTTCTATCTCGCGGCTTACGTTCTGATGAAGGTCGGCGCGTTCTTGGTCGTCACGCACCTGGGACAGCAGGGTGAAAAGCGGATTGCCATCCAGGACTATGCGGGGCTGGGCTCGAAGCAGCCGGTGCTGGCTGCATGCTTCTCGCTGTTCTTGCTTTCGCTCCTGGGCCTGCCGGCCACCGCCGGTTTTCTCGGCAAATTCTTCGCGTTCCAGGCGGCGCTCGACGTACGCAACCGCTGGCTCATCGCGCTCGTCTTGATTGCGGCGATCAATAGCGTCATCGGTGCGTATTACTACCTGCGCGTGATGATTGTGATGTATTTCCAGGCGCAGTCAAAGGACTACACGCCTTCGCGAGTGACTCCCGCTATCGGCTTCGCCCTTGTCATTGCTGCGGCAGGGACGCTCTACCTGGGCCTGGTCCCCGCCCGCGTCCTTGACTTCGCCCGCGCCGCCGCCGATTCCCTTTCCCTTCATTAGTTCTCAATTCACAGATTGTTGATAGGTTGTCCCACGCCTCGCGCGTTAATCGTCCGGTCTCGCTGCGTCGACAGGTTTCGGCATATGGGGAGAAGTCTGGACCACACCTGGGTTCCGTAACGTCATCTGCGGCACGCCTTACTCATGCCACCGGATCCCGAGTTTCTGAGGTTGAAATGCGTCGCAGAGCCGCGCAGACGAAAACGCCCCGAGGCTCGCGGCATTCGAGCCTCGGGGCGCGTGCCTTTGCGACAAATTCCAACTTATACAGCTATTTCCTGAAAACCAGGATCAAGGCGACGACGAGCGCGTAGAGGGTCAACGATTCGATCAGTGCCACGCCGATGATGAATGCAGTTCGAACCGCGCCCCCGGCTCCCGGATTTCGGGCCGTTCCTTCGCAAGCCGCCGCCGTCGCGAGGCCCTGACCGATGCCGCAACCCGCAGCTGCCAGACCCAACGCGACCGCCGCGCCCACACCCATCCAACTCGTCCCGGAGTTCCCTGCCGCTCCGGTTTGTGCAAACGTCGCAGGAGCAACAATCAGAGCGAACACCATCACCACCACGAACCACGCTGCTCTTTTGGACATGTCTTCTCCTCGTTATGAAATTGAAGCCAGGAGGTGGTTTCCGGAAGCCCTGGGGGGCAACCGGTCTCACACTGGCAGCTTTTGATGCCGGATCAGTGCTCTTCGGCGGACGCGAGTCCCAAATAAACGATCGCCAGAATCGTGAAAATGAACGCCTGCAATACGGCTACGAAAATGTGTAACAACGCCAGCGACAATGGAATGACGACCGGCACGAAACCGGTGACATATCCCGCAGGATTCAGATGGCCGAGAAACACGAAGAGCGAAAGTGTCAGACCAAGAAACGACACGTACAGAAGTTCGCTCACCATCATGTTGGCCCAAAGGCGAACGCTGAGGGAGAGGATTCGAGCGAAATGGCTGACCGTCTCGACGATGAGCATGATGAAGTTGATCGGGAAAGCCTTTGGCATCGGTCCCAGTAGCGTCTTCGCGTAGTGAACGCCACCGTGCCTTCCGATGCCGATGGCGTTGTAATACAGAAACACGATGGTGGCGCAGCCCAGGGTCACCGTTATCGTAGCCGTCGGTGACGACAACCCCGGAACGAGCGAAATCATGTTACTGAACAAAATGAAAACGCCGATGGTGGCAAGCAACGGAATGTGGCGCTCCGAGCCGTGCCCGACGATGTCCTCTACCAAATCCCTCACCCCGACGCCCATCGGATTCGTGATCACGAATTCCATGACTTGCTGCGTCGCCCCGGGACGCTCCGCGGAGATGCGGGTCTTGAGCCACAAAAAGAATACGATGGCCAGCAAGACCACCAGGAGTTCCATCGAGAGCGAATTAGTAATCGGATAATCCGGATTGTCCGGTTTGATGTGCAGGAGTGTGAGCAGCGCCAGCGCCGGCTTGCCCAGCAGCGCGTTCACTACCTCTGTTACGCCCAGAACTTGCTCTTCACCCATGAATCTCCGTCAGAACCGCAGCCTGCACTTGCGTGATTTGGATCGGAATTACTGCGTTTTCCAGCGATGATGCCCGTGAATTAGCTCGTAGCCCAACTCCAGGACGATCGCAGGAACCACAGCGACCAGCCCGCACAGAAATGCAATCGCGGCCAGCCGCAGCCAAACGACAGTAACATACGCTACCAGGAGCAGCAATAACAGCCGGCCAAAGTACTTCACGTGAACCAACGGCGGGACGCGGGGATTTTCGGCGGTCGCCTGCGCTTGTCCCAGGCGAATCAGCGCCGCTGCTCCGTGGCGTAGCCAGCGGAAATTCAACCAGCAAATCGCCGTGCCGATCGCCGCGCTGACTCCGGCCCGAATTCCCCAACCGGTCGCCGCACCGAGCGTCATCGCGGCGCCGATGCAGACGAGGAAACGCTCGATGCGACCTTCGATTGCGCCGTCTCGCCCATCATCCATTCTTGTCGACACCTACGCTCGCCGCTCTTAAGGTGTCGTACAGCCCGAGGGCGACACCCGCTAGGCCTAAGATGATCATGACCCAGGGCTTGGTGTGCAGCCATCGATCCAAGAAATAACCGATGGCTCCGCCAATCACCGCGGGTCCGACCAGCAGGAACGGAAGTTCCATCGCTAGCGCGACCTGCTTCATAGATCCGCCCGGAATCTTTTTGGGCGGAGGATTCTGCGACGCCACCATCAGTGCCTATCCTGTTTTCGGGAGGTTGAAAACGCGCTCCGCATTCTCGTGATAGATCTTCTGCTTGTCCCGCTCGGAAATTCGCGCGGCGTCCATGAACTCCACCGCGTCCGGATGGTCCTGATAGGGATAGTCGATCGCCCACATGATCCGGTCGGCGCCCAGCACCTCGATGCAGAATTTCAGCGTCGGCTCCCAGTTCATTCCGCTCGTTGTGATGTAGAAGTTCCGCTTGAAGTATTCGCTCGGAGTTGACTTCAGCTTGGGCCGGTCAAACGGAATCTTGACGCGCCCGTGCATGAAATCGAGGCGGGAGAGCCAGTAGGGGATGCCTTCGCCCATGTGTCCCAGGACAACTTGCAGTTTCGGAAATTGATCGAACACGCCGCCGGTGATAAGCCGCAGCCCGTGCAGTCCGGTTTCCGCCTGGTAGCCCCAGATCGCATGCTCGAGGTGGTCCGTCCTGTAGGCCTTGGCCATCAGGGGAATCGGCGCTCGTGGGTGAATGTAAAGCGGCACATTGTGGCCGGCTATGGCTTCGAGAATCGGCCAGTATTTGCGCTCGCTCAGATACTCTCCGTTCGTGTGGGAATTGATCATCACGCCGCTCAGTTTGAGCTTCGTGATCGCGCGGTCGATCTCCTTCACGGCGCGCACGGGATCCTGAGGAGCGATGGTCGCCAGGCCCGCGAAACGATCCGGATGCCGCTGGATCGCTTCGTGCAGGCGGTCGTTTCCGATGGCCGCGATAGCCGTGCCCTTGTCCGGGTCCATCATCTGCACGCCGGTGGACGTCAGCGCGAGCAGGTGCATGGCGACATCGTATTCATCCATGTAGCGCAGGCGCTGATCGTAGAGATCGATTAAACTATTGTGCACTGGACCCGCGGGATCGGTCTGTACCCTCCACAGAAACAGATCGGGATCGTATTCGCGCGCATTCGCCACCAGCTCCCGTTGCGCGTCCATCTGCTCCGGAATCGCAAAGGCTTCTTCCGTGGCAATTCGCCGGTAGTGCTTCCTCTTGGATTTTCGCTTCGCTTGGCTCGCGCGCGCTCGACTCTTGGGGCCCATGAAAACTCCTCCTCGATTGGAGATCGGATGATGGAAGTCCTGAAGCAAGAGGAGTGTATCCCAGACGCGGTTGGCTTTGCACTCCTGGCGCCGCCGCCTGAATTAGGAATCGTGCCGGGCGCCGTGGATGATGGCGACCGCGTGCGGAAGCAGTTCGGCGATGACGTCGAGAGATTCCACGGCGCCGCGCGGGCTGCCCGGCAGATTGATCAAGATCGTCTTGCCGCGAATCCCGGCCGCGCCGCGCGAGAGCAGCGCCCTGGGAGTCTTTTCCATTCCCGCCGCGCGCATTCGCTCGGGAAATCCCGGAATCATCCGGTCGACGACCGCCGCGGTCGCCTCGGGCGTGACGTCCCTCGGGCCGAGGCCGGTCCCGCCCGTCGTCAGGATCACGTCCGCGTCATTCGAATCGGCGGCCTCTTTCAGGAACGCCTCGATCGCCAGCCGATCGTCCGCGCGCACGGCGGACGACACGATTTTCCAGCCGAGTTCCTGGCAACGCGCAACCACCGACGGGCCGGAACGATCCTCGGCCTTCCCGGCCGCCACGGAATCGCTGATGGTAAGAATGGAGACGCGCATGAAGTTGATCGCGGCGCGTTAGCCTTCCGTTGCTTCGACGCCTTCCGGAGCACCGTCGCGCTGCCCTTCGTCAACCAGGCGCAGCGCTTCCATCAAGAGTCCGGTCGTCGTGCGCGAAATCGTGGAGCGTGCGGGCGCGGAATTGAAATCGATCTCGAAATCGCCCGCCGGCCAGCGCACGACTTGAAATACCGCCGCCTCGCCTTCGAGAGAACCGAGCTTTGCATCGGCGCATTGCCCGGACGAAAAGAACAGCTCGCAGCTTTCGCTCCCCTGTCGAATGGTGAGCCGACACGATTTTTGCCCCATTTCGAGCGACTGCATCAGATCGAGGATGCTCATTTCCTCCAGGCGCCCCTGGATCACGCCCGGACGCACGGCTCGATTCTGAAGCTTTTCGAGAGCGAGCCGATCGATTACTTTCTTGGTGCGGCGCACGAGATCTTTCAGAAAGAATGGCTTGACGACGAACTCTTCCACGCCTTCGACGATCGGGCGGAGCTTCTCCTCCACGTCGCCGCGGCTGGCCAGGAAGATAAAAGGGATCTGCTTCGTCTGCTTTCGCGCGCGAAGCTTCTCGTAAAGTTGGCGCCCGTCGAGACCCGGCATGCGGTAGTCGCACAGGATAAGGTCGGGGGGATCGTCCACGATTTTCAACAGGGCGTCGGCGCCGTCGGCCGCCGCCAGGGCTTCGCAGTGGGGCGCCAGCCCCTTCATCAGCAGGTCGAGGATCAGTGCGTTGTCGTCGACGACAAGGACCTTGACCTCCTTGAGCGGCGTCATCGCTTCCCGCTCTTTCCAGACCGTCTCGTCGCTCGCGCGTCCGCGCGCAGGTACGTGCCGCTGCGCCCGCCGGATTTCTTCACCAGATGCAACTCCGTGATTTCCATGCCGCGTTCGAGAGCCTTGCACATGTCGTAGATCGTCAGGGCCGCCACCGCCGCGCCCACCAGCGCTTCCATCTCGACACCCGTGGGTCCGGTGACCGTCGCCTCCGACGTAATCTCAATTCCATTCTGGCATAGCTTTGCGCGCACATCCACGTGCGTCAATGCCAGGGGGTGACAAAGCGGAATCAACTCCGACGTGCGCTTCGCCGCCGTGATTCCGGCGATCCGCGCGATCTCAAGCGGATTTCCCTTCGGCGATTTCAGGCGTCGCACGCTCGCGATGGTTGCGCGTTGCATGCGCACAAAGGCGTGCGCGACGGCTGTGCGCGATGTTGCCGGCTTGGCGGTGACGTCCACCATGCGCACGCGGCCTGCAGTGTCGTAGTGCGAAAACCGTTTCATATGGCCATGGATTCGTGTCGATTAGAATTCACGTCCGCCCTTTGTTTTCAAGCAGCTAGGGGCGTTTCTAATCGCCGGACTGTCGATTAGAAATGCTGTAAACGGCGGCAATCTTGAACGCGCGGGCCGGGCCTGCGCGCTACCGGCTCACTTCGATATTGCCGGCCTCAAACTTCGGACCGCAGCCTGCAGTCCTCAAGGTGGCACAACAAAAGTTGGGGCGCAAGTGTCTGTCCCTGTGGAGTTCCTGAGATCTGGCGGAATGCCGAATCGGCGGACGAGCGGCCTGAGCCTGCGACAGGGAGCGCGGGCCGACGGCATAGCGGGATTTTCAAGAAGCGATCGACGCCGCTACTCGGCTTTCGGCGGAGGAGGCGGAGTGATCGTGGCGCCGTCCCAGTGCTCGTCGGCCTTCCCGTCTTTGAAACGCCACATGTCGAACCACGAGGTCGTGTATTTCTTCGACGGATCGCGCGGGTCGATAAGCTCGCGAGGGGTGACCACGATTACCAGGTCGCCCTCCGCAACGACCGCGACGATCTTCGTATTCAGGTGCTCGGGGATGGCGCTTGGCTTGCGGATCGACGTGAAAAACTTTACGACCGGATCGCGTCCCGATATCACATTGGGATTGTGCTGATGATAATCCGCCGTAAGCCACTTATCGGCAAGGTCCCAGTGGTTCGCCTCCAGCAAGTCCTTCATGATGTGATAGGCGGCTTGTTTGTTGACGTTCAGCGTGGGGTTCTTGCTGGTGAATAAAGCGTCCGCCTCGGCGCCGGTGACGCCGACGACCGGTTCTTGAGCTACTGCGGGCGCGCACGCAAACAGTACCGCGAGCGAAATTAGCAGACTTAAACGCGTTTTCATGAGTGCTAGATATAACCAATCTTGAGATTGTGTCAAGTGGTGGACACGCGCTCACAGAAAACTCTCGAAATTACTGCCCGAACACGAGGTCTACAGACTGTACGGTGTTTTTGTTCTTCTCTCCGCCCAATCCGACGGTGATGAATTGAATGGGAACATTTACGCCGACACTCCCATCCCACTTAACTCCGTATTCGACGTTGACCTCGAGCTTGCTGAACGACAGATTCCCCATCTTCCCGGACGTCTTGATGGCCATGGCCGCACTCTGAATGGTTCGTGCGAGCGTATCCTTCAGCGTAGGAGGCTTCGCGTTGTGCGCTGTAATGCTTTTTGAAGCTATCGGCTTGGGTACGGTATATGTGTAAGTGACGTCATTCACGGCGTCTTTTTCGTGCGATCCTCCGAATTTGAAAATGAAGAAATTAATGGTGATCCCATCCGTCGTTGCCGTCGCGGTCTTGAATTCAAATGCGGCCGTCTTGAGCGGTGGCAGAGCGTCCGCGCCTCCTCCCAGATTCTGTTGATATTCGTCCAGCGCCGCCTTCACTTGGGCGATGACCAGACTCAAAGGCGCCGCATCCGCAGGGTCTGCCGCCGACGTGGCCACTGATTGTGCGGCGGCTCCCGGACCTTGTCCCAACCCCGCCAAAAGAGCGAGGAGACTCATTAGCACCATGCACTTTTTCATGCGCCCTCCTCTTGGAGCAAGATGGACGCTAACCGTACCACCGGATACAGAACGATTCAATGATGAGTCATATATCTTCAGGATGAATGTGACTTTGAGTGGCGCGCCGAACGCGGATAGCACCGATTGACATCGACGCGGGACCGAAGTACGCTCCGCGCCAACGCGGCAGGGGGGAGAATCGGTGTGACCGCGCCGGATTCAATCCGACCGGGCCGATTCGACCAAAGGGGGAATATGAGAATTGGTCTCAATATCGCGGGCGTAGTACTGATCATTTTCGGAGGCGTCTGGATCCTGCAGGGTTTGAACATGTTTCCCGGCCACAGCTTCATGAACGGACAATTAAAGTGGTCCGTTATCGGCGGCGTCGCATTTGTCGTGGGGATCCTCGTGCTGTTCCGGGCCAACCGACAGCGACAGGCCACCTGATTGATGCAAATATTGCCGACCGGGCCTGCACGCGGCGGAGAGATGTGTGAGTGATACGACGGCGGGCCGCCTGAACAGCGAGCCCGGAGTTCCACTCGCCCCGCTCGACACGATCCGAAAGCACAGAACATTTTTCGGCCATCCGCTGGGTCTCTTCTTCCTTTTCTTCACTGAAATGTGGGAGCGCTTCTCCTACTACGGGATGCGCGCGCTGCTCGTCCTCTACATGGTCGACCACCTGATCAAGGGAGCGCAGTCCGGGACCTCCCACGTTTTGGGATTTGCGACTTTGCAGCACGGCCTGGAGGCCGTCTTCGGCCCGCTAGCGATTCAGCCGTTGGCGTCCCAGATCTACGGGCTTTACACCGCGTTCGTCTATTTCACGCCAATTTTCGGAGGAATGCTTGCCGACCGCGTTCTCGGACAGCGAAAGACGGTGATCGTAGGCGCGATTCTGATGGCCATCGGACACTTCCTGATGGCCGCCGAATCGATGTTTCTGGTCGCGCTTTGCGTCCTGATACTGGGAAACGGCTGCTTCAAACCGAACCTGGCGACCCAGATCGGGAGCCTCTACCCTCCCGGCGATCCCCGCCGCGACCGCGCCTACTCGATTTACTACATGGGCGTGAATCTCGGAGGCTTCTTATCCCCGCTCGTTTGCGGAACGCTGGGGCAGGTGTACGGTTGGCACTACGGATTCGGAGCGGCGGGAGTGGGCATGGTTACCGGCCTGGTGCTGTATCTTGCGGGGCAGCGCTATCTCCCTGCCGATCAGTTGACGCGAGCAAGACTTTCCAGCGCCGAAAAAGTGAAGGCTCCACTGACTCCAGCCGAATGGAAGGCAATCATCGGACTCATCGTTCTGTGCGCGCTCACTATGGTCTTCTGGGGCGTGTTCGAGCAACAAGGCAACACACTGCAGATATTTGCCGACCGCAACATCAACTGGCACGTATTCGGACGCCAACTGCCCTCCACGTGGTTTCAATCCGCCGATCCGCTGTTCATCTTCCTGTTGACACCGTTCTTGAACATGTTCTGGAGTTGGCAATCGAGCCGCAGAAAGGAACCCGGGAGTGTGACGAAAATGGCCGCAGGCTGCGCACTCCTGGGTGTGGCTTTCCTGCCCCTGATTTTCATCTCGAGCGGGCTGCGCGCGGAGCAGAGAGTCAACCTGCTTTGGCTGCTTGCTTGCGCGTTTGTCTACACGGTGGGTGAGCTATACCTATCGCCCGTGGGCCTCTCCCTGGTGTCGAAAGTCGCTCCGGCGCGCTTGGTGGGCATGCTGATGGGAATGTGGTTCCTCGCCAACTTTTTCGGGAACTATCTCGCGGGATACCTTGGAACGTTCTACGAAAAGATGTCGAGAGAAGCGTTTTTTTCCGTGTTGCTGGTGCTCGGCGTCGCAGCCGGAGCCGCGATCCTCGCGCTGAGTGCGCCGCTGAGGAGAGCGGTCGGGCACGACGTATAAGCACAGGGTATTTCGAGAAGCGCCGGAGATCACTTCACTTCAGCGGGCGTGATGGTCGCCGGGCCTTCGCCCACGATTTCCAGCACAGCCGTTTCGTCCTTTGCGCCGTCATAGTGCACCTGCTTGGCCAGGTCCACCACGTAACTGCCGGCCGGCATGGGGACCGTGGAATCCGGATCGAACTTCGTTCCGGTCCCCACCCACCAGGTTCCCGAAAGGACCGTAATGTAGCGGTCGTTCGGATGAAAGTGGGGATGGCTCATGTTGTGGGGGTACCACTTCACGAGCTGAATGTAGAGACCGGGCTTCGAGGGATCGCCGAGGACGGTGGCCGTCTCCGCGGCGCCGGGCCGGCCCGTCCACGTAATCTGGCTGGGCAACTTGTAGACGACTGCGGCCGGGTTGAGATCCGCGGCGGCCGCGCGCGAGGGTTTGGCCGAGCCCAGTGAATTGGCTGAGCCGAGCGAAAGTATCAATCCCGCTGCGGCGGCTGCGGGCGAATAGCGAAGCAACTTCGAAGCAGTGGACATCGTTCCCTCCAGTTTGTTGAGCTGCTGCAAGCGGGACGGAGTTGCCCGGCCCGCGCGCTCGGCACACAACCAAAAGTTCGCGCTAGAATACGCCACGCCGGGGCAGCACGTCGACCCATTCGCCCGCTTCCAGGTGCTGCCTCGAATCGCGAACCACCAGAAAGCAGTTCCCGCGCACCACGGCCCCGATGTCGCCTGACCCCTCCCACAGGAGGACTTCCACATTCGGCCCGCCGGGAGGCCAGGTGACGCGGGCGGGCAGGAAGTGCGCAACCGTTCCTTTTTCTTCCACGGGATGCGCTAGCTTCGCCTTGAAGAACAGCGGAGGCCCCGGCGAGCGGCCACTCAGCATTTGAATCGCGGGCCACACGAAAAGCTCAAACGTGACCATCGTCGAAACAGGATTCCCCGGCAGACCGAAGACCGGCTTTCCGCGGCACCATCCGAAGACAGCGGGTTTCCCCGGACGAATCGCCACCGCGTCGAAGAGAATCTCGGCGCCGGCCTCCTGCAACACCCGCTCGACGAGATCGTATTTCCCCGCCGATACGCCGCCGCTCAAAACCAGAAGATCCGCTTCCAGCCCGCGCTCGATTCGCGTCCGGAGTTCCGCGATTTCATCTTTCGCGCTGCCGGAAGGGACAGGTTCGCCGCCGGCGAGCGCCACTTGAGCCGCGAGCGAAACGCTGTTGCTGTTGCGGATTTGATAGGGCCCGGGTGCGCGATCGACATCGACGAGTTCATCACCGGTAGAAATGATCGCCACGCGCGGGCGGCGTATTACCTCGGTCCGCGCCTGTCCCACCTCTGCCGCCATCGCAAGCTCGGCGTAGCTCAGCCGCGTGCCACGCCCGACGACGACCTCCCCGACGCGCGCCTCCGCCCCGGCCAGCACGTAATTCTGTCCCGGGCGCGCAGCCTGCTCGAACAGGACGAAATCGCCGTCCGTCCGCGTGAATTCGTGCATCACCACGGCGTTCGCCCCTGCCGGCACGGGCGCGCCGGTCAAGATCCGCACGCACTCACCCGCACCCACCGTTCCGTTGTGCGCAAATCCCGCGCGGCTCTCGCCGATCAGGCGCAGCTTCGCGCCCGGCTCGCCCGCGTCAGCGGAACGCAGAGCGAAGCCGTCGCGAATCGATCGATTGAACGGCGGGTAGTTGCGATCGGCGGCGATATCTTCCGCCAGAATCCGGCCGACCGCAAGCGAGGGGTCGCGGCCGATGTCGATCGTCTCTGTGGGGAGAGGCTGTTTCTCGGGCGCGCGCGCGGCGAGAGTTTCGATTACTTTTGCTCGCGCCGCTTCGAAGGAGAGCATCGCGTGTTACAGCCAGGTGGCGAGCTTGGTGCCGCGCGGCACAATCGTGGCGTCGCGCTCCGGACCCGTTGAGATCATTCCGATTTCAACTTGAAGCTGGTCTGAAATAAAATTCAGATAGTCGCGCGCCGCCGTGGGCAGATCGCGAACGTCGCGGATCCCGGGCGTAGGCTGTTTCCAGCCGGGAAGCGTGCGGTATTCTGGCTCGATCTTTTCCAGAGTACCGATATCGGGCGGCATTTCCGCAAGGGTCTGGCCCTTGAATCGATACCCGGTGCAGATTTTGATCTCGGGCTGCTCATCAAAGACATCGAGTTTCGTCACCACCAGGGAGTCGATACCGTTGAGCATTTTCGCGTAGCGCAGGACCACGAGGTCGAGCCAGCCGCAGCGCCGCGGCCTCCCGGTCACGGCGCCGAATTCATTGCCGCGCGCGCGCACTTCCTTGGCGTCGAGGTCGGGCATTTCCGTGGGAAATGGACCGCTGCCGACGCGCGTCGTGTAGGCCTTGGTTACGCCGGCCACTCCCGTAATCCGGGTCGGGCCTACGCCGAGGCCCGTGGCCGCGCCGCCGGAAATGGAATTGGAGGACGTCACGAAAGGATAGGTTCCGTGGTCGATGTCGAGCATGGTGCCTTGCGCCCCTTCGAAAAGCACCGACGCGCCGTGGTCGAGCGCATCGTTGAGCAGCACCGCTGTGTCCGCCACCAAGCCGCGAAGATGCGCCGTAATCTCGAGGTAGTGTTCGACAAGCCCGGCAGTGTCCAGCGCGTGTCCGTACGCGGCCTGGCTGATGGCGTTCTTTTCCGCGATCACGCGCTCCAGCTTCGCGCGGAAGCATTCGGGCTCCAGCAGCTCGCAGACGCGAATTCCCCGCCGCGCCATCTTATCTTCGTAGGCAGGGCCGATGCCGCGCGAGGTGGTCCCGATTTTTGCCGCGCCGCGCGCCGTTTCCGCCGCCTCGTCCATTTCGCGATGGAAGGGAAAAATCAGATGCGCGCGATTGCTTAGGAAAAGCCGGCTGCGGACCTCCACGCCCGACTTGCGCAGATTTTCGAGCTCCGCCACCAGCGCGACGGGGTCGACGACTGTGCCGGGGCCGATGACGGCTTTCTTCTCGGGACGAAGGATGCCGCTGGGGACCAGCTGGAGTACGAAACGGTGGCTATTGAAGATGACGGTATGGCCCGCGTTGTGGCCGCCGGCGTAGCGTGCCGTGTAGTCGAATGACGATGCCAGGTAGTCGACGACTTTACCCTTCCCTTCGTCGCCCCACTGCGCCCCGACCACGGCAATCGCTTTGGTTCGGACCGTCTCCGCCACCGCTGCCACCCCGCAACCACACGTGTCGCACCTTTCCCGCTCCGGCCCACACATGAAACGCTACAGGAGGGTTGATGCGACAAAACCCAAAACACAATCCTACGCTGCACCCCGCCCTAAGGCAAGGGCGGCGGACCCGCATCCTGACGGGAGGAGAGTTGCGGCGACCAGCCTAAGCCGCGCCAAAGATTTTTTCCGCGAGATCGGTTGCAACGGGCACGCGGAAGCGCTCACCCTGGTATGCCTTGATCATCAGCAAGATCCACAGGACGAAGCCGACCACGCCCAAAAGCCAGTAGAGCGCGAGGCCGCCGAATCCGCTGAATCCCACGGCCCAAAGACTCATCCCGAAGAAGAAACCGAGGAATATTTGAATGATCTGCAGGCCGCCGAATACGACGATCGACTGCGCGGCGTGGAAGCGAACGTACGGTCGCTTGTCGATGAAATAGAAGATCAGCCCCGTAACCCAGCCGAGGCAATAGCAGAGAAGGCCGGCGACGTTCTCCGGCATTTGCGGCTGCGCACCCGAAGCACTGGTTCCCGCCGCGCCGGGCCCCGCGGACTGCGGCGCGCCGCAAGCCGCACAGAAACTTGCGTTGTCTGCAACCACCGCACCGCATTTCGTACAGTGTGCCATCGCTGGCCTCCTGAGGCGTGCTTTTGGACGCGCAGCCTAGCAAAACACGGCTGCGGCGGCAAGCGCATTCGGGCTCGAGGGGCGATGTTATACTGAGCCGCAGCGGAAGTGGCGGAATTGGCAGACGCGCCAGCCTTAGGAGCTGGTGGCCGAAAGGCCGTAGGGGTTCGAGTCCCTTCTTCCGCAGAGAATTCTGGGCGCGCTCGGTCCGTGATGCTTCCTACTCGCGCCGCAGCCATGTTGACGCCCGCCGGAGGATTCCCTATACTCAGTTTTCTGTTGCAGTGCTCGCGAGCAGCTCTTCCCTGCCGTCCTTCTCGGATTCCGAACAGGTGAACGGGGATCGGCGCAAAGGCTCGTGAATGTCTGACTTGTAGAATCCTTCCTCATGGCCGAAGCAACTTGCAAGCGCGAGATCGAGCTGGAGATTCCGGCCGAGAACGTGCAGAAGGCCGCGGACAAAGTCGCGCGTGACATCGCGCGGATCGCCCGCATTCCGGGATTCCGTCCGGGAAAGGCGCCGATCACCCTGGTGCGGCGGCGCTTCGCCGGCGATATTCAGGGCGAGGTGGTGCAGTCGCTCGTGCCGGAGTTTCTGGAAAAGGCTCTCGACGAGAAAAAACTCGTGCCGGTGGCACGGCCCGAAGTCGACAAGCTCGAGTTCAAAGAAGGCGAGCCGCTGAAGTTTCGGGCCGTCTTCGAGGTCCTCCCTGAATTTGATCTGGGCGATTATAAAAGTCTCCATGTCCAGGTGGACGCGATCGAAACAGGCGACGCGCAGGTGGCGAAAACGCTCGACGAGATGCGCGAGCGCGCGGCGACGTTCGTGCCGGTCGAGGGCCGTGCGGCCAAGGACGGAGACTCCGTGATGATCAAGCTCATGGGCGCGCCGGTGGGCGGCGGCGAACCGGTGCAAGCGGAGAATATTCTCGTCCATCTGGGCGCAGAAGAAACACTCGCGAGCTTCACGGAAAATCTGCGCGGCGCGACGCCCGGGGAGACGAAGCGCTTCGAAGCGCACTACCCGGACGACTATCCAGACCCGAAGCTCGCCGGAAAGACGTACAACTATTCGGTCGACATCCAGGCCATCAAGGAAAAGAAGCTGCCGGACCTGAACGATGAATTTGCGAAGGACGCCGCGGGGGAAAAGGGTGCAGTCTCGACGCTCGACCAGCTTCGAACGAAAGTCCGCGAGAGCCTCGAAGCAGCAAAAGAGGAAAGGCAGAAAGCTCAGGCGCACGAAAAGATTCTGGCGGCTCTCATCCAGCAGCACGATTTCCCGGTCCCCGAGGCGCTGATCGAAGCGCAGATGGACACGCGCCTGGAGCGAGTGGTGCGCTCCCTCGCCGCGCAGGGAGTCGACCCGCGCGCCGTAAACGTGGATTGGGTCGCACTCCGGCGGCAGCAGCGCGAACGTTCGGTGGCCGATGTGAAAGCGGAGCTGCTGCTGGACCGCATCGCCACGGCCGAGAAGATCGACGCGAGCGATGAAGACGTGGAAAAAGAGATCGCGCACGTCGCCGAACACAGTGGCGAGTCCGCAACGGCCTTGCGGGCTCGCTTGACAAAGCAAGGTGCGCTCGATAGGATGAAATCGAAGTTGCGAAACGACAAAACGATCGAATGGCTCTACCGCACCACCCGAATCGAGACGACAGCCAAGAGTGACAAGTAAGTTTGGTTCGGGTTTCCTCAGCGCGAAAAATTACTCCCAATGAGACAAACTGACGACGCGAGTCCGCGTGCCACGACGCTGGTTCCCATGGTTGTCGAGCAGACCAACCGTGGCGAGCGGGCCTACGACATCTACTCCCGCCTGCTGAAGGACCACATCATTTTCATCGGCACGCCGATTGACGACCACGTCGCCAACCTCGTGACCGCGCAATTACTGTTTCTGGAATCCGAGGACCCGGAAAAGGACATTTCGGTCTACATCAATTCGCCGGGCGGCTCGATTTCGGCGGGGATGGCCATTTACGATACGATGCAGTTCGTCCGCCCCGACGTCGTCACTTATTGCATCGGCCAGTCGGCTTCGATTGCCGCGGTTTTGCTTGCGTCGGGCGCACCCAAGAAGCGCTATGCTTTGCCCAATTCGCGCGTCCTGATCCATCAGCCCTGGATGTCGGGGCTTTCCGGCCAGGCCACCGACATCGATATTCACGCGAAAGAGATTATCCGGACTCGCGCGGCGCTGAATAAATTGCTTGCGCACCATACGGGCCAGCCGGAAGAGAGAATTGAAAAGGATGTCGAGCGCGATTTCATCATGACGCCGGAGCAGGCCAAGGCCTACGGCATCGTCGATGAAATCATCACGAAACACCGCTAGCGCGGTCCTAAATCCGGGTGGGAAGTTTCGGCGGGGCAAAACGACCGGAAACGCGTCCCGTTCCTAACGGTTAGTAGTGAGGGCGATGAATCCCAGTGAATGCGGACTCCTTCCGTCCTACAATGGGAAAAGATTCATCGCGGGTGAGGGCTTGATTTGAGAGGGTGTCGCCTGTGAAACGGTTCACCCCAGAAGAGCCGTTGCGTTGTTCCTTCTGCCATAAAACGCAGGAGCAGGTGGAGAAGCTCATTAGCTCTCCTTCGGAGTACCCTCGTTCGTACATTTGCAACGAGTGCGTGGTTGTCTGCCAGCAGATTCTGGAGGATGAGAAGCGCGAGCAATCGAGCCCGGCAAATCGCCGCCTGCCGCGCCCGCCTGAGATCAAGGCGTTTCTCGATGGATACGTGATCGGCCAGGACAAAACGAAAAAGAAGCTCGCCGTGGCGGTTTACAACCACTACAAGCGCATATTCCTGAACCGCCAGCCGGGCGACGTCGAATTGACGAAGTCGAACATCCTGCTCATCGGGCCGACCGGCACGGGCAAGACGCTTCTGGCGCAGACGCTTTCGCGCATGCTGGAAGTGCCCTTCGCCATCGTGGATGCCACCACGCTCACGGAGGCGGGTTACGTCGGCGAAGACGTCGAAAACATCATCCTGAAGCTGCTGCAAGCCGCCGATGGAGACGTCCAAAAGGCGCAGCAAGGCATCATATATATCGACGAGATCGACAAGATTTCGAAGAAGGACGAGAACCCCTCGATCACCAGGGACGTATCGGGCGAGGGCGTGCAGCAGGCGCTGCTGAAGATTCTCGAAGGCACGGTTGCCAACGTTCCGCCGCAGGGCGGGCGCAAGCACCCCCATCAGGAATTCACGCCCGTCGATACCACGAACATCCTGTTCATCTGCGGCGGGGCTTTCGTGGGCCTTGAGAAGATCATCGAACGCCGCGTGGGGCAAAAGTCGCTCGGCTTTCACGCCGATGCGCAGCCGACCACGCCTTCACGCCGCAATATCGAGGTGCTCGAGCAAGCGCAGCCCACGGACCTGATCCGTTACGGCCTGATCCCGGAATTCGTCGGCCGGCTGCCGGTGATGGGTGTGCTGAGCGATCTCGACAAGGGCGCACTGGTGCGCATCCTTACGGAACCGAAAAACGCTCTCGTGCGTCAATACCAAAGGCTCTTCGAGTTTGAAAACGTCCGCCTGCGGTTCACCGACGACGCATTGGAAACGGTTGCGGAACTGGCGCTCCAGCGCAAGGTCGGAGCCCGGGGCCTGCGCATGATCCTCGAGGACCTGATGCTCGAGATGATGTATCACTTGCCGGCGCAGCGGAAGCTTCGCGATTTTGTCGTCACTGCGGATATGGTCAAGGGCCGCGAAATCAACTGGAGCTTGCTGGAAAAGGCCGGGTAGTTTCTCCAGGCAGCCGCGGCGATAGTTGGCTTCCCCGCGCGATTGCGTTACGTTGAGGTCCAAACAATTTAAATGTTCAACAGGGAAAAAGCGGAAGTGAAGCGCGTGCCGATGATGCCGGTGCGGGACATGGTCATCTTCCCGGAGATGATGCACCCGTTCATCGTTGGCCGCGAGGCCTCCGTGCGCGCGCTCGAAGACGCGCTGGCGGGCGACAAGAAAATTTTTCTTGTCACCCAGCACGACGCCTCGGTGGACGATCCGAAGCCCGAGGAAATCTACCAGGTCGGGACGCTCGCCAATATCGTTCAGAGCGTTAAGCTGCCCGACGGCAATATCAAGGTTCTGGTCGAGGGCACCGAGCGGGCGAAGATCGTTCAGGTGACGAACGAAGAAGGCTTCTTCCGCGCCTCGATTCGCCTCGTCCCCGTGAAGGCTGAGCCCGGGCCGCAGATCGAGCAGGCCTCCAGCCGCGTGACCACTCTTTTCGAACAGTACGTCAAGCTTTCGCAGAGCTTGAATTACGACACCATGATCGCCGCCGTGCGCGTGGAGGATCCCGGCAAGCTCTCCGACGCCATCGCCGCCAACCTGCAGATTCCGGTGGAAGAAAAGCAGGAACTGCTCGAAATCTTCGAGCCGGTCGAGCGCCTGAACCGCATCGCCGACATTCTCGAAGTGGAGATCGAGAAGCTCAACGTGGACCGCTCGATCAATACGCGCGTGAAGCGGCAGATGGAGCGCGCGCAGAAAGAGTATTACCTCAACGAAAAACTGAAGGCGATTCAGAAGGAGCTGGGGCGCGGCGAAGCGAACGAAATCGAGCAGCTCAAGAAGAAGATCGAGACCTCCGGCATGCCCGAAGGCCCCATGGAAAAGGCCATGCAGGAGCTGAAGCGGCTGGAGATGATGCCGCCGATGTCGGCCGAATCCACCGTCTCGCGCAACTATCTCGATTGGCTGCTGGCCGTGCCGTGGAAGAAGCGGTCGAAAGAGATTCGCGACATCAAGCGCGCCGAAGAAATTCTCACCGAGGATCACTACGGCCTGGAAAAGATCAAAGAGCGTATCCTCGAATACCTTGCCGTTCGCCAGCTGGTGAAGAACCCGAAGGGGTCGATCCTGTGCTTCCTCGGGCCTCCGGGCGTGGGCAAGACGTCGCTCGCCATGTCCATCGGTCGCGCCACCGGCAGGAAATTCGTCCGCGTCTCGCTCGGCGGCGTGCGCGACGAAGCCGAAATCCGCGGCCATCGCCGCACCTATATCGGCGCCCTGCCCGGCCAGATCATCCAGATGATGCGCAAGGCCGGCACGGTGAATCCCGTGTTCGTGCTCGACGAAGTGGACAAGATGTCCATGGACTTCCGCGGCGACCCGTCCGCCGCGCTGATGGAAGTGCTCGATCCCGAGCTGAACCATTCCTTCACCGATCACTATCTGGACGTGGAATACGATCTCTCGAAAGTGATGTTCATTTGCACGGCCAACGTGCTGCACACGATTCCCCAGCCGTTGCAGGACCGCATGGAAGTTCTGCGCCTGCCGGGCTACACGGAGCAGGAGAAGCACCAAATCGCGCAGCGGTTCCTGGTGAAGCGCCAGCTCGAAGCGACCGGTTTGACGAAAGACAACGTCAAGTTTACCGACGAGGCCATCACGCACATCATTCGCCATTACACGCACGAGGCGGGCGTGCGCAACCTCGATCGCGAGATCGCCAACATCTGCCGCAAGGTCGCGCGCAAGGTGGTCGCTGACGGAAAGAACTTCGCCGCCGAAGTGACGCCCACGAATGTGAACGATTACCTGGGCATTCTGAAATACCGCGACTTGTTTGCCGAGAAAAAGAACGAAGTCGGCTTGACCACCGGCCTGGCCTGGACCGAAGTCGGCGGGCAGGTGCTCTCCACCGAAGCGACCCTGATGCAGGGCAAAGGCCGGCTGACGCTGACGGGCAAACTCGGCGACGTCATGCAGGAATCCGCGCAGGCCGGCATGAGCTACGTCCGCTCGCGCAGCCATCTCTTCGGTTTGCCCAAGGATTTCTACCGCCACCTCGACATCCACGTGCACGTGCCCGAAGGCGCCATCCCGAAGGACGGCCCTTCGGCCGGGATTACGCTGTGCACCTCCATCGTGAGCGCGCTCACGCACATTCCGGTCCGCTGCGACGTCGCCATGACGGGCGAGATCACGCTTCGTGGCAAGGTGCTGCCGATCGGGGGAGTAAAGGAAAAGCTGCTCGCGGCGCACCGGCTCGGACTGCGCACGGTGATTCTCCCGAAAGATAATGAAAAGGATCTGGCGGATATCCCGCCGGAGATCCTGGCGCAGATGACCATCCATTTCGTGGAGTCGATGGACGAGGTCCTGCAGATTGCGCTCGAAAAGCCGCTGCCCATCTCCGGCCATCCCCCGGTTGGCGGAGTGGAACCGAAGTACGGCGCGGATGTCACGCAGGACAATGAACTGACCAATTGAACCCTTCGGTCCTCCCACATCCTGCTCAGCAGGTTCGGCCCGCGACCGGAGCGTAAGGATTCTCTGTAGGTAAGCCCATTTCGAAATCTGGGAAAGAGTGCCTCGATCGAACGCGCCCGCCCCGGATCGATTTCACGCAAACATCGTGCCTGATCAACAGGCTTGAGAAGGAAAGAACTCGATGAGCATTAGCCTTGCAGAACTAAAAGACAAGAACATCACCGATCTGGCGAAGATTGCCAAGGAGCTCAACATCCCCGGCTCCTCCGGCATGCGCAAGCAGGAGCTGATCTTCCAGATCCTCCGCGCCCAGACAGAAAAGAACGGCCTCATCTTCTCCGAGGGCGTTCTCGAATGTCTCCCCGACGGGTTCGGCTTCCTCCGCGCCCCCGAATACAACTATTTGCCCGGGCCGGACGACATCTACGTCTCGCCTTCGCAGATTCGTAAATTCGATTTGCGCACGGGCGATACCGTTTCCGGCCAGGTCCGTCCGCCCAAGGACGGCGAGCGCTACTTCGCTCTGATCAAGGTCGAGGCCGTCAATTTTGAGGATCCCGAGGTCGCGCGAAACAAGATTTTCTTCGACAACTTGACTCCGCTCTACCCGCAGGAGCGCATTCGCCTCGAGACGACCAAGGAAAACCTCACCGGGCGCGTGCTCGACATGCTCTGTCCGGTCGGCAAGGGGCAGCGCGGATTGATCGTTGCGCCGCCGCGCACCGGCAAGACCATGATGCTTCAGTCTATCGCCAATTCCATCACCCAGAATCATCCGGAAATCGCGCTGATCGTTTTGTTGATCGACGAGCGGCCCGAAGAAGTCACGGACATGCAGCGTACGGTGAAGGGCGAGGTGATCAGTTCGACGTTCGACGAGCCGCCGCAGCGCCACATTCAGGTCGCCGAAATGGTTCTGGAAAAGGCGAAGCGCCTGGTCGAACACAAGCGCGATGTTGTCGTCCTGCTTGACTCGCTCACCCGTCTGGGGCGGGCCTACAACGCCGTCACGCCGCCCTCCGGAAAAGTTCTCTCCGGCGGTATCGACGCCAACGCCCTGCAGCGCCCGCGGCGATTCTTTGCCGCCGCGCGCAACATCGAGGAGGGCGGCTCGCTCACCATCATGGCTACGGCCCTGATCGACACGGGCAGCCGCATGGACGACGTGATCTTCGAGGAATTCAAGGGCACCGGCAACATGGAGATCAATCTCGACCGTCGGCTGGTGGACAAGCGCGTCTTCCCGACTATCGACATCAATCGCTCGGGAACGCGCAAGGACGAACTCCTGCTGCCTGCCGACGAGCTCAACCGGATCTGGGTGCTGCGCAAGGTGCTCAGCCCGCTCTCAACCGTCGAAGCGATGGAGCTCCTTCTGGGCCGCCTCTCGAAGACCAAGACGAACGCGGAATTCCTCGCTTCGATGTCCAGTCCCGCCTAGGGAATCCTTCCGCGGCTGGCGCCGCTTATTCGGCGGACGGACGCTTTTCCTTCTGCGCCGCAATCCACGCATGGACCTGCGACTCGAGCATATCCAGCGGCAGCGCACCCTGATCGAGCACCGCGTCGTGAAACGCGCGAATTTCAAAACGGCTGCCTAGTTCCTGCTCCGCCGAGCGGCGCAGCTCCTGGATCTTAAGCCGGCCGATCATGTAGCCGAGCGCCTGCGCCGGCCAGACGATGTAGCGGTCAATCTCCGCAATGGAGTTCTGCTCGGGCTGGCCGGTGTTCTCTTCAAAGTACTGGAGCGCCTGGTCGCGGCTCCATTCCATCGAATGCATTCCCGTGTCCACCACGAGTCGCACGGCGCGCCACATCTGCGCGCTCAGATATCCGAATTTCGAGTAGGGATCGGTGTAGAAACCCATCTCGCTTCCGAGGCTTTCCGAATAGAGCCCCCAGCCTTCGACGTAGGCCGTGTAGCCCACCTGCTTTCGAAATTCGGGAACGCCTTCCATTTCTTGCGCGAGCGAGATCTGCAAGTGGTGCCCTGGAACGCCTTCGTGCAACAGCGTGTCCTCGACGTCCCAGGATGGCCGCGACTCAAGCTTGTAGGTATTGACGTAAACGTAGCCCGGGCGACCGGCCTCCGGCGCCCCTTGGTAGTAGTAGGCCGACGTCTGCGAAGGCGCTACGGCATCCGGAACGGCCCTTATGCCATATGGCAACCGGGGAAGCCTGCCGATCAGCAGCGCGGTTTCCGGGTCTGCGCGCTTCGCGGCGTCGCGGTAATGCATCAGCAGCTCTTCCTTGCTGGAAAATCGGAAGCGGGGATCGGTATTCAAGAATTTCACGAACTCCGCGAAGCTTCCATGAAACCCGGTTTGAAGAATCACTTCGTCCATTTCCGCGCGAATCCGCTTCACCTGGTCGAGGCCGATTTGGTGGATTTCCGGAGCCGTCAGGCTCGTGGTGGTCTGCCAGCGCACCAGATACTTGTAGTAATCCGCGCCTCCCGGGATCTCGCTGATGGAGATTTTTTCGCGGCATGCCGGAATGTAGGTCTCGGTCAGATAATCGGCGAGCCGCTGGAACGCCGGCGCCACTTGCTGCATGTAAACCTCCGCGGCGCGGCGGGTGAAGTCCTGTTTCTGCGCGGCGGTGAAAGTCGCGGGATACGCCCGGAACGCGGCAAGCAAGGGGCTCGTCAGCGGATCCGATACGATCTGGCTCTCGGCCTGCTTGGGCACGTCGCGCATGGTGATTTTCGGGGGTGTCCATCCGTGTGCGGCTCCGTCTTTCATCAGCGCCATCACGCTGTCAAGGAACGCGGGCAGGCGGTTCAAACGGACCAGGATATCTTCGTAGTCGCTCGCCTTCGCTGCCGGCATGGCAGTAAACGTGTTTGGCACGTCTTGCAGCGCTCCCTGCACCTGAGTGATCGGAATATAAAGATTGTTCGGGAAGACCGACGCGAGAGGAAACGCGTCGTCGTGGAAGCGCAATCCTTCCACGGCGCTTTCGAGCAGCTTTCGATATAAGTCATAATTCAACTGCTCGCCTGCGGGCAGCGCATTGCGCGGCACCGCCTCCAGCCCTTCCAGACTCGTCTGAAGGCTGCGGTTTCGCCGCTCGATGGCAGGCGGCGAAAAATCGGTCCAGCGACGGTTTTGACCGGGATAGCCGAAAATCGTCGCCTGCTCGGGATACTCGCGCATCCAGTAAGTCCAATCCTTGGTCAAGAACGCACGCAACTGCTTCGTCGCAGCCTGAGACGAGGTCTTTTCGCGGGCAAGGCTCTGCGCCGAGGCTGGATGCGCGAGCATGGAAGCGAAGAGAACGAATCCGGTTGCGAGAGAGTTGGGTTTCATGCGTCCTCCTGAAGGCGATGCTTTCACTTCGCGCAGTATCGCCGTAAGGGTGTGGAAGCCGCTCAGTTCAGAGTCCGTCGTTTCGAGTCAACGGGATGCTCGACCGCGCAACCCTCACGACGGCTCATGACGGCTCCCTCCCGCCTAGGAATCAGGCAGGCCGGCCGAAGGCGTCGCGGCGCCGTCTTTCTCTGCCAGCATCACTACGAGCCGCGCCACTTCTTCCGCGTCCATTGCCGTGCTGTCCACGACAACCGCATCCTTCGCTCGGATTAACGGCGACGTAGCGCGCTCGAGATCGCGGCGGTCGCGTTCCCGGATTTCCTCGAGCGTCCGCGCAAGATCGATCGCATCGCCCTTCTGCTGATGCTCCCGCCAGCGCCGATCCGCACGGATTTCGGGCGAGGCGGTAAGAAAAATTTTCAATTGTGCGTCGGGGAATACCACGCTGCCGATGTCGCGCCCTTCCATCACCACTCCGCCCTGTTCGCCCGCGCGGCGCTGTTCGATCACCAGCACTTTACGCACGCCGGGGACCAGCGCGACCTTGGAAGCCGCCAGCGCCACCTCCGGCGTGCGGATCGCGGCCGTCACGTCTTCACCGTCGAGCAACACTTGGAGCGCGCCATCCTGCGCAGCGCTTGCCGATCGAAGATCGATGCGTGTACGGCCCGCGAGTGCCGCAAGTTCGTCCGCGGCGTCGAGCGGCACGCCCCGCCGCAGCGCCTTGAGCGCGACCGCCCGGTACATCGCGCCTGTGTCGATGTAAATGTAGCCCATGAGCGCCGCCACGCGCCGCGCCAGCGTGCTCTTCCCCGAGCCGACAGGCCCGTCAATTGCGATGATCAGTTTCTTCAATTCCGATCAAAACTCGCCGTTGTGATTCCGAGCGAAGTGAGGAATCTCTCAGAAAACGGGAGACATCCTTCGCTCGGCTCAGGATGACGATGCTGGTCGCATCGTCAAATTCTCTTGAATGCGCGCTCGATCTCACGCACCGAATAGCGCAGGACGACCGGCCGGCCGTGCGGGCAACTCATCGGGTACTCCGCCTTCGCGAGCTCTCCGAGCAGCCATTCCATTTTCGTCCTGTCCAGCGGCGTATTCACCTTGATGGCCGCATGGCACGAGGTGGAAGCCGCAATTTTCGATTGCAGCGATTCGATCGAGATGGCCTGATTTTCGCGCGCGACGCCGTCGAGGATTTCAAACAGCAGCTTTTCGGCGTCGCCGCTCGCGATCCCCGCAGGCGCGGCCTGAATCGCCACGCTGCGCGCGCCCATCAGCTCCGCCTCGAACCCATTGGCGCCCAGCTCCTCGCCGATCTGCTCGAATGTCACGAGCTGCCGCGGATTGAGCTCCACCATCACGGGCATCAGCAGCCGCTGGCCTCCCAGCTTTCCTTCGCGCCGCGCGCGCAGGTGCTGCTCGAAGAGCACACGCTCGTGCGCCACGTGCTGGTCCACGATCCACAAGCCCTCGCCATTCACCGCAACAATGAAACTTGCGTTTACCTGCCCGAGCGGCTTCAGATCCGCGATCGCCTCGGCGCTCGGAAGCGTGCCGGAAGCACTCTCGGTGTGACCGAGCGACGCAGCCGAGTCCTCCGAAGTCGCCGGCGGCATCGGGAAATTCATCGCGGCGCTCGATTCAAAACCGAGCCGCTGGGCGAATGGCCGGTCGGGTTCGGTGCTCAATTCAAACGCTTCCGCGGTGGCCGCACTCGAGGCAAGGACGGTGGGAATCTCCGCTCGAGGCGGCCCGGGGAACGTACTCGTTGCGGACAGCGGCGCATAGCCCCGCAAATTTCCCGGCCCGGTTCGCTCCGGCGCGGAAATCGACGCTCCGGGCCCGGCGCCGGCCACCGCCGCGCGCGCTGCAGGAAATCCGGGTATCGGCCGCGCGATCGAGAGCGCGTGCCGAAGCGCATCGCGCGTGAAGTCGTGAACGAACTGCGGATGTCGGAAGCGCACCTCGATCTTCGCCGGATGGACGTTGACGTCCACCTCCTGGTACGGCATATCGAGGAAAAGCAGCACGATGGGGAAAACTCCCGGCGGCGTCACATTGCGATACGCCTCGCCGATCGCGTGGAGCAGGAGGCGGTCGCGCACCAGCCGACCGTTCACGAATATGTAGATGCCGTTGCGGTTCGTGCGCTGCACTTCGGGGCGCGACGTGAATCCGCGCACGCGGAGAGTCGCCGACTGCTCGTCCGCTTCGAGCTGCGGCTCGGTGATCGCCGAGCGCACCGGACCCTCGTTCGGCGGAATCTCTGTCAGCTCTTCGAGCGCCTGCCGCCCGAAAAGCTGGTACACGCGCTCCGAAAGTTTTTCCACGGGGGCGCAATTGAGGATTTCCTGCGACGGCGTCTTCAGCACGAAGTGCGTCTCGGGATGCGCGAGAGCGTAGTGCGTCACGAGCGAGGCGATGTGGCCGAGCTCGGTGGTCTCCGACTTCAGGAATTTGCGCCGCGCGGGCACGCAATAGAAAATGTCCGCTACGCTAATGGAAGTTCCCAGCGGCGCGCCCGCCGGCTTCACGCCGATTAGCTTTCCTCCCGCAAATTCGATGCGTGTTCCCTGCTCTTCCTCGGAGGTGCGCGTTTCGAGGAGCAGCCGCGAAATCGCTGCGATCGAGGGCAGCGCCTCCCCGCGAAAGCCGAGCGTGGCGATGGAAAGTAAGTCGTCCGCGGTGCGCAGCTTCGAAGTGGCGTGGCGTTCAAAGGCGAGCAGCGCGTCGTCGTGGCTCATCCCGCTGCCGTCGTCGCTGACCCGGATCATTCGCTTGCCGCCCGCTTCGGCTTCGATGCGGATCGAGCGCGCGCCCGCGTCGAGGGCGTTTTCGAGCAGCTCCTTCACAACGGAGGCCGGCCGCTCGACGACCTCGCCCGCCGCGATCTTGTTCGCGACGTTTTCCGCAAGTATTCGTATTCGCGACATGAATCTACTTTGCCGACTCCTTGATTTGGATTCCCAATTCATCGAGCTGAGCCAGGTCCACCTCGGACGGCGACTCCGCCATCAAATCAACGGCGGCCGTGGTTTTCGGGAAAGCGATGACCTCGCGAATCGACTTTTCGCCCGCCAGCAGCATCGCGACGCGGTCCAGGCCCAGCGCGATGCCGCCGTGTGGCGGAGTTCCGTACGTCAGCGCGTCGAGGAAGAATCCAAAGCGCTGCTTCGCCTGCTCGTCCGTCAAGCCGAGCGCTTTGAACATCCTCGCCTGCACGTCCTGACGATGGATTCGAATGCTGCCAGAGCCAAGCTCGTTGCCGTTGAGCACGAGGTCGTAGCCCTTCGAGCGGCACTCCCACGGCGTGGTCTCGAGCTTGTCGAGGTCTTCCTCGACGATTCCCGTAAACGGATGCTGCGCGCTCACCCAGCGCTTTTCCCGCTCGCTCCATTCAAATAGAGCGAATCCCGTGATCCACAGGAACTCCCATCTGTTGCGGTCGATCAGGTTGAGCTTGTCGCCCAGATGGAGTCGCATCTGGCCCGCGATGCCAAGCGAAGCGTCCGAATGCGGAGTCTGTTCTTTGGCCGCCGCGGCGACAATCAGGTCGCCCGGCTTCGCGCCCACGGCCTCCGCCAGCTTTTTCAGGCCTTCCGGGCCGAGGTTTTTTTCCAGCGGCGAGCTGAGGCCTTCGGCCGCCACCTTCACTGTGTAAACGCCGCGCGCGCCGGCCAATTTTGCGAATTCGCTGAGTTCATCGAGCTGCTTCCGCGACCACGCGGCCGCGCCAGGCGCGACTATGGCCTGCACGTTGCCTTCGAAATGCAGCGCGGCGCGCGCTGATTCGAAGATTTCGGTCACATTGTGAAGCTCCATGCCGAAGCGGAGGTCGGGCTTGTCCGAGCCGTAGCGGCGCAGCGCCTCTCTGTAATCGAGGTGGCGGAACGGCCCTCTCGCCTTCACGCCGATCACGGCGCAGGCGCGCTCCATCACGCGTTCGATGACCCCGAAAACGTCTTCCTGACGCGGAAATGACATTTCCAGATCGAGCTGCGTGAACTCCAATTGACGATCCGCGCGAAAATCTTCGTCGCGGAAGCACCGGCAAATTTGAAAATACCGGTCCATGCCTGAAATCATCAAAATCTGCTTGAAGATCTGAGGCGATTGTGGCAGCGCGTAGAACTGCCCGTGGTGGATGCGGCTCGGCACCAGGCAGTCCCGCGCGCCCTCGGGCGTCGAGCGCGTCAGAATGGGTGTTTCGATCTCGAAAAACCCCATTTCGTCGAGCGCCTTGCGAATCTCGAGAAAGATGCGATGCCGAAGCTCGATGTTCGCGTGCGGGCGCGGGCGCCGCAGATCGAGATAGCGGTAGCGGAGGCGGGTCTCTTCGCTCGCCGTCACTTCGTCTGCCACCTGAAAGGGCGGCGTCTTCGCATTGTTCAAGATATGCAGGCGGGTCGCCAGCACCTCCACGTCGCCCGTCGATATTTCCGGATTCGATTTCTGCCGGCGAATCACGCGGCCCTCGACCGCCACGACGAATTCCGAGCGCAGCTCTTCGGCCTTCGCGTGCGCTTCCCGGTGCTGCTCCTTGTTGAAGACAATTTGCGCGATTCCGGCGCGGTCTCGCAGGTCAATGAAGATCAGCTGGCCCAGGTCGCGCCGCCGGTGGACCCACCCCATCAAGACGACGTCCTTGTCCGCGTCCGCCGCGCGTAGCGCCCCGCAGCAATGGGTCCGCTTCAGGTCGCCGAGCGCCTCAAGCATGAGTCCCCCGGCGTTCCGATTCCAGGTACTCCAACAATTCGTTCTCCTTGAATTTCCGCTGGTCAGCGTCGGCCAAGCGCTTCAGGGTGAACGTGCCCGACGCGACCTCATCCTCGCCGATAATCAGCGCGTAGCGCGCGCCCAGTTTGTCCGCAAGCCCCAGCGCTTTCTTGAATTTTATCTCCTCGGGCGGAACCTCGACCGCCAGGCGGCACTCGCGCAGCTTTCGAGCGATGACCACCGCCGTCGAATACGCCTGCGCCCCCATCCAGGCGACAAAAACGGCCAGGCCGGGCAACGCCGGTGCCTGCCGGTTCTCTTGAATCGACAGAATTGTGCGGTCGCTGCCGAGGGCGAATCCGATGCCCTTCGTCGGCGGCCCGCCGAGCAGCTCGACCAGGCCATCGTACCGGCCGCCGCCGCACACCGCGTTCTGTGATCCAAGCCCCTCGGCCGTTACTTCAAACGTGGTGCGCGTGTAGTAGTCGAGGCCGCGCACCAGCCGCCAGTTTTCTTCATAGGCGATCCCGCGCAGGCCCAATTCATCCTTCACCTCGGAAAAATGCTGGCGGCAGGCGGCGCAGAGATGGTCGGAGATGCGCGGCAATTTCTCGATGATCGCCTGCTCCTCGGGGAGCTTCGAATCGAGGACGCGCAGCGGATTCGTCTCGATGCGGCGCTGGCTGTCGGGGCCGAGATTGTCCTTCGCTTTGCGCAGCTCCTTCCGAAGTTGCTCGACATATTTCGGGCGGCACTCCTTGCAGCCGATCGAATTGACGTGCAGCAGGGTCAGTCTCAACCCCGCGCGCTTGAAAAGCACGACGAGCATTTCGAGAACTTCCGCGTCGATTGCGGGCGCATCCGATTCGCCGAGCACCTCCGCGCCAATCTGATAGAACTGGCGATAACGCCCTTTTTGCGGACGCTCGCGCCGGAACATTGGCCCGATGTAATACAGCTTCACATTTCCCGGCAGCGTCTGCATGCCGTGTTCGATGTACGCCCGCACCACGCTGGCCGTTGCCTCCGGCCTCAGGCTTACGGACGAGTCATCCCGGTCGTCAAAGCTATACATCTCTTTCCCGACGATGTCCGTGTCAACTCCCACGGAGCGAGCGAAAAGCTCGGTCTCTTCAAAAATCGGCGGGCGAATTTCGCGGAAGTTGTAAGACTCGAGAACGTCGCGCGCGGTTTGCTCGAACCAATTCCACAGCGCAGAATCGGGCGGAAGAATATCGCGAGTGCCTTTGATGGCTCGGAATTGGCGCTTCTCGGTCATTTTAGGAGCCAAAGCGGCGCAAAAGTCATTCGAACATACTAACAGGCACGTGTGCCGATGCAAGTCCATGGCTGCGCGAACGCGATGAACGGGATGCGCAACGCCGTCGTTTTTCGTGCTGCCATTGCGACACAATGCGCCGCGCTCGATCGCATCGTCTGACACTCACTTTTTCGCGATCGTGTGCTTGTGCGAGCTCGCGACACCACAACAGCGTCGCTGCTCGCTAGGCCAATGAGCAAAGGCCGGCCCGCGGCCCCCGGCTCTATCCTGCTGACTCGGAATCGGTTAGGGTGCGCCGATCGTCATTTGAAAAGTCTATTCCCTCCATCCAAACGTTGCATTTTACGAAAGCCAAACTTCCCGATACGCTCTGCTCCTCAGGTTACAACTTTCCAAGAGGAGCGTAGCGAATGGCCGAGAAGACCACTGGACAGATGCAAGCAACACTAGGCCTGACGGGGTTGACGATGAACGCGATGGCGCTCATCGCCCCAGGCGCGTTCTTATGGCTCACTTTTTATGCGCAAGCTACCGAGGGCGCCACGTCTCCTTCCATGTGGATCGGGATCATGTTCGCCCTCCTGCTATGCCTCGCCACCGCCGTTGCGTACGCCGAGATGGCGAAGTTGTATCCTGGCACGGGAAGCTCGTATTACTTCGCCGAGCAGGCATTTCTGAACCACGAAAAGGCATGGCGATACGCCCGCCTCATGAAGTTCATCGTCGGCTGGGGCTCGCATCTCTACTACTGGATTTATCCCGGCGTGATGGTCGCGGTGACGGGCATCTTCTGCGGCTACGTGGCCGGAACGCTCTGGCCGACCTTCATGAGCGCCTCCAATCCGGGCCCGATGTTCATGATGGCCATTGCGGTGGTGTTCACGCTCGGAGTGGCCTACATCGCCCATCGTGGGGTGACCGGCTCGACTGCCGTCAGCATCGCCATCAACGTCATTCAGATCTCTGCGCTGGTCGTATTCGCAGTTATGGCGGTCGGCTACCGCGCGGGTCACCCCCCGGGCAGCGTCGCCTATCAGTGGGACTCAACGAGCAACGACGCCTATAACTGCGAGTTCGCCGTGGACGCGCAGAACAACATCGTTCGTGACGCGAGCATGATCCCCCAATGTAAGAAGGATTCCGCGGGAGCGCCGATTCCCTACCACGTAAGCTATCCGGGGACCGACTCGAACGGCAACTTCCTCAGCCATCCCAACGCAAAGTCCGTGATTGGAATTCACAATTTCGGTTGGATGTTCGTGCAGGCCACGGTCGCCATCCTGATCCTGGTAGGATTCGAGTCCGTCACTTCGCTCGGCGGTGAAGCTCGCAACGCCAAGCGGGACGTCCCGATCGCCGTAATCACCTCGCTTCTGGTTCAGGGAGCATTCTGCTATCTGTTCGAGTATTTCGCCGCGAACTACGTCTTAAGTAGCGGCTATACCATGCAGAACGCGACGGCGTCTGCCGCCCCCATCGGTGACTTGATGGTGATGGTGGGCGACGCCCTTTTTGGCCAAGGACACGGCCGTATCTTCATGCTGCTCGAGGCCATCACCGTCTTCCTCGCGCTGATCGGCACGACGCTCTCCTGCATCAACACCGGCGCGCGCGTAACCTACGCGATGGGCAAGGACAACGAGGTGCCGGAGAACTTCGGCATGCTGCATGACAAGAACCTGAGCCCTCACCGCGCCATCTGGGCGCTGGCCATCATTTCCGCAATCACCGGCTGCATCGCTCTACTAATGGTCTTCGGCGATGGGCAGGCTCCCACCGATGCCACCATCGCGGCGCTGCCTCACGGGTTTTGGTCCAGCTTCGGTTACCTGACCCACGACAAGATGGCGGCGCTTCCGAACACGCTCGTGACGATCACGCTAGCCTCCAACTTTGGGACGTTCCTACTCTACGGGCTCAGTTGCGTCACCTGCATCTTCTGCTATCACGGTCACCCGAACTTCAAATTCATCAAACACCTGCTCATCCCGATATTCGGCGTGATTGCCAATCTGGTTTGCATGGCGTTCTACCTGATCGGGCCGTTCATGGGTTATGGCACGAAGATGGAGCCGTTTCTCGCGTTGGGTATCGCGGCGGTCTGGGCCATTTACGGCGGCATTTATTTCACGATCAACAGCAGGAAACAGGGGAAGACGACACTGGTCACCTCCCGCGCCTGACCGGTCTGACTAACAGAGCAAACGGGGCGGGCTTGCGCCCGCCCTGTTTTTTTCGAACGGAGATGGGGTTTAATGTACAGGGGCCTTCAGGCCGCAGCGGCAGCGGCGGGCGTCGGCGGCGTTACCCGCGAATACCGCTCGGCCCAATACGATTCTATGGATGTCGAATTCGCGGAACTCTCCGATGTCGGGCGAGTCCGCCAGGGGAATGAGGACTATCTGGGGTGCGTGGTCCCCGGGGCGCCCGAAGAGGTTCGCGCGCGTGGCTGGCTGTTTGCCCTGGCCGACGGAGTGGGTGGGCACGATCTCGGCGAAGTCGCGTCGAAAGCGGCAGTGGAAAGTGTTCTGGCTGGGTTTCGCGAGGCCACGCCCGGCGAGCCGCACGCGGCGCTGCTCACTCGCCTGGTGCGAGACGCGAACACGTGCGTGCTCGACGCAGGCCACGCCTCGAACCCGGGCAGCTTCGGCATGGCAACCACGATCGTGGCTTGCGCCCTGCGTTACGACCGCGCCGCCGTGGCTCACGTAGGCGACTCGCGCTGCTACCTGATCCGCCGCGGCCAGCCCATGCTGCTCACGCGAGACCACACGGTCGCCAATGAACATGTGAGGCTGAAAATCCTGTCCCAGGAGCAAGCCGCGGGCGCCGGAACCCGCCACATGCTCAGCCGCTCGCTCGGAAGCGAGCTGACGGTCGGCGTGGAGGTCAACGAGCACCAGGTGTTCGCGGGTGACGTTTTTGTGCTCTGTTCCGATGGCCTGCACGGCTCGGTAAGCGGCGCGGAGATGGCCGCTCTTACCAGTCACGGGGGTGACTTGGCAACCGCAGCAAAGCGGCTGGTGGACATTGCCAATCAGCGAGACGGTAGTGATAATATCAGCCTGCAGATCATCCGCGTTCGGACCGTCGAACGCGTGGGCATGTACCGCGGGCGACCTTACAGGCTTCCCTGACGCCGGGCTCGCCGGCGGTTTGCCGCCCGGCGCGCACACACGAGGCTTTCCATCCGCCCCGGCGAACAACTCGATAATTACCGCATCGAGAGCGTAGCCGCTCGCAGCGGCATGGCCTCTATTTTTCGCGCCACCGACGTCCGCACCGGCCGCCAGGTAGCCATCAAGGTTCCGCACCCCGAAATGGAAAGCGACCCGGTCTTCTTCGATCGCTTCCACCGCGAAGCGGAAATCGGTACCTCCCTGGATCATCCCGGCGTGATGAAGGTATTCGCCGACGGCGACCACAGCCAGGTTTACATGGTGATGGAGTGGGTCGAAGGGCGCCTGTTGCGCCAGATTCTCTCCGAGCAGAAGAAGCTTCGCCCCGAACGCGCCGTGAAAATCGCCTTGGCCATCTGCGACGCACTCGGCTACATCCACACCCGCGGAATCGTGCATCGCGACCTGAAACCGGAAAACATCATGGTCGATTCCGAGGACCGCATCAAGCTCATCGACTTCGGCATCGCCGGCCAGGCCGGAGCCCGGCGGCTCACGTTTGCGAAGCTTTCGCAGGTGATGGGAACGCCCGAATACATCTCCCCCGAACAGGTAAAAGGCAAGCGTGGGGACGCCCGCAGCGACGTCTACGCCCTCGGGGTGATGCTGTACGAAATGCTCACCGGCGCAGCCCCTTTTCAAGGGCCGAACCCTTTTGCCATCATGAACGACCGCCTGCTCAACAACCCCATCCCGCCGCGAGAAATCGATCCTGCCATATCTCCTGAGTTGCAGGAGATCATCTACCGCGCGATCGAGCGCGATCCCAAGAACCGCTATTCCACCGCGCATGAAATGGCCCTCGATCTCCAGCATCCCGAAAAAGTGGGAGTCGCTGACAGGCTCGAGCTGCGGGACTGGAAGAAAAGGCGCACGCCCTGGATTCGAAGGGTGCTCTTTTACATCATGCTGGCGCTGATCCCGATCATCATCTTCGGGTTGATGCTGTTCTTCGTGAAGCGCTGAAGCGGCCTTCGTCAGGACCTCCCCGCGATTCCGCGTCAAGGAACCATAAATAATTCATAAGTTCTCCACGGGCAAAAACAACGATTTCGTATATGGATTCCATAGATTTAATGAGTTGGACCATTTGATTTCCAGCCTGTATTTTGTCTTACCAATTCTTGAAACGTCAAAGGGCTGCGAACTCACGTATTCGAGCTGTGAGCGCGGCAGGGAGGGAGAGGAAAACCACATGAATCGTATTCAGCAGTGCTTCTCTAAATTGGCCATTGTGGCCTTCGCGGCGGTTCTTGCGGCCACTTGGGCGCCGGGATCGAGAGCGGAGGATCAGCCGCCGGACAAGACGCCGGCTCAGCCGGGCGCCACGGCCCAGCCCGCCGCCGCGGCTCAGCCGACGGCGGACGAGCGTTTGGCGGAGCTGGAAAAGGAGGTCGCGCTCCTCCAGCAGGAAATCGCTTCGCTGAAATCAGAGAGCACGCCGGGAATTAAGACGGCGGCGTTCGTCGAGCCCGCGGCCGGCGCTTTTACGCCCAGTCCCGCTGCGGACGACGCGCCGGCTAAGATCAATCTCGCCGGACTGCTTGGTCCGATCACGATCAGTGGGTTTGGCGACGCGTACTACGGATACGATTATAACCATCCCCCGAGCAACAGGAGCGGCCTCCGCTTTTTTGAAGCGCCGACGAACGGTTTTTCATTCAACATTGCCGAATTGATCCTGGATAAGGCGCCGGACGCAACGTCCCCTGACGGCAGGCTCGGTTACCACGTGTCCGCCGGCTACGGAAACGCGGCGCAAATCGTGAACGGCTCCGATATCGCCGGTGATGGCAGTCAGTTCTTCGTCAAAGAAGCGTACGCATCGTACCTCGCACCCATCGGCAAGGGATTGACCGTGACGGCGGGCAAATTCGTCACGAACGCGGGCGCCGAGGTGATCGAAAGCAACGCCAACTGGAACTATTCGCGCAGCATGCTTTTTTACTACGCGATTCCGTTTTTCCACTTCGGCGCGAAGGCTGCGTACACGTTTAACCCGAAGTGGGCCTTCAACGTGTCTCTCGTCAACGGCTGGAACAATTCCTTCATCACGCATGCCTTTGGTACAACGCAGAGTTCCGGGCTGACCTACGGTGGAACCTTGGTCTACACGCCAAGCATGAAATGGTCCGCCACCGAAAACTTTTACGCTGGCCCCGTCATCGACGCCTCATTTTCCGGGGGCGCGCAGACAATCAATGATTGGAAGCAGCTCTCCGATACCGTGATCGGGTACACGCCCAATGCGAAATGGGCGTTCGAGGTCAATGGCGACTACGGCTTCGGCCCCAAGTCCTACACCTGCCCCGACACGGCGACCGGCGCCGAGAGGCCCGAGGTCTTTGTCACTGGCTGTACGGGTGGCCCAAAGTTCACCTGGTGGGGCATAGCCGGCTACGCGAAATACACGCTCAGCCCCAAGACAAACTTTGCGACGCGCTACGAGTATTACGAGGATCCCAACGGGTACACGGGCCTGCTGAACGGGACGCGTGGTCACGCTCAGGAGGTTACGGGAACCTACTCGTACAACCTGACGAGCGGGTTGTTGGTTCGCGGGGAGTACAGGTATGACTTCGCGAGTTCGCCCTTCTTCCCGAAATTCGAGAAGGGTACGCTTCATTTCGTGAGGGAGCAAAACACGGCCACCGTCAGCTTCGTGTATTCGTTCAGCAGCGCGAACCTGAAGTAGCCGCTCTTCGGGCTCCGCCGTTCGTGCGGCGGAGCTTTAGCTTTCGGTCGCACGGACGGCCGCCCCGCGCCCCGCTGGGCGGTCGTTTTCTTTGCAAGCTCCGAATCTCCGGAAAATCTCAGTTGGGGAATAGAGGGAGAGGCGCCGAACGTCACGCCGGGATCTGGGCGGCGTATGCTTACGCTACCGCTTCGCAATAAACGCGTTACCTCGCGCGTCTTGCACCAACGCAAATTTTGCCTTGGCCTTCTGCGCCCGGTTGTTCTCGTCGGCGATTTGCGCCAGAGACTTGGTCTGCGCCTCTACGGCAGCCCGTCCCGCGGCGAGGGCTTTGTCGTAGGAAAGAAAGCTAGAAGGGACGAAATCCGCGCCGGTGCCGCCCACGTAGCTCACTGCAAAATGGGTAGGAGCGGGATCGATTACAACCGGGAAGCTGACTCCGCTCGAACCCGCTCCGCCGATCGTGCCGCCCAGGAACTGTGCGTGAGCAGGCAGCGAGCATCCCAGCATAAGAGCCCCAAGACCCAGAATGCGTTTCATTGTCGCCAGCCTTTTGTCGAACATGCGTTTCGCGGAGCCACATGAAACTGGCAATCTGCCTGCCATACAATCGCAGAGTGCTATCCAGCACTATCTCAAGGCCTTACACGTGGCGGCGTTAGACGGCCCGAGCGGCGCTTGCCGCATCTGGCGAAAGCCGCGGTCACTTCTGTGCAAGTTGGTAGGCTTGTGGTCTAAGCGGGTACTAGAACTCTTGAGACGAGCCCCGGGCTCACGTTTAGCGCGGGCGCTATAACGTTCGCGAGGCCGCGTACGCCGCACCTTTCAGGGGGCACTCCTCGTCGAGGATGACGTGGATAGGAACCTGGGCGAGAAAGTCGGTCATCTTCTCTTTTTGGCGGAAGGCCGCGACGAAGCGCCCGTCCTTCAGGATCGGCAGGATTTTGACGGCGATGCCGCCCGCCACATAGACTCCTCCGCGTGCGACCGTTCGCACCACTAGATTCCCCGCTTCCGAACCGTAGATTTCGACCCATAGCTCGAGCGCGGCAACGCAGACCGGACATTGCTTTTCAAGAGCCAAGCGCGTGATTTCGGGCGCGGGATCCACGCCCGGGTCGTCGAATCCGGCATGGCGCACTGCCGGATTCAGGAACTCATGAATGGTCTTGAAACCCCTCCCAGAGAGCAGAAGTTCGTTGCTCACAAACTCGCTGCGTGCCTTGATGAATCTCCATAGCTCCACTTGCTGTTCGGTGTGCGGAGCGAAATCGGCGTGGCCACCCTCGGTGGCCGTAGGGACGTGCTTCGTGCCGTCCCAGAAAAGAATGGCTTCGCCCAGTCCCGTTCCCGCGGCGATGACCACGCGAGGGGCTTGCGGCGCCGGTACGCCGTCGACGAGCGTCTCCAGATCGCCCGGCCCCATCACGCTGATGCCATGCGCGGTCGCCTCGAGATCGTTCATTAGCCGCACGCGCTCGAGGCCGAGCAATTTCGCAATCGTCGCACCGTCGATGATCCAGGGGAGGTTTCCGGCACGGACGCGGTTGTCCACCACGGGGCCGGCGATCCCGAACGAGGCGGCGGTCACCTTCGCGTGGATGCCGCTGACGAAATCCTGAACGATCTCTTCGAGGCCCTTGTGTTCTCGGCTGGGATACCGCTTATTCGCGACGCGAACGAGATTTCCCTGCTGCACGTCGAACAGGCCCAGGTTCGTTTTCGTTCCCCCGATGTCGCCCGCAAGTATCATCCGCCCTCCGGAATCCTGGCCCAAGTCTCCTCGGAATTTCTACGCCGAGCGAACAGCACGGAAGAGCCTTTTCGACAACTCGGGGATCTTTGCAGCCCGGAATCTCAGCCGCCGAAGTTCGGCAATGGCAGCTTCCGCCCAGCCGCTATAGCGGGCGCCAGCGGCGGCCCTCGGACACCGTAAGATCGTCGGCGGCCCGCGGCCCTTCGCTCCCGGCCGGATAGTTGGGGAAGGGCGGCGCGGAAGCGCCCTGCCACGCCTCGAGAATCGGATCCACAAGTCCCCAGGCGGCCTCGACGCTGTCGGCGCGATCAAAAAGCGTGGCGTCGCCGCGGATGCAATCGTTGATCAGCGTGGCGTACGCTTCGCGCGATCCGGCGCCGAACGCCTGCCGGTATCGAAAATCCATCGTCACGGGGCGAATCTGCATCTGCGAGCCGGGGGTTTTCGCGCCAAATGAAAGGGAGATTCCTTCGTCCGGCTGGATGTTCAGCACCAGCGAATTCGGTTCCACGCTTTTGCCCTGAAATACCATGTGCGGCGCGCTTTTGAAACGGATGGCGATTTCCGTCACGGGGCGCGCCAGCCGCTTTCCGGAGCGCAGATAAAAAGGCACGCCGCTCCAGCGCCAGTTGTCCACCAGCAGCTTGAGCGCAACGAAGGTCTCGGTCCCTGAGTTTGGCTTCACGCCCGGCTCCTCGCGATAACCCGGCACCGCTGCGCCGTTCACGTTCCCCGGCCCGTACTGGCCCCGGACCACCGACTTCCAGACACTGTCGGAATCGAACGGCCGGATCGACTGCAGTATCTTGATTTTTTCGTTGCGAACTGAGGTGGCATCGAAGGTCGCCGGCGCTTCCATGCCGACAAGCGACGTGAGTTGCAGCACGTGGCTCTGAATCATATCGCGCATCGCGCCCGCCGATTCGTAGAACGCGGCGCGGCGCTCCACGCCCAGCGATTCCGACGCCGTGATCTGCACGTGATCGATGAAATTGCGATTCCAGAGTGGTTCGAAAATTCCGTTGCCGAAGCGGAAGACCAGCAAATTCTGCACCGTTTCCTTGCCGAGATAGTGGTCGATGCGATAGACCTGAGATTCGTCGAACACGCGAAGAACTTTCGCGTTCAAGTCCCTAGCGGACCCGCCATCGTGTCCGAACGGCTTTTCGATGATGATGCGCGTCCAGGACTCCGCGTTCGATGGTTTCGCCAGGCCCGCGCGGCCGAGCTGCTCGATAATGTGCGGATAGACGTCCGGAGGAGTTGCCAGGTAAAAGAGCCGGTTGCCTCCAAGCTGGCCTTCGCGGTCGAGCTCCTCCAGCCGCTGCGCGAGGCGCGTATAGGACCCGGGATCGTCGTAATTCCCGCTGAAATACTGGAGATGCCGCAAGAATTCCGGAAGCTTGCCGTCGCCGGAGCCCGTTTGGCTCTTTGGCGGGAGGAACTCCCCGGCCGTGCGCCGGAAATCGTCGTCCCGCATTTCCGTTCGCGCAAATCCCAGCAGCCGAAACCTCGGCGCGAGGCACGAATGAATCGCGAGATCGTAAAGCGCCGGCAGGAGCTTTCGCCGCGCCAGGTCGCCCGACGCGCCAAACATCACGATGGCGCACGGCTCGTTGGGAATCTCGCAAAAGTAGGCGTCGGTTCGAGGTGATTCGGCGACTTCGGTTGCGCGGCTGCCCATTAAACCTCTCCCGGGAGAACTTTTCAGCGGGTTCATGCGTGCGCCTCCGCCGAACGAGAGGCTGCCCTCGCGTTCCGCGGCGCGAATTGCTCCGCAAGCAACCAGCCTATCACAATCCTGACAATTGCTCCCGGCGTTCCCCGAGCTGAAGTAAAGTGCTGTGACTCGCCGGGTCTCGCCTGTTTTTTGTGCCGGAAATCGGCAAACATCGGGCATAATCCGCTGGCGTCGGCGTCGGCGAATCGCCGGCGCGCGATGGGGAGAGCCATAAATGGCTGGGAAAACCGCGAAGAACGGCCTGGCAGGCGCAAGGCTGCGGCACCTCAAGTCAACGATTGAGAAAGACATTCAGACCGGGAAATACCACGGGGCCGTAATCCTGGTCGCCCGGCACGGAAAGATCGGCCTCCATGAGGCCGTCGGCTATTCCCGCTTGGCCAAGCGCGAGCCGATGCGCAGGAACCATGTCTTCAACCTGTTTTCAGTAACCAAGGCATTTACGAACGTCCTCGTATTCCGCTCGATCGAGCGCGGCGATTTTGCGCTGACCACTAGGGTTTCCCAGATCATTCCCGAATTCTCTGGGGGGCCGCGCGAAAAGATCACGATCGAGCATCTCTTGACGCACACGTCCGGCCTGCCGCCGCTCTTCGCACCGGTTCCGGGGATGTTCATCGACCGCCTTGACGAAGTCGTCGCCGCGATCTGCGCCCACATGCATACGATCGATCCGCCGGGCGGCGCCGTCTCCTATTCGCCGATGGCCGGGCACGCCCTGCTCGGCGAAATTGTCCGGCGCGTCGACGACCGCAAGCGCCGCTTTCGAAAGATCGTCGAAGACGAGATCTTCGCTCCTCTGAGAATGAAGGATTCAGCGATCGGCGCCCGTAAGGATCTGCGGACGCGGCATATCGTTCCGTTGTTCCTGGACACGGTCCCGCCCATGCAGCACCTGGGCCACAGCAATCTTGGACAGAACGGCGCCTTCGAGGAAGAAGACGCCGAGATGCCGTGGGTTGGGGGCCTCTCCACGGTCGCGGACATGTTTCGCTTTGCGGAAATGCTCAGGCGCGGAGGTGAGCTCGACGGCGCCCGCATCCTCTCGCCCGCAATTCTGCACCAAGCCATGCTGAACAGGACCGGCGGCAAGCCAAACGATCTATACGCGGCCATCGGCTCCGCGCGCGGATGGGACTCCAGCCCCGCCTATCTTGGACTGGGCTTTTTCCTGCGGGGCGAGGCCGTCTGCCATCACCAGTTCGGCACGCTGGCGTCGCCGCGCACTTTTGGCAGTACCGGCTTTGGCAGCACGATTTTCTGGGTGGATCCGGAAAAGGAAATGACGTTCGTCTGCCTGACTTCAGGCGTGATGGACGAGGGCGACAACATCGAACGATTCCAGCGGCTCTCCGATATCGCCCAGGCCGCCGCGGTCTGACGCAGCCGCAGAGCGCTCTCTAGACCAACGCAAAATAGCGAATCAAGTTGCCGTCCGCCTTGCGCTCCCCGACTCCGACGAAAACATGGCGCGTCAGCCAGTCGTGCTTGCCGGCGGGCACCTCGAAAATCGGAGACGCGCGCAGGTAGTATTCCGACGGACCCACGGGCGGCCCTCCGGCAAACGCCATTTCGCGCAGACGCTTCATCGTGTCGTCCTCGTAGCCCCAAAGATAGCCGCGGTTGTGCAACATGATCAGCGTGCCGTCGTCTTCCTGCAGCATATAGCGCGCATCGAATGCCGCCGTATCGTCCGGGCGGAACAGCGCATAGTCGCCTCCGCTGTTCGGCACCGCCTTGCCGCGCAGACGCGGTCCCGCAAACTCTCCGCTGTCGAGATACACGGCGCTTCGATTCGCGCCGCTCGGCATGCCCTCGATCAGCTGCACGCGCGTGAAGCGCAGGCGAACCTCGAGCGCGAATTCCAGCTTCGGCTCAGCGATGGTGGATACGATCGATCCAAACGGTCTGGTCTTTGCCATCACGCGTCTCACCTCTCGACTGCGAAGTGATACAATCCCGCCGATCTTTGGGCCTGTCAATCGTCTTGCGGGCGTGAAAATATCTTGTGCGATTGCGGCCCGTCCAACAAGCCGCTGAAATGCGCTCGCGATGGAATTGGGCGGAGTTTCAGCGCTTTTCTAGGGAGAGGCTTGCTATGAAAGTCGCGCTGATCGGCGCAACCGGATTTGTCGGCGCTAAAATTCTCGCGGAGGCTCTGCGCCGAGGACATCGCGTGACGGCGATCGTTCGCCACCCGCAGCGCCTGACGCCGCACCCGAATCTCACCGCGGTCAACGCGGACGTGCTGCATCGCGATGAACTCGCGCGAATCCTGAGGGGCCACGATGTGGTCATCAGCTCCTTCAACCCCAAGCGAGGTATGCCGGGCCCCGAGGCTTTTCACCGCCACGTTCGCGGCCACAAAGCGATCATCGCGGCCACCAAGCAATCCGGCGTCAAGCGTTTTCTCGCCGTCGGCGGCGCCGCGAGCCTGAAGACGCCTGCCGGCATTGAACTCCTTGACTCGCCCGAATTTCCTGCCGCGTTCGAACCTTTTAAACCCGGCATCCGCGGCACGCGCGAGCTTTACTACCTATTGAAGAAAGAGCCCGGCCTCGACTGGGTTTTTCTTGCGCCTTCGGTGATGATCGCGCCGGGCCGGCGAACCGGCGAGTTCCGTCTCGGCAAGGATCATGTTCTCTATGACGTCAAAGGCGCGAGCCGCATTTCGCTCCAGGACTACGCCGTCGCGATGATTGACGAACTCGAGCACCCGCGCCATCATCACGAGCGCTTTACCGTCGGGTATTGACGGTTGGGGGGACGAAAAACGAGCCCTTCGAGATATCGCCGCCGCGAAAGGACGAATAAAAATGAAAGCCATAAAGTTTTTCGCATTTCTGGTGGTGCTGGCCTTCGCGTCTTCGCTCGCCGCCCAGACGCCGGCGCCCGTCCGCACGCAGGGCGGACTGGTTCAGGGCATGAGTGAAAATGGCCTGACCGTATATCTGGGCATCCCGTTTGCCGCGCCGCCAGTCGGCGATCTGCGCTGGCGCGATCCGCAACCTGCCGCGCCGTGGAAGGAGGTTCGTCAGGCCGACAAGTTCGCGCCTGCTTGTGTACAGTCCATGGCCATTAACCGGGCGCTCGGCATCGAGCCTTTCCCCGTCAGCGAGGATTGTCTTTACCTCGACGTCTGGACTCCCGCGAAGTCTCCTCGCGACCGCCTGGCCGTGATGGTCTGGATCTACGGTGGCGGGTTCACGTCCGGAGCCACTTCGATTCCGGCGTACAACGGCGGAAATCTTGCCCGCAAAGGCGTCGTTGTTGTCAGCGTGTCCTACCGCGTCGGAGAGCTCGGCTTCCTGGCCCATTCCGAACTGAGCGCCGAAAACAAAGGCCGTTCGGGCAACTACGGCTTGCTCGACCAGATTGCCGGCCTGCAGTGGGTCAAGCGCAATATCGCCGCTTTCGGCGGCGATCCCAACCGCGTCACCATTTTCGGCGAATCCGCCGGCGGAATCTCCGTCAGCATGCTCGCAGCATCTCCACTGGCGAAGGGACTGTTCCGGGGCGCCATTTCGGAAAGCGGCGGATCGTTCGCCCCGGCGCGCCTTTCGAACGAAGGCGGCGAAAACGTACCGCCGCTCGCGGTTGCCGAGCGCAATGGCGCGACGTTCCTATCCAAACTCGGCGCATCCTCGATTGCCGAAGCTCGAAAAGTCTCCGCGGATGACATCTTAAAAGCCTCGGGACCCGGCCTCGGAGGCTCCTGGCCCAATTTCGATGGTTACGTGCTGCCCGGTGATCAATACAAACTGTACGAGGCCGGCCACTACAACGACACGCCCGTCCTGATCGGCACGAATGCGGACGAGGGCGCGCTCTTCGTCGCCACCGCCACCGCCGCTGCCTACACGGCTAACGTTCGTACCGGCTACGGTGACTACGCGGACAAGATTCTGGCTGCGTATCCCGCCGCTTCCGATGCCGAGGCTCTGCGTTCCTCTCGCGATCTCTTCCGCGACGCCGCGTTTGCCTGGAACACGTGGTCCTGGGCGCGCCTGCAGTCGCGCACCAGCAAGGGCAAGGTCTACGTCTATTACTTCAGCCATCGGCCGAACTATCCCGATATGCCGCAATTCAAGAGCTGGGGCGCCGCGCACGGCTCCGAGATCGCCTTCGTATTCGGAAATTTTAGCAAGGCCTCGCCTGCAACTGACGCGGACAACACGGTGTCAGAGGAGCTTTCCTCCTACTGGGTGAATTTCGCCAAGAGCGGAGATCCGAATGGCTCGGGCTTGCCGTCGTGGCCCCTGTTTACCGACGCCAATCAGCAGGTGATGAATCTCGACGATCCGTCGAAGGCCGTCCCTGTGCCGAATCTCGACAAGCTTAAGGTGCTCGACGGCTACTATGCCTGGCGGCGCAGTCAGGCCGCCGCGAAACCCTGATCGCTCCGCGGCGCCCTCGCGGCACGCGACGTTCCGCTAGCGGAATCGCCGCGTCGCCGTGTCCAGCTCCGCGAGCAGTCCCGCGTCGAGCGTGACGTCCAGCGACGCAAGCGTCGCGTCGAGCTGCTCCGGCTTGCTCGCGCCGATGATCGGACTCGTGATCGCCGGGTTGCTGAGCACCCACCCGACCGCGAGCGTTGCCAGCGGCAATCCGGCCCGCGCCGCGATGGACTGCAATTCCTCCACGCCTTTGAAAATGTGCTCGTGCCAGTAGCGGTCCCTGTAGAGATCCCCGACGCGCCCGGTATACGCGAAGCGCGTGCCTTCGTTCGCGGGCCTCGCCCCGTCGTGTTTGCCCGTCAGCATTCCGCCCGCGATGGGATTGAACGGGATCACGCCCACGCCCTCTTCAGCGCACAGCGGCAGCAATTCGCGCTCGATTTCGCGATAAAGCAGGTTGTACCGCGGCTGCACGGAGACGAACCGCGCCCATCCGCGCACGTCGCTGCGTCCGAGCGCCCGCGCCACTTGATAGGCGAGATAGTTCGAGCAGCCGACGTAGCGAACCTTCCCTGCGCGGACCAGATCGTCGAGCGCGCCGAGCGTCTCATCCGCGGTCACCTGCGGATCGTAGCCGTGCAGTTGGTAGAGGTCCACGTAGTCCGTGCCCAGCCGCCGCAGCGACGCGTCGACCGCGTCGAAGATGTGGCGGCGATTGTTTCCGGCGTGAAACGGCTGCGGTCCGGTCGCGCCAAAGCATTTTGTGGCTATGACCCAGTCGTGCCGCTTGCCTTTGATCCAGCGGCCGATAATTTCCTCCGTGCGGCCCGCTCGCTCGAGCCCGCCGCCGAGCGGGTACACGTCGGAAGAATCCAGAAAAGTAATGCCGCCTTCCGCGGCGCGGTCAAGAATGGCGAAAGATGTTGGTTCATCACACTGGTAGCCGAATGTCATCGTGCCCAGACAAAGCCGTGACACCCTCAAGCCCGTGTTGCCCAGCCTCACGTGTTGCAACGCCGCCTCCTTTTTACTCACTCGCGCCGATCGCAAACCAACGATACTCGTTGCGCTCCCGGGCAATGTCAAGCCGCTCTGATTTGCGAGTCCCGGCCGCAGTTGCGGCCGTAACGCTTCCGCGATTAAGATGGTGGACGAATTTTACGGGAGGCTTTTTCGATGGCCGATGAAAAACAGTCCGGCGCGCAGACCGTTCGCATGGTGAAGTGCGTGAAACTCGGCAAGGAACTGCCCGGACTCGACCGCGTCCCCTGGAAGGGCGAAATCGGCAAGCGCGTTTACGAAAGCGTCTCCAAGGAAGCATGGGCCATGTGGGTCAACCACTCGAAGATGCTCTTGAACGAGTTCCGCCTCAACCCTCTCGATCCCAACGCCCAGAAAATCATGGAAGAACAGATGGAGCAGTTCTTTTTTGGCGACGGCTCGAAGCTCCCCGAAGGGTACGTCGCGCCCAAGCACTAAGGCGCGTTTCATCGTTCGCGAAAGTAGGCCGATGATACTTCATGGAACGCGTTTGTCTCTAAGACTTCGACTCGGTGTTGAAACGAGCTTCTCCTTTTTCTATTGGCGATAGTCTGGGAGGTTTGATCATGAATCAAGATTATATCGTCGTTGGCGGCGGCCTCGCGGGTCTCTCCGCGGCCATCGCACTTGCCGAAAGAAAACACGGCGTCCGCGTATTTGAACGATCTTCGATTCTTGGCGGCAGGGCCGTCACGCAATTGAAAGAGGGATTTGCGATGAACTTCGGTCCACACGCCCTTTATACAGGCGGGGCCGCAGACCGCACTTTTCGGCGTTGGGGGATTAGATATTCGGGTAATCGGCCGGATTTTAGTAACGAAGCGTACTTCGTCCTCAACGGCCAGCGACTGCCGTTTCTGGAAACGCTGGCAAAAGAAGGAATCTCCAAACTCATAATGTCAACAGATGCCGACCGCACCCAAGGACGCTTTGAAGATTGGCTGCGTGAAAAAAGCTTGTCGGACGAGGCAGCTGAGCTCATGCGGGCTATGGTGCGCTTGACTACTTACTGTACGGATATGAAGTGCATTGCGGCAGATGCGGCGATTCGTCAAATGCAACTGGCATTTGCAAAAGGTGTCCTGTATCTGGACGGAGGCTGGGGAACGCTTGTATCCGCTCTGAAAGAGAAGGCTGCCTCGTTGGGTGTTCAGTTGGAAACAAATGCATCCGTAAAGCAAATAGAAGGGTGCAGCGTGAAGCTGGCAGACGGGCGCTCTGTCTCGGGCGCGGGTATCATCATCGCCGTTTCGCGAGATGCTATCGGCCAGTTGACCGCCGGCACATTGCCAGCTTCGATGAGCGCTCGCTTGGCGTTGTTGGATCTGGGCCTTCGGCGCGTTCCCAGCAGTTCCGTATGGTTCGCATTGGGAGTAGATTCACCCTTTTATTTTTCCGCTCACTCCATCTGGGCCTCATTGGCGCCCTCTGGTGCCGCTCTTGTCCATGTAGCGAAGTGTTTGAATTCGCGAGACAGTGCGACCAGGGACGAGCTCGAGCAATTTACAGACAGCGTCATTCCCGGCTGGCGGGCAGAGGTACAAATCGCGCGCTTCCTACCGAACATGGTCGCCAGCGGTGGGATCCCCACCTTAGCGGGTCGGCCGGATGTTGACGCACTTCAGATGGAGCGAGTGGCGATTTGCGGTGATTGGGTCGGCCCGGAAGCGATGCTCGTGGATGCGGCGGTGGCGAGTGCGCTTCGAGCGGCGAAATGGATTCAAAGCGGAGAAATTGGAAGGTCCGATTCTCAGGTTGCTGACGCTCTGAAGACGAGTTTGGCCTAGGAGCCGGTTGCACGTGTCAGCGAGCGCCGCACGTGCGGGGCTTACGGTCATTGCGCGACAGCGGTTTCGAATAAGAAGACGACGATCCGTCCGGCAACTTCGGTCGTCGCATCGCCTGCGGCGTCATCGAGGGGTAGCTCCGCGCCCCCTCTCGAGGGCGCTCGGCGCCGGCTGGACTGCGATGTCCGGCGATCGAGCGAAGGAACCGCCCTTCTGCGCTCGACCCATGGACCCCTATGCAAAGCCCGAAAATTCGACTCCTGCTGCGCTGCGTGATGGCGAGCTGTTTTTTTCTCGCAGTCACGGGCCTGCTGGCGCTCGCCACGTATCGCGACGTCTTCGTCGCACCGCTCTTGCCCGGATTCGTCGCCGCGTACCACACTGTGTCACATCTCCACTTTCATGTGGCCTCCGACGATTTCTTCTGGATCTTCATTCCCGCCGTGCTGACCGATCTCATTCTCTACGCAATCCTCTTCTATTTGATCGCCAGTCTGGCGCTCGCATTCCTGCGCCCGAAAAAACGGTAAAGCTGCTGCCTGCTCGAAGCACAGACTGTGCGTTCCGCAGGGGTTCATCGGACGCTCTCTCGTGCGCAGTCTCCCCCGCGGCCAGGGGTCCGTCCTCTAGTTGCAATCGACGCCGAGTAACATCTGCCGCGCGCTCGCTCGACTTCGCGTGCATGCCCACTCGATTTCAGAATATGATTGCCCTTTGAAGCGCGGAGCAAAACTCGCCCTTGCGGCCGCCGTTCTCACGGCTCTCCTCGCCGGATGCGCGGAAGACTCGTCTCAAAAGACCGACGCGGAATTGGGTTTGAACGCGCAGCAAGCCACAGGGAGGCATCTTTATCAGCAGGCCTGCGCACCCTGCCACGATGCCCACTCCGTTCCCGGACAGAATGGCCCGAGTCTGAAACGCCTCTTCAAGAAGCAGTTTCTCCCCAGCGGCTTGCCCGTGAACGAACGCTTCGTCCTGCAAACCATCCTCAACGGCCGCGGAATGATGCCCGCCGCCGGCCGCGCGCTATCCCAGCAACAGCTCGACGATCTCCTCGCCTATTTGCGCACCTTGTGAAGCGTTCAGAAGGCACCACGTAGTCGTGGCGCCGACGGCCGCCCGCTGTAATTAAGTCCACTGCGCGGGGTACTTGACAAAGACTGCCCCGTGCCTACGATCGATATCGTGAATCGTTCGATCGGTTTTGGCAGCGGCAGTCGGCCGCGCGAAGCATCCGCGGGCGGGCGACGCTCGGTGCGTGCCCCCTACGCAGGATTGCGGACCTCTATGATTTTCTTGATCGCCAAAACGCAATATAAGATTCCCGCCAAGCCGCTGAAAACACTCGCCAAAATCTTTTCTAATCGCAAATTTCGCGGGGTGTCTGGCCTTTTGGCCTTCACTTCGGAACCCCGAAAATCGAAGCGATTAGGCCGGCGCGAATACGCTAAAATGAACTGTTCCTCGAAGGGAGATTCCGGCCCGGCATGAGCGCAGCCTCGAAAAACTCATTCTCCACCCGCGCCACACTCAAGGTCGGCGGCGATTCTTTCGACTTCTATCGGCTCGACGCGCTCGAGCGCGCCAGGATCGGCCACGTCGCTCGCCTGCCGTTTTCGCTGAAGGTGCTGCTTGAAAATCTCCTGCGTCACGAGGACGGGCACTTCGTTCACGCCGGCGATATTCGCGCGCTGGCAGGCTGGGATCCGTCGAGCGCCGCAGAAAAAGAAGTTTCCTTCATGCCTGCGCGCGTCCTGCTTCAGGATTTCACCGGCGTGCCCGCCGTGGTGGATCTTGCGGCGATGCGCGATGCCATTCGCAAACTCGGCGGCGACCCGAAAAAAATCAATCCGCTCCTGCCCGCCGAACTCGTGATTGACCACTCCGTGCAGGTGGACAAATTCGGCGCGGCCAACGCCTTCGCGTTCAATGCCGGCCTCGAAATGCAGCGCAATATCGAGCGCTACGCTTTCCTCCGCTGGGGCCAGAAGGGTTTGCGGAATTTCAAAGTTGTCCCGCCGGATACGGGCATCTGCCATCAGGTGAATCTCGAGTACCTCGCGCGCGGGGTCTTCCGCGAAAAGCAGAATGGCTCCTGGATCGCGTTCCCGGACACGCTGGTGGGCACCGATTCGCACACGACCATGGTCAACGGCCTCGGCGTGTTCGGATGGGGCGTCGGCGGAATCGAGGCCGAAGCGGCCATGCTTGGCCAGCCGCTCTCGATGCTGATTCCCGCGGTCGTCGGTTTCAAGCTCCACGGCCGCTTGCCCGAGGGCGCCACCGCCACCGATCTCGTCTTAACCGTCACGCAGATGCTCCGCAAGAAAGGCGTCGTCGGGAAGTTCGTCGAATTCTACGGCACGGGACTTTCGAGCCTTTCTCTTCCCGACCGCGCCACCATCGCCAACATGGCGCCGGAATATGGCGCGACGATGGGCTTTTTCCCGGTCGATTCCGAGGCGCTCGCCTATCTGCGCTTCACGGCCCGCAGCGAGGATCAGGTCAGTCTCGTCGAGGCGTACACCAAAGAACAGGGACTCTTCCGCACCGATCAATCACCCGACCCGTTATTCTCCGACCGCCTCGAGTTGGACCTCGCAACCGTGGTCCCCACGATGGCAGGGCCAAAGCGTCCGCAGGATAGCGTTCCTCTCACTCAGGCGAAGGCGGCATTCGAAAAATCGCTCACCGAAGCGCGCAAACACGCGAGCGTTCAGAACAATGGCGACCGGTTTGACCTCGCCGACGGCTCCGTGGTGATCGCCGCGATCACCAGCTGCACCAACACCTCGAATCCTTCTCTGATGCTCGGTGCGGGATTGCTTGCGAAAAAAGCGGTGGCGCGCGGCCTCACTTCCAAGCCCTGGGTGAAAACCAGCTTCGCGCCAGGATCGAAAGTCGTTACCGACTACATCGAAAAAGCCGGCCTGTGGCCCTCTCTGAATTCTCTCGGCTTCAATCTGGTCGGTTACGGCTGCACCACCTGCATCGGCAATAGCGGCCCGCTCTCCGAGCCCATCGGCAAGGCAATCAAGGACCACAATCTCGTTGCCGTCTCCGTGCTCAGCGGCAATCGCAACTTCGAGGGACGCATCAATCCGCTCTGCCGCGCAAACTATCTGGCCTCGCCGCCGCTCGTGGTGGCCTACGCGCTCGCCGGCCGCATGGATTTCGACATCATCAACGAGCCGCTCGCCAGCGACAAGTCCGGAAAGCCCGTTTTTCTGCGGGAAATCTGGCCAAGCCCGCAGGAAGTCGAGTCCGCGATGCGCAGCTCCGTGACCAGCGAAATGTTCCGCAAGGAATACGCCGACGTTTTCACCGGCGACGAGCACTGGCGCGCTCTGCCGGTTCCCGAAGGCGATCTCTATGCCTGGGACGCGAAATCGACCTACATCAAGAACCCGCCGTATTTCGAAGGCATGCCCGTGAAGCCCGCCGCCATTGCGGACTTGCGCGGTCTGCGCGCGCTCGCGGTTCTGGGCGACAGCATTACCACCGATCACATTTCTCCCGCCGGCTCGATTCAGCCCGACGGCCCCGCCGGGAAGTTCCTCATAGCTCACGGGGTCTCGCCGAAGGACTTCAATTCCTATGGCGCGCGGCGGGGCAATCACGAAGTGATGATGCGCGGCACGTTTGCAAACATCCGCCTGCGCAATCAGCTCGCGCCCGGCACCGAGGGCGGCTGGACCATTCATCAGCCGGGCGGCGAAAAAATGTCCATCTACGACGCCGCGATGAAGTACCGCGAAGAGGGCGTGCCGCTGGTGGTCATCGCGGGCAAGGAATACGGCTCCGGATCGTCGCGCGACTGGGCCGCGAAGGGCACGATTTTGCTCGGCGTTCGCGTCGTGCTGGCCGAAAGCTTCGAGCGCATCCACCGCAGCAATCTCGTCGGCATGGGCGTCCTGCCGCTCGAATTCCTTCCCGGCGAAAATCCGAAGTCGCTCGGCCTGACGGGACTCGAGATCTTCGATTTTGAAGGGCTCGCCCGGGGCTTCGAGCCGCGCAAAAAGATTCAAGTCCGCGCGCGGACAACAGACGGTGCGGAGAAGACTTTCACATCCGTCGCGCGCGTCGATACGCCCTTCGAGGTCGCCTACTACCAGCACGGCGGCATTCTGCAATACGTTCTCCGGCAGATGCTGTAAAGCGGGCCCGCAGGACTCTTCGATTTCGCTTCGCTCACGGCGCAGTCGGTTGTAATCAATCGTTCACGGTCTTACACTTGACGTCACGTAGCCCGTTTGGCAATATCTGCGGTGCATCTTTATTCCCCACTTGGTTGTTGATCGTCCGCAGGCGTTGGGCAACCCGGCGTCAGGGTCACGCCATCTATGCGGCAACCGGTGTAAATCCACATGGGGTGTGGTGAAAGCCCAGAGGTGTTATGCGAAAAACGCACGATTTCCTGACCTGCCTTCTGCTCGCCGTTGCCGCCGTTTTCCTGTCGCCTGCGCTGACTTCGGCCCAGACGAGCGTCGTCCAGCCGCAGATCACCGCCGCGGTGGACAATACCGCGCGAGCGACGATCGCGCACTCGACGCACCCGCTCGCGCTGCCCGCCTACGACACGGGCCGGATGAGCGCCGCGGCGCCGATGGAGCGTATGATTCTGGTGCTGGGTGCGACCCCCGATCAGGACTACAGATTGCGGACTCTGTTGGACAGCCAGCAGACCCAGGGCTCGCCCGACTTTCATCATTGGCTCACCCCCGACGAGTTCGGCCAACAATTTGGCCCCGCGCTTCAGGATATTCAAGCGATCACCGGCTGGCTGCAGTCGCAGGGCTTCACCATTGGCAGCGTCGCCCGCAGCGGACGGTGGATCGAATTCTCCGGCACCGTCGCACAGGTCGAGAGCGCCTTCCAGACACAGATGCACACGTATCAGGTGAACGGCGAGTCGCACATCGGGAACTCCTCCGATATTTCGATTCCCGCCGCGCTCGCGCCGGTGGTGCGCGGCGTGGCGTCCTTGCACAACTTTTTCAGCCAGCCGATGATCGTCCGCGGTCCCCTCGTTCATCGCATGGCCGACGGGACGCTCGGTTCCGTTGGGCCCGACACCAATCTAACTGGGGGAACCCACGGTCTCTCGCCGGCCGATTTCGCAAAAATCTACGACGTCCCGAATTCACTCCTGACTCCCGCTCCGGCCACGGTGCTGAACGGCACGGGCGAGACGATCGCGATCGTGGCACGAACCGATATCGTTCCGACGGACGTGGATGACTTCCGAACCGTCTTTGGTCTGCCCGCCTCCCCTACCGTGTTCACCGTGAATGGACCGGATCCGGGTATCGTGGATTTGAACGACCAGGCAGAGTCAACCCTGGACGCGTCGTGGTCCGGGGCGGTGGCTCCCGGCGCCACGATCAACGTGGTTGTGAGCGGGTCGACTCTGATCTCGGACGGCGTGTTCCTCTCGATCGCCTATATCGTTGACCACGACCTGGCGCCGATCATGAGCGTAAGCTTTGGCAATTGCGAGTCGAATCTGGGCGGCACCTCCGCAAACAACGCAAACGCTCTCTTGAACGCATTTTGGCAGCAAGCCGCTGCACAGGGCATGAGCGTTTTCGTGTCGACCGGTGACACGGGAGCCGCCGGGTGCGACCCCAACGCCCCTGCACCGCCTCCAGGCGCAGCGGGCGGCGTCGGGATCAGCGGCTTCGCTTCTACGCCGTTCGACACGGCAGTGGGAGGCACGGAATTCAACGAGACCGCTGGTGGAGGCACGTCATCCACATTCTGGAGCCTGGCCAACGGAACCAATCTGGAATCGGCGATCGGCTATATCCCGGAAATGATATGGAACGATAGCTGTATCAACTGCGTCGCAAGCGGCAGCGAAGACAGCCTCGAGGCCGGGGGCGGTGGCTTAAGCACTGTCTATCCGGAGCCGCCCTACCAGACGTTGAATGTTACGGGCCTGGCGGCAGCACTTGGCTTTTCATCGTCTCCGGCGCCGCATCCGCGCGGCATACCGGACGTCTCTTTGGCGGCCTCCCCCAATCACGACGGCTACCTCCTCTGCTTCAATCGGAGCTGCGAACCGACCACCGCGCCGGGTTTTCTGTTGATCGGCGGCACCTCGGTCTCCACGCCGGCGTTTGCCGGCGTCATGGCACTCGTCGATCAGAAGCTCACGAAGCCTCAGGGACTCGCCAACTACGTTCTCTATCCGCTGGCCGTGGCCGAGAATTACAGCACATGCAACTCGAGTAATCGAACCAACCCCGCCGCGGCGACCACCTGCGTGTTCAACGACATCACGGTCGGTAACATCGGCGTGCCCGGCAACGACACGACGAACGATCCTACGGCCGGGCAACTCGGCTATGTCGCGGGCACGGGCTACGACCTCGCGAGCGGGCTGGGCTCTGTCGACAGCAAGAATCTGATAAACGCCTGGGCGGGTGCTACGTTCCAGGGCTCGGTGACTACGCTTTCGCCGGCGACGGCTATCAACATCACGCACGGCACGCCCGTGACACTGACCGCGGCCGTAACGAAGAACCCCAGCGGCGCCGGTCCGACGGGTGAGGTCGCACTGATTGCGCAGGGGGGCAACCTTACCGGCAGCGTCGGCGTGGGCTCCGGCGCGCTGGCTGGCGGCAGCAGCAGCATTACGGTCAACAATCTCCCGGGCAGCGGCGGCGCGCCTTACCACCTCACGGCGAACTATTCTGGCGACGGCACCTTTGCAGGGAGTGCGTCGAGCTCTCCAGGAATTTCGGTGACCGTGGCGAAGGAAGCGCCCTTCATCCAGCTTGCGGCAGAGACGCAGACTACGGGTTTCGGACGTACATTCTCCATCGCGTACGGAGATCCGATTGTCTTCGAAACCTTGGTAACCGGTCAGGCGAGTACCGGTGTAGCGGGAGACGGAATTGCGACGGGCAATGTGACGTTCACCGACACTGTGGCGCCCATGACTCTCACGACGTTGCCTCTGATCGCCGATGGCGCAAATGTAACGGGAGACGCCGAGTTCTTCGATTGCTTTGGCTCGCCCAACTGCTTCACGGTCGGCTCCACGCACATGGTCAACGTCAACTACGCCGGTGATAACAGTTTCACCGCCGCCAATACGAACAACTCGGCTCAAACCGTTTCTGTTACGGTCAATTCGGCTGGCACCACAACCACAGTGTCCTCTCCCTCGGCCGGCATGACCGTAAGCAGCGCCATTCCGGTTGTTCTCAACGCGAGTGTCACAACAAGCAGCAACGGCGCCGGACCGAACGGCAAAGTCACCTTCTTTTCCAATGGAAGTCAGCTCGGCAGCCCCGTCACCGTGACCGGCACCGCAGGCACCCAATCGCGAACACAAGTTGGTTCGCCGGCATCGGCTACTGCCTCGTTGTCAATTGATCTTCCGGCTGGTACGGACAACATCACCGCGCAGTACAACGGTGACAACCCCGGCACAAACTATGCCGCGTCGGCGGTTTCAGCGGCCATCGTCATCACGGCTCAGGCGCCGGCCGCGACGGTGACGACGATGACGGCCGCGCCTAATCCCACAACCATCGGACAGGCCGTCACGCTCACCGCCACCGTTACCCCGAACACCGCGCCGACACTCACCGGGACGGTGCAGTTTTCTCAGGGTGGCACGAACATAGGCAGCCCGGCCACAATCGCTAGCGGGAAAGCGCAATTGACAACCATGGCGCTTCCCGCCGGGTCTCCTATCACGATCAAAGCGACCTACAGCGGCGACTCGAATTACGCCTCGTCCTCCGGCACCACGTCCGAGACGGTGACTCAGAGCGGCACGACCACCGCCGTCGTCTCTTCGGCCGGCACCATTCCGCAGGGTGGAAACGTCACCTTCACCGCCACGATCACTCCAAATCAGGCCAACGGACCGGCCTTGACCGGAACGGTGCAGTTCGCGCAGGGCAGCACGAATCTCGGCGGCGCCGTAACCGTGTCGGGGGACCAAGCGAAACTGGTCAACCCCACGCTCGTGGCGGGCACGAACACGGTCATCAAAGCGACCTACAGCGGCGACTCGAATTACACCGGCTCGAGCGGCACCACAACGGAAACGGTGCAGACATTCAGCGTGGCCGCAAATCCCGGGAACATAACCGTTGCGCAGGGAGCAACCGGCCAGACCGTTTTGACGTTCCTGTCTGCGGACGGGCTTACCGCCACGTCGGCTACAATCAACGCCTGCACCGGCCTTTCGGAGGCGACTTGCAGCTTCACGATGACGGGCAGCACGCCGACGACAAACATCAATCTGCCGGCAAACGGAACAGCGATGGCGACGCTCTTCGTCGCGACCACCGCTCCCTCCAAGGGTATGGTGGGAACGGGAAGGCGTCCCGGTGGCTTCGGGTGGTGGACCGGAAGCCGCGCCATCGCTCTCGCCTGCCTGCTCTGCACGGGAGTATTCCTTCTCGGCCTGCGCCGGAGGGAGCGCCGATGGACCGCCGTTTTCGGACTGCTGGCTTGCGCGTTTGTCTTCGCAAACGTCGGATGCGGCGGGGGAGGCATGTCCAACCCGGGCACGCCGGTGGGAAACAACCAGCCGATCACAGTGAGCATCACGATCGGCGGCGTTCAGCAAACGGTTCCCGGATTGACGGTCACCGTAACGGCAGGTCCTTAGCGAAAAAGACTCACCCGCAGATGCAGGGCTCGAGCCCGGCGGAGATTCCCTCGCCGTCTGCACGTAGCCCCGCGGCATACCGAGGTTGTCCAGCGTGCTGATTCCGCCGATGCCGGCCGGCGCGGAACTGACGGCCCTGCTGGCGGTCGTCTGTTTCTCGGCCGGGCTGAACGTTTACGCCACGGTCGCCATGCTGGGACTGCTCGCGCGCGCGCATTTCCTGACGCTGCCGCCCTCGCTGCATCCGCTTGAGAACTGGTACGTGGTGGGAATTTGCGTCGCGCTTTTTCTGATCGAGTTTGTCGGCGATAAAATTCCGTTGTTCGATCTTCTGTGGAACGCGCTGCACACATTCGTGCGCATTCCCGCGGCCGCGCTGCTCACGTATGCGGCCACGGCGCAATTGCCGGAATGGGAGCGGCTGCTGGCTACGCTGGTCGGAGCGTCGATCGCGCTCGCGGCCCACGGCGGAAAGATGGCGGCGCGCGCGGCGGTCACACACTCGCCCGAACCCTTTTCGAATATCGCGCTCAGCCTGGGCGAAGATGCGGCGGTGATTTTTCTTACGTGGTTCGCGACGCGTCACCCATACGCCGCGGCAGCGATTGTTTTCGTGGCGCTGGCCATTATCGCGATCGCGGTTCGCGCGGTCGTGCGCGCGCTCAAGCGGTTATTTCGCGATGCGGAAAGCTCGGCGTCGGGGCGCGCTCACGAAAGCCCGGCGCACACCGCTTAAGCGGATCTCCCGCCGCGCGGATGGCAAAAGGCCGGGCCGGCCGACGCGGGCATCAATTCGTTTTCTTCTTGCCGAAGAGCCCGCCTAGAATTCCCTGGGCGGCGCTGGCAGCGCTGCCCGAATTCGTCCCCATGCCCTTGACCATGCTGCCGGCCATGCCCTTCAGGTCCGGAAGGAATACCGGACTCGAAGTTGTTCCGGTGATCGTAAACGGAATGCCGCCTCCGGAGGAGGAGTTTCCTCCGCCGGTGAAGGACGAGAGCGCGGACGTCATCGAGCCCACCGCACTGCCCGCCGCGAGCTTCGCAACCATCTTGCAATTGAGCTGGCCGGTGGCGCTCACGTTCCCGTTTCCCGTGATCGTCCCGATCGCTGGCGCCACGATATTCAGATTCGAGGCTTGCGTGCCGCTGGGATCCACGTGCAAATCCGCGCTGAGCGTTTGCAAATCGGTGTCCGAGCCGCCCCCTCCTCCGCCCAATCCCGCAAAGGAAGAGAGCGCGCCGAGTTTCGATTTCAGGCTGAAATTCTTCAGTTTGCCGTTTGAGAGATTCACGGGCCCCGCGATCACGAGTTTGTCCACCGGCCCGCTCAAGGACAGATTCAAATCTAGCCCGCCGCTTTCGAGCGACGCGCCGGAAGGGAGCGTGATGCCTGCAGCCGGCAAAATTCCTTCGAGGTCCGCCACCGGCATCGCCTGGCCATTTAGTTTCATGTTGACGCTTGTCGTCGCGCCGGCCGTGTCGTAGCTGCCCGTCAGACGGGCCAGGGCTTTGCCGATATGAACGTCGCCCCGCTGAAGGCTGCCCGTCTCGCGCTTCAAATCGTAAGCGGTGCTGTAATCCACGTTCACCGGCACGGTCGAGGGTGAACCGCCCGCGACCACCTTGATTTTTTCGGCTTTCACCGTGCCCTTCGATTTCATTTCGTGGCCGTCGGAGGCGAGATCGCCCGTGAAGTCGAGGACTCCGGCGAGGCCCGATGACGCGTCGACGAAACCGGTGGAAGCGAGGTCCAGATGACCCACGTCAATCTTCGCGTCGAGAGGCGTGAGCGAAGCGTCGCTGGAATCGATGGGGCCGGCTTTCCCCTCTACCTTCACCGAGCCGCCGCCTGGCGTTTTTGCGGTGAACGTGAACGGGAACTGCGAGGTGTAGGAAAGATTGGACGCCTCGAGATCCACCGCTTGATAGGTTTGCGTTTTCCCGCGCGCGCCAGCCGTGCCCACAACAATCGTGCCGTCTGAAATTTTCAGCGTATCCACCGAAATGTTCGCCGTACTCGAAGACGCGGACCCCCCGGGGGGATCGCTCTTCTTCGAAGGCGCCTTGGATGAGCCCGCCCCAAGACTCGAGAAATTCCACACCCCCGAAGTCGAGCGCAAGAGCGACACCTTCGGCTCGGTCACCGTAAAGGAGCTCACCGCAAGCTTCTTGGAGAAGATCAGCGGGATTAGCGCGACGCCGGCCGTCAATTGCCTGGCCTGCAGGAAGGGCGAGCGGCTGAAGGCCGGATCATCCGCAATCGAAACGTCGTCCACTTTGACTCCGCCGGACAGAATCGAGAGCTCGATATTGCCGATCTCGACTTTGCGGCCTAGCGCGCTGGAGAGATCGGTTTCCAGAGTCGGTTTGAAACGGTTGACGTCAATGACGAACGGCAGTGCGATCGCGATGACGATCAACACCGCCACGATGATCCCAAGAATAACGAGGAGTTTCTTCATCGTCGGCCTCCGAGGACAAGACTCCAACGGGCGAATGACAGCGCCGGGGGAAGCCATCATACTCTCGCGGCGCACAGGGAGGCGAGAACAAGTTTCCTCGTATCGAGCCTGCTCGCTGAAGTCTTCCTAGCACGCATTGGAACCTGACACGAAACAGGCATCAACGTATTGCGCTTTTGCCTTGACAGCAATCCGCGCTCGTTTTTATATATGGGTTACCCCGAAGCGATTTGGGGTGTCATTCCTGCAGCTGGTTCGCCTCTGCCCCCCTTCACAGCGAGCGAATTACTGGGGAGTTGACGGGAGGAAAAATGCCCGTCGAGCCCAACGCTCAATTTGTATCTTGCCATGGTGTCTCCTGCAAAGCCGCCGGCGAATTTGCGAACGCCAGAGCAATCTTCGCCTCGAAACAACAAGGCCAGTGGAAGTGTTTCCTCAGCAAGAGCTTGCAGGCCGAGGCGCGTTCCAACCGGGTCGGCGGCCAGCTGACGGAGTGGAGTCTCCCGGGGCGCGGTGCGCCTGCTTAGACCTGGGAATTTCGCCACCGGATTCGGCGTTGACGAGAAAGTCGAAAGAAGGGAGTGCACGAGTGAACCGCAAGAATCGGACCGAGAGTGGCATAACCAGCTTAGTCGCAGCAGCACCAGTTGCCTCTGCCGAAACGAGGTCTTCGGATGGTCGAGATGGAAGGGTTGTCCAAGGGAAACCCAGACTGTTCGACACCTCCATCGTCGGCACCGCGCAGGAAGCCGTGGACTTCATTACCAATATTCTTGAGTCCTCAACCGAGTACTCCGTTATCGGCAAAGACCTAGACGGCAAAATCCTGCTCTGGAACGAAGGCGCGAGGCGCCTCTATGGTTACGAGCCCGGCGAAGTCGTTGGCAAAGTGAATTCCTCGATCCTGCATACACCCGAAGACGTGAGGAAGGGGATCCATGGCGAGATCACGCGAGCGGCGCTCGAGCATGGCAAGTGGGAGGGAACACTCACGCGCCAGCGGAAGAATGGCGAGCAGTTCACGGCGCGCGTCGTCATTACGCCGCGCCGCGATACCACCGGGAAGCCAATTGGGTTCTTGCTCATGTCGAAGGACATCTCGGATGAAATCCGGCTGACGCAATACGCCCGCAGCCTGATCGAGGCCAGCCTGGACCCGCTGGTCACCATCAGCCCGGAAGGAAAGATTACTGACGTGAACGAGGCCACCGCCAAAGTAACCGGCGTGCCGCGTGAGAAGTTGGTTGGCACGGATTTTTCAAACTACTTCATCGAACCGGAGAAGGCCCGCGAGGGCTATCAACGGGTCTTCTCGGAAGGGTTCGTCACCGATTACCCTCTCACCATCCGTCATGTGGACGGCCGTGTGACCGACGTGCTGTACAACGCCTCCGTCTACAAAGACGCGCGAGGTAACGTGTTGGGCGTATTCGCCGCGGCCCGAGACATCACGACTCAAAAACAGGCCTCGCAATACGCCCGCAGCCTGATCGAAGCCAGCCTCGACCCGCTGGTGACCATCAGCCCGGAAGGAAAAATCACCGACGTGAACGAGGCCACCGTCAAGGTTACCGGCGTTCCGCGGGAGAAATTAGTTGGGACGGACTTCTCCAACTACTTCACCGAACCGGAAATGGCTCGCGAGGGATACCAGCAGGCGTTTGCCAGAGGCTTCGTAACGGATTATCCGCTCACCATCCGCCATGGAGACGGACGCCTCACACACGTCCTCTACAGCGCTTCGGTCTACAAGGACGTTAACGGCAATGTGCTCGGCGTCTTCGCTGCTGCGCGAGACATTACGCCCCTTAAGAAGGCCGAGATGGAATTAACCGTTCAACGAGGCAGGGAACTCGAGCGGTTGGCCGAGCTGGAACGGTTTCAGAAATTGACGGTAGGCCGAGAATTGAAAATGATCGAATTGAAGAAGGAGGCCGAAGAACTGAAGCGTCAAATCACAGAGCTCGGAGCGTCCAGGCCGGAACCATGAGCTCCCAGACCTCCCGCGTCGTCTCCCGCGAATTGGCCCCGGGCATGGGACATCCGGCCTTACCTCATCCTCAAGGCTCTCTGTCCGAAAGCGCGATGCTCGAAAGCATCCAGCGCGCGATTCTCAACATCCTGGAGGATTTTGCGGCGGAAAAGAACAGCCTCGAACGAGGTCAACGCGCGGTGCTCAACATCCTGGATGACTTCGACACAGAAAAAGCAGGGATGGAAGGAGCGCAACGCGCGGTATTGAACATTCTCGAGGACTCCGTAAACGAGAAAGGGCAGCTCGAAGCAGCGGGACGCTCGGTGTTGAATATCCTGGACGATTTTTCCTCAGAGAAGGCTCAGCTTGAGGCCGCGCAAAGTGCCACGGTTAACATCCTGGACGATTTCTTGAGCGAGAAGTCTCACCTGGAAGCTACGCAACGTGCGGTGTTGAATATTCTCGACGACTTCGACGCAGAAAAAATCAAGGTGGGTCAGGCGAACCAGCGGCTCGGGAGAGAGATTGAAGAACGCGGCCGCGTCGAAGAGCAAGTGAAGAAAGTGAACACGGAATTGGTTGCCGCCAACAAGGAACTCGAAGCGTTCAGCTATTCGGTGGCGCACGATCTCCGCGGCCCTCTCCGGGGCATCAACGGCTTTAGCCTGGCTCTTTTGGAAGACTATCGGGACAGGCTGGATGACCGGGGCAGAGATTACCTGTCCCGCGTCCGGTCCGCGACCCAGCAGATGGGAGTTCTGATCGACGCCCTCCTGACGCTATCGCGTGTGGCGCGGGCTGAGATTCTGAGGCAGTCGGTTGACCTTACCGCGCTGGCCGCCTCCATTGCCGGCGATCTAAAGACCACACAGCCGGAGCGCCGTGTGGAATTCGTGATAGCCCAAGGATTGGAGGCCGAGGGCGATCCCCGGCTCCTGCGTGCCGTGCTCGAAAACCTTCTCAGCAACGCCTGGAAGTTCACTTCGGCTCACGCTCACGCCCGGATCGAGTTTGGGCGCACCGATCACGATGGCAGGCCTGCGTTCCATGTGCGCGACGACGGCGCGGGCTTCGATCCCGCTTATGCGGACCGGCTCTTTGGCGCCTTTCAGCGTCTCCATTCGACATCCCAATTCGCCGGAACAGGAGTCGGCTTGGCTACCGTGCAGCGAATTATTCACCGCCATGGAGGACGCATCTGGGCCGAGGGTGCAGTCGAGCAGGGCGCCACTTTCTATTTCACACTTGAACCAAACTAAAGAGAGCCAACCATGGAAGAAAAGATAATCATGCTGGTCGAGGATAATCGCGACGACGAGGAGTTGACGCTGCGAGCGCTGGCGAAGAGCGGCATCAAGAACAGGGTCGTGGTCGCCCGGGACGGGGTGGAGGCATTGGACTATCTTCACTGTACCGGCAGTCACGCTGGGCGCGTTTTGACCGCGTTGCCGCAGGTGGTTCTGCTGGATCTGAAACTGCCCAGAGTGCCGGGGCTGGAAGTGCTGCGACGGCTCCGCGCTGATTCCCGCACGAAGCACTTGCCTGTAGTCATCCTTACGTCCTCGATCGAAGAAAGAGACTTGGTTGAGGGCTACGGACTCGGCGCAAATAGCTACGTCCGCAAGCCCGTGGACTTTGTCCAGTTCGCCGAGGCGGCAAGGCAACTCGGTCTATATTGGTTGCTCTTGAACGAACCGGCCCCCAGTCTGGCGAGAATCCAGTAGAGCGAACCGCTTGACCTGTCGAACGCGAGCACCGCGGGCCCCGCGTCGATCCGCGACTCCAGCCGCCGCTGCGCTGGGTAAACCTGTCTCGGTAGTTCACATGCGGCTCGTTGAAAGACTTGGCTGGGAGGCCTGGACTCGAACCAGGTGCCCGCGGCGAGCGGGCCAGAAAGAATGACCAGATCCAGAGTCTCGTCTCTGCCCGTTTTTTTCATCTAGAATCGCAGAGAGTTTTGGCTGGGAGGCCTGGACTCGAACCAGGATAATCAGATCCAGAGTCTGATGTACTGCCAATTGTACGACCTCCCAACCGGGACCAAACAACAAAAAAGGCCGCAGGCACGGCCTGTTCTTACTCTACTGGCGGAGGCCGGATTCGTCAACCGAGCGGGCTAGTGCAAGGACAACACTGAGGTGTGACTGGCGTATGTTCTGCGCCGAGCAATGTCAGCGATCATTTTTCGGCAGCGGCGGCCGGCACTGGAAGCGCGCCGGCAGGTGGTAACAATCCCTCCATCGGCAGAATCGGTCCGTGGACTCCATCGGACGGTCAGGCTAATCCCGCACTCGGTCAGTTCGTGCTCATCAGCAGCGCCACGGGCGGGGACGCTGATCCGTATTCCGGGCACCGCGGAAAGAACGAGCTAGCTGATATCTCTCAGACGTCTGCGCGCGTTCGCAGCATGCCGCTTGAACCAAGCGAATTCCTGCCGAACGAGGTGTGGGTCAACCCAACCGCGATCCACCCATTCTCTTCGAGAATTCGCAGCATCCTCAAATCGGGCCGCATAGCCCGCGAGAAACTGTTTAAGCGTATCCATCACTACCTCCCTCTGAGAATATGATACGTTTAGAACAGCAGAGGCGCAAATCAGGCCGCCGACTTACTCATCATTGTCGCTATACCGTTCGCCTCGTTCTACGATATGCCTTTCGATGCTGGCCAGAGCCCTCTCTACCCGCAGCATAAACAGTAGGACTCTACGTACGATCAAGAGTCCAATCAGAGTTCCAATGATGATCCAAAAGTTTTCCAGCAGCAATCCTGCAGAGATCACTAGAAATTGTCTAAGCCCATGCGGCCAGATCCAATCGAAAAGGGCGGTGAGTGCAGCAATCGCGAACATGAGGATCGCCGCAGCAGAGACCCATCTTAGTGAGGAATCGATTGTCCTCTCCAGCTTCGCGGGCGAAACCAGAGCGACAGCGAGAGCGACCACCAACCCAATGCCGACAGCAGTTACAGCGACGATGGCCCGAAAATGCTGGCCCTGCTGGTCATAGCTCATCTCAAGGACGGTCGCGACAATCGCGGTTGTCAGAGAACCTATCGCCAAAAGCGCAATCGCCACCTTGGCCCTCTGAGAGAGTCGCGGCATGTGGGGGCGTCGCTCCTTAGCGCGGAATCTTACGACCGGGCGCCTCCACACCGCTAACAGTTCGTCCGGTGTGCTAACGCGTTTCTCGGTAGTCGCGGCGCGAGAAAGGCCGAGCGAACACTTAGGATCGGCGTGGAGCCGGGACGGGAACGAGGCGTTTTTGGCGAACGCGAAATTCGCGGTCGCGCCAATAGATGCGCTGCGGGAAAAAGCTGGCGAGCCAGACGACGAACGCAAATGCGTCACGCAGCGGCAACATCCACAGTTTCTGCCTCACCAGGCGGTCTCGCATCCCGCGCGCGCCGGTGGCGAGCGCGGCTTCGTAGCGCAGCAAACTATAGCCCGCAACGTACCCCCAGGCCGCAAGCTCGGAGTGCGCGAGAACCGCGCCGGCCAACGACCACACGAGTCCGTGCGTGAAAATCAGGCCGACGTGGCCCCACGGACGCGAGTAGCGGATGCTCAAGTTCCAGCGAATTTGGTGACGGAACGCGTCCGCCAAAGACTCGCGGGGATAAACGATGTCCACGGGAAAGGGGCTCAGCTCGACCTGATAGCCTCGCGCAGCGATGCGATTGCCGAGTTCATAGTCGTCGCAGAAATAGTCCACGAGCGATTCGAAGCCGCCGATTTCGGCCAGAAGTTTCTTCGTGGTCACCATCACGGCGCCCAGCATGAAATTCAGGCGGCGACGGCCGAGCAGCCAAGCAACGAGCACGCCCGGGGCGAAGTCCGTGCTGTTGCCGAGCGCTTCGAGGCCAGCCGCGAAGCAGCGCTCCGCCAGCCCGCGATAGAGGCAAGTCACTCCGCCCACTCCGGCATCGGAAAATGGCGCGACCACGGCGCGAAGAAAACCCGCATCGACGCGCACGTCGCTGTCGCTCACAATCAGGATGTCGTGTCGCGCCTCTCGGACCATGCGGCAGAGCTTGTTGACCTTGTCGCTTGCGCCCAGCGGTTCCGCGCCGACGAGCAGACGAATCGGCCGCTCTGGAAAATCGGCGATCAGTTTTCGGATCACGGGAACGGCAGGCTCCTGCTCGTCGGTGACGCAAAAAAGGATCTCGAATTCCCGATAATTCTGGCGGCAAAAGCTCGCGTAGTTCTCGTAGGTTTCGCGGTCGAGCCCGCGAATCGGTTTCAGGATGCTGACGGGAGGAGTGAAATTCGAAGGAGCGCCCGCCGGAACGGCCGGCTTGCCGCCGAAGAATCGCCCGGCGGAGTAAATCGCGAGAGCGTAGTAGGCGAAGGGCGCGACCGCCAATGCCAAAAGCGCGTCGCGAACCGCCGTCCAGCCGGTCATACCGCTTGTCCTTTGGCTGCTATCCCGTGCCGATGAAGACGAGCACGACGCCGATGCACACCAGAAGGACTCCGAACCAGCGTTGCGGCGTGACGCGCTCGCGGAGAAAGAGCTTACCTCCAAGCGCCCCCACCGCATAGCTGAGCGCCGTCGAGGGAAAGACGAAGCTGGCCTTGGCGAGCGAGAGCATTCCGAGCAGCGCGAAAAAAGCCACGGCCATCAGAGTGATGCCCGTCCACATCCGGGGAAGCGCGAGCGCGCGCCCCACCACTCGAGCAATCGAGTGCGGGCGGAAATCAGTCACTTCGCCGATCGCCTTCATCGCGCGCGAGACGCACAGCTCGCCGCCCGTGCCGACGAAAACGATCAAAATGTAGAAAACCGACTGAGTCACCACGAATGGTGCTCCGGGGTTTGAGGGTGCGTGTGGCCGACGACGAAAACACCCAGGCAGATCACCACAACGCCTGCCCAGCGGATGGGCGAAATTCCCTCGCGCAAAACGAAGTGAGCCAGCAGAGCGATCAGCACGTACGATGCCGAGGACGCTGGCTGCACGTAGCTATAGTCCGCCCAGGAGAGCACCACGAGGTAGGCGATGAAAAAGGTGAGGAGCAGGCCGATGCCGAGCCAGACCGTCGGGGACGTGAACGCCCGGAAGAAAAATTGAAAGAGTTCGGCGGGCGCCCAGCCGGGCAATTCGCCCACCTGCTTCATTCCTTTGCTGAGAAACGTGTCTCCGAGAGGGGCCACGGAGATCATGATCAGGACCAGGATGAGTGTCTTGAGGTGCAGGCCCTGCCGCGAGGTCATGCTTCCTGCGACTCGCCTGTGACTCCCATTCCCGGAGGTGTGTTCATCGGGGGCACGCTCACGAGCGCCTTCTTGTCCACACCCTTGCGCGCCCGAGACACTTTAATTCGGTCGGCGCGCAGCTTCAGGAAATCCACAGCCTCGTGATACAGGCGCTTGCGTTCATGGCCGTCCCAGAGCGCGTCGCGGACGATGCGCCAGGCCACCTTCGGCCGGAAATAGTAGCTGTCGTAGAAGCGGTTGACGGACTCGACCATGTACTCCTTCGAGAGGCCGGGATACTCCAGATGCGGCAGCTGGTGGCCGCCGGCGTCGGTGATGGCTTCGCCGGCAAGAAAACCGTCTCGCGTGCCCTGTTCATAAAGCTCCGTGCCGGGATAGGCGTGAGCCATGGAAACCTGAATCGTCTCGCAGTCGAGCTGCTTCGCAAAATTGATGGTCTTTTCGATTGTTTCCTTGGTCTCGCCGGGAAGCCCGATGATGAAGTCTCCGTGGACGTGGATGCCGACCTTCTTGCAGTTCTTGACGAAGTTGCGGCCCATCTCGAGCGTCTGGCCCTTCTTGATGTTTTTCAGGATCTGGGCGTCGCCCGATTCGAAGCCTACGATGAGGAGACGGCACCCGGCGTCCGCCATGGCTCGCAGCGTGTCGTAATCGCCGTGGACGCGGGCCGTGCAGGACCACTGAAAGCCCACCGGCTGAAATTCCTTGCACAGCGCCAGGACCCGGTCTTTGCGAATATTGAACGTATCATCGTCGAAGAAAAATTCCTTAGCCTGCGGAAACATCTTGTGCGCCTGGCGGAATTCCCGCGCCACATTTTCGACCGAGCGCGTCCTCCAGGCGTGGCCCGAAAGCGTCTGCGGCCACAGGCAGAAGGTGCACAGAGCCGGACATCCGCGCGCCGTGTAGTACGAGACGAAGGGATGCAGCAGGAATGGAACGTTGTATTTCTCGATCGTCACGTTCCGCTCGTAAACCTCGGTGGCGAACGGGAGCGCGTCCAGCTCCTCGGTCTGCATCGGCGGGCGCGAGGGACTGTGGATGACCTTGCCGTCCTTCAAGTAACTCGCGTTCGCAATCTCAGAAAGCGGCTTGCCTTGCGCGTACTCCACAACCGCGTGATCGAATTCCCCGCGGACCACGAAATCGATATCCTGGCTCGCCAGCAGGCTCTCGGCAGGCTTGATTTGCACGTGCGGGCCCACGAAAGCGATCTTGATGCCGGGCTTCCGATCCTTCATGGCGCGAGCCATCTTCAGGTCGCTGTAAAACCCCACGGTGGAGGTGAACAACACGACGAATTCGTAGTCCCGCGCGATCGTGACCACTTCCTCCGGGCTGATGTGGTGCGGCGGGCCATCGAGCAGACGGCTGCCGGGCAGCATGCCGGCGGGATAGGCAAGCCAGACGGGGTACCAGTAGGACTCTATCTCGCGAGTGGCGGGCCAGCGGGAGCCCGCTCCGCCATCAAATTTTTCAAAGCTGGGCGGATTCAAAAACAGCGTCTTCATTACGGACGGCATCTAGTCACCACCCTCAGAACTGGAACCAGAGACTATCCAACAATATACGGACAGTTCATTTTAACCGATTTCATCCCCGCGCCCAAGGTTTCTCTGCCCCGGTGTCTCACTGGAACACCTTCGCCAGCTGTCCGGTGGCCTGCAGGAGGGTCAGTTGGGCCTGCTGGCGGCTGAAATCGGCGTCCAGGAAGGCGACCCATTTGTCATTTTCGTCCAGCCGCGCCTGTTCGATTTCCTGCAATGTCGCACGGCCCTGATCGAATTTGGCCTGCGCGAGTTGAAGGGTCTCCTGGGCCAGTTGGAGGTCGAGGCGCGCCACTTCGCGGCTGGCGTCCAGCTCGCGCACGCTGCGGGCCTTCTGCTGCACTTCGACGCGGATCTCTTGGCGCTTGCTGCTCAGGGTCATCTCGGCAGCGTTCAGTTGACTCTTCGCGAGCGCGACATTCGACGCGGTTTTCGCGGCGAATAGCGGAATGGTGATTTGCAGGCCCACGTTGACGTTGTTGCGCTCGAAGGTCTTGTAAAACTGGTTGTAGTTGTTGAATTTGCTGAGCACGCTGTACTGGCCAACGAGATCCACAGTGGGAAAGTAACTGAAATGCGCGCCCTTGAGGATGTGTTCCTGCGCGGCGCGTTCGTTTTCCGCCTCCGCAACGCTGCGGTCGTTCTGAAGAGCGAGGCTCACCATTCCGCTTTCCGTCTGGATGGCCGCTGCGTCGGTGGCCAGGTTCGCCGCGAACGCGGGATCCTCGGTCTCGACTTCAATCGACTGGCCGTCCGGAATCGCGGTCAGATCGCGAATCTGCGATTCGAGGGAGTCGTCCCGGTCCTCGAGCTTCACGATCCGTTCCGCAATGCGCGCCGACATCAACTGGCTCCGCGTGACTTCGATCGGAAGCTCCTGGTTTGCGGCGACCCGCTCGCGGACGGCTTCGAGGATTTTCTCGGCGCTCGCCTGCTCGCTGCGCATCAGGTCGAGCGAGTGTCGCACTTTCCCCAATTCGAGATAGGCCGTCGCCGTACGGACCATGACGGCGTCGCGCGTCCGGTCGAGTTCGAGCTTCTGGTTTTTTGCCCGCTCCTCGGCCGCGCGTTGCTGGCCCTTCAGCGCGGGATTGAAAAGCGCCTGCGCGTAGTCCAACTCAAAGACCGAGGGCGCCTGGCCGCCGGGCAGCGATGGGAAACCGTGCGTATAGGCCGCGCCCGCTCCCGTATAGAGATTGGGCAGGAACGCCGCGCGATCCACGCGCACTTCACCAAGCGCTACGTTGTATTGCACCTGCGCGAGCCGGAGGTCCCGGCTATTTTGCAAGGCGAGAGTCACCGCTTGACGGAGCGACAGTTTTCCCGTGTCCTGCCCTCGCGCCGGAACTCCAATGAGAGGCGCGACGAGAGCCGCCAGCACAAGCAGGCGAATCCGCATGCGTGCTCTTCGGTTGACTTTGCGACCCTCAGATTTATTCATGGTGAAGCGATTCGGTCGGCTGAAGCCTCGCCGCTCGGCTCGCGGGAAGATAGCCGAATACCAGACCCGTCGAGCAGGATACTACGAACGCGAGCAGCACGGAGATCCAAGATACGGGAACCGTAATACCCTCCGCCTCCGGGAAGAAACCGATCAGGAAACTGAGAAGACTGGGAATCAGGACGGCGATCAAGATGCCGGCCAGCGCTCCCGTGCCGCTGATTGCCAGAGCCTCCATGAGGAACTGGTAGAGAATGGCGTCGCGGGACGCGCCAATGGCTTTGCGAATTCCGATTTCCCGCGTCCGCTCGGTGACGGTGACGAGCATGATGTTCATGATTCCGACGCCGCTGATCACCAGCGCGATCAGCGCGATCAAAATCAGCACCGCAGCCAGCGCCAGCGCGATGTTCCGAGCCGTCTCAAGGATCCCGGCGAGATTCTGGACTCGATACCGCGCCCCGGGGCGATGCCGGCCGGCGAGAATCTCCGCCACCTCGCGAGTCACGCTCGGAACATCCTCGGGGGCGTCCGCCTGGACGTAGAGCGTATTGAAATACTGGGCGCCGGTAAAATACTGGATCAGAGAAAACGGAATCAGGACGGATTCCCGCGTAATCTCCGTTTGCCCCAGTGCAGCGACGCGCTCCTTGAAAACTCCGATGACCGTGAAATGGAGCTCTCCGACGCGCACCTCCTGGCCGTCCGGATCCTGAAAAGGGAACACGCGGCGCGCGAGCGCTTCCGTGAGCAGGCACACCTTGCCGCGCGAGCCGATCTCGTCCTCGTCGAAATAGCGCCCGCGTAGGATGGCGAGATTGCGAATCCGCTCGAACCCGGCCGTGGCGCCGACTAGATTGACGGGGCGCTCCTGGCCGTTCACCACAACGCTCATCGGGAGCGCATTCGTCCCCGCGGCATTGACCACCAGTTGCGGGATGCCTTCCCGGACGGCCGCGAGGTCCGCCGGAGTAATCTGATCGGCGATCGCGAAGGAGCCCGCCACTTCGGAATTGACGACGTTGGCGTACACCAGATTTGCGCCCACGCCTTCGATCTGCCCGAGGACGTAGTGCTGGCCGGCGAGCGCCACGGTGACCACCAAAACGATCGAGCCGCTGCCGATGACCACGCCCAGCATCGTCAGCGCTGCGCGGAGCTTATTGGCGCGCAACGCCTGCACGGCAAGCCGCCAGGTCTCGCCCCAGAACGCCGATGTGTTGCGCGTGCTCGTCATGCAGTTTGCCCTAACTCAATCGGTGGATGCCGCCCGTGGAATTGGGATTTTGAGCGATGCCGGTGCGTCCTCGTCAGGACGACTTCTCGAGTTTTTGCAGGCGCGCCCGGGCTTCTTTTCGCTTGGGATCCAGCTGCAACGCGGCGCGATACTGTTCGGCGGCCGCGCCGGGCTTTCCCTGCGATTCGTAGAGCCGGCCCAGCCATTCACGCGCGGCGGCGTGAGCGGGCCAATCGCTGCGGTCGGGCGTGCTGGCCAGGTACGACTTCAAATCTCTTTCGGCGCCGGGGAGATTTTGGTTCGCCAGCACGGCCTGGACACCGCGATAGTAGGCCAGCCGCGGGTCATTGGGGCTGACCTGCGCCGCGGCATCGATCGCGGCGGCCATGTCGGCGGATTTGTTCAAGGTCTGGAAAAAGCCCGCAACCTCGAAGTAAGGATCGGTGGTTTTCAGTTTCGCGTTCAGAACCTGGCGAATCTCGCTCTCCGCCTCATCCGGTTTTTTCAAGGCCTCGCGATCGTAAACGGCGCGGGCGAGATGGCCCGCGAGCGGATCGAGAGCGGCGATGGCGTTCACCTGCACGAGGGCCTCGTCCTTGCTGCCGCCGGCGATCCACGGGGCGTCGAGGCAGTATTCTTCCAGATCCCTGCGCGCGGCGATGTTCGACGGGTCCAGACTGACGGCCAGCAGAAACTCCGATTTCACTTTCCGGGCGGAGGAAAAACTCCTGTCGCGGTCCGCCTTACCTCCGTAAATGCGGCCAAGCCACTGGTGATAGAGCGAGCTCTTCGGATCGAGGGTGACCGATTTGTCCGCCTGCACGATCGCGGTGTCGTAATCGTGCAATTCATAGTAGCTGCGCCCGAGCCAGTAGTACGCCTCGGCGCTGGAAGGGTCCGGCGATACCGCCGCTTGCAGCGTTGAAATTGCGCCGGCGTAGTTTCCGGCGTTGAACTGATGCTCGGCCGCCTGGATGGCGCCGGAGGCATCCGCTCGCGCCGCAGAAGTCGATAAGGCCGCGGCCGCGAAAAGAATTGAGAAGGCCGTTAGCGCGATGCGTGGTCGTGGAGTCGTCAATTGGTTTCCCCGGCGCGTACTTCCATGCCGTCGTGCAATTCCTGGTCCCCCGGCAGCGCGACCCGGTCTTCCGCGCCCAGACCCGAGAGCACCTCGTACTTGGATGCACTGGCCACGCCCACCGCAATGTCGCGGCGATGGATTTTGTTATCGCCGAACACAAAGACGAAATGCTGCCCCTTCTCGGTCTTCACCGCCGCGCGCGGGACGACCAGTGCAAGATGGCGCTGGCGGACCATAATGCGCACCTGGACGTTGATATTCGGCAGCAAATCGAGGCGGTCGTTATTGATCGAGCAAAGGAGTTCGCCCACACTGCGCATTCCCCGCGCCACGACCTGCTTGGGCACCTGCTCGGTGCGGCCCGACCACACCTTCCCGGGCTTGGCGTCCCAGGTCACCTGAACATCCTGATTCGGCTCGAGCGAACCCAGGTCCGGCTCATCCACAAATGCGCGCACCTGGACGTGCCGCAGGTCGGCCATTTCGGCCAGAGTGTCGCCAACCTTCACGTAATCGCCGGCCTTTACCGGGAGCGAGTAGAGCGTTCCGTCGGTGGGCGAAATTACGGTCGCAGAACGCACTTTTTCCTCGAGCGACTTTACGAGTTCCTGGGCCTGGCTGACGCGCAGGCTGGCGCCCTCGACGTGTACTGAAGATGACTGCGTCAGATCCTGTTTCCGGGCCTGCAGCGCCTGAAGATTGGCGCGCGCCTTGGCGAGGCTGGCCTGGCTCTGCGCGAGTTCCTCCGGCGTGGACGCCTGCTGGGCCACGAGCTTTTCGAGCGCCTGCTCGGTATCCTCGAGATTCTTCACCTGCACTTGCGCCGCCTGCAAATCGCCGTCGAGCTGAGCGACTTGGTCCGGCGGCCCTCCCGCGCGGGCGTTGCGAAGATCGGTCTGCGCGGTGAGCAAATCAGCCCGCGCCTGGGCGAGCTGCGAGCGAATGTCCGCGGCATTCAGCGTCAGGACCACCTCGCCGCGCCGCACGGCCTGCCCTTCGACGGCCATCACTTTGTCAACGAATGCCGGAAATTCCGCGCGAGCCACAAAGGCAGAAATCGGCTCGACCTTGCCGTTGCTCGTGACCGCGGCGTTCAAATCCTCGCGCGCCACGTCCACGACGGGCACGACCGGAGCCTGTCCGCGAAGGGCCACGATCAACACAACAACGACGACAAGCCCTGCGACCAGGCCTATGATGATTCTTTTTCGCTTGCTGTTTTCCGCCATGATGGCCGCGTTTCCGCGTGCGGCCTCCCCGTGAATCAGGAAATTGTAGCAGACCCCTTCCGGCCTTGCCTATGCAAACACCGCGGGGTTGCCCCGATCGGCATGTTGCGGGCGGCGCGACCTCTGCCGTGGCACAGTCCCACTCCGCCGGCCGCTCGCGACCCTGCGCCGCGCGGCCTTACCCTGGTTTAGATGCCGGAACGCCCGGGCGGGACGGCCGGCACGGTGCGGAAGATGTTCACTCAGTTCGGAATGCCGTTCGCCGTTAGATGCCGGAGCTGCCAGCGGGCGCGCCGGCAGCGTAGCGAGGTGTTAGAATCTTTCTTTCATGTCATCCGATCCGCTGATCCACGTCCAGGGCCTCTCGAAACATTTCCGCGCATTCCATCGCCGCGAAGGTATTTGGGGTTCCATCCAGAACCTTTTCGTGCGCGAATACCGCACGGTAGCGGCGGTGGACGGCGTTAGTTTCTCGATCGAACGCGGAGAAATGGTGGGCTACATCGGACCGAACGGTGCCGGAAAATCCACCACGATCAAAATGCTGACCGGCATCCTGGTGCCGACCAGCGGCGAGATCAGGATCAACGGCTTTGTGCCGTTTCGCCAGCGCCGCCAATACGTCAAAACGATCGGAGTGGTCTTCGGGCAGCGCACGCAGCTCTGGTGGGACATCGCCGTAATCGAGTCGTTCAAGCTGCTGCGCCGTATTTACGACGTCTCCCCGCAGGATTTCGGCGCGCGGATGGAGCGCTTCAACGAAATTCTCGGCATTGGCGATTACCTGCACACGCCCGTGCGCAAGCTTTCTCTGGGCGAGCGTATGCGCTGCGATCTGGCCGCCGCGCTGCTGCACAATCCTCCATTGCTTTTTCTCGACGAGCCGACAATCGGCCTCGACGTGGTCGCCAAAGACCACATCCGCCATTTCCTCCGAGCAATCAACCGCGAATTCCGCACCACGGTCCTGTTGACCACCCACGACCTCGACGATATCGAGGAGCTTTGCCACCGCCTCATGATCATCGACCACGGCCGAGTCCTCTACGACGGCCCTCTCGATCAACTCAAAGAAAGGCTGCTGCGCACGAAGCAGATCAAATGCGTGTTGAAGGATCGCGCGCAAGTCGCCCGTATAACCGCGTTTTCGCGCGACGGCCTCGAATTCGAGCAGGTGGATGAGCTGACCTACCGCATCCGATTCGACCGCGCGCGTGTCGCGACCGCCGATTTGATCCGCCAAATTCTCGCGTCGGTCGAGGTCCGCGACCTGCTGATTGAAGATGAGTCCATCGAGGAAGTCGTCAAGCGCATCTACGCCGGCGAAGCTTCTCTGGAGGTCACGGTCTAGCGTAAATCACGCGCCAGTCGCGTCCCGACAAGTCGTCTGAGTCAGGAACGAGTATTGCGCCGAGGTTACGGTCTGAAGTCTTGCATAAGATTGAATTTGGGCCTGGGCGGTTGATAAACTAGAACCCAAGGGTGCGGCACCTGAAGTTTTAACCCCGCCTCGAAGGCTGGCCCACCAAACGCACACCACGGGGCCAAGGACTAGCAGCCTCCGCGGAAAAAATAAGACAAAGCCCATTTGGTGTGACGCATGGCCCATCTAAACAAAGATCTATCCAAGCTACTTCAGCAGCTTGACCTAGGATACTCGGTCGCCGAAGAAGACACACTCCTGGAAGCTGCGAGAATCGAAACATCCGCGTTCACAGATCTCCTGAACGACCGTGTTGACCTAGTTCCAGGAACGAAGGGTTCAGGCAAGAGCGCGCTTTTTCGAATCTTCGTCGATTTTCTGCCAGACTATCTATTGGAGCAAAGGAAGGTTGTTGTCGCCCATGGCGTACAAGCGCCCGGCGACCCCGTGTTCCACGCCTTCACAGATACCTTTAGCAAGCTGTCCGAAGAGGAGTTTATTAGCTTCTGGTGTATCTACCTCGTTTCGCTCGCACACGAACACTTCATTAAGGGCGCGCGCTATCACAAATTGCTAAGAGGTGCGGGCACCGAAGATAAGATAAGAAGGTTTCAACGGGCATGCGCCAACGCCAAGATTCCGGAAATACAGGCTAAGAAGTCACTAAGGGACATCCTTGAATGGTCTCTGCACGTGCTCACATCGTGGCGCCCCAAACTCAAGTATCACCCCCCCGGGGATGCTGGCGAACTGGAGCTGGACCTCTTTGGCCAGCTACGCACGCAGAATACGGATCCCGAATCAGTTGCCGAGCATTCACTTCCCCAATATGTAAACGAGATAAAGCAGACTTTAGAGGAAGTCCTTTCAACCAGCCAGCTATCGCTGTGGCTAATGGTTGACCGACTCGACGAGATTTTTCCACGTCGTACAAACGTGGAACGAACGGCTCTACGTGGACTACTTCGGGCGATGCGATACTTCGCCTCCGCAAACATAAGGGTGAAGGTGTTCCTCCGCGACGATATGTTAGAGCAAGTGGTTGGCACCAGCGATGGTTTTACGGCTCTGACTCATGTTACGGCGCGTCAAGCCGATACCCTTCGTTGGACAGAGGATCAAATCCTGGCGATGGTGGTAAAGCGACTTGTTGCGAACGAGCCTCTGGTGACGTATCTTGACCTCAATCGCGAGCAGGTCGAGGCGAGCGCTTCCTATCGACTCCAGTGCTTTAACGCCGTCTTCCCGCCCAGCGTTTTTAAAGGCACTAGACAGAGCACGACGATTCGCTGGATTTGTAATCGGTGCGCCGATGGGCGCGGAGTCATAACGCCCCGCGATGTTCTCGACCTTTTGATTCGCGCCAAACAAAAGCAGCAGGACATCTGCGGTGAAGACTCGGAAGGCAGGTCTGAGTGGTTGTTTGACACCGCCGCGATTCAGTACGGCTTTGAGGAGCTTTCAAAGCGCAAGCGCGATACCTATCTTCGGGCGGAATTCCCGCACCTCTGGGGTGATATTGAGAAATTTTCGGGCGGTAAGACGGAGTACGACTCAAGTGCTCTCGAGGGTTTGCTTGGTAAAGGATGGCAAACCATCAGCGACCACCTGTTAGCCATAGGGTTCTTCTCAAAAAACGAGAAAGAAGGCGAGGCTGTATTCTCGATTCCCTTCCTTTACAGGCATGGAATGAACCTTACGCAGGGTAGAGCGTGACCGAATTCGGACGGATGGCCCAGCCAGTTAGCGCAGCCCTTCGATTCTGAGTTCTAAGGCGAAACGGCGGGTCACATCTTCGGCTCATCTCTTCGCATGGGACTTTCAGCCCACGCCGTCGGATGCCCGATCCTTGGCTGTATGAAGGGTGGGGGCCGTTAAGGGTTCGTCGGGGAGAATTGGCAAGGCTCCATCATCCCGCCACGTACTCGGTCACGTCGAACGAAAAGCCCGGCGCGAGAGTCTGGGCCACCCGCGATCCGCGTGAGTATGAATGGCCCGTCACGGTCGTTACTATGAGTTTCTGAGACAGTGTCCCCCAAAGCTTCGCGACCCACAAAAGTCCACAGAACCTCATGCTTGCATTCTGCGTCCCGATTCCTATGATTAGTGTGTGACGACGACGCTCGATTTCAGCGCACTAGGGAACGGCACCGGGAGCCAGCGGGTTCCTGGCGGGCCCTTTAACCATGCGCGGCCGGCCACGCGACCTGGATCGGCCTGGGGTCCAAATGAGCGCAGACGACTCGACACACCGTGCCGATCGAATCGCGACATAAGTCATAGAAAACAAAGGATAGGGCGCCTCGCCACTCGACACACTTTTGCGGGCCGTAATGTTGCATCAAGTCTGCGAATTCAAACGACTGCGAGCGCCCGATGACCGCGCTCGCGGAGATGCTGGCGCCCTACGCGGAATTCGGACGCGTGGGATTCGTAAACATCCTCGCGTTCCGCCTGCGCTATTTCACCGGGATCATCACCTATTCGCTGAACGTTACGGTCTACTACTTCGTCTGGAGCGCCGTTTATCGCTCGGGACATTCGTTTGCCGGCTACAACCTCCCGCAGATGATCACCTACGTCAGCATCGGCTGGATCATTCGCTCGTTCTACTGGAACACGATCGACCAGGAAATGGCTTACGAAGTGATCGAAGGCAAGATCGCCATGGATTTGATCAAGCCGGTATGGGTGCAGTGGATGTGGCTGTGCCGCGCGATGGGAGAATCGGCGTTCCGGCTCGGCTTGCTGACGCTGCCGACGGCGCTCGTGGTCGGGTTCGTGTTTCCGATCGAGAGGCCGGCCTCGCTCGAGGATTTCCTGCTGTTCCTGATCGGCGTACTCGGCAGCTTTTTCCTGATGGGCGCGATCAATTTCATGATCGGGACGTGCGCCATTCCGCTGAAATCCATCCTGGCCCTGATTCGCGCCAAACAGTGGCTGATCGAACTGCTTTCGGGCCTGCTGATTCCGATGACATTTTTTCCGGAAGCAATTCAAAGAGTCCTGGCGTGGCTCCCGTTTGAACACATCGCCTACACGCCGCTCCAGATCTATCTCGGCAAGCTCGACAGGGCGCATGCGCTCGGCGCCCTCGCGACGGAGTGGGGCTGGATTTTGGCGCTACTGGTTCTCGCGCACCTGTGGTGGAGCCGCTGCCTGAACAAGATGACGATTCAAGGAGGGTGACGATCCGATGAGGATCGTCATCCTGAAGGAGCAGCGCGACTGAAGGATTTCTCTTCACGTCGCTTGAACAAGACATGGCGTCGGTAACAGCAAACAAACAAATGATGGAAAGGGCCGGCCTCGCGGCTGTTGCGACTTCCGTGCAGCGCCACACGATGCTTTTGTTCGACTATTTCACGCAATTTGTGAAGGTGCAGGTCGGCTATCGCGGCGATTTCTTCATCAGCCTGGCGACCAGCTTCGCCGCGACCTGCTTTCAGCTCGGCTTCGTGATCGTCCTATTCCAGAAGGTTCCCCAGCTCGCCGGATGGCGTTTTCCGGAGGTGCTGTTTCTGTATGGCTTCTCGCTCGTTCCCTACGGCCTGTTCAATATCATCAGCCTGAATCTCTACAATTTCGGCAACAACTACATCATCGAAGGAAAATTCGACCGCGTGCTCCTGCGCCCGGTTTCTTCGCTCTTCCAGGTGCTCTTCGAGGTTTTCCGGATCGAGTCGCTTCAGGAAGTGGCGACGGGAATTTACTGCATGTGGTGGGGCGCGCACCGGCTGGGCGTGACGTGGACGCCGGCCAAATTTGCGATGCTGCTTTTCTACGGAGCCTGCGCGGGCACGATCTACGTCTCGCTTTTCGTGATTTTGACCACTGTGTCTTTCCGGTTCGAGGACCGCATTGGAATCCACCCGCCGGTGTGGAACGTGATTGCCTTCGGCCGCTATCCGCTCACGATTTACAACGGCGCGGTGCAATTCGTATTGTGCTGGGTGATTCCGTTCGGGCTCGCGTCGTTCTACCCGAGCGTAAGGCTGCTCGGCCGCGCGGTCACGCCGGAATATGCGCCGCTCGTGCCGGTGGTGGCTGTCGTTTTTCTCACGGCCGCGATTTCGCTTTGGAATTTGGGCACGCGGCACTACGCCTCGACCGGATCCTAGCGTTCAGCCAATGGAGGAACGCATGAAAAAAATTGCCAGACGCGGTCGCATCGCGGAAGCGCGCCGGATCTCGAAATTCGTGTTGAGCGGCATCGTTTTTCTGGCAGGCGCCGGCTTTGGGGCGTCTTGCGCGCCGGCCGTCGCCGGTCAAAACAGCGCGCAAGCAAAGGAAGTTCTCCCGGACCTCAAATCGTTCGTGGGCACGTGGAAAGCGAGCTTGAAAGGAGAGGTATTCGCAATCCTGGTTCTCAAAGAAGAGAATGGCGGACTCGGCGGCACGTTGAATAACTTTGATATCAGCGTGGACAAGGAAGGAAACCTGACGGACGGCACGCACAAGGACGACGGCGACGCGCCGCTGCTGAACGCCCACTTCAAGTCCGGTGCCCTGGTCTTCGTGGTGATGCAAAAAGATCAGTATGCCCCCTCGACAGAATGGAAGTTCTCGCTCAAATCTGCGGATGAGGGCGAGCTGACGCCCCTGCTGGACTACCAGATCAACGCGCCGAAGGATTTGGTCATCAAGCCGATCCGGATGGTCCGCGAGCGCGCCAAGCACTAACCGCGCGCCGTTGAAACACCGGAACTCGAGCATTCGTAACACAAGTCAGATCCCTCATGCGCCGGCTTATCTATGTTGTTGTGATTCTTCTTGCGTTGGTGCCGATCGGCGCGGGCCTATTGGGGCGCGCCATCGGGCCGGGTGTCCTCCATCCGGTGCGGCTCAATTTCGAGCGCTTGGACGAGACCGCGCAGATGCTCGCCCGCACCGGCGCAGTGAAAGCAGATTTCACGGTCGAGGCGCGCGACAGCATCAAGCTGCAAGGGTGGAAGGTTCGTCCGCCGCTTGCCAACGGCGACTGGGTGATGCTGTTTCACGGCGTGTCGGACAATCGCACGGGCGTGCTGGGACACGCCGAGATTCTTCTACGCCGCGGTTACAGCGTCGTAATGATGGACGCGCGCGCCCACGGCGCGAGTGGCGGCGACATGGCTACGTACGGCTGGAAGGAGCGCTACGACACAGTCGACGTTGACGACTCGCTCTATTCCTCCGAAAGGGTAAACCGGCTTTACGCGCTCGGTGTTTCGATGGGTGCGGCAATCGCGCTGCAATCGGCAGCTGTTGATTCGCGCATCCGGGGTGTGATTGCGGAGGACCCCTTCGCGGACCTGCGAGAAGTGAGCTACGACTATGCCGGGCTGCGCTTCAGCCCTTTTCTCGGCAGGACGCTGTTTCGGCCCGCATCCATCGCCGCGATGGATGCCGTGGCGCGGGAGGGAGGGTTTGACCCCGACGAAGTGTCTCCGGAAAAAGCGGTCGCGGCACGGCCTTTTCCGGTGCTTCTGATCTGCGGCACGCGTGATCATACGATTCCCTGCCGCCATGCCGAGCAAATCTATCGTGCCGCACGAGGGCCGAAGGAGTTGTGGATCGTCAAGGGAGCCGAGCACGCCTCCGCGCTGGGTCACGCACCTAAGGAATACGAAGAACGGGTGATTCGCTTTCTGAATACCCACTAGGACGAACGCGGCCGCAACGGCGGCTTGGCGAAAATATAGAGAACGGCGCTGGCAAAGCAGATCGCGGCAACAGCCGCGAAAACCTGCGCGTAGCTTCCGTAGCAATCGTAGAAATATCCCGCCGTCACCGGCCCGGCCGCGCCGAGGATCGTGCCGATGGGGGTCGTGACGCCGAGCAGCGCGGGATAAATTTTCAGGCCATAGTAATTGCTGAGGATCGTTGCGAAGCAGGTGAAGGCTGCCGCGAATCCGCTGCCCATCAGAATCGCGTAGGCGTACATCACCGCCGGCGTGACCGCATGAATCGCAAGCAGTGTCCCCGCGCCATAGAAAGTAACCGCGACAGCCGAGAGCAGTCGCGGCTCGACCCTATCGCCCAGCGCCGCCACGGCGAACTGGCCGATCAGCGAAGAGACCATGATTACGGAAATCGATTTCGCCGCCTCGCCCGGCGCATATCCCAAACCTTCCAGATGCGAGACGCCGTGAGCGATGTAAATGAAGAATCCCATGAAGAATCCGAGATAGGTCGGGATCAGAAGCCAAAGGGTCGGCGACCGCAGGGCCTCGCCTAACGTCCAATCTTCGGTGGACTTGTAAACTCCGCCGCCGGTCTTTGCGGCGTGCGCACCGGAGGACGCTGCGGCATCCGTTTCCGGGTCGCCGTCCGGAGTCTGTCCCATCTGTTGCGGGCTCTCCTTGACAAATATCGCGGAGACGACAGCGGCCGTCAAAGACATCGCGGCCATGGACCACCACGCGGCGCGCCAGTTTCCGCCCGATCGCGCGATCATGTGATTCAGCGTGGGCACCGCAATGAAACCGCCAATGCCCGAGGCAGTCAGCAGGAGCGACATGGCGCGGGCGCGCTTCCTGCGAAACCAACGCGCCATTCCGACCTGCGGCCCGATCGTGCCCGCCATGGCGACGCCCGCGCCCACGACGATTCCGAAAACGACAATCGCCTGAAATGTGTTGCGAACAACGAGCGCCATAAGCAGAGACCCGACGGAGGAGAGCAGCGTGCCGACGACGAGCGTGAATCGAATGCCGAGCCTGTCGATGGACCGGGCCACGAGCGGACCCGGCAGCCCAGCCATCAGACTGAACACCGAAAACGCGAGCCCGAGCTCTTTGCGGTTCAGATGCATCGCTTTCGCCATGTAGGTGTTGACGACGCTGGTTCCGAAGGTGGGGAAGGTGAAGTTGAGGACGATAATCACCCAGAAAATGAACAACAACTTCCAGCCGTAGAACGGTTTCGCTTGCATCGCGTGGTTTCCCCGGAGCCGCTGCTCACCCTCGCATTCAAGCTCGCGACCATTTGGTGTGTTCGCGGCCGCGCCAAGGCGCGCGAATAATCGCCTTATCGCCGAGGCGTGTCAACTGTTTGCGGCAGGCACGCGCGCCCGTTACTGCCGGCGGTTGGAAGCGCCGATTGGCTTGACAGGAGGTTCGTTTGCGACTAGTTTGTGCCCACATCTCCACTTGGGAACGCACGTCAAAAAGGGGGAACGATGGGAAAGATCAACTGGGGCCGTGTCATTCTCGGGGGGTTGGTAGCCGGCGTCGTGATCAATCTAGTCGAGTATGTCTCTAACACTTACGTTATAGCGACACAGAACGATGCGGCGATGAAGGCGCTTGGGGTTCAATTGCCGCACAACGCGATTCCGATGTTCTTGTTGAATGGATTCCTTTTGGGTATCGCAGCGATCTGGCTCTACGCCGCGGCTCGACCGCGATACGGCGCCAGCGCCAAGACTGCTGCCGTCACGGCTCTGGGTGTGTGGTTTATCGGCTACGCGCTGCCGAACTTCGGAATGGGAGCGAGTGGTATTTTCCCGGCGCGGCTGCTTTGCATCGCGTCGGTAATAGGCTTGGTGGAGATCATCCTGGCGAGCATCGCGGGCGCTGCGGTCTACAAAGAGGCGTAGCAGGCGACGAGGGGCGGAAAAAAAGGGCGGGTGAGCCTGTAAGCCGGATTCTGTCCGCCGCGCGACCGTCACCCCGATTTGCATCGGGATGCAATAGGCCACGCAACGCGGCGATCATTCCTCTAGGACCCGAATCGCTCCGGGCCTCCAGCAGCCTACCCGAGGGTCAGAGCGCCCGCTCTTGCGAGCGGAACGCATACGGGCCGGGCCGACCCTCCCCTCCTATTTGGCCTTGCTCCACGCGGGGTTTTCCGTGCCCCGGATGTCGCCACCCGGGCGGTGGGCTCTTACCCCACCTTTTCACCCTTGCCAAATGCGCTCGACCGAGAGAGGCGGGCTCCCGGTTTTTCCGAAAGCCTGCCGCCGAGGTGCAAGCATCACCGGCGGTCTATTCTCTGTGGCACTTTCCGTGGCCGCGCCGCCCGGATGCGCTTTCGCACATCCCAGGACGCAACCCCCTGGCGTTACCAGGCGCGTTGCCCTGCCGTGGCCGGCTCTTGCGAGTTCACCACGGCTGGAGTCCGGACTTTCCTCCCGTCCACTTCCCTTGCGAGAAACGGACCGGCGATCACCCGGCTCACCCGCTACCCAGAATTATACGCGATCCGAAAGCACGCGCAACGCGGCGGTGTTGGTCGGTCCGATAAATTACGCCACCTGGGCGCGGCCGGGATCATTACCACTGGAACAACATCTCCATCAGTTTCATAAGAGCGGCGTCGGCAGAGTCCTAATCTAGATCTAGCGATAGCCTCGCCAAGGAGCAGTCGTGATACCAAAGTCGGCGAAAGTAACGATTTCCGTTGCTGTCGCAATAATCTTGCTGGCGGTCACGTTCCTCCTACTGTTCGGTTACCAGTCCTTCGCAATGCTGACGATGCGTAGCGAGGTGGCGCGATTTCCTGTGATGGATAAAACCCCGATTGCACTAACGGACTTTTCCGTTTCTCGAGGCAGCGGAAAACCAATCTCACGCTTTGGTTACGAATTTGAAGTCCCATGGACCGATATCGACGAAACCAAAAGTAAAGAGTTTCCGGATCGGATAGTGATCGCGTTCAACTCAAACAAGGCAATGACGTTCGCGGCATTCCCTCCCCATGAATTCATCGACGGTGTAGCCTCCACAATGCACAGCACTCCAGAAAAACTTAGAGCGGCCTTCGGCGAAGAAGCGACCTCGGATTACGAGTTCAAGAAACTGATCCTGAACACGACGGCGCACCAGATGACCTTTCTTACGCCGTGGCGCCAGTGCAATTCCATGGAAATGCTTCTCATGTTCAAAGCGGTCATGCTCCCGGCGCCCGATATAGATCTGTTCTCGCTTGAAGTGCATGGCTTCAAAGGTTTCCAATTCGGCGATCCCAACCGACGTCCTCGAAAGATCGGTCTCGAACTGTACTCGCAAGAAGGCATGGTCGAATTCTACGTTTTTCAAAAGGCCGACGGGCAAGCGGCTGGCATTTCGCAGGAAGACCTGAATTACATAATGCAATCACTCCACAGAACGGCAAACCTCAAAACCGCACTAGCGAAGTAGTTTCTCGAATTGCGCCTCATCCAGAATCGGCACGTCGAGCGATTTCGCCTTGTCGTATTTCGAGCCGGGGTCGGAGCCGACGACGACGTAGGTTGTCTTCTTGCTCACGGAGGAGCCGACCTTTCCGCCGTGTGCGGCGACGAGCGCCTCGGCTTCCTCGCGCGAACGCTTCGCCAGCGTGCCAGTGAATACGAACGTCATGCCCGCGAATTTCGCGCTCTTGGGCGCCTGGCGCTCCTCCTTCATGTTGACGCCCGCCGCGCGGAGGCGCTCGATGAGCTTTCGGTTCGCCGACTCGGAGAAGAATTCGAGAATGCCTTCCGCGACTTTCGGGCCGACCTCTGCCACGCCCGTCAATTCGTCTTCGCTGGCAGCGGCGACCTTATCCATCGAACCGAAGTGCGCGGAGAGAAGCTGCGCAGTCCGCTCGCCGACGAAGCGGATACCCAGGGCGTAGATGAGCCGCGCGAGGCTGTTTTTTTTGCTCGCGGCGATTTCGTCGAGCAGATTCTGCGCCGATTTTTCCGCCATGCGCTCGAGCGCGGAAACTTTTTCAAGCTTCAGGCTGTAGAGATCGGCCACATCTTTGACGAGGCTCTTGTCCACGAGCTGATCGACGATCTTGTCCCCGAGGCCGTCAATATTCATCGCGTGGCGCCCGGCAAAATGCAGAAGCGATCCCGCGCGCCGGGCGGGGCAGGAAACGTTCACGCAGCGGTACGCGACTTCCTCTTCGACCTTGTGAATTCGGGTGCCACATTCGGGGCACTTCTCCGGCATGCGGAAGGGTTTCTCTGCCTTTCCGTGCTTTACAACTTTCAGGACGTGCGGAATTACTTCGCCCGCCCGTTCAATCAACACGGTGTCGCCCACGTGAAGCCCGAGGCGGTCGATTTCGTCCATATTGTGAAGCGTCGAGCTGCTCACCGTGACGCCACCAACCTGCACCGGCTCGAGCACGGCGACCGGCGTAAGGACTCCCGTGCGGCCCACCTGGACCCGGATGTCCTGAACGACCGTCGACTCCTGATGCGCGGGATATTTGTAGGCGATCGCCCAGCGCGGCGCCTTCGCCGTGAAGCCGAGCTCGTTCTGAAGCGAGACTTCGTCGACTTTGACGACGATGCCGTCAATTTCGTAGGCGAGCTTTTCGCGCCGAGCATCCCAGCTTTCGATGTAGCGTTCCACTTCGCCAAGGGAATGACAGAGCTTCCAGTCGTCGCTCGCCTTGAAGCGCAGCGCCGAGAGCGCTGCCAGGCCCTCCGAGAGCCGCCTTTTCGCGGGGCGGCCATCCACGAGAATGTAGTAGGCGAAGAAATCGAGCCGCCGCGAAGCGGTGATCTTCGGATCGAGAACGCGAATGCCTCCGGCGGCGGCGCTGCGGGCATTGGCGAAGATCTTGCCGCCCTGCTCGCCCTGCTGGAGGTTCAACTCCTGAAACGCCTTGCGCGTCATGATGCCTTCGCCGCGCACCTCGAAGTTGCCGGGGAGGCCGGCTTTTTTCAGCAGCGCCGAATCGATGGTCAAGGGAATCGAGCGGATCGTCTTCACGTTCGGCGTGACGTCCTCGCCGGTTGTGCCATCGCCACGCGTGACACCGCGCACCAGCGCGCCATTTTCATAGCCGAGTGAAAGGCTCAGGCCATCGAATTTGTGTTCCACGATGTAGTCGACCTTTTCGCGGCCGGTCAACTCGCGCACGCGGCGGTCGAATTCGCCCAGGGCCTCGAACGTAAAGGCGTTGTCGAGGCTGACCATCGGAGTCTTATGGCGGACCTCCTGAAAACCCTCGCGCGGCGCGCCGCCGACGCGCTGCGAAGGCGAATCGGAGGTCACCAGGCCGGGATGCGCGGCTTCGAGCTCCTTGAGCCGGTTCATCATCCGGTCAAAATCGGAGTCGGTGATCTCGGGCTCATCGAGGACGTAGTAAAGGTATTCGTGGCGGCGGATTTTCTCCCGCAGCGCCTCTATGTCCTTCGCGGCGCTGCGCGTCTTCGCCATGGCGGCCTTGGGCATGGGAACCTCAGTGGGACGAAATCGGTCAAAAGGCGCGGGTATTATACAATGCGCGCTTGCCGGAAAAGGCCGGGGCGATTCGATGCCGCACGAAATCAAAGACGCGCTGCTGATCTACAATCCCACGAGCGGGCGGAAGCGCCATACGCGATTCGTCGAAATCGAGCAGGCGGCGCGAAGCCTGAAAGACGCCGGGATTGTGGCTGAACTCGCGGCGACAACCGGGCCCGGCACGGCCACCACGATCGCGCGCCAGGCTGTCGAGCAGCGCCGCGGGATGGTCATCGCGTGCGGCGGCGACGGCACGATCAACGAAATCGTCAACGGGCTGGCGCGCAGCCAGGTGCCCATGGCGCTGCTGCCGGCGGGCACGGCCAATATACTGGCCAAGGAACTCCGCATACCGTGGGACATTCCCCGCGCGGCGAGGCTGATCCCGGGCGGAGAGATTCGGCGAATCGCGCTCGGCGTGGCAATCCCAATGCACGGGAACGATTCGACCGCGATTCCGCGCGCGGGCCGATATTTTCTATCCGTGGCCGGCGCGGGACCCGACGGAGCGATCGTCAACGGCGTGCATAAAGGACTGAAGGATAGTGCGGGCGTCCTCGCCTACTGGGCCGAGGGCATGCGGCAGCTTTTCCGCTATGGCTTTCCAGAAATGCGCATTCGTTCCGGCGGGAGAGATCGGAGGGCCACGATCATCGTCGCCGGGAGGACAGCGCATTACGGCGGACCATTCAAAATCACGACCGGCGCAAGCCTGTTCGAAGACTCCTTCGAATTCCTGACCAATTCGCGGCGCAGCCGCCTCGGGTATCTTTCCTGCCTACCGGCGATGTGGCTGGGCACGCTCCGTGACAAGCCCGGTATTGAGGCATGGAAGGCGACGGAGTCGATTTGCGAGTCGGCGAACGGTGAAGCGGTGTACGCTCAGGTCGATGGCGAGCCGGCGGGGCCGATTCCGATCGCGTTTCGAATCGTGCCGGACGCGCTGTCGATCGTGACGCCAGCATCAAAATAGATCCAGTTCTCCCGACCAGACGAGACGGTGGAACCCTTCACACACGCGTTTACGTCGCTTGCGCTGGCTCGCGCGGGGCAGCGGCGCATGCCGCGATTCGGCACGGCGATGATGGTCGCCTCGGGCCTCGCGCCAGATCTCGACTACGCGAGCTATATCGGCGGAGCGGGCGCGTTCATGCGATTTCATCGCACGGCGCTGCACTCCATCATCGGCGCCGCTCTGCTATCCTGCGCGATTGCCGCAGCATTCTGCGCGCTGGATCGCAGAATTCCTGCACCGAAAACGGCGCAAAAGAAAACTCTTGGGCCCCTGGCGTTTCGCGCGGCGCTGGCTGTTTGCGCCGTGGGCGCGGCGGGACACCTGCTGCTTGATTTGGCGAGTGGAGTCGGCGTCCAACTTCTCTGGCCGTTTTGGGTGCACTGGTCCGCCTGGGGTCTTGCGGACAATCTCGACCTGTGGATTCTCGTATTGTTGGTGGCCGGCCTACTGCTCCCGCTCCTGTTTGGAATGGTGAGCGACGAGGTAGGCGAGAAGAGGGGGCCTCGCGGCGGCCGCGCGGCCATCGTCACACTCGTGCTGCTGGGGCTCTATCTGGGCGCGCGGGCCAACCTGCACAGCCGGGCGATCGACTTGCTGCTCTCGCGCGAATACCACGGCCGTATCGCGCTCTCAGCCGGAGCGTTCCCCGAGTCGGCTTCGCCACTTGCCTGGCGAGGCGTAGTCGTAACCGACAATACCATCGAGGAAGTGGATGTCCCGCTCGACCGGAGCGGTTCATTTGACGCCGAGCAAAGCCTCACATACTTCAAGCCGGAGGAGTCTGCCGCGCTGGACCTGGCCGAGAAATCGGGGGCCGCGGCGAGATTCCTTGCGTACGCGCAGTTTCCGCTCGCGCACGTCCAGCGGGTCGAAGCGGACTATCGCGTGGAGGTGCGCGACGCGCGCTTCGCGGCCGACGATACGGAGCTGGCAAACGTATTTTTGCGTGTGGATTTCAATAGCCGGCTTCAGATCGTGCGCGAACGATTCCTCTACGCGACTTCACCGAATCCCTAGCCGGATGCGTCGCGGCTGTTTTCAGGGCGGCCGCCGAACAGCAAGCGGCTGGCGAGATAGAGAAACAGGAGACCTCCCACGGCGGAGATTGCGACGCTAACCTTGTGCCCGATCAGGTAGGCCAGCGCCGAATCGCCGTAGCGAACCGCCAGAATCCCTTCGATGAAATATCGCAGCGCGCGCCCGAGCAGAAGCGCGAGCACGAAGGTCCGCCACGGAACCTGAAAAACCCCTTCGGCAAGCACGAACACCTTGAAGGGAAATGGCGGCGGCAAAATTCCCGGAATAAATACGCTGAGAAACGCATTGCGCTGCACCCAAGCCTTCACTCGATGCGAGCCTCTGCCCCCGTGACGGTGAAAATACGATTCGCTGCCCTTCTTTGCGAGGAGATAGATCCAGATGCAGCCGGTGAGTGAGCCAAGTGCGGCGATCGCGCAGTAGTAAGGCATGCGCGCGGGGCGCTGAAGCGAGAGATCAATCACGAGCGCGTCCGCGATGAAGGGAAGCGTGAGGACGGAGGAATCGAGAAACGTGGCGACAAACAACCCGCCGCCGCCCAATAGGGCCACGATCTTCCCCAGCCAAAGCGGCAGTTTGACGTGGTTCATAGCGCGGAGAAGCCCGCACGAAACGCGCCGATTGTAGCAGAGTTCTTCGCGGCGCCCTGAGACGGCGGAAGTCGTAAATTGCTGAATGCGACCCCGTCGGATAGAATTCGAACTTGAGCAATTCTCCCCAGAGAGTCTCACTCCTCGACGGCTTGAACGAGCAGCAGCGCGAAGCCGCCCTCGCAACCGAAGGCCCTTTGCTCGTTCTTGCGGGCGCCGGGACGGGCAAGACGCGCGCGATCACGTATCGCGTAGCACATTTGATCGAGCAGGGCGTGCCGCCCGAAGCCATCCTGGCCGTTACGTTCACGAACAAAGCCGCAGAAGTGATGAAGGAGCGCATCAGCGACCTGCTGCGCGCGAGCGGGCGCGGCGCATCCGACGTCTGGGTATCCACATTTCACTCCTTCTGCGCGCGACTGCTGCGGCGCGAAGCGCAGCATCTCGGCTTGCCGCGCGATTTCGCCATCTACGACGACGACGATCAGACCTCGGCGGTAAAGCGCGCCCTTCAGCAGCGCGGTTTCTCCTCAGAGGACTATCCGCCGCGCAGCCTGCGCGCGCAGATCAGCCACGCCAAGAATCACGGCATCTCACCGGACGAGATGGAATCCCAGGCCGCAGGCATGCGCGATCGCGGACGCCAGGACGCCGCGAACATCTTCCGCGCCTACAACGAAATTCTGCGCCAGGCCGCGGCGCTCGATTTCGACGATCTTCTTCTGCGCGCCGTCGAACTACTGCGCGATCACGCCGACGTTCGCTCGAGATGGAGCGGGCGGTTCCAATACGTGATGGTCGACGAATTCCAGGATACGAATCGCGCACAGGAAGAGCTGGTGCGGCTGCTTGCCGGAAGGCGAAAAAACGTCTGCGTGGTGGGCGACGAGGATCAGTCGATTTATGGATGGCGAGGTGCGCGCGCCGGGAACCTCAAGCGCTTTACCGAAGATTTTCCCGGCGCGAGAATTGTGCGGCTCGAAGCGAACTACCGCTCCACGCAAAGGATTCTGGATGCCGCAGCGGCCGTCGTGAAGAATAATTCCGGCAGGCTCGGCAAAACATTGCAGGCGACCCTCGGCTCGGGCGAGCGGCTGCGCTTCTTCGAGGCTGCGGATTCCACGGCGGAAGCAGAATTCATCTGCGGCGAGATTTCCGCGCTCGTGCGCCGCGATCCCGACGCCCGCATTGCGGTGCTCTACCGCACGGGCGCGCAATCGCGATCGTTTGAAGAGGTTCTGCGGCGCCTGGGTATCCGCCATCGTGTTGTGGGGGGCTTCAGCTTCTACGAGCGCGCCGAGGTGCGCAACGCGCTTGCCTACGTGCGGCTGCTTTTCCATCCCGAGGACGATGTGGCGTTGTTGCGCGTGCTCAACGTTCCACCGCGCGGAATCGGCGCTGCCACGCTTGCGGCGATCGAAGCGCGCGCGAAAGAGAGCAGAAGATTGCTCTGGGATACGATCCGTGCCGGCGACTTCTCAACGGGCAAGAAAGCGTCTAGCGCGTTGAACTCCTTTCGCGAAATCGTCGAAACGCTGCAAGAGGGATGCGCCGATCTTCCGCCCGCGCAGTTGATCGAGCGCGTGCTCGAGCGAACGGGGTACCTCGACTGGGTTGAGCAGCAGGACAATCTCGAGCACACGTCGCGCGCGGAAAACCTTCGCGAACTCTCCAACGCCATGGCGGATGCGACCGAACAGGGCCAG
>DATEHV010000010.1:0-4446 GCA_035279445.1 Candidatus Acidiferrales bacterium | reverse complement strand
TGGCCACTACGATCAGGAAGTTTTTCTGGCGCTGCGCGACTGGGAACCCTTCTTTACGAACCAGGAGATGGATGAAGACGAGCAGGAGCAGGCCGGTCCGCAGCCGGAAAAGCCGGCCGTGCTCGATACGCGGCCCGACGGGCTGGAGGTAAGCTCGGTGATGTACTCGATCAACGACAAGGCGCTGGGCGCGGGCGAGCCGATTCGCGTGAAGCCTGGCGATCGCGTGCTGATGCACCTGCTGAACGCGAGCGCGATCGAGGACCGGCGCGTGGCGTTCCCAGGGCATCAGTTTCACGTGCTGGCGATGGACGGCAACCCGGTGCCGTCGCCGCAGCCAAGCGACGTGGTCGCTCTCGGACCGGGCGAGCGCGTGGACGCGTACGTCGAGATGAATCAACCCGGCGTGTGGATTCTGGGCGCGACCGACGACAACGTGCGCAACGGCGGGCTTGGCGTGGTGGTGGAATACGCCAACCAGCACCGGGAACCGCAGTGGGCGATGCCGGCAAAGCCGGTCTGGGATTACACGATCTTCGGCCACGCGGACCCGCCAAGAGCGCCGGACCAGACGATTGACATGGTGTTCGAAAAAATTCCGAGCGGGGCGGGGAAGTTCAACGTGTGGATGGTCAACGGGAAGCCCTACCCGCACGACCAGGAGTTCGTGCTGAAGCAAGGGACTCGCTACCGGCTGGTGTTTCACAACCGAACCGACGATTCGCATCCGCTGCACCTGCACCGGCATCAGTTCGAGCTGGCCGAGATTCGCGGCAAGGCGACAGGGGGCATCCTGAAAGATACGGTCGTGGTGCCGCTTTACGGCCGCGCTTCCGTTGATTTCACGGCGGACCAGCCCGGGCTGACGCTCTTCCACTGCCACATCCAGCAGCACATGGATTACGGCTTCAAGGCTTTGTTTCGCTACGCCTGAACGGCTCGAACGAGGCTTTTTGGAAGCCCATCCCTCGGCGGGCGCTTAGGCCGTTATTTCAAAAGCTGATGGCATTGAGTCCGAATTTTAATTTGCCTCTTTCGGCGAGACCTTTCTACAGTGGAGCATGAACGCGCCGGCGAAACAACGCGAGCAGCGGGACATCGACTTTCTGTGCGAGATCGGCGGGCGCATCGCCGCGGCCGATCCGCTGCGGAAAGTTCTCGCCCGCATTGTGGAGTTCGTTTCGGCCGTCATACTGTGCGATTCCTGCTTTCTGTACGTGCTCGAAAAGGGCGAGCTCGTCCTGCGAGCTTCGAAAAATCCACACGCGGAACCGGTGAACCGGCTGAAGCTCCGCATGGGGCAAGGAATCACAGGCTGGGTGGCCGAGCACAGGAAACCCGTGGCGATCGCTCGCAGCGCATTCCTCGATCCGAGGTTTCAGGCGTTCACGGAGCTGCCGGAAGACCGCTACGAGGCGTTTTTGTCCGTTCCTGTTCTGTGCCGCGACAGGGTGGCGGGAGTCATCAATGTGCAACATCGGCAGCGCCATGCCCACACCCAGCGGGAAATCCGCCTGGTCTCGGCCATCGGATTTCTGGTGGGGCCGGAAATCGAAATGGCGCGCCTGGAGGAAGAATCCTCGAGGTCCCTGGAACTGCCGGAAGCGCGGAAACTGGTGGCCAGGGCGGCGGAAATCCTGCAGCGCGATTTGCGAATAAGCGGGGAAGAGGCTCATCTCGCGCTTGAAGCGCACAGCCGGCAAAACCGCAAGTCCATAAAGGAAACAGCCGAAGCCATTCTCGTGAGCGAGGAAATCAAAAGAGCCCATGCAACCCGGAGAGCCGCCGGCTAACCACGCCTGGGCCGCGCGCATGCATAGGGAGGATTTCAGTAGGGAATTTTGCCGGGCGTTTTTTCCCAGGCGCGAAAGGCCCCGAGCGCCGCGCGACGCATTATAGGGACCGCCGCGATCTTGCGCCGCGAGCGCGGCCGCGCGATTTCGCGCCGGATGAATGAGTCGTCAAATCCGATCCGCGCCGCATCCGCGGCTGTATTGGCGAAGTAAATTCGCGCAAGGCGCGCCCAGTAAATCGCGGCGAGACACATTGGGCAGGGCTCGCAGGAGCAGTAAATTTCGCAGCCGGCGAGAGCGAACACGCCGAGCCTTTTGCAGGCCTCGCGTATCGCCACGATTTCGGCGTGAGCGGTGGGGTCGTTCGAGGACGTCACCCGGTTGGCGCCTTCGGCGACAATCTTTCCGCCCCGCACGACGACGGCGGCAAACGGACCGCCGCGGCCACCGCGGACATTCTCCGCCGAAAGTTCGATAGCGCGGACCATGAAGGGATTCGCCATCAACAATCTTCTCCTGGGCGCCGGCGGTTCACCGCGCGTTTTCGGCCGCAAGATTGCGCGGCCGCGGCCCGCGGTATTAATGGCCGAGCGGACACGGACGATTCCCGCCCGCCGCTTCAATAAATATTCGACTCGCGCTTGCCGCCGGTGTAGTCGATGTAAACCGCTTTCAGCTCGGTGTAGAAGTCTATGCACACGCGGCCCATCTCGCGAAGGCCCACGCCGGTGCCCTTCATCCCTCCGAAGGGAAGCTGGGCCTCGCCGCCCACCGTGGGGGAATTGACGTGGGTGATGCCCGTCTCGATGCGGTCGATGAAGCCGAAAATTTTCGCGGCGTCGTTGGAATAGATCGAACTCGAAAGGCCATACTTGACGGAATTGGCCACGCGCAGCGCTTCCTCGAAATCCGGCACGCGGATCACCGAAAGCACGGGGCCGAAGATTTCCTCCTGGGCAATGACGCTATTCCACGGGACGTGGTCGAAAATGGTGGGAGCGACGAAATAGCCGCGGCTGTAGCCGCCGCCGGAAAGCCTCTCGCCGCCGAGGAGCAACCGGCCCTCCTTCCTGCCAGCGCCGATGTAGCGAAGGACGGTGTCGAGCTGGTTTCCATCCACGACGGGTCCAACTTCCACGCCCGCTTCCAGGCCGTTGCCAGTCTTCAATTTTTTCGAGCGCTCGACGAGCATCGCGACAAACTCATCGGCGACCTTCTCCTCGACAATCACGCGGCTAGTGGCGGTGCACCGCTGGCCGGTGGAGGCGAACGCTCCGAAGACGACGGACTCCGCGGCGAGCGCCAGGTCCGCGTCGGCCAGCACGACGACCGGATTTTTTCCGCCCATCTCGCACTGGCACTTTTTCATTTTTTCCGCGCCGAGCGCGTAGACGCGGCCGCCGATTTCGTTCGAGCCGGTGAAGGAGATGGCGCGGACCCCGGGATCGCGAAGAAGCTCGTCGCCCGCGTCCTCGCCCGCGCCGAGGACCATGTTCAGCACGCCCGCGGGCAGGCCCGCCCGCTCGAAAATCTCGACAACCATGGCGGATGTCCGCGGCGTCAGCTCGGCTGGCTTGAGGACCACAGTATTGCCGGCGACGAGCGCCGGAGCCGCCTTCCAGACGGGAATCGAGACGGGAAAATTCCATGGCGTAATCGCGCCCACGACGCCCAGAGGCTGCTTGATGGTGTAGGCGAAATTCCTGGGCAGCTCGCTGGGAATGGTTTCGCCGCCCAGGCGGCGCGATTCGCCGGCCATGAATTCGAGAATGTTGATCGATTTCAGGACTTCGCCGAGCGAATCCTTGAGCGCCTTGCCTTCCTCGCGAGTGAGCATGCGCGCCAGCTCGTCCTTCCGCTGATCCATTAATATTGCCGCGCGGGCGAGCGTCTTTCCGCGCACGGGAGCGGGCGTATCCCGCCAGGCGGGAAAAGCGGCCTTGGCCGCGGCCACGGCGTCGCGGATCTCGTCGCGCGTGGAGAGCGGAGCGACGCTCACGACTTCATCCAGATTGGCGGGGTTGCGCCGCTCGATGGTCTGGCGGGAGCGGGATTCCACCCAGCATCCGTTAATGAAATTGCGGCAAAGCTGGGCGATGATGGTGGCGGCGCTCATGGGACGATCCTTTCCATTCCAAACTTTCCATACCAGACAAACGCGAATTTAGGATGCTGAAATGGTGCTTCGAGCCGCGCAAAAGATCAAGGGAGGAATCGGCTGGCGCCGGATGACACTCGATCTCGGTCCCACCCAAGCCAATCAAGCAAGCGCGCGACCCTTCGTCAGCGGGCCGAAAGCGGCAACGATCACGGCAACCAGGAACCACATCGCGGCGACGTAGACGAACACGCTCCTATAGCCGTAATGATTGAACAGAAACGCGACGACGAGCGGCCCGAAAACGTTCGAAAGGCGCCCGATGCCGTATCCGAGCCCCGAGCCGGAGTTGCGAATCGGCGTGGGATAGCATTCCGGCGTGTAGGCGTAGAGCAGCGGAGCGAACGTTTGCAAGAACATGGCCACGAGAAAACCGAAAATCACGATGGCGGCGATGCGGAACGTGAGGCCGTACATCAGCCCGCAGATAGCGATCAGGAGAGCCACGATCGCGATCCACCATTTGCGCTCCCAGCGGTCGGAAATCAGGGCGGC
>DATEHV010000009.1:0-2402 GCA_035279445.1 Candidatus Acidiferrales bacterium | reverse complement strand
GGACGCCATCGAATTCCACACCGACCCGGCGAAGGAGCCGGCGAATACCGGCGACCGCACCATCGAAGACGAATAACGCGATGGCCGGGACCGCACCGACGGAATACCGGGGATGGACAAAGAACATTCACGTTTGACTCGTCCGGGGGATCGAAGTTATGCTTAAGGAGAGTTTTGCACCGATGCTCGCCGCATTTTATTAGCGCTCCGTTCACATCCCGATTGCCCGACACGCTTGGTCTTTGTTTCAATAGGCAAGCCACTAACCGCCATGTTGCCAGCACATTAACGCCTTGCCGATGCAGGGATCGGGCCCATTGATAATTCAGCCTGAATCAAGGATTACACGATGGCTAATTTGACGCTTTTTGAAAAACTCGAGCAGATCGAATCGCGCTACGAAGAGATGACCCGGCAGATCTCCTCCCCCGAGGCGCTTTCCGATTCCGCGCGCTACCAGAAGCTCGCCAAGACGCACGCCGAACTGGGCGAGATGGTCGCCAAGTATCGCGAATGGAAGGAAGTGGAGAAGGCCTTGCAAGGCGCAAAGCAATTGCTCCTCGAGTCGGACGACCCCGAGCTGAAGCAGATGGCACATGACGAGGAGCACGCCCTGCAGGCGCGCCGCGAGATCGTCGAGCGCGAACTGAAGCTCCTCCTGATCCCAAAGGACCCGAACGACGAGAAAAACGTGATCGTCGAAATTCGCGCGGGTACCGGAGGCGACGAAGCCTCGCTCTTTGCCGGCGAACTGTTCCGGATGTATTCGCGCTACGCGGAATCGCAAGGATGGCGCGCCGAGGTGCTGGAAAGTTCGGCGTCCTCGATCGGCGGCCTGAAGGAAATCGTCGCGTCGATTCAGGGAAACAAGGTGTACTCGAAGCTGAAATACGAAAGCGGGGTGCACCGCGTGCAGCGCGTTCCCGCGACGGAGCAGCAGGGACGCATTCACACCTCCGCGGCGACGGTCGCCGTGCTGCCGGAAGCGGACGAAATCGACATCAAGATCGAACCCAAGGATTTGCGCATCGACACGTTCTGCTCTTCCGGTCCCGGCGGGCAATCGGTGAACACGACCTATTCCGCGGTGCGGATCACGCACATACCGAGCGGCCTGGTGGTCTCGCAGCAGGACGAAAAATCGCAGATCAAGAACCGCGCCAAGGCCATGCGCGTGCTTCGCGCGCGGCTCTACGAGATGGAACAAGCCAAGCAGCACGAGCAAATCGCCGCCGAGCGCCGCGGCCAGATCAAAACCGGCGACCGATCCGAAAAAATACGCACGTACAACTATCCCCAGAACCGCGTCACGGATCATCGCATCAACTTCACGCTCCACCAGCTGACCGAGGTGATGGATGGAAAGCTCGGCCCCCTGGTGGACGCGCTCGTCACGCATTTTGAATCGGAACGCCTGAAACAGGAACTTGTCGAGGCGTAAGCGGCGGAACGAACCCTTCGTGCGTTCTCCATGTTTGAGCGGCTCATGATTGAAAGAAGCGGCAAGAGCGAAATTGCGGCGCTGGATGTCCGAGGGGCGCTGAAGGAGGCGATGGCGCGGCTGCGTGCCGGGAAGGTTCCCTCACATACCTTCGCCGCCGAGCTCTTGCTGATGCATGCGCTCGGCCGCGACCGCACTTGGATCTACAGCCATCCGGAAGCGGCGCTTGAACCGATTGCCATCGAGAGATACTTCTCGTACATCGAGCGGCGGGCGGCGGGCGAGCCAGTGCAATACATCACCGGCAAGCAAGAATTTTGGGGCCTCGAATTTGAAGTGACCCCCGCCGTGCTAATTCCGCGGCCCGAAACGGAGCATATCGTCGAAGTCGCGCTCGAACGGCTCGGCGCGCGCGGGATTAAGATTCGTCTCGACACGGGAGCGCCAAGCGAGCCTCTCCGCGTGGCTGACGTGGGCACGGGGTCCGGCTGCCTTGCCGTCGCGCTGGCGCACGAATTGCCCCATGCGGAAATTTTCGCCACGGATATTTCAGCGGAGGCGCTGGCAGTTGCCCGCCGCAACGCCGGGAGGCACGGAGTCGCCAGCCGGGTGCATTTCGCCCAGGGCGATCTGCTGTCGGCGTTTCTGATTTATCAGCCGGAGCCGCTCGATCTGATCGTCAGTAATCCGCCTTACATAGGTATCCGCGAAACCGAGGCGCTGCCTCGGGAAGTGCGCGAACACGAACCTGGCGTCGCGCTTTTCGGCGGCGCTACCGGCATTGAAATCTATGGGCGACTCATCGGGGAGGCCGGTTCCGTGCTGCGAACAGGCGGGATTCTGGCGCTCGAGCTCGGGCACACTTCGGCGGATCATGTCCTCGGAATCTTGCGCGCCGGGCCTTGCTGGGGCAATATCAGCGTGACGAACGACCTCGGTGGCATCCCGCGCGTAATCGCGG
>DATEHV010000008.1:0-84571 GCA_035279445.1 Candidatus Acidiferrales bacterium | reverse complement strand
GGCGGTCACGGTGGCGGCGGTGGCGGACGCGGCGGCGGTGGCCGCGATCGGGGCGGATACGGCCGCGACCGTTAGTTCCACTTTGTAGACCTTCACGTCAAGGCCAGCTCAAGCGCAAGTGTTTCGTTTTGAAGGGGCGATCGGGGCCGCGCCCTCACGCAATCGCGGCGCGGTGACGGCCCGCCGCCAGGATGGACTTCGGCTCCGTGGATTCCACTCGTCCGCCCGAATACACGAAACGCTCGACGGTCGTCCCCTCAGCGCCCTGACGTATCAGCGACGCAACTTCGAGACTCGCTTCGGCCGCGTCGAGTTCCTCCGGCCGGGCGTAAAGCTCCGGCGCGCGCGGCATGAAAACCGGGCAGCAATCGTGGAAGGGCTCTGAGGAAATGTCGTAAGTCCCGATCTTCCGGGCCGTCGCCAGGATCTCCATTTTGTCCGTGCCGATTAGCGGGCGGAAGACCGGCATCCGGGCCACCGCGTCCACCGCCACGAGATTCCGCAGCGTCTGCGAGGCGACCTGCCCGAGGCTGTCCCCCGTGACCAGCGCGAGCGCGTGCTCGCGCCTCGCCAGGGCATCGGCGATCCGCAGCATCATCCTCCGGTAAAGCAGGATGCGCACGCCTTCCGGAGCCGCGCGCACAATTTCCCTCTGGATCGCTTCAAAGGGCACCCGGTAGAGCTTGGCCCGAAATTGGTACGGCACCAGTGCCCGCACCAGCGCGCTAGCCACATGCAACGATGATTCCCCCGGCTGCGCTCCTGTGCCGTAGAAGTGCACGAAGCTCAGATGCGCCCCGCGCCTCATCATGTGATAGGCGGCGACTGCCGAATCGTATCCTCCGGAAAGCAGGCACGTCATCCGCCCCGCCGTGTTGGCCGGCAGGCCGCCGGCGCCCGGGATCTTTCGCGCGTAAACGAGCAACGGCCCCGGAGTCACTTCGATGTGGCACGTCAGTTCGGGATCTTTCAGGCGTACGCGGGCGTCCTTGCCCTGCTCGTGAAGTTTTTTCAGCAGGTGCCGCCCTACCTCGGACTCGATCTCCATCGTCGAATGCGGAAATGCTTTGTCGCTTCGCTTGGCCCGCACCGCAAACGTCGCGAAGCGCAGCGGCTCGATTTCCTTCCACGCCGCGCCGCACAGCGCCTCCATGTCACGCTCCACCGGACGCGCCACGGCATAATTTGCCACTCCCGGAATCCGCTCCACGCGCCGGATCGCTTCATCCACGGATGCCTCCGCGCGCAGGCGCACGACGAACCGGTCGCCCGGCTTCTCGATCCGCTCAATGGCAATCCCTTGCAGCCCTTGGCGCAGCGCGGTGAATAGTTTCCCGAGGAAAAACCGGCGGTTGCCTCCTTTGAGCCACAGTTCGTGGTAATGGACGACGATCACTGGACTGTTCATCAGGATTTCTCGCAGTTCACATCGGACCTCAACGTCTCGCGGCTAACCTGCGCAAAGTATAGCAGCCACGGGCGGCCCCGAGTAGAGCCTGCTCTGCGGTTCCCGCCGGGACTTCAGGCACCGGCCCGCGTCAGTGCGTGCAATCGGGGTACGGCCCGTGCGTAAGATGCGATAACTCAATGGATACACAGGCCATTCAGGCGCGACTTTCCGCTGTTCGCGGGGTTAGAATCTGCACCGTTCCTGTACGCGGCGCAGGAAGAGGCCCGGCAGCGAAGTTCGTGCTACCCAAAGCATCTGTCCTGCATCCAATCCAGTGACGGGAGGCGTACTAGAGAGCGAGGACGCCATGTGGAATCGACGAGACTGGGACGATTTCTTCGATATCGTGATGAAGCGATCGCGCATGCAGCGCCCGCCGCGCCCGCTCGATATGTCTCGCCGTAACCGCCCTGTGCCCGCCGAAGGCTACAGCCTCGCTGAACTGGACGATGCAGGCCTCAGCATCGAGCAAGCGGAAGTTCTTGGCTTGCCCGTGGATGCCGGCCGCGTGGGCTCTTACGGTCCAAACGTCTCCACTTTGCGCGAGTACATTCGCGCCACCCGCACTCGTCTCTAGCTCCATCCGGAAACGCGGTCATCGCGCCCTCCCGACGAGTCGTCGCGACGTGCGCGAATCCCGTCCAACACCCCGCCATAACACGCGCGTCCCATGAGGGCCCGACGCGGCTTTCCCGGCGCCTGGATTTCGCGATGCATACCCATCGCCGAAAATTTCCGGACGTTTTCGTTCTTCTCATTCCATCGCTTGGCTCTTTCCGGTTGAACTCCTCCGCGTAAACCCTTAACTTAGATAGCTCTTTTTCGCGAAGGATGGTTCTGTGAGGAAGAAGGTTCGCGTCGTTCAGTTCGGTGTGGGTCCCATCGGCGCCTCGATTCTCCGCCTGATGCGTCAGAAGGCCTCGCTCGAAATCGTAGGGGCGATTGACAACGATCCCGCGAAGGCCGGGCGGGACCTTGGCGAAATCGCCGGCGCGGAAGCCGCGCCCTGGGGCATCTCGATTTCGGCCGCGCCGCCTGATGTCCTCGATAAACCCATCGACGTTGTGGTCCATACCACGTCGTCGTATCTCGCGAACGTGATGGACGAGCTGCTTGCGTGCATCTCCGCGGGCTGCTGCGTCGTCTCGACGTGCGAGGAACTGGCCTACCCGTTTCGCAAGCATCCGGAACTTTCCGCGCAACTCGATGCCGCCGCCAAAGAAGAGGGAGTCGCTCTGGTTGGCGTGGGCGTCAACCCGGGATTTGTAATGGATAAGCTCGTCCTCGCGCTCTCGGCGGTCGCCCAGCGCGTGGACTGGGCCAGGGCCGTGCGGATCGTGGACGCCTCGAAACGCCGACTGCCGCTGCAGAAAAAAATAGGCGCGGGCATGACTCCGGACGAATTCCGCGCGCAGGTGGCGGCCGGCGTCATCAAGCACCACGGCTTGCCGGAATCGATCGCCATGGTGGCCGATGGACTGGGCTTCGCGCTCGACGACATTTCCGAAACGATCGAGCCGGTCATCGCCATGGAAACCGTGAAGACCGAATTCCTCGAAGTCGCTCCCGGCCAAGTCGCCGGAGTCCGTCAGATTGCTCGCGGCACGTCGAATCGCGAGGAGAGAATTCTCATGGAGCTTCAGATGTACGTCGGCGCGAAGCAGCCCGCCGACACAGTCGAATTGCGCGGCGAGCCCAATCTGACGCTCACGATTCCGGGCGGCACGCACGGCGACATCGCCACCGCCGCCGTTGCAGTCAACGCCATCCCGGCCATCCTCGCCGCCCCCGCCGGCCTCCGCACCGTCCGCGATCTCCCGCTGCGTTTCTTGCCGCCGGGCGCCACGTCTTAGCGTCGCTCGCTACGCCTTCCTCCAAAATCGAGCGACAGCCGCGAAGTCCGGGTCGTCCTTCGCCGCGTCTTTGACGGCGCTGAACGTGGCGTAGGCGGCGGTCCCGGCGGGAAGCGCAGTCCCGTGCTCGCGCGCAAGTTCGAGCGCGAGGCGCATATCCTTGTGCATCAGTCGCAGAGGAAAGCTCGCGGGATACTCGTTTTTCAGGATCAGCGGGGCTTTCACGTCGAGCAACGGCGCCCGCCCCATGCTCGATTGCATCACTTCGATCAGCCGCTCGGCCGGCACGCCCGCCGAAGTGACCAGCGCCAGCGCTTCCACCAGCGCGTCCACTTCGAGCGCCAGCAGCAGGTTCATGCCGAGCTTCACCGTCTGTCCCGCGCCGTTGGGTCCGAGGAGGAAAAACTTCTTGCCCATCGCTTCGAGCACGGGTTTCGCGCGTTCGAGCACTTCGGCTTTTCCGCCGACCATAAAGACGAGCTCGCCCTTTTCGGCGCCCCACGTGCCGCCGGTGACAGGCGCGTCGAGAAAATCCACGCGGCGTTCCGCACACGCAGCGGCGACCCGGCGTGCCAGGCCCGGAGACACCGTGCTCGAGTCGATGAGCGCGCTACCGGCGCGCAGTCCCTCGAACGCGCCTCTCGGCCCAAACAGCACTTCCTCAAGCGCCGGCGGATCGCTGACAATCGTGATCAGGAAATCCGCCAGCGTCGCCGCTTCCCGCGGATCGGCTGCGAGCGTGGCGCCCTCCCGGACCAGATCTTCCGCCTTCGACTTCGTGCGATTCCACACCACCAAGGGGAAGCCCGCTCGAAGCAGGTTCTTCGCCATCGGCTTGCCCATCAGTCCCAGTCCAATGAATCCGACTTTTGATTTCATCTTCGGTTCTCCCATTTCACGCCGGGGAAAATTCGACGCGATGCCGGAAAGGATCAATCCTCTCGGCGCGCACCTTCACGCGGTCGCCCAGCCTGAAAATGCGCCTGGCCGCCGCGCCGCCGCGCGTTCCGCGGTAAGGCTCGGTGACGATCGTGTGGTCGCGTTCGCGATAGACGCATCGCTGGCCGGTGGACTCCTCCAGCCGGTCGATGCCGACGAGCCCTTCCACAAAAATTTCGACCAGCTCGACGAAGAATCCGAATTTCTGCACCGAAATGATCAGGGCGTCGTATTCCTCGCCGAGGTGGCTCTCCATGAATTGCGCCGTCTTCCATTCCATCAGCTCCCGTTCGGCCGCGTCCGCGCGGCGCTCCGCCTCCGAGCTTTCCGACGCAATGGCCTGCAGCTCGACGCGGCGGTAAGGCCCCAGCGCAGCCACGGAATGTTCCTTGCCCGGGCGCGCGCCTTCCGCCGGGGCTCGCACGGGCGCCACCGATGGATTTTCAAGCGCCCATTTCAGCGCGCGATGCACGATCAGGTCTGGATAGCGCCGAATCGGAGAGGTGAAGTGCGTATACTCCTTCGCGGCCAGAGCAAAATGTCCCAGCAGATCGGCGGCATAACGCGCCTGCTTCAGCGAACGCAACATCAGGTAGGAAAGAATCCGCTCCTCCGGCTTTCCGGCGATCTTCTCCGTGAGGCGCTGGTAGTGCTGCGGTCGAATATCGATCTCCTCCGCGGCGGGCAGCGACACTGTCATGGGCCGCATGCGGCCGCGCCCGCTCCCGCCCCCTCGCGACGCCGGCCGCACCAGGCCGTGGCGCACCGCCACGCGGCGCTCGGCAAGATCCTCCACGCCGAGCGAGTATCCGAACGCGTGAGCGAGTTCCTCGAATTCGAGCACTTTCTTGGGGTCCGGCTTTTCGTGGACGCGGTGAAGCGAAGCGATTCCGCGTTTTTCCAGGTATCGCGCCACGGCCTCGTTCGCCGCGAGCATGAACTCCTCGATCACGCGGTGAGCGATGTTGCGCTCGCTGCGAACGATGCTCAGCATGCGCCCGGATTCGTCGAATTCAATCACCGGCTCGGGTAGATCGAAATCAATCGAGCCGCGCGCTTCGCGCCGGCGGTTGAGCAGCAGCGCCAGCTCTTTCATCCGGCGAAACTCGTCCACGAGCGGCGCGTAGCGGCGGCTCATTTCCGGATCGCCCTCCAGCACGCGGTTGACGTTGGTGTAGGTCATCCGCTCCGCGGAGCGGATCACGCCGGACGCGAACTCCGCGCCCGTCATTTTTCCGGTCGCGTCCATTTCCATAATCGTGCTCATCACCAGTCGGTCCACCTTCGGGTTCAGCGAGCAGATGCCGTTGGAGAGTTCTTCCGGAAGCATCGGCACGGCGCGGTTCGGGAAATACACCGACGTGCCGCGCAACCTCGCTTCGCGATCGAGCGCCGTTCCCCTCCGGACGTAGTGCGCCACGTCTGCGATGTGCACCTGCAGCTCCCAGTTCCCTTTGGGCAGCGGCCGGACGTGGACCGCATCGTCGAAATCGCGTGCCGTTTCTCCGTCGATCGTCACAATCGGCAGGTCGCGGAAATCGCGCCGCCCGCGCAGGTCCGCATCTCCGGCTTGCTGCGGAGCAGCGCGCGCCTCGGATATCACTTCGCCCGGAAAGACGTGCGGCAGGTAGTGCTTCCGGATGATGATTTCTACGTCCACGCCGATCTCTCCGGGCCGCCCCAGAATCTCGGTGACGCGTCCGGCGGGTGCGAGGCCGCCCTTCGGATATCGCGTGATTTCGACGTCCACGACCGCGCCATCGAGCTCCGGCAGCTTTGTGCGCCGGTTCGCGCCAGGCTGTGCGCCGGCACTTGCGCCCAGCCTCCGCCGCAGTTCGGGTGTCAGCTCGTCGCCCGGCGGGATCAGCACTTCGTGGAGGATTCGCGTGTCATAGGGCAGGACGTGATTGCCGTGGGGACCGTACCGGAACAGCCCGACGAGGCTCGGGTGCTGGCGCGCGAGAATCTGCACCACGCGCCCTTCGGCGCGTCCATCGGCGCGCCGCCGCTCGATGCGAGCCAGGACGCGATCGCCGTTCATCGCGTCGCCCAGATTGTCGCGGCCGATGAAGAGATCGCCTTCGACCCTCGGCATCGGTTCCTCGGGCACGAGGAAACCGTAGCCGTCGCGGTGCGCCACGATCCGGCCCGCAACGAGGTTCGGATCGCGAGCTCGCTTCGGCCCGGATGGAGCGGCGGGAGCGGGCGGCCGGGCCTCGTCCGCTCGATCTGATGAGCGCAAACCCGCGCGTGGTGCTGTCTTTTGGCCCGCCAGACGATAGCGCCCGCCGTGGAGTTCCTCGATTTCGCCTTTTCGCTTGAGTTGTTCAATCACCCTCGGCAGAAAACGCCGCCCTCGGTGCTTCAAGTCCATGCCGTGCGCGATCTCCCGGACGCTCGCCGGATGGGAAAGCGTGGCCAGGTAAGCGGTCACCTGCTCGGAGCTTACCTCCGGCTGGCGCGGCTCCCGATTCTCGATCGTGTGCTGGCGTCTCATGGAATGCGATCTTTGGTGCCAGACAGGCTAGCGAAATTGTCGCTGCGTGGCAAAATTTCCGGTTCCCGAAGCAGCGAGCCGATTTGCCGCTTACTGCGGCGGCGGCTCGACGGTGGGAACCGCCAGCAGCACGATCCTGCCGTCAGGCTCCCGTTCCAGCGCCGGCGAGTATTCGCCGAGCAGCTCGCGCCGCCACCATGTGCCTTCCTCACGCTTCGTCTTCGCGTCGGTGAACCAATATTGGTAGATAACCGTGCGCACCTGCACCGGCGGCGCGCCCGCAAACGGATTCGACGCAAACAGCGCGAGTACGTCCGGCTCATTCTGCAGGAGGCGCTCCTCCGTCCAAACCACGAATCGGTACTCCTGCCAGGAGCCGAGCGACGCAAACCACAAATTCCATTCGAACCGCGGCTGATACGGCGCATAAATTCCGGGCGCCTTGCGTGGGTCCTGCGGCTTGTAGCGGAAGAGATAAGTCGTCCAGGTTTTCCCGTCGAGCGATCCCTGGAATTCGATTTCGCGGCGCTCGTGCGTCATCATCTCAAAAAGTCCGTAGCGGTCCGCGATTCGAAAAGGTTCGAGCATTTCGATCGGCTTCTGCGTCAGCGGAACGCTGGGGAAAACTCTCCAGACGAGCTTCATCGCCGTGGAATAAAAAATCAGGCCGAGGCAGACTCCGGCAATCGTCATGCGGGCGGGCGCAAGCCTTCTGCGCCAGAGCGCGCGCGTGCTCTCGGGCGGCGTCGCGACGGCGCCGGAGGAGAGAGACTTCCTCTCGAGCAGCGCCCGAACCCACTGCGCCAGAATCCACTCGATGAAGCGGTCGTCAAGCAACAGGAACCCCAGAGCAAGGACGAGATAGTTCAGAAATGTGTAGTTCGCTGTGAGAATGATTCCGATCTCGAACGGCGTCACGATGCAGAAACACGCGATCCGAAGCCGTCGCGGGAGAAACACCATCCAGACCAGCACGAGTTCGATTGCCAGCGTGAGAAACGCCGTCGAGGCATGGAACCAGTGGGGAAAGTGCTGGACGTACCACCCGATCCACGTCGGCAGAGGGCCGTTCTGGTAATAGTCGTCCATGGCCGTAAAATTGCGCCACGAGGGATCGCCCCCGGCTATCTTCCCCGAGCCCGATCCGAAATAAATGCAAAACCATTCCCAGCGCAGCATGAAAAGACTCGCGCGCGACGCAGGATTCGCCCAGCCCAGGCCCGGCCACCATCCCGGCGGAGCGAAGAAAAGCCCGATGAATCCCGCTTCCAGCAGCATTCCGTCGGATTGATAGCTGGAAAAATCGCGCGCGGCGCACACAAAGGATAGAAAACACACGAAAGACACCGCGAGCGACGCGCGCGGCCATACGTTGGCGATCAGCAGTAGCGACGCGATGGCTCCCAGCCAGCAAAACAGCATCAGCGCGCGATCGCTCGAGCCCAGCCAGTAGAGCGTCGGCGCATACCAGAATCGCTCGGCGTGAAGCGCCCCGGAAACGGCCTGCAGGAAGTCCCCCGCGGGAAGAATTCCGTTGGGGCCGAGCAGCCCCTTGATTTGAAACAAAAGCGAATAGAATGTCGATAAGTAGAAAATCCCGAGCGTTCGAAGAAATATCCATCGCGGCCAGACGTGCCCAGGCCGCCCGTTGCTCGCAGACTCTGGCCCCAGCAGCCATTTCACCGCTGCTTCGATTCGCTCTTCCATCGCCCGCGATTATACAGAGGAGAGCTCGGGAAGCCTCGAAACGATTCCGGACCGCTCAATGCTTGCGCGTGAAGCACGCGTCACGGACGCCGATTTTCTCCTTGCCCCTTTCAAGTGGCGGCGGTTATTCTTCAAGCAGAGTTTCGTGCGCCGCCATTTGGTGCCCACCCAAAAGGCGAATGCGGCCCTGGCGGACATTCCCCGCTTTCCAAGGATCGGATCAATGATCGGTTTATGGCACAAGACGTTTCGCCTGGCCCTGTTTCTGGCCGCCAGCGGCGCGGCGCTGTGCGTGCAGGGCTGCGGCTCGCAGCAATCGTCAGGCGGAGGGCCGCCGCCTCCTCCCCCGCCACCGCCTTCGACCGTCACCGTGCTTACCTACCACAACGACAACGGACGCACGGGCTTGAACCCGAGCGAAGCAATCCTGACCACCGCCAACGTGAACTCGACCAAGTTCGGGAAACTGGGAACCCTGTCTGTGACCGGGCTGGTGGATGCGGAACCTCTCTACGTCGGAGGACTGACGATCAACGGTTCGACCCATAACGTTGTGTTTGTGGTCACCGAACATGACATGGTTTATGCGTTCGACGCGGACACTCCGGGAGCGCCGCTCTGGTCAGTCTCCGTAATACCCAATACGGAGACACCCAGCGGGGAAGTGGATGGCTGCAGCCAGGTAGCGCCCGAAATCGGCATCACGTCCACGCCGGTCATCGATTTGACCGCCGGGCCGCACGGCACGATCTTCGTGGTCGCGATGTCCATGGTTGGCGGCACGTTTCATCAGCGCTTGCACGCCCTCGACCTCACGACGGGGGCCGATCTGATGTCCGCCGCGGATATTCAGGCGACGTTCCCCAATCTAAACGGCACGACGACATTTGATCCAAGTCAATATGAGGAGCGAACGGGACTTCTCTTGTTAAACAAGGTGATCTATCTGGCTTGGACGTCCCATTGTGACTCAACTCCATATACCGGCTGGGTCATGGGATACAGTGAATCCTCGTTGCAACAAGTGAGCAGGATTGACGTCACGCCGAACGGCAGCGAAGGAGGGATTTGGATGTCCGGGGATGGTCTAGCTGCGGATTCCTCTGGAAACATCTATTTTCTTGACGGAAACGGAACGTTCGACACTTCTCTGGTCAATGGGTTGCCCAACAACGGCGATTACGGCAATTCGTTCATCAAACTATCTACTGCCGGGAATTCTCTCACCGTCGCCGACTATTTCGCTATGTTCGACACCGTGAATCAATCAAACAACGATGCGGATCTTGGTTCGGGGGGCGCAATCGTTTTGCCCGACCTTGCGGATGCGAACAACGTGACTCGGCACCTGGCAGTGGGCGCCGGCAAACCAGACGCCAATACGGGGCAGGTGGTCATCTACGTCGTCGATCGAGAATCGATGGGCGGTTTCAATGTCGCCAGCGATACCGGAATCTATCAGGAGTTCACTCCGGGCATCACCGGAGAGGTTAAGTCCACACCGGCCTATTTCAACGGTGCGGTCTATTACGGTGCCGTGGGCGATTCCTTAAAGGCGTTTAAGATCACGAAGGCGAGGCTCGGGACGTCTCCGTCGTCAAATTCGCCTTCGGGCTTTGGGTATCCCGGCACGACGCCGAGTGTGTCGGCAAATGGGACGGCGAATGGAATCGTCTGGGCCATCGAAAATGGCGGGACAGGCACCTTGCATGCATATGACGCGACGAATCTGGGCAACGAGTTGTATAACAGCAATCAAGCTGCCGGTAGCCGCGATAATTTTTCGACCAACTCGGCTTGCAAATTTGTGACGCCGATGATCGCCAATGGGAGGGTGTATGTCGGCACGCCCGACGCGGTGGTCGTTTTCGGACTGCTGCCCTAGCGGGCTGCCGTAAATCGCCAGCGTCACTGCTGCGGGTAGGCGCTCGAGAGCGAGCGAAGGTACGCGATAATCGCTTGCGCGTCTGCGTGGTTCATGTGGTAGATGTGCATCGGCTGGCGGACCGCGATGCCGTTTGGTCCCACGCCCTTCTCTAACACCTGTTCACCCTGCTCGTCGGTATAACCTCCGAAGCCGGCCAATGCCGGGGCTTGCATGCCCCAGTTTGGATTCGAGTGCACGGGCACGATCCAAATCGGCGCGCCCTGGAGACGCCTGGATTCATCGAGGTCGCCATTGGCGTCGCGGGGCGTGTGGCATTCCTCGCACATTGCCACGTCCTCCACCAGATACCGGCCGCGATCGATCGTGCTTTGCTGAGCCGGAGCGCCCGCATTCTTCTGTGCAGCCGCGGCCGGGCGCGCTTGGGAGGACAGGCGGGATGTCCCCACGCCGGCAGCGAGCAAAACGAGCAGACAAAAGGCCAGTTGATAACTTGCTTTCATAGAATTTTGATCCTGAGTTTTATAGGTTGCGGCCGCTCCCGGAAGGACGGCCGGTCACCGCTCGAACGGAAAAGTATCGCAAAAAGCGCGATTCGATGTCCATTAGGTTTTTCGTTCCGTTGCGACGAATCCGGCGGAAAATTGCCCAGGGAGGCATGCAAATCATCGGCGCGACGTAGCCGCGCCGGCATCGGAAAGCCGCGCAAGCGCCCAGCGCGCATGGCTCGAAATCAGCGAATCCTCCGAAGCCGCGAGGCGATCGAGCAGTGAAACCACGCGCAAATAGGCCGGGCGACCGCGCCCGATTCGTGAATTCCCGAGCGCCACGCAGGCGTTTCGCACCAGGCCGCGCCATTTCGTCCTTTTGACTGCGCTCCCGCGAAACGCGCTGCTGAATTCCTCCGGCGAGAGCGAGACGAGCCACTCCAGTTCCGGCGCCACGAGCGAAATCGGAACCCCCTCGCTCGAATCCCGTGAGTCCTCGCCCCGGGTGTCGCTAGCCGTATGCTCGGAATTCGGGTTCCGGTGCGCGTGAATTTCCCGCGGCTGGAATGTGGCCGCGCGCGTCACCGGCGCTTTGCGATTCCACGGGCATACATCCTGGCAGATATCGCAGCCGAAAACAGCGCCGCCCATCGACGCGCGAAACTCTTCCGGAATCGCCGCTCGCAGTTCGATCGTGAGATAGGAAATGCATCGGCGCGCGTCCAGGACGTACGGCTCGGGAAAAGCCTGCGTGGGGCACGCATCCAGGCAGCGCGTGCACGTCCCGCATAAATCCGCGGGAGGCGGCTCGCCGGCCGCAAGCGTGGGCTCCAACGCGAGAGTCGTCAGAATGACCCCCAGGAAAAGCCACGAGCCGAGCTGCGGATTGATCAGGCAGGTGTTTTTCGCGAGCCAGCCGAGACCCGCATATTTTGCGGCCACGCGCTCAAGAATCGGACCCGTATCCACGTACGCGCGGCTTTCGAAGGATTCCGGAAATTGCGCGCGCATTTCCGCGACGAGCGCCCGAAGTTTCTGTTGCAACACGTCGTGATAATCGTCCCCCCAGGCGTAGCGCGAGATCCACCCGCGCGGCTCTTCACCATCGGCTTGCGGGGATTTTTGAGCCGCGGGCGCCGGCGAATTGTAGTTCAGCGCGACCACGATCAGGCTTCGCGCCCCCTCCAAAACCAGCCGCGGATCGGCGCGCCGCGGATCGTGAAGGTACTTCATCTCACCGGCATAGCCGCGCGCCAGCCATTCGGGCAGCCGCGCGAGTTCCTCGAGGTGCCGCACTTCGCCGCCGATTTCCGTCGCGGCGGGAGCCACCGCTGTCACAGGTGCGACGCCGCACAAATCGAATCCTGCGGCGCGCGCGCTCTCGATAATCCACGCTGTTCGCTCCGCCGGCGTCATCCCTCCATCATGCCTCAGGAAGCGCGCCGCGGCGAGGAGTTGGCGCGCGCCGCCCGCCGGTTCCGCCCGTCTTTTGCTTGTCACTATGGCGCGGGATTGCATACAATCGCGGGCGCTTCCTGACGCACCGGAGAAAGCAATGAGTCAACGGATTGCCGCGAAGATCACGGGAGTGGCCGGGTACGTTCCGCCGCGGGTCGTCACCAATGCCGACATCGAGAAAATGGTGGACACGACCGACGAGTGGATTCGCACTCGCACCGGCATCCGCGAGCGGCACTATGCCGCACCCGGAGTCGCCTCCTCGCACCTCGGCACCGAGGCCGCCAAAAAGCTGCTGGCGCTAAAAGGCCTGCGTCCTGACGAAATTGAGATGATTGTGGTCGCCACCGTCACGCCGGACATGCTGTTTCCCGCCACCGCCTGCCTGATTCAGGATCGCCTGGGCGCGAAGAAAGCCTGGGGATTCGATCTCTCCGGGGCCTGCTCGGGCTTTGCCTACGCGGTCACGGTCGGCGCGCAGTTTGTGGGCGCCGGTACTCACAAAAAGGTGCTCGTGATCGGCAGCGACGTGATGACCTCGATCCTCGATTTCAAGGATCGCGCCACCTGCGTTCTCTTTGGCGACGGTGCGGGCGCCGTTCTGCTCGAGCCGGCCGCGTCCGACGCCGAGGGAATTATTGATTTCATGCACGATTTGGACGGCTCGGGCGGCTGCAACCTCTACATGCCGGCCGGGGGCTCGCTGCATCCGCCGTCGCATGAAACCGTGGACAAGCGCATGCACTACGTCCATCAGGAAGGCCAGCAGGTGTTCAAATACGCCGTGCGGCGGATGAGCGAGCTGGCTTGCCAGATCCTCGAGCGAAACGGTTTCTCCAGCCGCGACCTCGCGCTTGTCGTGCCCCACCAGGCAAACCTTCGCATCATTCGCGCGATGCAGGAGCGGCTCGGCGTGGACGATTCAAAAGTCCTCGTCAATATCGACCGCTACGGCAACACCACGGCCGCGACGATTCCCCTCGGATTGGTCGACGCGGTCGAACAGAAGCGCCTGCGGAAGGGCGATCTGGTTCTCCTGATCGCCGTCGGAGCCGGTTATACGACCGGCGCCGTACTGATGCGCTGGGCGTACTGAAGGGCGTAAAGGCGGGCGCGGCGCCGAGCGACCGCCCCTAGTTCACTCCGAAACCGTCCGTTTGTTCTCCCAGGAAAATCAGCACCGGGGTCGCATCGCCCGGCGTCGTCGTGATCATCACGAGTTTGGTGGGCGAGACGATGAAGAATTCGCCGTTGAAGTGAGGTGGCGGCGGCGTTTGCGTCAGGTTCAGCGTGCCGCTCCCATCGGTCGTGCCGGAGGCCGTGAGCACGTAATTCCCCGTCGTGAGTTCGCCCGCCGTGTTTGCCACAGACGTGCTCCTATCCTGTGTGCCGGCGGCCGCGGACACACCGTCGAGGACCATCACGCCGGAGAGATCGGTTGTAGCGCTCGTGTCCGGCGCCGCCGTGCCCTGCACCAGCGTTCCCTTCACGGTGGCGGCGCTGAAAGTGTTCCCTGTCCCCTTCGACTGCGGCTCTAGGATTCCCACCACGCCCGCATTGGGGTTTTCCAGAATGAAGAGCGCTTCGTTCGTGTTGATCACGTAGAATGCCGGTACAAATCCGCCCACCAGGTTCGTCGGGACGCGCCCAAACGAGTCGCCCGTCTGAAGATTCGCTGAGATTGCGCCCGCGCCCAGGTTCGTCGATACCGCACCACCGAGATTGAAAACCAGAGGCATGGTGAACGCGCCCCCGCCCGTCGGCGTCAGCTCCGCGATGCCCGCGAACGGCTGGTAGGCCGCGCCGCCGTTTGGAATTGCGTTGCCGGATAGGCCCGCGACGCTGGTTGCCGTAAAGAGGTTACTCGGCACGGTAAAGGGGAACCCGACTTGCTGAATCAGTTTGCCGGCCGTGATGTAAGGAGTGCCCGCGCTCACCGTGTCGGTCTCGACCACGAATGCCTCCGTGAGCAATCCCGCCGTGGACGAAATCGGATAGACGCTGAACGTTTCGCTCGCAAGCGTCGAAGGAGAAACGCTCATCGTGCACCGTGCGGTCTGGGCGGTCGTCTGGAACGTGCCCGAGAGCGTCAGTGGGTTGATGGCCGTCCCATTCGGGACGTTCGCGTCGATCTCTCCGTTGTCGATCGTTCCTATACTGCCCGAACTCGGCGGCACTTCGGCAGTGAACCGCCCCGCAAACGCCACCGCGCCCGGCGACACTCCCGGAAAACTTCCGGCTGCGCCCAGGACTTCGATGGCAAAGCCGGTTCCGCTGCTCCCGGAAAGCGTGTTCGCACCGCAGGTCGAGGTGGTCTGCTGCGCGAGCTCGCCCGATCCGCGTATCCCGGACGTCGTGTCGAATTCGACCATGCGTCCATGGACGCCCGTGGCATCCAGCGCAAACGCGTAAACTAGCGTCCCCGATTTGTTCGTAATGAATGTCAGCGTGCCGCGGTTGTCGGCGCCGAGCGTGTAGGTGCCCGTAAAGGTTTCCAGAGTCCCGCTCGTGGGCGGCCCCGTGATCGAATTCAAATCCTCGACGCCCGCCGTGATGTTTCCGAGTCCGTCCGATGTAAAGCTGCCTGCAACCACCACGGTGCCGTTGGCCTTGAATCCGCTGAATTCAAACGCGTATTTTCCGGTCAGCAGGTCGGTGACCTTGATGGTCAGCGGCGCCGTCTTGACCACGGGCGGTGTGTCGCTGTCCGTGACCTGGACGTTGAAGTTGAAAGTCCCGCTGGCGGTCGGCGTGCCGGTGATGGTTCCATCCGCAGCGAGCGTCAGGCCGGCGGGAAGCGGGCTCGAAGTTGCAGTGAGCGCCCATGTGTAAGGCGTCACACCGCCGGTGGCCTGCAGCTGCGTCCCAGCGGGATACGCCTTACCGACGATGCCGCTCGGCAGCGTCGTCGTCGTGATGCTCAACGGCTGCGGCGGCGTAACGGTGATCGTTATCGACGCCACCTCAGGCGGAGTAATTGATGCGCTCAATGTAGTGGCCGTAATCGTCACCGTGAACTGGCTTGCGACAGACGACGGAGCCGTATAGCTCGACTGGGTAACGCTCGTTGGCGTAAATGTCCCCGGGTTTGGCGGCGCATTGGAGGTCCACGTCACGCCCGCGCCGGTCGTGTCTTTCGGGACCGTCGCCGTGATGGTGACCACGCCGTTCGGGCCGATCTGACGTGCGCTCGCAGACAGCACCACCGAGTTGAAGTTCGACGGAATTCCCGAGCAGCTCAGGCAGCCGTAGTTCTGCACAAAAAACAGCATCGCCAGGCACAAAATGGGAGGGAATCCTGTGCGCTTCGCCGTCGCCATATCCACCCCTTGAATTCACCCGCCTCTTGATTTCCGTGAATCGCCTCTATTATTTAGAGCACAAAAATCGGCTCCCACGACCGAGAATGACCGCCCGCTATGGCGTATCAAGCAACCAGCCGCGGCAAATGCAAGGCGAAAGCTCGTGCGCGGCTTTTGCATTTGCCGTCGTAGCTCGCCCTTTGCGCCCCGGGCTTCGACGTTTGGGTCTTCCGGGCGCCCCATGCTCGGTTTGCCAGCGTGGGTGTTCGCCGTTGGTTTCGTAGCGGCTGCTTTCAGGCGGGCAAGATTCGTTGTCGTGGCACAGGCAATCCTGCCTGTGCGCTTCACTCTCGCCCTTGTCGCGCTGGCCCTCCCCCTCGCGGTCATCCCGAACCCACCCGCGCCGTTGGCGGATGGCGGTGAGGGATCTGCTTATGCTTATGCTTATGCTTATGCTTATGCCTTTGCGTTTGCTTTCGTAGCGGCCGCCTTTTAGGCGGGCGCATTTTCTTCGTGACGCCGGCGTCTCGCAGGCGTCTTTTTGGGGGCGCGGTGTGACGTGTCCGGCAAACATCTTCGCCGTCTCGCGGCTTAACGCCCAAGACGGTTTTGTGGGTGGCCCATCCTTCGCGCGTCTTGCGAAGGGTGGGATGGACTTCGCCGCTGCCACACCGTGGTTCTGTCCTTCGTTATCATCTCGAGTGAGATCGCAGTCCGATCGACGAGGGATTCGCTTTCGCACTTGCCTTCGTAGCAGCCGCCTTCAGGCGGGGCGGGTAAGCCGCTTCGCCGTGCAAGAGAGACGGCTTCCCCGCCCACTTGTCACCCGCGCCGAATTCGCATCTTTTTCGGCCTCTCAACCCTCAGCTAAGCCTCTTCCCCTCATATCGCTAGAGGTGTACGCAAATCTGCGGGGACTTGCGCCGTGTGATAGCTTCAATTAGGGCTCCCGAGGCCTCGGTGAGAGGCGCTCGGGAGATCTTTAATGGCCCTGCTATGGAATCGAGCCCCTGGGATGGCTCCTGGTGCCGGCGGCGAGCCGGCCCTGAGAGACCACTGCCGCCCTCTTAACGAGGGCCGGACGCTCTTTGAAAATTGACGGTGCGACTATCGCCTCTCATCGCCCTCCCTTTTTCTAATCGACACGGTTCAAAGGCCTCCACCAAGCCGGCGAAGTCGCTCGCTCTCGCAAGATTTGGCATTGGATTAAGCATCGCTCGCGCAATTCAAACGCACAGACAGGATTCCCACTCCTCGCCTCGAACGATCAGTCTCGAACCTCGACAAACGAAGTGTCACACCATGCCGATCAAATCACCGTGTAACTCGTTCAAAACAAACGAAAGCGGCCCCCGCGAAGTGTCACACTTTTCGACCCGGCCAGGATCGAAATTTCGAGCGGCGCACGGAAGCCGAGGGATCCGCTTTTGCTTTTGCTTTTGCTTTTGCTCTTGCTTTTGCTCTTGCCTTTGCGTTTGCCTTTGTAGCGGCCGCCTTTTAGGCGGGCGCATTTTGCTCGAAGTGGGCTGCCTGCCGGCGTAACCCTCGCGGCCAGGAGTCATTTCCGAACCCTTCGTCTCAGCGTCGATTTCGTACATAATGAATCCGGCGCTCGGCAAACAAATCCTCGAAGGAGCGGACAAACAAACTTGCGCGCGGTCATAACAGGCGGAGCGGGTTTCCTGGGTTCCCACCTCTGCGATTTCTTCATCGCGAAGGGCTGGGACGTTTTTTGCCTCGACAATCTTGTCACCGGCGCCGATTCGAATGTCAGCCATCTGCTCTCGCACCCGCGATTCACGTTCGCCCGGCAGGACGTTTCGAAATACATCGAGGTTGAGGGACCTGTGGATGCCGTGCTCCACTTCGCTTCGCCGGCAAGCCCTCCCGACTATCTGAAATTCCCGATCCAGACACTGAAAGTCGGAGCGCTCGGGACCCACAATGCGCTGGGCCTGGCGATGGCGAAAAAGGCAAAATTTCTTCAGGCCTCCACGTCGGAATGTTACGGCGACCCCGAAGTAAGCCCGCAGCCGGAGACGTACTGGGGACACGTGAATCCGATCGGGCCCCGCGGTGTGTACGACGAGGCCAAGAGATTCGCGGAAGCAATCACCATGGCCTATCACCGCTACCACGGCCTCGATACGCACATCGTGCGCATCTTCAACACCTATGGACCCCGCATGCGCCTCAACGACGGCCGGGCGCTTCCGAATTTTCTCTATCAGGCGCTCGTCGGCGAGCCCATCACCGTTTACGGCGACGGAAAGCAGACCCGGAGTTTTTGTTACGTTTCGGATTTGGTCGAAGGCATCTACCGTTTGCTCGAATCGGACGAACACGAGCCGGTGAACATCGGCAATCCGCAGGAGATCACGATTCTCGAGTTCGCGGAGCGCGTGCGCGCGCTCGTCGGCGCCGATGTGCCAATTGTGCTTCGCCCGCTCCCGCAGGACGATCCCAAGCAGCGCTGTCCCGACATCACGAAGGCCCGCCAAATCTTGCATTGGGAGCCGAAAGTTAAATTGGAAGAGGGCTTGCGGCTTACCTACGATTTTTTCCGGCAGCAGATTGCGTCGGCAAGCAGCGCGGGCTGAGTGCCGCAGCTTTTCTTGCCTGCGTGAATTTCAATCTGGCCGGCCGAAGGAACGATACTCGAAGCCGCGATCTTTCATTTCGCGGGGCGAGAGCAGGTTGCGCCCATCGAAGACGAGCGGTCGCGCCATCGCGTCCCGCAGGCGGCTCCAATCGAGCTTTCGGAACTCGTCCCATTCCGTGGCGATCAGCAGCGCTTCGGCATTCTCCGCGGCTTCGTAGGGAGACTTCGCGTATTCGACCTGCGGCAGCACGGCGCGGGCTTTTTCCATGGCCGCGGGATCGTAGGCGCGCACGCGGGCGCCTTCGGCGAGGAGCAGGCCGATCAAGTCGATCGCCGGGGCGAAGCGAATGTCGTCCGTGTTCGGTTTGAAGGCGAGGCCGAGCACTCCGATCTGCTTGCCGCGAACCACCCAGAGCGCCGCGCGCATCTTCTCGAAAAAACGTTCGATGCGCCGCTTGTTGATCTTCTCCGCCTCCCGCAGCATCGAAAAATCCACGCCGGAACGCTCCGCAAGATGCACGAAGGCCTGCAGGTCCTTCGGTAGGCAGAATCCGCCGAAACCCAAACCGGCAGAAAGAAAGCTCGGCCCGATGCGCGGGTCCATCCCGATGGCGCGGACCACTTCTCCGATATCGGCGCCCAGCCGCTCGGCGAGATCGGCCACCATGTTCGCGTAGGAAATCTTCAGCGCGAGGAAGGAATTCGACGCATGCTTGATCAGCTCGGCGCTGTTGATCGTGGTCACGAGCCACGCAGGCGCCGGGGCATCCGGGCACGCCTGCGCATGAACGGGGCAATTGAACGCGCGATCCAGGATGGGCTGATAAATCTCCTTGAGCTGGCGCTCGGCCGTTTCATCCTCGACGCCTACGACGATCCGATCGGGATGCAGGAAATCGCCGACGGCCGTTCCCTCGCGCAGGAATTCGGGGTTCGAAGCCACTCGAAACGTCACGTTCGTCTTCCGGGCATAGACCGAAAGCGCGCGCTTCAGCTCCTGCCCCGTTCGCGCCGGCACGGTGCTCTTCTCGATCACCAGCTTGGGAGATTTCGCTTCGGTCGCCACGATGCGCGCGACGTGATCGATCGCGCTGAGGTCCGCGTCCCCATTCGGCAACGGGGGCGTGCCCACGCAGATAAAAATCGCGTCGCCCGAGCCAATCGCGTCCGCCGGATTCGCGCGAAAACTGAGCCGGCCCTCTTTGCGAACTTTGGGAATTACGCTTTCCAGCCCGGGCTCGTAGATGGGAATTTTGCCGGATTCGAGCGCCTGTATTTTCTCCGCATCGTTGTCCGTGCACACCACGTGGTGTCCTATTTCCGCCAGGCAAGCTCCAGTCACCAGGCCCACGTAGCCGGTGCCGATCACGGAAAGCTTCAACGGAATCCCCCGATACACAGATACTTGCGACTCAGCCGACGGAACGGTTCATTCTGATATCAGCGATTCCACCGGGCAAGACAATTCTCAAGTCACCCTTCGCAGGCGCGGGCCGGAATCGCGGCGCAAATCTTTGCTCAACAGCCTCTTAGGCCGGTGGTACAGGATACTCTTTCCTCACACGCGGCCCGCGATCCGTCCCTTGCATGGGGTTTTTCGCCTATCCTAAAGAGGTCGAATTATGGCCAAAACGAATAATCCGAGCTCTGGTTTTCCGCCTCCGGACGACGCACGCGGCCCGGTCGAGAACCAGAAGACGCTCCTCCTGAGCGACGTTCCGGAGGCTTCGGCGCTGATCACCCAGCCGGCGGCCGCGCCCACCTCTACGCCGCACCTCAGCTCCACGGCCCTGGCAGCGCTGTCGCAGCGCTACGACATTCTCTCCGAGGCAGGACACGGAAGCATGGGCAACGTCTACAAGGCGCGGGATCGCGAGACGGGCGAAACGGTCGCCCTCAAGCTCCTGAAGCCAGAAATCGCGTCCGATCAGTCGATGATGGACCGGTTCAAGAACGAGCTCCTTTTCGCGCGAAAAATCACGCACAAAAACGTATGCCGCGTACACGAGTTCAACCGCATCAACGGAGTCGCCTACACATCCATGGAATTCGTGGAGGGCGATAGCCTGCGCTCGGTGCTGAACCGCTTCGGCGGCCTCCCGCCGCGCAAGGCAATCGACCTGGTGGGACAGATCTGCTCCGGCCTGCAGGAAGCGCACGCACAGGGAATCGTCCATCGCGATCTGAAACCCGAGAACGTGATGCTCGACGCGCAGGGCAACGTGAAGATCATGGATTTCGGGATCGCGCGTTCGATGGAGGCGATGACGCGGCTCACCGGCTCGATGGTGGGCACCCCGGCGTACATGGCTCCCGAACAGGTGGCTGGAAAATCGGTGGACTACCGCACCGACGTTTATTCGCTCGGCCTGATCATGTATGAGGTCTTTACCGGAGTGCCGGCGTTTCAGGCCGACAATGCCGTCGCGATCGCACTGAAGCAAATGCGGGAATCGCCGACGCCGCCTCACGAGATCGAGCCAACGGTGCCCGTCTCGATCGAGCGCGCGATTCTGAAGTGCCTAGAGAAGGAACCAGCGAGGCGTTTTCAATCAATCGGCGAACTCGAAACGGCTCTGCGCGCCACCGGAACGATGGCCGCCCTGCCGGCCCCGGCCGCCGTCGCACCAACCTATTCGAGCCACGCCACGCTGGCAGCGCCGCCTGTGCTCCTCGCGCCAGAGCCGAACCGCCCTTCGCCCCTGGTGTGGGTCCTGCTGGGAGTGTTGCTCGTCGGCGCGGCCTACGCGGGATTGCGCGCCGAGCAGGTCATGCAGTCCGCCGAGAACCTATCTCCGCCGGCGCAATCTCCGGCGCCGGTGCCGCCCGACTTCGCGCTTGCAATCCCGGCCGCGCAGCCCGAACCCGTTGCCGCTGCGCCGGTCGAATCGAAACCTGAGGCGACTGCGCCCGCCGTGGCGAAACCCGCGCCGCCGCCACAGCCCCAAGTGTTGAAGCCATCCAAACGTGCACTGGCGAACGCAGCGCCGCGAGCAGCTGCGCCTGCGAAGAATCCGTCGCCCGCGCCCCGGCAGGGCGTTGCGCCTCAGGAAGTGCAGCGGCGAGCTGACAAGGCATTCGGCGAAACCGAGCCTGTCGCTGTGCCGCCCGTGAACGACCACACGCCAAGTTACCTGTGGATCGGCCGATTCGAACGCGAGGACCGCGCGCAGATCACGGCGAAGAAAATCGAAGATCTCGGGTTGCCCGTGGTGGTGATCCCGCGACACAACGACAAGGGAGAATTCTTCGTGGTGCTCACCGGCCCGTTCGGCCCGGAACGCGTCGAAAGCGCGATGGACTGGCTCAAGGCACAGGGTTTTCCCAACGTTCGCTTGGTGAAAAATCCGCTGGGAAATCAGCGCCCGGGTTCGAATTAGGAGTGAGGCCTGCGCGCTGGGATGCGCAGATCGGACGGCGCGCACTTACAACCGAGAAACACCAACGGTGAGGGAGATGGAATTCGGAGCGCAGAGCGACACGGGCTGTGTCCGCGGGAACAACGAGGACAGCTTTCGTGTGGCCCCGGAGATGAATCTCTTCGTCCTCTCGGACGGCATGGGCGGGCTGGCGTCGGGCGAGGTAGCAAGCCGTCTCGCTGTCGAAACAGTGCTCGCGCACTGCCGCGAAGCCGAAGCGAATCCGTCGCTGCCCCTGCATGGCCAGCGCATCGAGGGAGTTTCCGGGATTTCGAACCGCCTGGCGAGCGCCGCGCGACTGGCGAACGAAGTGGTCCACGATGCGGCGAAGCATGACGGCGCCGAACAACGGATGGGCGCCACGGTGGTAGCGGTTCGCTTCGACGGCGAGCGGATGAGCCTGGTCCACGTCGGAGACAGCCGGGCCTATCGCCTGCGCGGCGACGAGCTCGAGCAGCTCACTCAGGATCATTCATTCGTCGCCGAGCAAATGCGCCGGGGAAGGATGACCGAGCAGGAAGCGGGCAGCAGCGCGCTGCAGAGCGTGCTGATCCGTGCGCTGGGCATCGAACCGGAAGTGGACGTGGACGTGAGCGAAGAACTTGTGATGGAAGGCGACACGGTGCTGCTCTGCACCGACGGACTCACGCGCGAGCTTACGGACGCGCAGGTAGCCGCGGTTCTCGCCGAGAGCGACGACGCGCAGGAGGCCGCCGACCGCCTGATCGATCTCGCGAAGCAGGCGGGAGGCGGAGACAACATCACGACCATCGTGCTGCGCCGCGCGCCGAAGCTGGTCGGCGCGTTCGCGCGGATCGGCCGCCTGGGCAAATGGTTCAAGGATTCGGTGTAGGGAAGAAACGAAAAGGCCATTTTCGGATTCTGGATTTGATTTTCGGCGGAGGACGCAGATGCCAAAGCTCGTGCTGAAATTCGAGAACTCGGTGTTGAGCGAAGTATCGGTCGGGACGAAGGAGGTCAGCATCGGGCGTTCTCCCGAGAACGCGCTGGTGATCGACAATCCGGCGGTTTCGCACTATCACGCCCGCGTGTTCAACGAAGAGGGGCGCTTGATGCTGGAGGACTTCGGCAGCATGAACGGGACGTTCGTCAACGGGCAGCGCGTGAAGATGGTGACGCTGAAACCGGGAGACTCCGTCGGCATCGGCAAGCACACCATCGTGGTCTCTGAGTCCAAGGAACTCGACGGCTTCGCCCCCGCAAACGGCGGCTCGCGCGCGCCCGCGCCGAAAATCAACGAAACGGTCATGCTGGATACAAAAGAGCGCCGCGAGTTTCTCCAGAAGGTCGCGTCGGTCGGCGAGAGTTCGCAAGTGGCTCCGGCGCGGTTGAAAGTGCCCACACTCGTAGTGCGAAAAGGCAGAACCGATCAGCGGGAATACGCTCTCAATAACAAACTGACGGTCGTGGGGAAATCCGCGCTGGCCACCGTGAAACTCAAGGGCTGGTTCGCGCCGAAAGCCGCTGCGCAAATCAACCGCCGCGAAGATAACTCCTATTACGTGGGCGCGGCGGACAAAACTCCGAGCGTCAACGGCGTGCCAATCGCACACCCTACAAAACTCTCCGCGGGCGACGTCATCGCCGTGGCAGGCATCGAGCTGGAATTCGTGTTTCGCGACTAGCGCGGCGACCTCACAGCGAACTGATTCGGCGATTCCTGCGCCGGCGTGTGCCCCAAGCTCCCGGGGCGGTGAGGTTCGGTTCTCTGGTATGATTTCTTCAGAGAATTCCTGGAGAGAGATTATGCCGGAACCAACCAAGGAAGAATTGCTGGCGCGCATCGCGGAACTCGAGAAACAGAGCGGCGCGAGGCCGAGGGGCAGCCTCGAATTTCGCGTGGGTGAAAAGGGCGGAGTCAGCGTGTACGGTCTGGGGCGATTCCCGGTGACCCTCTACTACGAGCAGTGGATTCGCCTGCTCGACCGATCGGACGATCTTCGCGGTTTCCTCGAGGAAAATAAGTCGCGCCTGAAACTGAAAAACGCGGGCTAGCCGGCTTTCGTTTTTTCCAACTCTTCGATCATGGCCGGAACGATCTCAAAGAGGTCGCCGACGATACCGTAGTCCGCGACTTCGAAGATCGGCGCGTTTTGGTCCTTGTTGATCGCGGCGATGGTTCGCGAGCCTTTCATCCCGACCACGTGCTGGATGGCGCCGCTGATGCCGAGCGCGAGATAGAGCTTCGGCACCACGGTCTGTCCCGAGCTGCCGATCTGGCGGTCCATGGGCAGCCAACCCTCGTCGCAAATCGGGCGCGACGCGGAGATTTCTCCGCCCAGTAGTTTCGCAAGCTTTTCCGCCATGGGAATATTTTCCGGGGCCTTGATGCCGCGGCCGACGGAAACCAGTATGGGCGCCTGCGTCAGATCCACCGCCTGTTTTGCCTCGCGAAATAGCTCCAAGGGTTTGGTGCGAATCTGCTCCGGCTTCAAATTGACGCCCACGGGCTTCACGGCCGCCTTGCCGCCGGCATGCTTTGCGGCCAGGTCCGCGCGGAATGCTCCGGCCTGGAACGACGCGATCCACGGCGGCTCTCCCGTAAACCCGACGTCCGCCGCCGTGCGGCCCTGAAACATCTGACGGACGAAGACAGGCTTTCCATTTTCGTAGCGGTAGGCGATACAGTCACCGATCATTCCCTTCTGCAGAGAGGCAGCCAGCTTCGGCGCGAAATCGCGCACCTGATAGGTGTGCGGCAAGAGAACGAGGTCCGGCTTCGCGCTCTCGATCACCTGGCGGAGCGCGAGCGAAAACGCGTCGGGCGTGTATTGCTCGAGCAGGTCGTGCTCGACCAGGAGCACTTCATCGAGCTGGTAGCCGGCGAGGTCGTCGGCGAGAGGCGCGACGCCCTTGCCGATGACGGCGCCCGAGATCGTGGCTTTCGCTTGCTGGGCAATTTGCTGCACCGCCGCAAGGGTTTCGAAGCTGACCTTGTTCCACTTGCCTTCGCGCTGCTCGGTGATCAGGAGAATTTTCATTTTCGCCATGTCCATCGTCAAAGAGAGATCCTTCGGTCGTCCGCGGCAGCGGACTCCCTCAGGATGACGATCTTAAACGGATCGTCACAGCACCCGCGCTTCGTGCCGCAGCTTCTCGATCAATTTCGCGGCGGCCTCTTTCGGCGAGCCGGTGATGAATTCGGTCTTCTTCGTTTTTTGCGGAACGTAAATTTTCTGGACCTGCTGCGTCCGCGCGTCCGCGACGCCGAGCGAGGCGCGCTCGACCGTGGCGATCTCCTTTTTTTTCGCGGCCATGATGCCCTTGAGGGTGGCGTAGCGCGGCTTGTTGATTCCGGACTGGATCGTGATCACCGCCGGGAGCGGCAGCTCGACCCACTGGAACCATCCGGCCTCGAGCTCGCGCTTCAATTTCATGCGGCCGCCGGAAACTTCGATGGCCATGATGATCGTCGCGTGCGCCCGGCCCAGCAATTCGGCGAGCAGCACGCCGGTCTGGCCGAAACCCTGATCGTCGCTTTGAAGGCCGGTGAGGATGAGATCGAAGTTCTCTTTTTCGATCGCGGCGGCGAGCGAACGCGCCGAGGTCAGGGGATCCAGCTTGAAGAACTCGGGGTCGGAGATGTGGATGCCGCGCTCGGCGCCCTTGGCGAGGGCTTCCTTGATGGTCTGCTTGGCGCGCTCCGGTCCCATCGAAATCGCCACGACCTCGCCGCCGTGCTTTTCCTTGAGGCGCAGCGCTTCCTCGAGGGCGAAGCCGTCCGGCTCATTCGTCTCGAAGCCGATATCGGATTCGCGAATCCATGCGCCGCTTTCGGCGATTGCAAGCGGCGCGTCCTTGGCGGGGACCTGCTTGACGCAAACTCCGATTTTCACGATCAGCGCCCCTCCCATCGTTTGAAGAGCAGCGAGGCGTTGGTTCCGCCAAAACCGAACGAATTCGAAAGCGCGTACACGACTTCCGCCTTCCGCGCCTGGTTGGGAACGTAATCGAGATCGCACGCGGGATCGGGATTCTCGAGGTTGATCGTCGGCGGAAGAATCTGATCGCGCAACACGAGGACGCTGATGCCCGCTTCCAGGCCGCCCGCGCCGCCGAGGAGATGGCCGGTCATGGACTTGGTCGAGCTGATGGGAACCTTCTTTGCACGGTCGCCGAAAACGCGCTTAAGCGCGGTCGTCTCGATGGCGTCGCCGATGGGCGTGGAGGTGCCGTGCGCATTGACGTAACCGACGTCGGCGGGAGTGATCTTCGCATCCTTGATGGCGGCGAGCGTAACGCGATACCCGCCGTCGCCTCCCTCGGCGGGCTGCGTGATGTGGAACGCGTCGCCGGACATCCCGTAGCCGACGATTTCGGCGAAGATGTTGGCTCCGCGCCGCTGGGCAAACTCGAGCGATTCGAGGATCAGCATACCCGCGCCCTCTCCGACGACGAAGCCGTCGCGCTGCGCATCGAAGGGGCGGCTGGCGCGCTCGGGCTCGCCGTTGCGCGTCGAAAGTGCGCGCATCGCACCGAAGCCGCCGATGCTCATGGGCGTGACCGCCGCCTCGGAGCCGCCCGCGATCATCACTTCCGCGTCGCATCGCTGGATGATTTTGAAAGCGTCGCCGACGGCATGAGCCCCGGCGGAGCAGGCCGTGGCCGTGGCCGAATTCGGCCCCTTCGCGCCGTAGCGGATCGAGACGTTTCCCGCCGCAAGGTTCACAATGGCCGAAGGAATGAAAAACGGGGAAATCTTTCCGGGGCCGCCGTTGAGGTACTTCGAGTGTTCCCTCTCGATCACGTCGAATCCGCCAATGCCCGACCCGATGAAAACGCCAGCCGCGTCGGCGATCTCCGGAGTGATTTTCAGGCCGGCCATGCACATGGCAAACTCCGACGCCGCCATGGCGACCTGGATGAACCGGGCCATTTTTTTAAGTTCTTTTTTCTCGATCCAGTTCAGGGGATCGAAATTCTTGATCTCGCCGGCGATCTGGCAGTCGAATGCGGAGACGTCAAACGCGGTGACGCGGCCGATGCCGCTTTTTCCGGCCAGCAGGTTGCGCCATACCTCTTCGGTTCCAATGCCGCAACCGCATACGAGGCCAACGCCCGTCACGACAACTCGGCGGTTCAAGGGTAACTTCTCCTGTTCAGGATGGGATCACCCGGCGGGACTGCTTACTTCACCTTGGAATGCTTGTCGATGTACTCGATCGCGTCCTTCACCGTGGCAATTTTTTCGGCATCCTCATCCGGGATTTCGATACCGAACGCTTCCTCGAAGGCCATCACCAGCTCGACCGTGTCGAGCGAGTCGGCGCCAAGGTCGTCCACAAACGAAGCGCTGGGAGTCACTTCGCCTTCATCCACACCGAGCTGCTCGACAATAATCTGCTTCACGCGTTCTTCGACGCTGGCCATTCTGATAGTTCCTCCGATGTCGGCGATCTGGGACCTGGGGCCGCACGCCAGGAGAATTGCGCCCGTGTTGACCTGCCCATTCTATGCGGGGCCTATCGCCGGGTCAACCATTTGGCGGCATTCGCGGCCGCGCGCGAGGCGCCTTTGCGCCTACGCCGCAGTCAATAAAATGGGCGCGCGTTCGGTGATGACGATGGTGTGCTCGAAATGAGCGGAGAGGCTGCCGTCGGCGGTGCGCTCGGTCCAGCCGTCTTCGGCCGTGACGGACCGGCCGACGCCCATCGCAATGATCGGTTCGACCGTCAAGACCAGGCCGGAGGTCAGGCGCTGGCGCGCCGCGGCGTCGTTGAAGTTCGGAACGCTCGGCGGCTCATGAATCGTGCGGCCGATGCCGTGGCCCCCGAGCGCGCGGATCACGGAAAATCCGCTGCGCTTCACTTCGCGTTCCACAACCCGGCCAATCTCGTTGACGCGATGGTGCGCGCGGGCCACGCGCATGGCCTGATCAAAAGCGCGCTCGGCACACGAAACCAGCCGGCGGGCCTCGCCCGTTACAGGCTCGATCGGAACCGTGATCGCGGCATCGCCCATGAACCCGTTCTTTTCAAACGTCACGTCGAGCTTGACCAAATCGCCGGGTCGAATCCGTCTGCTGCCGGGAATTCCATGGACCGCTTCGTCGTTGATGCTGATGCAGACGTCGCCGGGAAAACCGTAGACCATCGCCGGAGCCGAGCGTGCGCCGTTTCCCCGCATGATTCCGGATCCCACGGCGGCAACCTCCAGCGTCGTTACGCCCGGACGAACGAAACTTGCCATCGCGCGCAGAGCCAGCTGGCAAATCCGGCCGACTTCCTTCAAAGCCATCAGCTGCTCGTAGGATTCGATGGACATCCTATTGCCTCGATTCGCCCGGCTCCAAAATCACCCCATGTGCATGCCGCCGTTCACGCCGAGCACTTGCCCGGTGATATAGGCGGCTTCGTCACTGGCGAGGAAGACGACGGCGGCGGCGACTTCGCGATCTTTGCCGAAACGCCCCAACGGAATCATCGATTTCATTTTGTCCTTTAATTCCTGCGAGAGCGGATCCGTCATGGGGGTTTCGACGAAGCCGGGCGCGACGGCGTTGACGGTGATGTTTCGCGAAGCGACCTCGACAGCGATCGCGCGGGTGAGGCCGATCAGGCCGGCCTTCGACGCTACGTAGTTCGCCTGTCCGGCATTCCCGGTTTCGGCGACCACGGAGGCGAGGTTGATGATGCGCCCGTAGCGCTGCTTGAGCATCGCGCCCAGCGCCTGCTGAATGCACAAATGCGCGCCGGTGAGATTCGTCCGCAGCACGGCGTCCCAATCCTCGAGCTTCATCCGCAGAGCGAGAGTGTCGCGGGTCACCGCGGCGTTGTTGACGAGGATGTCGAGCCTGCCGAATTTCGCGAGGGCCTGCTGGAAACCGGCTTTTACTTGCGCGGCGTCGGCCACATCCATCGGCACCGCAAGCGCAGCGCCGCCGGCGGCTTCGATTGCAGCCACGAGCGCGGCGAGTTTATCCGCGCTCCGCGCCGCGACGGCAACCTTCGCTCCGGCTTCGGCGAGTGCGAGCGACGTGGCCCGGCCGATTCCCTGCGAGGCGCCGGTGACCAGCGCAACTTTATCTTTGAGCGAAAACATATGGGGGCCAAACTCTGTCGTGTCTCTCAGCTGCGGGCAACTGGCAGGTTTCGCACCGTTGTGCTTGATTCGGGATTCTCTTCGTCGGTGTTCCACGTTGCCGGATTCAGGCGAATATACTCCCAGATCCTTCCGAATTCTTCCTCGCTGCGAATGATGCGTTCGAAATATCCGCGCTGCCACACTTCCAGTGTCGGCGCCGCTCCGTGCTCCCGGATTCGACGGGCGGCGATAGACTTGAATGATCGCACGATCGTCGGAATCGAGCCCGATACGTGCGCGCCGAGCCGCCGCGAGTTATGCGTCACTGGGCCTCTCTTCACGTCTCACGCGAGCCGCTTTCGAATCAAGACGATTCCGTGAACATGATTCGGCATTACGACGTGGATAGGGACTTGAACATTCGAAAAATGTGACGGAATCGCGCGCCAACACTCGTCAACAATTTTCCCCACACCGCTCAGTTTCGCCGTCCGTCCGACCACTGTCCTGAATAGGGATCTTCTTTCCCTCGTGCATATCGTAAGAAAGTACGCACCCGGTCGCGAGTAATCGTACTGCGGCAAACGAACGGTGTGGCGTCGCGGCAGTAGCTTCTCGACGTTCATCTCCGGCACAGATGAAACAACCTCCAGCCGTAGGGGCGTAGCACCGCTACGCCCGGCGCACATCCTTGGCGAAGCTTACCCCATTTGCCTCGTTTAGGTCACCCATGCTTGGCACAACTCCAGCGATTTGGTTCTAGTGCGGTACGAAAATTCCAAACCCTTTGGCATCTTGCATCCCTCGGATCGGAGCGACGGTGCCAAGATCGCTCGCCGGGCGTAGCGGTGCTACGCCCCTACCAACCCCGCGCCGTTACGCCTCCGGCGTCTCCGCGCGCGCCTGGGCGATTCTGTCGAGCGTGGCGTGCAAGCTCGCAGCGTCCTCTACGTTGAAGCAGCGCACCGAGCGGTCGATTTGGCGCAACAAACCCGAAAGAACCTTTCCCGGCCCGACCTCGACGAAGATGTCCACGCCCTGGTCGATCATTTCGCGCACGGAATCGAGCCAGCGCACCGGCATCGTCACCTGGCGAATCAGGCCCTCGCGCGCTTCCTCACCCGACTCCACGGCTTCGGCATCCACATTATTGACCAGCGGAAATCGCAGCGCGCCGAACGCCGCCGCACGCAGGTCCGGCTCCAAACGCTTCTGTGCAGGCAGCAGCAGGGCGCAGTGAAACGGCGCGGAAACCGGCAGAATAACGGCGCGCTTGGCGCCCGATTGTGACGCGATCTCGACCGCTCGTTTCACCGCGGCGGCGTTTCCGGCGATTACGGTCTGCTCGGGAGAGTTGAGATTTGCGGGAGAAACCACCTCACTTCCGGCGGCTTTCCTGCAGACTTCGGAGACGTCCGCGGGAGAGAGCCCCAGAATCGCCGCCATCGCTCCTTCTCCGGCGGGCACCGCCTCCTGCATATAGCGGCCGCGGCCGTGCACCAGCTTCACAGCGGCGGGGAAATCCAAAGATTTGGCGGCGACCAGAGCAGAGTATTCGCCGAGGCTGTGCCCGGCAGCAAAGTCCGGCGTGATCCCACGGGTCTCGAGCGCGCGATGCGCCGCCACGGAAACGGTCAGAATCGCGGGCTGCGTGTTTTCGGTGAGCTTGAGCGAGTCTTCCGGGCCCTCAAAGCAGAGGCGCGAAATCGAGAAGCCGAGCGCCGCATCCGCCTCCTCGAACACCGCGCGCGACTCCTGAAAATTCTGCGCGAGATCGCGGCCCATGCCGGAATACTGCGAGGCCTGGCCCGGAAAAAGGAAGGCGAGCTTGCTCATGGCGATCGCGGTTTCCGCCCGGTTCAGCCGCGTGCGGGAATGGCGGCGGCAGCGGAAAGCTCCTGTTCGATTTTCTCGTTCACGCGGGAACGGCAGAGTTCGGCGGCGACACGGATGGCGTTCTTGATGGCGTTCGGGTTCGAGCGCCCGTGCCCGATCACGGTGATGCCGCGCACGCCGAGCAGCGGAGCGCCGCCCGTTTCGGAATAGTCGGTGCGCTTTCGAAAATCGTCAAAGGCGCGCTTCGAAAGGGCGTAGCCGATCTGCGAAGTCAGGCTGCTCTTGATCGCTTTCTTCAGCATCCCGCCGATATGCTCGACGAGCCCTTCGCTGAGCTTGAGCGCAATGTTGCCGATGAAGCCGTCGCATACGACCACGTCCACGTTTCCGCGAAAGACGTCGCGCCCCTCGACGTTTCCCGTGAAATTCAGCGGCAGCTGCTTCAGCAGCGCGGCGGCCTCTCGCGTGAGGTCGTTGCCCTTGGCCTCTTCCTCGCCGATCGAAAGCAGCGCGACGCGCGGACGCTTCACGCCCCAGATCGCGCGGTAATAGATTTCACCCATTACGGCGAACTGTTCGATCTGTTCCGGCTTGGAATCCACGTTCGCGCCCACGTCCAGAATCACCGATATCTTTTCCTTCATGTTCGGAAAGGCGGCGGCAAGGGCCGGCCGGTCGACCGAAGGGAGCGTGCCGATCACGAATCGCGCAATGGTCATCACCGCGCCGGTATTACCGGCGCTCACCAGCGCATCGGCCTTGGCGTCGCGCACCAGGCGCGCGGCCACGTGCAGGGAACTCTCCTTCTTGCGGCGAAAGGCGTGCGACGGCGAATCGTGCATCGTGATCACTTCGGTCGCGTTCACGATTTCAACCGGCAGGCCCCGCACCCTGTGGCGGTCAAGCTCCTGGCGGACCGCCGACTCGACGCCCACGAGCAGGACGCGCACGTCCAGCTCCCGCGCCGCGAGGATGGCTCCTTCGACTTCGACGCGAGGCGCATGATCGCCTCCCATGGCATCCAGGGCAATGGTCGTCATATCGGCACCAGCTTGAAGCGGCAGGCGAGGGAAAGTTAGGCCGTCTTGGCCGCGGTGTCAATCACTTCGCGACCGTTGTAGTAACCACACTTGGGGCACGCGCGATGGGGCAGCTTTTTTTCGTGGCAATTCGGACATTCGCCCAGGGTCGGCAAATGGAGATGGTCGTGGGCGCGGCGAGTGGACGTCCGCCTCTTGGAGTGTCGTCGCTTTGGATTGGGCATTCCGGCTCCTCGTGACAGGCCGCTGCTCACGACGGCCTGAATGGAAACAACCAGTGTAGCGTCTTATTGCTTTTTGAACCAGTCTTGCTTCAGCCGGGCGAGTGGGGCGAGCCGGGGGTCGGCGCCGTTCTTTTCGCAGCGGCATTCCTCGTTGTTCAGGTTGGCGCCGCAGTGGGGACAAAGCCCGCGGCAATCGCTCGAACAAATCACCTTCATCGGAAGCGCGAGATTCACCTGTTCGGCCAGCACGTCGGCGAGAAACAGGCCGTCTCCCTCGAAGAACGCGATCTCCGTATCGTCAAGATTCAGATGGAGTTCCTCTTCCGCCGCGATGGACGTCATGGGGCGGTAGAAAAGATCGAAGTCCCGGCTGATCTCCTCCACAACCGTGTCGAGGCAGCGCGCGCACACCAGTTCGACCCGCGTGTGCAGGTTCCCGCAGATGCGGATCTGCCCCTCGACCAGCTCCGCCGTGGCACGGACTTCGAGCGGTTCCAGTTGGCGGAATTCGCTGGAATGAAAGTCGAGCGTGCCCGGGGAGTAGCTTTTCCGGATGCGCGTCTTTCGAAGGGCGAGTTCGTTTACATCCAAAAACATTGGATTTCCCCGCGTTTTTTCGAGCGAAAAGCCATTATATGTCCCCTGGTTTGCGTGTCAAGGAAGGCCCCGCCCAGCGTGCCCCGGCTGACACCAGTTGGGCAACGGCGCTGTCGCGTTAACCCGTTTTACCTGCCGGGGCAGCCAGCAGCTCGCGGCACTGGCGCAAGAGGAAATGGTCCGTCATCCCGGCTATGTAGTCGCAGACGACGCGGTGGCGCGGCTCGACTTTGGCCAGCGCGGCGTAGTGTTCGGGCATCCGGCCGGGGTGGTCGAGGAAGAAACGGAACAGAGCGTCGAGCGCGGCCACGGAGCGCTCGCGCTCCTCGGCAATTATCGGATGGGAATAGACCCTCGCATTGAGGAAGTGCTTCAGGCCCGCATTCTCACGGGCGGCCTCGGGCGAAAAGCCCGCAAGGCGGGCTTCCTGGCGGCGCACCTCTTCGACGGTCTCGACGCCGCTCGCCTCCACACGCCGGCGAGTGTTCTCGATCAAGTCGGTCGCGAGGCGGTCGAGGACGCGCTTGAGCGCTTCGTTGAACTTCAATTTGCGCAAACCGCCGGGATAGCGGCGATCCACGTCGTCGTAGGCCGCGCCGAAGACGGGTACTTCCGCGCGAAGCTGTTCGAAATCGAGCACGCGCGCTTCAAAGGCGTCGTCCAGGTCGGCCGTGTTGTACGCGATTTCGTCCACCAGATCGATGATCTGCGCTTCGAGAGGCGGCTTCTGGCCCAGCAGATATTCCTCCAGCGCAGGAGACTCTCCCGCCGCGAAATCCCGCGAGTGTTTAATGATTCCTTCGCGGACCTCGAACGTGAGATTTAGGCCGGGGAAATCGAGATAGCGCTGTTCGAATTGCTCGACGATCCGCAGCGCGTGGAGATTGTGGTCGAAGCCTTCGCCGTGCTCGCGCATGCGGGCGTCCAGCTGCTTTTCACCGGCGTGCCCGAAAGGCGAATGGCCGATATCGTGGACCAGCGCGAGCGCCTCGGTGAGGTCCGTATTGATCCGGAGCGCGCCGGATACCGTGCGCGCGATCTGCGCCACTTCGAGTGTGTGCGTGAGCCGGTTGCGAAAATGATCGGAGAATCGCGTGGTGAAAACCTGCGTTTTGGCCTCGAGCCGGCGAAATGCGCGGGCATGAATCACGCGATCGCGGTCGCGCGCGTAATCGTTGCGGTAGGGATGCTGCGGTTCAGAAAAACGGCGTCCGCGCGACCGCCGCACATCCATGGCGTAGGATTCGAGCGGCATCGCCGCCATTTTAGTGCATCCGGGCGGCCCCGGCTACCTGCAGGCCGCCGCGGCCGCGCCAAACCGGATCCGCTGCTATGATGCGCGGATGATTCCGGAATCAACGATTCTCAGAAAACTGAGAATGATCTGCCTCGGCCTACCGCAAGCCATCGAGACCGTCACGTTCGGACACCCGACCTTCCAAATTCAGAAGAAGACGTTTGCGGTGCTGGAGGAGTACAAGGGCGAGCTGGGCATCTGTCTGAAAGTGGGCAAAATTCTGCAGGGCGTTTTCCTAAGCGATCCCAGGTTTTTTCGCACGCCCTACATTGGAAAGCACGGCTGGGTGACCTTGCGAGCCTATGCAGCGCCGCTCAACTGGAAAGAGGTCGGCGGGCTCGTCAAAGGCAGCTATCTCCTGGTGGCGCCGAAGCCGTCAAAGACTCGGTGCCGCGGAGCTCGCGGACGAAGCCGCTGAGTCCCGCACGAACTCGGGTTCTAGGCGATCAGGATTTGCCGGGAAGCAGAGCGAGCGCCTGGTCCGCCTGTTCGGCGATCGGCGTGTTGGGATATTCGGCCTTGATCTCTGCGTAGAGCCTGGCCGCCTCGGAAGGATTCTTGTCCCGGTAGTGCCCGGCGAGAGTCAACATGACGACCGATTTCGGCACGAGCACCGTCGGCTTCGCGATCAGCTGCTGATAAAGCTTGACCGCCTCATCGCCCTGTCCGGTGCGGTCGTCCAGTCCGGCCAGCTCGAGCCGCGCCATGGCGGCGACTTCTTCATCGCTGCCGTTCGCGAGGCTCTGAAGGCCCTTTCTCGCGTCGTCATTCTTGTCCAGCCGCTCGAAGCTGAGCGCTGCGTAGTAGCGCGCGAGTTCGCCGGGATGAGTGCGCGGATATTTCGAGCCCACTTCGGAAAACTTCTTCTGCGCGTCGGCGAACTTTTTGTTCGCATCCGTGTAGGCGACTTCGCCCGGCGCCGGCGAGGCGCCGACAGGCGCGCCGAAAATCTTCATGGCGTCGTCGAAAGCCGCCAAGGCCTTCACCGTCTGGCGCTGGCCGTACATCCTCCAGCCGAAGAAGCCCAGGGCAATCACCGCCGCTGCGATCAGGATGTACGAGGCCAGTTGCTGGTGCGAAAGGACAGCTTCTGCGCCGTGCGCGAACGTCTCGCGCACTTCATCCTTTTTCAGTTCCCTGCGGGTAATATGCTGCGCCACGTCCGAGCTCCTGAGGAACTCTCTGACATCGAATCGTATCACAATCGCGCAAGCGAGCGAATTCCAGCGATCGCAGGCCCGTTGGAACGCTTTCGAACCTCGCCGCACACGGCGCGCCGCCACAAGAAAAGGCCCCATCCCGGGAGCGCGAAACGGGGCCTTCGATTGAGCGTGTGCTAAACCTTCGTTACGTTTTCAGCTTGAAAGCCCTTGGGGCCCTGACGGACCTCAAACTCGACAAGCTGGCCTTCGTTCAGCGACTTGTATCCGTCCATCTCGATGGCGGAGAAGTGAACGAAGACGTCCTCCCCCGACTGACGCTGGATGAACCCATAACCCTTTGAAGCGTTGAACCACTTCACTACACCCTGTTCTCGAGCCAACGGTTCTACTCCTCTTCGAGTGAAGTCCCGATTCGGGCGTCCGCAAGCCCGGACTCGCGCTTTCCCGGGACTGCCAGACCCCATCAGCGGCGGGATTCTTGCACAAACCGTTTTCAGTGTCCAGAGTTTGGGAATCGGAAACGAGCGCGGAACGGAGTGCGAAGAAACGAGGTTCAGCGGAAGCTGTTCACCGCAGTGGCCTCATCCGTCTGCACGTCGAAGACGAGGTATAAACGCGTGATCTGCAGGATGTCATGAACGCGCTTCGTGAGATAGACGAGCTTCAAATCGCCATTGGCGCCGCGCACGGTGGTGAAAGCGCCCACGAGCTCTCCGATTCCCGAGCTATCGATGTAATCGACGTCGCTCAGATTCAGGAGGATCTTGCGGCGTCCGTTGTCGACGAGTTCGCGGATCGTCCGCCGCAGCGTCGCGCTGGCCTCGCCGAGCGTGATCTTGCCGCTGAAATCCACCACGACAACATCGCCCACGTCGCGGCATGTTCCTTGCAGGGGCACGGAATCCTCAGTGAGGGATTCTACTCCGGTTAAAACTGGCCGTTCCTCGAAATGCGATGCGGGAGCCGCTTCGACATCACCAGGTCGGCTCCCCCGCCGGGACCGCGGCGCACGGTGAGATCGTCCATGAACGCGCGCATCAGGAAAAGGCCGCGTCCCGAGGTGCGCAGCAGGTTTTCTTCGGCAAGCGGGTCGGCGACTTCGGCCAGTTCGAAGCCGCCTCCTTCATCGACCACGTGCACGACCATCTTTTCCGGCTCGAACTCGACCGCCAGCAGTATCTTTTTCCGCCGGTCGCGGCAGTTGCCGTAGTTGTATGCGTTGATCACGCCCTCGCGCACCGCCATGCCGAGCTTATGGATGTCGTCTTCGCTGAAGCCGGCGGCTTCGGCGGCGCGTTTCACGATATTTTCAGCGAGGTCCACGCTTTCCAGCTGCGTGTCGAGCGTGACCTCGAGACGTTGGTTGGGAGCCGCCATCGAAATCGAGCGAAACCATACTAAACAAACGGCTAATGCGTATCACAGCCGCCGCGCAGCCGTCAATCGGACGGGCTCTCCCGGAACCCGCCGCGGTTCAGGCCCAATAGGTGCGGTCGAGCGTGCGGTACTGGATGGCTTCGCTCAAATGCTTCGGCAGGATTGCTGGCGCTCCTTCGAGGTCGGCAATCGTCCGCGAGACCTTCAGGATGCGGTCGTGGGCGCGCGCGGAAAGACCCAGGCGTTGAATCGCAGATTCGAGCAGTTTTTCGCCCTCGGCGGAGATGGCGCAGTGCGTGCGAATCAGTTTGGGCGGCATTTGCGCGTTGGCATAGAGGGTTTTTTCGCCCTTGTAGCGCTCCAGCTGAATCTCCCGCGCGCGCAGGACGCGGTCGCGCACGCTTGCCGAGCTTTCGATTTCCGCCTCGCCACGCAGCTCCTTATACTTCACGGCCGGAACTTCGATGTGAATGTCGATGCGATCAAGCAACGGTCCGGAAATTTTCGAAACGTAGCGCTGGATCTGCGGCGGCGAGCAATGACATTCGCGCGTGGCATCGCCGAAAAAACCGCAAGGACACGGATTCATCGCCGCGGCCAGCATGAATCGCGACGGAAAGCTCACCGAAACCGCGGCGCGGGCGATCGTCACGCATCCGTCCTCAAGCGGCTGGCGCATCACCTCCAGCACGTTGCGCTGAAATTCGGGCAGCTCATCGAGGAAAAGCACGCCGTTGTGCCCGAGAGAGACTTCGCCCGGGCGCGGCACGGCTCCCCCGCCGATCAGGCCCGCGTCGCTGATGGTATGGTGCGGCGACCGAAACGGCCGCGTTCCCACCAGTCCGCGAGCGTCTTCGAGCAGCCCCGCCACGCTGTGAATTCGCGTCGTCTCGATGGCTTCTTCGAGCGACATCGGCGGCAGAATTGTAGGGATGCGTTTCGCGAGCATCGTCTTGCCCGCGCCCGGCGGACCGATCAGGAGAATGTTGTGGCTCCCGGCGCAAGAAACCTCCAGCGCGCGTTTCGCCGCCATCTGCCCGCGCACGTCGCGCAGGTCAACCGCGTACTGGCTCGCTTCCGCGAGCATCTGCGACGTATCCACTTGAATCGGCTGGAAGCTTTCGGGCGCGTTCATCAGATCCACCGCCTGGGGCAGCGACTTAACGGGATAGACGTGCATGCCCTCGACCACTGCCGCTTCCCGCGCGTTTGCTTCCGGCACCACGAGGTTCGGAATGCCGCGCTCGCGGGCGGCAAGCGCCGCCGAGAGCGCCCCGCGCACGGAGCGCACGCCGCCATCGAGCGAGAGTTCCCCGAGGAAAACGTAGGAGTCCAGCAGCTTTCCGAAGAAAGTTCCCTGGCAGCCGAGAAGTCCCAGCGCCATCGGCAAATCGAACGCGGAGCCTTCCTTGCGGATATCGGCGGGCGCGAGATTGACGGTAACGACCTGATAGGACGGGTAATCGAATCCGCAATTCCGCAGCGCCGCCTTGATTCGTTCGCGGCTCTCCCGGACGGCATTGTCCGGCAGCCCCACGACGTTGAAAATTCCCGCCTGGCCGGGGCCGACGTCCACCTCGGCCTCCACCAGGTAGGCGTCAATCCCGAACACTGCGGCGCTGAAAGTCTTGAAGAGCATGCCAAGCAGAAGGCATAGCCTTAAGGCGCCGAGCCTAACTCAAAACATTACTTCACGCTAGTGATACTCCTGTCCTCGCCCGGAGGCCCCCGCGCATGATATCCTCCTCGCAATTCACGAGAGGATTTGCCGTATGCTCCGGAGGCGATTTGGGCTTGGATGCGCGGGTTTCGTGGTGGCGTTCGTCTGGATGGCTGCCTGCGGAAGACTTGCGCGGGCGCAGCAGAAGACATCCATCGATCAAATTAACTCTTCCGCGGCACTCTCCAATCAAGGGCGCGATCTGTACGAGCGCGGCAAGGTTGAGGAAGCCATTGCGCTCTACCGGCAGGCGCTCGTGCTCAACCCGGCAAATGCGGCAGCGCTCACGAATCTTGGTCTCGCGCTCGATTCGCAGGGAAAGTATGACGAGGCCCTCTCCGATCTGACTCTGGCGCTAAAATTCAAGCCCAACGACCCCATCACCGAAAGCAACATCGGACTGGCGCTCTACCACGAACGGAAATACGACGATTCGATTTCGTTTTATCAGAAGTCGCTGGCACTCAAGCTGGATTCACCGGAAGCCTGGAACGGCATGGGCGCCGCAATGTTTGCCACGGGTCACGTGGATGACGCCATCGCAAACTACCGCAAAGCTCTGGCTCTAAAACCCGGCTATCCCGACGCCCTGAACAATCTTGGAGTGGCACTCGAGCAAGCTGGACGCACCGATGAGGCCATCGATCTTTACGTCAAGATCGTGGCCTCCCGCCCAAGCGAAGCCTCGGCCTGGTCCGAGCTAGGCCGCCTGCAACACGTCCAAGGTAGCCTGGATGACGCCATCTCAAGCCTTCAGAAAAGCCTGGCTCTAAAGCCGGATCAGCCCGAAGCCGAGTTCAATCTCGGCCGCGCGTACCAGGATCAGAATAAGTTCGAAGATGCGATCGGCGCATACCAGAAGGGGTTGGCCTTGGATCCCCGCTCTGCATACGCGCTCTCCAATCTGGGGAATGCATATTTGAGCCAGAACCATGCGAAAGAGGCCGCCGCAAGCTTTCGCAGGGCCCTCGACGTGCAGCCCGACTACGCCGACGCCATGCTCGGACTCGGTGCGGCACTCGTGCAAACGGGCGACCTTAAGGGCTCAGAAGACATCCTTGTGAGGTTGATCGCGGTCCAACCGGAGAACGCATATGCGCGTTTTAATCTGGCGAATACCCTCTTCGCCAAAGGACAATACCGGCCTGCGGCAGACCGCTATCGTGAAGCGATTCATCTGAAACCCGACTTCGCGCAGGCACACTACAATCTGGGCACGATTCTGCGCTATTTGGGCGATTCCGCCGGAGCGACGCTTGAATTCAACGAAGCTCACCGCATCGATCCGAGCCTCGTTCCTCCCCAGAAGTAATCGCGGGCAACAGAAACACGACTAGGGAGACGCAGGCTTGTCCTTTGGCGGAGCGCCCTTCTTTGCGAATGACCGGACGTAGTTGACGAGGTTCCAGATCTCATTCGGCTTCGCGCGGCTGCCCTCCTGCGGCATGTCGCCTTTGCCCTTCTGGATGATGTAGAAGAGCTCGCCGTCCGTTTTGTCCTTCAGAGATGCGGGGTCGCGATAATCCGCGAGTTGCAGCTTCATGTCCGTCGCGAGGTCGCCTTTGCCGTCGCCCTCGACGCCGTGGCACATCGCGCAATCGTAGCCGTACACCTTTTTGCCCTGAGCAAGGGACTCCGCCGTCGGCTTCACGGGATTGGGCTGGGCCACGGCCTCCGGAGGGGCCTTGGCTTCTGCAGGCGCTGCATTCTCGGCGGGCTTTTGTTCTTGCCCTGCCCCGGATGCGAACGCCGCAAACAGAAGAATCGAGAGAACCAGTAGGTATCTCCACATGGTCGCCTCCCGCAACACCCTTCGCGGCGGATTCTACGCCCCGCGAACCATCTCGCGGTAGCTTTCTTTCCGAGCAGTCCTGCGCCAGGCTCAGGCGTCGGAGAGGGATTCGTCGAAGCCGGCACCTTCTTTCTTTTCCATTTCTCCGGCTTCGAGGATTTCGCCGCAGTCGAGGCATTCCCGATACTGGGCGTCACTGTCTTTGGCGATGAGTTGAGTGCGCTTGTGCTGGCACGCAGGCTGCGTCATGGAGGGAATCCAAATCGGAACTGCCTTGATTATAGCACCCGCGCGTGCCACGCGACTTCGCTCGCCCAGTTGACAAACGTAGGGATTGCAACTATCAGTCTCCTTGCCGGAATCCGGACTGCGGGAGGCGACTTGACGATCGAACAGAGTTCGCAGAAGCGGATCGGCACCGCGCTGTTTTACGGCATCGTAATTTTGCTCGTGTATCTGGTCTACCTCGTTTTCGCTCCTTTTCTTGTTCCGCTGGCGTGGGCCGCTGTACTTGTGGTGGTCTCCTATCCCGCCTACGAACGACTCGCTCGGCGCGGGAATCGGACAACGGCAGCCCTCGCGGCGACCGCCGCGGTGACTCTGATACTCATTGTGCCCACGCTGCTCGTGATGATTGCGTTTGTCCGGCAGGGTGTGAATGCGGTGCAGTCCGTCCAGATGCAGGTTGCCAATGGCCATTTCACGTGGGTAAACGATCTGTGGGTCCGGATTCAGCATCGCTTCCCGGAGGCGGGTTCGCCCGATCTGGCAAGATCGCTGCGTCGCTACGGCGAGCAAGCGGGAGAGTTTGTTGCCGCCGAGCTCGGAAACATCCTGCGGAACACCGCGCTGTTCCTTTTTCATTTGGGCGTGACCATCCTCGCGATGTTTTATCTCTATCGCGACGGCGATTCGATCGTGGAGCGGCTGCGGGAAGTGCTGCCCTTTGAGTCGGCTCAGCGCGAACGAATGCTCAGAGACGCGCGAAGCCTGATCTTCGCGAGCGTGACGTCGAGCCTGGTGGCCGCCGCCGCCCACGGCGCACTCGGCGGCACGGCATTCGCGCTCACCGGGATCCGGGCACCCATTTTCTGGGGTGTGATGATGGGATTTTTTTCCTTCGTCCCGCTCGTGGGCTCCGCACTCATCTGGGTTCCCGTCTCCATCAGCCTGATGGCCGGAGGTCACCTGGCCCGCGGGATCATTCTTGCGGTCTTCTGCAGCGTAATCGTGGGGCTGGTGGACAACCTGATTCGCCCGTGGCTGATCAGCGGCCGTGCGGAGATGGGCGGCTTGGTCGTGTTCATCAGCGTTCTCGGCGGGATCGCCGTGTTTGGGATGCTGGGAGTCGTACTCGGGCCAATTGTGGTGGCGACGGCGGCCAGCGTTCTCGACCTCTACGCTCCCGTTGTCCACGCTGGAAACACTGCGTCGCACGCGGGTGCGAAGTAAACGGATGCCGTGCTAGAGTAGCGCCCTTCGGACAAACCGATGCGTCGCCGCATGACGAAGAACTCCAATCCGCAACACCCGAGCCTATCGCCGGAGAAGCTCCGGTGGCGCTGCGACCCCGCCACCATCCCGTTTGAGACTACGGCCCAAGTCGAACCGGTCGGAGGCGACATGGGGCAGGAGCGGGCGCTGCGCGCGCTCCGCATGGGCGTGGAGCTGACCGCCTCCGGGTACAATCTCTTCGTCTGCGGACTCTCCGGGACCAGCCGCGGAGGCATGATCGTGCGGATGATCGAAGAGATGCATCCGCAGACGGAGCCGGCGCCGGACCGCTGCTACGTCAACAATTTCAAGAATCCCGACCGGCCGCGCTTGCTGACTCTGCCCCGCGGCCAGGCCAACGCCTTCAAGAAGGAGGTCGAGTCCGGAATCGATTTCCTCCGCCGCCGCATTCCACAGGTATTCGAGGGCGAGCCGTTTCAGCGCCAGAAGACGCGCATCGTCGAGCGCTTCACGCTGCGCGAAAAGGAGTTGATGGACGACTTCACGCGGCGGATCGCGCGAGAGCAGTTTGCGCTCGGCCGCATGCAGGTGGGAGCCGTCGCTCTCCCGGAGATTTTTCCCGTGCTCGACGGCCAGATGGTACCAATCGAGGAAATCCCCAAGATGGTGCAGGACGGGAAACTCGAAAACAGCGCTGCCGAAGACCTCGAGCGGAAGTACGACCAGTTTCGGCAGGAGTTCACCATCGTCTATCGCCGGACGCTTTCGCTCTCCCGCGAGCTAGCAAGCGAAATGAGCTACCTCGAGCAGGAGGCGGCATCCGTGCTGGTGGACGGCGTGATCGAAGAGCTGAAGGAAAAATACGCCAGCCTGCAGATTTCCGAATACCTCGAGGAGGTTCGGCACCACGTCCTCGACAATCTGGATCCCTTCAAGGAGCGCGAGGGCGAAGAGGAGCAGCCGCCCTCGGAAGGCGGCGGCGCTCCGCGCCCGGAGCGCACCGAGCGCGATCCCTTTCGCATATACGGCGTCAACGTGATCCTCGCGCACACCGAACACGAGAAGTGTCCGGTGATTTTCGAGACGATTCCCACCTACGCGAATCTTTTCGGGACTGTGCACCGCAGCTACGACAGCCGCGGCGGCTGGAACTCCGACTTCATGGACTTGCGCGGCGGTTCCCTTCTGCGCGCCGACGGCGGGTTTCTGGTGATGTACGCGCTCGACACCATGACCGAAGCGGGCGTGTGGCGCACGCTCAAGCGCACGCTCAATCACGGCAAGCTCGAGATTCAGCCCGTTGACATGTTTTTCCCGTTCAGTCCCAGCGCGCTCAAGCCCGAACCCATCGACATCCACTCAAAAATCATCTTGATCGGCGACCGCGAGATGTATGAGCTGCTCTACGACTACGAAGACGACTTCAAGAAAATCTTCAAAGTTCGCGTCGAGTTCGATGAAGAAATGAAATGGAGCGACGAGGTCTTGCGACACTACGGCGGGCGCCTGCGCAAGCTCGTCGAGGACGAGAAGTTGCTGCATTTCGACCGCTCGGCCGTCGCCTCGATTCTCGAGCACGGTGTGCGCCTTGCCGGCCGCCGCGGCAAGATCACCACGCGCTTTTTCGATCTCGCCGACCTGGCTCGCGAATCCTCTTATGCCGCTCGGAACGACGCCTGCCGCATCATCACGGCCGGGCATGTGCGCCAGGCCCTCGATGCAAAAATCGACCGCCACAATCTGCTGGAAACGAAAATCCGCGAGATGATCGAACAGAACCTGGTGTTCATCGACACCACCGGCGGCCGCGTCGGACAGGTGAACGGCCTGAGCGTGATGGAAATCGGCGGCTACGCGTTCGGCAAGCCCGTGCGCATCACTGCGTCGATCGCTCTCGGAAAATCGGGCATCATCAATATCGAGCGCGAATCGAATCTCAGCGGACGGTTCCACGACAAGGGCGTGCAGATCATCGCGGGCTATTTGCGGCGCACGTTTGCGCAGGACAAGCCGCTTTCGCTCTCCGCGAGCGTCTGCTTCGAACAGTCCTATTCCGGCGTCGATGGCGATAGCGCCAGCTCCACCGAAATCTACGCGCTGCTTTCCGCGCTTTCCGGATTGCCCATCCGGCAGGAACTCTCCGTCACCGGCTCCGTGAATCAGCAGGGCGATGTCCAGCCCATCGGCGGCGTCAATCAGAAGATCGAGGGCTTTTACGACGTGTGCCGGCTGAAGGGCCTCACCGGCAAGCAGGGCGTGCTGATCCCCGCCGAAAATGTGGACGATTTGATGTTGCGCGACGAAGTGATCGAAGCCGTCGCAAACGGCCGATTCCAAATCTATCCCGTAGGGACGATTGAGCAGGGAATCGAGATTCTCACCGGGGTCCACGCCGGCAGGCGAAGTCCCACCGGCAAGTTCGAGCCGGGCAGCGTCTTCGCGAAAGTGGATTCGCGGCTAAGCCAGATGGCCACCACGCTGCACAGGTTCGAATAGCGATCTCGAGCGCCCTCCGCCGGGGATCAGAGCTGGCGGCGCATTTGGACGGTAATCGGAAGCGTTCTGCCGTCCCGTTCAATCAGCAGCTTGTACTTGTGACCCACCTGACGAAAAAGGTCGCGGATGGAAACCAGCGAAAGATCCGCGGCGGCTTCCTCGTCCACGCCCGCAATAACATCGCCTTTCCGGATTCCCGCGTCGGCCCCCGGCGATCCGGGCCTCACTTCCGCGATCTCAAACTGCTTGAGCCCCGGCCCTTTGGCGACGATCGAGAGCCCGCTCATGTTTTCGAGATCGTCGGCACGGAAGTCGCTGCTGGGGTCGAGAATCATCTGCCGCCGCGCGTAATCGAAAACCACGTCAAAGCGCCGCAGCATCCCTCCGCCGATTTCGCCGGCAATGCGCAAGTCGCCGGCGTCCGGCAAACTCCCCTGAGAAAACGCCGCGAGCGGCTCCTCTACCCTGTAAGGTCCGATCTGGAATTCCTCCAGTCTCGCGAACACGGCGCGATCGCTCCCGCCGAGCTGCAGTCCGGTCGCGGGAATCGTTCTCGTATGTGACGAGATAAGATGGTGCGCCTGCGCGAACTTGTCGGAAATAACCACGGGCGCGTCAAGGGCCGTGTTCACAATGAAATCGGCGTCAGGAGCCTTGCGCCCCCCGATGGTGACCCTCGCTTTCACTACCGGCATTCCTCCGACAAAAGTCAAAGGAAGGATCTTGCCTTTGCCGGAATATTGGTAAGGTGCCGGATCGTAGAGCCGCACCCCTTGGCGCACGTAATCCAGTTCGACTACGACGCCCTCGAGGATGTCGTTGCCGATGGTGCCTTCGTACGGCCGTCCCACCTGCGCGCTGAAATCTTTTCGGGCGATTTTGGCGATGCCGCTGAGCGAAATATCGACGCCGCTAAAATTGAGGACCGGGGCCCGCAGGTCTGCGATACCTAGCTCGGACGCGCGACCGGGGTCGATCGACGAAACCGCCGCCGTCGAATCGAGTTCAAAGAGCAACGGCTGGCTCTGCCTGACGTGCGCGGGCACGAGGATTAGATTGCCGATGAACTCCGCGGGAATCTGAGCGGCATTCCCGCCGAACGCGAAGCGGGCGTAAGCAACCGGTTGCTGCGCGGGTGCGGCGTTCGCTTGGGCGTGCGGCGAGGGCTGTGCCGTCAATCCCACCCGGCCCGATCGCCCGGCGATCAGCGCAAATATCGCCCCCGACAAAATGGCAACTCGCCGGTTCATGAAGCCTCCGCGCGCCTCCCTAAACTCGGGCGCGCCCTGAGATTATACGAGTCAAGGCCTCGGAGCCAGATATCCGGCACGGGCGAGTACGCGATATTCGGCTTTTTTCGAGGATGTCGCCGCGGGCGCGCTGCCACGATCGAGCACCTGGACGCCGAGCGTGTGATACTGCCCGTCGTGTGCCGGCACGATCCCCAGCACATATTGATGCCCCAGCGCCGTCGCGATCTCGTGGTAGATCGGCGCGAAGTCCTTGCCCGATTGAGGAAAATAGGCGCGCCCGCCGGTAATGGAGGCAAGCGAACGGAGGGCGCTATCGGCCCTGGCGAACTCCGCCTCCGCGGCGGAGCCTCCCTGCTTGGCGCCGCGCTTCGCCGCACCCTTCTTCGGCTGCTTGTCGGTGTCCCCGCGTAGGGTGCCGCCCAGCGCCACGGAAAAAATGACTACGTCCTCGCCTTGCAATTTCTGCACGAGCAAGTCCCAGCGCTCCGGCGGGGAGGAATCGAGTCCGGTCGAGAGAATCACCATCGCCCGCTTCCCCGATGTGGTTGCGAGCCAGTCGAGCACCGCCGAGACCGAGTCGTAAAAATTCAGCTCGCCCATGCCGATTGTGTACTGCACTTGATTGATCGCCGCGAGCAGTGCGGATTTGTCCGGCGTAAAGTCGAGGACTGCGCGGGGTTTCTGATCGTAGGTGACGAGCGCCACCTGATCGTCGGCGGCGAGGCCGTCCAGAAGAGCGTACGCTGCGACGAGATGCTCGTTGTGGATCAGGTAGACGGCGGGGCTCGTCTCGATCATCACGAGCACTTGCGCCGGAGCCTCGACCGGCGCGAAGAACTCAATCGGCCGCTCGGCTCCGCCGTCGAATACTCGAAAATCGCTCTGCGAAAGGCCGCTGACGAAATCGCCGCGCTTGTCCACCACGCTCGTCTCCACCTTCACGAGTTCGGTGGCGGATTGAAGCGGATGCTCGGCGGCCTTCCCAGTATCCTGCGCGCGGCTTACCGTCCCGCTAACGCCGCACGCGCAGGCAGCCGCCACGAACGCGAGCAGAAGCTCTTGCAAAAGACGCGTATCTCCCGCCCCCGAGCGCGATACGGTCAATTCGCCGGCGGCGGGGCAGCGGCTGGCGCGGGGGGTGCAGCGGCCGCGGACTTCGGCGCGCTCAAATAACCCTTCGCCCCGTTCTTGGAAACGTCAAACACGACGATCTCGTAAGGCGCGCGCGCGCCGCGGACGTAAAACTGGACGGGCTCGCCGACCGTCTTGTCCTTCTTTTCGATGGTCTTGTCGTCGGCGACCACGTTCACCGTGTACTTGAATTTCTTGGTGTCCGTCTTGCGGAGCTGCACCTGAATCGGGCCGACGTGCTCGGGGCCTTTCGCCGACCTGTTCAGCGAGAATTCGAAGATATCGCGCTCGCCGATTCGCTTCAGCTCTTCCACTTCGTCGTGATTCCGGGCGATCAAGCCGCTCTGGACTCCCAAGTCGCCCTTCATACTCTGCATCTGACCCTTGGTGGCTTCGAGATCCGCTTTCGTCGCGTTCAGATCCGTCTGCGTCCCGTTGAGCTGCGTCGCCATCTGCCCGAACTTCGTCGAAGTATCCGCCTGAACCGCGCCAAGCTCTTGGCGAAACTGGGTGTCGCTTTTCTGCTGTTCTGATCGCACGGCCGTCGCCAGGCCGCGAGCGCGGGCGAGCTCATCTTCCGTCAATCCCAGTTTCTGCGACGTGACGTCCAACTGCCCTTTCAAGTCCGCGATTCGCGAGTTGGTCTTGTCGAGTTCGGCGACCATCGCCTGCGTCTTCTTCGCCGCGTCCTCCTGGCTCTTGTGCAGGGCATCCCGCTGCGCGTAGTCGGCGTACAGAAGATAGCCGACCAGCGCAAATGCGATGACAAAAAGCACCGTCACCCAGCGCGGCAGAACCGCTCCTTCAACGATTGGATCCGGGGTCGAACTCATCGAGCCTCCTTGGCGGCAATCGCCGCGCATTGCTTGTGCGGATTATCGCCGAGCCGGAGTGCGAAGTCTATCCCCGGCGCGCCTCGCGCCTCTACCGCCGGACCAGCGAGCCTCGACGGTCGTCGTCAAGCCGCCGCGCGGCGTGAACTCGCCGGTGACGCGGCACCAATCCGGGCGGATGGCCGCGACGATATCACGCAGCATCCGGTTCACCGCGTTCTCATAGAAAATTCCGAGGTTGCGGTATGCCAGCAAGTACATCTTGAGGCCCTTCAGCTCCAGGCACAGCTTCTTCGGCTGATACCGGATTGTGATCGCGCCGTAATCGGGCAGCCCCGTCTTGGGACATACCGACGTGTATTCGGGAAATCGAATCGTGATTTCGTAGCCGGGAAAATGGTTCGGCCATGTGTCGAGTTTGGGCAGCTTGGCGTCAATTCCTGCCCGTGCGTGCGCGGCGGTATAGTCGGCCATTCGGGTTCCTTCTTCAGCGTATCTTACACCGTCCGCGGGTTTCTCTCCTCTCGCAGCTCTTGCCGCTGCGGGAGGTTTTCGGTATGCTCACCGGAAATATCCTGGGGGGCACGCCGAAATGATCTGTCCGAGATGCCGAAGTGCGGAGTGTTTTCGTTCGCATCGCGGAGGCATCATCGATTTCGTCGCCACGGGGTTGGGCCTGCGGCCGTGGCGATGCCACACCTGCGAGCTGCGATTCCACGCTTGGAACGTGCCGATTTCCTTCTCGCGCTACGCCCACTGCCCGCGCTGCGGAAATTTCGATCTCGAGCGCATCGCAAAAAACCGCGTCGATGATGGCACCCTCGTATTTTTGAAACGCTGTGCCGGTTTTCCGGCCTACCGGTGCGACCCGTGCAGGCAGAAGTTTTTCAGCCTGCTTCCCTTTCACCGCATCGTTCCGTCAATGATTCCTGCCGCGGAACGCAAAGCGTCCGCTTGCTGACCGCGCCCGAAGCAATTGGTTGCACGGTTCAGCGCCAATGAAGGTGATGACCCTGCCAGGTTTGGGGAGGGCAGCGATTGCGGGAGTCGCGCGGTTGCCCGTGACGCCGGGAAAGCGATCGGCGCGCGCGGCGTTATTCGCTTGGTTGAGGTTGACTGGTCGTGGGGTCGGGACTGCCCAGCGATACGAGCAGCCGGCGAAGCTTTGTGCGGTCGTCGAGCCCCATACCCACCATTTCGAAGCCCGCCTGGTGTGATCGAACGAATCGCACCACGGCCTGCATGTTGATCGAGCGAAGCCCCGCAGGAATCTTCAACGTCGCTTCCGTTCCCACGGCGAGTTGGATGTCGCCGCTCAACAGCCCGCCCTCGAGACTCAGTACGCTGATCGCCGATGAATACTTTCCGCGCGCCGACGTAATCACGGCGGGCACATTCCGCGGCAGCCGAATTCTGCGATACCGCCGATGCCGCACGACGTCGCGGTCGGGTATCGGGTCCAGCGGAGCGAGCGCCATCACTCTCTGATCCAGGCCCGAGTGGGACAGAAACGCCTCCATCCATTCCGGATCGAGCTTCATCAAAGCCTGCGCCGCCGCCATGCGCATCTCCTCCGGATAGGCCCAGCCGAATGCCTTTCGCGCTTCCACAAAACGCCGCAGATGTCCCGCGGCGGCCAATGCGCGCATCCGACCCAGCGCTTCGATCGCCTTGACGCGCAGGTACTCGGCGCCGTCCGGCAGGATCTCTCCTTCCGCCAATCGGAGAAGCATCGTCGCGGTCTTCTGGTCCGCGCACATTCCGATTTCATCGAGCGCCAGCGGCAAGACCATCGGGTCCAGCATTTCGATCGAGTCCGCGAGCAGCTGGCCGCGTTCCGGCGCTCCCGCGATCGAGAGCTGGCGCACGGCCGCATCGTGGAAGCCGCGCCCGCCGTTCCGCAGTCGCACGGGCAGCAGATCCTCCACGGCCTGCACGTCCACGCGGCTCAGCAGCCCCACGACCGTCGCCGCTTTGGCAGGCGCCTCCGACTTGAGGATTTCCTTCAAATGCCTGGCGCAGGCGCTTCCCACCTCTTTTGCCAGCTGGACCACGGCCTCCCGCTCGCTGCGCCGCCCCGAACGCGCCAGCCGCACCGCGAGTTGCTCCGCCGCCCCTTGCGGAACGCGCATCAGCAAGCCCACCAGGCCTTCCGGCATCGCCTCGGCCGTCAGCGCCTCTTCGATGAATTCAGAAATTCGGTTTTCAACTCCCAGCCGTGGACGCAGGCTTTGCGCCCACGCCGGGCGGAGTTCCTCGAGGTCGGTGATCGAATCGAGCGCTTGCTGCATCGCGCGGTAGTAGCGCCGCGAAGCCGCTTCCTGGCTCAATCGCACGAAAGCCGCGCTCAACAAAGTCTGTAGCTCCGCGTCCTTTTCGGCGGCCAGTTGCTGCCCGATCTGGGTGAGTGCGTCCTGCAATCGCTGGCTCGCTCCTTTGCTGTACAACTCCGCGAGCTGGCCCAGCCCGATGGCGGCCTTCTTTCGCGCTTCCGCATCCTTGTTTCGCACGCACGACGCATATTTCAGCAGCACGTCTCCGGCGACATCCGCTTCGCCGCGCCCGAGCAGCTCTTCGACGTATTGCTGCACGTTCCGCGGCGGGATGCACCACGCCTCCGCCGAGGTGAGCACCGCTCGCTTGCCCGATTCCGGCACCGCGGCCCAGAACTGGCGGTCGAGCACATCCGCGTGAGATTCCACCGCGAGTCCCGCGGTGGCCATCTTGTCCTCGCGTGCCTTCAGCAGCTTTCGCAGCGTTTCCAGCTCGTGGCCCATCTTGTCGAGCATCTGCCGCACGGCGTTGACGCGCACTTCGCCGCGCTGGAAGCGATCGAGCGCGAAGCGGATTGCCAGGTCTTCGGCCAGCCGCAGCAGCATGGTCTCGTCCACTTTTGCCGAGGGAGTCTTCGCCGCCACGGTTGCCAGCGCCTGCCGCAGAGTCCACTGCGCATTTTGAGGCAGCGCGGCGAGCTTCTGTGTCCAGGCCAGCTGGTCGGTCACTTGCACGGACTTGGCGTGGGTGGCTTCGCCAAACTGCGCAAGCAGCCGCAACAAACTCTGCATTTCCGCCTCACCCATCGGCGGAACTTGGGCGGAGCCCCCACCCTGCATGCCGCTCAGGAATCCTACTGCTGACCCCGAACCGCCTGCTCCGATTCCGACTCCTGCGACGCCACCGCCGCCAGTTCCGGCGCCGGCGAATCCACCACCCGACCCTGAACCCGTGCCGCTGCCTCCCCCACCGCCACCAGACCCCGAACCCGTGCCTGTTCCGCCTCCCTGTCCGGGTCCCGGTCCCGCTCCGGGTCCCGCTCCAGGTCCCAGTCCGCCAGGCCCCGTGCCGGGTCCCCCCGGCCCTCCGTGCGCGCCCTCCGCCGCGGCGATCAGCTGAATCATTTTCTCGGGACTGCGGAACCAATCCTGCACGCGTTCGGCATCGGCTCCCAGGGTCTTCACCGTCAATTGCGCGGCGACGCGCGCCTCGGAGAAGGCCGCGTCTTCAGCGACAAAGCGGATTTCGTTGACGCGAATTCCAGCGGTGTTTCCCGTCCCGAAGTATTTCTCCAGCCGTTCGCCCAGTGGTGCAGCCTTCGGGCCCGTCTCCATGAACGCCTTCACCAGATTGGCGAAGTCTCCGCGGCCGACTGTCGGCAGAAATGCGATGCTGGCGACGCCGGCATTGTTGAGCAGGTCGGCGAAGCTGCGTTCGGCGGTGGTGGACTCGAGCGGGACGCCGTCCAGGAGCAGCTGCGAACCGGAGGCTCCCAGCAGCAGCCCGGCATCCCCGGCCGCGCGGACGGCCTCCTCCAGCTCATTCCAGCTGACTTCGAACTGCCCGGCAGAGCGAAGGTGGTCTAAACCATAGAGCCGTGAGTACTTAAGGAGAACGTTGAGGCTCCGCACGAAGGCCCGTGCATTGGGGACTATGGACTCGCTGGCCACGGTCAACTCACCTTGGAGAGGCTGCATCTCCTTGCTCTCCAATCGATTGTACTAGAACCATTGGTGGGAGGAATGGTACCGATGTACCAAGGTTGCTGACCAAGCAACCCCGACAAGGCGGCTAATTCGGCAGGCGGACTTCGACGTCGAGTTCTTGCAGCACGGGCCGCACGCGGCGAATCACTTCTCCGGCCGAAAGCCTCTGGCTCAGCAGGACGAGCGAGCCATCTTCAAATCCGCACACGGCGCAGAAGAAATATTTTGGAAAAGCGGCATGGTAGGCGTCAACGCCACGGCCCGCGAGCTCACCCTCGAGAGCGGGATCGCCCGAAACCACCGGCGCGCCGGCGCGGGCTCCGAAGGTCTCGCCCTGAAATCGGCCGATGAGGGATTCGAGAGCGGCCGGCTCCGGCGCGGGAATCGCAATTGCGCGTTTGCTGGCCTCGCGATAGGCAATCTGGTGATGTTCGCAGAATTCGCGCACGCGTTCGAGGTGGCTGAAAAAATCGAGAGTCCAGGGTTCCGGGCCCGCCGCCGCTCGAAGGACGCGGCTCCAGATGCGCGCCGCGTCGTCGCCGCGCACCGGCTCGCGATTCTCATCCGCCTCCACGAGATCGAGGCCGACCGAGCGCACGTCCGCACCCAAATCGAGCGGTTCGATGTCAAGCAGATACACCTAATCCTCGTCGTCGAATCCGTGCGGGAAGCTTTTCTGAAACTCGGGAGATTGCTTGCGCAGCTCGAGCCAGTCGAAAAACGCGTCCGGCGTCTCCAGCCAAATGGCGAACCACTGGGCGACCTCTTCCTTGTGCGCCCGCTTCTCCGGCTCCACCTTGTGATTCCGCGCGATCATCTCCGCGCGGCGCCGCCCCAGGCGGGCCACTTCGCGCACGCGCTCCGTCGCGCTCCGCTCGCCCTCGACCAGGAACTTTCGAAGCAATTCGTCCAGCCGCACCAGGCACATCTCGGCTTCCGTGAACGTCGAGAAGTGCAGCAGGTCGGTGAACTCCTCCTCGTAACGCCCCTCGGTATCGGACCGCGTGGACCACACCACGCGCATGCCCGCTTCTTCCAATACGCTCGTGATGTAATCCGCCGAGGTCTTCCCCTGCGCGCCGAGCTGCGCGATCAATTGCCTGCGAATCTGCTCCACTTCAGCGGGCGTGAAGCGCGGCTTGGCCAGCCCGTGCGCCACCTCCAGAATCAAGGCTTTCTTCGAGGGAGACTCGCCCGCCACGTTCTTGTTGGAGTGTTCTGCCGTCACGTGGACCTCAGCGCTGCAATTTCTTGGGTGCCGGATCGGCCGCCTGGGCGTCACCCGCGCGCAGGCGGCGCAGCCGCGCGACATTGCGGTTGTGTTCCACCAGCGTGCGGCTGAAGGCGTGGCCGCCTTCATCGTTGGCGACAAAAAACAGATAGTCGGTTGGCGCTGGCGCGAGCGCCGCTCGCAGTGACGCTTCGCCGGGATTCGCGATCGGTCCCGGGGGCAGGCCGCGATGTTCGTAGGTGTTGTAGGGCGAGTCCATGTGTAGATCGGCGGCCCGCAAGTTTTTCTCCGGATGTCCGGCCAGCTCCATCGCATACTGCACGGTCGGATCGCATTGCATCCGGGAGCCGCGCCGCAATCGATTGTAGAACACTCCGGCCACCAGCGGCCGCTCTTCCGCATTCGGCGTCTCCCGCTCGACCAGCGAAGCCAGAGTCACGATTTGAGCGGAGGTCAACCCTTCCGGGTGGGGCGACGCCGACGGTTCGAGCGATTCCCATACGGCCCGGAAACTCTGAACCATTCGCTTGACCACCTGCTCGCAGGTGTCCTGTCGCGCGAATTCGTACGTCGAGGGGAAAAGATACCCTTCTAAACTGCGGGCTTGCGGTGCGAGGTCCGAGATGAGCGAGGTGTCGTGCGCCGCAGCCAGGAAATCCTCCCTGCTGCAGACGCCCTCCCGCTCGAGCTCCGCGGCGATGTCGTACATCGTCCAGCCTTCCGGCACCGTCACGATGTGAACGAAGATGCGGCCGTGCGCAAGTTTCCAGAAAACCTCGCGCGTATTCACTGGATGATCGAAGAGATATTCGCCGGCCTGCGGCCGCTTCCGGAAGTGCCACGCGCTGAACAGCGCAAACGCCAGCTGATTTCGGATTACGTCGTTGCGCCGGAGAATTCCGGCGACGCCCCACCGCGAGGTGCCGTGCGGAATATCCACGAAGACTTTTTCCGGCCGGTGGCCTCGATACGGCCGGCTGATCTGCGAATCGATCCAGCCCGCGCCTGCGCCCAGAGCGGCGATCGCCAGTAGCGCCAGAATGCCCAGGCGTCGCATCGTCGGCTAATCCTTCTCCGCTGCGGCGCTGGGACTCGCTTCGCGCGTTTTTTCGAGGTAGTCGCGCAGCAGGATCGCCGCAGCCACATCGTCCAGCGGCGCGCGCTTTCGCCGAACCGGCGCTTGCGTTTCCGCCTCCCAGCTCGTCAGCCGCTCGTCCTGCAAGTCCACTTCGATGCCCAGGCCCTTGCGCAGGCGCTCGGCAAATCGCGCCGCTTCTTCGGCCATCGGGCCGGCCTCTCCGCTCAAGTGCAATGGCTGGCCGACGACCACTCGGCCGACGCCGTGCTTGCGGCAAATCTCGCGCAGCCGGCGGAGATCATTCTGCCGGTTCGCGCGGACCAGCGTTGCCAGCGGTTGCGCCGTCATGCCCAGTTCGTCCGAAAGCGCGAGGCCGATTCGTTTGCGCCCATAGTCCACGCCGAGAATTCGCCGCTGCTTCTTTTCGCCCGCCGAAGCAGGGATCTCCCGGCGCTCCCCCCGCTGGATCATCGCCATTTCAAATTTATTATACGTGACGCTGCGCGCGCCGGAAATTCGGCGTGGAGCCTGGCGGCCCACAAGTAACCGCGCCGTTTCTGCCGGTCCGCCCGCGCGAAGTTTCTCCGGGCGAGGCTTCGTTGCCGGTCCGTCTTAGCTACGGCTGGCGGCCGCGATCGCCGCTTTCCCACGACGGCCAGAAGCCCTCAATTTTCATCTCTTCCTCGAGGCCCGTTTCTTTCAGGAGCTGCCCGATTTGTGGCCGCGATTGGCGCGATGCGATGCGCTCCTCCCGGTCCGCAAGCGCGTATGCCGTGATGGCGGCGATCGCCGTCTGCTTTTTCAGCTCGGCGATGTCCACCTTGTCGAACGTGTCCGAAGTGGCGTGATAGTTCAGCATGTAGTTGGCGGGCTCTTGATTGGGATCGAGAGTCAGCACGCCCTCCACCATGAAATCGTAGCGGTCGGTGTCGATCGAGGCATCGAGCGTGAAATCCTTCACGCCCAGGGGCGCGAGCGGGGCGAGCGTATCGCGCACCGCGGAAAGCGCGTCATTGCGGCCGCCCAGCGAATACCCGGTCACGGCGCCTGTTCCGCCGTCAAAGACGATCGCCGCAATCATGCGATCCAGTTCCGCGCGATGTGCCCGCGCGTAAGCCCACGAACCGAGCATGACTTGCTCCTCCCCGGTAAAGAGCACGAAGCGAATCGAGCGCCTGGGTACGTTCCCGGAAGCGCGGATCACGCGCACGGCGTCGATCACCATCGCGACGGCGCTCCCGTTGTCCAGCGCCCCGGTTCCCAGATCCCAGGAATCGATATGCGCGCCGAGCAGAACAAATTCGTCCGGTTTTTCGCGGCCGCGAATCTCGCCGACCACGTTTTGCGATTCCACCGGGCCGCCGACGTGATTCGGCATTTCGAAATGAACGCGCACTTTCTGCCCCGAGGCCAGGAAACGCGCCATCCGCTCGGCGTCTTCGCGCGCCACCACGGCCTGCGGAAGCGGCTCCAGGTGACCGTCGATTACTTCTGTATGCCGATATAGAAGGAGATTCGGCCGCGTGGACATCCAGAATATCGCCGCCGCCCTCGCCTTCGTGGCCCGGGCGATGATCGCCGCGTCGGTCTTGTATTCGCGGTTGAGATCATCCCACGTGACCAAAATCTTCGAGTGGACCAGCACAATTGCGCCCTGAGTTGCGCCGCTCGCCTTCGCGAATCCGGCGGCATCCCCGGCGCCGGCGTCTACCACATCCGCGGTGATTCCTCCCGCCGGCGTCGGCGGCGACCAGCCTATAGAGACCAGACGCACCGGAAAAGGCACCGGCGCGAGGACCTCGAAGTGCGTTTGACCTTCGCTCCAGCCGACCGGAACCGTGAATTTTTCGGTGTGCACTTCGTCGACGCCTGCGCGCCGCAACGCCTCGACCGCCCAGCCTGCGGCGCGGTCCGCTGCCGGAGAGCCGGTGAGACGTCCGCCGATGGTGTCGGTGAGATACCGAAGGTTTTCTTTCAGCGGCGAAGGGCCGAGCGCGCTCTGAATCATGCCCGGCGCCAGGTCTGCGCACGATTTTCCGACCGAACACGTGCCCGGTCCGCTGGGCACCTGCTTCCAGCCGGGCGGCGGGTTGATCGGGGCAGCTTGCGCGGAGGCCAACGGCGCTGAAAAAAGAGCATGGGACGCAACGAGCGCCGCGACCGCCCCGAACCATAGGAATGTTCGTACGGTTTCTTGCCGCCAGGGCATTGTGCCCGGCCTTGGAACTCTGCCTGTCATGGCCGCTCCGCGGACTACCGAGCCCGGATTATAACCACTCGCCGTCCCGCTGTGGAAATAACTCATTGAGAATCCTCCGGGAAGGAAGAGTTTGCGGAAGAAATTGCCCCATATCGGAAAGTTCTACATAGAATTGTGTCCTCATTGCGTCCGCGAAGGCACGCATTCGATTCAATCGGTGCGCCTTACAAGAATTGACAAGCTTTGGCAGCGTAGGTGCCTCGCGTATCAAATTCGGCCCGTTCGATCGTGTTGCGTGTTTCGGCGTGTGACGTTCAGGCGCTCTCGGGGCCTCAATCGTTTTCATCGGCAAAGCAGTTCGGCAGTTTCGCGTTGCAAATGCGGCGCGCTCGAAACCATTTGCCCACTGCAGCCGTGGGCGGTGACGGAAAGGCCCGAGTGAAGAAAGTGCGCGCGTTCCCGAAACCGATCCAGCGCGATCGAAAGCAAAACGCAGGGCAATCCAAAACGTTGATTTTCTGTGACAAGTCCACCGGCGTGGCGCACTTTCGCGCCCAATCGAACGCGGATCTGAACGGCACGGTCGAGCGGCTGGCGGGCTTGCTGGCGATGCAGTGCCTGGTTCGCGGCTCCGATCCTGCCGATTTCGCGATTCTCGTTCCCGCAGCGGAAAACCTCACGAATCGACTGGTGTCTCGCGCGACCGAACTCCTCGAAGAAGGGCGTGCGGTCACCAGTTCCACCCCTCTCAGCCCGCGGCAGAGGGAGATCCTGCAGTCGGTGGTTTGCAATCGCGCCAACAAGGAAATCGCTTCGAGGCTCAACATCACCGTGCGGACGGTCAAGTTTCACGTGTCCGCCTTGCTGAGCAAGTTCGGCGTCCGCAATCGCGCCGAGCTGGCGCGGCGAGCGGATGGGTTTCTGCGCTTGCCGGTCATCGAGCGCGAAGGCGTGGATCTGTCCCGGAGGGCGGACGACTACGACCTGCGGGAATTTGGCGTGCAGCCTTCCCATCGCCCTCTGGAGCTGTCGAATAAGACCCGCGAAGTGCGCTTCCCCGAGCGGTTTCGAACTGCCTAGAATCCGGCCGCGCATCCCAGCCGTTCCCGAAAAAAAGCCAAACACATCGGCGTTCAGCGTTTCGCCGGGGCGTTCATCGGCATGTTCATGTGCGCGGGCATCGGCGCGTTTGTCGCCGGAGAACCCAGCACCTTCTGCGCTGCGGGCGGAAGCTTTTCGATGTTGCTCAGGAACGCGACGATCTTCCAGATCTCCGGGGCGCTGAGAGTTTTGTCCCATGCGGGCATTCCGGTCCAGCGTATTCCGTGTTCGATGATGTAGAAGTTCTGCGCCTCGGACATGTCCGGGGCATCCTTGAAAAACGCCGGCACCGGCGGATTGAACGACCGCGCGAACTCGCTCTCGGGGTTCGACGGGAGGCCGTGGCAGCCGGCGCAGTGGTCGAGATAGAGCTTCGCGCCCGCCGCGAGATTTTCTTCCGTCGGCGCGACGGGATTTTTGTCCTGGGGAGCGCGGCGATCGGTCGAAGCGTCCACCGCGTCCATCGCCAGTTTCGCTTCGAGAGCCGACGGCTTCTGATCCGCCGCGAAGTTCACATAGCCCGTTTTGAGGCACCACCAGGTGCCTGCGGCCAGGGCAATCAGAGTCACAAGAATTCCAATCACGAAACCCTTCATGGCGTCCTGCCTCTCCGGCGTGCGATTCCCATGGCGCGCCCGCTCATTTCCACCGGATCTTTTTCACGTCCACCGACGGCAGCGGGAATTTCATGCGCATGTCCTCCAGCGTCTCGGCGATTGTGTGAGAAACGGCGAGATTGCGGAACCATTTTTTATTCGCGGGAATGACGTACCACGGCGCGTGGCGCGTGTTGCATTTTGTAAGGGCCGCTTCGTAGGCCTCCGTGTAGTCGTCCCAGAATTTTCTCTCGTCGAAATCCGCCTCGGAGATTTTCCACCTCCGGTCGGGATCGCCGATGCGCTGCTGAAAGCGCTTTCGCTGCTCGTCCTTGCTGATGTGGAGAAAGAATTTCACGATTTTCACGCGGTTGTCGTGCAGCAGCTCTTCAAAGCGATTGATCTGATCGTATCGCCGCGACCAGACCTCCTTGGGCACGAGATTGTGGACTCGCACGACCAGAACGTCTTCGTAAAGGGATCGGTTGAAGATTCCGATGTTGCCGTATTCCGGAACGGCCTTGTGGATCCGCCACAGGAAGTCGTGCGACGCCTCTTCCACAGAAGGCTTCTTGAAGGAAACGACAGTGCAGCCCTGGGGATTGACGCCCGCCATGACATGACGGATGGTGCCGTCCTTGCCGGACGCGTCGAGTCCCTGAAGGACGACGAGCAGCGCATGTTTGTGCTCGGCATAGAGCAGATACTGCTGCTGGTCAATGCGCTCGATCGCTTTTTCGAGACTCGCCTTCATCTTGCGGTCTTTTTCCCAGCCGAGCGTCTGCTCCGGATCATATTTCGCGAGGTTCACCTTTTCGCCGGGTGAGACCGCGAGTTCCTTGCTGAAGATGGTCGCCATTCAGCTTGCGGCCCCTGAAAGTGTGTCGATTAGCATGAGCGCCGATCCTTTGTTTTCATAGCTTTGGAGTCATTTCTAATCGCCGGAGTGTCGATTAGAAATAGCCGTGTGGAGGCGCCCGCATCCGCCGGACCCGCGTCCCTGAAAGACATCTGGAACGCGCAGGACGCGGATTGGGTGTTTCGCTCCGCGCGGCGACCCTCGTTGGGTCGTCCGGGGTGCAGGGGCCGGGACAAGGTTCTGCTCCGGCCGCTTCCCTCCGGGCCTCGCGGCCGGGACTTCCATCCTGCCTTCGTCAAACTTTGCACTGCACACCTCTAGATCCACGCTGCCATAACACAGAACGAGGCGCAAGGGATCGCGCGCGTGGACTTTGGTGGAGTGTGCTCCAAAGAACTTCGGGCAAGACGACGCAACACGGGAACAGCTTTTTCCGGCGCGGTGCGATATAAGGGGCGAATCAATCGGATTCTCTCACTCTCGAACATAACCGGAGGCACACCCTTGAGCAGTCCAATGCAGAGCATCGAGAAAAAAGTTGTGGTCGTCATCGGTGGAACATCCGGGATCGGGCGCGCCGTCGCCGAGCAGTCCGCGGCGGCTGGAGCGCGGGTGACAGTCGCGTCGCGCAGTCGGCAGAGGGTGGACGAAACGGTGGCGCTGCTGGGAGGCGCAGTGCAGGGAAAAGTGGTTGATCTCACCGATCCCGAGTCCGTGCGCGCGTTCTTTGGTGAAGCCGGAGAAATCGACCACCTCGTCCTGCCCGGGAACCAGGTGACCATCGGCCAGTTCCGAAAACTGCCGATCGCCGACGCACAGGCGTCGATGAACAGCAAGTTTTGGGGACAATACGCGGCAATTAAAGCTGCGCGCATGGCACCGACGGGATCTGTGGTGCTGTTCTCGGGAGTGGCGTCGCGCAAGCCGGGCGGCGGCGCCGCCGCTTTGACGGCGATCAACGCGGCGGTCGAGGCGCTGGGCAAGGCGCTTGCTGTAGAACTCGCGCCGGTGCGCGTCAACGTGATTGCGCCGGGCGTAGTCGATACAGAGTTGTGGGCGGGCCTACCCGACGAGAGAAGGGGCGCAGTCCTCAAGTCGTTCACGGAGCGACAGCCGATTTCGCGACCTGGCCGGCCCGCTGAAATCGCGGCGGTCGTCTTGACCATGATGACTGCTACTTTCATGACCGGAGCCGTAGTGGATGTCGACGGAGGAACGCTGCTCGTTTAGATTCAGGCGGGAGAGAAACGCTCGCCGCAGGTTGCAAGAAAAAGGCCCGCCGGAAAACAGCGGGCCTTTTTTCATGGTTTGCCCTTCCGCGAAGTATCCGCCCGGCGCGAGAAGCGTTGCGGGCGGATCGAAGGGACGGGCACTCGTCAGCTCTTCACGTTGATCGCGACCGGCTGAGCCAACCGGAAGGTGAGCGGAGTTTCGGCACGAAGACGCACATCCTTCTTGCCGGTGAAGAATGCGACCGCCGTGCCCGCTCCTGCGCCGACCGGTCCTCCGATCAGAGCGCCCTTGCCGCCCGCCGCGATTGCGCCGATGAGCGCACCGCCGCCGGCGCCGCCTCCGATCAATACGAGGTTGCGCTTCTTGTGCTTGCCGCCGACTCGGACGTCAGAAGCGGTGTGGATCTGATAGCTACTTCCGTTCACCCTGACGGTCTCGAGGGCGAGTTGTAGACGCGCGCGACCTCTCAATCTGCCGGAATGGTGAGCGTCAACGACAAGCCCGGTGGCTTGTGCGCCCTCAGGAATGACCGTCTTGCCGTCAACGACAATCGGCTGTGAGACGGTGGCCTCGAAGTGATCTCCGGGCCTGCTCTGGTTGCTCGCCACAGTGTTGTTGAGCGTTACATGGATTGCGGTCAAGTCCGGCACGGTCACGGGATCACGCCGGCTCGACCACGCCGACGCTCCCAGTGTTGCGACCGCCGCCAGCAGTAATGTACCGACGACCGCTATCGCGATGTAACTTCTCTTACTCAGGTGTCCAAGCATAAGCACCTCCGGGAGTTCTAGAAGCAGCCGCACTTCCAGACCGGCACCTCTAAATCTATGAACACACAGAGGATGTGATACCGGCTCGTTTTGAACCGCGCAAGAATTGCAATGGGCGGGAACATCGGCGGTACTGGGACTAACCTCGCCCTTTTCTCGTCAGCGGGCACGATCGGCGCGGCCATTAGCGCGGGCGCGCCTTTGCTTTCTGTATTCGAGCCAAGTGAGGGCGATGACGACGACGTCGAAGACGGTCAACAGAATCATCGCGAGGGAATGCGTGAGCGCGAATCGATAAGTCTGGTAGGCGGCAAATGCGGTGAGCAACGCCGTCATCAACGGATACGCCCAAAGCTTGTTCATGAACAGCGACACGACGAGCACGAGCTTCACTACGCCGTGGGAAAGGAGGTACCAAGAGGCGAAATGCCCGCCACTTGCGACAAAATGCTGGCTGGCAAGGCGGATGTGCGCGGCGACGAAATCCTGGGGATCTTCGGCCAGCTCCGGATGCAGAACAGAAATGACGAATCGATCGATGGTCTGAGGTGCGACCTTGAGCAAGATCAGCCCGCCGATCGTCTCGAACAGTGCGTGCAGGCCTTTCAGAGCGATACTGATGCGAAAGCTCCCATCGAGAATCGAGAATCGCCCAGAATTGCGCATGTTTAGCGGCGGCACAACCGGATGATAGCACCCCGCCGGGCGCCATCTCGCTGCGAGCCGACGCGACGCCGGATGCGCGCAAGCTATTGTTTCCGCGAGTCATACGGACGTAATGCTTTTTTCATGGCGCCGTAATGGTTCCGAAGTATCATGGTTGTTCACGTCCAGGTGTGCCTTCATGGCTACCGTCGCTCCCGAAACTCCTATCGCCGCACAGCCGGTCCCGGAAAAGGCGCCCGTCGCGAAGCGCGCGTATCCGGGGGCGCTGGTGGTGGTCGAGGGGATTGACGGCTCGGGGAAAAGCACGCAGCTCTACCTGCTGAAGCGGTGGCTCGAGATTGGCGGCTACCGGATTCATTTCACCGAATGGAATTCGTCGCCTCTGGTGAAGTCTGCGACACGGCGGGGAAAGCAGAGGCGGCTTCTGACGGCGACGACATTCTCGATGCTGCACGCCGCCGATTTCGCGGACCGCTGCGAGCGGCAAATCCTGCCGCTGCTGCACGGCGGCTATCTGGTGCTCGCCGACCGCTACATTTACACCGCGTTCGCGCGCGACGCGGCGCGCGGCTGCGCTCCCCACTGGCTGCGAAACCTCTACAGCTTCGCGCCGATTCCCGACATCACCTTTTACTTTCGCGCGCCGCTCGACGTGGCGGTGAACCGAATCGTCGCCGGGCGTCCCAAGCTGAAGTATTACGAGGCCGGGATGGATCTCGGTATCTCGCTCGACCGCGCCGAGAGCTTCCGCATCTTCCAGGAGCGGATCCTGGCCAATTACGACCAGATGATCGAAACGGACAATTTCGTGCTGATGGACGGAACCGTCCGCGTGAACAAGCTGCAGAAGCTGATGCGCCAGCTCCTCGGAGAGCGAATCGAACTGAAGCAGTTCGCGCCGAAGAAAAAGAAATGACACGCCCCGGCGCCAATTCGGCTCCCACGGTGCCCGGAAACGGGCGGCCCTCGAAGCACGCGAAGAAGGGCAAGAACGGCTCCGCCGACGGCGCGTCGCGCTTCTATGGAATGCCGATGCCGGGCGTCCGCACGGAGGATTTGAGCGGAAGCCTGATCGTGGTGGAGGGCACGGACGGCTCAGGGCGCTCGACGCAGATTTCGCTGCTGACGGAGTGGCTCGAGGGCGAAGGCTTCGCCGTGGAAACGATGGGATTGCGCCGGTCGTTTCTGGTGGGCGAAGACATCGACGGATTGCTCGCGGAAAACGCGGTGACGCGCACGACGCTTGCGCTGATGTACGGCACGGACTTTTTCGACCAGCTGGAGCGGCGCATCCTGCCCGCGCTGCGATCGGGATTGATCGTGCTCGCCGACCGCTATATCTTTACGCTGATCGCGCGGGCGGCGGTGCGCGGAATCGGCCGGGACTACCTGCACGGGATTTACGAAATCGCGCTGCGGCCGGACCTGACGTTCTGGCTCAACGTGCGGCCGGAGATCGCGTTTGACCGCGAATTCAAGAAATCGCAGACGATCAGCTACTGGGAATCGGGACGAGACATGTCGCTTTCAAACGATCTCTTCCAATCGTTCATCCGCTACCAATCGATGATCAAGCGGGAGTTCGAGTATCTTTCGAAGCGGCACGGCTTCCTGGAGCTGGATGGGGAAGGAAGCATCTCGGAAGTGAATCGCATGTTGCGCAGGCGGATCGCGACGCATCTCGCCATCCAGAACACGACCTACAAGCCTTCGCACGCGCTCGCTCATCTCTGGCGCTAAAGAGTGGCCGCTCCGGTTCAACTGACCGCGATCGACGCCGGATCGAACGCGATCCGCCTGGTGATCGCGCGCGCCACCTCGCCGCAGCACATTCAGATCCTGGAAAGCGAGCGCGCCGCGGTGCGGCTGGGCCACCACGCGTTTACGCGCCACCTGCTCGACGACGATACGATTGACCGCGCGGCCCGCGCCTTCCGCCACTTTCGCAACCGCATGGACCAGTGGCACGTGACGGCGTATCGCGCGGTGGCTACGGCGGCGGCACGGGAAGCGCGCAATTGCCGGCGCCTGATGGAGCGCATTCGAAGAAAAACGGGAATCGAACTCGAGGTCATCAGCAGCGAGGAGGAGGCGCGGCTGGTCTGCTCGGCGGTGCGGTGGGCGCTCGGCGGACGCATCCACCCGAGGCTCATTTTCGATCTGGGCGGCGGGAGCCTGGAGCTGAACTTTTTTGAGCGCGGCATCGTGCAGCATCGCATCGCGCTGCCGCTCGGCACCATCCGGCTGATGGAAACCTATTCGATCGAAGGGGCGATTGACGAGGACACGGCGCGGCGGCTGCGGCACCACGTATTGTCGCTGCTGCGCAGCGCGCTTCCCGAGCCGCCGAAACTTTCCCGCGCGATTGCCGTAGCCTGCGGAGGCAACGCCGAGGCGCTGGTGCGGCTGGCTCCCGGCCCGCTGGCAGGGAGAACGCCGACGATCAACGTTCGGCTGTTGCGCGACCAGACCTGGCGGCTGCTCGGCCTGGACGTGGCCGGGCGCGTCAGGGCGTTTCGCGTGCGACGGGACCGCGCCGAAGTGATGGGAATCGCGGCAATCATCATCACGACAGTCGCGGAGTGGCTCAGCCTGCGTTCGCTACTCGCGCCGGGAGTCGGCGTGCGGGAGGGATTGCTGCTGGACCTGGTGGCCGAGCAGTATTCGGCCGAAGCGGCGTCGGAGGAAGAAAAGGGCCGCGCCGAGGAGCTGCTGGCCGGAGCGCGATGGTTTGCGCGGCGGCACGACTACAACGCGCCGCATGCGGAGCAGGTCGCGCGGCTCGCACTCTCGCTCTTCGATCAATTGCGCCCGCTGCATGAAATGGGGCTGGAGGCGCGGCTGATACTCGAGATCGCAGCGCTGCTGCACGACGTGGGGCAGTTCGTGCACCGCAAATCGCACCACCGCCACGGCGAGTATCTGGTGCGCAATGGCGAGGTGCCGGGATTACGGGGTTGGCGGCGGGAAATGGTGGCGGCGCTCGTGCGCTATCACAATTGCAAGTCGGAGCCGCAAGTCGAGCACGCATCGTACGCATCGCTCGACGGCGCGCAGCGGCGGCAGGCTCGTTTGCTGACGTCACTGCTGCGCATCGCCGAGAAACTGGAATCGGAGCACGCCCAGCGAGTCTCGGACGTGGACGTGCAAATTGCAGGGCGCCGGGCAATTTTCCAGATTCGCGCGGCTGAAGGCACGCGTCTCGATCTCGCGGGACTCGAGCGCAAGTCCGATCTGTTCCAGAAGGAGTTTCACCTCAAGCCCGAATTCCGGCGGGTGCAGCGCGGAACAAAGGTAGCGTAGCCGATGATCCTCTATCTGATTCGCCACGGCATCGCCATGGAGCGCAGCGACCCGAAATGCCCGTCCGAAGCGGAGAGGCCGCTGACGGCGCGGGGGGTGCAGAAGACGCGATCCGCCGCGCTCGGCCTGCGCGCGCTGGGAGCGAAACCGGACGCGCTGATTAGCAGCCCTTACGTCCGCGCGGCGCAGACGGCGGAAATATTTGCGGAGGCGCTGGGACTTTCGCCGGAGAAAATCCGCTTGAGCGAGGCGCTCAAGCCGGCGGCAAATCCCGCCGAACTCCTGAAGGAAATCGCGCGCCTGAAGGCGAATGAGATCGCATGCTTCGGCCACGCGCCCCATCTCGACCTGATGATCGCGCAACTGGCGGGGGCGCGCGGCGCGTTCACGGAGCTGAAGAAGGCAGGCGCGGCTTGTTTCGAGCACGCTCCGGCACAAGGCCGGTGGGAATTGCGCTGGATTCTCACTCCGAAGGTTCTGCGGGAACTGGCGGGCTAGGAGGTCCGTCTAAGCGGTTCGGCGCTCGTCGAGCGACGATGCCGCCAGGGCGGGGCCCCAAGGAAATCCGGCTCGCCAGGTCAGCCAGGGGGATTCCGGGCCGGCGCATTTTTCGGTGAACTCCCGAAGGCGTGCTTTTCGCTCTCGGTCAATTCTTTCGAACCACTGCGCGACGATCGCCGCGTCCACGTCCGTGACGCGCCGGCGGAGGTCGGCGCGCAGCACGTCGAGGTCGTGGACTTCGCCCAACAGGTCCTGCATTCGCTTCAAGTCGTCGGCCCAGGCCTCATACCGCTGCGGCATGAAATTCTCGGCGACGTAGCGAAAGCGCTTCAGGCCGACGCGCAGCCGGTGCCAAGCGACGCTGCTCCGCTGCTTCCGCGCCTTCCGATACAAATCCGCCGCCCGGTTCAATCTCGCAAGGGCCAGGCGTTGAAACACGACGCTGCCGAGAGGGAAGAATCGCGCCTTGGATGCCAGCCTGCGCGACAGTTTTTTCCACTCCTTGCGGTCGAACCGGATCAGCGCCTGCTCCGCGCTTTCCCGGTATCTTTGTTGCTCTCGGGAAAGCAGGCGCAGCATGTGTTTTCGCAGGGGGTCGCCCGGGGGGCCGAGGCGTTTCACGAGGGCCCGTTCCATCTGGGTATCGCGGAGCTTGCCCAGAGCGCGAAAAAGCTCGCGGGTGGATTTCTTCAGCTTGCGCCAGCCGGGGCCAGGATTCACTTCACTCAGCGCGTCGGCCATCGTCCGGCAGCGCCGGATCGCCACGCGCAAGGCGTGAACGTCGGCGGCGTCCCAGGCCGGCTGGACGCGCTCGGCTCTTTCGAGGACGCGTTCCAACCATACCTCCAGCCCGACACCTTGGACGGGAAGACGAGTGGGTAAAGATGTGAGAGCCATGGGACGTCCAATCAGTCTGAGGGGGCCGGAACGGAAGTGCTATGGTAACCCGGCTCAGCAAATTTTTCCAGCAAGGGCAGGGCCCGCAGCGCGCGACCGGAGAGGCGTCCCCGCACCGACTACGAAACGAAAGAGCAGCCGACGCGCGTGCGGCCAGCGTCGGTCCGCATCGTATAGGCTTTGCGAAGAACCACGCGCACCGGAGGCAGAATGGGCACGTGCAGCACGGCATTGAACTGAGCGGGCAGGTCTTCGCCTTTTTCAAATTGCAGGGCAACACCGCCATAACTGAGGTCGATCACTCGTGCGGTTTTCTGGGTGCCATCCGTGAGAATGGCGTGAGCCTTGGTCCCGGCGAGCGAGACGCGCTCCCACTTCCGCTGCTCGCTGCGCAGGGCGGGGGCAGCAGCGGCGCCTGACCCGGAAGGGGCGGCCGTGGGGATTCGGAGTGAAGGCAGAGGAGGGGGCGCCTCGCGCAGCGGCGGTTCGAGCGGAATCACGCGAGACGACGCGCGGCCCGCATGCTTCAGCTCGTAGAGTTTCTTGTCCGCCAGGCCCAGTAGATCGCTTTTCTGGTCGCCGTCCTGAGGATGCACGGCCACGCCGAAATCGAGAGTCACTCCGATATCGAGTTTGAGCGGACGGAGCTCCGCTTCGTATTGAGAGCGGACGCGGCGGCAAAGCGTGACGGCCTGCTCGGGATCGGTCTGCGGCAAGAGCACCGCAAACTCGTCACCGCCGATGCGAAAAGCGAAATCCGAAGCGCGAAGGGTTTTCCGCAGAGTGGCGGCGGCAATTTGCAAAACCTGGTCGCCCTGCAGATGGCCGTACCGATCGTTCACTTCCTTGAGCTTGTGCAGGTCGAGGATGACGACGGCGAGTTGCTGGCCATAGCGCTTCGCGCGGTTCAGCTCCTTGTCGCAATACTCGTCGAAGAGGCGGCGATTGTAGAGACCCGTGAGCGCGTCGGTAGCCGCGTTGATCTGCAGCTTCTTGAATTCGTCATATTCGATGAGAATGGGAACGCGAAGAAAATTCGTTGAAGAAAGGACATCGACGATCGCCGTTTTGAGCGAAACTCTTTTTCCGAGGCTGTCGGCGAGCTCGCGCCGCCGCTCGATAATGCGCGCCCAGTATTCATTGCTTTGCAGCTCGGTGAGATCCGTCTGCGCCACAGTGCGGAGAAACTGGCGCAGGAATTGCCCGCGAGCGGATTCGTCGAGACCCTCGAGGGTCTCTACCAGCAAGTCCAAGAACGAATCCTCCGCAGAGGGCTGCGGTTGCATAGCTTCGCCGGGCTGGGGCATGAACGGGTTCCGAGTAAGTCTAGCCCTCCCTGAACTCAGGGAGGCATGCGGGGGCTGCTAGTCTACAGCACGGGGCAGTCCAATCCCAGACAAGAAATGGGGCGAGGGCCGCCGTAAGTTGCTGCCAGCAAGACGCATAAACGCTCAGTATACAATGCCGGCGCGAGGACCCGCGCGCTTGCCGGAAAGTGAAAAGTGATTCCACTTTGGACTCAACGCACTGCCGATGGGATTCAAATTAACGGAAAATCGTTAGCCGATGGGTTTTAGGAACTCAACGCCGATCAAATGCACATCGCCGGCTTCCTGTTGGCGTTTCACTCGCGCCTGAATCGGCGCCATTCCCGCGGGCACAAGTCCGGACGAGGTTATCGACGGCGCGGGAATCGTCAACGTGACGTACCCGTTGACTGCCAGCGGTCGCGGACTCGTTATAAAAGCCCCTACAGCGCTAATGTTCAAAGTCTTCGCGAGCTCCATGAATTGATCGCCTTGCGCATCCCTACCGCGAATGAAGAGCGGCACCTGCAAATGGATACGCTGAAAGCGGCGACGCTCATCGCTCAGCTGCGGCACGCCAACCCTCTGATGTACGGCGTTTTCTCTGACGGTCATTGGTACCCAAGTAGTAGTACCCTTTTGAGTCGCAATTTGAATGCAAGTCCTTGCGCCACCGTGCACTTTATTTAACACTTGCATTATCAATACGATGGCGGGTTCCGAGTTGCGGGGTCGGGAGCACTTCGAAGGGGAATATACAAAAGCAGCGGCAAACGATTGCCGCGATTGTGCAAATGTAGGACGCATTTACCATTGACTCTTTTTGGCCCCTTTGCGAGCATACCCTTCCTCAACAGGTTTCCCCTCGAGCGCCAGGGTAAGTGTGAGCGTGGTGTGTTTGTTGGGGTTTCAACCGCCAGGAGAGTGCGTTGCCCAAAAGCGTGACTGTGGAAAAGCAGACGGTCGGCCCGGCGAGTTTTCAACTCGTCGCCAGTCTGCTGGACGCTGTGGACCGCCCGCTTCTCGTGGCCGATCGCGGCGGACAAGTACTCTTCACGAATCTGCACGCGCAGGACGCTCTGAACACCCGCGGATTGAGCTCGCGGCGCGATCTCAACCTGTTCAAGGACCTCCTCCGCGCCGACCGCAGGGAAGTCTTGAGCCAATTGGAAGCGGGAGAGCAAGAGGTCAATCTTTCGGTCGAATCCGCCGAAGGCAAGTCGCGCGCACGAATTCGCTGGCTTCCGGAGCCGGACTGGCTCGCCGTCTTTTTCGAACCAACTCCCGCCGGACCGATCGGCGACGAGGCTGCGATGCGCCAGACCGTTCAGGAGCTGATGCAGGAACGAGAAACGACGTACCGCAATCTCCTGGCCGCCTATTTGCGACTGCAGGAAGCGAACCGTCAGAAGACGGTGTTTCTGGCGTCCGCGGCGCACGAATTGAAAACTCCTCTGGCGGTAATGAAGGGGTATTACGAACTCCTGCTTACGGGATCGCTGGGAAAGGTGAGCGAGCGGCAGAGGGATATCTTGCAGGAGTCGAAGGAAAGCTGCGACCGGCTGGTACGGCTCGTTTCCATGTTCCTGAACTATTCGGCGCTCGAGAGCGGCAAGCTGGTGCTGCAGTTGCACGAAAACGATCTGCGGGACTGTGTGAACGACGTGGCCGGGCGCTGGCATGACGCATTCCAGCGCGCTGGCGTGCATCTTGAGATTCAGGTGAATCCGGATCTTCCGCTGTTCCGGTTCGATTACCAGAAAGTGCAGCAGTGCATGGTGAACCTGCTCGATAACGCGCTGAAGCACACACCGGCGGGCGGACGCGTCACGCTGGTGGCCGAGCCGCACTTCTGGGAGAGGCGGCTGGCTGAAGGGGCACCTTCGCAGGAACGGCGCCGCGGCGCGCGCGAACGTCCGAACAGCGTTCTGGTTTCCGTGACCGATACCGGCACCGGGATCGCGGCGGAATTTCACCAGGAGATTTTCGAGGAGTTCGTACGGGTGGATCCTTCGTCTTCGGGCATGGGTCTCGGGCTGGCGATTACGAAACGATTGATCCAGGCGCATCGCGGCAAAGTGTGGGTGGACAGCGAAATGGGCCGCGGAAGTTCATTCTCTTTCTTGCTGCCCATCTACGTCGAATAAATCGAGGCGGGAAGATCTCGCTTCGCAGGAAAAACGATGGCGACGAAAGCTAAAGAGAAGATCATGGTGGTGGACGACGAGCCGAGTATCCGGAAATACCTCCGGACGTTGCTCGAAGTGGACGGATTCGAGGTCGAAACGCTGCCGAGCGGCAAGGAAGCTTTGCAGCGCGTCGGCGAAGGAGAGCGGCCCGATTTCATCATTCTCGACGTGCTGATGCCCGAACTGGACGGGCTCGAGACGCTGCGGCAGCTGATGCAGGTGGACCGTTCGCTCAACGTGATCATGCTTTCGTGCGCCAACGAAGTGACCACCGTGGTCGAAGCGATTCGGCTGGGCGCGCTCGATTACCTGACCAAACCGTTTGAGAAGCCGGAGCTGGATGCCGCGTTTCTGAAGTGCCAGCAGAAGCAGCAACTGCGCTCGGAAAATCAGGCGCTGCGGGAATATTGCGAGGCTCTGACCGAGGACATCTCGTTTCTGGCCGCGAGCCCGCAGATGCTCAAGATTCGCCAGCAAATCCTGCAGATTGCGCCGGTCGACGTTCCCATTTTCATCAGCGGCGAAAGCGGCGTCGGAAAGGAAGTGGTTGCGCGCATGGTTCATCTCCGTTCCAAACGCAACCAGCAGGCTTTCATCAAAGTGAATTGCGCCGCACTGCCGGGCGAACTCCTGGAATCGGAGCTGTTCGGATTCGAGCAGGGCGCTTTCACGGGCGCCGTGCGGGCGAAGCCCGGCAAGTTCGAGCTCGCCAACAAGGGGACCATCTTCCTGGATGAAATCGCGGAAATGAGCCCGCATCTGCAGGCAAAACTCCTGCACGTGTTACAGGATGGCCAGTATTCGCGCCTGGGCGCTCGCTCGGTAGTCAACGTGGACGTTCGCGTACTCGCCGCGACGAATATGGACGTCAAGGAAGCGATGCGAACGGGCCGCTTCCGCGAGGATCTCTATTACCGGCTGAACGTACTCTCGCTCCACATCCCGCCACTGCGGGAGCGCACCACGGAAATCCCGCTCTTGTTTCGGCACTTTCTGGTCAAGTACAGCGAAAAGTACCAGAAGGTGGCGCCCGATCCTTCGAAGAGCCTGCTCGAAGCCGCGGTGCGCTACTCGTGGCCCGGCAACCTGCGCGAACTCGAGAACTTCGTCAAACGCTATGTAATTCTGGAAGACGACGAAGGCAGCTTCCGCGAACTTCTGGAGATGACCAGCCAGCAGCAGCGCGTCTCTCCGCGCGAGGAAGCGCCGGCGCCCAAAGAACAAGGGCTGAAGGCGCTCGTGCGCGGCTTGAAGGACGAAGCGGAAATGGAAGCGATCGCCGACGCGCTGGAGAAAACAAACTGGTGCCGAAAAGACGCGGCTCACATGCTGGGAATCAGTTACAAAGCGCTGCTCTACAAGATGCGACAGTTCAATCTCGATTCCGGCCGAGGCTCGCGCTCGGCAGCGGCAAAGGAAGCAGCAAAAATCGCGGCGGCAAAACGAGAAGTCGTGACAGAAGAGACTCCTGCAGCTCCGGGCGTCCGCGGTTCCTGAAACTGTCTGCGATGGTGTGAACAGCGCGCGCCGGAAGCACGAGTGCGCGTCCCAGTCTTCGGGGAACGGTTCCGATCTACCGAACCGGTTCTAACTTTGTCGATATCGCCGCAGGTCACAATCTTTCGTGCGCGGCTCGGCGCACTCCGCAAGAAATAGCGGCTGGGTTGTGGATCGGCGCGTAGTCCTATACCCCTGAAAACAGTTGCATATCTAGAGCACAAGCCGCGAAATAGCACTATCCATTTGCCTTTGCCATGGTCTAGTATTCCGGTCCGAAACAGGCCGCATGCGGAACTCTTTCGCGTGTGAACCGAGTGGTGATCGCCGTCCACCCGAGATAGAAACAAAGCTCTGTTGTTTACAAAGGGGTTGCTCACCGCGCGTGCTCCTTCCTTGAGCAAAGGCGCGGGAGCCCGCCAAACGCTGCAGCTGCGGGGCAAGAACCGAACGCGATGTCGCGTTTGGAAGAGAGATTGCTGATTCTGTATGCGGGGGATGCTGTGAACTTCAACCCAGTACTGAAGGAGCAGCAGGAATGACCGAACGCCGTATGGCCCGCCGGTACGATCTGTCCCTGCCGGTGAATATCCGCATGCCCATCAACCGAGAGCCCAAGTTGCACGCCGGCCAGACGCGGGACATTTCCACGCGCGGAGTTTACTTCACGGTGGAGAAGGATCTCATTCCCGGCAGCGAAGTCGATTTCACGCTGACATTGCCGGCGGAAATCACGCGCGGCGCAGAGGTCTTCGTTCGCGCACATGGTCGCGTGGTGCGCGTGGACAAGCGCTCTGACGATGATCACGAAACGATCGGCGTCGCGGCGGTGATCGAGCGCTACGACATCATTCGCGGTGAAGGGTCGCGCATCTAGAATCGAGTGCGCGGGAATTCTGCGAAGTTTAGGCCTCTTCCAGTACCGCACAGCGCGAACTCGGAATCCCCTGATCGTTCGTAATTGCCTGCCCGAGCGCTTGGTACCCTCCGGAACGCGCCTCGACCCTCGTTAGGAACACCCCTTCCCTTATGTTCCAAGGGTTTTCAGAGCCTTGACTGGATTTGCGTGGGGGGCTCGGCATGCGGGGTGGGCTGTCGTGGTCCTCGTACTTTGGACAAGCCTAATGCAATGAGTGGCTTACAAGTAATCCGGGCAATCCACAGCCGGGCCGATACATGCGTGGACAGAAGCGCGTTTGGCGTCCTGAGTGCAATACCATCGAGGGGAGAATTGTCAGCGCCGGTTCCTGACCCATAATCTCAATGTCTTCCGCGGCCCCACTGAAACCCGAGATAGCGTCACAGTCGTACGAGCTCCCGCCCGAGCACATCTTTTTCGGCCCCTCCGCAGCAATGCGAACCGTGCGGCACAAGGTCGAGCGAGCGGCCGGATTGAACGTTCCCATCCTGATTCTCGGCGAAAGCGGAACTGGAAAAGAAGTCCTGGCGCGCTACATTCACAGCCGTTCCCCATGGCGCGAGGGGCCATTCGTGAAGGTGAACTGCCCGGCGATTCCGGGGACACTGCTCGAAAGCGAGCTCTTCGGTTTTGAGAAGGGCGCTTTCACGGGCGCCCACGCCGCGAAACCCGGCCGCATGGAGCTGGCCCAAGGCGGCACGCTGTTCCTGGATGAGATTGCCGAGCTCGACGCGAACCTGCAGGCGAAACTGCTCCACGTGCTCCAGGACGGTCATTTCACGCGCATCGGCGACCATGAAGAAAGGCGCATGGACGCGCGCGTGATCTGCGCGACGAACCGGCAACTCCAGCGCGAAATCGATAACGGAGTCTTCCGCTCGGACCTCTACTATCGCATCAACGTGATCACCATTACTCTCCCGTCGCTTCGAGAACGTCGCGAAGACATTCCGTATCTGGTGGAATACCTTGGCCAGCAATTCAACCGGAGGTTTCAACGCGCGGCAAGCCCAGTTTCGAGGGAGACTCTCCATTTGCTGCAGCAACGGGATTGGCCCGGCAACGTGCGCGAACTGGAAAACTGCATGGCGCGATACGTGGTGCTGGGTTCTGAGGAGGCGTTCTACGCCGAGCGCGCCGAAAAGGCGCCCTTCCATTTGACGTACGAGACGACGCCGGACGGAAACATTCCTCTCAAACGCATCGCCCAGCAAGTAACACGACGGACGGAGCGCGACGTAATCCTGAGGGTGCTCCAGGCCAATCACTGGAACCGTCGCAAGGCCGCCGAGGTGCTGAAAATCAGCTATCGCGCACTGCTTTACAAGGTCCGTCAGGCGGGCCTGCCTGCGAAGCGCCCAAGACGAAAGCCGGTTGCGGAAGGCGAGCTTTCAACCGAATCGCCGGCGCAGGCTGACTGATCTCTGCCGCAACCTCGCGTTTCGCCAGTTTCAGCATGGATCAGCGGCGGCGTATCTCGGTGCGCGACGCCGCGCGCTAATCTCTCACGCCAATTTTCAGGCCAGGCTTCTGGGCGCCCCTGACGCCGTTTATGCCCGTGTCTGGTATGAAATCGCCTGCTCCGTCTTCCTTGCCCATGCCCATCAATTCGGCTAGCCTGAATTCAGAATGGCCAAGTCGAACGGTAAGTCTAATTTAAAGGTCTGCCTGCTTTCGCCGCATCCGATGGTTTTGGACGAATTCCATCGCTTGCTGGAAGATTCCGGCTTCCAGATTACGTGCAAACAGCTCGATTCGATGTTGGCGCCGGACTTGCGGAATCTCGACGTGCCGAAAGCGACGGTGTATGTCGTCGACGCTCACGCGGCGCGCCAGGCCACGGGAGCCCTGCTGGGAAACATTCTCGAACGCTACTCAAACGCCCGGCTGCTGGTCGTTGGCGACAAACTCAAGGAGGCCGATAGTTACGCCCTGCTGCGCCAGGGCGCCAAAGGTATCCTGACCTACGCCGAGGCCCGCCAACAACTCCCTCGCGCACTGCCGCAGGTGGCCAACGGGGGTATCTGGGTTCCGCGCCCGGTTTTGTCCCGCTTTGTGGACTCCATCCTGAGCAGCACGCAGGGACGCCGCCTCCGCGTGGATTCTCCGAACGAACTCAGCCGGCGGGAGCAAGAGGTGCTCAGCGGCTTGCTGGAAAATCTGGCCAACAAGGAAGTGGCGGACCGGCTGCATATTTCCGAGCGGACCGTAAAATTTCACGTTTCCAATCTTCTCGCAAAGTTCGGCGTGCGACGCCGCGCGGACTTGATTCTCCTCTGCTACCAGCGGCGCGGCTCCGGAGAGTAGCTCCCCGTCCGCGGCAGCGACCGCGACCCCAGCGTAACGTCCTGAAGCCGCCTCGATTCGCTGCTATAATCCCTGCCTCAAGTTTTCAGAAACGCACCCGACCGCATGGCGACATTTTCCATTGAGAACTTTGGCTGCCGCGCTACGGAGGCCGACGCCGCCGCGCTTCGCAGCGCGTTGCTCGAAAAGGGCCTGACGCCCTCCGCGGGTCACGCGTCCGCGGACGTCGTCGTGCTGAACACGTGCACCGTGACGGCTGCCGCGGATTCTCAGGCGCGCGACGCCATACGAAAAATTCACCGCGCGAATCCCGGCGCGTGCGTCGTTGTCACCGGCTGCTACGCGCAGCGCGCGCCCGAGGAACTTGCGGCGATGGAGGGTGTCGCCTGGGTGGTGGGGAATTCGCACCAGGCGGAAATACCCGACATCCTTCAAGGGGTTGTGGCGCAGCCGGCGCGCGCCGACTTCTTCCCGCTGGCGCAACTCGAAGGCGCGGCGATGTCGCTCGCACGAGGCCCGGCGAGAATCCTGACCGGCGACATCTTCGCGCAAACCGCAGTACAGATCGCGCCCGCGACGCTGATGGCGGGCGACCGCACACGGCCCATCCTGAAAATACAGGACGGCTGCAACAATCGCTGCTCCTACTGCGTGATTCCCTTCGTGCGCGGGCGCAGCCGCAGCCTGCCTCCAGATGATGTAATCCGCGAAGTGTGGACGCTCGTGGATGCGGGCGCGAGGGAAATCGTCCTGAGCGGGATCAATCTCGGAAGCTATGGCCGCGACCTCGTCCCGCGCGCCGGACTCGCCGGCGTCGTTCAGCGAATCCTCGACGAGACCGAACTCGAGCAGCTTCGCTTCAGCTCAATCGAGCCGCAGGACATCACCGAAGATTTCGTGGCGCTCGTGGCCTCGTCCGATCGCTTGGCGCCGCATTTTCACGCGCCGCTGCAATCGGGCTCCGACCGAATCCTGCGCGCCATGCACCGCTGGTACCGCTCCGAGCACTACGCCGAGCGCGTGAGCCTCATCCGCCGCGCGCTGGCCGACGCGGCGATCGGAGCGGACGTCATCGCGGGCTTTCCCGGCGAGACGGAGGAAGATTTTCGCGCCACCTTCGCATTCATCGAACGACAACCGTTCACATACCTGCATGTGTTTTCGTTCTCGACGCGCCCCGGAACTGCAGCGGCGAATCTCGGCGGGGCCGTTCGCCTGGAATCCATCCGCGAGCGGGCCCGGAGTCTTCGGGCCCTCGGGCTGCGAAAGTCCGAAGAGTTCCGCAGGGCGCAGGCGGGGCGCGCCGTGCGCGCGCTGACGCTCGGCCGTGGGGGGCAAGATTGGACCGAAGCACTGACGGGAAATTACCTGAAGCTGCGAATCCCCGGACGCCATCCGGTGAACGAGTGGCACGACATTCGCATTCCGGCGGACGCGCAAGACCTTGCGGATCCGGCGACGCCCGCTCGCAGCGCCCGTTAGCTCTCGAAAACGACCTGGGCGAGGGCCAGGTTGCCGCTATGCGTGATGGATAGCGATATATTCTTCACGCACAAACGGCCGGCGATTTCACGCGCGGCGCCCTCGAGGCGCAGAGTCGGCTTTCCACCGGGCTCGCGCACCACTTCGATATCGCGCCATCGAACGCCGCGGCTCCAGCCCGTCCCGAGCGCCTTCATCGCCGCCTCTTTTGCAGCGAATCGGGCGGCATAGCGCTCGAATCTGTTCTTGTGGCTTTCGCAGTAGGATACTTCGGCGGGCGTGAAAAGGCGCTCGAGGAACGGCGCACCGTGGCGCTTGACGGCCGCCTCGATCCGGTCGATTTCGGCGATGTCCAATCCGAGTCCGACGATCAAACGGCCTCCAAAACACCCTGCAAGCGCGCGAGTTGCGGCAATTATATAATCGAAACGCGCCTCGACAGCACGGGAAGCGAAGGTAAGGAATGTCGTCAACCCTAGCGAAGAAAACGGCCTCGCCGGAAAAGCGCGCGGCCGGGCGCGTGCCGGCCAACAAGCACGCCGCTTGGACCTTGCGCCACGCCGGCCGCTTGCAGATCCTCGAAGCGACGGCGCTTGCGCGGCTGGACTGGCTGGTCCACGGGTTCAGCACGCGCTTCGGCGGCGTAAGCGAGCTCGCCGCGAGCATTCCGGCGAAAACGCAAGGCAGCGGCAAATCGCCCGAACAGGTGCTGAACCTCGGATTCACCGATTGGGACTCGCGCGAGTGCGTACGTGAGAACCGCAAAAGTTTCTTTCGCGCTCTTGGCTCCGGCGAAATGCGCTGCGTCACGCTGCGGCAGATTCACTCTGATGTTGTGCATCGCGTGAGTTCCTCGCCCGCCGAGGCTCAGAATACTTCCCAGGGCGACGCGCTTTTTACCCGCGAGCACGGCGTCCTGCTCGCCGTGCAAACCGCGGATTGCGTTCCGATTCTTCTGGCGGACACGAAGCGGCGCGCCATCGCCGCAGTGCATGCGGGCTGGCGCGGCACGCTTGGCCGCATCGCCGAGAAAACGCTGGGGCGGATGCAAATGGAGTTCGGGACGCGACCGGAGGATGTGATCGCCGCGCTCGGCCCCGGAATCGGCCGCTGCTGCTATGAAGTCGGGCCCGAGGTCGCGGTGGAATTCCACGCCCAGTTCACAAAGGCTCGCGATTGGTTTGACGGACCATTCGACGCGCTCGCCTCCGACGAAAACGATCCGAACTGGCTTCCCTGGCTCACGATGATGCCGCCCGGACACCAGCCCCCGCCGCTGCGAGTTCATCTCGATCTCATCGCCGCGAATCGAGCCATCCTGGCCGGCGCGGGCGTACCGCAGGCGCAGATTCTGTCGTCCGGTTTCTGCACCGCGTGCCGTACCGAACTCTTTTTCAGCTATCGACGCGAGCGCACCACCGGCCGCATGATGGCGGCAATCGGCATTCGCAACGATTGACCAGCCCCGTGGGTCAGGGCTTGGCCGCCGCCTCCCATCCGTCATATTCGCCGTTGTGAAACGACGCCAGTTCCTCGAACAGCCGGCGGAGCTCTTGGACTGCCTGGGGGCTTGCCACGATGTGATTTTTAGCCAACACGAGATACGGGTTTTGACGGTTGATGTTGGCGTTTGCAGCCATCTTATCTTCAGTCCGATATCCCTTCGACTGCAATGCTTCGGCGGCCTGGCGGGCGGCCTCGCCGCTCGGCAGATACAGATAGTGAATCACTTCGCGCGGCTGGCTCATCCCGGCGCCGAGCCTTTTGAGCTGGTCGAGGATGAACTGGTCGGCCTGAGCTTTGGTCATTTTTTGGCACTACCGCCAAAGATCTTTCGCAGCGACCACACTTCGCCTCCTCTGGTCGACAAATTGGTGTTTAGGCTGTTGCCGCCCCTTGAGAACTCGCACTTTCCGCCAGCGCGAGCTGGCCGCAGGCGGCCATCACGTCTTGCCCGCGCGAATCGCGCACGAAACACGGCACGCCTTTCTCAATGAGAATGCGCTGAAATTCCTCGACGCGGTGCGAATCCGGCCTTTTGTGCGGCAGGTCGCCAGGATTCCACGGGATCAGATTCACCTTGGCGCGGAGATTCGCAAGCAGCTTTACGACGCGGAGCGCGTCGTCGGGCGAATCGTTGAATCCGCCGAGGAGGACGTACTCGAACAGGAGCCATTCCCGCGGCCTGAGCGGGTACTTCCGGCACGCTTCCAGAAGTTTTTCCAGCGGATACTTTCGGTTGACGGGCATGATCTGGTCGCGCTGCTCGTTCGACGACGCGTTGAGCGATATCGCCAGGTTCGGCCGCAGCTTTTCCCGCGCCAGCCGCTCGATGCCGGGGATGATGCCGCTGGTCGAGAGCGCCGCATGCCTCGGCGCAATCGCCACTGCATTCGGGTCGAGCAGGATTCGCAGCGCAGCCGTCACTGCCTCGTAGTTCAGCAGCGGCTCGCCCTGTCCCATCAGGACGATATTAGTTTGCGGCTTGAGAGCCACGCGGTTTTCGTCGAGCGCGACAAGCACCTGCCCGACGATTTCGCCCGCGGTCAGGTTGCGCACCAAGCCCAGCGTGGCGGTGAGGCAGAATCGGCAATCCACCGCACAACCCGCCTGCGTCGAAATGCAGATCGTCTGCCGGTTTTCTTCCGGCATGAAGACGGTTTCGATGTTCGCGGCGTTCGCTTCGCTAATGGCGAGGACGTAGCGCACGGTACCGTCGGAGGAGCGATAGCGGCGCACCACGCGCGGCAACGCAATCGAGGCCTCGCGCGCCAGCCGCTCGCGCAGCGCCGCAGGTAAATTCGACATCGCGGCGAAATCGAAGCGTCGCTCTGCGTAGAGCGTATGGTAAATCTGCGCGCCGCGATAGGCTGGCTCGCCGAGACTGTGCAGGAATTCGCGGAGGTCTTCCGCTGATTTTCCGAGCAGGTTTATGACCGTATTCGAAGCGCGGAGAGGCATCTTAGATTCATCATAGCACGCCTGCCTCGGCGCATTTTTCCACCGCTCGGGGGTCGGGCATTACTTAATGGGAAGGAAGTCGCGGATTTGGTTTCGCGAGACCGCGATGGCCATGAGTTTATCCAGGGCCAGAACGCCAAGAACGAAAAGAGCGCCGGCAAATTCGATCGAGGCGTCCTTCGAACCCTTTGGTTCACTAATCGCGACCGCAAGGAAGCCAAGCAACACTAACAAAAAGATCGACTCGCTGAAGGCTCGCAGTGCGCCCAACACATTAGAGCCCACGTAAAACGACGCTCCCCCCGGGATCAGGATTCCGCGCCGCACCAGAGTTTTTTCATCCTTGAACTGCTGACCACAGCCCGGACACTGATAATTCCTCGGAGAAAGCGCCGCAAGGCAGACTGGGCACAGAGACTTCATCGCGCCGGCTGCCGTGGTTTCGCCAGAGCCGTTCGGCCGCAGGACGTCGATCAGTAGCCTGGCCTTTTTTAAGTCACCAGAGCCAAACCGAAAGTATGACAGCTTCTCTCCGTCCCGAAACTTCAGTGTTAAGTAGCGACTGGCGAACCCGCGAATCGGCGTGCTCTCTATGTCGCCCCACCGCACAGTCCGAATTCCGCGATTCCATTTCCAGCCACCTGCGCGCCGCCTCACGCGCAGGGCAATGATTCGGCGCTCTGTCAAAAACAACAGTGTGCGCGGCAGGGAGTATGTATGCCATCCACCTCCGAAAAACTGGGTCGCAGCTCCAGGCATGACTTGCGCCACAGCAATGTAGAAAATTGTTTCGTTGGGCTCGAGAACGCGCCGCAACACATCGCCGAAATCGTCGAACACCCGTTCTGCCCGCTTACGGAGCCTGGCTTTCTCTCGGCCCTTCACGTCGGTGTACAGAACATCCTCGCGTATGCTCAGGCCGTTTCTGTCGACACGTTGCGGAGGGATTGTTGTGTGGACGGCGATCTCGGCACTGGGCATTGGCAGGGGTGCCTCTGGGGCCGTTACGCTATCAGTAACCACGTTCGCGCGCAAGACATTGCCGTCCCCCCGCGGAGCCGTGACACGTGCTCTTTCGTCGTGCAACAATGGAAATGAAAATGGCGAACGTAACCCCAACCGTGCACAAGGAGATTCTGCCGAACGGCCTCGTGATCCTGACGGAGCCGATGGAGCATGTCCACTCGGTTTCGGTGGGAATCTGGCTGCGCTCGGGATCGCGGCGCGAGCCGGCCGAGCTGAACGGCGTTTCGCACTTCATCGAGCACATGGTGTTCAAGGGCACGCGGCGGCGCACGGCGGAAGACATCGCGCGCGAGGTGGACCGCGTCGGCGGAATGCTGGACGCGTTCACGGCCAAGGAAATGGTCTGCTTCAACGCGCGCGTTCTGGACGAGCATCTGCCGAAGGTCTTCGACGTGCTCGCGGACGTCGTCCTCGAGCCGAAATTCGCCGAAGAAGATATCGCGCGAGAGCAGTCCGTGGTACTCGAGGAAATCCGCATGACGCAGGACAACCCCGAGGACCTGGTCCACGAGCTTTTCACGCAGAATTTCTGGGCCATGCACGCGCTGGGGAAGCCGATCCTCGGCACGCCCGAAACCGTTTCCGCGTTCACGCGCGAAACGCTGCAGAAATGGTTTCGTCAGTGTTACGCGCCGAATCATCTGGTGATCACGGCGGCGGGACATCTGACGCACGCGCAGCTCGTCGATCTCGTCTCGGAGCGATTTTCGAAGCTGGCGCCGGCCGACGACGGCTTCGCCGATCCGAAGCCGGTACCCGCGCCGCACATCACGCTGCGCACGAAGAGCGAACTCGAGCAGGTGCACATCTGCGTGGGCGTCCCGGCGTTGGCTCTCCCCGATCGCCGGCGCTTTGCCGCGTCGATTCTGAACAATATTCTCGGGGGCGGGATGTCGTCGCGGCTGTTTCAAAATATCCGCGAGCGGCAAGGCCTGGCCTACGCGATTTTTAGCGATCTGAATTCCTATCGCGACGCGGGCATCCTTTCGGTCTATGCAGGAACGTCGCTCGAGACCGCTTCGCAGGTGGTGCGCTCGGTGCTCGATGAATTCCGGCGGATGAAGGACGAGCCGCTCGATGAAGAGGAATTGCGCCGTGCAAAGGATCATCTGAAGGGCGCGACGCTGCTCGCGCTCGAAGGCAGCGGCGCGCGCATGAACAGCTTGGCGCGCTATCACATCTATTTCGGCCGCCACTTCACCCCACAGGAGCTGATCGCAATGCTCGAAAGCGTCACCGCCGAGGAAGTACAACAGATTGCGCGGGAATTCTTCGAGCCGGGCCGCATCGCCGCAAGCGTTGTCGGCAACCTCAACGGCTTCACCCTCACCCGCGATGAGCTGACTTTCTGACGGCTGCGTCGATTCTCTGCGCCTCTGTGTCGCGCGGCAGCGTTTTTCCTTTGACGCCGCCGTGCCACTTTGCCATCATTCCGTCCCGGAGAGACTCCGCATCTCGTTCCGCGTATCCATTCTGGCCTCCGGCAGCACGGGCAACGCGACGTTGCTCGAAACCGAGCGCACAACCCTCCTCGTCGACGCGGGCCTGGGCCGCAAGGAACTCCAGCGGCGGTTCGAAGCACTGGGACGGCAGCAGCCGGAGCGCGTGGACGCCATTCTGGTCACCCACGAGCACTCGGACCATTCGAGCGCGCTCGCGCAACTCGCACGCCACTGGGATTGCCCGGCGTACCTCACCGAGCCCACGCACCGTGAAATCCTGAAAATGTACGCCGACGACCCCGACAAGCCGGGAAAGAAGGCGAAAATGGAGCGCGTCGAATTTATCCGCGCAGGCGAGCGGTTCGAAATCGGCGACGTCGAGATCAATCCGTTCGCGATCCCGCACGACGCCGCCGATCCGGTCGGATTCGCCTTCCGCATGAACGGCACCAAGGTCGCGATCGTCACTGACCTCGGTTACTTGCCCGAGCTTGTGAAGCATCATCTGCGCGAGGCCGATTTCCTGATCCTCGAATCGAACCACGATCTCGAAATGCTCAAGGTGGGGCCTTACCCCTGGTACATCAAGCAACGCGTGATGAGCCGGACAGGGCATCTTTCAAACAACGTCGTCAGCGAATTCCTTGCCGATGCGGAGGTTTTCGACGGCCGCGCGCGGCATCTGGTCCTCGCGCATCTCTCCGAGCAGAACAACAATCCTGAACTTGCACGCATCTCGGCCGAAGAAGCCCTCGGCCGCCGACCGGGTGAGTCCGCCTTCCGCGGCGCGCTCCACGTCGCCAGCCAGCGCATCCCTCTCGGCCCGTTTGAACTCTGACCACCTGACCGGCCGGCCCAGGCCCATTTCAGGTATCATGGGGTAGTGATTTTACCCACCTTTTGCAGGGCGCTTGGACCAAGGAGCCGGACTTGATCGCACGCTACACGCGTTCGGAGATGGGCCGCGTATGGAGCGAGGAGAACAAGTTTCAGAAGTGGCTTGAAGTCGAGCTGGCCGCGACTGAGACGCTCGCCGAGGCGGGGATCGTGCCACGAGAGGCGGCGCGAAAATTGCGCGAGCGGTCGCGCGTCGACGTGGCCAAAATCAACGAGGTGGAGGCGAAGGTCCGGCACGACGTAATCGCGTTCACCATCGTGGTCCAGGATTCGGTGGGCGATCCCGAAGCGGCGCGCTGGCTTCATTACGGGCTCACTTCGAACGACGTAGTGGACACGGCGCAGGCGCTTCTAGTCCGCGAAGCCTCCCAACTGATCGAAAAAGGAATTGCGCGATTCGGCGAGACCCTGGAAAAGCGCGCGTGGGAGTTCAAGGACACGCCCGAAATCGGCCGGACACACGGAATCCACGCCGAGCCGATCACCTTTGGCCTCAAAATCGCGAATTGGTACGCGGAAAACCGGCGCGATGCCGCGCGTTTTGACATCGCAGCGCGCGAGATGGCTGTGGGGAAGATTTCCGGCGCCGTCGGCACCTGCACGCATCTTGGCCCGGAAATCGAACAGAAAATCTGCCAGCGGCTGGGGCTGGCAACCGCGCCGATCACGTCACAGGTGATCGAGCGCGATCGCCACGCGCAGTATCTTTCCGCGCTCGCGATCATTGCCGCGTCGCTCGAGCGCGTTGCGCAGGAGATTCGCCATTTGCAGCGCACCGAAGTCCGCGAAGTCGAAGAGCCGTTTGGCGGCGAGCAGCGCGGCAGCTCCGCCATGCCGCACAAACGCAACCCGGTGTCGAGCGAGCAGATTTGCGGTCTCGCGCGCGTGGTGCGCGCGAATTCAATCGCGGCGGCGGAAAATATCGCGCTGTGGCACGAGCGGGACATCTCGCACAGCTCGGTCGAGCGCGTGATCCTGCCCGATTCGACGATCCTCGCCGATTACATGCTGCACCGCGCCGGCGAAATCGTCGCCAACATGACCGTGTTCCCCGAGCGCATGCGGCGGAATCTCGACGCCACGCATGGCCTGGTTTTTTCAGGACAGCTCTTGCAGGATCTGGTCGAGCACGGCGCGCCGCGGGAAGAGGCCTACAAATGGGTGCAGGGCCACGCCATGGCCGCGTGGGAATCGGAAACGAGTTTCCAGGATCGCGTCAGCGCCGATGCAAATGTCCGGAAATACCTCGACGAGAAGGCCCTCGCCCTTACGTTTGATCTGCGCCGTCAGCTGCGCGCCGTGGACGCGATTTTTCATCGCGTCTTCGGTGCCAAGCGTTCCGCCGCGCGCTAGTTCGGCGGCTGCGGGGTGGAGGGGCCCAGCGCGGCTCCGACGCGGAACTTCTTGTAGTCGCTATAACGGTCGATGCCGTTTTCCTTCAACTTCACGAAAACAATTCGCCCCGCCAGGTGAAGCTCGGCGTAAGACGGCAGCCAAACTTCATCGTTGATCTTTTCCTGCTCGAAAACGAAATTGGATCCCTTCTGCAGGGAGGCCAGCAAACCTCCTCCGACTCTCACGGTTTCCGCGAAGTGCGCTTCAAGGCGCACGATTTCGCGCGCGTGTTCGTCAACCCAGATCACGCCGGAAAGTTTCTGAATGATGCGATCGATCCTTTTTTTGGGCTTGTAGTCCGGGTTCCCGTTGAAGTCGAAGGCGATGACTTCCTGGCCTCGGAAGCGTTCCCGGCGCGGATTCGTGAACAGCTCGGCGCGCAGGAAGTCGGAAACCTGAGCTTCGTCCTCTTGATTTTTCTTCGCCATTTTCGAGGGATCTTTCGCCAGTTCGGCCTGTTTTTTCTTCACTTCGTCGAAATGCTTGTTGAAGCGGTCGTCCTCTCTCTTTTTTTCGTCTCTCTGGAGCGGCTTGCCGTCCTTGGCGAGCAGGTGGCGAACCTGCTCCTGGCCGATGTAGAAGACGTCGTAATCCTTGATCGTTCCGGATTTCACCTCGCCCCCCGAATCGACTTTGTCCTCTTCTTCGGAGAGGTGACACGTGTAAAGCCTCCTAAGATCCTCGAGAGAGCGCTGATTCTTGTTGACGTCGCGCAGCAGCGCGGGAATGTCCGGCAGGGGACGCTCGCTCTCCTGGAGGTGAGCGGTGGAATCATCCGTCTGGAGGGCGCGAGCAGCGAACACATTCGAGTGCGGGGCGGCGAAGAGCATGACCGCAAGAACTGGTAGGGGACGGAAGTCGCTCGGCCTCGAATGGATGTTCATGCGGATCACGGAGAGAATAAGCCACACTCCGGCTCTCTCTGCGTGACGTCTCACGACAAAGCCGCCCACGGCGAGCTAAAGGAGCGCCCTCGGCGGATGTCCAGTGGCGGACTCGGTTTGGATGACCGTGCTCATCGCATTGTCACTGCACTCTCTGGATGTAGCGGCCCTCGGTGGTGTCCACTTTCACTTTATCGCCGGTGCCGACGAATGGCGGGACGTTGATCACGAGTCCAGTCTCGAGCTTCGCGGGTTTCATGACCGCGCTCGCCGTCGCTTTCTGAATGCTGGGTTCGGTCTCGACGACGACGAGATCAACGGTGTCGGGCACGAGGACGCCGATGGGCTTGTCGTCGTAGTATTCAATCTTCACGGGCATGTTGGGGATGAGGTAGTCCTTCGTATCGCCGACGATATCGTTCTGCAGCGCGAGCTGCTCGTAATTCTGCGTGTTCATGAAGTGGTGGCCTTCGCCGTCGCTGTAGAGATAGTCGAACTCGATCTCATCCACCGTGACTTTGTCGATGAATTCCTCGGCGCGGAACCGATAGTCGATCATCGCGCCGCTGCGCAGGTTTCGCATCTTGGTGGCCATCGCGGCGCGCTTATTGCCCGGAGTGCGATGGTCCACGCTGTACACGGCGTGGAGATCGCCCTCGTGCTTGATGATCATTCCGGGGCGCAAGAGTGTTGCCTTGATCATGAATGCTCCTGAAATCCTGCTGGAAGTTTCCTCTCTGCGGAAACCTTGGCCGAATCGGCGCCGCGCCCGCCGAGGGCGCACCTGGCGCGCGTTCTCCGCCAGGGTGAAATATCGATTATAGCGGCCCGCGACGCACACGGTCAAACGACTGTACTCGTCCACATGATTAGTGACACTCGGCTTTCTTTGGTTGAGATCTCCAGCGGTCCAGGAATTCGCGCGGGGTGAGATAACCCAGCGCCTGATGGGGACGCACGGTGTTGTAGATATGCTCCCAGCGGCGCAGTTG
>DATEHV010000007.1:0-2120 GCA_035279445.1 Candidatus Acidiferrales bacterium | reverse complement strand
CTCGGAAATCGCCGGCCGCATTTATCATACCCTGTACGAACGGAACTACTTCGTTGACGAGAATTCGAGAGAGGCTGTCGGCGACGTGGCCTCTGGCGGCGTCTCCCACTAGCACCGGATTTCCCCCCTCCGTCTTTGGCCAATTTCACGGCCCGCTGTCCGTCAGCACCGCGCGTGGAAATTAGTTCGACTGATTGCGCGGCGGCGGGACGATACGCTAGAGTTGCATGCGTCGCCATGGAATATCCCGCGCTGCCAACATGCTTTCTCAACGCCGTGGACCGCCACGCGAATCCGCGCGCCCAGGTGTATCGCACCGAGTCGGGCTGGCGCCCGGTCTCGGCAAGCGAGATGCTGCGGCGTATTGCGGGTCTGAGCAAGGCGCTCTTTGAGCTTGGCATCCGCGAGGGCGACCGCGTGGGACTGTTCGCTCCGAATTGCCCCGAGTGGCACGTCGTGGATTTCGCCATTCAGGGTCTCGGAGGCGTCACTGTTCCGGTCTATTTCAATGAATCGCTGGACCGGCTCTGCTACATCCTGAACGACGCGGGCGCGCGTATTGTGGTCACATCGGGCGAGTCTCAGGCGCGAAAAATCGGGGAATGTCGCGCGCGTTTGAAGACGGTGGAACATATGATTTCCGTCACCGCACCGGCGGATATGCAGGGCGAAATCCTGAGTTTTGACGCCCTGGTCGCCGCCGCGTCGGATGCCGATGTTGCCGAGTACCGTAAGCGCTCCGCCAGCGTCGGCGGCGGCCACCTCGCAACCATCATCTACACATCGGGAACGACTGGCGAGCCGAAGGGAGTGATGCTGAATCACTCGAATCTTGCCTCGAACGCTCTCGACGCGCTTCAAAATTACGAGTTCCGGCCCGCGGATGTGGCGCTTTCTTTCCTTCCGCTGGCGCACGTGTACGAGCGCGTGATGGATTATGGCTACATGTTTCGCGGAGTCTCCGTCGCTTACCTTGAGCGCATGGAGGATGTCGCCCAAGCACTTTTGGAGGTTCGCCCCACGGTGACCGCTGCCGTTCCCCGCTTTTTTGAAAAGCTGTACGCCAATATCTTGGAGAAAGGTCATCGCGAAAAAGGCGCGAAGCGCAGGATCTTCGATTGGGCGCTGCGCGTGGCTGCGAAATCGGTGCCATGGCGAGCCTACGGCAAGGATGCGTCGCTTGCGATGAGGCTCCAGTGGCGCTGCGCCGATGCTCTGGTTTATTCAAAGGTTCGCGCTGGTGTCGGCGGGCGCGTCCATACGTTCGTTTCGGGAGGCGCGCCGCTTGCGCGAGAACTCGCGGAGTTTTTCTGGGCCGTTAATCTGCCCGTTTACCAAGGATACGGATTGACGGAGACCTCTCCCATCGTCGCCGCAAACCTGCCGATTGCGAATAAGGTGGGAACGGTCGGCCGCCCGATCGCGCACGTGGAGGTCCGCATCGCGGAGGACGGGGAAATCCTTGTGAAAGGGCCGTGTGTGATGCAAGGATACTACCGCAAGCCAGACCAGACGCGCGAGGTTTTCACGGCCGACGGGTGGTTCCACACCGGCGACATCGGGCGGCTTGATGAAGACGGTTATCTGATCATCACTGACCGCAAAAAAGAGATGTTGAAGACCGCCGGAGGAAAGTTTGTCGCGCCCGCCCCGATCGAGAACCTCCTGAAGACGGCTCCCTTCATTGCGAATGCGATCGTTGTCGGCGACAAGAGAAAATTTGTTTCGGCGCTGGTCGTTCCGGATTTTGCCGCCATCGAAGCGGAAGCGCGCAAAGCGGGCCGGGAGCTTCCAGTCCCGGAGCGAATGGTATCCGATCCGTGGGTGCGCGATCTTCTGTCGCGCGAGATTGAGCGCGTCACGGCTTCTCTTGCGCAATACGAGAAGCCCAAGCGGTTTGCGCTACTTGATCGGGACTTTAGCTATGCTAATGGCGAGCTCACCTATACGCTGAAGCTGAAGCGGCGCGTGATCGAGCATCGATATGAGGATGTGATCGAACTCCTCTACGCGGATGTCGAGGAGCCGAAGCCGCAGCCTCGGGCTTAGCGCGAATCGAACGTCGCTCGACGCTGCGCTCGTGGGAGGGTGGAGATACATGAATTCTCAGCTCGTTGAAT
>DATEHV010000006.1:0-89765 GCA_035279445.1 Candidatus Acidiferrales bacterium | reverse complement strand
AGCCTGTGCGGAGACTGTGGCGACTCCTTCCTGAAGATGAGCACCAGCGGCGGCCTGCTCTTGACGGGTTATTTTACTCCGGACGACCAATCCGTTCTGGCCAACGGCGATATCGACCTGGGCTCGGGAGGGTTGATCCTCCTGCCGGACTCGTTGGGCAGCGCCACGCATCCCCACCTCCTCTTGGGCGGCGGTAAGACCGGGAATGTCTACTTGCTGGACAGGGACAACATGGGAGGTTTCAATTCGAATGGCGACCAGATCGTACAGGAATTCAACGTGGCCAGCAGCGGCCCCGACAGCGGCTTCTACAGCACGCCGGCGCTGTGGCAGAACAACGTGTACGTCCTGGCGGTGGATGATTATCTGAAGGCTTTCCAGATCAACAGCGGCATGCTGACCACCACGCCCACTTCCGAGTCCCCGGCCAGCGGAGGAACGTACTCTTTCCCGGGCGCCACGCCGACTGTTTCCGCTTCCGGCTCGACAAACGGAATCGTCTGGGTCCTCAGCGCAGCCGCGTCATTCAATAACGGTCCCGCCGTCCTGCGAGCCTATGACGCGACGAATCTGTCCACCGTACTGTATGAGAGTACACAAGCCGCGAACAACCGTGATCAAGCCGGACCGGCGGTGCGATTTGCGGTGCCCACGGTTGCCAACGGCAAGGTTTACATCGGTGGCGAGACTCAGCTCACTGTCTACGGCCTGCTCCCAAACTAACTTCTGCGTCCCAACTTGCCGTTCACGATACACCGGAAGCCTGCGCTCCTGACAACAACGACACGATACGTTCGACCCCGCCGGTCAGAATCCTCTGTGGTGATATAGTTCTGGTGCACCGGGCGAAACCTCCATACCCATGAAAATCGTCAACGTCGTCGGCGCGCGCCCCAATCTCGTCAAGATCGCACCCTTGCTGCGCGCGATGCGCGAGCGGCCGGAGATTCAGCCTCTGCTCGTTCACACCGGCCAGCACTACGATGAAAAGCTCTCCGACGTCTTCTTCCGCCAGATGTCCATTCCCGAGCCTGACGTGAATCTCGAGGTGGGTTCCGGCTCGCAGGCATTTCAGACCGCGGAAATTCTCAAGCGCATCGAGCCGGTATTGCGGGAGCATCGCCCGGATCTGGTGCTTGTGGTTGGCGACGTCAACTCGACGATCGCCGCCTCTCTCGCCGCCGCAAAACTCGGCATCCCGGTCGCGCATGTCGAGGCGGGGCTTCGCAGCTTCGACCGCGGCATGCCGGAAGAAATCAATCGCGTGCTCACGGATTCGATTTCCGATTATTTGTTCGTTACCGAACAGGACGGCGTCGAAAACCTGTTGCGCGAGGGGCGCCCCCGCGAGCGAATCTACTTGGTCGGCAACGTAATGATCGACGCGCTCCAGCAGTTCCTCCCCATCGCGCGGCAGTCAAAGATCGGCGCCGAACTCGGGCTCATGAACGGAAATGGAGCATTTCGCGCGTTCGGCGTGCTCACCTTGCACCGTCCTTCGAACGTGGATTCCATGGAGACGCTCCAGGGTCTAATGGGAACGATTGAAGAGGTGTCGGCGAAATTGCCCGTCATTTTTCCCGTTCACCCGCGGACGCAGCAGAAGTTTGAGCAACTGAGCTCGCAGCGCGCCTATCGCACGCGCATGATTCCACCGCTGGGATACCTCGACTTTGTTTGCCTGCTCAGCCACTCTCGGCTCGTGCTCACCGATTCCGGGGGCATCCAGGAGGAAACCACCGCCCTCGGAGTTCCGTGTCTCACCTTGCGCGAAAACACGGAGCGCCCGATCACGGTCTCGGAAGGGACGAATCAGATTGTCGGCGTGGATCCCACGAAGATCGGCCGCGCCGCTTCCGAAATACTCTCCGGCAAAACCAAGACCGGCCGCGTTCCGCCGCTTTGGGACGGCAAGGCCGCCCCGCGAATCGTCGAGATCCTTCTCCGCGAATTCGCTCGCCGTTAGGGATGCGCCGTGCGCTTTGAAAACTCGCGTATGGCATCATGGGATTTTAAGGTGCGCGCCTCGGCGCGATAGCCATGGATCAGGTGAACGTTGTGATCATCGGCGGCGGCGTGGTGGGCTGCGCGATTGCTCGCGTGCTCTCAGCGCGCTGGGACGACGTGTTCGTCCTCGAAGCCCTTCCTAAGATCGGGATGCTGACGAGCACGCGCAATAGCGGCGTCATTCATTCCGGCCTGTACTACGCTCCTGGATCGCTTAAGGCAAAGCACTGCGTTCGTGGGAATCAGCTGACATATGAATTCTGCGAGGCCCATGGAGTTCCGCATCGCCGCACGGGCAAGCTCGTGGTCGCCCCCTCCGAAGCGGACGCGAAAGGGCTCGCCGAACTGGCCCAGACGGGCGCGGCAAACGGCCTGCACAGCTTACGAATCGTCGATCGCGCGGCCATCCGCGCTCGCGAGCCACATGTGGAGGGTTTTCAGGCGCTCGAGGTTCCTTCGACGGGCATCCTTTCGAGCGAAGATCTCGTGAAAGCCTACGCGCGCGTGGCTGGCGATAACGGCGCCCACATCCTCACGCAGGCGCGCGTCGAGCGTTTGGAGCCCGCGCGGGACGGCGTTCGCGTTCTCAGCGCCGCCGGCGAGATTGAGGCTCGCTGCGTGGTCAACAGCGCAGGGCTCTTCGCTGACGACGTCGCCGCGTTGCTCGGTTCGGATATGGCCGCCGCGCATCGAATCTATCCGGTCCGCGGCGAATACTGCGAACTCATACGCGCGAAGCAGGACTGGATTTGCGGTCTGGTATATCCGATGCCTCATCCCACGGGCCTCAGCCTCGGCACCCACCTCACGAAGACGCTCTGGGGCGGCGTGCTGATTGGCCCAACGGCGCGGTACATCCAGGACAAGAACGACTATGAGAAAGACCGTGAATCTGTCGAAGAGTTCGCCCGACACGCCAGGGTTCTATTGCCCGGAATTGAGGCCGCCGATCTCGTGCCGGCCTATTCGGGCATCCGTCCAAAACTCGTTCCGCCTTCCCAATCCTCCACGGCACACGCGCATTCCAAAGGAGCGCCGGATTTCGTCATCCAACGCGATCCGCAGTTTCCGCGCGTCATTCAACTGATGGGAATCGAGTCGCCGGGATTGACTTCGGCTCCTGCCATCGCCGAGCATGTCGGCGAACTCGCCGCCGAAGTTCTCGCCTAGAGTTTGCCCTAGAGCAGCGGTTCCCCCACATTGCGCGCAATAATCTCGCGGGTGGCGTCGCGCAGCCGCACGATTTCGCGCCAGTCATCCCCGGCGGCGGGGTCGGGCGCAATCAGCGGCCCAAACGTTACCGTGACGCGCCCTGGCCGCGGCAGGTACGTGCCATCCTTCAGAATCTGGCGAGCGCCGCGCACCGCCACGGGACAGATCGGCCGCTGCGTGTCCACGGCGGCCCGGAAAACCCCGAGTTGGAACGGGCGAATGCCCACGGTCGCCGTGAATGTGCCCTCGGGATAGATCGCCACGGATTCGCCTCGACTGAGCGCCGCATCTACTTCTTCGGCTTGGCGGATTCGTGCCTGGGGGTCGCCACGGTCAAAGGCGAAGTGGCCGCTTCGGCGGGCGATCGTCCCGAAAAACGGCATCGCGAGCACTTCCCCTTTGGCCACGAACCGCACGTCCGCCGGCAGAAGCGCAAGCGTCACGACGATGTCCACGTAACTTGAATGGTTCGACGCAAAAATCCATGGGCCCGACTTGTGCATTTCCGCGAGGACCTCGGCTCCCATCAAACTTAACCGTACTCCCGCCACGAAAAGCATCAGCCGGGTTGCCCGATGCAGCAGCAGGGCGACCCGCCGGCCCGGCGGCATAATCATGCTCAGCAGCCACATTGGTATGAAGACGGCCGCAAAGGCCGCCAGGGCGTACACCCCGTATAGAAACCGGACCGCTCCATTGGCGCCGTGCTTCACGAGCTCCCATGTCAGCGGCGCGGCGCTTCGTGCGGCCAGCCTCGCCATCTGCAACCAGGGCGGCGCGATTTTCTTGCCGAGCTCCCCTGCCAGATAGAGGCGGCGGGTCTCGCTGCGGCGCAATTTCCCGCTCGATGTCTTCGGAATCGAATGAGGCGGCAGGAGCTCAACCAAATCGGGCGGAACGCCCATCGAATCGTGCACGGCGCGAGTAATCTCCCCGCCAATCCGTTCCGCACTCTCTCGGTTGCGAACCTCCGCTGCGACGATCAGCTTTTCCGTTCCGCTTCGTGCATCGGGAGCACCGAAAGCGACCACGCATCCTGACCGCACGCCCGCCACCCGCCCGGCAATATCCTCGATTTCGTGCGGATACAGGTTGCGCCCGGCCTTGATGATCAAATCTTTGGCACGGCCTGTGATGTAAATCTCGCCGTCGGCCCGGTATGCGCGGTCGCCGGAATCGAGCCAGCCGGGCTCGCGAATCAGCTCGCGCGTCGCCTCCGCATTCCGGTAGTAGCCGGTCGTGGCCGAGAGGCTTCGAAACCAAAGCCGCCCCTCCACGCGTTCGCCCGCGTCTTGGCCATCGCTCGCGACGATCCGCACTTCGACGCCGAGAAACGGCTTTCCGGCGCCCACGAATTGAAGCCGCGTGGAATCGCCCGCAGCGGCAGGAATCGCGCGGCCCTCGGACTCAAACGCGTCGCGCTCGATCGCGTCGACTTTGTAGCCGGAACCCGCTCGAGCCGCCGATACGCCAAGCGTGGCCTCGGCCAGTCCGTATACGGGAAGGAGCGCCTCCCGGCGAAAGCCATATTTTGCGAAGCGGGCCGCGAATCGTTCGATCGTATCGGCGTGAACGGTTTCCGCGCCGTTGAACGCCGCCCGCCACGAGCTGAGATCGAGGCCCTGCAAGTCCGTCTCCGCGATCTTTCGCACGCAGAGCTCGTAGGCGAAGTTCGGCGCGGGGCTGATCGTGCCATGATGGCGGTGAATCGCACGCAGCCAGCGCTCCGGCCGGCTCAGAAAAGCCAGCGGCGACATCGCGACGAGCGGGTTGCCGGAAAATAGCGGTACGAACCAGGCGCCGATCAGCCCCATATCGTGATAGAGCGGCAGCCAGCTCACGGCCACGTCCTCGGGCTGCAAATCAACGCCTTCAACAATGGAACGGATATTCGCGAGAAGGTTTGCGTGCGTCAGGATGACGCCCTTGGGATCCCCAGTCGACCCGGACGTATATTGCAAAAACGCGATATCGTCGCCGCGCGCGCGATGCGAAAGATTCTCCACGGGCCGCCACTCCCCGGGGTGCGCCTCCTGCTCGGCAGAGCTGCCTGCCAGCCGCTCGGCGTTCAGAACCTCGCGCAACGTTGGAACTTGCGGCCGCAGCAGGTGCGCAAGCCCCTCCGCCTGGCGAAACGTAATCAAAAACCGGGACTCGGCATTGCGCAGGATACTCGCCTGCCGCCTCGCATATTCCGCGATGTGGTCGGCCCGGAACGGCGGATAGATCGGGACGGGTATTCCGCCGGCCAGGAGCGTTCCCGCGAACGTGTAGAAAAATTCGGCGCATGTGGGAAGCATGATGGCGACGGTCTGGGACGGTTCGAGGCCGCGCTGCTGCAATTCGGCGGCGACCGCCGAAGCGCGCGAATAAAGTTCGCCGAAAGTGATCGTGTGTAGGCGCTCGTCTTCTTCGTAGAGCTGAATGTGCGCGCGAGCGGGTTCGCCAAGGCCGCGCAGCCGCAGGATTTCCGTCAGCGACTCGGCCCTGCGAATCTGTTGCTCAAGATCGGCAACGCGCTCGGCCCGATGTGAAAGCGTCTCCGGCGACTCACCAGCGGTGATCGAATCCGTGAGGAACGAATTCGTGCTCCGGCCCGCTCCAGGGTTCTCGCGGAGCAGAGCCTCGATCAGGTCGTTGACGGTATCCGCCTCGGCCATAACTCGGTCCGGTAGGCGCACGCCACACACATTGCCCAGCCGAACCATCAACTCAACCCGCTCGAGGCTGCCGAGCCCGAGTTCGCGCTCGAGGTGCGCCTTCGCGCCCCGCGCGGCCAGTTCCTCGAGTCCCCTCGACCCCCCGAGTTCGGCAAGAAGTTGGCGCACCGCAGCGAGCGCCTGCGCTTCCACAGACGCCGCGCGATCGAGTTTTGTCCGGGTAGCGCTCATTGGACCGATTCGGGGCTTCGCTCAACTTCGGCGAGCGTATCACCCCGTTTTGAGTGGTTCAAATCATTTGGCAAGCGGCCTGCCGGCCAGCTCGGGCGCCGAATTCCGGGATCACGGCCTCCCAATCTGCGTCTCGCGCCTTCCGGTCCGATTCGCCTTGGGATTCGGGCGCGTAGTCTTCTATAATCTTTTTGTCCCAACCCTGGGAAAGGCTGCGCGTCCATATGTTGAGAAGCATCCAGCAACGAGACCTTGAGCGCAATCGCTGGGTCAAGATCACCATGACGGTTCTTCTGGTGCTGATCTGCATCACCATGGTGAGTTACCTCATTCCCGGCTTGATGACCGGCACGGATATGGGGAGCAGCCCCGACGCCATCGCGTCCGTCGCCGGACAAAGCATTTCTTTGGTGGATTTCCAGAAACAATTCGAGCAGGCCACGCGCAATCAGACGATCCCGCAGATGAAGCAGGCCTATGCGACGCAGATCCTCGACCAGATGATTTTCCAGCGCGCGCTGGAATACGAAGCGGGCCGTCTGGGCATCCGGGTTACCCCGCAGGAGGAAACGGACCGGATCAAGGAAATCCTGCCGAGCGTCTGGTCCGGAAACACCTGGCTGAAAGACCGCTACGCCGACGAGGTTCAAAAGCGACTGGGGATGTCGGTTGACCAATTCGAGGGCGCGCTGCGCGATGAAATGCTGCTGGACAAATTCCGCCAGCTCACCACGGACGGAATCGTCGTAAGCCCGTCCGAGGTCGAGCAGGAATTCCGCTGGCGAAATGAAAAGATCAAGCTCGACTACGCACTGATCAAACCGGCAGACCTGGCCGCGTCCATTCGCCCGACCGATGCGGAGCTTTCGGCGTGGTTCGCGAAGAATTCCGCGCGCTATCAGGTGCCGGAACGGCGCTCCGCGCGCTACGCCCTGCTGGACCTTGGCAAGCTCCGCGCGGCCACGCAGATCAGCGACGATACCTTGCGAACGTATTACAACACGCACATCGACGATTACAAGGTCGAGAACCGCGTTCATGCCGAGCACATTCTGTTCAAGACCGTCGGCAAGACGGACGCCGAAATCACCGAAATCCGCCAAAAGGCGGAAGATGTCCTCAAGCAGGCCAAGCACGGCTCGAATTTCGAGGATCTCGCAAAGAAATACTCGGAAGACGATACCACGAAGCCGAAGGGCGGCGACCTCAGCTGGATCGTCGAGGGCCAGACGGTCCCGGAATTCCAGCAGGCCGCTTTCAGCCTGCCGAAGGGCGCGATTTCAGATCTGGTGAAGACTCAATACGGCTTCCACATCATAAAGGTCCTCGACCACGAAACGGCCCGCACCAAGAGCTTCGAAGAAGTCCGCGACTCCATTCTGCAGCCGGTTCTCGATCAGCAGGTGACCGCGGAGGCTGACGACATCTCGGGCCAGATGGCTGCCGCCGTCCGCGCGTCGGACCGCCAACCGCTTGATGATCTTGCGAAAAAGTTTCATCTCGAGCTTGGAGAGACTCCCGCGACAAGCGTCACGGATCCGATGTTGCCGCTCGGCAATTCTCCGGACCTGCATCAGGTCCTCTTCGGGCTTCACGCCGGCGAGCTGAGCCAGCCGATCCAGATCGACGGCGGTTTCGTAATCCTCACGGTGAAACAAGTCCTGCCGGCACATCAGGGAGCCCTCGCCGAGGTGCATGATCGCGCCCTTTCGGACTACCAGCACGAAAAAGCCGTCGAGCTCGCGCGCGCCCGGGCCGAGGAACTCTCGAAGCGAGCCCGAGCCGGTGAGGCTTTCGACAGTGCCGCCAAGTCGCTCAATCTCGCCGTCAAAACGTCGGAGTCATTCGCGCGAACCGGCTCCATCCCCGAGGTCGGGGTCGCCCGCCAGGTCGATGCAGCCTTTAGTATGCCAGTCGGCCAGATTAGCGCGCCCACGCAGAGCGGCGAAAACTGGCTTGTGTATCGCGTGGATTCACACGACGCCGCGAATCTCGGCGACTTCGTCAAACAAAAGGACGACATCCAGCAGCAGCTCCTACAAACCAAACAAGGCGTCGCTTTTGACGCCTTCCGCTCGGCTCTCATTGACCGTTTGAAAAAGGAAGGCAAGGTCACGATCAACGCCGACGCGATGAGTCGCTTCACCCGCACCACCTAATCGAGCACTTCGAGTTCGATGTTCGGCACCCATCCAGGTTTTCCTTTTCGATCGCGGCCTGCCTGCGCACGTCTTTCTTAGCTTCAATCGACGCCTCTGCCGTGTATTTGAATCTCTCCTAAGTAATTGTAAATAAGCTAGTTACTCTAGCTCGACTCCCCTATTGCCCTGTATGCCGCAGTTCGCTAGAATAATTGCTTCCGCAGAGCCTGCCCCGAAGCCAGCGGGGCCCGACATGCAGGCGGGAGCCTCCCCAGCCTGAAGCGACCTGGCAGGACGAACTAGCGCACCCCTCCCTGAGGAGCAACTTTATGTCGACGAAGCGAACCAAGACCAATCGGCTCGCAATCGTTTCTGCGGCCGAGGGAAATCTCCGCCGGAAGGCTCTCCTAAGCGCCTCCGGCTCCGTTTCGGGAAACGGCAAGCTGAGGAACACGATGCACGTAAGGCACAATCCCAATTCAAACAAGTACGTCTGCGCCATCGAGAGGAATCAGAACGGCAAGTACACCGTTCGCGTGCGCGCGGCGTTCGGCCCGCCACTTCAAGGTCAGGAAGATGGGCGCTCCGGCCCGTCCGGTCCGGCCGCCCGGCGGGGCTGGACGCTGCCCGTCTATTTCCTCGCTTCGTCGTTTAATTCGGCCATGAAGAAGCTCGAAGAGTCGCTGCAACTTCTGCAGAAAAACGAAGCGCGCCTTCGCTTTTGGGCCGTGGAGCGCACCGATGACCCCAAACTGGCGGGTGACCTGCTGCAGGAATTCGGACTGTGGCTCGATCGCCGCCGGGATTTTCCGCGCAGGGTCGCCGAGCTCGGCGTGGCCCGGGAACGCGCGGTCCCCGCTTCGATGCTGGCCCCGGTTCGTCGGGTGCTAGCCGATTCGGTCGCTCAGGAGCGTCCGGTAGACAGGTCCGCGCTCGCCGGCGACTAGGTTCGCCTCATCGCCTGAGCAGCTTGAATGCGTGATTGATGCCCTGCCTCTGATTGACGGCGAGATCAATCCAGAGCATTGCCAAAGGCTCGAGCAGGCGCGCGTTCCGCAGGGGCCCCACATCGACCGGGTCGAATCCCGCCGCCTCAATCAATTCTCGAACCGTAGACTTCGAGGCCGGGTCATCTCCGCAATAAAATCCGTCGGCGCGCTGCGCTCCAAACTGGGCGTTGCCGAAATTCGCGGCGCCGATGGTATTGAAGGCCTTTACGACCTGCGCGCCGAGTGCCCAGGCCGCAACCTGTTCGCCGGCTGAGGTTGTCACTCCCAGCGTCAGTCCCTTCAAATCGCCGGAGAGCGGATTCGTGCAATCGATCACGATTTTGCCGGCAAGGCTTCCGCTGCTTTGAATCGCCGCCTCCGCCTGAGGCCAGGGAACGCAGAGTGCCACGACCTGCGCCGATGCCACAACGTCCTTATTGAGCGCCGCGCCCGCTTTGCCACCTAGCGCCGTGACCGCCGCGCGAGCCTTCTCGCTTCGCGGGTTCGGCAAACCGAAGGTGACGGCATGGCCGGCAGCTAACCACACGCGCGCGAGTCCCGCTCCCACATTGCCCGCGCCAAGTACCGCAATCGAGTATCTCGCCATGGCAAGGCTCCTCCTTCACTTGAAAAACCGCGAGACGCTTATCGGATGAGCGAATCCTTCCAAACGGTGCCGACGAATTCGGATTTACTTGGCGCGAACCAGGACCTCGGCGTGCGCGACCACAACATCGTTGAGCGAGAGTCGATACTTGTAGGAGCCGGGATTGAGACCCGAGCGCGCCGAACCGCTCGAAAGACGCATGCCGGGGGGCGCCTGAAGAACATTTGAGGCAAACGGGCAACGCTGCGGGTCGAATTCGATCTTGATGTTCCCGGCGTTGGAAAACCACACCACTTGTTCGCCCGGCTCGATCACGACGGATTCCGGAAGCACGCCTACCATCACCATCTTTTCCGCCACGCGATTGTCCTTCCCTCTTCGGATTCAGGCGATCTCGCGGACAGCCGCGGCGATGTGGCGCGCGGAAATGCCAAACGCGTCCACGAGTTCATCAGGCTTGCCGGAATGTGGCATGTCTCTCACGGCGAGCAGGCGCGATTTCGACGGCGCAACGCCGGCCTGCGCGAGCGCGGCGAGGACCGCTTCGCCGACCCCGCCTTCCGCCCAGTGGTCTTCGACGGTCACGAGGCGGCCGCCGGTGGCGCTGAGCTGATCGGCGAGCGCCTTGCCGTCGATCGGTTTGACGCAATACAGGTCAATCACGCGAATTGCGACGCCCTGCGATTTCAGATCGTCCCCGGCCTTGAGCGCTTCGTGCACGGTGATGCCCGCGCCGATTACGGTCACACGGTCCTGCGCGCTCTGCCGCGGGACCTTGAATCCGGGCACAGGAAACTTTTCGTCGTTCGAATAGAGGATCGGGGTTTTCGGGCGCGAGGTTCGCAGATAGTTGATCCCGCCGCGCCGCGCCATCGCCTCGGTCAGGCGCTCCGTGGAGATGGCGTCGCTCGGATAAAACACGCCCGAGCCGTGGATGGCGCGAAACATGGCGAGATCTTCGAGCGCCATTTGCGAAGGACCGTCCTCGCCGATGGAAACGCCGCAGTGCGAACCGCAGAGATTGATGTTGCTGCGGCTGATGGCCGCCATGCGAACGTTGTCGTACGCGCGGGAGAGAAAGCACGCAAAGGTATCGGCGAAGGGCACTTTGCCGCGAGCCGCGAGACCCACTGCCGCGCTCACCAGATTCTGCTCGGCGATATAGCCCTGATAGAAATGATCGGGGAAGGCATTGCCGAAAACTTCCGAAAACGTGGAGTTCTTCACGTCGCCGGAGATTGCAACGATGCTGGGATTCACGGCTCCGAGCCGCTTCAGCGCGTAGCCGTAGGCCTCGCGCGTCGCTACCGGCTTGCCGGCCTCGTACGCAGGCGCAGCCGGAGGCGGAAAATCCGGCGGCCCGGGGAGCGACTTCCGCGCGTAAGATTTGCCGGAATCGGACGGAACTTCAATCGGGCCGCCAAGCTCCTGGATCGCCTGCGCGAGCTGGTCCTTTGAAAACGGCTTGCCGTGCCAGTTTTCCTTCCCGGCGACCTGGCTAAAACCGTGGCCCTTGACGGTGCGCGCGACGATCGCTTGCGGGCGACCCTTCGTGGCTTTGGCGCGGTCGAGTGCCGCGAGGACCGCCGCGACATCGTGGCCGTCGATCACCTCGGTCGCAAATCCCTCGGACTCGAATTTGCGCCGGTACGTTTCCATGTCGTGCTGATACATGGTGGGCTCGCTCTGCCCGAGAGCGTTCACGTCGGCAAGCACGGTCAGGTTCTCAAGTTTGTAGTGGCCGGCGAACTCCGCGGCTTCCCAGATTTGACCCTCGGCCATTTCGCCGTCGCCCAGCAGGACGTACACGCGCGTGGGACTCTTATCCAGTCGCGCGCCGATGGCGAGTCCCGCGCCCACGGAGAGTCCCTGCCCGAGCGATCCGGTGGCGGCGTCCACGCCCGGAATCCGCGGCGTAGGGTGGCCTTCGAGCTCGCTCGAGAATTCGCGCAGGGTCATCAGCCGCGAAAGCGGGAAGACGCCCGCCTCCGCCAGCGCCGCGTAGAGCACGGGAGCGGCGTGGCCTTTCGACAGCACGAAGCGGTCCGAGTCGTTCGAGTTCGGATTTTTCACGTCAAACTTCATGGCGTAGAAAAAAATTCCAGCCATGAGCTCGGCGGCGGACATGCAGGACGTCGGATGGCCCGAACCCGCGGCCGTTGTGGCCATCATCGATAGAATGCTCAGCCTGCGGGCCTTTTCCTTGATGGCGGCTACAGTGGAAGCAGACGGTCCTGCTGACGACGTCACGCTCATGGGATCGGCTCCTTGGAAAACGCGCAGAAGCGGAATCTTACATCGTTCCGGCGCGGTCCGCGAGCCGGTTTCGGCATGCCGCGAGAAATCTGCGCCTGCGGATTGCTGCGGAACCTGAGGCGGCAGGGCGCGGCGGAGACGCGCCGAGTGCGGATAGCGAGGCTGAAAAAGTGTGACACTTCGCGGGGGCCTCCGTCGTTTGCTTTGAATGAGTTAGCAGGAAACTTGATCGGCATGGTGTGTCGACTCGTTTGCACGCCAAAAAGCGCAACTGTCGAAGACGCGAGAAAGCAGAGAGGCAGGAAACGGCCGTTGGGAAAAATCGCTCGGGCCGCAGACCCATCCGGAACGCAATGAAGGCTGGAGACGGGAAGCTGAAGGTTGGACGGGGCCGCCCGCCTAAGATTCGCAGGCTTCGCACGTCGAGCGCCTTGTGGCTCTCGATCCCGGCTTCCGACATCCGACTTCGATTCTCTCACCGTACACCTCAATTTCAGGCTTGCACGGTGCGGCGCGAAGCGCAAGTAGGTTGTGGTGTAAGGACGAAAATCGATAATGTTTGCATCCGCGCGAAGCCAGAAAACGCGCGGCACCTTGGAATTCGTCGCCAGGTTTTGTAATCTGTGGTGCTCGGGAGCGAACGGATGGCCGCGATTTCTCTGAAAGTAAATGGCGGCGTTCACACGGCGGACGTAGCGCCGGATACCCCGCTGCTGTACGTGCTGAGCGACGAACTGCAATTGCGGGGACCCAAGTTTGGCTGCGGACTTGGACAGTGCGGCGCATGTACGGTCCTCATCAGTGGGCAGGCGGTGCGCTCCTGCGTAACGCCGGTCAGCGCGGTGAATCAGCGGGAGGTCACGACGCTGGAGGGCATCGGAACTCCGGAAAAGCCGCATGCAATTCAGCAGGCTTTTATCGATGAGGAAGCGGCTCAATGCGGCTTCTGCCTCAGCGGCGTGATACTCACGGCAAAGGCGCTGCTGGACGAGAATCCGAAGGCCTCAGACGAAGAGATTCAAAAGGCCATGTCGAACGTGCTGTGCCGGTGTTTTGTACACACGCGGATGATGCGCGCAATCAAGCGGTACCAGGCGAGGCGCGCATGAACAACGAACTCACCCGCCGCGACTTTCTCAAGGCTTCCGGGGCGCTGGTGGTCAGCTTCGGCGCGGCAACGGCACTGGAGCCGTTAGCCACGGCACAGGGCCCATTCGACACGCACGCGTCGCATATCGATCCGGAGAAGCTGGACTCCTGGCTTGCGGTCGCATCCGACGGCACTGTGACCGCGTACACCGGAAAATGCGATTTGGGGCAGGGCATGTATACCGCGCAGACGCAGCTGGTGGCCGAGGAACTCTGCGTGTCGCTCGACAAGGTGAAACTGATTCAGTGCGATACTTCCGTAACCCCGGATCAGGGGACAACTTCAGGCAGTCAGTCGACGCCCACCAATTTCAATACACGAGGTCTGGCGCAGGCGGCGGCGACCGCGCGCGAGGCTCTCATCGCCATGGCGGCTCAGAGGCTGGGCGTGCCGGCAGAGCAGATTACCGTCGAGGATGGAGTGGCGCGCGCGAAGAGCGGAAGCCACGTCAGCTATGCCGAATTGATTGGAAGCCAGCATTTCAACTTAGGCCTGAACTCTGTGGCGAAGCGCAGATCCCCGGACGAGTGGAAGATTTTGGGTAAACCTGTTCCGTCGATGGACAGGGTCGCACTTGCGACCGGCACGTTCGAATTCGTCCACAACGTGCACGTGGCGGGAATGGTACACGGCCGAGTGGTGCGTCCGCCGGAGGTGGGAGCAACCGTTGGGAGCGTGGACGAGGGATCGGTCGAGCACGTTCCCGGGATCATTAAGGTGGTTGTACGAAACAACTTTGTCGGCGTTGTCGCCGAGAAACAGTGGCAGGCGGCGCAAGCGGCCCGGGATCTGAAGGTGACGTGGAAGCCGGGCCCGGCGCTGCCGTCTCAGAAGGACTTCTACGACTACATACGGAAGCAGCCGTCGCGCGACTTCATGCTCGTGGACTCCAGAGATGTGGACGACAAACTGAAATCCGCCTCGCAGGTTCTGAAAGCAACGTATCTGCATCCCTATCAAGCGCACGGTTCGATTGGTTCCGCATGCGCCGTGGCCGATGTGCAGGCCGATCATGCGACGGTCTGGTCGGCAACCCAATCCGTGTATCCGACGCTGCACTGCGTTTCGGCGCTCACCGGATTGCCGGCCGAAAGCGTGCGCGTGATCTTCGTTCGAGGATCGGGCTGCTACGGATTGAATTGTGCGGATGCCGTTTCGTTCGATGCGGCGCTGCTGTCGCAGGCGGTGCGCAGGCCCGTGCGGGTGCAACTCACTCGGCAGGACGAGTTCATATCCGAGAACTATGGCTCGGCGTGCGTGATCGAGGAGCAGGCCGGAATCGACGCGAGCGGCTCGATAACGGCATGGGATTGCGCGACGTGGTCGGTTTCCTCCGGCGGGAGACCGGGATATGCGAAGCCCGGAAACGTAATCACGGGGATGCTGGCAGGCTTCGACCCGGAGACGATCGCTCCACGGGCAGCCACCGAGCCCGCCGGGACGCTGCGTAACGGCAGCAACGCAGTGCCCGCGTATTTGGCGGGATGCGTCAACGGCAAGTGCGGCGGAGCAGGTTCCGTCCGCGGAGAACGCGTGCTGATGCGCACGGTGCAGTCCCCTTTATTTACCGGACCGCTGCGTTCGCCCTTGCGGTTGCAAAACACGTTTGCGCACGAATGCTTCATGGACGAGATCAGCGCACAAGCGAAGGCCGATCCGGTAGCGTACCGGTTGCAGCACCTCAGCGACACGCGAGTCATCGACGTCGTGAAGGCCGCCGCCCAGAAAGCGAACTGGATTGCCCGTGCCTCGCCCCAGCGCAGGGGCGCGCGCAGCGGCACGGTCACCGGACGCGGCATCGCTTGCGTGGCCTACGAGGGCGACAACGGCTACGCTGCGCTCGTCGCCGAAGTGGAAGTGGATCAGGCCACCGGGCGGGTGCGGGCGAAGCGGCTTGTCGTCGCGCTCGATTGCGGGCCGATTTCCAATCCCGAAGGCTTGCGCAATCAGATGGAGGGCGGAGTGTTGCAAGGAACGAGCCGCGCGCTCGGGGAAGAAATCACCTGGGACGATCGCCGGGTGACCTCGACCGACTGGCAGAGCTACCACACGCTGCCGCTGGGAATTCCGGTGCCGGTCGTCGAGAGCGTTTTGATCGATCGTCCGGCGGCCAAGGCAACGGGCGCGGGAGAGACCACGATCACGCTGGCTGCCGCTGCGATCGGGAATGCGATATTTGACGCCACAGGCGCGAGAATCCGGCAGGTGCCGTTCACGTCCGATCGCGTGAAAGCGGCGTTGTCCGCGCGGGGATGAGAGCCGCTGTGCGGGAGATGTGGGCCGATTCGAGACCCAGCGCTACTTCGTGAGCTCCTTCGAAAGATAAATGATTTGGCCGACGTGATGGTAGGCGTGAGCCGCCATGCGCATGAAGACGGCAAAGCGGTTATTCGAGAGCGGCTCCGTGGGGTCGGAATATGGCGCGACTAGGTCCTCCGGGGATTGCGCGCGGACGGTGGCGGCGACCATGGAAATCGCTGCGTCGAAATCGGCGAGCATCTGCTCCTTTGAACGATTCGAGGTGTCGCTGAACTCGAGAGGCCGGTTGCGAAGGTAGCCGGTTTTGGCGATTCCCGCTCCAATGTAGTGATTCAGGTTGCCGGTCAGATGCAGAAGCAAGTGGCCGGCGCTGTTGCCATAGGGATACGGCTTCCGCCAGAGCTGCGCGGTCGTGAGAGGCGCGACCCAATGGTGGACCCTTTCGCGAACCTCTTCGTAGTAGGCGGCGAGCGTCTGGTTGACGGCCACGGCAAGTTCGGGCACGGTGGTTTCCTCCGCTTGGTTGCTGAGGAAAGTATATCAACCTAACCGCAGTTCACTTTCAGGGGCATTCAGGGAGGCCGCGCAGGACGGGGGTACGTTTTGTCGCGCGGCGGCCGTGATATGCTGCGGCCGAAATCGAGGAGCGGCGTCGATGAGCGTAAGCGTGAACGCAGGCATGGTGACAACCGCGTTTGAACTGCCGGGATACCGCGTGGTGAAGAGCATGGGGCTGGTGCGCGGCGTGACGGTGCGGTCTCGAAGTATCTTTGGCACCCTCGGGGCGTCGCTGCAGACCGTGGTCGGCGGGAACATCACGCTCTTTGAAGACATGTGCGAGAAGACGCGCGAGCAGGCGCTCGATCTGATGATGGAACACGCGATCGAGCGCGGAGCAAACGCCGTGGTCGGCGTGCGCTATGACGCGACGGAAGTAATGCAGGGCGTCACGGAGGTCATCGCGTACGGCACCGCCGTGCAGGTCGAGCGCGCGGCCTAGCGGATGACCGAATGGCCGAAACTCAACGCCCGAGTTAAAATGATCGGAGCAAATGGTAAAGGGGGATTGGCGATGAGACAAGCGTTCAGGACATTCGCCGCGATCACCGTTCTCGGCTTGCTCGCCGCAATCGTGAGCGTGCGGGCGGATGCGCCGAAGACGGAAACGGTCCAGTTCGCAAACGGCGCGGGGACCGTGGGAGGTTTCCTCGCGACGCCGGAGAAGCCGGGGCGTTACCCGGCGCTTGTAGTGATTCATGAATGGTGGGGGCTGACGGACTGGATCAAGGAGCAGGCGCAGAAGCTCGCGGCGCAGGGATACGTCGCGCTGGCGGTGGACCTTTATCGCGGCAAGACCGCCACCGATCCGGAAGCGGCCCACGAGCTGATGCGCGGATTGCCGCAGGACCGCGCCGTGAGCGACCTGAAGGCGGCGTTCGCTTATCTGGCGACGCGCAAAGACGTGGATCGCGATCACATAGGCTCGATCGGCTGGTGCATGGGGGGCGGCTTTTCGTTGCAGCTTGCGATCCACGAGCCGCGCCTCGCGGCCTGCGTGGTGAACTACGGCGCGCTGCCTACGGATCCGAATGACATCCAGCAAATCTATGCGCCGCTTTTGGGTAATTTCGGCGCGGAGGACCGGGGAATTACGCCCGCCGATGTGCAGGCTTTCGAAAAAACGATGAAGGACATGAAGAGGCGGGTCGACCTGAAGATTTACGACGGAGCCGGGCACGGGTTCGAGAACCCCACCAACACGGCCGGGTACCGCCCGGAAGCCACCGCGGACGCTTGGGCGCGCACTCTCGCATTTCTCAGCAAGACGATGAAGTAAACGGGCAGGCGCGCGAACGATTATCCCACACGAGCGGCGAATGAAACCGCGGCACCAGACTAACGCTTGAGACGCCGCAGGAGTTCCTGAAGGCGTGCGCGATCGCCGCTGCCCATGCGCTTGAACTCCACCCCGATACCTTTGTTCGTATCGGCGTAACGCACGATGCCGTGAATGCGAGTCTCTCCCTCGGGCAGCGCAAACAACAACTCCACGGCCGTGCCGACGGGAGTGCGGAGGTCGGTGAAGATGAAGACGCCGCCTTCGCTCAGGTCGCGCACACGCGACACGCTGCGCGGCCCACTCGCTCGCCAGGCCACCCACATGCCCTGTGACACGGCGATTCTTTCGCTCCGCCGATTCTCCCGAGTTCGAGCCTTCGTCATCGTGATCGATCCAACTCCATGGGAGTATATTAATGGCAACTTGCGATTCCCGCGCAACGACTGATTGAGAAGGATGTGCGCTTTCAGCAGACCGAGTTCGGCAATCGGCGATGAAGCCGGTGTACGGACCCAGCCGCTGCCACCCGCGTTGCCAGATCGCAGGGCCCCGACACCCCGGGATCGGATCCCGGCTCACTTCCCGAGCCAGCTCCCTTCCAAGAAGCCGCCCTCCCGAACGGTGAGAGTCGTGTAAGGGAGGTTCTCATCGGTTACGTTTTCACCCCATAGAAGTCGGCCCGCCCATGAGCAATTCTCGTCACACACTCTAACCAGTTTATTTGCATGACCTTAGGGACAAATTTGACTGGACTGATACATGCACTACTACTGCCGATTAGATGAAGAGTTCGCCTGAGTACTTTCGGGCGACTCGAGGGTGTGAGAGTGAAAAACGCAGAAGAGACAATGAGAGTGACGGGCAGCGACGATCAGGAGCGGGGATTCTCGATGATCGAACTGCTCACTGTGCTCGCAGTTCTCGTAATTCTGGTCGCGCTGGCGACGCTGCACATTCAGCCCACGCTTCAAGAGTATCAATCAAACGCGGCGATGGACCAGGTGAAGGGAACGCTGCGGCAAGCGCGCGAGCTGGCGATTTCGAGACGGCGCGGCATGTTCGTCGATATTCAAAATGACGCGCAAGGACGCATGGCCATCCAGTTGTACCAGGCCTCGGTGGCACCCAACATTCCCGTGCTGCCTGCGCTCGTGACGATTCCCATCGAAAGCACCGTGCAGGTGGCCACCTTCGGCGCCGAGGTTGATACGCCAGACCGGTTCGGAGTACCTCCGGTTTCCATCAACGGAACCGGAATCGAGTTTGGCGGGGCAGTGGTCGGCCCGGAGCTCGGTGAGTTTCAAGAAGACGGCAGCTTTACCGATCGGAATCTCGTCCTGCTCAACGGTACCGTTTTCCTGACGCCCAACAACATCGCTAACAACATGCTTCTCAGCGGAGCGCGCGCAGTAACCATCATGGGCACGACAGGCCGCATTCGCTCCTATCACTATTCCGGAGCGGGATGGCGGCAAGTGGAATGACAAGGAGACGAGTCATGAGCGATAGCATGCGCCGGCGGACGCAGGCCGGATTTACGCTGATCGAGACCGCGATCGCCGGAGCGGTGCTGACGATCGGCATTCTTGCCCTGGCGGGAATGCTGGCGAACAGCGTGGCTCTGATGAGCACGTCGCAGAACGAATACATCGCGCAGCAAAAGGCTCAGGAAGCTATCGAGTCCATCTATACGGCGCGGAACGCCAAACAAAACTCCTGGGCCGACATCAACAATGCCAGCTTGGGCGGAATTTTCGCGGATGGTCCGCAGCTGCTGTGCGATCCCGGCCCCGACGGCATCATCGGCACGTTGGATGACAACTGCACGATTATAGACTCCATCGTCATGCCGGGACCCGACGGCATTCTGGGAACCCCGGACGATCAATACTTCCCGCTGGGCGGATTCACGCGCACGATTACCATCATGCCGATACCGGGTGTCACGGATGTTCGCGAAATCACCGTTGTGGTCAGTTACAAGCAGGGCGGAATCCAACGGTCATACACACTCAGAACCAACATCTCGCAATATTCCTAGAGAGCAGCGAGGGAGACCTAGCATGAAACGCGAAGCTGGATTCACTCTGATGGAAGTTCTGGTGGCGACCGCCGTTGCGCTGGTGATCATGGCGACGACATTAAGCGCCCTGACCGACGCGATCCACACCACCGACGGCGTAGCCTTGATGGCGGGCGTGCAGGACAATCTTCGCGCCTCGATGAACTCGATGTCGCACGACATCATTGAGGCAGGCGAGGGAATTCCCTCGGGCGGTATCACAATTCCAACCTCCGGCGGCGGCGTTTCCCAGGTGAATCGCCCAGGTCCGACTGCGGCAATGTTTCCACCGAACTATACCGCCCTCCCCGTGGTAATTCCGGGAGCCGGCCTGGGGTTGCAGGCGGCAACACCGAATCCCGCGAACCTGAACACGATACTGCTGGGTCAGCCGACCGACACGATCACTCTTATCTACGCCGACAACACGCTGATCGACAATACGGTCTTTCCGCCGCACTACCTCAACAGCTTTCCAGTCTTTCTTGCGCCCGGGGCAAACGGACCGGGGTGCGCGGCCGGGAATCCCACTCCGTCTCCGGCCGGGTCAATAGCCGCGAGCGGCGCGAGCGCCACCTTTGATATCACCTGCGTCAACATCAATACGGGGAGCACGGGAATCCATCCCGGCGACCTAATCATGTTCCAGAACCCCAAGGGCGTCGCCATCCAGACGGTCACAAGCGTCTCCGGACAGACCATGAATTTCGCGCTGGGTGACGCCTTCAAATTCAACGCCACCGCCCAGCCCAACGGAACGCTGCAAAACATTCAAACCGCTTTCGGTTCCGGGGTGTACCCGCCGACGACGGCGACGCGCGTCTGGATGATTACCTATTACATCAGCAACGCGGATCCCTCCCATCCACAGCTGATGCGCCAGGTCAACTTCAATCCCGCGACGCCCGTGGGCGACGTCATTGAGAACCTGCAGATCACCTACGACGTCACCAATGCGGTCGGCACCGTACCGGCCGTGAACGCGAAGCAGCCGATAGCGCCGGATACGCCGAACCAGATCCGCAAGGTCAATCTCTTTCTGGCGGCGCGGTCTGAGATGACAACCAGCCAACACGCTTTTTTGCGAGACAACCTGGTGACGCAAGTCAGCGTCCGCAATCTCGCATTTTTCAATCGATATAACTAGTTCGGACTTGTAAAGGAGAACTTCCGTGAGAAACCGTGGCGAAAGAGGCGTAGCGCTAATCACCACCCTTCTGGTGCTGATGCTGGTGTCCTCGATGATGGTGGGCCTGACCTGGCTTGTTTTGAGCGGGCAGCAGCTCGGAGGCACCACCGGCGATCGAGACAAGGCATTCTACGGCGCCGAGTCGGGCCTCGAGTCGATGACGGCCGCCATGATGGACCGTTTCGCGCTTTCCAACGGTTTGAGCGCGGCTGACGTCAATACCATCATGACGAATCCGCCCGTGGATATTGGCGGAATTCAGTTTCTGAACCCGGACGGAACCAACGGTTACATGATCAAGTTTACGCCGGACAATTTCGGCAATCCGCTGGCGGCAAACCGCACGATCACTTCCGGAAACTATGCAGGTCTGACGGGCCTTCTAACGCCGTTCACCTTGAAGGTTACGGCCCGCAGCGCCGGAGGGTCGGAGGCGACTCTCCAACGAGAGATTCAGACCGTCGCGATCCCGGTATTCCAGTTCGGCATGTTTTGCGATACCGACTGCAGCTTCTTTGCCGGCCCGAATTTCAACTTTGGCGGCCGCGTGCACACCAATGGAAACCTGTGGTTGGCCGAGGGAAATGGTTCCACGCTGACGATGGGCGACAAAGTGACCGCGGTCGGTCAGATCATTCGCACGAATCTTGCCAATGGCTGGCCGACGAACAACAACTACACCGGGACGGTTGACGTCACGCTGAACCCAGGATCAGGCAACTACCGGGCTTTGGGCCCCAACGAAGGCAGCACGATTGGAAACAGCGTGGTGGGCGCCATCAGCCCCACCAAAAACGAGCCGGCATTCGCCAACCTGGCGAACGGCACGTACAACGCCGACATCGGAAATGCTGATTCCTCGGGGGTCAAAAGGCTGGACCTTTCGATCGCCATACCTTCCATCGGCGGGCAGCCCATCGACTTGATTCGGCGGCCACAGCCCGGAGAAAACGTGGCCAACCCGGGGAAACTTGCGACTCGCTATTACGATGAGGCCAGCATCCGCATTCTTCTATCGGACTACGGCCCGTCGGGCACGTGCGCGGACAGTGAAATCAATGTGCTGCCCGCGTTGTCGCTCAATCCAGGCGGCGTGCCGGTGGACTTGGCGACGCTCTCATGGGACGCCAGCGCGCCACTTTCCGCCGGCGGCAATGCCGCACTGCCATACTCCGCCGCTCCGGCGTGGATCCCCGCAGCCTCCATCGGCACCTCGGTATTCCCGCTGCCCACTTCCGGCGCGACGAGCACGACCACCTATAACGCCGCGAACGGTTTCTGGGTTGTTCGGCAGTACCCGGTCATCACGGGATGCATCAAGATCGACTACCAGAACCTGGCAGGCACCGCGTGGATCGACATAACCCAGGCTGCTCTACTACAGGGTTACACTGGCCGAAATCTGAATCCGATCGCCGGCGTCGCTCCCCCGAACCGGGGTGCTCTGCCTGGCGGCCAGGTCGCTCCCTCCAACTGCCCCGATCCTAGCCGGACGGCCATCATTCGGTTGGCGCGCGTAAGAGACAATCCGTCAGGAACTTTTGCCGGGGGTCCCTGCGGAGCTCCACCGGTCGCGGCCGGAAATCAGCGCGGCTCGGACTATTGGCCAAACGTTCTGTATGACACGCGCGAATCGCTCCTGCGCGACAACGCGTTGGCCGGCGATGCGACTGATCCAAACGGCCAGTTGACGGCTGCAGGCGCGATGTCTTACGTCGAGCTGGATGTCAACAACCTCGCGGCGTATATCCGGGCGAATGCAAACGTGATCAACAACAGCACGGGCGGCTACACGATCTACTTCTCCGACCGCCGCGGCAACGTGCCCGATCCGACGCCGCCGGCCTCCGTAGGACCCGGCGTGCTGAAGACGGCCGCATTCGGATATGAAGACTACGTGAATCTGAACAATCCCCTGACGGGATGCCCGAACAACGCGCTCGATCAGGGCGAGGACGTGGAGTCCGATTACAGTCTCGGGAACTCCACGAACGTGAGCCCATTGCCGCGGGTTTACGGCAACGTTTTGGCAAACCTGAATCCCGTTACGAACCCCTCCAATCCGAAGTGGCTGTGGCCGCTCTTGAATACGGCCCCTGCCGCTGTGCTCCCGGGCGGCGTGCAGATCACCGGGACGGAATTGGGAGGCCTGGTGACTCCGGCCGCTCAACAGGTTTCCAACCTGGTCAACGGCGGTGTGCCGGCAGGAACGCCTGCTATACTCGCCGCCAATCCGACTTGCCCTGGGGCGGGAAACACTTGGCCGTTTGCAGTGGCCGCCAACGGACAAGACCTGCGCGAGAATCCTCCCATCTTCTTCCGCCGGGCGCTGAAAATAGTCAACGGTCAGGCGATCGCGCTGGGAGTCTGCAACGGTGCGATTCCTTGCGGACTGACGATCGCTTCGGAGAATCCCGTTTACGTCCAGGGCGACTACAACGCCCTGGCGAACGGCAACTTCGGAGGCGCGCACATGGCCGCTTCGGTGATCGCCGACGCGGTGACGCTGCTTTCAAACAACTGGAACGACGTCAACTCGTTTGCTTTCCCTTACAATACCGGCAACCGCACGGCGACGACGACCACGTACCGGCTGGCGATTGCTTCGGGAAAGGGTATCGCCTTCCCGCAGCCTCCCGGCACGGCGCAGGACTTCGGCACCGACGGCGGGACGCACAACTTCCTACGATACATCGAGAACTGGGGCGGCTCGACACTCTGGTACCGAGGGTCGATTGTCAGCTTCTTCTTCAACCACCAGGCGGTGGGGCTCTACAAATGCTGCAACACCGTGTATAGCCCGCCGACCCGCGGTTACAACTTCGATACGGAGTTTCTGACCCCGAGCTTGCTGCCGCCGCGAACGCCACTGTTCCGCGACATCAACTCGGTCGGATTCACGCAGATCATCAACCCCGCTCCGCCGTACTAGAAGGCTCGTATCGGCGACACTCATGGCGGCTCCCCTACCCTGGGGAGCCGCTTTTTTTTCCGACGGAGAAAGATGTCTTCAAGGAATAGCCGGGCGCGCACGCGGGTTGAAATTCGTAGCGACGGACGGCGTAACGCATGGGGTGGTGGCGCTCGATGGACACAAATCGCCCAATGCAACGCTGAAATCGCCCGGCGTCGCGAGTCCCACAAGCGGCTCGGCGTAGATCGAGTATTTGTGCCCGACCGGCAGTCTTTCAATATCGAACGAGCCGTCGAACTCCAAACGAGGGTTGGAAGGATCGCAGCTCCACCCTCCCAGCGTGCCTGCAATCACGGCTCCTGTATCCGCGTCCACGGCGACGACGTGCCCACCGAAGATACCTGTGACGGATACGCCAGGAGATGGCGAAGCCAGATCGGCCAATACGAACGGATTGGCGGGCAGGAGGCGCCCGCGAATCGCGCCGATATTGACCGCGTCGTTCGGATCGGGATAGAGGAGGCGAATCCCCGAGCGATCATCATCGGATAGCGGACCATCGGGCGCCTGTACGGTAGGGCGGGCGCCGAGGAACTGGCCGGGCGGCGGCGCGAATGGAAACATCAGGGCGCGCCACACGGCCGAGTGGTCGAGACCGAACCAGTGGCCAATTTCATGAGCGAGCAGCGATTCGAGATCATACGCGCCCTTGCCCTGTGCGGTTGAGAGCGCAGCGGGCGTGGCGAAAACAGCCTGGCCGTCGTTGCGGAAAAGCGTGTCCGCTTCCAGGATCTGCCCGGAAAATGCGGCGGGACCGCTGGAGCCAACCGAGGCACCCGGCGCGTTTGCTGTGATGACTCGCGTGAACGCCAGGACGCCGCTCGCGAATCCAGTGCTTGATTGGTTGAAGCAGATGGTGTTGAGTCCGTCTAGATTGCTTTCCTGATCGTTCGAACAAGCACTGGCGCTGCTCACGCGCGCGAGCGGGACGATCACCCCTGGATCGTTGGTAACGTTAAACGTGGTACCAGTGACGCCCGACCACGCTCCGAATGAATCGGCGATCGCTTGCTCGATCTCCGCCAGCTGGGCCGTGGTGCCCTGCGCCGCAACGGTGAGGACTGTTTGCGGGGACGGCGGCAGCGACGTGCTCCAGCGACTCTTGAGCGGCGAAGCGACCGAAAGATTCCAGCGGTCAAACGCGGGGCAGCCACCCGCCTGCGGAACGGTCGAGTCAATCAGGTAGCCATCCGCCGAAGGCGCCGCGACCGCCGCCAGAAAAAACAAGAGCGCCGTCGCCATCGTGATTGCCTGTCTCATTGCTTCCTCCATGGCTCGCTTCGCAGCGCGGCGTCCACGGCGGCGCGGAAGACATCGAGCGGAACTTCGCGGATTCCAGCGGCTTCAAATCTGCGCGTCGCGGGATTAAATGCCGGAATCGTTGCAGTGTCCTGCGTGACGCCTTGCTGGTGTGCGCCCGTCTTGAGGCGAATGCGAAACGTGCCCTGTTCCCAGCTCACAATCGTAAATTCGCCCCGGGGCGTGGATTCGAGGAAGAGCACAGTCTCTTCTCCCGGCCGGAAGCGCGGAACGCCCGAGACCCTAGAAGTGAGACTTCCGATTCTTCCCCCGAGCAGGCGCACCGACACGCGCTCGGGCGCGGCTCCTCGCCAGGATTCTTCGACCTCGAACGAAGTGAGCGTCCAGATCTCGCCCGAGTCCCAGCCTGTGGTGTTCTCAAGGCACTTCGCGCGCACGATGAACTGCGCCGTTTGCGACAATTGCGCCAAGGACATGCTCGCGAAAGTGGTCGCCCCCGCCGTGGCGTTCAATGCCGGCAGCAGCGCGGTACAGGCTAAAACAGAAATCCAAATTCGCCCATTCGACATCAGTCCACCTCCAGGATTCCGGTCGCGACGGCTCGATCGTTGTTGAGAGTGGTGATGAACAGAGCGCGAACGCCCGGGAGCGTCGTGCTGGCGATTTGCAAATCGAGCTCGATCATCCCGGGGAACAAGCCGGTGATAGCGGACGCAGTCACGCCGATATCGGCGCCGTTGGGCGTTCCGGCTGGGCCCGTGAACGCGTAAGTGAAGGTCGGGTCGAGCCCATTGCCGTGAACACAGATGCTCACTGTGGCGGCCCCGGAAGCGGGGCGGGTGATCGCAAGCGGAGAACCTTGCACGCCGCATGTATTGCCGCCCGTGAGAAAGCCGATGAAATCGACGTTGATCGGCGAGGACGCGGCGGCGGTTGTGGGGTCGACCACGACGATGTCTTTCCCGGCGACGACAGGCTGGGAGGAACTAAGCGTGATCGCGTCCACAGAAACATCAAACGGCACGATGACGAACGGCACGGGATTCGAAAGCACCGGCGGAATACCGGGGTTCTGCACCTCGACTGAAAGCGTGTTGGCCGACGCCACGTCAGCAGGGTTCAAGGCCGTGACGCAGGTTGCCGCCGTCGAGCACGTGGTTCCGCGCGGTGCACCGTTGAGAAGAATCGCGGAAGCGGTGCTCCCGCTCCCGGCTGCGAAGTTTACGCCGTGCACAGCCAGCGGAAAACCCTCGACCGCACCCGCCATCACGCTGGAAGGAAGAATCGCTTCGATCACAGGTCCGCTGGTGAGCGCGACGGTGGCCGAAGCGGATTTCGTGGGATCAGCCTGGCTCGTCGCGATCACCGCAATCGCGTTCGGGGAGGGCGCAGCCGAGGGCGCAGTGTAGAGGCCGTTCGCACCGATCGAGCCGCAGGCCGCGCCCGAGCATCCCTGGCCGGCGACGGCGCTCGCGACACTCCACGTGACGCTCAAGTTAGTTTCACTCCCAACCGTCGCGAAAAACTGTTGCGTGCTCGGCGAACCCGCCGAAGGCGGAACGAAGGCGTAGGGTGGCGATATCACGACGGCCACGGGGCCCGGCGCGGTGGTGATGAGAATCGACGCGGTGCCGGTGCGCGAGGGATCGGCGCTACTCGTGGCGGCAAGCGTAACGGGTTGCGTCACCGGCGCCGATGCCGGTGCCAGATAATCCACGCTGCCGGAAGCCGGCCCGCCTGGCGCCGTGCACGGATTTGTGCCGGCCTGGCAGACTCGCCCGACAGAGGCATTGCCGTTCGGGACGCCGCCGACAGACCAAGTTACGTTCGTATCAGAGGTATTCGAGACGGTCGGCGTGAACGATGCTCGCTGATTCAACGTGAGAGTCGCGGTGGATGGCGAGACGGTGACGTTGATCTTGCTCGTAATCGTGACGGTAGCCGAGGCGATAGCGCCCGTCGCCGGGCCGGCATTGGCATGAATGATCACGGGATTTACTGAAGGAAGATCTGCGGGAGCGGTGTACAGGGCAGCGCTCGTAATGGTGGGTGCGATCGTGCCGAGAGTCGAATTGCCGCCTGCGATTCCGTTCACGTCCCACGCAACGTTTGCACCGGCGAGGAGGCAAAATGACGCGACGAAGGTTTGCGTCTGGCCGAGCTCAACGTTTGCGGAGGATGGCGTAATCGAATTCGTGGCGCTGCAAGTGATGGTCGCGCTCGCGCTACCGGATTTGGAGCTGACTGCCACACTTGTAGCCGTCACGGTCACGGTCGCTGGAGACGGCGGCACGGGCGGAGCCGTGTATAAGGCCGTCGCAGTGCCCGTCGAGGCAATCGTGCCGACGGTCGAGTTGCCTGCGGCGATTCCATTTACGCTCCAGTTGAATCCCATGGCGGGACTACCCGACGCGGAAAGACTCGCCGTGAATACCTGCGCGCCGCCAGTCGGGACGCTTACCGTTCCGGGCACGACGGCAACCGCGATATCGTCCGCAAGATTTACCGTTGCCGAAGCGCTCGCCCTCGCGTCCGCGCGGCTGACGGCGGTGACTGTCACGTTCGCGGGTGACGGAAGAATCATGGGAGCCGTGTACGTAGAGGCCGCCGCGTCGGATGCGCTGATCGTGCCAATCGTTGAATCTCCGCCCGGAACGCCGTTCACTTCCCAGTTGACCTCTACGTCCGAGGTGCCCGTGACGATGGCTTGAAACAACTGTGTCTCTCCCAGGAAAAGCGTCGCGCTCGTCGGCGCGACTGTAACGCCGACGCTCGATGGAGGAACTGGAGGCGACGACGGATTCCCGGCGGCCCCACAACCGAGCTCGGCAACCGCTGCGAGACACAAGATCGCAGGACAGAGAACACTGGCACGCGTACTCGAAGGAATCGTGCAAATCCGCGCCGAACGCCGCGACCGATGGTTTGCTCGTGTGTTGACGAACTCCATGCGAGCAGGTACCAACGCAAGGGGTGTGCCAGAGCGGGCCAGATGTCGCCGCGTTCATTTCGCGCGCTTGCCGAGACGCAGATAGGCGAATCGTTGACAAGCAAAGCCTTACAGGTCAATAGGTTGCGGGACATCCTAAGGTCGCTGTTTGCTCGCTGCGTGAATCCGCCAAGCAGGATACAACGCGCAGCTCGCCGAGACTCGCGTTCCGTTCTGGAACGAGCGCGGTTTCAATTCGGATGAGCGACTAGTGCTTTTCAGAGAGAATGGCTCGCAGGGCGGATGCAATGTCTTCAAAGCGAAAGGCGTGACCGGCGGCGAAGAGCAGCTCGGGGTGAACGCGTTGGCTGGCCAGGAGCAACGAATCCGCCATTTCGCCGAGCGCTAGTCGCAGGGCAAATGCGGGCGCAGGAAAAATCGCCGGCCGGTGAAGCGCGGCCGCTACGACGCGAGTGAATTCAGAGTTGCGGACGGGATTGGGAGCGACGGCGTTCAACGGTCCCACGAACCGCTCGTTCTCGATCGCGGCGCGTACGATTCCAACGACGTCCGCAAGAGCAATCCACGACATCCATTGATTCCCGCCCGCGAGGCGGCCGCCTACGCCGAATCGAAAGGGCGCCAGCATTCTGGGCAGCGCCCCGCCCTCCAAAGATAGGATGACGCCCAACCGGAGCAGCACGGTCCGGATACCGCCGGTTGCCGCGCGCATCGCTTCTGCTTCCCAGTCGCGTACCACCAGCGCGAGGAAGTCCGTCCCCGGTTCGCTCGATTCGGTGAGAACTTCATCGCCGCGATCGCCATAATAGCCGATCGCCGACGCGGATATGAGCACGCGGGGCCTTCGCCGCAGGTGCGTGAGCGCATCCACGAGAACGCGTGTGGTATCCACGCGGCTGCTGCGGAGTACCGCCTTTCGCTCGGGCGTCCAACGGCCCTCGGCGATGCCCGCGCCGCTCAGATGCACGACGGCTTCCGCGCTTTCCATCGCCGTTGTGTCGACCCTGGCGGACATCGGATTCCATCGGACATCGCCGGCCGACGCCGGACCATTGGGGCGCACGAGCCGTGCTACGGCATGGCCTTCTGTGCGAAAAGCGTTCGTGAGGGCGCGGCCGACAAGCCCCGACGCGCCGGAAATCAGAATTTTCATTTTCGTGGTCTGCGATGCCGCCCCGGCTCCGCGAGAATCTACCGTACGTCCCGTGATTCGAGGCGTCAAGCGCGCCGCGCTGCAAGCCACGGAACTCTTCGAGGTAAGATAGAATCAGCGACTCGGTCAAGAGGTGCGGATGAAGCGCGCATTTGGACGGCTTGGCACGGGGGCAGTGCTCGCGTGCTTGGCCTTTGTCCTAGCGGCCAATTTGGGCGGAGCGCAGGACACGGGTGAAATCTCCGGCTTCGCTCGTTCGCGCGTCGCGGCGGAGAGGCAGCTCGAAAAGAAGTTTCGCAGCGTTCCGGACGCAGCACATGCCGAGAGCAATCTGCGACATCTGACGAGTGAACCCCACATGGCGGGCACAGAGGCGAGCCATCGGGTCGCCGAGTGGCTGCGCGATCAGTATCAAAGCTTCGGCTTCGAAGCGGAAATCGTCAGTTACAGCGCATGGGTGCCGCAGCCACGTGAAGTGAAGCTCGAACTGACGAAACCGTGGCGGGAACGCCTTGCGTCGCCCGAGCAACCTGTCGACGGGGACAGCGACACGCACGACGCGCGCTCCGGCGTGGCGTTCAACGCCTACTCACCGTCGGGAGACGTGACCGCTCCCGTCGTATACGTCAATTACAGCACGCCCGAGGACTATAGCGAACTCGCAAAGCTCGGCGTGGACGTTAAGGGGAAAATCGTCCTCGCGCGCTACGGCCGGAACTACCGCGGCATTAAGGCGAAGCTCGCCGAGGAGCGCGGAGCGGCCGGACTGATTCTCTACTCGGACCCCGCGGATGACGGCTTCAAGGCGGGCATAGCCTACCCGAATGGACCCTGGCGGCCCATGACCGGAATCCAGCGAGGCTCCATCAATTACGCGCAGCTCTACCCCGGCGATCCGCTGACGCCGGGCGTCGCTGCGACGCCCACGGCGAAGCGCCTTGCACCCGCAGATGCCGCGAGCCTGCCGCGCATCCCGACGCTGCCGATCAACGCCCAGGATGCCGCCGTAATTCTGTCGAGCCTAGGAGGCCAGCCCGTTCCGCTCGACTGGCAAGGTGGGTTGCCGTTCACCTATCACATCGGACCGGGGGATGGCGAAGTCCACGTGAAGCTCGAAATGGAGTACAAGCTGCGGCCGCTCTACGATGTGATCGCCAAGCTGCGCGGCACGGCGGACGACGAATGGGTGATCCTGGGCAATCACCACGACGCGTGGGTCTTCGGCGCCGCCGATCCGGGGAGCGGAACCTCCGCGCTGCTCGAAACGGCGCGCGCCCTCGGTGAGCTCGCGAGGTCCGGCTGGAAACCGCGCCGCACGATCGTGATGTGCGAATGGGATGGCGAGGAGCTCGGGCTCATCGGCTCGACGGAGTGGGTTGAGGCCAATAAGGCGGAGCTGCAATCGAAGGCGGTCGCGTACATCAACACCGACATCGGCGTCAACGGCCCGAATTTCACCGCGTCGGCTACGCCGTCGCTGAAGGATCTGGTCCGCGATGTCACCGCGGAAGTTCAGGACCCCAGAACGGGGCTGCCTGTCCACGACGCCTGGAGCCGTCGCGCGGCGAGTGGAGATGAGCACCAAACCGGACGAAAGGAGATTGTCGCCGATACGTCCGGTAAGGTTCCTTTGAACGCGCTCGGTTCGGGATCAGACTACTCCCCTTTCCTTGATTACGCCGGCATTCCGTCCCTCGACATGGGCTTTAGCGGCGACTACGGCGTGTATCACTCTCTCTACGACGATTTCAACTGGATGAAGCGCTTCGGCGATCCGACGTTTGCCTATCACGTCGCCCTCGCGCGCATCCTAGGGATGGTGGCGCTGCGCCTGGATGAAGCCGACATATTGCCGTTCGACTATCAGGCTTACGCCTCAGAGATTGAGCACACGGCAACCGATCGAATCAGACGTGCGACGCGAGATGCGGACGAAGAAAGCCTGGAGCCAGCCCTGGACGACACCGCGAGACTCTCAACTTCCGCCTCGAATGCTTCGCAGGCGCTTCGAGCCATTTCGAGCACGGCCATCGATCCGGCGAAGGCGGCGCAGATCAATCGAGCGCTGGTCTCCGTCGAACAAGCATTTCTGGCGCCCGAAGGTCTCTCGGGCCGGCCTTGGTTCAAGCACACGATCTATGCGCCCGGTAGTTATACGGGCTATGCCGCTGAAGCGCTGCCCGGCATCACCGAAGCGTTGGCCGGCAACGACTCGGTTGCGCTGCGCCGCGAATCCGATTCGCTTAGGGCGGCGCTGCTTCGAGCGGCGGCGCGCCTCGATGAAGTTGCGCGTCTCGCCGGCGAGGCGGCCCGGGCCGCACCGACTCAGCATTAGTTCGCAATTTTGGCTTGGCGCAAAACGCGGGTGCGGACGCGCAATCGAACCATGGGTCCGAGCGCTCGCGATAGCTGCCTCGAATATCCCGGCGGAGCGCGCTTCTCGTTGACGGGGCTGCGCGATAGAATGGCGGTATGCGCGTGCGTGTTCTGTTCTTCGGGCAGCTCAAGGAAATCACGGGCGTGGCGCAGGATGACGCGGACCTCTCGGAAGGCGCGCGCGTCGAGGATCTCTTCGAGCGCTACGGCCGGCGCTTCCCGAAACTCGCCGCGTTTCGACCCTCGATCGCCGCCTCGGTGAACCAGGAGTATTCGGGCTGGCGCGCGCCGCTCGCGAGCGGCGATGAGGTCGCTTTTCTGCCGCCGGTCAGCGGCGGCCAGCAAGCCGCGATCGAAGAAGACATCTTTCAGCTCGTGCGCGAACCGCTCCGGCCGCGCGAGATTACCGAGAGCCTGAAAGCGCCGGAAGACGGAGCCGTGGTGGTCTTCGACGGCTTTGTGCGCAACAATTTCAAGGGCCGCGAGACGCTCTATCTTGAATATGAGGCGTACGAGCCGATGGCCTACGCCAAGTTGCGCGCGATCGGCGCCGAGATTCGTGCGAAATTTTCCGTTCATCGCCTCGCGATCGTGCACCGGCTCGGGCGGCTCGAGATCGGCGAGACGAGCGTCTGGATTGCCGTCAGTTCGCCCCATCGCGGTGCTGCCTTCGACGCCTGCCGCTATGCGATTGACGCTCTCAAGCGCACCGTCCCGATTTGGAAAAAGGAATTTTTCGCCGGAGGCGCCGTCTGGGCCGAAGGCGAAGTGCCCTCGCAGGAAGCCATTTCCGATCCGGCTGAATCTAGCTCATAGATGAAGACAAATCTGGCAGCTGCGGGGCGCCCGGCATCTGCCTGGGGCAAAGGCACGCTCGCGCTGCTCGCCGCAACGATCGTAGTCGGCGCATGGCTCGCGATTCCCCTGGGCGCGGGCCAACAGAGGCACGCGGGCGAAATCCGGGTGCAAACGGACCTGGTCGGTATCCTGGCGAGCGTCACGGATGCAAATGGCCGGCCGGTTCCCGATCTGACGCAAGACGCGTTCCAGCTTTCCGAAGAGGGTGTGCCCCAAAAAATCGAACACTTTGAGCCCGAGACCAACCGTCCTCTGGATCTTGCCCTGATGGTCGATGCAAGCATGAGTACTTTCAAGGATCTGAAATTTGAGACCGAAGCGGCAGCGCATTTCATCAGGCAGGTAGTCCGCCCGGGCGATACACTGGGCGCATTCGAATTCTCCGAGTCGGTGACGAAGCTTTCCGATTTTTCGGACGATGTACCGAAGCTCCAGGCAGCCGTGCGGCGAATCACGCCCGGGGCGGGCACTTCGATCTACGATGCAGTGGTCCTCGGCGCGAACGCGCTCAAGCGCCGGCCCGGAGACCGGCGGCGCGCGATCGTCCTGGTTACGGATGCGGGAGAGACGACGAGCGTCTCCCAATTCGAAGAAGCGCGTCGCGCGGCCATCGCTTCCGGGGCGCTGCTCTATACGATCGTGATCCGCCCCGTCAAGAACGAAAACGGGCGCAACACGGCCGGCGAGCACGCCTTGATCACGATTACCGACAGCACGGGCGGCGCCATGTTCATTCTCGACGACCTGAATCAGCTGGATGAAATGTTCGACCGGATCGACCGCGAGCTGCGGACGCAGTATCTTTTGGGCTACTATCCGCGTCCCGTGCCGCCGCCGGGGAGCGACCGCCACGTGCAAGTGAATGTGAAGGGCAACTACATCGTGCGCTACCGCAAGGAGTACTTCACGCCCGCCGCGCTCCAGTAATGTGCCGCCGGGAGCGCCGCGATCAACCGGTATGAACCGATTTCTAGAAGTCGCCATCCAAACCGCGCGGGAAGCCGGGACCATTCTTCGGCGTGAGTTCGACCGCCCCAAGGAAATCTCGTACAAAGGCGAAGTCGATATCGTCACGGAATCGGACCGCCGTTCCGAGGCCTTGATCGTGGCGCGGCTGCGGGAGCACTTCCCTTCCCACGCGATTATTGCTGAGGAAGGCGGCAGCGGAGCGGCATCCGGCGCGAAATACTGCTGGCACGTGGACCCGCTGGACGGCACGACGAACTTTGCCCACGGCTATCCCTGCTTCGCGGTGTCGATCGGCCTCGCTGAGGACGGCGAGCCCATCGCTGGAGTCGTGTTCAATCCGGTGAGCGATGAGCTTTTCAGCGCGGTCCGCGGCGAGGGCGCCTTTCTACACGAGAAGCGCATTCGCGTTTCCCAGGTGGAAACACTGGCGACCAGCCTGGTGGCCACGGGTTTTCCCACCCATAAGCGAAAGCGGAGCGCGAATATGAACTACTACTGGGAGTTCACTCTGCGCTCACACGGCGTACGTCGCGACGGCTCGGCGGCGCTCGATCTCTGTTCGGTTGCCTGCGGCCGGTTCGACGCTTTCTGGGAATTCGGCCTGAACTCGTGGGACACCGCCGCCGGGGTTCTGCTCGTGAAGGAGGCCGGAGGAGCGGTCACCGATATTACCGGCGGGCCCTACGTTCCCGGCGGCGCTCAGATCCTCGCGTCCAACGGCCGCATCCACGCGGAAATGCAGGAAGTGGCTGCCATCGCCGAACGCGCCGCCAAAGGCGCTTGACAGGCATCGGCGAATGAACGTCAGCGAGTTTGACTACAGTTTGCCGCTCGAACGGATTGCGCAGCGGCCGCTGGAACAGCGCGACGCTTCGCGGATGCTGCTGCTCGATCGCGCCACGGGCGCGTGGGAAGACCGCCAATTTCGCGAGTTCCCGGATTTGCTCCGCGGCGACGAGCTCATCGTTGTCAACAACGTTCGAGTCCTCCCGGCGCGCATTTTCGGACGGCGAGCGGGAATTCGCGCCGAGCCGCCCGGGCGCAATAATCCCGCGCGCGGAGAATTCCTGCAAACGCCGATCGAGGTGCTCCTGGTCCGGCAGATCGGAGCGGATACCTGGGAGACCCTCGTGCGGCCCGGAAGGAAGGCGCCGAGCGGCGAACGAATCGTATTTGGCGACGGCGAACTCGAGGCCACTGTCGAGGGGCGCGGCAATCACGGCGTTCGCGTATTGCGTTTCGCGTCGAAGGCCGGCTTTCACGAAGCGCTCCACCGCCTCGGGCACGTCCCGCTGCCGCCCTACATCAAGCGCGAGGATGACGCGTTTGATCGCGAACGCTATCAGACGGTGTATGCGCGGGCGGGAAACGCGGTCGCGGCGCCCACGGCCGGTCTCCATTTCACGCCCGCGATTTTGGACCGTGTGCGCCAGCGCGGAAACGAGATCGCCGAGATCACGCTCGATGTGGGACTCGGCACGTTTGAACCCGTTCGCACCGAGCGGCTCGAAGACCACAAGATCCACGTGGAGTCCTACGAGCTCCCGGAAGGGACGGTGAATTCGCTCGAGCGCGCGCGAAGCGAAAATCGCCCGGTTCTGGCCGTAGGAACCACCGTGGTGCGCGCGATTGAGGACGCAGCCGAAAAAGGCATCGCAAGTGCAAAGTCGATCGCGCCGGGCAAATCGGAAGCCGGAATTTTCCTGTATCCGGGCAAGCCGTTCCGGATCGTGAATCAACTTCTCACGAATTTTCATCTGCCGCGTTCGAGTCTGCTTGCGCTGGTGGCGGCTTTCGGAGGCCGCGAGAATATCTTGCGCGCGTATCGCCACGCTGTGGACTCCGACTATCGCTTCTATAGTTACGGAGACTCGATGCTGATTCGCTAAGCTGGTAACGCGCGGCCTGCCCCATTTGGAGTGTGCCGCCGTGCAAGGCGTCGCGCGTTCGTCTATTATGATCGTCCTGCCGGGGAGCAGGCGAATGCGCTATCTCGTACTCAGCGACATCCACGCGAATCTGACGGCGCTCGACGCGGTGCTCGACGCGGCGCGAGGCCGCTGGGAAAAGGCTGTCTGCCTGGGTGACCTGGTGGGTTACGGCCCCGATCCGAATGAAGTGATCGACCGAGTTCGGGCGCTAAAAGCGGTCACGATCCGCGGCAACCACGATAAGGCCGTCAGCGGCCTGACCAATCCGGATGACTTCAATCCGATCGCGCGCGACGTGGTGTTGTGGACGCGCGAACAACTTCGCCCGGGAAATCTCGAATACCTGGAGAAACTTCCGAAGGGCCCCGTTCAGGCTGGCACGTTTTCAATCGTTCACGGCGCCGTCTACGACGAAGACGAGTACGTTTTCTCGCCGGCGCTGGCCCTCGATGGACTCTCGAATGCGCCCTCACCGGTGGTGTTTTTCGGCCACACGCATATTCAGGGAGGTTTTGCGCTTCGGAATGAAGACGTGCAGGTCCTGACGTTCAAGCATGCGGGCGGAAATCCGTATTCCACTTTCACTACGGAGCCGGTCATAAACTACCTCCTGAACCCGGGCTCGATCGGGCAGCCTCGAGACGGTGATCCGCGCGCGGCGTTTGCGATCGCGGACCTCGAGAAGCAGTCGGTTGAATTCTGGCGCATCCCGTATGATATTGAAGATGTTCAGCGGCGCATGGAGCGGGAAGGGCTTCCCGAGCCACTGATTCAGCGCCTCACCTTCGGCCGCTGAGGGAAACCAGAGAACAATGGAACCGGGGGAGAACGTCGAGCGCGAGGAAAGGAGCCGGTTTCCGGCGGCGTTTGCGGTAGGCGTCATCGTGATGCTTTTTGTCGCCGCGGGCCTGATCGTGCTCGCTCGAGCGACGCGATCCCATCGTCCGGGCGCGGCGGAGAAATTGCCATTCGGTCGAGCGGAGCAGGCCTACGCCCAGCGAATCCACTTTACGGATCTGGAACTTTCCGAATCGACGAACCTGTTGAACCAGCCCTTCACGTACGTGACGGGAACCATGTCCAATGACGGTGTGCGGACGGTGCGCGGTCTCGAGGTCACCGTGGAATTCAACGATCAGTTCAAGCAGGTGGTACTGCGCGATTCCCGGCGGCTGATCGGATCCACCGCGCAGCCCCTGACTGCGGGTCAGATGCGCGAATTCCAGATAACCCTGTTGGAACATGTTCCCTCCGAATGGAATCAGCAGTATCCTGTGATCCGCGTTACCGGTCTGATCCTGCAATAGACGGGCGCAAACTGTTTCTAAACGATTGGCGGTTTGTATATGAACGGTTGGGCCGAGCTTGACCGCGCGTTGTCTGCCATGGCGGCATCCGGGAGCACCGAAGTCCGCGAGGACGGAGAGTGGCTCGCGGAACTTGCCGCGGTGCACTGCGAGCTTCACCACGAAGGAAAAACCCCTCTCGTTCACCTGTGGTCCGGCGATCGGAATCTCACGCGGCGCGTGCTGAGCGTCCGGGAGCAATTCCCGGACCGGATCGTGCTGGAGGTCCGGCGATTTGGCCGGGCGAAGCCGGGGCGTCTCGAATTTCTCCGCACCGATTCGCCACGACCGGCCGGGCGCGTCACCCGCGAACAATTTCGCGCGCGCCTGCGCCGCCTGCTCGCCGAGCGTTTCCCGGACGCTGTGGTCGAATCGCTGACGGCGGCGCCGGACCTCGAGCACTCCTTCTCGGGCTTATATGTGCGCGGAAGAATGCATGAAGGGTCGCGCGAGTGGGCCGTACTTGCGGTTTCGCCCAGCGAAGACGCCGCGGCGGTCGAGGGGATTCTGGCATTTGGAATCCTCTGGCTCGACTGGACGCGCCATCATGCGGAGCGTCGCGCCATAGCGGGCTTGCGCCTGTTTGTCCCCGAAGGGTCAGGTCGGTTTCTGCGCGAGCGCTGGTGCGGGCTTTCTTCTGCGCTGTGTCTGGAAGTCTTCGAATTCCGCGAGCCGGACGGCTGGATGCAGAAAATTGATTTTGCGGACGCGGGGAACGTCGAGAGCCGGCTTGCGCCGCGCCGAGAAGTGGAATCCACATTGGGGGAGACGCGCGAAGCCATCGCGCACATCCACGCGCTGGCTCTCCACATCCCTCCGGCAGGCGAGGAGATCGGCAGCCGATCGATTCCGGGAACCAGCGAAGTGGCGCTTTGTTTCCGCGGCCTGGAGTTTGCCCGATGGTCGAGGGACGGCCTTTCGTTCGGTCTCGGCGAGTGCCTGCAAAGGCTCACGAGGTCAACCGAGCCGGCGCTCGACAACTTGATGCGGCGTCTCGACTTTCATCGCAATTCGCTCGCGAGCGATACCAATCATCCGCTCTATCGCGCGGCGCCCGAGCGATGGATCGAGACGCTTGTGCTACAAGATCCCACCAAGCTCGACGCGCAACTGGACCCTGACCATCTTTACTCCCAGGTCCCTGCGGTCGCGGCGGGTGACCGCGGCGTGCTCGATCTGCTCGGCGTCACGCGGCGCGGGCGGCTGGTCGTGATCGAACTGAAGGCTTCGGAGGACATTCAGATGCCGTTTCAGGCGCTGGACTATTGGCTGCGCGTCAGGCGGCATCAACGCGAAGGGGAGTTCGAGCGCTACGGCTATTTCACCGGCCGAGAACTCGATTCGAAGCCGCCGTTGCTGTGGCTTGCTGCGCCCGGGCTGCGCTTCCATTCCGCCACGGACACTCTGCTGGCGCATCTCTCGCCCGAAATTAAGGTCACGCGCATCGGCCTCAACGAAAACTGGCGGCGGGGGTTGCAGGTCATTTTCCGCCAATAGTTCTGTAAGGAGGGCCCGGAACCTTTGGAAGAGCTCAAGCCTGCCGAAAAAAGGAAGGGAAGCGGTCCGGTAAGAACCGGACTCGCCTCCCGGGGTGTGTCCTAGAAGTGTTTGTTAACTTAGACGCGGCGACTCTGTTAAGGGTTGCCGCTTTGTCCGTTCAGTAGAAGAGGTACTTGCGCCACTTTTCGTCGCGGTGGCCGATCAAGCGCATCAACTGCCGCGAAGTGTGCAACGTGAAAGGGCGTGGCCGCCTCTGAAGCTTCAGCCCGGCCTCTTCGGGAGTTCGGTCGCCCTTGCGGTTGTTGCAGGAGTAACAGGAGGCGACAAGATTCTCCCAGGACGACCGCCCGCCCCGCGAACGCGGCAGGACATGATCGAGGGTGAGATCCGACGCCGGAAACGCGCAGCCGCAAAACTGGCAGGTGTTCCGGTCGCGCAGCAAAATGTTCTTCCGGGAAAGCGCCCGGCTCTGCTGCGGGATGTGCCGGTAGCTGAGCAGCCGAATCACGGACGGCACCTGAATCGCCCTCGACGTGGAGTGCACCTCCGTGCGATTCGTTTCCTCCGCCTGCGCCACTCCCTTCAGCATCAAGACCAGGGCGCGGCGCACCGCCGTTACGTTGATGGGTTCGAATGTCGCGTTCAACACCAGCACGGGCGCCTGCATCACCGAGGGGCGGCTCGGAGGCTGAGTCAGAGGCCTCGGGGCGGCGAAATCAGGCGTCATTCCGCCCAGCCCAATATTGGGTCGGGGGCGGAGTCCGATCTTTGGCCAACTATCCATTGCGTCGCCTTCGCTTCGCCAGACACGTCTCCTGGTACTCTATGGATGCTCTTCGCGCCCGCCTGGTTTCCGCGTGGCGCGCAACTTCTGTGTTTCTACGGCGGAACCTGGGGCCACGTTCCGGGAACGAACTCGCGCCACTGTAAGTCCCAGCACCCGAGAGACGCCTGCCTTCCTGAGAGTGCGGGCGCAGGCATCCAGCGTCGCGCCAGTCGTCAATACATCATCTACCAGTAGAACGCGCAAGTTGTCAACTTCAGGACGTTTACGCGTAGCGTAGGCGCCACGTACGGATTTCCAGTGCTCGCTGCGAGAGAGCACCAATTGAGGCGGGCGCGGCTTCGTGCGCACCAAAAGGCGCGGCTCGATCTTGATTCTAAGGATTCTCGCGAGCGGCCGCGCAACCAGCTCCGCCTGATTGTAGCCGCGCTCTCGTAGCCGGTCCCGATGCAGAGGGACGGGCACCACCACGTCGGCGAGCCAATCATCGGGAGCCTGCGAGACGAGCTCAGCAAGGCGCGCGGCGAACCATTCGCCCAGGCGGGTTACTTCTTCGTATTTCAGGAGCACGATCGCTTCGGCGAGCGCTGCGTCGTACACCGCGAAGCTGCGGGCTCGATCGAAAGCGTAGAAAGCTATGCGGCAGAGGCGGCAGAGCGGCTGTATGGCCTGCGCCGCTACCGCCGAGTCGAACGGCCGGCCGCAGCAAAGGCACATCGGGTCCACAATGCGCTCGAATCCGGCGAGGCAGGTCTCGCAGACCGGGATTCGACTGGCCGTCGTGAGGGGCTGGCCGCAGATCCGGCAAGCACCCGGAAACACCACGGATGCGAGTGCGTCGAGCGCGCCTTTCAAGATCACGGATGCGTTGTTAACCGAGAGGGTACCCTGCGACGCTACTCCAAATCGAGGGACGAGGGAAGGGGCGGGATACCGGCGGAAGCGTCCTTACAGCTGCCCTTGCTCTTTCTTTTCCTGGCAGGTAATGCAGTATCGAGTCCAGGGAACTGCCTCGAGGCGCTTCTGCTGAAGCTCCGCATGGCAGGAAATGCACTCACCGAACGAACTCTCCCGGATGCGCGCCAGTGCGTCGTCCACTAATTGTAAAAGAGAGCGGTCGTTGTGCGTCTGGCCGAAGAGGAATTCCTTCGTGTAGGAGTTGGCCGCCTTGTCTGCCAGGTCGACGGTTGGATCTTCGTCGGCTTCGCGGCCTTCCTGCTGCGTACGAGCAATGCCCCGCAGCAACTCCTCCCGCCGCGCGACCAGCTTTTTTTTGTAGTATTCGAGCCGCTTCTTGTCCATGGTTCCGGGTACCTGTTGAGGTCCGCCAGCCCACTCAAAACCGCTGATTCTAAAGGTATCACCACGCCTTGTCAAACGGAGCCGAGCGAGAGCGGTCGGCGGGCGCTGCAATTTGACAGTAGATGCGGCATCTCCATAAAAGGATTCCAACGGGATCGAAACCTCTCGGGCTAGCGCTTCGCAGGATACACGTAGTGAATTGCCGCGGCGGTGAGAGCCAGCACGGCGAAGACGAAAACACTTCCTTCCGGTCCCGCCGATCCGCCCGTCAGCCAGTTCGGTCCGTGAAAGGACGAGTTCAGCAGGTGTCCCGTTGCCTGCATGCCGCTGTCGGGAACGGAATAGAAATACGTTTGTCCCCAGTCCCACGCGGCGTGCATCCCGATCGCAAGCCAAATACCTCCCGTTCGGCGCAGCGAGAATGCGGCAAGCAGGCCAAAGGCGACGGCCGCCGACACGCCCGCAATCGTTTCGCCCGGGTTTCCTATGTGGATTCCTCCGAAGCCAAACGAGAGAAGAGCTGCGGCAGGCCAGAATCCGATCGCGGATGCGAGCGTCGCCTGGAAGTAACCGCGAAACGAGAACTCCTCGAAGACCGCCAACATCATGAATCCGAGGGCATAGAGGAGGCCAGACCGCCACGCTTCGCTACCGCCGATCGCCAGGGCGCCAGGCGAAAAACCAGACATCGCGGCGATCAGCCCCATGAGTGCCGACACCATCGCAAATCCGACGAGCAGGCCCTGGCCCAGGTATTTCCCCGATGCTCGAACGAACGGCAGACCATAGTCCGCGAGCGAGCGTTTCTCGAATCGCGCGAGTACGAGCGCGGAGAGTATCGCGGCAATGGCACCGATGCCCTCCGAGAAGAACAACAGGGTCGGCGTCACAACGCGCAAGTTTTGAGTGGGTACCCAAGAGCGAACCGCGGGAAAAGCAACGAGCGCGAGAGTCAACGCGGTCGCGATGACAATCCAGAGCCAGACCGAATTCAGGATTCGCCATCCGGTGCGAATCCCGCTCGGCCCCAGGAAGATCCAGTGAACCCGACGTTGAAACGACGATGGAATTCGGTCGTCGTCCGTGCGCGAACGGAATCCGGTGCTCGTTGGACCTGAGGCCATGGCAATCTCCGAAACCCTGCTCTGCCCGCATCGGCTGCGGTCCTTCAAAAATACGCCGTGTGGGTATCGGCAGGAAGCGGTTTCTCGATTGTTCAGCTTAGGACACCCGGGTTGCGACCGTGGACTGCGGCTGCTAACATTCAAGGTTCGCTCCCATGGGGAATGGCCACCGTCTCAACCGGCTTCCCTGCGGCGACCGGCTGACCGAGGACGGTAACAACCAGGGAGGTTTGATTGGCAAAATACGATCTGGTGATCATCGGCAGCGGGCCGGGCGGATACGTCGCCGCCATTCGCGCCGGCCAGTGGGGGCTGAAAACCGCCGTCGTTGAAAAAGACCCGTTTCTGGGCGGCACCTGCCTGCACGTCGGCTGCATACCCACCAAGGTATTTCTTCACCACGCGGACATCTACGATCATTTCCTGCGCGCCGAAGAATTCGGTTTTGAAGTCAAGGACGTAAAGGTCAACTGGCCCGCCATGCTCGCCCGAAAGGACAGAATCGTCAAAAAACATGCGGGCGGAATCGCGATGCTCTTTCGGAAGAACAAGGTCGAATCAATCACCGGCTGGGGCCGCATCGTGGGTCCGGGGCGCGTATCGGTCGAGAAAGACGGTAAGACCACCGAAATCGAAACCACCTACACGATGCTCGCGACCGGGTCGGAAGCCCGCTCGCTGCCCGGAGTCGAAATCGACGGCGCCGCCATACTGACGAATCGCGAGATTTTGCAGTTGCCAGCGATCCCGAAGTCGCTGGTGGTCGTGGGCGCCGGAGCCGTCGGCGTCGAATTCGCCTCGCTTTTTCGGACATTTGGAGCCGAAGTGACGATCCTGGAGGCGCTTCCTCGAATCGTGCCCCTAGAGGACGAAGAGATTTCGCCCGAGCTTGAAAAAGCATTCAAAAAGAAGGGCATCTGCATCGAGACCGGCGCCAACGTGGATTCGGTGAAGAAGGACGCCAAAGGCGCGACGGTTGCATTCAAAGACAAAGCTGGGAAATCCCAGTCGCTCGCTGCGGAAAAGGTTCTCATCGCGGTGGGCCGCCGCCCGCTGACCGAAAACGTCGGAATCGAAAAAACAAAAGCAAAGGTTGAGCGCGGTTTCGTCCATGCAAACGCGTACCTCGAAACCGACGAGCCCCGTCTATACGCTATTGGCGATATCGTGGCCGGCTTGCCTCAGCTCGCGCACGCCGCCTCGATGGAAGGCATCATCGCGGTCGGCCGCATGGCGGGAAAGGAGATGCAGCCGTTTGATCGCAAGCGGTGTCCGGCCGCCACGTATTGCGAGCCCCAGATCGGCTCGGTGGGGCTGACCGAAAAGCAGGCCCGGGAGGCCGGCTTTGAGGTCAAAACCGGCAAATTCCCCTTCCTCGGCAATAGCAAAGCGACCATCCTCGGCCAGCACGAAGGCTTCATCAAGGTGGTGGCGGAGGCGAAGTACGGCGAGATCCTGGGCGTCCATGCGATTGGGCCGCTCGCCACGGAAATCATCGCCGAGCCGGTTGCCGCGCTCGGCCTCGAAGCCACGCTCGACGACATGGCCGCCACGATCCACGCCCACCCAACCGTCTGGGAAGCGATGGGCGACGCGTTCAACGCGGTGCGCGGTCTTACGATCAATTACTGACGTCGCGGCAAAAGACGCCGCGTCTCGAGATGGGTGTGAAGCAATCGGATAAAATCTGCTGGCTCGTGGACGCTGGACCGATCCGCTACGGCCCGGCTTGCGAATTGCAAGCGCGCCTTGTCCAGGCTCGCAAGGCCGGCGCGATTCCCGACGTGCTGCTGCTTTGCGAGCACCCTCATGTAATCACGCTGGGCCGCAACGGGCGGCGCGATCATCTGCGCGCCGAAGATCGTCTCCTCGCGCAGAGGCACGTGGAATTTCACCCGGCCGACCGCGGCGGCGATATCACTTACCATGGCCCCGGCCAAATCGTCGGCTACCCAATCCTGGACCTCGCAGAGCATCGGCGCGACGTCCGCTGGTACGTTGAACAGCTCGAAGAAGTGATGATCCGCGCGACGGCCGATTTTGGCGTCGCGGCGAAGCGTGTCGAGGGCCAGCACGGCGTTTGGATCGAGACTGCGTCGGGTGACGAAAAACTCGGAGCCCTCGGCGTGCATCTCAGCCGGTGGGTGACTTCTCATGGTTTCGCATACAACGTTTCGACCGATCTCAGCTACTTCGACTTGATCGTTCCCTGCGGCATCCAAGGAAAGGGAGTCACCTCGCTGGAACGGATTCTCGGCCGCAACGTCTCCCACGATGAAGTCCGCGACCGCCTGGCGGAACGCTTTGCTTCTGTGTTTGAGCGAAAGTTGAGGAACGTAGGCAGTGAAGGGCTCGCGGAGATCGTGCAAGGCGTGCCCGAGATTTCCGAGCGCGCCGGCTCCGTAATGGTTTGAGGTGCCGGGCCGGCCAGCCAGACCGGCCGTCGAAGAACTCAATTCACCCGGGAAAGCTGCGATCGATGCCCAACACCCTGACACGCGAACAGCATCTTGAGCTCTACTACTTCATGCGGCTCAATCGCGAACTCGAAGACCGCCTCGTAAGGCTGTTCCGCCAAAACAAGATCGTCGGCGGCGTCTATTCAAGCCTCGGACAGGAAGCCGTGTCGGTGGGCACCTCTTACGCCCTCGAGCCGCGCGACTGGCTGGCCCCGATGATCCGCAATATCGGCGCGCTGCTGGTAAAGGGATTCAAGCCGCGCGACATCTTTACGCAGCATATGGCGAAATACACTTCGCCTACGCTGGGCAAGGACGGCACAAGCCACTTTGGCGATTTGAAGCGCCACCATGTGGTTTCCCCGATCTCCATGCTGGGCGATCTGATTCCCGTGATGACTGGCGTCGCCATGGCAGGGCGCTATCTTGGCCAGAATATCGTCGCGATGACCTGGATCGGCGACGGCGGCAGTTCCACGGGCGCGTTTCACGAAGGTCTCAATCTCGCTGCGACGCAACGGGCGCCCTTCGTCCTCGTGCTCGAAAACAACCAGTGGGCCTACTCCACGCCGGTTTCGCAGCAGGTGCCGGTCAGAAACCTCGCCGACCGCGCCGCTGCCTACGGGATCGCCAGCGAGATCGTGGACGGCAACGACGTGGTCGCCGTCTATGAGGTTACGAAGACTGCGGTCGAACGATGCCGTGCGGGCCGCGGCCCCGTGCTGATCGAAGTGAAGACCATGCGCATGAAGGGTCACGCGCAACACGACCCCGCGGAATACGTTCCGAAGCCAATGTTCGACTACTGGAAGGCGCGAGACCCGATCCGGCTCTACGAAACTTATCTCACCGATCACAAGCTTTGGGATGCAAAAGCGAAGTCCGAGATCGACGCGCGCATCGAACGAGAACTCGACGAGGACCAAAAATTTGCTGAAGAATCGCCCATGCCTCCTCCCGAGATCGCCGAACAGGGCGTCTATTGCGATGGCTGCCACACGATTGAAGCTGAGTGGCGGCGCCCGAAGAAGGAAGTGATGCCTCCTGCCTCGAGTGGGGAAGCGGTCTGGCGGGTGTCGGACTTTGGCGCTTTTGACGGCTCAGCAGCGCTCACGGCACGAGCCGGGGCCGACCTGGGAAACGGCAAGAAGGCGTCCGACGCAGCGACAAAGTCGGCGACCTCCGCGCCGCCGGTGGCGCCGGCGGCCGTTCCCGGTCAACCGGCGACGGAAATTCCCCTCCGTGTTCCGTTCGGTCGTGGCCCCAAGGACCGGTCGGTCGAGCTGGAGCGGCGGGACAAATTGTCCGAGCGGCCTCCCCAGCACAAACAGCATAAGAGGCGGAGGCGCTGACGATGGCCGAGATCACCATGCTCGAGGCGATTCGCGAGGCGCTGTTCGAAGAGATGGACCGCGACCCGGCCGTCGTCGCCATCGGCGAAGATATCGGAGTCTATGGCGGCGCGTTCAAGGTCACGGAGGGGCTGCTCTCCAAGTTTGGCCGCGAGCGCGTCATCGAAACGCCCATCAGCGAAACGGCGATCGTCGGAGCCGCTTGCGGGATGAGCTATCTCGGGCTGCGTCCCGTGGCCGAAATGCAGTTTATCGATTTCATCGCCTGCTGCTTCAATCAGGTGACGAATTTCGTGGCGAAGTCTCACTATCGCTACGGTGCTCCCGTTCCGATGGTTTTACGCGGACCTTCAGGCGGCGGGGTTCACGGCGGGCCGTTCCACTCCGCAAACCCGGAGATGTATTTCGTACACACGCCGGGGCTGAAGGTCGTGTATCCCTCGACAGCCTACGATGCGAAGGGGCTCCTGAAATCCGCGATTCGCGACAACAATCCGGTCCTGTTTTTCGAACACAAGTTCCTCTATCGCAGAATCAAGGAAGAAATACCGGCCGGCGACTACACGGTGCCGATCGGCAAGGCCGTTGTCCGCCGGGAGGGCCGCGACTTGTCGATCGTGAGCTACGCCGCGATGGCCCATGTCGCGCTCGAGGCGGCCGCCGCGCTCGCTAAAGAAGGGATCGAATCCGAGGTGATCGATCTCCGCACGCTGCTGCCCCTGGACCGCGAAACGATCCTCGGATCCGTCAAGAAAACGAACAAGCTGCTGATCGTTCACGAAGACACGCGCACTGGCGGAATCGCCGGAGAAATAGCCGCGATCGTTTGCGAGGGTGCTTTCGATCATCTGGACGGGCCGATCACCCGTGTCACGGCGCTCGATACGCCGGTGCCGTATGCTCCGCCGCTCGAGGAACACTTCCTGCCGAATTCGGAAAAGGTAGTTGCCGCGGCGCGCGAACTGGCCAGATACTAATCTAGAAGAAAGCGGGGCTTGCGCCTTGGGGAAAACGAAGGGGCTGAACATCGCTGAGTTTGAAGTCGGAACCGAAGTCCGGATTGCGGACCGCACCTTCCTCGAGGAATTTCTCGAGGCCGGGCAATATCACAACGAGCTTGAGCCGGAGCAAGTGGAGCACGCCGGCCGCGTTGCCAAAGTGAAGTCCGTCGATTTTTTTCATGGCGGGGACGAAATCTATACGCTTGCGGGGGTGCCTGGCGTCTGGCACGAGGAGTGCCTGACCGCCGTTTGAGATTCGAAGCCTGAGGAGAGGACCATGGCCGTCGACGTCATCATGCCGCAGATGGGCGAGAGCATTTTCGAGGGAACCATCACCAAATGGCTGAAAAAGCCTGGCGACAAAATCGAACGGGACGAGCCCCTGTTCGAAATCTCGACCGACAAAGTGGACGCGGAAATCCCGTCGCCGTCCGCCGGGGTGCTGAAAGAGATCAAGGTCAGCGAGGGCCAGACTGTGCCCATCCAGACGATCGTGGCGGTCATCGACGCGGTCGGCGCAGGCGCGGCTGCCCCAGCCACCGCGGCGACGAAGGTGGAAGGCCCGAAGCCCGCGCCCGTGCAGGCCAGGCCGGAGGCCGCGAAGGCGCCTAGCGCCGCTTCCGCGGCCCCCAAGAAGCCTTCTGCTGTTGCAGCGCCATCGTCGCCGCAGAAAACGGCGGCGAACGGCGATAAAGTTCGCAGCTCCCCGCTGGTCCGCCGCATCGCCCGGGAACGAAATATCGACTTGACGCAGGTCCCCGGCACAGGCGCGGGAGGCCGCGTGAGCAAACACGACATCCTCGCCGTCGCCGAGGGCGGAAGCGCGGCGCTAGCCCCGTCCCGCCCCGCTGCTCCTCCCGCGGCAGGGGGCGCGCAGGCTTCCGGCGCCCTCGAAACGGCCGTCCCGCGCGAGCGAATGTACTTCGGCCACTACGAAGTGCAGCCGATGTCGAACATGAGGCAGAAAATCGCCGAGCACATGGTGCTCTCGAAGCGCGTTTCCCCGCACGTGTACTCGATCGAGGAAGTGAACGCGTCCGCCATCTCTGCCCTGCGCGCCAAAATGAAAGAGAAGTTCGAGCAGGAGTCAGGAACGAAACTGACCTTCATGCCGTTCTTCATTCGCGCCGCTGTGGAGGCGTTGCGCGCCTTCCCGAGCGTGAATGCATCGGTCGACGGCACAAATGTCGTCCTGCACAAAGAGTGCAACATCGGCATTGCCGTGGCGCTTGATTGGGGCTTGATTGTTCCGGTGATCAAGAACGCCGAGGAGAAGAACTTCTTCGGCCTCGCGCGCGCGGTGACGGATCTCGCCGAGCGCGCCCGGTCAAAAAAACTCAAGCCCGAGGAAGTGATGGAGAGCACATTCTCGATCACGAACCCCGGAGTTTTCGGCGGCCTCTTTGGGCTGCCGGTGATCAACCAGCCGAACGTCGCGATCCTCGGCCTTGGCGCGATCGAAAAACGCCCCGTCGTAATCGACGACGCGATCGCGATCCGCTCGATGGTTTACCTGACGTTGTCCTATGATCATCGCGTGGTCGACGGCGCCATCGCTCATCAGTTCATGGGTCACGTCAAGAAGACACTCGAGAATTGGACCGAGTCGATTCTCTAGAGGTGCCGAGGTCTTCAGGCGCGCGCGAACCCTGGGGCTCCCCGCCCTGGCGGATTCATCCTGAATTTCCTCAGCGGTCGCTCCCGAAGTACGTGGACTTTGCCATTGTCGGTGGCGGCTTCACGGGACTCGCTGCAGCTGCATGGCTTCGCTTTCTGGCGCCCAAGAAATCTGTTGCCGTGCTCGAGGCCGGAGCGATCGGCGCCGGCGCGAGCGGGCGGACCGGCGGGATCGTTTTGGCGGAAACCGCAGCCGGCGAACTTCCCGGCCTCGGCGATGTGCTCGCCGGAATGAGTCGCGTTCTTCGAGATCTCGAGCGCGCGTGCGGATTCTCACTCGTCGAGGGATGCGAACTGACACTTCAGGGTGCGTGGGAGATCGGTCGAAGCGGCGGCACTGCAAGTTCGCCAATCGAGTGGAATGATTCCGGCACGCTCCGCGTGGTGAACGAAGTGCCGGGCGGCACGCTCAACCCGGGAAAGCAAGTGAATGGACTTGCTCGGGCGGCGGCTCGTTTGGGCGCTACGATCGCCGAGCGCCACCGGGTCCAGGAAATCCGCTGGAGCGATCCCGTCTCCCTGGAATTTGGGCGCGGCCGGTTGCAGGCTGGAAAAGTGATGTTTGCGACTAACGCCCTTTCGCTCGAACTTTCAGGACTTCGCGGCGCCGCACATCCAAAGCTCACGCTCGCCGCGCGCACGGCGCCGATGACCAGGAAAGAACTCGAAAAAATCGGTCTCGCCGCGGGCAAGCCATTTTATACGGTCGATTTCCCCTACCTGTGGGGAAGAATCTGTTCGGACAATTCGATCATCTGGGGAGCGGGCTTGGCGGACGCGCCGCCGTCGGGCGATCTTGGAAAGGTCGCCGTTTCCCGCGGCCGGGCCGCCGGCATGTTTGCGTCTCTTGAGAATCGCGTTCACGCGCTGCATCCCGCGCTTGCGAACGCGAGATTCACCCATCGCTGGGGCGGGCCGATTGCCTTCCGCAGCGATTTCCTGCCGGTGTTCGCGAGCCATCCCCGTAGCTCCAACGGCCTCGTTCTCGGAGTCTTTGCCGGCCACGGCGTGGCGCTATCGGTCTATCTCGGAGCTTGGGCCGCTGAAGCTCTGCTGGGCCGCCGAAATATGCCCGAATGGGGCCGAGTTGTTGCCAAGTGAGAGATTTTCCCGCGGCGATTTCAGGAATCTGGTAGCGCTAACGGGAATCGAACCCGTATTTCAGCCTTGAAAGGGCCGCGTGCTAACCGTTGCACCATAGCGCCATCACCTGGCAAAACATGGGAGAATTTGATTATCCGGGAAAGCCTCAGGATTAACAAGCCGCGGAACGATCTCCGGATTCGAAGACGCTTGCCCTTAAGTACAGCTTACCGATACAGCGCACGGCGCCGCTATTACAGAACTATTACAAATTGGATTGCGAGTGTCTGATAGTCTGGCAGTGCGGGCGAAAAAAATTCGAATCCGCAGAGGCGACCACGGCCCATGACACTCCAACTCAACGATCTGGCTAAGAATTCCGCCGCAGACGACGACATAAACTGGGTTACCGCGACGTTCATGACGCTTTTTCACGTGGGCGCCGTGGCGGCTCTGTTTTTGTTTACGTGGAAAGCCTTTTTCGTTGCGCTGTTTCTTCATTGGGTGGCGGGCAGCTTGGGGATCGGAATGGGATATCACCGCCTCCTCACCCATCGCGGCTACAAAACTCCGAAGTGGGTCGAGTATTTTCTGACGGTATGCGCCACGTTGGCCCTCGAGGGCGGCCCGATCTTTTGGGTCGCGACGCACCGCATCCACCACCAACATTCCGATAAAGAAGGCGACCCTCACTCGCCGATCCACGGCAAGTGGTGGGCGCACATGGGCTGGATCCTGATGGGTAAGTCGATGCACCACGATACGACCACCCTCGCGCGATACGTCCCCGATCTGGCCAAGGACAAGTTTCACGTTTGGATCACCAAGTACCACTATGTTCCCATGATCGTTCTGGGGATCGTGCTGCTGGCGATCGGGGGCCTTCCGTTCGTGTTCTGGGGCATCTTCCTGCGAACCGTCGTCGGTTTGCATTCGACATGGCTGGTCAATTCGGCCACGCACTCCTGGGGTTCTCGCCGGTACGAAACGCGCGATCTTTCCACGAACAGCTGGTGGGTGGCGATGCTCTCGTGGGGCGAAGGCTGGCACAACAATCACCATGCCCACCCGACCTCGGCGCGCCACGGCCTCGCGTGGTACGAATTTGACCTCAACTGGTACGGCATCTGGGCGCTCAAGAAGCTTGGCCTCGCGCGGGATGTTTACCGCGTGAAGCTCTCCGTGACGCGACCTGCGGAAGCGGAGATTTCGGACCCGATCGTCGTCGCCGAGCCGGAAACAGATTTGGTTTCAGTATAGCCCCTGCTGTTTCGCTTCCTGCGACCCTGAAAACCTGCTCGGCTGATTCGCCGGAAGTCCTCTTGCGCCATAAAACATCTCTGCGGAAATCCGCGCTCCTGCCGCTGTACAATCTCTAGAAGCCGTCATGCGCATTTCGAGCCGACGAAGAAAAATCGCCATCTTCCTGATCCTCGGAATTTGCCTGGTCGCGGCCGCCGTGTTCCTCACCAGCATTTGGATCATTCTCAACTGGCGCGAGCGCGTCCTGCTGTTCTTCGGGCTTGTATTCTTCCTCGCGATCATCACCGGCCTGATTCTCAACACGAGTTTCCTGGTGCGCGAGATCCGGCTGAACGAGCATCACGATAGCTTCATCCACGCCGTCACCCACGAGCTGAAGACGCCGATCACCTCGATTCGCCTCTATCTCGAAACTCTGCAGCGGCGCGAGGTGGACGAAACGCAGCGCCAGCAGTTTTACCGCTTGATGCTCGACGACACGGACCGATTGCGCGGAACCGTGGAACAGGTGCTGAAGGCAGGCGAGATGGGTTACAAGCATGCCGCCCAGCACTCGATCGAGATCGATTTCGGCAGCCTTGTCCGCGAATGCATCGATCTGGCTCGCACGCGCCACAATTTGCAGCCCGCGGCGCTGCGTTGGCTGCAGCCCATGAACGGCTCGGCGATCACGGTGGCCGGCGATCCGGACGAACTTCGTACCGCGATCCTCAATATCCTCGATAACGCCATAAAATATTCCGGCAATGACGTGGACGTCGCTGTCGCGCTCGAAGCGCCGGATGATGACCGCGTGGTTCTGCGCGTTCGCGACCGCGGCGTCGGAATTCCCGCCGGTGAGCTGAAGCGCATTTTCAAACGTTTCTACCGCGTGTCTGGGCGCTCGGTGGCCCAGGTGAAGGGCACGGGCCTGGGCTTGTTTATCGTTCGCGCGATCGCGCGCGCTCACGGCGGCCGCGTGTTCGCGGAGAGCGCGGGAGCCGCCCGCGGCACCACCGTCACGTTCGAATTGCCGAGGAGCCGCGCGTGAGCCGCGTACTCGTTGTCGAAGACGAAGCGCACTTGGCCGATGGGCTGCGCTTCAATTTGGAAGCGGAGGGACACTCCGTGCAGTTGGCCGGCGACGGAGAGGCGGCGGTCGAGCGGATTCTCGGCGCCAAAGACAAATTCGATGCGGTCGTACTCGACGTGATGCTCCCCGGCATGGACGGCTTTGCCGTAGCGTCCGCGCTGCGCAAAGCGAGAAACTATGTTCCTGTTCTCATGCTGACCGCTCGAAGCCGCCCGGAAGATGTGCTCGCGGGTTTTGCGGCCGGCGCGGACGACTATCTTCCGAAGCCTTTTGAACTCCCCATCTTCCTCGCGCGGCTCCAGGGCTTGTTGCGGCGAAGCGCGTGGCTCACCGGCGCCGGCAGGCCGGCGGGCAAGGCGCCCGTGTCCGGCAAGACCGAGCCGAATTCGCCGGCCACCGTCGAAGAGGCTGTCTTTTCGTTCGACGGAAAGACAATCGACTTTGGCACCCTCGAGCTGCGAACAAACGGCAACACCGTCCAGTTGACGCTCATGGAAGCCAAACTCCTCCGCCACTTGATCCGCAACAACGGTCGAACCGTGTCGCGGAAGTCCATCTTGGAAGACGTCTGGGGATTGCGCGAGGACACCGACACGCGGGCGATCGACAACTTCATCGTCCGTTTGCGTCGCTACATTGAGGACGACCCTTCCAAGCCGAAGCGGCTCTTGACCGTCCGCGGAGTGGGATACCGCTTCGTGGCGTAGTTGCCGCCCGTCGTGCCTCGCCCGCGCGGCAAGCCCGTCCGGGGAGGCCCCGCATCCCGCCCCGGCATCAGCACTTGCGTTCCAGCCAACTTTCCTCACACCACAACTGCTCTCGATCGTGTATCCGCACTGGAAACTGGACCGGTTCCTCGCGTTGACACTACGAAGGTCTCTGTCAAGATTGGATTAGCAAGCTCCATATTGGAATCGGGGGGAAATACACGTGACATTCCATAGACCTCTCATCGCCGGAATTCTCTGCTTGGCGATCTCACCCTGGGCTGCGCTGTGCGAGCCGCAGGCGAGCCCGCAGCATGCCGGCCAAATCGATGCGCTGATTCCGGCGGCCAAGAGGAATGATCAGGCCGCCAAGGTCAAGGAAGAGCTCGACTGGAATGACCTGCTCAAAACTGAACGCAGCGGCCGCGTGCGCGCCGGCCTTACGGACGGCTCCATTCTGAGCGTAGGCTCGAACAGCGAACTTCGAGTCTTGCAGCACGACGCCACGTCCCAGCAAACGTCCATCGAGATGACGTTCGGCAAGGTGCGTAGCCAGGTGACGAAAATCACGAAGCCCGGCGGCAAATTCGAAATGAAGACGCCCAACGCCGTGATCGGAGTCATCGGCACGGATTTTTATGTCGGATTTGCGGGAAACAAGACAACGGTCATCTGCTACGAAGGACAGGTGTCCGTCACGCCCACGGGTAACGTCCAGGTGGCAAGAAACTCGGGGCAAGCGAACTCAGCGGCTAATTCAATCACCGTGGCGGCCGGCCAAATGGTTGAGATCACGACCGTGATTCCTCCGGGAGGCTTTCTGCCTACCAGCGCTCCGCCCGCCGTTCAGCAGGGTACGCAACTGGCTACGGATGTGCCGGAGAATGGGCTCACACCGGGGCATCCCTTGCATGCGGGCCATCTTCTCCGCAACGTCCTCATTGGTTCTGGACTCGCAGCAGGAGCGGCCGTGGGGGCCGTTTTAGCCACGCGCGGAGGCTCGAGTTGCAAAATCAATCCGCAGACGGGCAAGTGCGGGTAGTTGGGCGGGGCCCAGTATCCTACGCAGATGTGGGCGACGCTGTCCCGAACGATTGATTTGCGGTCGCGACATCAATGAGCCCGCGCGAACAGCGCTGGTCTCGATGGTCGGCACGGCTTCGCCGCATATCCTTTCGCCAGATTGATTTGGGTCTGGCTGTCCTGGTCACGCTCGCCGGGCTGACGCTATTTGCCTACTCGGGAATCGCCGGAAGTTCGCGAGCCGGCTTCGTCTTCCTCCAAAACATCGAACAGCGTTCCCTGGACATGCGCTTCGGTTTGCGCGGGGCGCGCCCGCATGACGATCGAATCGTCATCGTCGGAATCGACGAAAAAACGCTCCAAAAGATCGGTACATTCCCGCTTCCGCGAAGCAGCTACGCCCTGTTGGTCAACCGGCTCAGCGCCGACGGCGCCCGCGTCATCGCCTTCGATGCCACATTCCCTACCCCGGAGACGAACTCTGCGCGCCAAGCATTGCAGGAATTGGTCCGAGACATGGGCCCAAGCGCCTCTCCCGCGCTGCTGGAAAAAGTAAAGGAGCTCGACAAGGCCAGCGATCAGGACGAAACCTTCGCCGTGGCGCTCAAAAGCAGCGGCAGGGTCGTGCTGGGTCACGTCTTTCTGAATCCGGATCGGGCGCGCTCCGCCGACGCCCAGCTCGCGAAAGCCTATTTCGACATCGTATGGGCCAAGGCCTTTCCGCAAGTCCTCAAGGTCAATTCCAAAAATGAGCGCGACTTCGATATGGGCCGCGCCTGGATCGAGAACGGCGGCACTGTCGCTGCGGGGGCGGAAGCAAACATCACCAAGCTTGCCGAGGCGGCGGCTTCTTATGGCTTTATCGATATCAATCCCGATCCGGACGGAACCTTGAGGCATGCACTGTTGATCGAGCGCTATCAAAACCAGGATTTCTTCCCTTCTCTTGCGTTGCAAGTCGTGCGGGAGTTCGAAGAGATACCCGACCAGGAGATCGCCGCTTACATAGCGTCGGACGGACTCGAGCGGATTCAGTTCGGCCGCCACATGCTGAAACCGGGGCGCGACGGCGGCGCTCTGATCAACTACAGGGGTCCTTATGGCACGTACCGCCACTTTTCCATGTGGGACGTGATGAGCGGTGCGGCACCCGCCGCTTCGTTCCGCGACAAGATCGTGCTGGTGGGAGCGACGGCCGAGGCGATCGGGGACCTTCGCAATACTCCCTTTCCGAGCGGCGGAACGTACATGGGCGTCGAAGTGCACGCCAACATCATCGACAACGTTCTCCACAACGCCGAGACTGCCCGAGGATTCCTCACCCGCGGGTTCGACGAGGAAATGATCGATGTCGGATTCATTCTCGTATTCGGGCTCGTGTTCGGATTCTGGTTTAGCCGCACCCGGCCGCTCTATTCCACGCTCTCGTTGCTGCTGGCGCTCGCGGGATTCGCATGGTTCGTCTACTACAGCTTTGCGGAAAAGGGGCGTTGGCTCAGTTTCGTGATTCCGGCCGGCACGCTCGTGGCAAATTACGCGGCCGTTACCAGCTTCAGGATGATTTTCGAAGAGCGCGAAAAGCGGAAGATCCGCAAGACTTTCTCCCAGTACCTCTCTCCCGGCGTGATCGCGCTAATCGAGAAAGACCCGCAAAGGTACATCCGCCCCGGCGGCGAGATGAAGGAATTGACCGTGATGTTCAGCGACATCCGGGGCTTTACCACCATATCGGAGGGGCTGACGCCGGACGAGCTCGTGCGCCTGCTCAACGAGTATTTGGGGGCGATGACCGACATCATTTTCAAGAATTTCGGGACGCTCGACAAATACATCGGCGACGCGATTATGGCTTTCTGGGGTTCTCCCTATCCGCAGACCGACCACGCCCCCCGCGGCTGCGCCTGCGCCCTGCAAATGGCAGGTGGCCTGAGAAAACTCAACGAAAAATGGAAATCGGAGGGCCGCCCTCCCCTGGCGATTGGAATCGGTCTCAATACCGGGCCGGTGAACGTGGGGAATATGGGCTCCGACAAGCGGCTGGCTTGGACCGTGATGGGCGACAACGTGAATCTCGCGTCGCGCCTCGAAGGAATCACCAAGCAGTATCACACCCAAATCGTGGTCAGCGAGGGGACTTACCGGCAGGTCGCTCCGCTATTCGTGTGCCGCGAGCTCGACAAGATCAAAGTGAAGGGCAAAAACCAGCCGGTGAATATCTACGAACTGCTCGATGTGGCTGCGGAAAGACCGAAATACGAAGCGCTGCTTGCGCAATTCGAAAATGCCATGGCCGCCTATCGCGCGCAGGACTGGCAGGCGGCCATTGTCCGATTCAGGCAACTCCTCGCTGCGCATCCCGGTGACGGCCCGTCTCAGGTGTTTCTGGAGCGAGCCACCGAGTTCTCCGAGAATGCGCCGGTGCCGGATTGGGACGGCGTCTACGTGATGAAGACGAAATAGGCTTCCGCGCGGCTAGATCTCTGGTATGGAAGTACAGGGTACTAGTTCTTGTACTTTTGTTATCCCTTTGGACGGGCGCGCGGTGAAACGCTTTCTGCTAACCTCCAGCCGTAGTTGAAGGACGAGAATCAACGTGACAACCGTTGTCGGAAGTTGCCGCTCTCTCGACGAGAGCTTCATGTTCTTTGAAAACTGAATAAGCGGAGCGATAGGCTAAGGAAGGTCCAATTCCCTGCGGCATCCTTGCTTCTCCAAATTCTAATCGACACATCGGCGATTAGAAATGCTTCTAACCCATTGAAAAAACGGGATGGAGCTCATTTCTAATCGACACACTTCGGGCGCTCCCAGAGAACCACGAATCAGTCTCCTCGAAACAGGCCGGAAAGGGTGAGCCTTCCTTTCACTGGCTTTGCTTTGGTCCAATCGTGGTAGGTGTGGCACTCGAAACAGCGTGATTCCGCCGCATCGGCACCGGCGTGGTGGCATCTTTCGCAGGTGCGAATGCCCGGCACTAAAATGTCGGACGTCTCCTGGCTGGTCAGCGCGGCGGCGTGGCACTCCGAACATTTCACCATTTGGTGGCGGTCGTGGTTGAAATTGGCGTGCGGGAGCCAGCGCGGCGTGATGTTGGATTTCGCCACGGTCGGAAGCCCGCCGCCTGCGGAAAAATTCATCGCGTGGCACTGTCTGCATGTCTTGCCCCAGAGCAGTTGTTCCGATTCCGCCACGCGCTCCGTGACCCACTGTTGAGGAGTGAGCACGCGCACGGCAACAGGCTGCGGCTTCTGCGGCAGGCCGGGGACCGCCTCGGTGACGCGAACCTCCGCCGGATGCGCCGCGATGTATTGCTGGAATCGCTGCACCAGAAACTTGTGTACGACCTCCGGCGTATCGTGCGGCACGCTCTCCGTGAAGCGCTTGTCGAACTGCAGGCCGTGGCAGGCGACGCAGGTCTTCGCATACGTCGGCGGCGCCATGTAGGCACGCGCCAAAACCATCGCCGCCAAATCTGATTTTTGCGACGGTGGCATGGCAGCCGATTGTGCCACGGGAATTGGCGACGCCGGCGTAGCGGTTCCAAATCGCCACGCGTCCGCGGAAGTCGGCGGCCGATGGCAATCGTCGCAATCGAGCTGGACCGGCCCGTTCGGTCCCGCCAGATTCCGCTTCATGTGCACCGCGTGATTCAATTTGATCGTGCCGGGATCGGGCATTCCGGAGCGCAGCACCGCAAACTCCGGATGCCCCGGGCCGAAGCTTTCGACGTTGCGTGCGAATTTAGTTGTGGCGCCGGCGGTTCGCAAATCGGCGTGGCACTGGGTGCAACTCGCATCGGAGGTCGCCGCAAGGCGCGCATTCCCGCGATGCTCTTCGTGGCAAGAGGCGCACCTCGGTGTAAACGTCTGGTTGGCATGATGAATGGGGCCGTCGTGGCACCCCAGACATGCCCGGTCGCTGGCCTTGGCGCTAAAAAACCCGGCCGCTTCAAAGTGGCAGGCATCGCACTTCGCGGCCAGAACCGCGTGCGCGGCAGACATCTTTCCACCGCTGTACACGCGCTTGCTGCCGGTCAGCCCGTACCAGGCGAGCCAGACGACCGCGAGGATCGGCACGCCCAGCGACAACCAGAATCGCCATCTCCGAAACGAACTCGGGCGCTTGAAATAGTTCAGATCGATGCGCTGCGCCAGTTTCTTCGTTGTTCGTTCTGCGCCGGGCACGGACCCTCTCTCTTTCGCGCTTCAGTAACGCAACGCCACGATCGCATGCACGCAACCGAGCAGTAGCAACGCGAGCGACAATGGAATGTGCAGCATGAGCCAGCCGTGCAGCCAGTGGTGAAGCAGCGTTTGCCGGCGGAGCTGGCGCTCCTCCTCGCAGATCTGTTCTAGGCTGTTCGTTGCGTCCTGAAACTCCGCGGGTAGCAGCATGCGCAGCCCTTCGAATGCTCCGCGCGCGCGCTCCCGATCGGAAAGCGATTGATGTCGCGCGCCGCGGCTCTCCAGGAAGGGCCGCATCTCGCGGAGATAAAAGCTGCGCAGAGGAGCCGCCCCCTCTTCCACGGTCACTGCAGATTGCGTCGCCGTCGCGATGCTTCCCCCACGATCCTTTACGGCAGAGTCGAGAGGGCCGGAGACCGCGGCAACCAGCTTGTCCCCCTCCGCCACGAGCTGCTCGCGCACGCGGTCAATCTGTTCAAAAATCGTTTCCATGGGAATCTGGACCGTCATGACGTTCGGCATGTAATGCTGCAAAAAAGCGCCGAAAATGCCGCTCGCAACCACCACGATGAGCAGCACCATCAGCACCGTGGTCAGCGGGCCGCCAAATCGGAATCCGGAGTGAAACAGCAGGAGCGGAAGGCTCAACAGCCCGAGCCACAAATGGCCTCTCATCCAGGTTTGCGCGCGGCCGATGCGCCACACGGGCACCTTTTTCCGCGCGGCGAGCAGGCCGGCAAATATCATGAACGCAAACCCGACAATTCCGAACGTCAGCCCGATAGCGCTGCCGCCGCCGGGCCCCGAAGGCGAGCGCAAGGCGTAGGGAAGATAGACGGCGAGCGCCACGCCGAAAATAATCAGCGAGGCCGCCAGCCACTTTTTATGCGTATGGTCGATTCGCATGATCGGGAATCAATGGATCGAAATCTGCAACGCTAACGATTCTGCGTGTCGCCCGGCGCCTGGCCCAGCAAGTCCGCAAAAAACTTGCGGGGATCGACCCGATGCGCGGCATCGTGCGGGCAGGCATACACGCAGCTCGGCTCCGCGTGGTCGGTGCACAAATCGCACGACGTGGCTTTCTGTTTGACGGCCGCTTTCTTGTGTCCCGGGCGCCCCGGATCGTCCGCCATCACCTCGAACGGATGCAAGTTGATGTTCCCGTACGGGCAATTTTCCGCGCACAGCCCGCAGCCGATGCACCAGTCTTCGATGATCACTTCCAGTGAATTGCGCCTGCGAATCGATCCCACCGGGCAGCCGACCATGCACAGCGGATCGAGGCACTGGCGGCACGACGTCGCCACGAGAAAATGATCAAACCGCAGCCCCTCGCGAACCAGGCGTGTGACGCCATCGTGCGCGTCGGCGCAGGCTCGCACGCAGGCATCGCACCGCGTGCAACTGTTCAAATCGAGGAGCAACAGGCTTTGCGCCTCCATCAGGCCCTGGGCGAGGAAATTGTCGAGCGGCACGCTCTGCACGATGGAGAGCCTCTCGCGGTTCATCTGCGAGCGCTCCCGCTCCACCACTTCGAGCTTCCGCCTCACCTCCGGGAATTGCTCGATCATGCGGGTGAAGTCGTCCGCGCCGATCCGGACCAGCTCCACATGGTCGAGCGCGGTGCAGGTTGCCGTCCTCACGTCGCCCGCCAGCAGGCCCGTTTCGCCGAAATAATCGCCGCGCGAAAGGTAGGCCAGCACCATATCGCCGCCCGGATGCGCCTGCGAGACCTTCACAAAACCGATACGGACCAAGTAAAAGCTGTCGGCGAGCTCGCCCTGCCGGCAAATCACCTGACCGGGCGAGTAGCGCAGGAGCTCCACCGTCTCGCGCAGGCTGCCTATGAATTCTTCCGTCAGCTCGGCAAATACCGGGACGGCGCGCAGGTGGCTATCGAGAGCGCGCCGGCGATAGGACTGATCGAGCTGAGCGCGAAAATTCTTGTTTCGCTGCATGATGTCGAGCACGTTGCGCAGCATCTCAAGCACCGTGCAATCGGTTGCGGCGATCACGGTCGCCGAGCGCGGGTACAGGCTCATGCAGGTCATTTCGCCGAAGAGGTCGCCCGGTCCGAGCTGCGCCACGGGATTGTCGTAACTCAGATCCATCGGAGCATCAATTGGGATCCAGCGCTGATCGGCCTCTTCGTCGCGGCGGTCCTGCTGCCGCTGCGCCAGCCGGCTCGAGAGTTTGCCGATGAATTTCTTAATTCCGCCCTGGGTCTTCACGTGGGCCATCGGCGTGGAAATGGAAACCTGCGCCTTGCCTTCCAGAATGTAGAACGCCGTGGAGCCGTACTCGCCCTCGCGGCAGATCAGCTCGCCAGCCTTGAAGCGCCGCTTTACCACGGCACCCTGATTCAGACTGAGAAAAGTCCCGGAAACACCCTTGAATACGGGGAGTTGCTGCAGCTCGTCCGGTGAAACCTTCTGGAAATCGGGACCCGAACCCAGCGCGGTCCGGGTGACGCCCTTGTTGGTGAGCGCTCCGGTAGGACAGGAGACCATGCACTCCCCGCATGAAACGCACGAGGATTCGCCCATCAACCGGTCGTCGTCGAATGCGATTCCTGCCTGAGCGCCCTTACCCATGCGCCCCAACACGAAGTTCTCGCGAATCTCACCGCAACCGCGGATGCAGCGATCGCACAGGATGCATGCGTCGAAATCCACAGCGATGCTCAGCGAAGAACCATCCTTCGCGCGGCCTGTAGTGCGCCGGGCAAAGCGCGGCTGCAAAACATTCTCCTGCTTCGCAAGCGCCTCCAGCTCGCAATCACCGGAATGCTGCTGACGCGCGCAAGGTGCGGGATGATCCGCCATCAACATCTCGACCAGCATTCGGCGCGCCCGCTGCACTTTCTCCGAGGACGTGTTCACTACCATTCCCGGCTCGGCCGGGCGCACGCACGACGCCGTGAATACGCGCGCGCCGACGTCCACGACACAGACGCGGCAGACCCCCACGGGCGTTTCGTTCTGCTGGTGGCATAGAGTGGGGATGGCGATGCCGTTCATGCGTGCCGCATCGAATACCGTAGTTCCCGTGGCAACGGCGACCTTCTTTCCGTCGATCGTGAGTTCAATCGGCGCGGCCGCGCTCATGCAAGCCTCGAAGCGGCGTGCAATTCCGCGCCAGACGGCGCACCGTGGAAACAGATACCCGAGGGACATTCGCGCCGCGAGAGGTGCGCCTCCACTTCGTCGCGGAAATATTTGAGGACGGATGAAACGGGAGCCGGCACCACCTGCCCCAGGCCGCAGATCGAGGTGAGCCGCAACGCCTCGGAGAGTTCGTCAATCAGCGCGAGATCGGTCGACGAACCTTCGCCCCGCGCCCAACCCGCGAGCAGGTCGACCATCTTTTGCGAACCGACGCGGCAAGGAACGCACTTCCCGCAGGATTCGTTGCGGAAAAACTGCGTCGCGTTGAGCGCCATATCGAGCATGCACGTGCCTTCGGCGCAGACGACGAGCGCGCCCGAGCCGAGCATGGAGCCCGCCTCCGCGAGCGCCTTGAAATCGAGGCGAACGTCCGCCATGGACGCGGGCAAGAATCCGGAGGAAGGCCCGGAAGGCGCAAAGGCCTTCAGCTTCTTGCCGCCGCGCACGCCGCCCGCTTCTCTGAGAATCAGCTCGGAAACGGGCGTACCCATCGGCACCTCGTACACGCCCGGCCGCACCACGTCGCCGCTCACGCCAATGAATTTGAGCCCCGAGCTGCCTCCGACACCCTGCGTCTTGTACCACTCCACTCCGCGAACCAAGATGGGCGGAACGTTGGCGAATGTTTCGACATTGTTGATCACGGTGGGCTTGTTCCAAAGGCCGTGCGTGACGGGAAAGGGCGGTTTGTTTCGCGGCTCGGCGCGCTTGCCCTCGATCGCCTCGAGCAAAGCGCTTTCTTCACCGCAGATGTAGCCGCCCGGGCTGACGAACAGCTCCAATTCAAAAGCGAGCTCGCTTCCCAGGATGCTTTCCCCCAACAAACCCTGGCGCTTGCACCAGAGGAGTTCTTCGTGCAAGAGTTTTTCCTGCTCTTCGTACTCGTGGCGGATGTAGAGGATGCCCTTGCGCGCGCCGGTCAGCAATCCGGCGAGGATCATTCCTTCGAGCACAAGGTGGGGAATGTGCGTGAGGATAAACCGATCCTTGAACGTGCCGGGTTCGCTCTCATCCGCGTTGCAGACGATGTACTTTTCCTCTCCCGGCGCCTGACGAACCAACTGCCACTTGGACTCGGTCGGAAAGCCGGCGCCTCCGAGGCCGCGAAGGCCGGACGACTTCAGCATTTCGAATGTTGAATTCCAATCGCGCGACGCGACCAAGCGCTTGACGACGCCGTAGCGGTCGCCCGCGGCATAGGGATCGGAGGCGCACTTCACGCCCCGGATGGATCGCGCCGGCTCGGGCAACTCCTCCTGCGAGAGTACGCCGCGAATCACTTCTTCCACCTGTACCTCAGCCATGCCGGCGTAGATGCGATCGTTGACGGCGACAGCCGGGGCATGGTCGCAGCGCCCCAGGCAAGATACGCCCCGGACGGTTGCATCCGCGCCGCTCACGCTTTGAAACTTTCCTTCGAGCCTGGCCTGCAGATCGCAAGCTCCGCGCAGGTGGCACGACATATCCCGGCACACCAGAACATCGGCCTTCGGTGGCGGGCTTAAGCGAAAGTGAGGATAGAAGCTGGCGATTCCGTGCAGGCGATATAGGGGTACGTCGGTCTTCCTGGCCAATTCCCTCAGTTCATCCGGAGGCAGATAACCGAACCGATGTTGGATCTCCCTGAGTCCTTCGAAGATCAACGTCACTCTCCCCACAAAGAGGTTCGTTCATTCCTGTGGTGGAATCAATCTCGGTTATCTGCGCCGGTGACGCATGAGGATATAGCAGACCTCGCAGTGCAAGTCCAGAATGCGAGGCCGGAGGCGAATTCAAGCGAGTTGCCGGATTTCCCGTGCAAAAAACGGCTGCCGTCAGCGGGCGCTGATGGTGACGAATTGAAGCAACAGATCCGGACTTCCGGCGGTTCCGTCCCCAGTTTTGCGGTAGAGTACTCCTGCCAAACACGACATGACTACAAAGCCTGAAGCGAAGCCCTTCCGCCCGCTCCTGCCGCTAGTCGCCACCTTCGCTCTCACCACCCTTTTTCCTCCCGGAGCCTTTCCGCAAACTCGTCCAGCGACGATGGATGCGGTGGGCAAATACACGGGACCGGGCTCCTGCGCCTCCACGAGCTGCCACGGAAGCATTCTGCCGCGGACGGAAAATGACGTTCTGCAGAACGAGTACAGCACTTGGATCGTGAAGGATAAGCATTCCCAATCGTACAAAGCATTGACCGGAACCGTGGGCGAGCGAATGGCCGGCATCCTGGGTTTGGGCAAGGCCGAAGCCGCCCCTCGATGTCTCGCTTGCCACGCGCTCAACGCGCCGGTATCGGGACGCGCGCGCACATTTGACGTGACCGAAGGCGTGAGTTGCGAGAGCTGCCATGGACCGGCGGCGGGCTGGCTCGGCCCTCACACCGAGCGCGATTGGACGCATCAGAAGTCCGTCGCACTCGGCATGTACGACACGCGCGATCTGGTCAAGCGAACCGAAAAATGCCTCAGCTGCCATCTGGGCACCGAGGAGAATTTCGTCAACCACGAAATGATTGCCGCCGGCCATCCGGATCTCTTCTTCGAGCTGGACTCCTTTTCAGCCGTGATGCCGCGGCACTGGAAGGAGCCCGGAGAACCGGGCGGAACTGCGGGCAGCGATCCCTGGTACGACGTGCGCGAAATGACCACGGGCCAGGCTGTCCAGCTTCGCGAATCGCTCCTGCGGCTGGCCACGCGGACGCGCGGGAAAAACTGGCCGGAATACTCAGAAATGCAGTGCTATGCCTGCCACCACAGCCTCACTCCACCGGAGCAGAGCTGGCGTCAAGCCCGCGGTTACCCGGGCCGCCGCCCCGGCGATCCGCCGTGGAATGCCGCCCGATACGCGGTGTTCCGGGAAGTCGTTCATCAGCTTGATGGGCAGGACTCCGCCCAACTCGATGCGGGGATCGCGCAGCTCACGCAACTGATGAGCCAGCTCAGTCCGGATCGAGACGCCGTTGCGGGCGCCGCGACGAATTCCGCGCATTTGGCGGACGCGTTAGTGACGAAGATTCGGTCCGCGCCCTATGATCCGGCGCTGACTCTGCGCCTGTTGCAAAAGATCTCCGCCGACGCCGACGACATTGCCGGGCAGGGCGAGCAGGCGGCCGCCCAGGCGGCGATGGCGATCCAGTCGCTGTTCGTCGCCTACGACAGGGACGCGAAGTTCCAGAATTCGCCGGAGCTGCGCGCCGCGATCAACGCCCTGTTCGAACAGCTCCAGAGTCCCTCCGCCTACGACCCTGCTCGATTCGCGCGCCAGATGCAGCAGGTAAACGCTCTTTCGAGGTGACGCGTGCGGGAGTATGACCTGATCGTGATCGGCTCCGGCCCGGCGGGCGAAAAAGGCGCGGCGCAGGCCGCCTACTTCGACAAGCGAGTGGCCGTGATCGAATCCGGTTCGGAACTGGGCGGCGCTTGCATCAATACGGGCACGCTGCCCAGCAAGATCCTGCGCGAATCGGCCCTCTATTTCTCAGGCTTGAAACAACGCGGGCTTTACGGCATCGACTACTCGCTTCGGGAAGGCCTGACGGTAAAGAATTTCACGCACCGCAAGGATGTGGTGGTCGAAATGGAACGCCAGTCAATCCGCGAGAATTTGACCGCACACGACATCGACCTGATTCGGGGAACGGCGTCATTCAAGGACGCGCACACCCTATCCGTCAAAACGCTCCAAAACGAAATCGTCCCCCTGCACGGCAAAGCAATTCTGATTGCCACGGGGTCGCGGCCGCACCGGCCAGCGGAGATTCCCTTCGACGACGAAGTCGTTTTCGATTCCGACTCGATCCTGAAGATGGATCGTATTCCCCGGAGCCTGGCTGTGGTGGGCGGCGGCGTGATCGGCTGCGAGTATGCGTCCATCTTCACGGCGCTCGGCGTGGAGGTTGCTCTGGTGGACGGAAGAGACCGCCTGCTTCCGTTCCTGGACGCGGAACTTTCGGACTGCCTTCGCGAGCGCCTCGCCAATCTCGGAGTCAGATTCTTCCTGGGCGAGCGAATGGGCCCGATTGAACGCACGACCCACGGAGTGCGGATCCAAATGCCCTCCGGCAAGACGATCGAGACCGAATCGGCGCTATTCGCGGCGGGGCGGCGCGGCGCCGTGGATGAACTGCGGCTCGAGAAGGCCGGCCTGGCCGTAAACAAGCGCGGCTATGTCGAGGTCAACGAGTCCTACCAAACCGCTGTTCCCTCGATCTACGCGGCCGGCGACGTCATCGGCTTCCCCGCTCTCGCTTCAACCTCGATGGAACAGGGACGCGTGGCCGTGTGCCACGCCTTCGGCTTCCAATACAAGAAACGCCTCGCCTCCATGCTTCCCATGGGTGTGTACACGATTCCGGAAATCTCCGCAGTGGGAGAGACGGAAGAGAGCTGCAAGGAAAAAGGAGTCGCGTACGAAGTCGGGCGGGCCCGTTACGCCAATAACGCTCGCGGCTTGATCGCGGGAGACTCCACCGGCTTGCTGAAACTCCTGTTCCGGCGCGCCGATCGCCAATTGCTTGGGGTGCACATCATCGGCGAAAACGCTACCGAGATGATTCACCTGGGAATGATGGTGCTCGAATCCGGCGGCACGCTCGACCTCTTCATCAATTTCGTCTTCAACTACCCTACGCTCTCCGAAATGTACAAGTACGCCGCGTACGATGGATTGGGAAACCTCGCGGGGCACAAACTCCGCCAGGGGTAGGCGCGACGGAAATCAGAATCACTGGGTTGGATTGCGGGGAAACTTCAGATAGGGCAGGCGTACTCCGCGCACCAAAACTTGATCCGCCCGGATCGCCGCCGGGGCTTCGAAGCCGGCCGCACCGCCCGCGGTAACGAAATCGTCCTGGTCCACGCCATCGCCGCTGACCCCCAGCCCGCCGACGAGCGCGCCATTTATATAGAGAGGCTCCGAACCCGGGAAAAACACAACCCCGCTCTGATTGACCTTTGGCCACGCTGGTCCAGGCGTCTGAAAACCCTGCGTGCACGGGTTGTTCACGTCCTGCGTGTAAAGATTGAAGAACGGTCCCGCGGACGAACCATCAATTCCGGGCGGAAAGAAGGGCTGGGCGCCGAAGCCGATCGTGCGATTCGTGACCGCCGTGCCGAGAGGAACGCTATTCAGATCGGCCGGCTGGCGCGACGCACCGCTGAAGTAGATCACGTTGCGCGCCTTGGCGGCAGCCACGTCGATGCTGAAAACGGTCGCGTCCGGCATCCTGTGCAGCCCGATGATGGTGCCGTCCAGATCGCTCACGGCGATGGCCATCTTCGCCCGCGAGCCGAGAGGCAGCCGGATGAGCGCTCGTGTCTCATTCGCGGTGTTCACCGCATTCGCGATGATCTGAGTGACCTGCGCCGCCGTTAGACCTCCGACCGGCCCATTTGCCGGAGGCAGCAAGTCTCCCTCGGGCGGCGGACCAGGGCTCGCGGACGGACCAACGGTAAAGAGGCTGGCGTTGAAGGTGCCGGGCGTGATTCCCGCCGGCGCATTCATTTGATCCACAAACGGCAAAGCGACACCGTCGATCACCACTTCGCCGGGCGGGGGCAGCGAGGCCGGATCGAGAAATACTCCGTCCATATTCACGCGAACGGCGGTGAATGCGACGTATTCCGCGATGGCCGCCGATACACCCGTGACGCCGATTCCTCCAACGACTTGGCCATTTTTGAATATCGGGACTCCGCCCGGGTTCACAGCCGCTGGGTCGCGATCAAGTGTATCGGCCTTTCCGGTCGCGATCCCCAGGCCGGGGCTCGCGCCTGAGATGGTTGTCGCCGGAGGCACGGTTGCGGCGAGACTTGCGGAAATCGTGCAGCCGCGATTCGTGTTTTCGATGCCGTAGAGCGCGGCGTTGGGCGCATTCGTGACTCCGGGCGGAAAATGCGCGCCGCTGATGAATCGCACCGTGCGAGAAGACAGCGGAGCCTGGTTATTGCTGAAAAAAGCGCCCGTGCGCGCCAGCGACACAGCCAGTTCGTCGGGCGGCACCAGGCTGCCAAAATTGCCCCCGACCGTGGCCGGGGCGGAGCCGCCCTTGTAAACGGCCAGAATGCGCCCCAGGCGGTCGACCACCGCGATCGCCATCGTATCGGACTGCGCCGCCGTGGCTGCCGCCCGTACCACCATCGAGACGTCGCTCTGCGTGAGTATCTGTGGTGCCGGCGGCGGCGCTGCAGGCGGGGCAGTCCCGCCGCTTCCTCCGCAACCACTGACGGCGATGCAGAGCGTCGCAACGAAACCCAGAATCCGGAGAAATGAAACGGTTGAGATGCGATGTCCGGGCCGAGTCATGCGATCGCCGCTATTCGTACCATACGCGTCTTCCGTTCTCAATCTACACTCACTGTCTTAGTGTCGCGAAAGTTCCTAACGGCAGGTTGCGTGCGGCGAATGGCACGCGCGGCGGAAACAATTCCCTCGAAAAACCTTGCCCATCGGAAAGCACAGGTGTTAGCTAGGACGAGCAGGTCATGAAGGTGGGAAGCTGCTGAGGCACTTCAGAACACAAAGGATGCTTGCCGCATCCCGAATCTTGCCGAAAGGTTCCCCGCTTCTCGTGTTCGTAACTCTGTCGCTGCTCGCCGGCGCCTTATCAGCCACCGGCGCGACCTACCAACAGCAGCGGCTTCCCGGGCAATCTTCTCAAAAGGCGGGCGCGCTGGAGGGTGTGGTCCGCGACGCGAAGGGCGCCGCCCTCGGTGGCGCGAATGTGGTCCTGCGAAACGCCGCGACGGGAGATGTTCGAAAGACGACGAGCACTGCGGAGGGCATTTTCCGCCTGATCGACGTCCTGACGGGAAAATACGACTTGAGTGTCGAATGCGACGGTTACGATAGTTTCGTCGAAACCGAAGTGTCGTTCGCGCCCGGCGAGGTATTGATTCGCGAAATCGTGCTCGCCGCGCGGATTCTACCCGTTCCGCCTTCGCCGGGCCTGCCGAAGATTCCTAAAGGCAGTGCACCCGTGCCATCGGCTACGCCCGAATCGGCTCCTCCGGGTCACTCCGGAGCGGAAAAGAACCCTAATCTCGAGCTCGCAGCAGCCAATCCGTCGCCGGAAGCTCTGCCTCCCGCCGACCAGGTCTTTCGGCCGGAGCCTGATCGCTGGCGTGTCACGATGCCCGATTGGGATCGCTATGGCAAGGGCGGCGAACATCCCTATGTGAAAGGACACCGCTGGGACCCGTTCGACCGGAACAAGTGGAAAGGCGACATGCCGATCTTCGGCCAGCAGACCTTTTTCAACTTCACGGGCATCAGCGACACGCTTTTCGACGGACGCCGGTTGCCGGTTCCGAGCGACGTCAGCACGGCTCGCCCCGGGAGCAGCGGCTTTTTCGGCAAGGGCGAACAGCTTTTTCTCGACCAGGTATTCCTTTTTTCATTCGATCTCTTCCACGGCGATACTGCCTTTCGCCCCGTGGACTGGCGAATTCGAGTCACTCCGGCGGTGAGCCTCAACTACCTCGATGTGCGCGAGCTGGGGATCGTCAACATCGACGTGCGTAAGGGCACCACGCGTCTGGATTCTCATCTGGGGTTTCAGGAAGCGTTCGCGGAGCTAAAACTTCGCGACCTCAGTCCGAATTTCGATTTCGTCTCCGTTCGCGCGGGAATTCAGGGATTCAACGCCGATTTCAGGGGCTTTCTCTTCGTCGACGAGCAGCCCGGAGTGCGGTTCTTCGGCAATCTCGCGTCGAACCGCTGGCAGTACAATCTCGCGTATTTCAATTTACTGGAAAAGAATACCAACAGCGGCCTGAACTCTTTTGCGCGAAGAAAACAGCAGGTGATCATCGCGAATGTTTACCGGCAGGATTTCCTGTTCCCGGGTTACACCGCGCAGTTCAGCGTGGATTACAACGACGACGCGCCGAGCATTCACTTCGATGACAACGGTTTTCTCGTGCGCCCGTCTCCCATTGGCGCTGTCGTCTCCAACAACTCGATTCAGCCTCACAGCATTCATGTGGCGTATCTCGGTTGGACCGGGGATGGACACATCGGACGCCTGAATCTCACTCACGCTTTTTACCAGGCTCTCGGGAGGGATAGCCTCAACTCAATCGCCGGGCGTCCCGTTACGATCAACGCGCAGATGGCCGCGCTCGAACTCTCCGTGGACAAGGATTGGGTGCGCTTCAAAGGCTCGTTGTTCTACGCCTCAGGGTCGGGGAATCCGCGCAGCGGACAGGCGCGCGGTTTTGACGCCATTGAAGAATTTCCGGAATTTGCCGGCGGCATTTTCAGCCTGTGGAATCGCGAAGGCATTCGACTGACCGGAACGGGCGTCAACTTGACCTCGCCGGACAGCCTGCTGCCCAGCCTTCGCTCGAACAAGGACGAAGGGCAGGCCAATTTCGTCAATCCCGGCCTGCTGCTGGTGAACTTGGGGACGGATTTTGACGTGACGCCGAAGCTGCGCGGCTTCGTCAACGTCAATTATCTCCGCTTCGAGCGCACCGAGCCGCTCGAATTACTCCTTTTCCAGGCGCCGATTCGACACACGATTGGAGTCGACTCCAGCATCGGGGTTCGCTACCGGCCGCCCTTGACGGAAAATATCTCCATCACGGCCGGAGCCGCTACTCTCATACCCGGCCAGGGATTGCGTGACATCTATACGGGCAGGACGATGTTTTCTCTTTTTACGAACGTGAAGCTTCAGTTCTAGTGCTGCTCGGGAGGATTGAGTAAGTGCACAGGCGCAACCTTTTGGAGAGAGCTCGATGAACGGGAAGCGCCGATCGCGCAGAGCCGCAGAGCTGCGCCTGTTCGCCCTTCCTGCGCTTTTCGTGGCCCTCTTGTTTGCGGTGGAGCACGGTTCGCGCGCGCAGTCGCCGCAATCCAGTCTCATCACCCAGACTTGGGCCGAAGCGGACGCAAAGAGCGCAGGCTGCCTTACTTGCCACGCCGGGATTGACGAGCCGACCATGCATCCAACTCGCACCGTGCGGTTGGGCTGCGTGGATTGCCACGGCGGAGACGCCACGGCCAGCCTTCCTCCAGGCGCCGCCCGGGATTCCGCGGAGTACGCGCAAGTGAAAGCGAAGGCGCACGTGCGGCCTCGCGATCCCGAATTCGCTCGCGGTGCGGCGAACGTGGAGCGCGCTTACACGAAATGGCTGCGCGAGAGTTACGACTACGTCCGCTTCGCCAATCCGGGCGACCTTCGCGTAGCGGCGCAAACCTGCGGCGCGGCGGGATGCCACGGGTCTGAAGTCCGCAACGTGAGCACCAGCATGATGACCCATGGCGGGATGCTCTGGGGCGCGGCGCTTTACAACAACGGCGCATACCCGCTGAAGAATACGCGGTTCGGTGAAAGCTATTCGCCGGATGGCCTGCCTCAAGCAATTCGAACAATCCCTCCTCCGACCGCCGAGGAGACTCTAAGGAAGGGCGTGGTGCCCGAACTGACTCCGCTGGAGCGCTGGGAGATTTCACAGCCGGGGAATATTCTGCGGGTATTCGAGCGCGGCGGCTCCAAGAAGGGTGAAATTGGGAATCCGGATTCAGAGGAAGACCCCGGCCGCCCCGACGATAAGTTAGGAGATCGGGGGTTCGGCACATTGCTGCGCACCGACCCTGTTTTCCTTGGCTTGCAGAAGACGCGGTTGCTCGACCCGCTTCTATCATTGCCCGGCACCAACGACCAGCCGGGTGACTACCGCGGCAGCGGCTGCACCGCGTGCCATGTGATCTATGCCAATGACCGCTCGCCGGAACATTCCGGTCCCTACGCGGGCTTCGGCAATCTGGGAATCAGTGCTTCCTCCGATCCGACGACCGCGAAGGGCGCTTCAGGCCACCCAATCCACCACACTTTTACGCGCTCGATTCCTTCGAGCCAGTGCATGGTCTGTCATGTTCATCCGGGCGGGAACATGGAAACCACCTATTTTGGGTATACGTGGTGGGACAACGAGGCGGACGCCGACTCGATGTACCCGCCGCAACAGCGAAATCCGACCGCCGAAGAAAGGTACCAGGTGGCGCTGCGCAATCCGGAAGGCGCCGCGGCTCGCGGCCTGTGGTCGGACCCCAAGTTCCTCGAGCAGGTCGGCGCCTCAAAATTCAACGCGCAGCTCAAGCAAACCCAGTTCGCTGATTTCCATAGCCATGGCTGGATTTTCCGCGCCGTTTACAAGCGGGACCGAAAAGGCAACCTGCTCGATTCCGGCGACAACATCGTTCCCGCCGATGATCCGAAAAAGTTCGACAAGGCCGTTCATCTTGCCGACATCCATCTCGAAAAGGGAATGCAGTGCGTGGATTGCCACTTCGAGCAGGATGTTCACGGCAACGGAAAACTCTACGCCGAGCCCCGCGCCGCCATCGAACTCGACTGCATCGATTGCCACGGCACGATCGAAAAGTACGCAACTCTGACCACCTCGGGCGCCGCGGCTCCGGCGGGCGGAACCCATCTCGACATGCTTCGCACCCCGTGGAATAGCCGCCGATTCGAATGGCTCGACGGGAAACTCTACCAGCGATCGATGGTCGAGCCCGATAAAGAGTGGGAAGTCGTGCAGACGCTCGACACCATCACTCCGGGGAATCCGCACTACAGCGAGAAATCGCGCTGGGCCAAAACCGTTCAGCGAGACGGCAAGACGTGGGGTGCGGTGCCGGCGGACGAATCGCAATTGGCTCACGCAAACAGCCGGATGACTTGCTACGCGTGCCACACATCCTGGACGCCGAACTGTTTCGGCTGCCATCTCTCGATGATGTCGAATCAGCGCAAGCCCATGCTTCACAACGAAGGCCTGATCACGCGCAATTGGACCGCCTATGATTTTCAAGTGCTTCGAGACGACGGCTTCATGCTGGGTATCGACGGCACTGTCACGGGACACCGCGTCGCTCCGGCGCGTTCGTCCTGCGCCATCGTGGTCAGCTCGCAAAATCAGAATCGCGAGTGGCTCTATTACACGCAGCAGCCGGTTTCGGCCGAGGGATTCAGCGGGACGGCCTTCAGCACTTTCGTTCCGCATACGGTGCGCGCAAGAGAAACGAAAGCCTGCGATGACTGCCACGTTTCCCAGCGGAACGACAACAACGCCTGGATGGCTCAGGTCCTGCTTCAAGGCACCAATTTCTTGAACTTCATGGGACGCTACATCTACGTCGCCGACGGCGCGAAGGGTTTCGATGCGGTGGCGGTGGCGGAACATGACGAACCGCCCGCGGTGATTGGCAGCTACCTCCACCGCGTGGCCTACCCGGATAACTACCGCGAACATCTGCGGCGCGGCCGGGAGCTTCAGGAGGCCTATCACCACGCCGGAAACGTCCTCGACGCGCAACTCCGCGGCGAGTATCTCTATGCCGCACTCGGCAAGGGCGGCTTTCGCGCGTACGACGCCGCGAACATCGACAACAAGGGCTTTTCCGAACGAATGGTTACCGCTCCGGTTTCCCCGCTCGGCCAGCGTCTTTACGTTCCGACGAAATACGCCACGGCTGTGGCGAGCCCATCCACTCTGGCGATCGATCCGGCGCGCACTCGGCGCCCAGAAAACGAAGAAGGACCGATTCACCCGCTGTATGCGTACCTTTATGTCGCGGATAAGTATGAAGGCCTGGTGGTGATCGGCGATTCAAACCCTCACAGCATGACGCCGGGCGTCAGCACACTGCTCGACGGCGACCCCAGAAACAATTTTCTGAAGCGAGCGCTGGCGTTTAATCCCAATGGAATTCTGAACGGGGCGCGCCGCATTGCCATCGCCGGCACGTACGCTTACATACTGTGCGATCGCGGCCTGGTCGTCGTCGATTTGAATGAGCCGCTCCATCCGCGGGTGTCCGCGGAAATCGGCGCGCCCGAGTTGAACGATCCGCAGGGAGTATCCGTCCAGTTCCGTTACGCATTCGTGGCGGACCGCGACGGGCTCAAGGTGCTGGACGTGACCGCGCTGGATCGTCCGCGCATCGTGTCGAATGCCGCGGTGCGTCTAAAGGATGCTCGCAACGTGTACGTCGCGCGCACCTACGCCTACGTCGCCGCTGGAAAACAGGGTCTTGCGATTATCGACGTCGGAAATCCGGAGCAGCCCAAGCTGGACCAGATCTTCTCCGCCGGCGGCCAGATGAACGATGTGCGCGACGTAAAGATCGGGATGGTGGATGCCAGCGCTTTCGCGTTCGTCGCCGACGGACGCAACGGTCTTCGCGTGCTGCAGTTGGTGTCTCCAGAGGACTCGCCAAACGCCTACGGCTTCAGCCCGCGGCCGACTCCAAAACTCATCGCAACGTATCGCACCAGCGGTCCCGCGCTTGCAATCTCGAAAGGAGTGGATCGCGACCGCGCCGTCGATGAAAGCGGAAACCAGCTGGCTGTGTTTGGGCGCCGCGGGGCGAGGCCCTTCAATCGCGAGGAAGCGCAGCGGCTCTACCTGCGCGAAGGCAAGCCCTACACGGTCACGAATGATCCGTCGTCATCCGCAAAGTAGCCGGGTGGCGCCTACTCTGCGTCTTCTGCACCGTGATAGAATCTCGAGAGTTGGACTTACAATAGGCCCGTAGCTCAGTTGGCTAGAGCGCCACCTTGACACGGTGGAGGTCTGCGGTTCGAGCCCGCACGGGCCTACCATCTAACCTTACTGCTCGCGAATACCGCTTCGCTCGATTGCCCTGTCGGAGTCTGGGTCGCTTGGATCGCGGGTTTCGTAGAAGGGGGCGTCGATCCCAGGGCATACGGGGCAAAGTTTGCGTCTCAGGAGTGACATTCGCTGCACCATCCGGGAATCGTGACGCTCCACGGCTTTGCGCCTTGATTTGCTTTGGGCATGCGCATACTAATCCATGGCGGCGCCCGACCTCGCGGTGCGGCCGCTTTCCCCCTCAACTGAAGAGTTCGAGGACTTCCTCGTAGCGCTTGAAAGGAGGAATCAAGTAGGCGCCTGCGATGCCTGAGCCGCGTTCCGAACGCGCCCAGTCGAGCATTTTTCGCGCAAGCGAAAATCCGCAATTCCGCGCGCCATCGCCCGCAGCTGCCATTTGTCCGAGAACCTCTTGCGGAATGACGATTCCCGGAACTTCGTTGTTCAACCGCAGAGCTTGTTTGTAGCTGGTCAGGGGCCAGAGGCCCACGATGACCGGAACGGGCGGCTTGCCGCCAAGGCGTTTGCAGAATTGGTACCAGTGCTCGGGATCAAACACCGGCTGGGTCATGGCGAAATGCGCCCCGGCTTTTATCTTTGCCTCGAATCGCGCCAGCTCCTCGTCCAGGTTGTTGGCGAGCGGGTTGACGGCGACGCCGATGGTGAAATTCGTGGCACCACCCAGATTCTTTCCGGCCCAGTCCATCCCCTGATTGAGACGCGACAGAACTTTCACCAGTCCAATCGAATCGAGTTCATAGACGCCGGACGTTTCGGGATAGTCTCCGACGCTCGGCGGATCGCCCGTGATGGCTAGAACGTTCCGCACGCCGCCCACGGCCCAGGCTCCCAGCAACATCGCCTGCAGTCCGATAATATTGGAGTCGCGAGTCGTCAGGTGCGGAACAGTTTCAAAGCCATGCGCTTCGAGAGCGCCGGCGACAGCGAGAGCATCCATGCCCACGCGAGCCAGGGTCCCGCTATTGATGTCTACGGTATCGACGTGGCCGGAAGCCATGACCCTGGAAACCTGTTCGACGAGCCGATTGATGGCGATTCCCTTGGGCGGATCGATTTCGATCGAGATGGCAAATTTCCCGGCCCCGATCTTGCCCCACAGCCGGCTTTCTGGTTCTCTCGTGGAAGTGCGACGAACCCGCTCTTCAGGCTCAAGAATTTCGACGCCGGCTCCGGATGCCTTCGCGGAACGAGGCTCTCCGAGTTTCATCTGCTTGGAGATTTCCACCATGGCGCGGATGTGGTCCGGGGTTGTGCCACAGCAGCCGCCGAGAATGCGTGCGCCGAGCGACGCCGCTTCCTGCGCAAAAAGCGCAAAGTACTCGGGCGAAGAGTGCGGATAGACGATGCGATCGCCGATTCGTTGCGGGAACCCGGCGTTGGGCATGGCTGAAAGCGGAACCGATGGGCGCCCCGCGAACTGCCTCAGAACGTCCAGTAGCGCCTCCGGGCCGACCGTGCAGTTGGCGCCGACCGCCTGAATATTCTTGTCCTTGAGCTGTTCCCAAACATCCTTGGGCCCGCCGCCCCCGAACGTCGTTCCCTCCTGCGAATAGGTCATCTGCGCGACGACGGGAAGATTTGAAAACGAACGAATCGCTTGAATTGCCGCAAGCAGCTCTTCGGCGTCGCTGAAGGTCTCGAGAATGAAAAAATCGACGCCTCGCTCTTCCAAGGCACCCGCCTGCTCCTTGAAGATTGCAAAAGTCTCCTCCGGAGGCGATTGACGGACCTGAGTGAAAATGCCGAGAGGGCCTATGGACCCGGCAATCAAAACTTCATGGGGAGCGGCATCCCGGGCCTCGCGGGCGAGTTTTGCGCCGCGGTGGTTGAATTCAACCACGCGGTCGGCGAGGCCGAGGTTCCCGAGCTTGTGGCGATTCGCGCTGAAGGTATTGGTCTCGATGATCTGCGCGCCGGCTTCGACGTACATTTGATGAAGCCGAAAGACGACTTCGGGGTGGGTCGAGTTCAGCTCGTCGGTGGAGCGGTGGCGACTGACCGTCTCGTGCAGGAGCGAACCCATTCCGCCGTCGGAGATAAGGATCGACTGCTTCAAGCGCTGGTTAAAGTCATCAATTCGCATTTACCGGCAAGCCTCTGGCGGACAGTAACTCCCAATTATACTAACCAACGCGGAAGGGGTGTTCTATTGCATCGGCAATTCGTCTCCCATCGTCATAGCTCGACTCGCCCGGAGTATCGCTACGAGGAAGCGGCCTGCTCGCCCACGGAGAAGTACGTGCAATCGGGATGATGAAAGACGAGCGCGCTTACGCTCGCTTCGGGGTCCATCATCATTCCCTCGGTGAGATTGACGCCGATTTCGTCCGGTCGCAGCAGCTTCCAGACGCCTGCCTGGTCCTCGAGGTTCGGGCAGGCCGGATAGCCGAAGCTATAGCGCTTGCCGCGATACCGGGACGTGAAGCGGTCGGCCATGGTGAGAGTGGGTGGGTCGGGGAAGCCCCAGTCTTCGCGAATCCGGCGATGCAGCCATTCGGCGCACGCCTCCGCCGATTCGAGAGCCAGCGCTTGCAAACCGTGCGAATAAAGATAGTGGCCCTCTGCTTTCGCTCGTTCGGACCTTTCACGGATACCCGCACCGGCAGTGACGACGAACAACGCCATTTGGTCACGACAGCCGCCGCGAGCGGGTAGGATATAGTCACTTAGGCAAAGATTGTTGCCGACGCTCTGGCGCTGGAAATGAAACGTATGGACCGGAGAGTCTCGGCCGGGAGCAAAGAGCGCTATGGAGTTTCCATGGCGTTCCGCTTCGAAGAATTGCCAAACCGCGCCACATTTCATGAAAGATGCGGCGTCACGCTTGATGTCTTCCATGGCATTGAAAAGTTCCAGCGCGCGCGGATCGCGCTCCGCGAGAGCTTTTTCGAAATTGCCGCGAAATCCGAGGTGGCGTCCGAAGAGCATGTAAGGGTTCACGTAGCTCCAGATTTCATTCAAATCTGAGACGCTGCGTACCTGGCGATCCAGGTATGCGGCCTTGGGAATTGCGAGGTCGGCGCGCACGGCCGGTGAGCGCTCCGTTGTGGGCGCGACGCGCGGTTGGGCAGCAGCTTCCTCGGCGGGAACTGCGCCTGTGTGAGTATGCTCGCGGAGGACAACGTCACGGCGCTCCGCATCGCTTAATTCATTCATGAGCCGCAGGCCGGTCATCGCATCCTTGGCGTAGCAGACGGCCGTGGCATATTGCGGAGCGATTTTTTGCCGCGTGAAGCGCTCCGATAGCGCCGCCCCTCCCACGAGCAGGGGGATGCGTATGCCCGCCTCGCGCAGATCGGTTGCCGTGATGACCATCTGCTGAGCGCTTTTCACGAGCAATCCTGAGAGACCGATGGCATCGGGCTGATGTTCGCGGTAGGCGCGAATCAGGTCCTCCGGCGGCACTTTGATTCCCAGGTTGACGATCTCGTAGCCGTTGTTTCGGAGAATGATCTCCACCAGGTTCTTTCCAATGTCGTGCACGTCGCCCTTTACCGTCGCCAGAATCACCTTGACGCGCTTCTCCATCTCGCTTTTGTCCATGAATTTTTCGAGATGGCCGACAGCGGCTTTCATGGCCTCGGCGGACTGCAGAACTTCGGCGACGATCAGCTCATTGGCATTGAACAGCCTTCCGACTTCGGCCATTCCCGCCATCAGCGGACCGTTGATTATGTCCAGCGGCGCGACACCCTCGGCGAGTTTGCGGTCGAGATCCTCGATCAAGCCGTCCTTGGAACCCTCCAGGATGTAGTTCGACAGCCTCTGCTCGAGCGGCAGGCTCTCCGGACGGACTTTCCGGCTCTTGACGGAGGTGCGAAAATGCTCGGCAATCGCCGCGATGTGAAACTGATTGATGGCGACTTTCTGGTCCCGCGTTTGCGCGCGCCAGTCCTCGGGAGCGCCTTGCAGGAGAGCGGTATCCGAACGGCCGGCGGGAATCTCGAGCGGCGGCCGATTGAAGAGCAGATCTTCCGCGAGTTTTCTTTCGTGCTCCGGAATGGACGCAAATCGTTCGATGCGCTCCGCGTTGACGATGGCAAGATCGAGCCCCGCCTTCGTGCAGTGGTAGAGGAAAATCGAGTTGATCACCTCGCGGGCCCCGGTCGGCAGCCCGAACGACACGTTTGAAATCCCCAGGATCGTGCGCACGTGCGGGATGCGCTCTCGGATGAGCCGAACGCCTTCAATCGTCTCTACAGCGCCGCCGATGTAGTTCTGGTCGCCGGTGGCGCACGGAAAAACGAGGGGATCAATGATGATGTTCTCGGCATGAATGCCGAATCTCTCGAGCAAGAGCGAGTGGGAGCGCTCGGCAATTTCCAGTTTGCGTTCGCGGGTAAAAGCCTGCGCCTGCACCGGGTCCTGGTCGATGCAGCCGACCACAATCGCTGCTCCATACTCTCGCGCCAGAGGGCAGACGCGCTCGAATTTCTCCTCGCCGTCCTCCAGATTGATCGAATTGATGATGCTCTTGCCCTGGCAATAGGTCAGGGCCAGCTCGATCGCGCGAGCGTCGGTGGTGTCGATCATCATGGGGACTTTGACCTTGCGAATCAGCTTCTCGTAGAACGGCGGGATGTCTTTCATCTCCTCGCGTTCGGTGCTTTGCAGGCAGACATCCACGATGTGCGCCCCGCTTTTTACCTGGCGCCGGGCGATCTCGGTGGCTTCCTCCCACTGCTCCGCAGCGATCAGATTCTTAAATTGGCGGGAACCGATCACGTTCGTGCGTTCGCCGACGATCAACGGCCGCGTGCTCTCTTCCGCTTCGATCGATTCGATCCCGGAGTAAATGGCGCGGTGGCTGGCCTCCAACGGATGCCGCGGGGATTTTCCCGCGGTCATTTGCGCGATGGCGCGAATGTGTTCCGGCGTCGTCCCGCAGCAGCCGCCCAGCATGTTCACCCAGCCTCGAGTCGCGAAGCGCTCCAGCTGTTCGGAAAGAGACGTGGGAGTCTCCAAATAGCGGCCTTCCTCGTCCGGCAGGCCCGCGTTGGGATAGCAGGAAACGAAGCGGGGAGTGAGCGACTGCAGCGTTCGGAGATGGTCCGTCATGAAGTCGGGACCCGTCGCGCAATTCAGTCCGAGCGACAGAGCTTCGACGTGGTCGAGCGAGGCCCAAAGCGCCTCGATGTTTTGACCGGCGAGCATGGTGCCCATCGCCTCGATGGTCACCGAAATCATCAGCGGCACGGGCTGGCCCAATTCGCGGCTCAATTCTCCCACGGCCCGGATGCCGGCTTTGATGTTCCGCGTATCCTGGCACGTTTCCAGCAGCAGAAGATCCGCGCCACCCTCGATGAGGCCGCGCGCCTGTTCCAGAAAATTGCACCTGAGCTGATCGAACGTCACGCCGCCGGTCACGCTGATGGCCTTTGTGGTTGGACCCATGGCGCCGGCGACAAATCGAGGTTTTGCGGGCGTGGAATTCTCATCGGCTGCCTGACGGGCGAGCTCGGCGGCGCGCCGGTTTATCTCGCGCGCGCGGTCGCTCAGTCCATATTCTCCGAGCACGATAGGCGTGCTCCCGAACGAGTTGGTCTTGACGATGTCCGCTCCGGCGGCCAGGTAGCTTCGATGAATCGAAACCACTACATCGGGGCGCGTTACGACCAGATGCTCGTTGCACCCTTCGAGATTGGGGCCGCCGAAGTCCGCCGCAGTCAGGTTTTGTTGCTGCAGCATCGTGCCCATCGCCCCGTCCATGACGAGGATTCGCTCCCGGCAGAGCTCGCGGATGGCCAGACCTCGTTCGGTAAGGTTTCTCATCGAGCGACAGGTATCTCCATTCCCGTGGCGATTCTCAGTGCGGGAGTGCAGTTGCTTCGCTGCAGGTGCTCGCCGGCAACCGCGCTTGGGCGCGATCGAAATAGTTTACCGCAACAGTATGGTACTCAGTTTATTGTTGCGTGCGGGTATGCTCAAATCATCTCCTCGTGAACCAGGAGATGCCCGTCGAACGGAGCCCGCCTCACAGGCACGCCGCGGCGCTGCTCTCAATCCAGGAAAACAACATATGTTTTTCGCCTGAACGGCAGGCAGGGGCCTAGAATCAACGAATGGAGAAGAAAATCTTCTGGGCTTCTTTCGCCATCCTGGGTTTGGGAGCGGATCTCTTTCTGCCGTTTTGGTGGGCGGTTGTCGCAACGTTCCCGATTGTCTTCGCCAGTTGGTGGATCGCTTATCGCAGCAACTGGTTCTAGCCGCGCCGCCTTCGCGCGCTCGCGCGGCTTCCCGATTCCGCTCGCGTGAATTTCCCCGCGCCTCCGCTTGGCGCTCACCCGCCTTCGCTAAATATTATCCCTTGACAGCCGGTGGCCGAAACGGTGTATGATTATGCAGTCGCATGCATATTCAAGCATGACGCGAACATGGGCGTACAAAAGCGATTCCGCCAGGGACAGATTTTGAAGGTTCTCACGGGCCAGCCCGTCGCGAGCCAGGACGAGCTCCGCCGCCAGCTCGGCCACTTGGGCGTGCGCGTCACCCAGGCGACGCTCTCGCGTGACCTTCGCGAACTTCGCCTGGTGAAAACTTCCGCGGGCTACCGCCCACTGGCTTCGGCAACCTCCGAGGAAGCATCTCCGCTGCCGACCTTGGCCCGGACCCTTAAGGATTTCTTGCTCGACATGCGCCCCGCGCAAAACATGCTGGTCCTGAAGACTCCGCCCAGCGGCGCGCAGCCGCTCGCCGCTGCCGTGGACGCCGAACACTGGAAAGAAATTGCCGGCACTCTTGCGGGCGACGATACCGTTCTGGTCATTTGCTCCTCGCGGGCCGCCTGCAACTCCATTCAGAAGCGCGTGGAGGAAATGCTCCGATGAGTGACCCCACAAGGGTCGCCGTCGTCGGGGTAACGGGCTACGCCGGATACGAGCTGGCCCGCCTCCTCCTGCGGCACCCGCACATCGAGAAGCCGACCTTCTTTCTCCGCCTGAGCCATGCGGATGTCCATTGCCTGACGGACCTCTTTCCCCAGTTGCGCGGATGGGGCGACGCGCCATGCCGGCCGCTCTCTGTCGAGGCGGTTGCCTCGAGCGGCGCCGACGTGGTGTTTCTCTCCACGCCGCACGAGGCTTCGCTCGAGTTGGTTCCTGCGCTGCTCGCTGCGAACCCCGCGCTGCGCATCGTGGATCTGAGCGGGGCGTTCCGCTTCCGCGATGCGGCAACGTTCACGAAGTGGTATAAGCTCCCTGCGCCCGATGCCGCGACTCTTGCTGAAACCGTTTATGGATTGCCGGAGTTGTATGCCGATGCGCTCCCGCGGGCGCGCGTCGTTGGAAATCCCGGCTGCTATCCCACCTCGGTGATTTTGGGCCTGCGGCCTCTGATCGAATCGGGCTGGATCAACATGTCGCGAGGGATCGTGTGCGACTGCAAATCGGGCGCGACCGGAGCCGGCAAGGAACTGAAGCGCGACACGCAATTCGCCGAGGTAAACGAGAATTTCCGCGCCTACGGCGTCTTCACCCATCGCCACACGCCGGAAGTTTCCGAACATCTCGGTCTCGACGCCGGCAGTTTCGTGTTTACGACGCACCTGCTGCCCGTCGATCGCGGGATTCTGTCGACGCTCTATGTATGGCTCCAGTCATCTCACAAGGCGGAAGAGATCGAAGCGCTCTACCGGAAGTTCTACGCCGGCCGGCCGATGGTCCGAGTGATGCCGGCCGGCACTCTGCCGGAGTTGCAACACGTGACGCACACGAACTTTTGCGACATTGGCTTCGCGCTGGATCCTTCGGGCGAGCGCCTGGTATTGGTTTCGTGCCTCGACAATCTCGGCAAGGGTGCGGCGGGGCAGGCGGTGCAGAACCTGAACGGGATGCGCGCGTATCCGGAAACGGCGGGATTGCTATGAGGATGGTGATCAAGATTGCAGGAGCGCTGCTCGAACGCGACGAGGACGTGCAGACCCTGGCGCGGCAGATTTCGGAGCTCGCGCGGGCCGGCCACGAGCTTCTCGTCATCCACGGCGGCGGAAAGATTTTCACGGCGACCCTGACGCGCATGGGAATCACCAGCCGGTTTATCAGCGGCCTGCGCGTGACCGATCGCGAAACCCGCGACGCTGCCGTGATGGTTTTCGCGGGCCTGCTCAACAAGAGGCTCGCCGGGGCGATCTCTCTCGCGGGCCATCCAGCCGTCGGCATCAGCGCTGCGGATGCGGCCTGCTTTCTCGCCGAGCCGATGCAGGTGGAAGGTTGCGAAGGGAGCCTGGGATTCGTCGGCTACCTCACCGAGGTCAACGTCGACTTTCTGCGTTCGCTCTGGCGCGAGGGAATCGTTCCGGTTGCTTCGTGCCTCGGCCTGGGCGCAGATGGAGAACTCTACAATATCAACGCGGACCACATGGCGGCGGCCGCTGCGGAGTTCGTCCGCGCCGATCGCCTGATCTTCCTGACCGACGTGGCCGGCGTGCTCGACGGCGATAAGGTGCTGAGCGCGCTCCGGGGTACCGACATTGAAGACCTGATCCGGCGGAACAAGGTTTCCGGCGGGATGATTCTGAAGCTCGAGGCCGCGAAACGTGCGCTGGCCGGAGGCGTTTCTGAAGTGCGCATCGTCGGAGGCGCGAAGCCGCGCGCGCTGCTGGCCGCCGCGAATGGCGGCCGCGGCCCGGGAACACGTGTGCTTCCCGTAATCCGCGCGAGCGCAAGGGCCGCGCACGGCTCGGCGTAACGGCTATGGCCAGAAAGAAAAATTCGGCGCCAAAGCGTCTCTCTCCGGCGAAGATTCAGGCGGACGAAGCGCACTACCTGATGAACACCTACCGGCGGCCGCCGGTGGTGTTCACACGCGGACGCGGCTGCCATTTGTACGATTCGCAGGGGCGGGCGTACCTGGACTTCCTCGCGGGCATTGCCGTGAATGCGCCGGGGTATGCTCACCCGCGCGTCGTGCGCGTCATCCGCCGGGAGGCGGGCCGCGCGACTCACGTTTCCAACCTGTTTCACAATCCGTATCAGGCCCCGCTCGCCCGCAAGCTGGCCGAATGGTCGGGTCTTGACCGGGTGTTCTTTTCCAATAGCGGCAGCGAGGCGGTCGAAGGTGCGATGAAGCTCGCGCGGGCATACGCGCACGCCAAGGCCGTCCAGGGCGCCGCAAGGCCGAAGATCCGCTTCCTCGCGCTCGAGAACTCGTTCCACGGTCGCACCATGGGCGCTCTTTCGATGACGCATACTCCGAAATACCGCGAACCGTTTGCGCCGCTCGTGCCTGGCGTGGAGTTTGTCCGGTTCAATGACGTCGCGGACCTCGAATCGAAGTTCGACGACTCGGTTTGCGCCGTGGTGATCGAGCCGATTCAAGGCGAGGGTGGAGTTTACTTGGTCAGCGAAGATTTCTGGCGGCGGGCGCGCGCGCTTACCGCGCAGCATGACTCGGCGCTGATAGCCGACGAAATCCAGTGCGGCCTTGGCCGCACCGGAAGGCGCTTCGCCTATCAGAAATTCGAATCGCTTCCGGACATTGTCACGGTTGCGAAACCCCTTGCGGGCGGCCTGCCGCTCGGCGCAGTCATCGCCAGCGAAAAGTTTGCGTCCGCTCTCACTCCCGGGATGCACGGCTCCACATTCGGCGGCGGCCCTCTGGTTTGCGCGACGGCACTCGAATTCCTCAACATCGTGGAGGACGAAGACCTGCTTGCGAATGTACGCTCGCGCGGCGCCGAGTTGCGCGCAGGGCTGGACAAGCTCGCCGTGCGCTTCGATTTCATCCGCGAGGTCCGTGGCGAAGGCCTGATTCTGGGCGTCGACCTGACCGTGGAAGGCGCGCCGTTCGTACGGGAAGCTCTTCGTCAGGGGCTTCTGATCAATTGCACCCATGACCACATCCTTCGGCTGCTCCCGCCCTTCATCATTCGCCGGCAGGACGTCGCGAAGTTTCTCCGGAAGTTTGAAGCCGTCCTCTCGCGCGGAGCGAAGTCCGCGAAGAAATCATCCGCCGCAGCGCCAAAGATTGAAGCTCACGCGCAGCCCGCGGCTCTGGCAGCGGCGAGGTAACCATGAACGCCGTCGCCGCACCCGTTAATTTGAAAAACGATCTCCTGACGGGCACCGAATGGAGCCCGGCGCGGTTGCGCGATTTCTTCCGTCTGGCTGCGGAAATGAAGGCCCATCCGGATCGGTATCGGAGCACGCTCGCGGGCCGCGTTTTCGTTCTGATATTTGAAAAGCCTTCGCTGCGCACCCGCGTCACATTTGAGGTCGGCGTCGCCAATCTGGGCGGGACCTCGATCTTTCTCGATCACACTTCCACGCGGCTCGGCGAGCGCGAGCCGATTCGCGACATCGCCAAAAACCTCGAGCGCTGGGTTCAGGGGATCATCGCGCGCGTTTTTGCCCAGGAGTCGCTCGAAGAGCTTGCGAAAAACGCGAACGTTCCAGTCATCAACGCGCTTTCCGACAAGTTTCATCCCTGCCAGGCGCTCGCTGATTTCTTCACGCTCGAAGAACGCTTCGGGGGACTGCGCGGCCTCAAATTCGCCTATATCGGCGACGGCAACAATATGTGCCATTCGCTCCTTGCCGCCGGCGCGCGCTGCGGCGCCCATATCCGCGTGGCTACGCCCGCTGGTTACGAACCCGACGCTGCGGTGGTTGCTGACGCAAAGCGCGTGGCTCGCGAGACCCACGGAAAAATCGAAATTCTCCGCTCGCCCCAGGAAGCCGTCGCCGGCGCCCAGGCGGTCTACACCGACGTCTGGGCAAGCATGGGGCAGGAATGCGAATCCGCCGAGCGCGAGGCTGCCTTCGCGGGATATCAGGTATCCGAGGCGCTCTTCTCCCAGGCTGCGCCCGACGCGGTCTTCCTGCACTGCCTGCCCGCGCACCGCGGCCTGGAAGTCGCGGACGGCGTCGTCGATTCGTCGCGCTCGATCATCTACGATCAGGCGGAAAACCGCCTGCACGTCCAGAAAGCGGTTCTGCACACGCTGCTCACCTAAGGAGATCCCGTTGGCCAAGAAAGTCGTTCTCGCCTATTCCGGGGGGCTTGATACCTCCATCATCATTCCGTGGCTCAAGGAGAATTACGGCGGCTGCGAAGTGATCGCCATGATCGGCGACCTGGGCCAGCGCGAAGATCTCCAGGCCGCGCACAAGAAAGCTCTTGCCACCGGGGCGAGCGCGGCTTACATCGAGGACCTCCGCGAGGAATTCATCACCGGCTATATTTGGCCGACGCTCCGTGCCGGCGCCGTTTACGAGCACAAGTATTTGCTGGGCACGTCGTTTGCGCGCCCGCTCCTCGCGAAGCGGCAGGTCGAGCTGGCGAAGAAAGTTGGCGCGGACGCGCTGGCCCACGGCTGCACGGGCAAGGGCAACGATCAGGTGCGGTTCGAACTTGCCGCGAAGGCGCTCGCCCCTGAACTCGTCATCATCGCGCCCTGGCGCGAATGGAAAATCAATTCGCGAGAGGAAGCCATCGCCTACGCCGAGGCGCACAACGTTCCGGTCGAGCAGAGCAAGAAAAACATCTACAGCCGCGACCGCAACATCTGGCACCTGAGCCACGAAGGCGGCGTCCTGGAAGACCCGGTGAACGCGCCGGAAGAGGCCATGTGGCAGTGGATCGCCTCGCCCGCCAAGGCGCCCGACCATCCGGCGCCCGTCGAAATCGGATTTGAAGCGGGGAATCCGGTCTCGGTGAACGGCAAGAAACTCGCGCCGCTCGCGCTACTGGAACAGCTCAACGAAATTGCCGCCGCGAACGCCGTGGGACGCATGGACATCGTCGAAAACAGGCTTGTCGGTATGAAGTCGCGTGGCGCCTACGAAACCCCGGGCGGCACGCTGCTGGTCGCCGCGCACCGTGAGCTCGAATCGCTGTGCCTGGACCGCGAAACGGCGCACTACCAGCAGTTGCTCTCGCTGCGCTACGCCGAAATGGTCTACTACGGCATGTGGTTCACGCCGTTGCGCGAGGCGCTCGACGCGTTCTTCTCCCGCTCGCAGCAGCGCGTCACCGGCTCGATCGGTCTTTCGTTGTTCAAAGGCAACGTAAGCGCCACGTCGCGACGTTCGCCTTATTCACTCTATAAGACCAACTTGGCCAGCTTCAGCATGACCGGCTACAACCCGAAAGATGCCGAAGGATTTATCAATCTCTTCGCCCTGCCCATCACCGTACCCCTTGAGGCTGCCGTGCGATGAGTCCTCCCGACGGCCAGAAAATGTGGGGCGGCCGGTTCGAGCGCGCCCCCGACGCCTCGTTCTACGAATTCGAGCGCTCGTGGCGTTTCGACCGGCGGATGCTGCCCCAGGAGTTCGCCCTCGACCGCGCCTGGGCGCGCGCCATCTCCGCCGCGGGAATTCTCACCCACGAAGAGGGACAGCGGATTGTTGCCGCGCTGGATGAGATCGAGTCCCGGTCCCTTTCCGACGTCGCCTGGCTCGATAGCTCTGGCGCCGAAGACGTCCACAATTTCGCCGAGACCGCGCTGATCGAAAAGCTCGGTCCGCTGGGTGCCAAGCTGCACACCGGCCGCAGCCGCAACGAAATGGTCGCGACCGAATTCCGGATGTACGTCAAGGAAGCCGCCCGTGAGATTCGCGGCGCCCTCGCTTCGCTGATTCGAGCGATCGCGGAACAGGCCAAAACCAATCTCGGAATTCCCATGCCGGGGACCACTCACATGCAGCACGCGCAGCCGCTGCTCCTTTCACACTGGCTCCTGGCGCATGGCGAGGCCTTTCAGCGAGACGCCGAGCGCTTCACTTCCGCCTCCGCCGCCGCCGACGCCTGCCCGCTCGGCTCCGGCGCCCTCGCCGGTTGCGCGTTTCCTCTGGATCGCCAGGCGCTCGCCCGCGATTTGGGCTTTTCGCGCATCACCTCCAACAGCCTCGACGCCGTCAGCGACCGCGACTTCGCCCTGGAATTTCTTTTCGCGCTCGCGGCATTCGCCATGCACCTCTCGCGGCTCGCCGAAGACATCATCCTCTTCGCTTCCTCTGAATTTGGATTCGTCGAGCTGCCCGATGAGTACTCCACGGGCAGCAGTCTGATGCCGCAAAAAAAGAACCCGGACGCCTGGGAGCTGATCCGCGGCAAGACGGGCCGCATCTACGGCTCTCTCTTCGCGCTCCTCACCACCTGCAAGGGCTTGCCCTCAAGCTACCAGCGCGATTTGCAGGAAGATAAGGAGCCGCTATTTGGCGCGTACGATCAGGCGCTCGCCATGGCGCGCATCGCCGCGGCCGCTCTGGCGGCCACGCGGTTCCGCGAAGCACGGCTTCGCGCGGCGTCGCAGGACGCTGCGCTGGTGGCCACCGAAGTAGCCGACTATCTGGCCATTCAGGGAATTCCGTTCCGCGAAGCGCACGAAATCGTCGGAAAAGTCCTGCGCGCCGCCGAGCAGGCGGGAAAATCGATCCGGGAGATGCCGCTCGACCAGCTGCAGAAATTCTCTCCCGCGTTCGGCCGCGACCTCAGCACGGTGCTGACGCTCGAATCGGCGCTGGCCCGCCGCGGCGTCGCCGGCGGGACCGCTCCGGCAGCGGTTCGCGCCGCACTGGCCGACTTCAACGCACGACTCGCCAAGCTCGAGGAGAATCCTTGAACCCGCACCTTTCCGCGTCGGACATTCCCGCAGGCTTTACTTTCGCAGCCACCCATTGCGGCCTCAAGCGCTCCCGGCTCGACCTGGGCATCCTGATCAGCGACAATCCCGCCGCCACGGCCGCCCTGTTCACCACGAATCAGATCGTGGCCGCTCCGGTGATCGCTTCCCGGGAACATTTGCGCAAATCGGGCGGCCGGATGCGCGGCCTCATCGTCAATTCCGGGAATGCCAATTGCTGCACGAAAGAGGATGGCTATCCCGCCTCCATCGCCACGGCTTCCACGCTCGCCGCCGAGCTCGGCGGCATTGATCCTTCTCAGATCCTTGTCTGTTCGACGGGTGTGATCGGCGCGCCGCTGCGCGTGGAAAAAATCCTGGCCGCGGTGCCGCACGTCGCCCTTTCCCGCAGCGCCGAGGCAGGGGCCTTCGAAGAATTTGCGCGTTCGATCATGACCACCGACACGCGCCCGAAATGGGCGACCGCCAGATTTCGCGTCGGCGGAAGGCAGGTCCGCATTCTCGGCTGCGCCAAAGGCTCCGGAATGATCGAGCCGAACATGGCGACGATGCTCGCCTTTATCGCCACCGACGCGGCAGTCGCGCCTGCGCTGCTCGACCGCGCCCTGCGCGCCTCCGTCGAGCGGACTTTCAACTCGATTACCGTGGACGGCGACACTTCGACGAACGATACGGTCGCCATCTTCGCCAATGGCCGATCGGAAGCGCCGGAAATCAAGGCCGCTGGGGGCGATGATTACAAAGGTTTCCGTGCGGCAATCGAAAGCGTCTGCAAGTCGCTCGCGCTTGCGATTGTCGAGGATGGCGAAGGAGCCCAACGCACCATTGAAATCGAGGTCCGCGGCGCCGCCTCGCAGCGTGCCGCCCGCCGGATCGCGAAAACGATCGCCAATTCGCCGCTTGTGAAGACCGCTTTCGCCGGCGCCGATCCGAACTGGGGCCGCATTCTGGCTGCCGCCGGACGCTCCGGCGTGAAATTCGATCCCGCACGCGTGAATATCTCGATCGCGGGTATCGCCGTCTGCCGTCACGGTTGCGAACACCCGTTCGACGAGCGCGACGTTCACCAGAAAATGCTTGCGAAATACGTGCCGGTTCGCATGGATTTGCACGCGGGCAGCCGCGCCGCTCGCGTCTGGACCTGCGACTTCACCATCGAGTACGTGCACATCAATTCGAGCTACCGCACGTAGGTTTTCGAACGAGGCGTCCCCGCGGGCCTGAAGAGCCGCTCTACTTCCACTCCCAGTTCGCGTATTCCTCGCGGAGTTTTGACTTGAGGAATTTCCCGACCGAGGTGCGTGGAATTTCTTTCGTGAAGACGATGGAATCGGGAAGCTGCCACTTGGCGAATTTCGTCGCCAAAAACGCGCGCAATTCTTCCGTCTGCGCCTGAGCCCCTGGATGCAACACCACGACGGCGAGCGGACGCTCCTGCCACCGCGGATGCGGCAAGCCGATGACCGCAGCTTCGCGCACGGCCGGGTGGCTCATCAGGGCGTTTTCTATGTCCAATGAACTGATCCATTCGCCGCCCGATTTGATCATGTCCTTCGTGCGGTCCACGATCTTGACGTACCCCTCGGGATCGATCGTCGCCACATCGCCCGTCCGGAACCAGCCGTCCTTCGACCAGCGATCGGACGTCTCGGGCGCTTGAAAATAGCTCCCCGCAATCCACGGGCCGCGCACTTCCAGCTCGCCGGAGGTAACTCCATCCTGCGGCGCTTCGCCTTCGGCACGCATCACTCGCAGCTCCACAAATGGTACGCCGAACCCGGCCTTGGTCCGCAGCGCGTATTGTTCATCCGCGGTGAGTTCGCCGAGGTTCGGCTTGATGTTGCAAATCGTGGCGAGCGGCGTCGTCTCCGTCATGCCCCAAAGTTGCGTCACGTGGATTCCGAACGGATCGAGGCCGCGGAACAGCGACTCGGGGGGCGCCGAGCCTCCGCACATCACTCGGATCGGCCTCGCGAATTTCCACCGGCCGGGATGCTTTTCGAGCGCCTGGAGAACGCTGAACCAAATCGTCGGCACGCCGGTCCCCAAATTTACGTTTTCTCCCACGATCAGATCGAGCAGGCTCTCAGCGTCCAGGTGCGGCCCGGGAAGAACGATCTTTGCGCCGGCCATGGTCGCCGCATATGGCAGGCCCCAGGCATTGACGTGGAACATGGAGGACCCGGTCAAAACCACGTCGTTTTGACTAAGGTCGTAGCAGTCCGGGAGGCATTGCGCCAGGCAATGCAATACGAGCGCGCGATGCGAGTAGACCACTCCTTTCGATTTTCCCGTGGTGCCTGAGGTAAAACACATTGCGGCGGCCTCGTTTTCATCGATCGCCGGATATTGGAAATTGGCGTCCGCCGCGGCCAGGAAATCCTCGTAGCTCTCCAGACCAGCCGGTTTGGGCTGGCCGCCGAACGGCACGACGAAAACACGGTCCAATTTCACCTGCGAACGAAATGATTCGTACACAGGCAGCAGGACGTCGTCTACGATCAGGAAACGGTCCCGCGCGTGGTTCGCTATGTAGGCGAGCTCCGTTGGGTGCAGCCGCAGGTTGAGCGTGTGCATCACGCCTCCGGCTGCGGGAATGCCGAAGTAGCATTCGAGGTGCGCCGTGTTATTCCACATCAGCGTCGCCACGCGGTCGCCCCGCGCCATGCCCGCGAGCTGGAGCGCCCGGGCCAGCCGGCGCGCCCGGCGATGGATGTCTCCGTAGGTGCAGCGCGTCACGGAGCGGTCCGGTCGCCGGGAAACAATCTCGACCTCGCCGAAGAGTTTCCCGGCCCGCTCAAGAATCGGCGCCAGCGTCAACGGGAAGTCCATCATCGTCCCGCGCATGAATCTCCTCCTGAGGAGCTTCGGCGCATCCTACCATCAATCTCAGCCGCCGCGCAGGTGCCTCGGGCGGCGCGCTGATCCTGTCAACGCGGCCGGCGAGACCCATGGTTGACTGGGGGGAATAGTTGCCGCAAGATGCTCCTGAGTTGCTGGGGTGCTCGCTTCAGCCCGGCGTCGCCGGCCTTCGCTGACCGCCCGCGGGCCCAGATCCTGCCTCTTCCAGCCTCGCATCAGGTGCTCACCCGCGGTACGGTGGCACAAGGAGAGCGACCGTGAAGAAACTGTACGTGGGCAATCTATCGTTCAAGGCTACGGAGGAAGAGGTAGGGGCGTTGTTCGCGGAAGCCGGTGTGCAACCCGACTCTCTCACGCTACTTCGCGATCGTTTTACGGGGCAGCCGCGTGGGTTTGGCTTTGCGGAGATCCGGGACGATGCGGAGGCGGAAAAGGCCATCGCGGCCCTGAACGGCAAGGAGTTCCTGGGCCGCGCGCTGGTCGTCAACGAGGCGCGTCCGCAGCGGGAAGGTGGCGGCGGAGGTGGGGGGCGCGGCGGCCACGGCGGCGGCGGCGGACGGGGCGG
>DATEHV010000005.1:0-53303 GCA_035279445.1 Candidatus Acidiferrales bacterium | reverse complement strand
GGAGAGCGCGGCGCAGATGCCGAGCGTGTATTTCAACGTTGGCAGGATCAGTTTTCCGGCGGCCTCGATCGGAACACAAAATCCCCCGCAGCCCGCCGCGGTGCTCAACGGAGGCGAAGCGGCGCTGATGATTTCCGATATTCAAGTGTCGGGTGCCAACGCCGGCGACTTCTCTCTGATCGGCCAGACCACGTGCTTGAATCAGGCCATCAGTCCCGGGCCTACTCCGAAATGTTCGTTCGAGGTGGGTTTCACACCGTCAATGAGCGGACCCGAGGTCGCGGCGCTGACGATTACTGACAACGCACCCGGGAGCCCTCAAGTCCTGGAACTGACGGGCGCTGGGAAGGGACCGCTCGCGGCGATTTCGCCACAGAGCCTGGATTTCGGGAATCAGCCCGAAAATACGATTGGCCAGGCCCAAACAGTTACACTGGCGAACGCCGGCGGTCTCCCCCTGAACCTCGCGAGTTTTTCCGTCGCAGGGCCGGATGCCGCGCAGTTTCCGGTACAACAGGGAACCTCTCCTGGGGCGACCAACTGCGAGGCAAACCTCGCGATCGCGCCCGGAAGCAGCTGCGTCGTGAAAATGGCGTTTGCTCCCGGCAGCGCCGGTACGTTTCACGCGGAAATCGACTTTTTGGATAACTCAGAGGACGTGACGGGCGCAAAGCAAGTCGTCCCATTGAGCGGAGTTGGAACAGCGTCGGCACCGATCACGAGTCTTTCGATTTCGTCGATGGATTTCGGGACGCAGCAAACCGGCACATCGGGAGGGTCGCAGACTGTGACGCTCACGAATGTCGGCAGCGCGGCGCTTACCTTGACCAGCACCGCGATCACGGGTGCAAACGCCACGGAGTTTGCGATCGTTGCGTCGGGCACGACGTGCCCGGCCGGGAGCGGAACGCTTGGCTTCGGCAGCAATCCAAACGCGAGTTGCACGGTTTCCGTCGATTTCGCTCCACAAACGGGAGGCTCGAAAACCGCCAGCCTGAGTTTTACCGACAATGCTGCGGGAAGCCCGCAACGAGTCACCTTGAGCGGGAGCGCCACAGCCGCGCCGTCGTTGCAAGTTTCGCCGGCCAACCTTTCGTTTGGGGCGCAAAGCGAGGGGATAGCGGGGGCGTCCCAGGCCGTCACGATCTCCAACACCGGCAGCACGGCCGCCGGGATCAGCGGAGTCACGGTGTCCGGAACAAATGCGCGGGATTTCGCGCTGGCGGACCCTTGTGCGCCAAGTCTGGCAGCAGGTAAAAACTGTCAGATAAGCGTGTCGTTCAGTCCGGTCGCATCCACGACGCCCGGGAGCAGGTCGGCGACGCTCAACATCCCGGGCGGCAATCCTCCGACGGTCACATTCTCAGGCACAGCTACGCAGGCGGGGATTTCTCTGCCAACCAGCTTCAACTTCGGGCCGCAGCTCGCGGGAACCTCGGGAGCGCCGCAGCCGCTGACGGTAACGAACAATAGCAGTGGCCCGCTTGCCGGGGCGTTGGCAATCGCGTCCACTAGCAAGTCCGGAACAAACGCCGGCGATTTTGTTTTGTCGGCGGACAACTGCACGGGTTCCAGCACCCCGCCGAGCGGCACCTGCACGATGCGAATCGCGTTCAAACCGATCCAGTCCACGACCTGCAGCGTCAATTCGGGGGCTCGAACAGCGATGCTGAGCCTGGCGGACAATGCTCCCGGTAGCCCCCACAGCATTCCTTTCAGCGGTACGGCGATGGACCTGTGCATCGCGGCCGCGCCGGGGCAAGGGATAAGTTCGCCGATCACGGCAGGGCAATCCGCTACGTTCATGCTGGAAGTCGATTCATCGGCCGGCTTCTCGGGATCCGCGCAGTTGGGCTGCTCCAACCCGCCTCCGCTCGGCACTTGTACCGTCAGCACAACTCCAGCCACGAACCCGCCGGTGGTGCAGATCGCTCCCGGCAAGCCGGGCGAATTTCAGGTGGTGGTGACTTCGACAGCGCCGGGAACTGCGGCGCTATCGGACACGGCGGAAAGAGGGCCGCCACGACCACCGGCAACAGCTCATCCTTGGTGGTGGGCGATGCTTTGTGCGGTGACCACCATCGGCTGGGGGGGTTGGACGAAGCGTCGAGCGCCGGCTCGCCGGCGGTCTCCCGCCGCGAAACTGGCCCAAGCGTGCGCGCTCCTGCTCGTACTGGGAATGGAACTCTCTGCATGCGGCGGCGGAGGCGCTGCGACAATCGCCGCGCCGGCTCCCGGCACACCCCCGGGCACCTACACGGTGACGGTAAGCGCGACAGTAACTCTGACGGGACAACCGAGCGTCGAGCGCACCTTCCCGATCAACATTACGATTCAGTAGCGTTTCAGCGCAGATCGGGGTCAGAAAACCTTAATGGCCAGGTCGCGCGGGTGCGAGCCTGTCGGAATCAAAGTGATGAGACCCGAGGTCTTGGCGCGGATGATTGCCAGCTCGGCCGAAGCGGTATCCACGACCACCAGAATGTCACCTCCGGGGGTGAGCTGGCAGGTGCGTGGGGATTGCCCCACCGAAATGGGGCGGGCGACCTGGCGAACATTGATCGCAACGGGCACCACGTGGTTTGCAGCAGAGTCCGAGACGTAGAGAGTCGTAGCATCGGCCGTCAGGGCTGCAGCGGTCGGCGACATCCCCAAAAGCAGAAAATCCCCCACCTCGTTCGTCTCAGTGTTGACGATCACCAGCCCGTGCGCGTTACCGGATGGGATGTAGAGCTCGCCGCCATCGGGTTTGAGGATCAGGCCATCGGGGGTCCCGCCCAACGCAAGGTTCGCGAGCAACTCATTCCGCTTCAAATCCACCACGGAAATCAGGTTTGTCGAGCCGGAAGTGACGAAGGCCTTCGATCCATCGGGAAGGATCGCGATCTGCTCCGGCTCCGGCGCGACCCGGACCACCCCGCGCGAAGCGAGCGAGGCGGCATCGAGAATCGAGACCGTCGCATCGTCGCGGTTCGAGACGACAACCAGTTTGCCGTCCGGCGACACGCGGGCGATCCAGGGGCGGCGGCCTGTGCGCGCTAACGCAATCACTCGGCGCGAGGCACAGTCTATAGCGATCACTGTGTTCGAGCCCGACGCAGCCACGTAGGCGCGCGAGCCGTCAGGTGAAAAGTCGAGCGCGTAGGGCTCAACGCCCACGCTGATGCGGGCCGCCACGCGGTTGCTCGTGGCGTCGAGCACCCACGCGTAGCCTCCCGCCGAACTCAGACCCCAAATCTCCTTGCGCGCGGGATTCGCGCGGATGCCGCTCGGCTCCGGGCCGACCGGGATCGTAGCCGCCGGCGAGAGTTTCACGAGATCCACCGCGGTCAACGTGCCGTCGCCGGTATTGCCGACATACGCGAAAAGATGCAGACCCGGGCGGAGGAACGAGGGACGCAGCTCGAGCGCGACCTCGCGAACCGCGAGTCCTGTAAGCAATAAAATCAGGATGACGAGCCGGTAGTTGAGGCGAACGCTCAATTCAGTGTGCGGCCGAGGACAGCGGCGATGTCTCGGGATTCGCGCATCAGCTGGTCGAATTCCTCGGGCAGGATCGATTGCGGGCCGTCCGAGAGGGCGTGCGCCGGATCGTGATGCACTTCCACCAAGATTCCATCCGCTCCAACCGCTATGGCGGCGCGCGAAAGCGGCAGCACTTTATTCCGCCGTCCAGTCCCGTGCGACGGATCGACGACAATCGGCAGGTGACTTCGCCGCTGGACGGCCGGGACCACGCTCAGGTCCAGTGTGTTGCGGGTGTGGTCGGTGAAGGTGCGCACCCCGCGCTCGCACAAAATCACCTGGTAATTGCCTTCGGACATGATGTATTCGCCGGCCATCAGGAATTCGTCGAGTGTTGCGGACATGCCGCGCTTGAGAAGCACCGGCTTGCGGGCGCGTCCGGCGCGTTTCAGCAACGAAAAGTTTTGCATGTTGCGAGCGCCGATTTGGATCACGTCGGCATATTTCTCCACCAGATCGAGCGATTCGTTGTCGATCGCCTCGGTGACGATGCCGAGGCCGAATTCTTCCCGGACTTGCGCGAGAATCTGCAGGCCCTGCTCGCCGAGGCCTTGAAAGCTGTACGGCGAGGTGCGCGGCTTATACGCTCCGCCGCGGAAAAGGTGCGCGCCCGAGCTCCGAATGTGCCCGGCAATGGTAAAGGCCTGTTCCCGCGTTTCGATGGCGCACGGTCCGGCGACGATCCCGACAGCCTTTCCCCCGAACGTGACTTCGCCTGAAGGCGTGGGGACCCGGACGACGGTGTTTTCTTCCTTCAGGTCGCGGCTGACGAGCTTGTACGGCTTGCTGACGGGGATGCATTCCACGACTCCGGGCATCGATTCGAGCGAACCGGTCTCCACGACGCCGCTATTGCCGGTGATGCCGATGGCCGTGCGGCCCGCGCCGGGCATCGGGTGGGCGCGGAACCCGAGCGACTCGATGCGCTCACAAACGGCGCGGACCTGTTCTTCGGTCGCGTTGGACTGCATCACGACAAGCATTGATAAATCTCCCGATGGAAGGCGAAACGCAAAGTGTAGCGCATGCGAGAAGGAAGCCGCAAATGAATGGACCGGAGGCCAACAGAGGGTTTTTTTGAGTTTCTGGAGTCACCGAGCCGGATCGAACCGCCGAGGGCGCGGCAACAACGTCGGTCGGAAATTGAGAAGCGGGGTCTGGAGTCTTGGAGGCGCGGGGCGGGATCGAACCGCCGATAAAGGTTTTGCAGACCTTTGCCTTACCACTTGGCGACCGCGCCCCGAGCCGGAGAATCGAGGGGAGCAACTGCGAATGGAAATGATAGCACCCCGGCTCTCGGATTATCCAGAGGCGTCCACGCCGTGAACAGGGTGCGATCAGTGCGGTATCGGTAGTGTCCTAATTCGAGCTGACGCAGCCGGATGGCTTCAAAATTCGTTTCGTTGAGGGCGGATAGCTAGCAAGCGCTGCGACAGGGCGGATCGGGCGCGAAACAAAGTTGCCGCCGCAATTGGGGCAGCGATTCCCCAACTTGTTTTCCGCGCAATCCCGGCAAAACGTGCACTCAAAAGAGCAGATCACTGCGTGTGTCGCCGACGGCGGAAGGTCTTTATCACAGCATTCACAATTGGGGCGAAGTTCGAGCATCGGTCTCCTCGTCTATTTTGTAGTCTGCTTCACCAAATTCTTCCAGCGGCCAAAGCCTATCACAAACAACTGGCTGCTATGGCAAAGGGCAGCGGTAGCAACAGGCTACCCAAGGGCGTCGGGCGGATACAGCGGCGGGGCAGATCCAAGTGGCCGCGATCAGCTCTTGGTAGCAAGTGGACGAACGCGGGTGACGAGTTCCTTCAGAAACTGGTTGGAGTTCATGAATACGGCGAAGTGTCCTCCTCGAATCGGCACAAAGGCCTTGCGGGGCGCTTGGATGGCATCGAGATACTCTCGAGCGAGCGCCGTTGGAGTGGTGAAATCTTCATCCCCCTCGAAGACGAACATCGGAATGGAAAACTTCAGGCCGAGGTCCGCAGGTCCCCTGGGCTTAATTTTGCGGACGAGATGAAGCCCGCTCAGAGTTTGGCCATCAACGGAGTCGTTTAAGTCTTGCACGGAACTGCCGGGAGCGACGAGCGCGAGGCCAATGGTCCCAAGCAAGAACTGGTCGGCACCCTCGAAGGCATTCGCCCATTTTTGCTGCACTTGGTATCCCTGGCCGGTTGGGTAAGGCGGCGGACCGACTCGGCTCAATTCATCGATGGCACGCCGATCACCAACATCGCGCGCCTTCTTCAGTAGCGCGTCGTAGGCGACCGAATAGTTTCTAACTTCGTCGGCCACCTGACCGGTGCCTACATAGGCGTAGAAGAGTTCGGGCCTCGCCCGTGCCATACCGATTCCGAGGATTGATCCGAACGAATGGGCAACAATGATGATCCTGTCCTTGCCAAGATGCTTGCGCAAATACGCCGCGAGTTCGATGCCATCCTGAACTAATCGGTCCTCTGTAATGGTATCCCCAATGGCTGGGCCATTTGTCCGGAGCGTCCGCCCAGCGCCTCGCTGATCCCATTGCACCACGGTGAAGTGCTGTTCCCAGGGAGCAAAGATCGCGAAGGTCCAGGGGTTCGTCACGTCGCCAGGACCGCCATGGAGGAAAAGCAAAACGGGATTGTCGCGATCCTGTCCGCGAATCGTGACCCACTGTTCGATGCCCCCGAGTGTGACGAAGCTCGCTTCGTCGATGCCTTTCGGAGACGTGATAGCGTACTGCTGCGCGTTGCGGGACCGCAGAAATGACAGGAAGCCATCGAACTTGCGATATTCGTTGTCAGCGACTGAGGGCGCGGCGGGCGGCTGCGAATCCGGGTTGGATTGCCCAATCGTCGCGTGTCCAAGGGTCAGGAACGCAATGCAGCAGAGGAGCGCTGAGCGCAACATTTGTGGGTCCCCCTGGAAGACACGGGATAGTGATGCGAACAAGATTCTATACGCCAAGGCTGCGAATAAATTTCACCAAGTTCTCACTTTCAAGCCAACTTGCCGCCTGCTGGGGGCGGTTTGCGCGAGGGGCGAGTTTCCGATAAAATGACGGACTAACACGCGGACAACCTGAGGGAATGGCGGAAGAAAATTACAGGACTGAACTGACATACGACGCCGCCGACGAGTATCGTCCGGAACCACTCCCCGAACCTGAAATCCCCGCCTGGAAGCAAGACGGCAGCATCCGCATCGGAATCCACACGTCCATTGCCGGAGACATCGCCGGAGCGCTGGATATCGCGCACGGGCTGGGCGCGAATGCGCTGCAGATTTTTTCGTCGAGTCCGCGGATGTGGGGACACGGAAGCTCGCGGATCTCGGAGACGGAAGCGGCGCGGTTTCGCGCGCGGCGCGCGGAGCTGCGGCTCGGGCCTCTGGTAATTCACGGCAACTACCTGATCAATCTGGCTTCGCCGAATCCGGTGCTGCGCACGAGGTCCGTGCAGGCGTTCCACCAGGAGCTGGTGAGGGCGCTGGCGCTGGGCGCGGATTGTCTGGTGATTCACCCGGGCAGCGCGCAGGGGGCGAGCGTCGAATCAGCGATTGCGGCGGTCGCTCAAGGACTGAGGCAGGCCGCGCGCGGGTTGCGGCTCGGCGATCTGCGGGTTCTGCTCGAAAACACGGCGGGCCAGGGGAGTTCGCTCGGTTCGCGCTTCGAAGAATTGCGGGCGATCATCAACGCGTGCCCGGAATTGCCAATGGGCGTGTGCATTGATACGGCGCATACGTTTGCGGCGGGATGGAGCATCCACACCGAGGACGGGCTGGCGGCCGCATTAAGCGAAATCGATCGGATCGTGGGACTCGATCGTGTGGCCGTGGTGCACGTGAACGATTCGAAGGTTCCGCTGGGTTCGCGCGTGGACCGGCATGAACACATTGGAAAAGGCAAGATCGGGCTTCCGGCGTTTGGCAGGATTCTGAATCATCCGCTGCTCGCGAAGTGCGCGTTCATTTTGGAGACGCCCATTGATAAGCCGGGCGACGACAAGCGCAACGTCGCGGCGCTCTGGAGACTCACCGGACGCGTTGTGCGTTCGGCGGGCGTCGGCGGGAAGACGCGCCCGAGAAACCGCGGCCGCGTAGGACGGCGCAAGGCCGGCAAAACACGGGGGAAGTGAACTTGGCCGATTACGATTCGGGGCGAATCGAAGCGAAATGGCAGAAGATTTGGGAGGAACAGGGCGCGTTTCGCGCCGTCGACGGCGACGGTTCGCGTGAGAAGCTCTATTTCCTCGAGATGCTCCCATATCCCTCCGGCACGCTGCATATGGGCCACATGCGGAACTACACCATCGGCGACGCGGTAGCGCGGTACAAATGGATGTGTGGCTACAACGTGCTGCACCCGATGGGTTGGGATGCCTTTGGACTGCCCGCGGAAAACGCCGCGATCAAGAATGGCACGCATCCGCGCGAATGGACCAACGCAAACGTTGACGAATTCCGGCGCGTCTTAAAACGGTTCGGATTCACCTATGACTGGCGCCGCGAGATTTCTACGTGCGATCCGGAGTTTTACAGGTGGAACCAGTGGTTTTTCCTGCGGATGCTGGAGAAGGGAATTGCCTTCCGGAAAAAGAGCAAGGTGAACTGGTGTCCGGAATGCGCGACGGTGCTCGCGAACGAGCAGGTGATCGACGGCTTCTGCTGGCGGCACGAAACCACACAGGTGGAGCAGAAAGAACTCGAGCAATGGTTTCTGCGGATCACGCGCTATTCGGACGAGCTGCTCGAAGATATGTCGCAACTCGTGGGTGGCTGGCCGGAGCGCGTGCTGGTGATGCAGCGAAACTGGATCGGGAAATCACGCGGCGCTCGCGTCCGCTTCGATGTCGCCGGAATGGACGGAATCGGCCTGGACGTATTCACGACTCGCATTGACACGATTTACGGAGTGGCGGCAATCGTTGTCGCAGCCGGGCATCCGCACGTGGGAAAACTTCTCGAGGGAGTCCCGGGGCGCTCCGCGATGGAAGCGCAGTTGAAGACCATGCGGCAGAAGAGCATGCGCGCGGCCGACGTCGCCATAGCTGAAAAAGAGGGTTTCTTCACCGGCCGGTTCGCCCTAAATCCGTTTTCCGGCGAGCAGGTCCCGATTTGGGTGGCGAATTTCGTTCTCGCCGAGTACGGCACGGGCGCGGTGATGTGCGTCCCGGCGCATGATCAGCGAGACTACGAATTCGCCGAAAAATATCGCTTGCGGGTAAAGGTGGTTGTGCAACCTGTGCATGCTGCGCCTCTGCGCGCCGACCGCATGAGTGAAGCGTATACCGAGTACGGCCGCCTCGCGGATTCCGGTTCTTACACGGGGCTCTCCTCCGAGGCCGCGATCGAGAAAATGGCGACGGACGCGGCGTCGAGGAAGTTCGGGGCCGCGGAGACGACTTACCGGTTGAAAGACTGGGGCATCTCGAGGCAGCGCTACTGGGGTACCCCCATCCCCGTCGTTTATTGCGAAAAAGACGGCATCGTCCCGGTGCCCGACGACCAGCTGCCTGTCCGCCTGCCCGAGAAAGTCGCTCTCACCGGCCAGGGCCAGTCTCCGCTTGCCGGCGTTCCCGAGTTCGTAAACACGAAATGCCCGAAGTGCGGAGGTCCGGCGCGGCGCGAGACGGACACGATGGACACGTTCGTCGACTCCTCGTGGTACTTCTATCGCTACACCGACCCACACAACGATAACGCCCCATTCGACAAGGCGAAGGTGAGTTACTGGTTTCCCATCGACCAATACGTGGGCGGAATCACGCACGCGATTCTGCACCTGCTCTATTCGCGGTTCTTCTGCAAGGTAATGCGCGATCTGGGGCTTGTGAAGCACGATGAGCCGATCGCGCGCCTCTTCACGCAGGGGATGGTGCAGAAGGGCGGCGTGGCGATGTCCAAATCGCGCGGCAACGTGGTAGGCGCGATCGAAATGGCCGACAAATACGGCTGCGATACGGGGCGGATGTACACTCTGTTCGCGGCGCCTCCGGAAAAAGACCTCGAATGGAGCGAGCAGGGAATCGAGGGTTCGGCCCGCTTCCTGAACAGGGTTTACCGGCTGGTGGAGAAGCACGCGGATCGGGTGCGGGGCGTTCCGATCGATTGGGAGGCGCGGACCGATCTCACGACGGCGACCGCGAAGGAAAAAACTCTCGTTCGCAGGATGCATCAGACGCTCAAGCGGGTGACGAACGATTTCGAGGTGCGCTGGCATTTCAACACTTCCATCGCGCTGGTGATGGAATTGGTGAACGAGCTGCACGCGCAGGAACCGCTCGACGCGGACCTCTCTGCGGTGGTTCTGAAACGCGTGCTGGCCGTGATGGTGCTGATGCTCTCGCCGATGACGCCGCACATCGCCGAAGAGATGTGGGAGATGCTCGGGAATTCGGGCACAATCGCGCGGCAGAGATGGCCGGCGTACCGCGAGGACCTGACCCAGGAAGAGCAGATCGAGATCATCATTCAGATCAACGGAAGAATGCGCGGCAAGATTCTGGTGGATGCCAACTTAAGCGAGGATGAAACGAGAGAGCGCGCGTTAAGCGATCCGCGGATTGCGCCGCTACTGGCAGGGAAAGAAATCGTGAAAGTGATTGTGGTGCCGAAGAAACTTGTGAATATCGTATTGCGCTGAAGTCTGATTTGTCCGCAGGAGGAAACATGGACGGGAACCGACGGCGGGTTTGGTTGGCCGTGGTCGCGGCGTTCGCCTTCGCAATTGCGCCCGCAGCGCGGGCGCAAAGCGGCTGGGCGGAAGAGCACTGGGTCGGCACCTGGAGCACGTCGATGCAGGGACAGATCAGCTTCGCCAACGTCAACGTTCCCAACGAGGGATTCGAGAACCAAACCGTGCGAATGATCGTACACACGACGATCGGCGGACACCGAGCCCGAGTGCGGCTGTCGAACGCATACGGAGCGGCACCGCTGACGATTGGGGCGGCGCACATCGCGGCGCGCGGCGGCGGCTCCGCGATTGTGCCGACGTCAGATCACGCGCTCACGTTTAGCGGACGCGGGGCTATTACGATTCCTGCGGGCGCGGAAGTGCTGAGCGATGCGGTTGATCTCGACGTTCCGCAGTCGGGCGATCTCGCGATCAGCATCTACGCGCCCGGAAAGACGGGCTCACCGACGTGGCATTTGACCGGTTTACACACGACCTACGTTTCGGGTCCGGGCGACTTTACGGCAAAACCCGATATTCCGAGTGCGACAACCAGGCCGTCTTGGTATTGGCTCGAGGGAGTGGATGTCGTTGCCCCGGAAGGGACTGAGGCTGTTGTAACGTTTGGCGACTCGATCACGGACGGTTTTGCCTCCAAACTGGACGCCGAACAAGCTTGGCCAAGCGAACTCGCGCGGCGGCTGCTGGCGCGTCCCGGACACGGGCCGCAGATCGCAGTGCTCAATGCGGGAATCAGCGGCAATCGAATTTGGCACGACGCGATGGGTTCCAACGGGCTGGAGCGATTCGGTCACGATACGCTTGCCCAGGCAGGGGTTCGCTACGTGATCGTCCTTCTGGGCATCAATGATATCGGCTTCTCAAGTATTCCAGGTCTCGCGGACCAGAGTGTAAGCGCCGACGACATCATCGCGGGACAGCGACAATTCATCGAGCGCGCGCATGTTCGCGGGCTCAAAGTGTTCGGCGCGACCCTGCTGCCATTTGATGGCGCAAACTATTTTTCGGCGAATGGGGAAGCGAAGCGCGCCGCGGTCAATACATGGATACGCACGAGCGGCGCATATGATGCTGTGATTGATTTCGACGCGGTGATGCGCGATCCGCAGAGCCCGACGAAACTCCAGGCCGCGTTCGACAGCGGGGACCATCTTCATCCGAACGGCGCGGGTTACAAGGCGATGGGCGACGCGGTTGATCTGTCGCTGTTTCAGACAGGCAAGGGCCGCAAGAAACGCTGAACGGTGAGAACGCACACGGAGCGATAATGACGGCAAACACCGGAACAGCGGCGCAAAGGAAGTACGGAGGGATGGTGAGCACGAAACGCGGAATCGTGGTGCTGGATTTTGGCGGGCAGTACACCCAGCTCATCGCCCGCCGGATTCGGGAACAACAGGTGTTTTCCGCAATTCTGCCTTGCACGGCTTCGCTCGAGGAGATTCGCGCACAGGAGCCGGTGGGCATAGTGCTTTCAGGCGGCCCGAGTTCCGTATACGACAAAGACGCGCCGGTCTGCGATCCGAAGGTTCTGAATCTTGGCGTACCGGTGCTGGGAATCTGCTACGGCATGCAGTGGCTTACGCACACGTTGGGCGGGCGAGTCGAGCGGGCCGAGCGCCGGGAATATGGCCGGGCGCACCTCGACATCGAACGGGAATCCAGGCTTTTTGCGGGTTTGCCGGAACGCCTGAACGTTTGGAATAGCCACGGCGACCACGTCGTCGGGTTGCCGGCGGGCTTTTGCGCCACCGGGCGGACCGACAACGCCGTGGCGGCGGTTGAAAATACTGCAAAAGGGTTTTACGGCGTCGAGTTTCACCCGGAAGTGAATCACACCGACCGCGGAACGGAGATTCTTCGGAACTTCGTGCTCGGCATCTGCGGCGCGCAACAGAATTGGAGCCGGGCCGGCTTCATTGCCGAGACCGTGGATACGATTCGGAAACAAGCTGAAGGCGCGCGCGGGATTTGCGCCTTGAGCGGAGGCGTGGATTCGACCGTCGCGGCGGCGCTCGTCCACCGGGCCATCGGCGCGCGTCTCACGAATGTGTTCGTCGATACGGGATTGCTGCGGCGTGATGAATTCCGTGACACGCTCGAACTGCTGCGAGACCGTCTGGGACTGAATGTAATCGGCGTGGACGCGTCCGAGAGATTTCTCGGGAAGCTGGCGGGCGTGGCCGACCCGGAGCAAAAACGCAAAATCATCGGCAATGAATTCATCGCCGTGTTCGCCGAAGAACAGCGCAAACTGGTGGCAGGCGCGCAGGGCGGATTACCCGTAAAGTTTCTCGTCCAGGGTACGCTGTATCCGGACGTGATCGAATCGGTTTCGGTGAAGGGGCCCTCGGCGGTGATCAAATCGCACCACAACGTGGGCGGTTTGCCGAAGGACATGCCTTTTTCCCTCATCGAGCCGCTGCGGGACTTGTTCAAAGACGAAGTGAGGCAGATCGGGCGCGAGCTGGGCCTGCCCGAAGAAATTCTGGTGAAGCAGCCTTTTCCGGGGCCGGGCCTAGCGGTGCGCATGCTCGGCGAGGTAACACGGGCGCGGCTCGAGGAGTTGCGCGCCGCCGATGCCGTTGTGGTTGAGGAGATCCGCCGAGCGGGGCTCTACGAAAAGACCTGGCAAGCCTTCGCCGTGTTGCTGCCCGTACGGAGCGTGGGAGTCATGGGTGACGGCCGGACGTACGCGGACACAATCGCCGTGCGAGTGGTCGATTCCCTCGATGCCATGACCGCGGACTGGACGCGCCTTCCTGTGGAGATCCTTGAACGGATCTCCCTGCGAATCGTGAACGAGGTTCCTGGCGTGAACCGCGTGGTCTACGACATCAGCTCGAAACCCCCGAGCACGATAGAATGGGAATAGGGCGCGATGGCCAACCCGATCTGGCAAGAAGGGAATAGCGTCGTGAGACACTACTGGCGTCTGAGGGACCGCATGCCAGCTGTGGACCGCAACGCGGAGAAAGGGTGCGACAGCAATCCGCTAGCGGTTTGCCATTTTCTGGGCCATATACAGCAAGAGCCGGCGGTCCGCTTCTTCAATGCGGCCGAGAAGCCGGCGGAACCGGCCCAGATAACGCGCATCCTTGCCGGTGCTGCCCCAGGCGATATCATCCGCACTCTTCCGCTTCGGAAGATTCGGGAGCACAGGAGGCTCTTCGCCGTCGTAGAAGAGCTGGTAGAGCGGGACTTCCATCGCCCGCGCCAGCTTCTCGAGGGTCTCGATCGCCGGAACGGTGTGACCGTTCTCGACGCGAGAGATGTAACATCGAAGCAGACCTGTGCGCTTTTCGACGTCGCCTTGGGAAAGTTTTTTTGTTTCACGTAGGAGCCGAATACGTTCGCCGATTATCATGGCGGGTATTGTCACATGGACTAGTGGCGGTCGCAAGAAGAAATTGAGAGTTACCAGCATTTTTTTGGCGTAACCAAAGACGAATGTCCAACGTCCCAAAATGTATGGCAGCCAGTGCCCCGGCGCTCGCTCTTCCTCTGGACCGGGCGGGTAAGAAACGGGAAGATCGGGAGCTGGTGCGCCTGTCCCAGGGCGGGGAAGAGGCCGCATTCGAGGAGTTGGTGCGGCGGCACCAGCAGCGCGTGCTCTCGCTCGTGGGCGGCATTCTAAGGCGGCCCGAGGATGTGGAGGACGTCGCGCAGCAGGTGTTTCTCAAGGCTTATCTGGGAATCAAGAGATTCGATCAGCGAGCGGCGTTCTCGACCTGGCTCTATAAGATTGCGGTGAATGAATGCTGGGACTACCTGCGGAAAAAGAAGGTGCGTCCGCTGACCTACGAGGCGGACTTGTCCGAGGAACAGGTCTCGCGGCTGGACGCGATTGTGTCGGCCGACCGGCCCCCGGAGGGACCCAGCGCACGGACCGAAATCCGCGAGATTCTCGAGCGGCTGTTGGCGGCGCTGCCGGAGCAGGACCGCCAGCTCCTGGTTTTGAAAGAAGTGGAAGGATTTTCGGTGCAGGAATTGGCAGAGATTCTCAACCTCAATCTCAATACGGTGAAGGTTCGACTGTTCCGTGCTCGAGGCCGAATCATGAAAGTCTATCGGCGCAGATTGGTTCCGGGCGGCAAGACAGATGCTGCTCCGCCAACGCACGGGAAAGGGTAAAACCATGACAACCGTTACGGGGAAAACCGCCTGTAGGAAGTACGAGGCCCTGCTGGAGGATTACCTGAGCGGCGAATTGACCGCGGCCGACGCCAAGCGAGCGGCGGAACACTGGAAGAATTGCGCCGCGTGCCGCGAGGCCCTCGAGCAGGCCGCCGCGAGCGCTCGATTGCTGCGCGCAGGCGTGCCTACGCCGGACGCGGGTCCGGGATTCGCGCGGGCGGTGATGGCCAGGATTCGCTCCGCCGAGCAGGATCTGGTGACGGAACGCGCGGGTTTCTGGCAGCCATTTGTTTCGGTGGGATGGAGGTTCGCGGCGACGGCCACTCTCGCGCTCGGGGTACTGGTGACCTACGGAGCGCAGCGGGGTGTCCGCTCGCAACCCATTGTGGCCGCAGTACGTCCTACGATCGTGCACGATCTCTTCTCGCCTGAACTGGCCGGCGCGCCAACGAGCGACGATGATGTTCTGACGACGGTGGCGGAGACAACACATGGGAACAACTAAGGGCCGCCGCGAAGCGGCGGTGCTCTTCTTTTTGATTTTTCTTTTGGGCGGCGTGTTTGGAGGACTGGGCAGCCATCTTTGGGACCAGCGCGTGCTGGGCCAGCAATTGGCGAACTCCAACGCGAAACCGACCCGGCAACAGATCGTGGCCGAGTCCACGCGCGAGCTTCAACTGACCGCGAATCAGCAGAATCAGCTCGCCACCATTCTCGAAAACACGCACACAAGATGGGAAGCTCTCTATGCGCCGCTCAGCGAGCAGAAAGAACAGATCCGTCTGGAAGGCCGGGCGCAGATTCGAGCTATGCTGACGCCGGAACAGCAGCTGAAGTTTGACGAAATGATACACCGTATCGACGAACAACGAAGGAAAGACGCCGGGCACTAGCCGAATCCTGCGGAAATCTCGCGGGGCTGGCAGGTCGGCTCGGACTCATCGAACCCGCCGATCGCTTCCGCATCCTGCTAAGATAGGCAAATCCGCCAAGCCCCATGAACCAGCGCTCGACGCCAGAAGCTTTCGCCAGTCCCTCAGCATCCTCTGCCGGAGAGACCACTCCGACCATTCGCCTGGAAGGCATCCACAAGACTTACGATCTGGGCGAAATCCAGGTGCACGCCTTGCGCGGTGTCTCGATGGAGATATATCCGGGCGAATTTGTGGCGGTGATGGGCGCTTCGGGTTCAGGGAAATCGACGCTGATGAATATTCTCGGCTGCCTCGACAAACCCACGCGCGGCCGCTACTTTCTCGACGGAAAGGATGTCTCGGGGCTCACGAAACACGACCTCGCCAAGATTCGCAGCGAGAAGATCGGATTCGTGTTCCAGCAGTTCAATCTTTTGTCCCGAACGTCCGCCCTCGAGAATGTCGAGTTGCCGACGATTTATGCTGGCATCCCCATCGAAGAACGCGCGCGCCGGGCCGAAGAAGCGCTCAAGCGCGTGGGTCTCTCCGATCGCGCCGGCCATTTTCCTTCGCAACTGTCCGGAGGTCAGCAGCAGCGCGTGGCGATTGCGCGCGCGCTGGTGAATAACCCCTCGCTTTTGCTCGCCGATGAACCGACCGGAAATCTCGATAGCCGGACGAGTGTCGAGATCATGGACATTTTGCAGACACTGAACGACCGGCACGGGTTGACCGTGGCGATCGTCACCCACGAGCCGGACATCGCCCAGTATGCGAAAAGGGCGGTCGAATTCCGGGACGGCAAGATGCGGAAGGATGTCCTGGTCCAGAAGAGGCTCATCGCCGCGCAGGTGCTGCCGACTCTGCCGGTGCTCGATGACGACGAACCCGATGCGATTGAAAGCGATACGCCGTCAGCGTCTGCAGATGGCAACCCCGCCCGAAAAACATAGGCGACACGTTACCGGTGGATTGTCAGAAGGGGATATCTTCGTCGGAAATCTCCGGGCCGGCCGCGGAGGGTTCGTCCGGCGCGGGTCCCGCTACATCAAAATCAGCGTCGGCGGAGCGGCCGTGGCCCGCAGCGCCGCCACCTGCCGCTGCCCCTGCCGCGGCGCCTTCCGCCCGCGAGGTAAGCATGCGCATCACGTTGCCGACGATCTCGGTGGTGGTGCGCTTTTGGCCGTCGCGTTTATCTTCCCACTGGCGGGTCTGAATTCGGCCTTCCACATAAACCAGCATTCCCTTCTTCAGGTACTGCTGCGCGATCTCCGCGAGCTTCCCCCAAAGAACAATGCGGTGCCATTCAGTGCGTTTCTGGCGCTCGCCGGAGCGGTCCTTGAATGATTCGTCCGTCGCGAGGGTGAAATTGGCCACGGCCTGCCCTCCGGAGGTGTACCGCGTCTCGGGATCCCGCCCCAAGCGGCCGACCAGGATGGCTTTGTTCACCGACATGCGCTGGAGTATAGCAGAAAGGCGGAGGCCCGGAGCGAGGAGTTCCCAGCGCAGGGCGCGGCCGCGGATCTCTGATAGAATCCAGCCACGCGGTTCAAATCTCTCATAGGGAGCGGTGAAATATGGCTAAGGCGACCCAGAATTTTCAGAATCACGTGAGGTTGGTTCCCACGTTCCATTTCGTCGTGCTACCGATCCTGCTTCTCAACTTTGTTTGGTCGATTGTCGGTGTGATTCGCACGTTTTCATTTGGCACGGTCGTGTCGCTGCTGCTCGCCATCGCGCTTGTGCTGCTTGCATTCAACGCGCGCCTCTTCGCTTTGACCGTACAAAACCGGGTGATCCGGCTCGAGATGCGAATGCGCCTCGAGCAACTTTTGCCCGCCGATCTTCGCACACGCGTCCCCGAATTCACGGTCGATCAGCTTGTGGCGTTGCGATTTGCAGGAGACGCCGAGTTGCCGGAACTTGCGCGGAAAGTCTTGCAGGAAAACCTGAAAGACCGGACAGCCATCAAGAAGCTGGTACGCGATTGGCAGGCTGATTTCGTCCGGGCGTAGGAAGCCTGTCCTCGCGCGCTCTTCGGTGCCGCCATTTCGTCGGGTCGAGGATTCCGGCCGCCCGTCAGCGAGGGCTGTGGCTCGGCGCGGTTGCCGGGCCGATTTCGCGCAGCTTGGCCTCCGCGCGCTTGGCTTCGTCTGAGCCAGGGAAACGCCGGACCACTTCCCGCAGATCGCGCGTGCCCGAGGCCTTCATTCCGAGTTCGAACTCGGCGAGACCTTTTTTCATAAGCGAAGCGCCCAACTTAAAACTCTTCGGATAGTTGACGAGCACGCTGTCGTAGGCGGCGATGGCGCCCTTGAAATCGTTCTGAGCGTACGCCACTTCCCCGAGGTAGAACTGCGCATTTGAAGCCAGGTCATTTGAAGGGAAATTTGTGAGGTAGTCGGAAAATTCCTGATGCGCGAGATCGTAGTTGCCGCTGGTCAAGTCGCGCAGGGCGTTCTGGTAGAGGGTGTCGGCCGAGATCGGAGCCATCGGATGCGGCGCCGTTCCGGCGCCCGCCACGGGGCTCGCTCCAGGAGTAGCGGGAGTGTAGGACGCCGACGAGGAATTCGCGGCTCCTGTTGAGCCGCCGGAAACCTTCGCGTCAATGCTCTGTAACAGGTTCTGCACGTCGTTGAGCTGCTGCGAAAGTTTTCCCACGCGAGCCTGGACGTCCTGCAAATTGTCCGATAGGCCTTGCGTCTGCTGGGTCATCGTGTCGAGGCGCGCGCCTGTGTTCGCCTGAACATCCTGCACCACCTTCTGGAGCGAACCCATTTCGCCGCTCATTTTAGTGACGGAATCGATCGATTGCTGCACGAGCGTCTTCATCGTCGCGTTGTTGGTGTCTATTGCGCTGCGCATGTCTTGCTGCGCCTGTAAAATCTGAGCGACCTGTTGCTGAAGCTCGATCATTTCCTTCGATATGGCGCTGGCGGGCGGGGGAGCGAGGATCGCCCCGCCAAGGGCGCCGAGAATCACTGCTGCGAGTGCGAGGCCAAGCCATCGTGTGCGCAAAGGGGTGCCTCCTTCTGAACTACCGTTCGCCCGGCCCGTGGCGGCAGAGATGCCTCACCGCCACAGGCCCGGTCGAGATGTTAGTGAGCGAGGACGAGATGAGCGTGGCGATTCCGCTGCCAGCACTCTTCGTTGTGCTCCGCGCAGACGGGGCGCTCCTTGCCCCAGCTCGTTGTTTCCATCCGGTCCGCGGCAATGCCGAGCGAGACCAGATAGCTCTTCGCGGACTGCGCCCGGCGCTGACCGAGACCGAGATTGTATTCGGTCGAGCCGCGCTCGTCGCAGTTCCCCTCGATCGAGACCCGGACGTCCCCGTAGGTTCGCAGGAATTCCGCGTCCTTGGTCAGAGCGGCGCGCGCGTCGGGGCGAATATCGGACTTGTCGAGGTCGAAGTACGCGTCCTTGACGTTCTGGTCGAAGAGCTCGCTGATGCTGGGCTGCGCGGGCGCAGGAGCCGGCGGCGGAGGCGGAGGAGCGTTGACGTCAACATGTGCGGTTGCCGTCGCGCTCCCGCCCGCGCCCGTGGCCGTGATCGTGTACGTAGTCGACTGCGTAGGGCTCACCGGCGTAGACCCCTGCGGCGCGACCTTGCCGACACCGGGCTCGATGTCGAGGTCCGTCGCGTTGGTCGAAGACCACGCGAGAGTTGCCGCCTGGCCCGGATTGACCGCTGTGGGCGTTGCGTTGAGCGTGACCGTCGGCTGCGCCGGCGGCGCCGGGGGCGGAGGCGGCGTGGCCGCCACGTGTTTCTTACACCCCCCGATGAATGCCACCAAAACTACGAGGCCTAAGAGCAATGCAAACTTCTGAAGAATACCGCGCTGCATGGACTGCCTCCTTCGGCGCTGCCACGAGGGCTTTCTGGAAGCGCCGCGAATGAATTTGAACTTATCGAACATGAACCGACCTTGATGCGACTTCTCGTGCGTCTGGAACTTCGCTTCGTACAGCGTACCGCCCAATCTGCGCAGGATGGCGTGCGCGCTGCCGGTCGTCATTTCGGCGACCAGTTCGGCGATTCGTTCTGCGCCTCGAAAGTCAGTTGACGCGGCTGGCTGCCGTCCGCGAGCATCGACCAGATCTGCCGCGTGCCCGTCCGCGTCGATTCAAAAACGAGATGGCGGCCGTCCGGCGCCCAACTGGGCCGCTCGTTCCGGCCCTCGTCCTTGGTCAATTCGACCAGTTGCCGGCTCACGATGTCCATAGCATAGATATCGTAGTTTCCGTTGGGGCGCCGCCAGCTAAATGCTAGCAATTGTCCATTGGGCGACCAAGCCGGATCGATGACGTACCCCATATCGGGAAGGTCGAGCTTCTCGACGTTCGAGCCGTCCGCATTCGCGATATAAAGGACCGGGGAGCCTCCGCGGTCGCTCACAAAAACCATCTGGTTTCCCGTCTTCGGGTTCCATGCCGGCGAAGTGCTGACGCCGGCGGCATATGTGATGCGGTGCAGCCGCCCGCCCCCAGAGTCGGCCACATAAATCTCCGGATCGCCGTTCAAGCTCGACATGAAAGCGATCTGCGATCCGTCGGGTGACCACGCCGGCGAACTATTCGTCCCCCGATAACGCGGGAACGCAATCAGGTGATTTGACGCCGTCGAATAAATGCAGATTTGAGCCGATGTGATGCCGCGATAGGGTTCGTAGCACGTGAAAGCGATGCGCGTGGAGTCCGGCGACCAGCGCGGCGTGAGCGAAATCGATTTCAGGTGTGTGAGCTGCTGCTGGTTCGCGCCGTCGTAGTCCATCACCCAGATTTCCTTGTTGCCGCTGCGCGCGCTGACGTAAGCGATTCGGGTTTGCGCGATACCGGGAAGTCCGCCGCTCAGGACCGCAATGATATCGTCTGCGAATTCGTGCGCCAATCGGCGCGCGTCAGCGTCGGTGCCGCCGCCCCGGTAGATTTTCTGCAGCGCCAGCGGCGCGGACGGATTGTGGACGTCGGAAAGATATCCCGCGAAGGCCAGGTCCGAATTCTCGAGTGTCAGATTCCCATACGCGATCATGTAAGCATTAGCCGGGGCGGCGGACCAATCTTCCGCCCTGAGTTCGCTCGGCTGGCTCGGCAATTGCGTGGGATAGAAGCTCGGGCTGACGAGGTCCAGAATTCCCGAAAAGTCGAGGTCGGACCACAGCACGTCGTGAAACGTCTTCGCGAGAGGCTGCGCCGCGGTTGAGCGTGCTGCCGTGTCCGGAACGGCGACACGAGCCTTCGTGACTCCCAGGCCAGTTCCGGTCTTGAACCAGTCCTGAGCCGCAGCGGGGCGAGGCGCGAGAAGCGCCACGGCCGCGAGCGCCGCCAGAACGATGGAACGCAATGCGGGCGTTCGTCTCATCGGGCGGCGCCCCGCAAGCACTCGATCAAATTGTCAGCGATGAAAGTCAAACCAGAACTCCACATTCACATTCGAGCCGGAATACTCCGAGGGCAGGCGGCTGAGCGGGCTCGAATCGCGCACGGCGCGAGTGCCGGAACTGTCTACGGAATAATTGTTGCTCGATTGCGTGATCTGAATGTTGGTTACCGAGCCGTCGCGCAAAATCGTAAACGTCACGATCACGCGCGGAGCCACGGACACGCTTGGGTCCACCGCGGACTGCAGCCAGTTGCCGCTGATGCGGCGCTGCACCGCTTCCACGTACCACGAAAACCGCGAGCCGAAATCGCTCCCGTTTGCTCCCGTGAAGCCAAGTCCCGCCTGTGTCGCGCCCGCACCCAGAGCAAACGAAGTGGTCGGCACGGTAGGAGTGCCGCCGCCCCCGTAGGGTATTGCGTTCGAGGGAAGCGGCGTGGGGTTCTCGAGAACCTTCGACGGGCGTGTGATGTATTTCGGCGGCTTGTTGCGCTCGAACTTCGGAATCGGCGTGGCGTCGGGCGCGGGCTTGGGCGGGGCTACGGGCTCGGATTTGTAGAGGCCCTTCGATTCATCTACAACCCGATTCGTGGACGCAACTTCGGGCTGGGGCAGGGGAATCGCCGGCAGGCTGCCGACCACGCCGACTGTCATGGATCCGCCGGGCCCGCCCCAGTTTACGCCGCGGCTTGAGAAATAGGCCGATACCACCGCCGCCACGCACAGTGCGACGTGCGCCCACAAAGATATATGGACGAAGCGTTTTAGCGTGTCGTCCGGTCGAATTGCAGCGACGGTTGACATCTTATTGTGTTTGCGGCCGCTCGCTGAGCGGCTGCGTCACCACACTTACATTTTGGATGCCGGACTGGCGCAAAGCGTCCAGCACCGTCGCCCAGCTTCCAAACGGGACGGTCTCGTCGCAGCGGACATAGACGGCCTGGTGTTTGACGCCGTGAGTCTGGGACAGGATTTGCTGGCCCAGCTCATGAATGTTCACGGGTTTGTCGTTGAGATAGACGCGCTGGCTGCGGTCAATGGTCACAACCATGCGCGCTTCAGTAAGTTCCTTCACGGTCTTGGTCTTGGGTACGTCCACCTCGATCCCGGATTGCAGGATCGGAGCGGTGATCATGAAAATGATGAGCAGCACGAGCACGACGTCGATGAACGGCACCATGTTGATGTCGGAGAGTGAGGTGCCGGTCTGGCGTTCAATGGACGGCATGGCTATGCTCGCTTGCAATCTCCCAGGTCGCCCGCCTTCGCTTCCCGCGCCCAAGGCAAGGTCAGGCACGCTTCGCGAGGCGAGGCCGAGCTATTGGCTGTACAGCGTCTCAACTTTGGCCACGAATTCCGCGGCAAAATCGTTCATCCGCGACGCGACCCCGCGAATGCCCTGCAGGTAGTGGTTGTAGGCGATCAACGCCGGAATCGCGGCGAACAGCCCGGCGGCCGTGGTGATCAAGGCTTCGGCGATCCCGGGCGCGACGGCGCGCAGGCTTGCGGCGCCCGCATCGCCCAGGCCGGAGAATGCATCCATAACGCCCCAAACAGTGCCGAAGAGTCCGATGAAGGGAGAGACGGAGGCGATCGTCGCGAGCGACGACATTCCTTTCTCCAGGCGACGAACTTCGTCTCCTGCGGACACCTGCATCTCGACGCCCACGGCATGCGCGTTCCGCAATTTGCCGGTCAGGCCCGCGGCCGCCCGCGCGTTCGCGCCTCCGATCTGCGATTCCAGTTCACGGTAACCCGCGGCATACACCGAAATCAGGGGAGTGCCGCCGACCCCGGCGCGCAGGGTCTTGGGGTCGGAGAGGCCCCGGCCGGCGCGAAACATCTGGAAGAATTTCGTCGTCTTTCGGTCGAGTCCGCGAAATTGAGCGTGCTTTTGAAGAATCAGCGCCCAGGAAAAAACCGAAAGGATCAGCAGAAGACCGAGGATGACTCGCGCCACGCCGCTCGTTTGTTCCAGCAGAGTGAGCGGGTTGGCGAAGAGTAGGAGTGCCGGACCAGAAATTGTTCTTCCCCCTCAGAAAGAATCACTTTTGCCGGGCAAAACTACCGTAGCACACGCAAACTTGAGATTCAAACTTATCCGAAACAAATGCGGAGACTTGTGCCGTCTGCAATAACCCGGGATGAGGGCGCTAAAAATGTGTGGCTTGCTCTCGCCATCTGTGTTATCTATTCGGCGTGCTCCAGGATTTTCACGCCGGCTCGATTCAGTTTCATATTTCTCCTCACAAATTCTTCCGGCTTCTTAAGTACACCGCCAGTTACTTCTAGCCGGCGGTTTTCAGACGGCACCTCGTTCGGCACGGGTGTTTTTCAACGAAACCGTGTACCAAGGAGAAGCGATGAGCGCGTCTGCAAAAGTTCTGGCAAGTCCGATCTCTGCGTTTGTTAGGCACCACTTCCGGCATTTCAATTCGGCGGTGGTAATCGACGCCGCCGAAGCCTACGTGAAACACCTCGCGGGCGGCGGCAAGATGTTCGTGACGCTCGCCGGGGCGATGAGTACGGCCGAGCTGGGCCTGTCTCTGGCCGAAATGATCCGGCAGAACAAAATTCACGGAATCTGTTGCACCGGCGCCAATCTGGAAGAGGACGTTTATAATCTCGTCGCGCACGATCACTACAAGCGCGTGCCTCACTACCGCCATCTCACCCCGCAACAGGAAGTGGAGTTGCTCGACCATCATCTGAATCGCGTGACGGATACGTGCATCCCCGAAGAGGAAGCGATGCGGCGTATCGAGCGCATCGTGATGGAGGAGTGGTACTGCGCCGACCGCACCGGCCAGCGCTTCCTCCCGCACGAGTTCCTTTACAGAGTCCTGCTCGCGGGAAAACTGAAACCTCACTATCAGATCGATCCGAAAGACAGCTGGATGATGGCCGCCGCCGAGAGGAATCTGCCGCTGTTCGTTCCGGGCTGGGAGGACTCCACGCTGGGAAACATGTTCGCCGCTCAAGTGATCTCCGGTGGCGTAAAAAACGCGACCGTCGTTCGGGGCGGCATCGAATACATGGTGGAGCTGGCGCGCTGGTACACCGAAACCGCGGGCAAAACCCCGCTCGGCTTTTTCCAGATCGGCGGAGGTATCGCGGGAGATTTCCCAATCTGTGTCGTACCGATGCTTCACCAGGATTTGCGGCGGCCGAATGTGCCGCTGTGGGCGTATTTCTGTCAGATCAGCGACTCGACCACAAGCTACGGCTCCTACTCTGGCGCCGTGCCCAACGAAAAAATCACATGGGGCAAGCTCAGCGTCGATACGCCGCGCTTCGTCATCGAATCAGACGCGACGATCGTGGCGCCCCTCATGTTCGCGTATGTCCTGGGCTGGTGACGCCCCGCGCTCGCCCCGTCGTATGGCCTCGGAAGAGCAGTCGAGAATCGCAAATCGTTCATGACCGAATTTCTATCGGCTGAGTGGCGCGATCTCGTGATGTTGAACTATGAAGTGGCCCCCGGCTCGTTGAAAGAGTTCGTCCCGCGCGGCGTGGAACTGGACGCGTTCGACGGGAGAACGTTCGTCAGTTTAGTTGGTTTCCACTTTCTCCGAACGAGACTCTTCGGCTTACTCCCGATCCCGTTCCACACTGACTTCGATGAGGTCAATCTGCGTTTCTACGTCCGGCGTCGCGCCGACGATGGCGACAGGCGCGGAGTTGTCTTCATCCGCGAGATTGTCCCAAAGCGCACGATCGCTTGGGTTGCGGGTTTCGCTTATGGAGAGAAATATGTCGCGCGCCCCATGCGGCACACGATTTCTTCCGATAACGTGAACACGTCGGCTGAGTATCAGTGGCAGCTCGATGGAGAGTGGTGCTCGCTGCACGCGAAAGCCTCCGGCGCACCCGCCCAGCCCAGGGAAGGGAGTCTCGAACAATTCATCACCGAACACTATTGGGGATACGCCGCGCGGCGGGATGGCGGCTGCCTCGAGTACCACGTGTCCCACTCGCCCTGGCGGGTGTGGAATAGCGTGACCGCCGGCTTTGACGGACATGCGGGCTCGCTCTACGGTTTCGCGCTTAGCGGAGTTCTTCGACGGCCGCCCGACTCGGCTTTTATCGCCGATGGCTCAGCCGTTCGCGTTTTCACCGGAGCGAACATCGCGGCTGAATAGCGAAACGGCGGGCCCGCTCCCGCCGTGCTTGCGTGCTTCCGTTCCTGGCGCGAATAGCACCGCGAGATGATGCCACGCGCATTGCCTGGTTACTGGTTGTTGCGCGCTTCCTTCACGTCTGGGCGCATCTGCATCGACAAGACGTCGTACTCACGTTCCTTCTTGTCGCCTTCCGGGTCGCGCAAAAACATTTTGTCCTTGTGGATCCGGAATTGAACCGCCTGACCTACGGGTAGAAGCACCGGGTGCTTGTCATCCTTCGGACGGATCCGATAGACGATGTGGTCACCTTGAAGTACGTACTCCTGGCACAACACTTCCTGCGTGTTCTTGTGTTCTCCGTCCGTCCCAAGGATTTCCCCGGTGATGCTCTTTCCACCCTTCTCCGCGAATCCGCAGGACGTCGTGTCCATGGACTGCAGAACGCCCTTGTCATAGCTCGGCGGATCCTTTGCCAGAACCGTGCTTGACGCAGCCAAGATCAAACCCGCTAGTGCGATTCCCGCTTTCATTGCGCGTCTCCCTCGTAATTTACCGTCTGACTTTAAGGCCGGCGTCGGCCGGAGGGAACATCCCCTCCCGCGCAATGGAGGGCAATTTCGCTTCCACACGATAACTCTATAATTATCAATTCGATGGCGGGACTCTGGCTGGGGGCGGTGACTGCTGTCCGGGGTGAAAACGTAACAAATCCGAGCGCCCAAAAATGGTCAGGCGGAGCAAGGTCAGTGCGAGCCGCCCGATTTGCGGATGAAGATGTTGCCGTTCAGCGTGCTGAAGTGCATGTCGGGCCCGCCGCCATTGATGGTTGCGTGAACCGTCCGATCCATGCGCACACGGTATTTACCGCCGTGCGTTCCCCAGTCGTCCACAAGCGGCTGGGACGGGGAATCCGCTGGCTTCACGTCGAAATCGCTGAATGCGTCGCCGCGCTCCGAATGGAGGCTCAGGGTCGCTTTTAAGTCGGCCGGAAACGTCACGTCGATGTCGCCGTTCAGCGAGCTGAACGCCATGGCCTTCTGCGGGTCCACGCGGGAGAACTTGGCGACAAGCTTTCCGTTGAGCGTATGCGCCACCGTGCTGCCGGACACATTCTCAAGCATAACTCCGCCGTTTATCACGCTGACGTCGAGGTCGCCGTCCACGCCGCTGACGGAGATGTTCCCGCTGTTCACGGTGCGCAGCGAAAGCGATGTGTGGACCGGCACCATGATCGTCAAATCGGCGAGATGGAAAATCGACTCAACGCCGATGAGCACTTCGTTGTTCTCTTCTTCCGCGGTCAGGCCCGTATTCCCGGTCGACAATCGGTGCATGCCGCCGTAGGTCCGCGGCGGCGGTGCGTACCGCACGCGCGCCTCGATGAGGATGTCTTTGCCGTCGTAGCTGTTCACCGTGATGCCGCCGTTGATGAGGTTGGCCTTCACATGTCCCGGCCGCGACGGATCGCTCAGATGCACTGTGAGGCGGTCGGCGCCGTTGTCCGTCTGAGCGTGTGTCCCGCCCGGCGCCGCGCACATCGCGATAAATGCGACGATGATCGCGGGCCAGGCCCGCAAACTTCGCTGCTCGGCACGCCTATTCATGGTTCTCCAGTATCCGGATCGCGCCGTTGAGTGTCTTCACGCTGATTTCGGGTCCGCCGGTTCCCACGCGCCCGCCGGAAAGGCGATTCGCACGATAGATCGTTCTCAATCCTTCATGCTCCACCTCCGGCGTGTTGTCCGTCATGGCAAAATCGCTCGAAATACTCCCGTTGAATGTGTGCAAACGGAAATCCGCGTTGAGTTTGGGCGCGAAGGAAAGATCCACGCTGCCGTTGATGGAGCCGAAATCGCAATTCGCGCGCGGGTTTTCGCGGAATCTCGCCCGGATCGCGCCGTTCACCGTCCGCGCCGTGCCCGAACCCGCCACGTTCTCCAACTCGATCCCGCCGCTCACGTCGTGGATGGAGAAGTCTCCGTTGATGTCGCGCACGCGAACCCCGCCCTGGCCGACCGTCTTCAGCGTCAAGGCGATCTCGCGCGGGACCTGGAGCTGAAAATCCATGATCGCGAAGTATCCAGGCTCATCCCGGAACCCCCAGAAATCGTCCCGCTCCTTGCGAAACGGCCCATTGACGACGATTCGGAGAGCGCTGCCTTCCTGCGTGACATCGAGAGTGATGTTTTTCCGCGCCTGTTCGAGCTTCTCGTTCGACTCCGCGCGCAGAGTTTTGTTCACCACAAGCTGCACCTGATCCCCGTCCCTTCCCACCACTTCGATCGAACCGAACACGTTGTCGATGTCCAGCGATCTCCCCGCGCCGCTGAGGGTATAAGTCTTGCGGATCGTTTCCTGTTCGTGGATGGGCATGTCCCCACTCCAGTCCCAACTCCAGTCCCGATTCCAGTCGTCCCCCTGTGCGTAGACCGGGGCCACCCAGTTCGCCATCCGAAATTCTGCGTGTTTTTGCTCGACCTCCCGCGGCGTGCCGGGGAATCCGATTCGGATGGCGGCTGCGCAGAGCAGCGCCAGACCTGTGATCACGCGCAGAGTGATGGATATGGTTTTGAGCATGTCTCCCCCTTAACTAAGTTCGCTGATGGCCCGCCCAGCGCGCTGCCGCACCGCCGGATCGGCTCCGCTGTCGCGCTCTATTTTCCGCAATTCGTCCACAACGCTTCGATCGCGCATCTGGACAAGTAGATCGATAAGCTCCACCTGTACCAGCGGCGACTGTTTCTCTCCCAGCGCCTCGGCGAGCCCCTGTCGAACCTGCGGATGGCTTCCATACCGCCCCAACGCATCGAGCGCTGCCAGGCGCACATCCACGCTGCTGTCATATCGCAGTGTGTGCACCAAAGCCGAAAGGATTCGCGGATCGGCCTGCGCTTCGCGCGTGCTCCAGCTTACGCCTTGCAATCGCTCGCTCGCGGACTCCTGCTGCAGCATCGACAGCACTACGAGCTGGCGCATGTTGGTGAGCTCCGTCCGCATGGCGGTGATCTCCTCATGCGAGTGCGCCGCGTCCCCCGTATTCAAGTAGTGCCCGCCGAAAAATCCAGCCGCAACCAACAGCAGAGACGCTGCAACGGCAATCGGAAACTTGAGCCAGCCCGCGCCAAACACGCTGCGACGAACCTTCTCCGCGCCCGCCCGCGATTTCTCCCCGCGACCCTCTTCGTAGGCGTCCAGCATCGCCTGAAAACGAACGCTCAGCGCGGGGCTCGGCATCTCCTTGTCCAGATTCGCAAGCCTCTTCGCGAGCGCGGCCATTTCACCGCATTTCGCGCAAACACTTAGATGGGTTTCGATCAGCTCGGCGTCCCCGCGCGAAAGCGTGCCCTGGAGGTAATCCGGCATGAATTCTGCGGCTCGTTCACATTCCATGAGTGGCCCCCTTCGTTTTGCGGCCGGTCGATGCGCCTCCGCTCTGGAGCGCGAGGAAGATTTCGCGCAAGTCCTGGAGTGCACGATGAACTCGAACCTTGATTGCTCCGACTTCGCAACCGCTCAGCTCGGCGATTTCGTTGTACGGCAGCCCCTGAAATCGGCTCAGCAGCAGAACCTCGCGCTTTTCTTCGGGCAATTGCAGAAGCGCCTGATGCAGTAGCGCTTCCTCTTGGTCCCGGGCCGCGGTGTCTCTTGGCTGCGCGTGCGGCGCGAGCTCGGCGTCGAATCCCGTCTCGGGACGTTGTCGGCGCGCCTGTTCCGCGTGCGTATTTCGCGCGATCTGATAGATCCAGGGACGAAATGCGCTGCCGGGCCGGTAGCTGCGCCTGTACTTCAGGATGCGAAAAAAGACTTCCTGCACGAGGTCCTCGCTGGCAGTTCGGTTGCCCGTCAGCTTCGAGTAGAAACTGAAAAGTGGCACCTGGTAGCGATCGAACAACACCGCCAGCATATCGCTCGCGCCATTGCGCACCAGCATCATCAGCTCCTCGTCCGGCACGGGCCTGGTCATTCGGTCGTGTCCGATGTGGTTGCTACGTCTCTTTGCATTAGTGAATACCGGCCTTGCGGCAAAAGGTTACCGCGAATTTGACGGAACAGCGGCCGCTTGGGCGTCCGGCGAGCGCTTCGCGAAGTTCAACTTCCGGCCTCGCCGGAGCCGGCGGAGAGCGCCGTCATCGTCTGTGCTAGAATCGACCGATAAATGGCTAGGGAATTCGATATCGGCATCGAGACGCTCAACGGTGCGGCGGGACACGCGGCGCCGCCTTTCTCGCAAGCCGGCAAGCCTTCGGATGAGCGTCCGCCGTCCTCGACCGCCGGGACAGGGAAGAGTTTCTTCATTGAGACCTTCGGCTGCCAGATGAACGTCCACGACTCGGAGAAAGTGGCTGGCGTGCTGCTCGCGCGCGGCTATCGGGCGGCCGAAAACGCCGCAGATGCGGACCTCATGCTTTACAATACCTGCTCCATTCGCGAAAAGGCCGCCCAAAAGGTTTTCTCGCGGCTGGGGGAATGGCGCGGCGCCGCGAAGAGCAAGGTGATCGGCGTCCTCGGATGCCTGGCGCAGCAGGCGGGCGAGGAGATTTTCGAGCGCGCCCCGTGGGTGAGCCTCGTATGCGGTTCCGCAAGTTACCGGAAGCTCCCCGAGCTGGTTGCTGAACTTGAATTGGGCGGCCGCCGCGTCATGGGCCTCGACCTCGACACGGAGGAAACGTTCGAGACCGAAATTACCCGGCGCGACAATCCCTTTCGCGCCTATTTGACGATCATCGAAGGCTGCGACTACGCGTGTTCTTACTGCGTGGTGCCGCATACGCGCGGGCCCCAGCGAAGCCGCGCGAGCGATTCCGTTCTCGCCGAGGCGCGGCGCCTTGCGGACGCGGGCTATTCCGAGATTCAGCTGCTCGGCCAGACCGTCAATTCCTATCGCGATCCGTCTCCGCGCAGGCTGCGCTTTCCCGATCTGCTTCGCGAAGTCGCCGCCGTGGAGGGAATCCGCCGCGTGCGCTTCACCACTTCCCACCCCAACGACTTTTGCCGCGAGATCGTCGAGGCCATCGACGCCACGCCCGCGCTCTGCGAGCACATCCATCTTCCCGTGCAGTCGGGTTCCACGCGTGTCCTGCGGGCCATGCTGCGCACCTATACGCGCGATGAGTACCTGGAGAAAATTTCCTGGATTCGCGGCGCGCGCCGCCCCATCAGCATCACCACCGACGTCATCGTCGGCTTTCCCGGCGAGACCGAAACGGAGTTCGACGAGTCGCTCTCGCTGCTCGATGCCGTCGGATACGACGGTGTATTCTCGTTCACGTATTCTCCCCGGCCGAATACCTCCGCAGCAACGATGGAGAACGCTGTCCCCGAAGAAGAAAAATCCCGGCGCCTTGCCGTCCTGCAGGATCGTCAGCGCCAAATTCAGACCGTGCGGAACGCCGAACTTGTCGGCGCCGCCTTCGAAGTGCTCGTCGACGGTCGCCACGCCGCGCGCAGCCAGTGGGCGGGACGTTCCTCAAGCAACTGCGTGGTAAATTTCACTTCGCCGCGTGAATCTCTTCTGGGAGAATACGTTCAGGTGCGCGTGACGCGAGCCGGACCGTATAGTCTCGTGGGCCAGCAGGTGATGTGAGGCAACGGAGGCCAGCATGGAACTCGAAGTCAAGATCCGAGGACTCATGATGGACCCCGTCACGAACATGCCTGTGGTCGTCCTGAAGGAAGCCCAAGGCACCGGCATTCTGCCCATCTGGGTCGGAGTATACGAAGCCAACGCCATCGCCCTCGAAATCGAAAAGGTGCAGACTCCCCGCCCGATGACCCACGACCTGCTGAAAAATGTCCTCACCGGCCTCAACGTGCACGTGCAGAAAGTCGTGGTTTCGGATTTGAAGGACGACACGTTTTACGCGCTCATCTGGATGGAGCGCGACGGCCAAACGATGTCCATGGACTCGCGTCCGAGCGACGCGCTCGCTCTCGCTCTGCGCCTCGATTGCCCCATCTTCGTCGAGGATCAGGTGCTGAAGAATTCCAGCAAAGCCGGCGTGGTCTCCGAGAAAAGCTCGAACGAAGAATTGCGGAAGTGGCTCGAGGGCCTCAATGACGAGGATCTCGGGCGCTATAAAATGTAGCCGCTGTGATTCGCCTCAGTGACTAAGCGGGACTTCAACGCGGCGCATTTTCTTCCTGCACTTGCCGTAGCCATTGTCACCCTGCTGTCCGTTGTCTCCGCTCAGGAACCTGCCGCGGTTCCGGTCGAGAGCGAGCCGCACCATCACGTTGTATTCAGCAATTCCTACGTGCGCGTTTTGTTTGTCGAGATCCCGGGCCATGAATCGACGCTTCTCCATCACCACGATCTGCCGTATGTGACCGTGCCTCTCGGCGGCGCAGAGGCTATAGCTGTTTCGCAGGGAGCGGCCGCTCAGCCGGGAACTGCGCTCCCGCGAGTCGGCTACCGCGCCGGCGGGTTTTCGCACGCGGTCACCAATCCACGTGACGCGGCGATGCGAATCGTCGCGATCCAGCTCGTGCGGCCTCAAGGCACGATCCGCAATGATTGCGCGGCAGTGATTCAGGAACAGCCCGCCAAACAGTGCGGCCTGCCCGATTTAGGCCCGGCGCATCCTCTTGATCACGAGACCCTGTATGAAACCGACGAGATTCTTGTCGAAGCGTGGAATGTCGCCCCGAACGTCGCCGCTTCTCCCGGGGACGCGGGCCTCGACATGTTGATCTCCAGCTTGAGCGGCGTTTCCGTGACGGCGGGCGAGGGAATCGATTCCGCGAATGCGATACGCGGCGGGCTGTTGTGGGTTCCCGCGGGCTCAAAGCCGGTTTTTAGGACCGCGCCGGACCAGGCAGGTCGTCTCGTTGCGATTACATTCAAGGACAGCGCACCGGCCGGGCACTAGCCGCGGCCCGGACGCGCCGCACTCGGTTCGCCTCAGAACCTCACCAGATGAACAAACTTGTACTTCGTCAGCAGATGATTCGCGAAGCCCGCGAACGTATCCTGGCCGGCATGCTGGAGCATTCCGGGACGCAAACTCTTTCGCATCACGGCAAGAACTCCGAATAACGCGCCGTACACGGAAATCACCAGCACGGCCCTCCAGCCTTGATACAGGTGCGCCACCCCGAAGACGATTGCTTGCAGCGCGACTCCCGCCGTCACGCTTCCCGTCCAGCTGAGGAACTGTCTCTGCAGATACCCTCGAAACACCAGCTCTTCGCAGAATCCCGCGCTCGAAGTCAGCGCGACCCAAATCGTAAGCTCTGCCGTCGTCTGCGGCAGCAGAAACTTGGCCGCCTCTCCTCCCTGGAAATGGAGCGGGTACGACAGCGCCGCGAGCACCGACACCGCAACGACCCAGAAGAGCAGCGCGACGCCGATATCGCGCCAAAAGTCCCCCCAGCGCTGCCACCTTCCTCCGACGATTTCGCGCAGGCTGGTCTTGGACCGCCGCAGGCCAAAGAACCAAACGTAAGCGACGAGGAGCCATTCGTAGCAGATCGTGAGCGCGTAGGTCAGCAGCAGGTTCGGTCTGCGCGCGGCTCGTGCCGCAAGACGCCCCTGGCCTTGAAATGCCGCAAGCCCAAAGAGCACGACGATAAGCAGCACGGTGTGCCAAATCGGCGCAACCGGCATCGCCCGGATTCCCCCGGGTGCGGTTACTGCCGCCGCGTTCTCGCCTTCGCCGTTTGGCATTTTGTCCTTCGATGGAAACGTCGCTCGCTGCAGTCTATCAAGCTGCTCGGTCGCGGCCAAGCGCGTCGACGCGGAAGAGTTCTGGATGGGAATCCGTCAGATTTCGCTTGCGTTGCCCACGGGAGACTAGGTACATTTGGCGCTACGCATAGTGGCGAAAGCGCCCACCATGTCCAACATATGGGCCTGCGGTTGCCGTGCGGGGAGCGAGGGGCAAGGGTTTGACCTGCGTCCTTTCAGTCGCCAATCAAAAGGGTGGCGTGGGAAAGACCACCACATCCATCAATCTGGCCGCCGCGCTGGCCCTGAAAAAGAAAAAGACTCTTTTGATCGATCTCGACCCGCAATCCAACGCCTCCATCGCGTTTTTTTCCTCCGACGAAATCCAGACCACGATGTACGACATCTTTACCGAACATCCGGTGGAAATGGCCAAGGTTATACGCCCCACGAAGGACGCCAACCTGTTTGTCGCGCCCGCGCGCCTGGCGCTCGCGAGGCTGGAGCAGCAGCTCGCCGGCCAGTTCGACGCGCCCTTCAAATTCAAGGACGCGCTCGCTCCGGTCCTGAAGAATTACGATTACATCGTGGTTGATACGCCGCCGGCGCTGGGCATTCTGACCGTGAATGCGCTGGTGGCCTCCACGCACTTGCTCGTGCCGATCCAGGCGGCCTATTTCGCCATCGAAGGCACCGACGATCTGCTCGAAACCTATGGCCGTATTCGCGCCCGCCCCAATCCCGGCTTGAAGGTTCTGGGCGTGGTCATCACGCTTTACGACAAGCGCACCAATATCTCGCGCGACACCCATGAGCAGATTCGCGCCACCTTCGGCAACGCCCTTTTCAAGACTCGCATCAGCAAAAATGTCCGGCTCGAAGAAAGCCCGGCGTACAAAGAAACCATTTTCGCCTACGCTCCGAAATCTTCCGGCGCGGACGAATACAAAAAGCTCGCCCAGGAGGTATTACAACGTGTCGAAGAGGATCGGGTTGCCCGTCACTCTCAAGATGCGGCATGACGCGCATTACGTCGAGACTCTGACCAGCTTTAGCGGCGCGTCCGTCGGGCGCATGATCCCGATTGACAAGATTCGGCCCAACCCCGATCAGCCGCGCAAGAATATCGGCGACATCCGCGAGCTCGCGGATTCCATCCGCGAGAAGGGAGTCCTCGAGCCTCTGCTCGTGCGCTACATGCCTCGCGAAGACATCTACTACATCATCTCCGGCGAGCGGCGCTTCCACGCCTCGCAGGCCGCCGGGCTTCACGAGCTGCCCTGCATCGAAAAAATCGCCGACGATGCGGAGACCCTCGAGCTTGCGCTAATCGAAAATCTCCAGCGCAAGGATTTGACCGCGTTCGAGGAAGCCGACGGCTTGCAGCGCCTGGCCGACCAATTCGACTATACGCACGACGATATCGCGAAGAAAATCGGCCGCGCGCGCTCCTCCGTGACGGAAACTATGTCGCTGCGCCTGATTCCGGACGATGTCCGTCGCTCGTGCGTCGAGCGGGGAATTATTTCGAAGTCGCTGCTTCTGCAGGTGGCTCGCCAGCCGAGCGAACGCAAGATGCACGAAATGGTCCACCGCATCGTGCAGGGAGGTTTGACTCGCGATGAAGCGCGCCGGGCCCGCAAGGACGAAACGGAGTCCGCGCCCCGGCCGCATCCGTTCGTCTTCGATTTTCAGTCTGAGGACGGCTCATTCCGCCTGCGCATGCAGTTCCGCAAGAGCCACGTCAGCGACGAAGAACTTGCCGCCGCCCTGCGCATGGTCCTGCGCCAGATCGAGTCCGGCTCTCGTTCTTCCTCGGCAGCCTGAGCGATTTCAAAAGGCCCGTCCGGGTCGTGAGAATCTCGCATCGCTTCGCTCGGTCCGCCGCTCGTGAATTTACGATCGCCCGCTTGGCGCGGGGCTACGGAGTCACTTTCTCCCGCTCTTGCCGGTACGTTCCGAATTTCTGTGCGATCGGCTTCAGCGTGGGATAGAACTGCACGAAGCTGTGCTCCACAGCGGCGTGTGCGTCGTGGCACTCCCAGCACGCCTCTTTGGGATTCGCCGCCGCAGTTTTGTCGTCGCTCCCGAAATTGAAATACGCCCACTTGTCGGGGAACCGGTTCTCGTCCTTCACCTCGACCCCCAGTCCCATTAAATCCGCCTGAAAATGCCCCGTCTTGTTGATGGACCCCTTCGTCTCCGAGTTTCTCTCCTCAACCACAAAGATCGTCTTGTCGGGCCACTTGCCGCTCGCGGCGAATTGCTTGTACGCCCACTGCGGCACGAAGACGTTCGTGAAGTTTTCCGCCATTCCGGGCATCGGGTTGTAGTTCATTCCTAGGCCCGACGAGAGATAAATCCACTCGCGGTAGCCCTCCGGGCGAACCAGCTTGTCGCCCGTGTATTGTGGTTTCGCGTTATGGTCGTCCGCGGGACGCGGCGCGGCCGCCCCGAGCGTTGCCAGCAGGACGGCGGTTGCCGCGCAAAGAAGTGCTGCTTTCATGGTTCCTCCAGGTCGAGTGGGGGTCTTCGCTCCGGCCTCGGTCGGAGTCGATTCTCTTAGTGCGCTTAGACGCGCTGGCGCGGAAATGGGAATCAGCCGAGGGCGCGGCGATTGATCCCGTTCATACCTCCTGGGTAGCTCGAAGTCTGTCGTCGGCTTCAGTTGTGCCGGACGAACGGGCCCTTCGTTCCCGTCAGCGAGTTGTAGAGAGTCTCGATGAACGCGTCCGAATTCACGAAAGAGCCGTTCCACTTCTGCCACGGCGCCAAAATCTTCTCCTGCTTCATCTGGTCCAGCGTCTTGTGGGCCTTCAACGCCTTCTCGACCACCGCGGTCGTCTCCCGCAGCATCTTCGCAAACGCACGCACGTCGTCGAGGTTCGAGAGCGCCCCGTGTCCGGGGATTACCTTCACATCGGCCGGAAGCATCGCCGCCACTTTCTCGCACGCTGCCGCCATGCCCTGCACGCTGCCGCCGCTGGCGACGTCGATGAAGGGAAATCCGTAGCGGACGAAGTCGTCGCCCATGTGCACAACGTTGTTCTTTGGAAAGAAGATGATTGCGTCGCCGTCCGTGTGCCCGGAGGGGAAGTGCAGCGCGCGGATGTCTTCTCCGTTGAGGTGCACGGTTACGTCCTCGTCAAACGTGATGATCGGGAGCGCGGCTTTGGGCTGCGGCTCGTTTTGCATCTTGATGGAGCCGCCGTTCCCGCCCGGCCCTCCGCTTATGAGGCGTTTGCGGACATTTTCGTGCGCGATCACCGTCGCTCCCGCCGTCGCGAAGGGCGCATTCCCGCCCGTGTGGTCGCCGTGAAAGTGGGTGTTGATCACGAAGCGCACGGGTTTGTCCGTCGCTCCGATGTTTTTCAGCGCTGCGGCGATTTTCTCGGCCAGGGGCGCGAATTCGTCGTCCACGATCACGATGCCGTCTTCGCCCACCGACGCGGCGATGTTTCCGCCCTGCCCCTCGAGCATGTAAATGTTTCCGGAAACCTTCGTGACCTTAATTTCGACCTTGGAGTAGTCCGGCGCCTGCTGTGCCAACGCCACGCCCGGAAATAGCAACAATGCGACTGCCAGAAGTTTGCGCATGCGTATCCTCACCCCCGTGGAGTGCCCGGATTCTATCACCGAAACGTCTCGGTCCGTTCCGGTTGCCTGCGGCTTCCTCGCGAGAGCGCGCTCGTCCGAACTTGAAACTGCTATTCTATTGTCGCCATGGACCTCACACCTCAGCAGCTCGCCGTTCTCGAGCGGCTGCACTCGCGCGGCTTCGAGGTCGTCGCCTTCCCGATGTATGAGAACTACGTCGGCGTGCGGAAAGGGAATTGCGGCGCCTTGCTCGCACCGGCGGGTCTCCAGAGCTTCACCCTCTATGGAGACCCGTCGTATCTGGTCGCCGGAGGCCTCAGCGCCCGCACCATCCAGTCCGACGGTCACTGGTTTGTGCGCAAGAAAGACAAGCTCGAAGCGAGCCCCGAACGCACCGCGGAACTCGAATCCTTCGCCGCCGAACTTGTGAACGCTCTCTTGCCGGTCGCCTAGCTCGGCCGGGCCCGAAACGGGCGTAGAATGTCGCACCGATGCCCCCTGCGATCCATCTCGGCACTTCCGCCTTCACCGCCGCCGGCTGGGAAGGCTCTTTCTATCCCGCCGGGATGAAGCCCGCCGACTATCTCACCTACTACGCCACGAAATTCGATACCGTCGAGGTTGATTCAACCTTTTACCGGACGCCCTCGCCGGCCGTTGTAAAGGGTTGGGAGCGCAAGACTCCCGAGAACTTCATCTTCGCCGTCAAGGTTCCCCAGGCCATCACCCACGAAAAGGTGCTCGTGGATGCCGGCTCGGATTTCAAACATTTCATCGAGACGATGGAGCTGCTCGGCAAAAAGCTCGGCCCCGTCCTTCTTCAGTTCCCGTACTTCAATCGCGGCGTATTCACCAGCGGAGCGCAGTTTCTCTCCCGCTTGAAACCGTTTTTGAAAAAGCTTCCAAAGGACCACAAGTTCGCGGTCGAGATTCGCAACAAGAATTGGCTCGACGCCGCCTTCGCGGACCTGTTGCGCGAACACCGCGTTGCGCTCGCGCTGCAGGACCAGTCCTGGATGCCGCTGCCGGACGCCTACAAATTTGACCCCGTCACCGCGGAATTCGCCTACATCCGCTGGCTCGGCGATCGCAAGGGAATCGAGAAAATCACCAAGACTTGGGACAAAGTTGTTGTGGACCGCACGCCCCAGCTCATCAGCTGGGTCGATTTCTGCTACCAGATCAAGAAGCGCGGGATCACCATCTTCGCCTATGCCAACAACCACTACCAGGGCCATGGCCCCGCGACCATCGCGCAGTTTCTCAAGCTCTGGAGCAAAAAGTAGCTACCGCCTTCGGGCCTTGGGATCTGCTTTCGTAGCGGCCGCCTTAAGGCGGGCGGTTTTGGCGCGTGGCCCACGGGTTGGTTTCTGCTTGCTATGGAGGTGAGGGATCTGTTGTGGCATCGGCTTGTAGCACTTCCGATCCCTGACTTCCGCCCGCGTCGCGAGCCGTTCGTTTCTGTCGCCTTCGTAGCGGCCGCCTTTAGGCGGGCGGTCTTGGCGCGTGGCCCACGCCTTGGCTTCTGCTTGCTATGGAGGTGAGGGATCTGTTGCGGCATCGGCTTGTAGCACTTCCGATCCCCGACTGCCGCCCGTGTCGCGAGCCGGATTTTTCTGTCGCCTTCGTAGCGGCCGCCTTAAGGCGGGCGGTCTTGACGCGTGGCTTGTCGCCGGCGAAGCCGAGGCACTCAAGCAAAGCGTGGGGTCTTTTGGGTGACCTCTTTGCCTCCTCTGCGCGCTCTGTGGTTTATCTCTTGCCGCGCATTGGTAACTCCCGCCCCCTTACTGCCTCAGCTTCCTCCGCATTCAAAAGTCCACACCACCACTCCCTTGCGCCGGATTCCACAATATGGCAGGGTGGATTCGAAGTGAAAGGTGCGATGTCTCAGCGGCCGACAACGAGAGCGCAGTCACGAACGCCAGATCCGGGTGTGCCCCGCCCGGCTAACCGCGGAGTGTCGGCCCCAAGAGTCACGCGGCACAAATCACGAACCACGCTGCCCCCGCGAAGTGTCACACTTTTTCTGATCCGACGAGGATCGGAATCCCGAGCGACCATCGGGAGCCGAGGGATCTGTTTTCGGGAATTTTTCGCAGCCTCGAAGGGTTGATTTGACCACTCCTCACCAGTCATCATCCGCCGCTCACCAGCCCCACGACGTTCTCTGCATCGGCGCGGGTCCCACGGGCTTGGCCTGCGCGATCGAGGCCAAGCGCGCGGGGATGCGCTCGCTCGTCATCGACAAGGGCGCGCTCTGCAATTCGCTCTACCACTACCCGCTCAATATGACTTTTTTCACTACGCCCGAGCGCATGGAAATCGGCGATCTCCCGATGACCACCACCAGCGGTAAGCCCACCCGCGCCGAAGCGCTGAAATACTATCGCCGCGCCGTCGAGCACTACGGCATCGAGACACGCCTCTACGAAACCGCCGGCCAGATTGAAGGGAAGATCGGCCACTTCGTCATCCACACCCGCGACGCGCACGGAACCGCGCAGGAATACCGGGCCCGGAAGATCATCATCGCCACGGGCTACTACGATATGCCCAACTATCTCGGCGTCCCCGGCGAGGAACTGCCGCACGTCTCCCACTATTTCACCGACGCCCACCCGCATTGGAACCAGGATGTCGTCGTGGTCGGCGGCAAGAATTCGGCAGCCGAGGCGGCGCTCGATCTTTTCCGCGGGGGCGCGCGCGTCACGCTTGTCCACCGTGACAAGGAGATGGGAAAGAGCCTGAAGTACTGGGTGAAACCCGACATCGAGAATCGCATTCGAGCCGAAGAGATTCGAGCGCTATTCTCGACCCGCGTGACTCGCATCGAGCCGGGCCGCGTCTGGGTGAAGAATTCGGGCCCGGAGAAAAGCCTCCCCGCGGCGCAGGTTTTTGCGATGACGGGCTATCACCCGGACTTCGAGTTCCTCGAGCGGCAGGGGATTCGCCTCGATCCTGAGACGCGCCGCCCCCAGTGCAATCCCGATACGCTGGAAAGCAACGTTCCGGGAATCTACGTCGCGGGCGTGGTTGTCGGAGGCCTGAAAACGTCCGACATCTTCATCGAAAACGGCCGCTTCCATGGCCGCCAAATTATTTCCGCGATGACGGGGAAGGGAAGGCTTCCGGATGCGCCGCCCGTCGCGCCCCCCGGCGAATGAGGCGCGCACAGGTCGCCGCGGCGACCGTGCCGCGCCGGGAGGGGCCGCCCGCGTCCCCGGCAAGGGGAGCGCGGGGGATAAATAACCCGCGTCGCTTGCCCGCCCCAGGCAGGTATGGTCTCGTGCGCAGACTTTGCGGGCAGATCAGTTACGATCTGCTCCGGCTTGTACCTTGTCATGGGCATGACCGGCTCCCTCCAAGTGAATTCTCTCTCACTTTGCCTGGGACACAAATCCCGGGTCAGGTCACCCAATCAAGGGTTAATAGGTAGTGCCGGCATTAGTATCGTTATGTGGTCAGGAAAATCAAAGCTGACCTGTGGGACGACATTTGCAGAGGTCGCAGCTGGTCCCAGTCGAAACTCGTAACGAAGCTCGGTCGTTCGAGGTTCATCGGGCCGGAACACCCACCTGACGGCGTTGTCTTCGGCCGCCTTTGCGAGAATGGCCGGTCCGCTGCGTCGGGAGGCAGACATAACTTTCCCATCTTTTCCGACAACAATCTGAAGTATAACCACACCCTGTACATGAGCCGCGCGCGCGATTTCTGGGTAAGTCAGCGATTCGACGTGCTCGACACATTGAGGCGCCGGTTCTTGCGCCGCTGCAATGACAGTCGCGGGTAGAGCGGAAACTAACAGAACCGCGAATTTCAACTTTATGGTCACGTGGGGCCTCGCCGAATCAAAAACTCTGAATCGTGTGGCGGGTGGCCAACTTTTTCTGCTTTGGTTAATTCTCTCGTTTGACATCGGGCACGGGCGCATACTACCACACACGGCTTTGCCCGGAAGACTGTGCCAAGCCATTGAGGGTGCCGCACCTCTTTGCGGGGTCTGCAAAGAGTGCGCGGCGCGGGAGACAGCGGCGGCAAGCCGCCGCACTCCAGAGGGAGTTTCCTCAGGGCACCGCATGGCTTCGCTATCGACTTGCCACTCATGAGCGGCCCACCCGCCAGCTCACAGGGCATACATTGCGTGTCCCGCCCGTCTTGCGCCAGTGACCTGAGTCTAGAAGTCAATCACTTCACGGACGTCGGTTCGGCGCAGTCGGACGCGGAAGAAAGGAGTGAGCCTCGTGCCGCGAAGACGAGGTCACCGTTCGCCATGACCGTCGCTGCGTCGCATCCCTTATCAAATGACCGGATGCTGTCGTCGGAGGTATCGATCACAGCCACCCTCTTTTTCCGAAAGTTCTGTGCAAGAATCCAGCGTATACTGCCCTCGGCTGCGATCTTGCTATAAGTGAAATTAGGGACAACCGCGATGGGCTCGCGCGAATCTGGGGAGATTTTCATGAGGGTCCGAGTCTCGTTCATAACGTGAATTAGGTAGACCGCATTTTCGGCGGGGGCCAGAGCCGCACAATCATCCAAGACCGTATTTACGCCTCCTGTGGTGAGTGAGAACTCCTTCAATGGCGTGGCTCCCTCGGTGTCGTATGTCCTGGCGAGGAGCGATTGCCCTCTCGACCCGAATGCTACCTCAAAGCCATACTGATCGGAGGAGAAGAGGTTCTCGAGGGTCCAGGTTCGGAGCTCTTTATTGGCGATTGGATCTAGGACGACCAGTTCATACTTGCCATGCTCGGGCGGGTTCAAATTCCAGTAGGCGATCTTGGTGCCGTCGAGGTTGATTGCAAGCCCAGCGAAGCTTCCTGCTCTCAGCACGTGAGATTCGCCGGTCCGTGCGTTCAGAATGTGGACGCCGTCCTCGCAGATGAAGTACGCGCGGTCACCGTCCGGGCTCCAGGCGGGGTATGTGTAGTCGTCCTGTATCTCGGCCTTGCAGAGGCGCTTGCTAGTCGACTGGTTGCCGTCGAGTAAGACGAGCACAGGATATCCCATTCTGACTTCCCCGTCTGGTGTGTCATCGGAAGCGTACAGAATTAGCTCGCCCCGCTTCGGGGAGGCGGAGACTCCGAAAATTTGTCTAGCATGCGGAATTCGGGCGAGCGTCTTTGCTTCCGCCGCCGGGTGCACGATCTGCAAGGCTGCCGCAACTGACAAGAGCGCGATTCCTCTACGGGTCATTTGCCCTCCTCGGATTAGGGATTGTCAGGTGGATGTGATTCTCGTGTTCATTTTGAAGGCCTACAAACTTGCCCTGCTGACCATTCAGCTGCTTCCCGTCCTTGTACAATCCCGCCGGCCCGTAGTTCTCGTGAGCGACACCAATGCTCGGGTTATTTGCCGTATGCTGAACCATGTCCGTTGCCGCTTCCATCTTGGGATCCGTGTTTGCGGTGCGGACGGGGGCCCCGTTCAGCTGGTTGATATCCACGGCTTGGCCGTCTGGGTGCCATGAATTCGGCGAATGCTCCCCGTTTGTCGTCGCGCTGATGTTAGCCGAACTAACGCCGGAAGCGGCAAGAACGTCAGTCACGTAGTTCTTGGTTTCGGGCGACATCGGTGGAACATTCTTGTCGAATGTTATCGCGACCGGCGGTTGCGGACCCTGTGGAGGGGGCTGCGCGGGGGGCGGCGGCTGTGGCGGCGCCTGGGGCGGCGGCTGTGGCGGCGGGTCGCTGCAGTTTTGGTGCGCATTGCCGCTGCATGCGGACGTCGCATCGTTAGCATCGCCGTGCCCATCCAGATCCGCGAAGGTTTCCGGGTTGTCGCTGACCATGGCGTAGAGGTTCAGCGTTTGCGGATTTGTCAGATTGGCGTAGGGTACCGGCGCGGGGACGGCGGACCAATCCGCCGAGAGCCAGCGGCCAAGAGGCGTTCCGGTGGTGGCATACAGGTCAGTGGCTTCCTTCCTTCGTGATCGCCGCAATGGCGACTCCAACCAGATAGTAAATCGGGCCGTTCAGAAGCGCCGCGAGTATCCACATCCCCCAGCCAAGCCGGTCACTAGTTCCGACCGTGAACACTTGGAGCAGCAGGCCAGGGCAGAGGACTAACATCGCTCTTTCAAGGAAATGGTAGATGGCGGTGGGCGGTGGCAGATGAAAAGGGTTGTACCTGTAGTCGTACCAATAAAGACCCATCAACACGAAGCCTACGAGCACGCCCGTCATCGCGAATCGCCGAGGAATCTTGGACACAATCATAAATAAACCTCCACAGCATTCTACTGCGGCGGGTTCTGTTGTTTGAGGTCATCGACCAGTCCGCCAGGCGTCACGTCGTTCGGTGCATTCACGCCCCCGGATTGCAGGACTGATTCGACCCGCGCATTGCTGTCACGTATTTCGCTCGGAGGGACAACCGTATTCCCAACTCAGCTCCATTTCGGTCAAATACGAGGTTACTTCTGGAATACGAACTGTCGGAGGAACACTGATTGCCAACAATCTCTCGCGATGCACTTCGACTTCACATCCCATCTGTTTGAGGTGATCCTCAATGCACGTTCTCAAGGCTGAGTCTCCAATCAGGGCTTTGGATCGTGCTCGCAGCGTTACATTTCCCGACCGCTTGACCACCGTCAGGAATTGTAGAAGCCCATCGTTGTTCTGACTAGCAGATACGATGTCGGCCAGTGATATGCCGTATATAAAAAATGGGGGATTCTCCAGTCGGTAAGTTCCATCGCCGACGGGCGCTGCCCAAATGTTCTCATACCCGATCGCGGGGTCGTAAAACTGCACCTTCACCATTTCGCTTTCTTTCATGTCCGTCGCAGACTCTTTCGGCAGCTATGTGCTACCCCAGCGGGAACTAAATCAATCGCTGGGAGTCCGAGTTCCTTTTGACTGATTGCATCTTGCGCACGATGGTGCGCGAACTGCCCAGCAGGTCTTCGGCATAGTAGTAGATTGTTCCGCTGGACACGTTACGCATGGCGATGCGCTTCCCGCCGAAAAAAACGTACTCGCTGGTGAAGTTGCCGCTCAGATCCGATTCATCGAGGATTTCGGTGCCCGCGCCGTGCCCTTCGTAACTCAGGGCGAGAGAAACTCATGCAGCCTCCCGTCGAAAGCCGAGATGTGTTCGAGCAAACTACGTGTGCAGCCTGTTGACTGTCAAGAGAAATAACAATGAAATGAGTGTTAATGCTGTGGAAATATGCGCTCGGTAATGCAAGCAGACCGCAGATGTAAAGCTGCGACTTTAAGAACGTGCTACGCTTCCAATGCGCAGTTGCGCGCTCGGTAGCGGAAATCGCAGGAGCTCGGCAGCGCCTGACGAGAAAGGCGAAAGGAGGCGAATCTAATCGACAATCGTGCCGAGTAGAAATGAAGCTAAACGGCCTGAAGTCAGAACCTTCCATTTTTCTAACCGACAAAACTCCGGCGCTGTCCCGCCATCCCCCACCCAAGCCATCGCGCCGACCGGAGCCCAGAGCGAACCAAAAACTGAGGAACCAACTCGCAGAATTTGCTAAAGTGAGACGCCATGCCATCGATCGTAAGGGAAGTCGGCGAAACATTCGTGACGCTCTACAAGGGCTTCAGCGTCACTCTGCGGACCATGTTCCGCAAGACCACGACCGAGAACTATCCGGAAGTCCCCGCGAGCGTCCAGCCGCGCTACCGCGGAATCCATGTCTTGCAGCGGGATGAGAATGGATTCGAAAAATGCGTCGGCTGCTTTCTCTGCGCCGCCGCTTGCCCCGCCAATTGTATCTATATCGAAGCCGCGGAGAATACCGACGCGAAGCGCATCTCTGCGGGTGAACGCTACGCCAGCGTCTACAACATCGACTATTCCCGGTGCATCTTCTGCGGCTATTGTGTTGAGGCTTGTCCCACTGACGCCATCACTCACGGCCATAGCATCGACCTCGCGCCCTACGACATCAACGCACTGATCTATCGCAAGGAACAGCTCCTCGAACCCTGGCCGCCTCGCAAACCATCCTCGTAAATCGCCGCCCCGGCCGATCTGTTTTCGCCGTTTTTGCGCGGGCACTCATTAGCGTTCCGAAAATTGCAACGCTTCTTGGGATCGATCGCTGAAATCTTTTCCGGATGCAGGCGGCGGGTTTTCGATTTCTATTTTCTGCCTGCGTGCAAACGGATCCGCGGTGTCGGATGAAGTATTCGCGAATCTTGCGGGTCCAGCCCTTTGCAACGCCCGACGCGGGCGTTCGGCAAGAAGTGGAGTCAACCTTCGCTCGACTCTCGTAGCCGGGCGGCAGAGTTCCCACACCATCTCGTTTCTCCCGTCCATGACGTAGAACTTCCGTCGGTTCGCCCGCCCACATACGGCGTATCGTCGGCTTGGCGCCTCTCTTGATTTGCTGACACCGTCGCTGCCGCGCCAACGCCGATTTGCTTTCTCCGGATTGCTGTTGCTTCGGTTCCGTTAGCGCCTCTCGTAACTCGGCATTCATTAGTTTTAGCGGGTGCTGCTCGAACGCCATCGCATTCTCACAATTTCACTCGCGTGCCGCCGCTCGCGTTCCCCCGCATCTTCTGCCGATCTCCGACACCGTTGCCCGCGTTGAGGCTCCGCCCGCACCGCTCTTTGCGAATGAATAATTTATGTTGAAGAGGAGGGGAGAGGGCGCATGTCGCTGGGCGGATGGGGCGAGAGAAGAGAGGAAAGAGGAGTTGGAAGAGGGGAGAAGAGAAGAAGGATGAGGAAGGAACAAGAAGCGAGAGGGACGGAGAGAGAGAGAGAGAGAGAGAGAGGGTTGCAATCTGGGGCAGCGGCGGGGAGGGAACTCCAGACCAATACACAAAGACCGGTCGAAGAGAATGCGTCGAGGAGGAAGTACGTCAACGCGGATCACGCGCGAGTCGTCGGTCAGTCGGCGCACAGCTGGCGCGGTCGAGGTCGCGAGGGCAATCGGCGCGACGGAAGGCAGAAGCGCTGCAATGAACGGCCGCAACACTCGCGAGAGAGGGAAAGAACACCGTGCTGAACCCCAGCCCGGCACCGCGGAATTGCCGGTGGATTCGCGGAAGCAATCGCGCAATCGGTTTGGCGGCAAGCGCGAATCGGTGAAACGGACGCGCGGGACGAACGCAGGCAGCGCCACGTGACTGGAATCGCGAAGTTGATTGCGAGGGCGCGGCGGCGGCCGTGGGAGGCGATCCAACGGACATCTGCGATGCCCAGCTCCCGAGTGCGTGGAGCAGTCGACGCTGAAATCCGGCGCGAGAGGGCGGAATTGACGTTGGGGCCACGAAGCGACCGCGCAAGCGTCTTGGCGGCAGGCACGAATCGGTGAATGGAAGGCACGGATGGAAGCGGGCCGCATCGCGAGACTCGAAACGCGAAGTTGACACCGAGGGCGCGGCGTCGGCCGCGGGAATCGCTAACGCAAGCCGTTGGGCCGCGCAACTCGCTGAAGGTGGAAGGCGCGCAATGGTGACTGGTAGGCCGAAATCGCGGCTCGTTTTGTGGGTGGCGCAGCGCTGGGCGCGGCGGCGAAGAGGTTCGTTGCGCTCATCGAGGAGGCACGGCGCGCGCGACAGCGCCAAATGCACTCGAAACGCGTACGCGCGACATCCACGAACCGGCCCGACGGGCGAACAGCAAGCAGAACGGCGCCTCCCGCAGGACCCGCGGCATCGGTTCGCCTCCCGCAACAGAAGTTCGCTGCGTCGCTCAATCGGAAGCGCAGCGAAGGTCCATGTGGCGCGCCGCGCTTTGTGGCGCCATCGCAAACTCAGCGAGCTCCGGCCGATCGCTCGACGAGAGGGAGCTGAACGCGCGAGAAGGATCGGACGCCGCACTGAAATCCGGGTGACACGCGACGCGCCGCGAACGCACCGCAACGGAATTCGCGCCGACCGCTCCGGCCGCATAGGCCTTCATCGGGCGCGCCGCCGATACGCAGCGCACTTGCAGGAGGCTCTGCTTACGCCGCACCGCAGGCGGAATCGATCGCGGCTGCGCCGGGTGCGGTCGCGTCACGCGCCCTCTCGCACGAATTCATACCGCGTATCGCGCGGTCTTGTCGCGACGCGCGGCCGTCTCGCACCGGTCGCCCGCCCAGGGAGCTGCGCAGAAATTTCGCACCGCCCCGCGCCAGGTGCTCGACTTCCCGCAGTGCAGATCGCTCAGACCTTCCCGGCGCCTCTGGCCGAGGTGCGCTCGATGCCGACGATGATGAATCGGGGCCTGAAAGTTCGGCCGGTGAGGCGCCGTCGGATTTCTGCCAGCGGGCCGGCAGCAACTTGCTCGCGAACACGCGCGCTCGCGCGAGCGACGGCGCGGCGACGTTGCCGCGAGGCTCGATCGAGGGGACGGCTGCGAGCTCGGCGCGCGGTTCTTTTTCGTCCGCCGCGGGGAGAAACGAAATCGCCAGCTGTTCGCCGGGCGCGAGCGCGCGCGATTCTGTCTGAAAATCCCCTGGCTGCTCCGCATGCGCGCGCCGGTATTCCAAGAGCCAGCGCGCCATGCGGGCGTCCACTTCCGATTCGATCCAGTCCTCCAGAATTTCGCGCAGCTCTTTGCGCAGGTTGGCGGCACGATTCAGCCGCGAAAGTTCCATCGATTCCAGAGCGGCTTCCGAACAAGTTTCCAGATAGCCCAACGGAGGACGCGCAGCGCCCATGAAAAAACCTCCAGATGTTTCTGATTCCAACAACGGGCCGAAGGAAGGGGAAGCGAGCGCAAAGTAACACAGCAATGACTTAACGCAATGGTACCCGAGTAGCAGTACCGGGTTCACGCGCCACGGGCGCGAACGATTCGCTCCGCAGGTGCGGCCGGGTCCGGACGCCGCGCGCCGGGAGGGAACGATGCGATCGGATCATTTCACGGCCAGTTCGTTCCAGGATCGGGCGCAACGCGACGACGCCGTCCGATCGCTCCTCGAGAATCGCCGTCGCTACAACCGCCTCTACATGCGCCGCTGGCGGGCGCTCCCGAGCCACCGCGAGCGCGAACGCGAGAATCGCGAGCGGAGCCAGTATCGGCGCAAATCGCACGATCTACCGACGGGACCGCTCCGCTACACGAACAGCCACGGAGAACCGGTCTGCGGATTTTGCCGACGCAATCCGCCGGTATCCGTAATTAGCCGGCTGCAGGTTTGCGAATACGCGCCTCACGGCTACGCGGAAGTGCGCATTCCCTACTGCGGACTCTGTTGACGCCGAAGCCGTAAAGTGCGCGGCGCCGATCCTCATGGATGCGGCGCGGATCGCCGAGAATTGCGGGGAAAGGACTACAACACGGGGCTGCGCGGAGTGCTTTTCGAGGCGCAGCATCACCGGCGCATGGGCGCGGCGTTGTGGCTCTATGGCTGGCTCGTGCTGCGGCAGACCCACCAGCACGGCCCGGTCGGCTGGGTGCTGGGCGGAGCGCCGATCAGCTATCGCGAAATTTCGGACGAGACCGGCTTTAACTGTCGGACCCTCGAACGCTGGATGCGCTCGCTGCGCCGCGAAGGTTACATCGAAACAGACCCCGCGCCCGGCGGCGTGATCGTGCGCATCCTGAAAGCAAAAAAGTTTCCACAGGGCGGCCGCAGATTTGCGGAGGGGGTACGCAGAATCGCGGAGGCGCGCGCGCAAAGCTGCGTAGCAAACCGGCGCAACTCCCTTTCGCGCGAAGAGTTTTCGGGCGGGATAGGTAGTTCATCCGTAGGTGGAGTACCAGAAGGAAAGGGCCGCACCGATTTCCGAAACATTTTTCAGAGTCCGCGCTTCAGCCCCACAGCCGAATCAGAAACTTCCCACGAGAATTCTCTCGGTTTAAGTGCAAACCAAAATCATGCGGCAGCCGTGAACTCCGGTGGGCAGGCGGAGCCGAAAATTAATCCCCAGGCAAAATATTTTCTCGACGCGCGCCTGCGCAGCCAACTCCTGCGCGCCGAGCGCGATGAGGCGGTGCGGCGCGAACTCGCCGTGGGGACCGGGCCCGAGGTGCGTCATTCATGAGCGCGCGCGCCGGATTGCGAAGGGAAGCTGGACACGGCGGAATCGTTCCGCGCGGCTGGCAAATGGCCTGGTACGAACCCCGCCGTCGCGTCGGCGTGTATTACCCGGCGCCGCTGCACTGGTTTCTGCGCGCCCTGCGCGAGTTCCTCTACCGGCTGCGCATCGCGGCGCGCGCGCCGGGAATTGAGTGCGCCCAGGTGTTCGAGATGCAGCGCGCCCACCGCGACCGCGTGCGTCTCGCCGACGAGTATGCGCGCGGATACCTCGCGGGCTGGCACGAATGTTTTGCGGTGTGCCTGGAAGCGGTGGACGACGAGCTCGCGCATCACGACGACGTGTGGGAAATCGGCGCGCTGCTCGCCGATGCTCCGAAGCCGCCGCGAAAAAATTGACGCGGAGACGCGCCCCGCACTCGCTCGCAACATTACGCGCGCGAGCCGGCTCATCGCCGCTCAGCAATGGCACCTTACGGTTGCCGCCATGAAACCAGCCGACGCCTTCGACGCCTGCCACGGCCGCTATCGCGGATTGCGCGAATGGCTCGCGGATTCGGCGGGCTCGGTTCGTTCGCTCAACCTAGAAAATCCCTCGGCGGGCTATCTCTGGCGGCCCGACCGCTCCCGCGCCTGCGAGTACGTCGCCGATTTCGAACGCATCGGACGCCGCGCCTTGCGCCGCCCGGAGTGGAAGGGCCGCCTCAAACTCTTCAATCTGTATATTGTGCGCGGCGCGGACTACCGCCGCGCGATCCGGCTGTTGGGCGTGGGCGAGACGACATTCGAGTATTGGTATCGCGAACTGAAGCGCGCAATCGGCGCCGAATTCTTGCGCACCGGGCTGTTTCCGCCGTCCCGCTATTTTTGCGTCCGCTAGCGCCTCTTGTAGCGCTTGTTGTAGCGCCGGCATCTTGCCGGCGTCTTTGCAGTTTCCTTTTTAGCTCCGTGCGCGCCTTCTCTCGTAGTGCGGGCATCCATGCGCGACGCCTTCAGCGGCGCCCATGCGGAGTGCGGGAGCTTGCTCCCGCTTTCTGCCGCGAAGCTTGCTTTGCGGCCGCTTGTCGGTTTCCCATTTCGCCGCCGAACTTCACCGGCTGGAAGCCGGCGCTACGAAACTTCCGCGATTTCGGGATCGTTTCCAGTTCAGGAGGAGCTGCGCTTTCGCGCTCCCAGGAAGAGGCTTCGCAGCAGGGGAATGCCCAGGTTGAACGGCGTCATCAGAACATTTTTCATCAGCGTGGAGCGCTGCTCGATCTGATCGTGAATCAGGTCGGCCTCGCCCTGTTTGGCGGCCACCACGGCGCCGATATATTTCAAAAAATCCACGCCGCACCTTTCGCACTTGCCGCCCTGTCGCTGCTCGTGGTTGCACGAGGGACACGTATAGCGCAGCGTGGCATGGCATCGCTGGCAGAATCGCGCGACGTCGCGCGCCTCGGTGCCGCATTTCGGGCATTTCATCCTGCCAGTTTACCGGGGACGCGCGGCCTCGCCCGCGCCTTGCGCGCCCGATGCGCCCACAGCGTTAACCTGTGCTTGAGGACAGGGTGCGCGCCGGCGCGCATCCTCCGCTTCGCGTCTCCGCCTCTCGTCTCGCTCTCCGTAGCGCCGGCATCTTGCCGGCGTTTTTCATTTCGCGCGTCCCCGACGGCAAAGCCTATGTGGAGTGCGGGAGCTTGCTCCCGCTTTCTGCCGCGAAGCTTGCTTCGCGGCTGCGTCGATAAGCCGCCCATTCCAGAAGCTCCTCGGCCCCACCGAACGCCCCAGGTTGTGCCGAATCTGAGCGCGCTTGCGCCGGAGCAAGCTCCGGCGCGACGCAGCGGCGGCAAGCCGCCGCATTCCTCAAGCGGCGCCTTTCTCCCGTAGCGCCGGCATCTTGCCGGCGTTTTTCATTTCGCGCGTCCCCGACGGCAAAGCCTATGTGGAGTGCGGGAGCTTGCTCCCGCTTTCTGCCGCGAAGCTTGCTTCGCGGCTGCGTCTCGGTTTCCCATTTCGCCGCACAACTTCGCCGGCTGGAAGCCAGCGCTACGAACGTCTCACAACGCAAGGCGGGAACTCGCGCGCTGCGATGAACGTTATCTCGAGGGGAAAAATCGGTCGGTGCGTCGCCGCCGCGGAAGACCCCTGCGCGCGGGGTCAGCGGCGCGAGCAGGAGCGGTTTGTTCGATGGCCTGTGGCGTGGGCGCGAGCAGCCGGACCACGTGCCCGAGCCGCTCCTGCCGGTAGGGCTTGGCCATGCACACGACCGCGCCGAGCGAATGCGCGTTGGCGTAGTCGCTCGGAAACGCCGAACGCGTCAGCAGGATCACGGGAATCGTCCGCAGACGCGGCGTCGCCTTCACGTGCGCGCAAAGCTCGTAGCCCGGCAAATCGTCGCCCTCAATCTCGGCGATCAGCAGCGCGGGCGTGAACATCTTCAGCACCTCGTGCGCTTCGCCAGCCGTGCCGAGGGCGATCACCTCGTAGCCCTCGCCCACCAGGTAATTCCGCAGCGACTGCCGAACCTCGATATCCGCATCCACGATCAGCACCAGCGGCGGCTTCGGTTTCGCAGCCTTCGTGAGCGCGCCGTGCGCCGCTTTTTGCGCGATCCTGTGGTTGGCCGAGTCCACCACCTCGCCGGCGCCCGTGCCGAGAATCACAGCCACCGACCGCCGTCCGTCGGGCATCGGGGTGACGCGCGCAATCCGTCCCATCTGTTCCGCCTGGGCGATCGCCGGCGAATTCGTGTAGGGAAACGTGACCGCCACTCCCATGCCCTGCGTGAACGCGGCAAGCGAACTCGCGAAGAGCAGTCCGCCGCGCGAGACGTCCAGCGTCGTCGAAACTTCGTCGGGTCCTGCCACAGTCAGATCGAGGCTGCGGACGCGCACCGGAGCGGAGATCAGCGCGCGGCGCCGGACGCGGCGTTCGCGGTGCGGAGCTTCCGTGGTCGCCTGCTGCGGATCGCCGGCCGGGGACGCCGCTTTTGCGCCGGCGTCAGGCGAAGAGTCGCGCGTTTCTCCGCGCTTCGGCTCCCGGAAAACTCCGCGCGTGGATTCCGCGGGAATTTCAGCACCCGGATTTTCTCCGGGTCGCGAATAGTCAAACGTGTCGCTCATTCTCGATGGGCCCTCTTCCTTTAGGCATGACTCTGCGAAGGCCCAAAATAGCAGCGAGCGATTTTACCCGCAGTAGAAGGAAAGTCACATTTCGGCGGTACCGGGGTCGCGTATTTTGGTAGTACGCCCGTACCACCGTTTCGCTGGTACGCCCTCCACACCCATCGCTGTCATCCCGAGCGGAGGGCCGAGCGGTTTTCCCGCTCCTGTTTTCAGAGCGGTCGGCCCGAAGTTCGAGGGATCCGCTTTCGTTTTTCGTAGGGCTGTCTCCCGTAGCGCCGGCATCCTGCCGGTGTTTTTGCAGTTTCCTGTTTTCGTGTGGAGTGCGGGAGCTTGCTCCCGCTCACTGCCGCGAAGCTTGCTTCGCGGCCGCGTCATGTTTTCGCGTAGCGCCGCGCTTCAGCGCGGCAGGTTGGTGGCCCCGTGCCGGGCTAAAGGACCCGGCCCTACGTTTACACCCTCGAGTGGGCGCATGCGGGGCTAAGGCGGTCGGCGACGCCGTTGGCACGGCCCCTGTGGAGTGCGGGAGCTTGCTCCCGCTTTCGGCCGCGAAGCTTGCTTCGCGGCCGCATCTTGGTTTCCTCCTCCTCCGGACCACCTGCCCGCTGGAAGCCGGCGCCACCAACGTCTCACCTCCCATCGCTGTCATCCCGAGCGGAGGGCCGACCGGTTTCCCCGCTCCCGTTTTCGGAGCGGTCGGCCCGAAGTTCGAGGGATCCGCTTTTGTTTTTCGTATCGCTGTCTCCCGTAGCGCCGGCATCCTGCCGGTGTTTTTGCAGTCTGCCTTCGCTCTTCCGCAGTGCCGCCCCTTTTCGCGCCGACGTCCATACGCTACACGCGACGCCGTGGGCACCGCCTATGTGGGGTGCGGGAGCTTGCTCCCGCTTTCTGCCGCGAAGCTTGCTTCGCGGCCGAATCTTGGTTTCCTCCTCCTCCTCCGAACTTCGCCAGCTGGAAGCTGGCGCCACGAAACCGCCGCTCCTGCGCGTCGATATGCCACAATTGCTGGACGCGCGTGGGGCCCGTACTCGCGCCCGGAAGGGAAGGGATGTCCGCCGAGAAATCGTACCGTCTGTCCGTGCTGGATCTTTCGCCGGTGGCGTCGGGTTCGTCCAGCTCCGACGCGCTGCGCAACACACTTGACCTCGCGCGCCTCGCCGACCAGCTCGGCTTCACCCGCTACTGGCTCGCCGAGCATCACAACACGCCGTTGATCGCCAGCTCCACTCCCGAGGTGATGATCGGCCACGTGGCGGACGCGACCCGGCGCATCCGCGTCGGCTCGGGCGGCATCATGCTGCCCAACCACACGCCGCTGAAAGTGGCGGAGACGTTTCGCGTCCTCGAGGCGCTGCATCCCGGCCGCGTGGACCTCGGCCTCGGCCGCGCTCCGGGAACCGATCCGCTCACGGCGCTCGCGCTGCGGCGTTCGCGCTCGGCGCTGAGCGCCGATGATTTTCCCGCGCGTCTCGAGGATCTGCTCGCCTTCCTCGACCACGGATTTCCGTCGAATCATCCGTTCGAGCACATCCGGGCCATGCCCGACGACGTCCCAATGCCCGCGGTCTGGCTTCTCGGCTCGAGCGATTTCTCCGCCGAGCTTTCGGCGCAGATGGGACTGCGCTTCGCATTCGCGCACCACATTCAGCCCTGGCCCGCCGTCGGCGCGCTGCGTCTCTATCGCGAGCATTTCCAGCCGTCGGAACATCTGAATCAGCCCGAAGCCCTCATCGGCGTCTCGGTTGTCTGCGCGGAGACGGAAGAGCGAGCGGCGGAAATCGCGCGCCCGCTCGCGCTCACGCTGCTGCGCTTCCGCTCCGGCAAAATGGGGCGTTTTCCGAGCATCGAAGAGGCGACCAACTACAAATATTCTCCTGAAGAGCTTCAGATCATCGAAATGAATCGCGGCCGCTCGTTCATCGGCTCGCCGGCAAGCGTGCGCGAAAGGCTCGTGCGCCTCGCCGATCAGTCCGGCGTGGACGAAATCATGGTCACCACGATGACCCACGACCACGCCGACCGCCGCCGCTCCTACGAACTCCTCGCCGAAGCCTTCGCGCTTCGCCCCTGATCCGCCGCCTTCCGTAGCGCCTCTCGCAGCGCCGGCAGCTTGCCGGCGTTTTTGCTGTTTGCTTTTCGTCCTCCTCCGCGCCGCCGTCAGCGCGGCCTATGTGGAGTGCGGGAGCTTGCTCCCGCTCACTGCCGCGAAGCTTGCTTCGCGGCAGGCTCA
>DATEHV010000004.1:0-2350 GCA_035279445.1 Candidatus Acidiferrales bacterium | reverse complement strand
AGCAAGACGATGTCCGCTTCGAACACCCGCGGAGTGAGGCGCGCGCAAACGCTGCCGGCTCCGATGGCGCGCACCGCCGCACGCGACGTTGCCGACGACCGCGCGACCACCGCGCCAATGTGCCAGCCCAGTTCGCTCAGGCGTTTCGCGAGGGTTCTGCCCACGCGTCCCGCGCCGACGATGGAAAGTGTGCGATTCATCCCGCGTGATAGCATAACTTGTTCGATCCCTTACGGTGGAGGAAATTGCGTTGCACATCCTGGCGACGGGGATTCTTGGAATCGTGGCTTTTCTGTGGATTCTCGAGGCCATGGACCTAGCCCGCGGCGTACCCTCGATGCCGTCTCTCCACGATTTCGTTCCCTTGAGGGATGAGAGCTGCCCGGCCGTGTCGATTCTGTTCGCGGCGCGGGACGAAGCCGAGAAGCTGCCGGGCGCTCTGAGCACATTTCTCGCAACCGATTACCCCCGGCTCGAAATCGTCGCGGTGGACGATCGCTCCGAGGACGGCACCGGAAAGATTCTCGAGAGCGCCGCCCGCGAAAATTCACGGCTGAAACACGCGCGCGTCGATTCCCTTCCCGCGGGATGGCTTGGCAAACCGCACGCCTTGCAGGAAGCCTACCGGCGGTCGAACGGCGAATGGCTTGTGTTCACCGATGCGGACGTGCATTTCACGCCAGACCTGCTGCGGCGATCGGTGGCGCTGGCGGAGCAAAAGGGCTGGGAGCATCTCACGCTGCTGGGGACCGCGAAAATGCACAGCTTCGGCGAGAGAATCGCGATGACATTTTTCGGACTGGGGTTTCTGGCGGGGATCCGTCCCTGGCGCGTGAGCGATCCTCAATGGCGGGGCTACGCGGGCGTGGGCGCTTTCCAACTGATTCGCCGCAGGGCTTACGAATCGCTAGGGACCCACCGGCGGCTGGCGATGGAAGTGGTGGACGACATGAAACTTGGAAAACTGGCGAAGGAAGCCGGCATCCGGTCGGGCGTGGCGAAGGCGGGCGGCGCGGTGAGCGTGCACTGGCACTCCGGGATCGGCAACATGATTCGCGGAACGACAAAGAATTTCTTCGCCACCTCCGGATTCCGGCTGCCGGTCATTTCCCTGCAAGTGTTCGGGCTGCTGCTGATGTGCGTGTTTCCGATGGTGGCGCTGCCGTTCACGCACGGATGGGCGCGCGTGTTCGATCTGATCGCCGTGGGAATACCCCTGGCGGCGCAAGGGGGCGTGTGCCTTGAATTCGGAGTCTCACCGCTTTACGCGCTGACGTATCCGATCGGGGCGCTGATCTTCGCCTGGATGCTGGCGCGCTCGACGATCGTCACGCTATGGCAGGGCGGGATCGTGTGGCGCGGGACGTTTTATCCGCTCGAGGAATTGAAGCGCGGCGCCGTGTAATCCGCCGTTTTCACTTGCCACGAACGCGCGCTTTTGAAGAAGGCTCCGGCGCGGATATTTTTTGCGCGGGGAGAGATTCGCCGGGCGGGGCGGCATCGCCGACAACAGGCAAAGCGGTTGAGGCGATCACGCCGAGATCCCGCTGCTTGAGCGAGCGAATGCGGTCGCGCAGAGCGGCGGCACGCTCGAACTCGAAGGCTCTGGCCGCTTCGCGCATTTGATTTTCGAGCTGTGCGACGACCTGGAGAAGCTGCGCTTCACTGGCGATCTCGCCAGCCAAGGCGTCGTCCGCCGGGACGGTGATGTAATCGGCTTCCACAATCGCGGCGAGCTGCATATCCACGGACTTCACGATGGATTGCGGCGTGATGTTGTTCTCCCGATTGTAGGCCTGCTGCTTGGCGCGGCGGCGGCTGGTTTCTCCGATGGCCTGGCGCATCGAGTCCGTCATCCTGTCGGCATAAAGAATGGCCCTCCCCTCGAGATGGCGTGCGCAGCGGCCCATGGTCTGAATCAGCGAAGTGGCGCTGCGCAGGTAGCCTTCCTTATCGGCATCGAGAATCGCCACCAGCGAAACCTCGGGCAGATCGAGCCCCTCGCGCAGAAGATTGATGCCGATGAGCACGTCGAATTCTCCGCGCCGCAAATCGCGCAGGATGCGCACGCGCTCGAGCGTCTCAATTTCGGAGTGGAGATAGCGGCAGCGCACGCCGACCTCGGCGAAATATTCGGCGAGGTCCTCGGCCATGCGTTTGGTGAGCGTGGAGACCAGAACGCGCTCGCTGCGCGCGGCGCGCACGCGAATCTGCTCGAGCAGATCGTCCACCTGCCCCTTCACCGGGCGCACCTCGACTTCGGGGTCCACAAGTCCCGTGGGCCGGATGACCTGCTCGACAACGGCGCCGCCGGATTTCGTCAACTCGTAAGGTCCCGGCGTGGCGGAAA
>DATEHV010000003.1:0-2056 GCA_035279445.1 Candidatus Acidiferrales bacterium | reverse complement strand
TCTTCCAGACTCATGCCCGATAGAATTTTCATCGCGAGGGAGGGGCCCACTCCGGAAGCGGAAATCAGAAGCTCGAAGCATTGTTTCTCCCGTGCCGTCAGAAAACCGTAGAGCGAAAGCTGATCTTCGCGCACGTGCGTGTGGATCAAAAGCGTGGTCTCGCTGTGCAGCGCCTCCAGCCCGGTGAATGTCGAGAGCGGAATCTGCACTTGGTAACCTACGCCGCCTACTTCCAAAAGGATCTGGTTGGGGCGTTTGTCTACCAGCTTGCCGCGGAGCGAACCAATCATGTCGAGCGATTATTGATTAGCCGGACGGGAGTGTCAACGAAGCGGGCTCAGGAAAGATGTCACGTCGGCAGGCGGCGCGAGCGGTCCTTCTGAATAGCCTCGTCGATAAGCGTTTCGAGTTCGCGGCGCGTCAGCGTTACTCGTTCCGCATCGTCGGCGCCGGCGGTCACGGGTCCGCGGGACCCCACGGCAGGCGCGGTTTGCAGGCCGTAACGAGCCCGCATCTCGAGCAGCTTTTCGACTTCGCCTCCCGAAAGTAATACCTGCTTCCCCAGAAGCTCTGTCACCAGGGATACCCGCGCGAAATGTTCAGTCGTCTCCATGCGATGGAACGCCGTTAGCAGGTCCGGCCCGTAAGTGACCACGCCGTGATTTGCCATCAGAATTGCATCGTGTCCTTGCACCAGCGGCTCGATCGCCGAGGCCAATTCGGACGTCCCTGGCGTGCCATACCGCGCCACGGGAACGCTGCCCAGCGCGATCACGAGTTCGCACAGAAGAGCCTTATTAAGGGGGATGCCAGCGGCGGCATAGCCTGTGGCCACGGGTGGATGCGCGTGACAAACCGCATTGATGTCGGGCCGAAGCCGGTAGATCAGCAGGTGCATGGCAATCTCCGAGGAAGGATTCCGCCGGCCGCTTAGCTTGCGGCCTTCCAGGTCGGTGATAACCATGTCTTCCTCGGACATCGCGCCCTTACTGACGCCCGTGGGAGAGGTAAGAATGCGGCCCGAATCGAGCCGAAGCGAGATGTTCCCGTCCGTCGCCACCACGTATCCCCGGTCGTGAATCCACCGGCCCGCGATGCGGATGTCGCGCCTGTGTTCCTCTTCCGTTTTTAGCGCGCCCGGGGAAATTGTGTCGGAATGCATTGCGCCTTCATAACGCGCTTCCGCGCGCCTGTCAATCCATGCTATGCGTAAAAACCGCGCAGCTGCAGTGCGCGAGCTACCCGGTCAATCGCCAGAATGTAAGCGGCCACGCGGTTGTTCACGCTGTGCGTCTCGGCGTAATGCACCACGTGGTCGAAGCTGTGTTCCATTACGTCGCGCAACCGTTCGTTCACTTCGCTTTCTCGCCAGAAGAATCCCTGGCGATCCTGCACCCATTCGAAGTAGCTGACGGTAACGCCGCCGGCATTTCCGAGGATATCCGGGATAATGAATATCCCCTTTTCGTCGATGATCGGATCCGCGTGGGATGTAGTCGGGCCGTTCGCTCCCTCGCAAAGGATGCGGCAATTCACCCGCCGCGCATTCTCCGCCGTTATTTGGTTTTCGGTCGCCGCGGGAACGAGGATGTCGCAAGGGCGAAAAAGAATCTCTTGAGCGCTCATTTTTTCGCCGCCACCAGGGAAGTCCGCGAGTGGTTTTCTCTGCGCATACACCCAGTCGAAAGCCCTCGGAATGTCGAAGCCCTTTTCGTTATAGAGCCCGCCGTGAATATCGCCGATGCCGACGATCTTATAACCGGCTTCGTGCATTAAAAGCGACGCCTGCGATCCCACGTTGCCAAATCCCTGAATGATCACCCGGCAGCCCTCCCGCTTCATCCCGAGTTTCTCAACGGCTTTATTGCAGCAAATCATCAGGCCGCGCCCCGTCGCCTCTCTCCGGCCTTGCGACCCCCCTAGGTCCAGCGGCTTGCCCGTCACAACGGCCGTGGTCGCCTGCCGGACGTGCATCGAGTACGTATCCATCACCCAGGCCATGATCTGGTCGTTGGTGCCGATGTCGGGGGCCGGAATATCGCGCTCGGGACCCAGC
>DATEHV010000002.1:0-3246 GCA_035279445.1 Candidatus Acidiferrales bacterium | reverse complement strand
GCTCGCGTCGGTGTTCTGTCCGACGTTGGAAGGCAGGATGGTCGCCGCCGCGTGACCCGCGTCGAGCGCCTTGCGCACGTCCACGGGGTTCGCCGAGAGGAACAGATGCGCGTCGAACGCCGGCACGTAGGGATAGGTGTTTTCGCCCCCGGTGAACGCGGCGCGCGTGATGTCGAGCTTGTAGTGCTCGATCGCATTCATGATGCGCATTCCGGTGTCCGCGGTGTTGCGCGACAGGAGGATCACCTCCACGCGCGGCCGCGCCGGCGCGAACGTGTTGAGGCCGAGCAGCTTTCTGACCAGGAGAAACGCGATGCCGGGAGCGAGCACCTCGTCTTCGTGCGCGAGCTGGTATTTGTAGTAGGCGTTGACGCCCTGCTCTTCGAATACGCGGTTGGCCTCCTCGAGGTCGAACAGGGCTCTCGAAGAAATCGCCACCACGAGCTTGCCGTCGAACGAGGCGGGCATTTTGGATCCTGGAGCGGGTGAAGGGAATCGAACCCTCGTCTTAAGCTTGGGAAGCTTTCGTTCTGCCATTGAACTACACCCGCATGATATGCGGATTCTACGGTGTTACCAGCAGGCGGGGCAACGACGGTTTCCGGCAGAGCGACCGACCGCATCACTTGGCATTCATCAGCTTGTACTTGGAGACCATTCCTTGAATGAAGCGCGCCATCTGGTCGGCTCCGCCGCCCGTCCCTGCGGGAACGATGAACTCAACCGTCTTAGCGGGCTCCCAGGCGGCAGCCGAGACCGCGACGAGCAGACCCAGCAGAAACAATGCGGTTCGCACGGCGTTCTGGATTGCACTCATTCGGCCTCCTTGCCGCTTCGACTTTGGAATTTCTGTTTCTTGGGCAGCGGTATTTGTACCGAATGTTCGGTCTGCGCCTGAAAATCAGGATTGCCGAAAATCAAGTATTTCCCTGACGAGAATTCAAGCCTGGATTTTCTGACGCGATCCTTACGGGACGCGACGTGGAACGGCGCGGTCCGATCATTGAGTGTCGATTCCGAGCACGGAAATCGCAGGTTTCAGGTTGCGCCGCAACGTGGAAATCGGCGCAGTTGTATTCAATTGGCTGACTGCTTGGCAGTCGCCGTGATTTTGCCGCACTTTCCTGAAAGCTGGCCCGATCCATGCTGTGAACCTCCCCATCCGGGCGAGAAGTCTCGGACCGAACCTGGCGAGGAGAAAGCAATGCAAGCTGCTGCCTCGAGACTGTTGAACAACCGGTGGACGATCGCCCTGAGCGGTGCGACGTTCATGATGACGCTCGGCACAATCTATTCGTGGAGTCTGTTCGCGCAGCCTCTGCTCGCGTGCTTTGGATGGTCGAATACCACGGTCACGTGGGCCTTTGCGCTCGCCATTTTTTCCCTCGGCACAGGCGCCGTTGTCGGCGGACGCTGGCAGGACCGGGTCGGGCCGCGCAAGGTCGCATTGACCGGCGTGCTGCTCTGGAGTCTGGGCAATGTCCTGGCGGGCCTGGGAACTAGCCATTTCGGCGCCGTCTGGCTGTACCTGACCTACGGATTGATCGGCGGCTTGGGGGTCGGCATGGGATACGTAACCCCGGTCGCCGTCGTTACCAAATGGTTTCCCGGGCATCGCGGTCTGGCCGGCGGAATCGTGGTCATGGGTTTCGGTCTGGGTGCGGTGCTCTACAACTTCATCCTCAAGAGCGTCCCTTCGTTCGCGGCCGCCGCCGAAGCCGCTTCCAGCTATACCGCACAGGCGGCCGCGCACGGAACCGTACACTCGTCCGCACTTTTACTGGCGCAAAACCACGTTCTGGCGATCATGAATGTGTTTCTGTATTCGGGCGTCGCGTTCGCCGTGATCGCCGGAGTCTCCGCCGCTTCGCTGATAAATCCGCCGGATGGCCCGTGCGATGCCGACGGCGCGGGGTCAACCGAAGCAGCCGCTCTTACCACCCGTGAAATGCTGCGCATGCCACAATTCTATTTGCTGTGGCTCATGTTGTTCTTCAACGTGACTGCGGGGATCCTCGTTATCGGGAACGCAGTGCCCATCATGCAGGAGCTGACCAGCCTGACGCCCGCGATACTCGCGGCAACCTATGGCGGAGTCGCATTGTTCAATGCTCTCGGCCGCTTTTTCTGGGGCGCCATATCGGACCGCATCGGGGGCATCCGCACCTTCGGGCTGATATTCGGAATCCAAGTCGTGGTATTCGGAACACTGGGCGGGATTCACAACCTCATCGCCGTAGCGATCGCCTATGCGATCGTGCTGCTGTGCTTTGGCGGCGGCTTCGGCACGATGCCGTCGCTCATCGCCAAATATTTCGGGGCCCGCCACATGGGAGCCAACTATGGCGCGATTCTGACCGCTTGGGGCGCGGCGGGCGTTGTCGGTCCCCTGTTCGCCGCGCTGGTCAAGGATGCAACGGGGTCGTACACGAACGCCCTCCTGCCCGTCGCCGGAATGCTCCTCATTGCCGTTCTGCTCCCGGTGATCATTCGAAAACCTCTCGTTCAAACCCGATCCGATCCACGGCCCTCGAGGCTCTCGTAGCCCGCGTCCGCGGTTCCATCGAACCGCGTCCGCGTGGTAAGATGATTTCACCCTCCGCATTTTTGGCGTTTCAAAGTGATCCAGCTCTCGGTGAACGGTCAAGCGCGGCAGGTCGAGCCCGGCGCTGACCTTGCGCGGCTTCTCGAAGCGCTGGACATGTCCGGAAAGCGCGTCGCCGTGGAAAAGAACGGCGAGATCGTTCCCCGAAGCCAGTACTCGAGCACCCGTCTCGCCGACGGGGACGCGCTCGAGATCGTCGTCGCCGTCGGCGGAGGCTAGCGGTGAACGCCCCGACCCGCTTGCCCGAGCAGACCGCCGACCCCCTGATCATCGGCGGGCGCGCCTACCGCTCTCGCCTGCTGATCGGCACCGGCAAGTACAGGGACTTCGACGAGACGCGCCGCGCCGTCGAGGCGAGCGGCGCCGAGATCGTCACCGTGGCGATCCGGCGCACCAACATCGGGCAGAACGCGAACGAGCCTTCCCTGCTCGACGCGCTGCCGCCCAGCCGCTACGTGATGCTGCCGAACACCGCGGGCTGCTACAACGCGGACGACGCTGTGCGCACGCTGCGCCTCGCGCGCGAGCTGCTCGACGGGCACGACCTCGTCAAGCTCGAGGTGCTCGGAGATCCGAACACGCTCTACCCCAACGTGATCGAGACGCTCGAGGCCGCGCGGACCCTGGTGCGCGACGGATTC
>DATEHV010000001.1:0-2093 GCA_035279445.1 Candidatus Acidiferrales bacterium | reverse complement strand
CATCAGCCGCGCGGTCGCCACCGGCTTGCCATCGTCGCTCACGGCGACAATCCCGGCTTTTTTCATCGCCGCGATCTCCGCGAGCGCTTCGCCCTTGCTGCCCATCGAAGCCGCGCCGATCGGCCACACGCGGACGCTCGATGTCGCGGCGGCGCGCTCGACGATCCCGCGCGTTACCGACGCGTTGTCATTCACGGGCGCGGTATTCGGCATGCAGCACACCGCGGTGAATCCGCCGCGAGCCGCGGCGCGCGCGCCGGTCTCGATGGTTTCCGACAGCTCCTGGCCCGGTTCGCGCAGATGGCAATGAAGGTCAATGAAGCCTGGCGCGACGATCAGGCCCGTTGCATCGAAAATTTGCGCATCCGGCGCGGAGAGATTCGCGCCGGTCCGCGCGATGCGTTCGCCATCGAGCAGCACGTCGCATATCGTGTCCGTCTTGCTGGACGGGTCCAGCACGCGGCCATTTCTAATCAGCAGCATTCGAGCGGTCCTTTGCGGGATGTGGCGCGTCGTTGGGCGCGCCGCCGATCAGATGATAGAGAAGGGCCATGCGCACCGCCAGCCCGTTCGTCACCTGTTCGAGGACTCCGGACTGGGGCCCGTCTGCCACCTCCGGATCGATTTCGAGGCCGCGAATCATGGGCCCGGGGTGCAACACGAGCGCGTCCGGCCGGGCCAGCCGCAGGCGGTCGGCCGTGAGCTGATAGCCGGCGATGTATTCCTCGGCGGGCAGGGATGGTTCGTGGATTCGCTCGGTCTGCACGCGAAGAACCATGATGACGTCGGCTCCCTCGAGGGCTTCCTCAATGCGCGGCGTGCGGCGCAAGCACGGCGTCAGACTTTCAAGCTCGCGAGGGATCCACATGGCGGGCCCGCACAGGGTGATTCGCGCGCCAAACTTGCCGAGCAGATGGATATTGGAGCGCGCCACGCGGCTGTGCAGGATGTCGCCGAGGATCGTCACGTTCCATCCTTCGAGTTTCTCCTTGCGGTCCCGTATGGTCAGCGCATCGAGCAGCGCCTGCGTCGGATGTTCATGCATTCCGTCTCCGGCATTGAGTATGGGAATGCCGAGCCTTTGTGCCACGAATTCGGGCGCCCCGGACGAGCTGTGCCGGATCACGATTCCGTCCGGCCTCAGGGCTTCCAGCGTCCGCACCGTGTCGATCAGCGATTCGCCTTTCTTCAGGCTCGAGGATTCGGCCTGAAGGTTCATGGTGTCGGCTCCCAGGCGCGCGGCGGCGGTGGAGAAGCTGATGCGCGTGCGGGTTGACGATTCGAAGAACGCCACCGCGACGGTCTTCCCGCGGAGGGTTGCCAGCTTTTTCAGCGGATGGCGCTGGAATTCCTGAAAGGGTTTGGATTGGTCGAGGATAAAGAGAACTTGCTCGCGGCTGAGAGTTTCAATCCCCAGAAGATGCTGCAGGCGATCGAGCACTGTTCTCCTTCAGTAGAAGTTTCAGCAGACAGCGATTCAGGGCACGCGGTCAATCAACATGACTCGTTCCTCATCGTCAAGCTCCCGAAGCCGGACTTCCACGATTTCCGAGTCGCTCGTCTGAATGGCCTTGCCCACGAAGGTGGCTTCCACGGGCAGTTCGCGGTGCCCGCGGTCTATTAAGACGCACAAGCGAATCCGCCGCGGCCTGCCCAGATCGAACAGCCCATTCATTGCGGCTCGAATCGTCCGGCCTGTGTACAGGACGTCGTCCACTACGACCAAGTCCCGATCGTCGACCGGGAATTCGATATTCGTGGATTGAACGATGGGGTGCGGGCCAACCGTCGAGAGATCGTCCCGGTAGAGAGTAATGTCGAGTGTGCCGACGGGAACATCCACATGCGCGAACCCCTGGATCAACTTGGCAAGCCTTTGGGAGAGGGGCACTCCTCGCCGCCGGACACCGACGAAAGCAAGATCTCGCGCTCCTCCGCTCTTTTCGACAATTTCGTGAGCCAGCCTCTGCAACGTTCGCTCGATCTCGGCGGCGGACATTAGCTGTCTTTTCTCTACGACATGCATTTGGCGCCTCATCCTAGCATAGACACGCACGACTTCGAAGCCCGCGCGCGGTCAGAACCGCTAGTAT